>NZ_CP146612.1:0-1200000 GCF_037094495.1 Dehalogenimonas sp. W
AAGAACTTTGTCAGGCTATACTTGCAGGGTTAGTGAAATACTACCAATTTCCAATATTTGAATAAGGGTACCGAGATTGCTTCGCAGCAGGCTCGCAATGACGGGGGGGGCGAGCTATCAGCGGTCAGCCGTCAGGTATCAGATGAGAGGACCGAGACTGCTTCGGCGCAGCCTCGCAGTGACAGGTAAGAGTTGGCAGTATTCGGTTCCAGTGTATTGAACCGGATGCCGGTGTTCCGTCATAATTACGACAATGAAACTCATTGATTCTCACGCACATCTGGATTTGCCGGAGTTTGCCCCCGATTTTGACGTGGTGTTGCGCCGGGCGGCGGGCGCAGGCGTGGCGAAAATCATTACCATCGGCATTGATCTGGAGTCCAGCCGCAAAGCGGTGGGGCTGGCGGCGGCGCACGAAAATGTCTTCGCGTCGGTGGGTATTCACCCCTGCGACAGCGCCACGGCCACCTACGAAAATCTGACCGCACTGGCCGCACTGGCGACAAGCCCCGGAGTGGTGGCGATAGGTGAGACCGGGCTGGATTTTTACCACAAGCCGTTCTCGGAGGCGGAACAGCGGAAATCGCTGGATTTTCACCTGAACCTGGCGGTTAAGACCGGCTTGCCGGTAATCATCCACAGCCGTGAGGCTGATGAAGCGATGGCGCCGCTGCTGTCGGCCTGGGCGGCGGCCAATCCGGTTCATCCCAAAGGCGTAATTCATTGTTTCAACGGGGATACGGCGACGTCCGATAGCTACCTGGAGTCCGGTTTTTATATCGCATTGGGCGGTTATGTCAGCTATCCATCGGCCCGAAAGAATCATGACATCTACCGTCAGATTCCGCTGGAACGATTGCTGCTGGAAACCGATTGCCCGTTTCTGCCGCCTCAGGCATACCGGGGGCAGCGCAATGAACCGGCGTACCTTATGCAGACAGCAGAAGCGCTGGCGGATATCCGTGGGATTACGATGGAAGCACTGGCACGGGCGACGACAGAGAATGTGACGCGGTTGTTCCGGCTTACAGGCTGAGGTAACGCCTTTTTACCCGGCAGCCGGCGATTTACCCTTATCCAGCTTCAACAATAAACTATCCACCGCGGCTTCCAGCGTCCGGCGATTGAACGGCTTGGAAATTACCGGAATACTGATTGTTTTCAGATAATCCCGGATAACAACGTCCGAACTGTCTCCGGTGATAAAAATGACGCAGCCGGCCAGCCACGGCCATCTGGCGCAGATGGCATCGTAAAGCTCCATGCCGCTGGTACCGGGCATGCGGATGTCCAATAGCACCACGTCATAATTATTGCGCTCCAGTAAGTCCAGGGCTCGCGATGCCTCATCACACTCCTCCACCACATGCCCGTTTTGGACCAGGAGACGCTGAATTAAGGCTCTAACGAAGGGTTCATCGTCAATTACCAGAAACCGGGCTTTGTTCTCCGACCGACGGTTCTCTACCACCGGTGCCGTCGCCAATTGTCCGGCCGGATGGTGCGCCGCCGGCAATTCAATAACGA
Organism: Dehalogenimonas sp. W; assembly: GCF_037094495.1. Lineage (NCBI taxonomy): Bacteria > Bacillati > Chloroflexota > Dehalococcoidia > Dehalococcoidales > Dehalococcoidaceae > Dehalogenimonas > Dehalogenimonas loeffleri. The sequence goes on from NZ_CP146612.1 coordinate 1,528, forward strand.
AGGTGGTGCCGTGACCGCGCTGACTCTCTACCCGGATGGAGCCGCCGTGTTCCTGAATTATGCCGAAGGACAGGCTCAGCCCCAACCCGGTACCTTCACCGGTGTCTTTGGTGGTAAAGAACGGTTGAAAAATGCTCTGTTGAATCTGTTCATCTATACCCGTGCCGTCATCGGTCACCAACACCCGCACGTTATCACCATATTGTTCGGTGGTGAGGGTCAGCGTGCCCTGGTTGCGGGCCTGTTTCATGGCATATTCAGCATTGACGATAAGATTCAGAAATACCTGTTGTAGTTGTCCCGGATCTGCCTTGACCCGGGGTAAATCCGGGGCGTAGCGTTTAACCACCTGAATATTGGAGGTTTTCAGGACATAGCTGCGCAAGCCGATGGTATTGTCAATAACTTCGGCTAAATCAGTGTGTATTTTTTCGGGGCTTGACTGCCGGGCAAAAGTCAGCAGCCGGGCGACGATGTCTTTGACTCGCTGGCTGCCTTCATAAATGACTTTTACTTCAGCCGCGGCGTTTTCCGGCAGGTTTTCCTCCAGCAACAGCAGTTCGGCGAAGCCGATAACACTGGTCAAAGGATTGTTTATTTCATGCGCGATACCGGCGGCCATTTCACCGATAGCCGCTAAACGACCGGATAACTCAGACTTTTCCCGCAGGCGCCGGTTTTCGGCTTCCTTCAACTTCTGATCGGTGATGTCCCGAATGAACACCACCAGGTAGCCGTCATCAACCGGGCGATACTGGGCACTGATTTCCACGTCGTAAATGTTGCCGTCTTTGCGCCGGTGTTGAGTTTCAAAACGGGCGTCACCGTATTCCCGGATATGCTGGATACGCTTTTTTGTCTCATCAATTGTTTCGTGAGCTTCAAGATCAGAAACCTTCATGGATTCCAGCTCTTCCATGCTGTAGCCGCTCATGCGGCAATAGGTATCATTAACCTCAAGCAGGCGCCCGTCAAGATCCGTCATCCAGAAACCGTCCAGGGCGGTCATCAGGATGGTGCGATGCCGCTCCTCAATGTTCTTAAGCGCACACTCAGCGATTTTACGCCGGGTGATGTCGCGGACGACCGATAAAACCATTTTCTGGTTGTCATGCCTGATGGTCTGAGCATGAACCTCAACGGGAAAGACGGCGTTGTTTTTACGCTGGTGGGACGTCTCATAGATAACTTCGTTGGAATTAACTGTTTTCCGACGGTTTTCTTCCCAGGTAGTCAACGCGTTTGGCGGTCTTAACGCCTTAATGTTGAGGCTGATAAGTTCAGTCAGGGTGTAACCCCGGGTTTTGAAAGCATTTTCATTGGCATAAATAATCTGGCCGTCCGGAGTTGTTAAGAATATTGAATCAGTGGCGGCGTCCAAAAGGCGCGCTTTCAGCTCCAACTCCTGCGACACCTTTTTTTGATCATCAATGTCATAGGTCAAATGCAGAAAGATTGGCTCCCCTTCATCCGTGAATTGACCGGTAGGATAAATAGCCGGTTTCAACCAACGGTTATGGAAGGCATCAAACGCCTCAATCTCAACGCCTTTTTCGGTGGCGATCGCCTGTTGCAACGGGCAGTATTTAAAGTGGTCAACACCGTGAACCAGTTGCGGACAGTACCGTCCGATAACGTCTTTGGCATCAAGTTTAAGCGCCCGGCACATGGTGTTGTTAGCGAATAAGATACGATGATTGGCATCTATCAGCATCACATAAAACGGTAGGGCATCAAGTGACCGGCCTATATCCAAGCCTTCAACGTTTATATGTGAATAATCACTTCCGCCGGTATTTTGAGCTTTTTCAAGTGAATTATAACCGGAACTATCGGGTGTCATATCCAGCCTCGCCACCTCTGCCGCAAAGTATTGAAAATATCTTAAAATCGGGTACTAATACTTAAGGTCTATGTTACAACGGATTTGATTAATACCGAAGGCGCATTATAACATTTATTTATATTAATTGGTATCAATTTATGAGCCGGAAAAGCCTTCATGGTGACCCGTGTGGGCCATTTGCGCCATGGTTTACGCCTGTGGTTATGAGACCGGACCAAGGAGAGTGATTCCCGAGCCTTCAAGGTGACGCGCGATGATGAATCGGTTCGGCCCGATTACACCTTAAACGCCGAGGGGCAGATATCGTTCAGAAAGCACTCGGCGCACCGGGGCTTGCGGGCAAAACAGACGGCGCGGCCGTGGTTCTGAATCAGGTGCGGAAAGCGGCCCCATTCATCGTGCGGTACCAGTTGCATCAGGTCTTTTTCAATTTTTACCGGGTCTTTCTGAATGGTGAAGCCCAGGCGCTGCGACAGACGCGCCACATGGGTGTCCACCGCGATACCCTCAATTTTTCCGAAAGCATTCCACAGCACGATGTTGGCCGTCTTGCGTGCCGCACCGGGGATTTGAATCAGCTCCGCCATGGTCTGCGGCACCTGACCGTTGAACTTTTCCACCAGCGTCCGGCCCATGCCGATAAGGCTTTTAGCCTTATTGTGATAAAAACCGCTGCGCTTGATGATGGTTTCCAGTTCGGTTATGTCGGCCTCGGCATAATCCCGGGGTGTTTTATACCGGGTAAAAAGCGCCGGGGTGACGGAATTGATGGCGGCATCGGTGGTCTGGGCGGACAGAATAACGGCGGCTAATAATTCCAACGGGCTGGAAAAATTCAGAGCAATCACGGTCTGAGCGTAGGCCTTCTTAAGCCGCTTAATAGTCTCAACAATATCTGCGGGTTTGTCAGTCATAAACCAAGTTTAACCCGATAACATCATTTTGACAAGAACGATTGCGTCCACTCAATTAAACCTATACCACGGGCACGGTAATTGCTATAATAGCGATTATGTCTGAAACAAAAGTGATTATGATCCAGGGCACATCATCCAACGTGGGCAAAAGCGTGCTGGTGGCAGCGCTGTGCCGCATCTTCAAACAAGATGGCTACAAAGTGGCGCCGTTTAAGTCCCAGAACATGGCGCTGAACGCCTTTGTAACGCCGGAGGGCGGCGAAATAGGCCGGGCACAAGCCATGCAGGCAGAAGCAGCCGGAATAGCCCCCAGCATCCACATGAACCCGGTGCTGTTAAAACCGGAGGCTAATTCACGCTCTCAGATTATCCTGCACGGCAAAGTGTACAACAATACCTCCGCCGCCGCCTATTATCAGCATACGCAATTTTTACTGAGTAAAGTTAAAGAGTCTCTGGATTACCTCAAAGAACGTTACGACATTATCGTCATTGAGGGTGCTGGATCACCGGCGGAGATTAACCTGAAGTCCCGCGAGATTGCCAATATGCGCATGGCGAAACTGGCCAATTCACCGGTGCTGCTGGCGGGTGATATTGACCGCGGCGGGGTGTATGCCTCATTCGTGGGAACGCTGGAAATACTGGACGAAGAAGAACGCAAGCTGGTCAAAGGTTTCCTGATCAACAAGTTCCGCGGCGATGTCACGTTAATCAAAGATGCCAACGATTACCTGGAAAACAAAACCGGCCGGCCAGTGCTGGGCGTGGTGCCCTATTTCCGCGACATATTGCTGGCGCAGGAAGACTCGGTGTACCTGGATGAACGGCAAAATAAAGATTCCACGGCTGATTTGGATGTCGCTATTGTCCGCATCCCGCGGATTTCCAACTATGATGATTTTGACGCTCTGGAAGAAGACGGAGCTAATATCCGTTATATTACCCGGCCGGATGAAATGGGCAGCCCGGACCTGATTATCATTCCCGGCTCCAAGACTACCGTGCCGGACCTTTTGGCTATCCGGCAGTCCGGAATTGCGGACGCTATTATTAAACGAGCCAAAGCCGGAACTCCGGTTTTCGGTGCCTGCGGCGGTTATCAAATGCTGGGCAAACTGATTCATGACCCGAATCATGTGGAATCAGAGCAGGACACCGTTGAAGGATTGGGCCTGATCAATGCTGAGACCACTTTTGCCGCCACCAAAGCGACTACCCAGGTTAAAGGGGTGATCACTGAGGACCGCGGACTGTTGGCGGGACTTAAAGGGGAGATTATCGGCGGCTACGAGATCCACATGGGCCGGACGGTCAGCCCCGACCGCCCCTTCCGCATCACCGAAACTCAGGACGGCGGCGCGGATTATCCTGACGGCAGCGTCAACGAGGCGGGTACGGTTTTCGGCAGCTATATCCACGGTATCTTTCAGAGCCACGGCTTCCGGCGCGGTCTGATGAATAACCTGCGGCGGCGCAAAGGCTTGCCGGAGCGCGTCTATGACGCGCCGCTGGACAAAGAGAAGCACTATGACGCCCTGGCCGACCTGGTCAGACAGTCGGTGGACATGGACGCCATTTACCGCATCCTGAACGAGGGTATTAAAACTTGAGCCAGGAGAACATTGAGAAGCTGCGTCAGGGGAGTCTGGTTGAGCCGGCCTGGCAATTGCTGGGCATCAAACTGGTTGAACTGGACGACGGATACGCCAAAGTCAGTTTGACGCTCAAGCCCGAATTTACGAACTTCGTGGGCAGTGTACACGGCGGAATTATTGTGACCCTGGCTGATTCAGCTTTCGGCTATGCCGTTAATGCATTGCATTACCCGACAGTGGCGGCCCAATTCAATACCCATTTCCTGAACCCGGCCTACCCGGACTCCGAGCTGACCGCAGAGTGCCGGGTGGTCAAAGCCGGCAAGCGGGCAATCATGGCCGAAATTAGCGTTGAAGACGCCACTGGCAAACTCATCGCCCGGGCGACGGGAACCGGCATACCGCTTTAACATAATCGCGATATCCAGGAATACATCGGCAAAGGTTTGTATACGGCAAAGTTAAAGCCGCCGGTTTAACGCCCGCTTAGCACCTTGACAATACCCGACACGGTTAACAGCGTGCCGAGAACGCCGAGAGTTCCGGTGACCAGCCACTGGATGAACGGCGAGACATAACCGATAGCCAGACCGCCGGCGGCCAGACCGAACACCATGGCGGCCCCGATCATCATTGAAACCCCCTGGTCCCTGGCGTCAACTGCGGCGGCGATGCTGAAAGACGAGTCTTGTTTTTTGTAATACTGTTGCTGTTCCATCTGCTTACTCCGGTGAATTCCTTACACCTCATATAACGCAGGAAATCAACAAAAGTCAGTTATCCCGGCTGAAAAGATATGATATAATACGCTTGATGAATAAACCGACCTGGCAACTGACCGCCACCACCATTAAATGTGAAGCCGTGGACGATGAGATTACCATCATGGTCAATCCAGACGGCACGGCGAAATGCGCCAGTTATGACAAATACGGCTCACCGGATAAAAAGACCCTGGCGGATATGGAAAAAAAGGCTCGCAAACTGGGGTTCAGCCCTAAATGCGAAGGCCCGATGTGCCGCCGGATCACCGACTATCGCGACCGGATAATAGCTGAAGAAGACTAAGTCTGAATCAGTGTTTGGCGCTCTGGCCCAGATAGGCTGAGATAACCTGGGGGTTGTTGCGGATTTCTTCCGGAGTGCCCTCAGCGATTTTCCGACCAAAATCCAGCACCACGATGCGATCCGCCAGATCCATGACCACGCCCATATCATGTTCAATCAGGACGATGGTATTCAGGCCGTCACGGAGTACCGGCGTATCCGGATAACATTCACCCTGACCCTCAAAAATATCCACGATAAACCGGGCGATGTCTTCTTTTTCTTCGCTGTTCATGCCGGCCATCGGTTCGTCCAAAAGCAGCACTTTCGGTTCCAGCGCCAGGGCGCGGGCGAATTCAATGCGTTTGCGCATGCCGTAAGGCAACGAGGCGACTACATGATGGCGTACCGCCTCTATCTCCAGAAAATCAATGATATCTTCCACCACCCGGCGATGCTTTATTTCTTCGTTATGGGCCGGGCCGAAGTACAGCCCGCCGGTCAGCAGATTCTGTTTCATGAAGACATGGCGGGCGGCCATGGCATTCTCCAGCGTGGTTAAGCCGGAAAAAAGCTCAATATTCTGAAAGGTGCGCGCCAAACCCATTTTGGCGGCCTTGTCCGGGCGGATACCCCTGATATCCCGGCCTTCAAAAATAATCTCTCCTTTTTGCGGCTTATAGAAACCGTTAAGGCAATTCAACAGACAGGTCTTGCCGGCACCGTTAGGCCCGATAATAGCCAGAATTTCATTTTCCCGAATGTCCACGGAAACATCTTTTAAGGCGGTGATACCGCCGAAAGACAGGGTGATGTTACGCATGCTGACCTTAACCGGATTCTGTTGTTTGACAAGGGTGTCTGTCATGCTAATCCCATTTCCGTTCATCAATGACTATTTTAGCGTCGGCGGGAATAGTTCCCGTCGCCAGCAGTTCTAAATCATCCAGTTTGACCACGCAGGAGTTGTGGAACGCCCGGGCGATTTCAGGCTTAAGATTACCGGTCTCAGAAATCGCTGCCATTTCCAGCCGCAGGGTCAAATAGTCCCGATTGCCGTCACGCCTTACAACCAGTTGAAAACGACCGGCATCCGCAAAAGAACCTAACATTTCCTGCACCTGCTTGGGCACGACAAACATGCCGCGCACTTTAACAGCTTCACCACTGCGGCCCAGCAGGCCGACCAGTTTGGGTGCGGTGCGCCCGCAGGCGCACTGGTCAACGATGAGTTTAGACAGGTCTCCGGTGCCGAAACGCAGCAAACCCCAATGCGGGTTATGTAACGGCGTGACTACAACTTCGCCGATTTCGCCCGGCGGCAACTGCTGTCCGGTGGCCGGATCAACAATTTCAATGACGTAATCATCCATCAGGTGCAGACCGGACTTGTCAGCACATTCATAGGCCAGCGCACCGCCCGGTTCGGTAACGGCATAGACCTGATAGGTATCAATACCGTAGTCAGCCTCAAGTTTCCGGCGGATTGACGGCGACAGCATTTCGCCGGTAAACCAGGCTTTTTTGATTTTCAGGTCCTTTTTAAAATCGCCGGTTTCCTGAACCTTGTTAATCAGGCCCATCAAATAACTGGGCGTACCGACAAAGCCATTGCATTTAAGTTCCTTCATCGTCCTGATATGCACGTCGGTATTGCCGGCACCGGCGACGACAACCGTTGCGCCGCATTGCCGGAGCGCCTCACCAAACAATGTACCGGCAGGAGAGAGGTGATAGGTAAAGGTATTGATAACGATATCCCCTTTGCGGAAACCGGCCGCCCAGAAAGAACGGGCAAACCACTCAATTTTGGGTGAATGCAGAGGCTCATAAACCGGCCCCGGCGAAATAAAAATGCGTTCAATATCCTCTGGTCGGCCGATGTAATAACCGCCGTACGGCAAGTCATTTTGCTGCTGTTCAATTAAATCCGGCTTACGGGTGATGGGCAGTTTTACCAGATCGGCAGCGCATTTTATGGCCGCCGGTTTTACTCCGGCGGCTTTCATCATCTTGTGAACTGCCGGCGCGCCGCGGTAAGCCCGGGCCACCGCCTTTTTCAGCCGATTGTCCAGATATTCCCGCCGGTCCTCCGGCCTCATTGATTCCAGTTTATCGTAATGTTGTTTCATCAAATACCTTGTGGTGATTTACCGCAATAATTATAACCAGCGTTTGCGCCGTTTGTAATGCTTGACGTCGCGATAGCTCTTTTTCTGGCCTACCGCGGACAGCCCCATATAAAATTCCTTGACGTCTTCATTGTTCTGCAGGAAATCCGCCGTGCCGTCCAAAACCACCCGGCCACTCTCCATGACGTAGCCGTAATGGGCAATGGACAGGGCAATACGGACATTCTGTTCTACCAGCAGCACAGAAGTCTGCTGTTCTTCATTAAAACGTTTGATAATGGAGTAAATCTCGTCCACCATCATCGGCGCCAGACCGAGCGAAGGCTCATCCAGCATCATCAGTTTAGGCCGCGCCATCATCGCCCGACCGATAACTACCATCTGCTGTTCACCACCAGAGAGATAGCCGGCAGTATTGTTGCGCAAATTCTTCAGACGGGAAAAGTAATTGTAAACCATTTCCAGGTCATCTTTGACCGCCTGCCGGTTGGTACGGTTAAAGGCCCCGACCATAAGGTTCTCCTCAGCAGTCAGGTGTTCAAAAACCCGTCGGCCTTCCAGTGCCTGCACCAATCCGAGCCGTCCGATGTATTCCGGATTCTTCTTATCAATGCGTTCGCCGTCCCATTCAATGTTACCGTCGGTGACTTCACCTTCTTCAATGTGCAACAGGCCGGAAATGGCTTTCAAAGTAGTGGTTTTGCCGGCGCCGTTAGCCCCCAGCAAGGTGACAATCTGACCGTCCGGAACCGATAGCGAAACGCCGTGAAGAACCCGGATAACATTCAAGTAGGCGACTTCAATATTGTTCAGTTTAAGCATGATATCAGATAATTCCAACCAGTTCGCCAGGCAGGGGGATGTTCGTAATCCCCCTGCCTTTGGTATTTTTAACTAAATCCGTAGTCAATGTAAACGGCATTAATCCAATCGGTTTTCGGAATGATAGCTCCTCCGGCGACTTCAAAAACCCGCATGGCTTTGCTTAAACGGTTGTCACCGGGGGTATAGTTTACCGGGCCGTGCAGCCCCGAAACGTCGTAGTTAGACAGCATTTGAATACCATATTTTTCAACATTTTCAGGTGTCAGATTTGCGGCCCCTCCGGGAGTATTTTGAATAGCTGTTTCCAGAATTTTGGCAATCAATAAACCTTCTGCCCAGGCGGTGATATAGTCCATATTGTCTTTATATGCCGGGTGATACTGGTTAACGTATTCGGTCATTTTTGCCATACCGGCAACATTATCGCCCCAGCTAACGGTGGGGAAGACACCCAATACGCCGTTAGCATTTGCGGCGCCAGCCAGCGCTATCATTTCGCTGGTAAAGCTTGCGTGCCCGCAGCCGATGGTAATTCCGGTCAGCCGTGGGTTAGCTTGATTAGCCTGAAGTGTTCTGATATTTTTGATGATCACAGAAGTAGGCGCAGGCGTACTGGAGATAAAAATGACATCAGGATTTTTAGACGCGATAGTAGTTAGAGCAGTAGTTTCATCCGACGTAGTGCCTGTATGGGTGGAAATATCCACAATCTCTATGCCCAAATCGGCGGCTAATTTGTCCGCCGCATCTTTGGCACCGGAACCTGTGGGGTTATTGAGCAACATAAGTGCCATTTTCGGCTTACCAGTGCCCTGCCAGACATTTTCCATATAGTATTTGGCAAAAATCGCCCAACCATCACCATAATCAGGCATTTGAGCATAAATATGTTGGGCAGGTTGAGTGATATTCGGGGAGCTGAACACCGTAAAGCCCGGCAACCCGGCTTCATTGGCGATATTCATTACCGGAGTCATCATGGCCGAAGCCTGAGTGGTGAACATCAGGACATTCTGAGAAATAAATTCATTAATTATTGTTGTGGCTCTAGAAGATTCGTAGGCATTATCTCTACTAACCACCTGAATCTCATGCCCCAAAACCCCGTCAAGTTCTTCGTTGACATATTTAATAGCGTCCAAAACCCCGGCTGCCATCGGCTGCCCTTTGGAGGCTGCGGCACCGGTTTGTGGATACATGATACCGACTTTCAGCGGTTGCTTCACCGTTTCAGTCGGATCAGGGTCACCGTTACCATCGCCGCAACCGGCCGCTAATACCGGCAGGCCAACCAGGATCAAGATAAGAGAGATGACTGATAATTTTGATAACCAATTCTTGCTAATCATGCGAAATCCCCTTTCTACTATTCTGTGTCTGTGACTTCCAATTTACGCTGCTCACATATTCCAAACCTCCAACTTTAGTGAGAAAACGGCCATAGCCGGTAGGAAGCTTTGAAGAGTTGCCAGCGGTGTGCCAGGCCTCTGGGTTCACGTACTAAAAACACGACGATTACCAGACCGAAAACCAAAGGCGCCAAACCGGCGGTAAAACCAGAAGGTGCATCCGGCAGGGCTGATTCCAATGCCGGCGATACCATGGTAACTCCCTGCTGAAGCAGACGAATGGCGACCACCCCTAATACAGGACCCAGTGTGGTTCCCGCCCCGCCGATAATAATCATGCCGACATACAAGATTGAATCTGTGATGGAGAAATGTTCGGTACTGACGAACCCTATCCAGTGAGCTGTCAATGACCCGGCTATGCCGGCAAGAAAACAGCCGATAAAAAAGGCGATTAACTTGTATCGGAACAGATTTATGCCCATAACTTCGGCAGCCAAATCATTATCCCGAACGGCTACAAACGCCCGGCCAAGCCGGGTTCTGGCTAAATTCTTGGCATAAAATACAACCATAACAGTCACCACAAAAATCAGGAAAAAAAGACTGGCCTGCGAACGGAAGGTAATGCCGAATATCTCTGCCCGCGGTACGCTGAGGCCGGTGAATCCCCCGGTAATCTCAAGATGACTGATAACCCACAAAATGATTATCTGCGCCGCAATGGTGGCAATGGCCAGATAAAAGCCTTTGACTCTAAGCGAGGCCACGCCGAAAATTACTCCGATTAAGCCGGCCATGATCCCGGCAGCCGGTAAGGCGATTAAAAAGGGCAAATCTAATTTGGCCGTCATTACTGCCGAAGTAAAGGCGCCGACGGCAATAAAACCAGCGTGACCCACTGATAGTTGTCCGCAGTAACCAGTCAAAATATTCAAACCGGTGGCCGCCACAATAGTGATACCAATCAGGTTGGCAACACCCAGCCAATATACTGATAAATACATTGGAGCAGTAAACAATACCAGCAACCCGATTATCAGCAGCGCCCAATGAGTCCTGGTGCGAAAAATAGCCATATCCTTGGCGTAGTTAAAGTTTCGCGTGCCGCAAGGCAGACCGGTACTCATGAATGGCTTAACCTTTCTACGAAGGATATATTATTGAAAATAATTGACAACCGGCTATATCCTTTCAATACGAACCTGCCCGAACAAGCCGTAAGGTTTAATGAACAATACGATTATGATAATAATGAAGGGGATAACGTCTTTAATTCCCGGCCAGGTGTATTGGGTTAAATAGCCGCCGCCAAGATTCTCGGCTAAACCGATAATCGGCCCGGCGACCATGGCACCAAGGAAGGAGTCAAGCCCGCCGAGAATAACCACCGAAAATGACTTCAGGCCGGTTTCCACCAGACCATGGGTAATGCCGCCAATGCTGGACATCAATACGCCGCCGATTGCCGCCAAGGCACCGGCGAACATCCAGGAAACCGAGAAAATCTTAGTCACAGGGATGCCGCAGGCCCACACCGCCATCTGGTCATCAGCTGTAGCGCGCATGGCCACCCCCATTTTGTGATAACGGAAGAAAATGCTGACCAGGACGAATAATACCAGCGCAATACCCGCCGCCCACAGATATTCCTGGGATACAACAGCACCGAATATCTGCACCGGTTCATCCGGAATGAATTTCGGCATAGCCGCCGTGGATATAGGCCAGAACATAGAAACGAGACCTTCAAAAATAAAGGCCACACCCAGAGTTACAGTGATAAGCGAAAGTATCGGTTGCCCGATAAGGGGCCGCAGCACAACCCTTTCCAGTATCCACCCCATCGTGGCCGCAGCGGCAATAGTCACCGGCAGTCCAAGCCAGAACGGCATACCCGCTTGGTGCATCGTACCATAAGCAATCCAGGAAAATAGTAACACCATCTGCCCAAGGGCCAGATTGGCGACGCTGGATGATTTCCAGATAAAGGTAAAACCCAGCGCGATCAAAGAGTAGACCAGACCAACGGTAATACCGGTCAGTACGAATTGCATCAGGTCAGCCATACTAAAGCTCCCTCACCTTGATTGATGTGGTCACGACACCCTTGCGGCCGTCACGATAGGTGACCGGCGCTTCAACTTTGACCTCCTGGTGTTCACCATACATGGCTTCTATAAGTTCCTTGTAGCGGTCATACATGGCGCCCCGGCGCAGCTTGCGGGTGCGGGTTAGCTCAGCTTCATCCGGATCAAATTCCTTATGTAAAATAACAAACTTCCTGACTCTGGAATGTTCCGGCAGAAAGCCGTTGACTCTGGCAATATCTTTGGTAACGAGGTCGGCCACCTCTTTTTTCTGAGAAAGGTCAACGTAAGTGGTGAAGTTGAGGTGGTTATTCTGGGCCCATTTACTGACCATGGAAAAATCAATATTAATAATGGCCGAGACAAAATCCTTGTCTTTGTCCCCCAGCACCATCGCGTCCTTAATATATGGTGAAAATCTGAGACGCCCCTCTATATACTGCGGGGCGAATTTGACCCCGCTCCTAAGTTCGCCCATATCTTTCAGACGATCCAAAAATATTATGTGCCCATCCGAATTGATATTGACGGCATCACCGGTGCGGAACCAGCGGCCCGGCGCAAAGCTCTCGGCGGTTTTGGCTTCGTCCTTGTAATAACCGGAGAACATACAGTCTGAACGGACAAACAGCTCCCCTTCAGCAGTCAGGCGGACCTCGGTGTTCAAAGCCGGTCTCCCGACGCTTTCAAAGGCAATCTCCCCACCGGAATGGGAGGAAATAAAACCGGCTTCAGTGCTGGCATAATTTTGCCGCAGTTCAATGCCGATAGCATGAATGAGTTTAAAGGTATCCAGCGCAAGAACTGATGAACCGGTAACGGCACAACGAACGCGGGACAAGCCTAGTCGATCCTTAAGTGGCCGGAACATCAGACCGTCTGATATTTTACCCAGCACCTTCCACATCGCCCCGGGGTCCTTACCTGACAACCGGGCCTCCGCCAGACGATAACCTACTGGTAAAAATGTCCGATAAGCCAACCGTTTGAACGGATGAGCGTCCATCATCTTGACCTGAATGTCAGAAACCACGCCTTCCCACTGCCGGGGACCGTAGATAACGAAATGAGGTCCGATTTCCCGGGTATCAGCAGCAATTGTTTCCGGTTCCTCCGGGAAATTCAGCCGGGCACCGGATATTAAGTGAGGAATGGTGGCAAAGAAACTGTCGCCGACCCAAGCGGCGGGAAAGTTGGAGATGAGGTCACTCTTGTCATCCAACGGATACCGGGTAACAAATCCGGAAGCGGTGGCAATAAGCGCGCGGTGATTCAACATAGCGGCTTTTTGCTGACCGGTGGTTCCGGAGGTGTAGTAGATAAAGGCGGTGTCGGAAGGGTCAATCCGGTTGAGGTTTTCTTCAAACATTTCCGGGTGCTCCCGTTCAAATGCTTTGCCCAGCTCAAGCACTTCGGGAAAACTAATCAGCAGCGGATCATCATAATTCTTCAGACCTTTGGGATCCCAATAGACAACCTTTTTTAGCTGTGGGGTTTCAGCGTGAATTTCCAGGAACTTATCAGCTTGCTCCTGGTCATTAACAATGGCAAAAGAGGCACCGGAGTGATTGACCACGAATTTAACTTCTTCAGGTACAGCATCAACATAAATGCCGGTAGGAATAGCCCCGGCGCCCTGTACCGCAAATTCAGCCCAAAACCATTCCGGCTCATTGTCGCCGATAAGGGCTACCACGTCAGCCCGCTTCAAACCCAGGGCGATCAACCCCAGCGAAAAATATTTTACTTTTTGGAAATATTGAAGCCACGTATAGCGGTGCCAGACGCCAAAATCCTTATAACACATGGCGGTTTTATCCGGCCAGCGTTCGGCATTTCTTTTTATTAGTCCCGGTACCGTCTGTGGATCCACCTGGTTGCTTCTACCCCCATAAACAGAAACCACCCCCGCTTGGGAGGTGGTCTTAAATTCGCCTTCTAAGTATTTTAGTCTGTATTCGACCCGCCCAAGCGCACTCTGGTGCGCTTGGTAAAGGCGAATTTAAAGCTGTGCCTGTCAAAAAATACCATAGCGCGGTAAGAGTAACATACGCCATAATACCTGTCAAATCTGCTATGACTTAAGAACTAAGACTCAATGAATACTGACAGCCGGTTTGGGTGGGTGGTATAATTATATTTAGACAAGCTGAACCTCAGAGAGGAGGATGCAGTAATGAATATTGCCGGTATCCTGCTGATTGCCGTGGCGATTGGTCTGTTTGCCGCAGAGGCATTAACTTCCGGTTATGTACTGTTCGCCGCTGCCGGTTTAATCGCCTTGATTTTAGGCGGTATTCTGTTATTTGATTTTGCCGTAGCACCGTGGGTAACCGGTTTCCTGCTGGCATTGATTCTTATCCTGTCACTGACAGCAACCATTCTTATAGCCCGCCGTGTCGCAGCGGCTCACCACCAAAAAATCGCCACCGGCAGCGAAGAATTAATCGGGCTCACCGCCAAGGTGCGTTCTCCATTGAAACCAACCGGTACCGTTTTCATTGAAGGTGAAATCTGGACAGCGGTTCTGCCGGAAGGAACCGCCGCCATTGGGGATACCGTTACGGTCACCGCCGTGGACGGGTTAAATTTAAGGGTAACTAAATAATATTTTGACGGAGGTCTGACATGGATGAAGCAACCATCAATGCCATGGTGCCCTGGCTCATCGTATTCTTTTTCCTGATTGTTTTAATGGCCATGAGCATCAGGGTAGTCAGCGAGTACGAACGAGGCGTTATCTTCCGGCTCGGGCGGTTAATAGGAGCCAAAGGACCAGGTTTGTTCCTGCTTATACCTTTTATTGACCGAATGGTGAAAGTAGACCTCCGCGTAGTCACTATGGACGTGCCGGCGCAGGAGGTTATCACTAAAGACAATGTAACGGTCAGAGTCAACGCAGTGATTTACTTCCGGGTGGTTGACCCGCAGTCTTCGGTGGTGAAGGTCGTGGACCACATCCGGGCAACATCACAGATTGCCCAGACCACCTTGCGTAACGTGCTTGGTCAATCCGAGCTTGATGAACTCCTTGCTGAACGGGATAAACTGAATGACATTGTTCAGGATATCATTGATAAACACACCGATCCCTGGGGTATTAAGGTCAGCACCGTTGAGATCAAAGAAGTTGAGCTGCCTGAAACGATGCGCCGCTCAATGGCTGCCCAGGCTGAAGCCGAACGTGAACGCCGGGCTAAGATCATCCATGCCGAAGGTGAATTCCAGGCCGCGGCCAAGCTTTCCGAGGCCGGCGCGGTGATTGCCAAGGAACCGGTTACCCTGCAACTGCGTTATCTCCAGACCTTGACGGAGATTGCTTCTGAACGCAACTCCACCCTGATATTCCCGGTTCCGATTGACTTAATCAGCATGTTCATGAAGCATGTGGAAGGCAACAAGAAGGAATAGTGTTTCAATTCAGGAGACGTGCCGCAGCATGACATCGCCGGCAATGATGTTATGACTGCGGCCGTCGTCCGACCGTATGATTAGAGACCCGTCCATTTTAACGTCCTCAGCCAGACCCTCTATAATTGCCTTGCCGGTAACCGCCGTGACCCTGCAACCCAGAGTAACCAATCGTTGACGCCATTCGTTATATATGCCTTGGGAATTAAAATTGACATACAAGGCTTCCGCTTCAACGATAATTCCCCGTAATAACTTCAGAACATCAACCTCGGCACCCGATTCTACCGACAGGCTGGTGGCAATATCGGCGATCTCGGCGAACTTCATGGCATCCAGATTCACGTTAATGCCGATGCCGATAACCGCGAATTGCCGGCCCTCGACATAACCGCTCTCTACCAGAATGCCGCCAACTTTCCTGCCTCTGATAAGCAGGTCATTAGGCCATTTAAGGTCAACTTGTATTAGAGCCGCGTCTGAAATAGCCCGGGCTACCGCCAATCCGGCCATCATGGTCAACGACTGGAGTTTATCCTCCGACGGATAAAGCAAAATAGATAGAGACAGCGAACCTTCCGGCGATGACCAGGAACGGGCCAGTCTCCCCCGCCCTCGGGACTGGCAGGCGGCCATAACGACGGTGGCTTCAGGCGCTCCAGATGTGGCTGCTTCCCGGGCGACGTCCATGGTTGAATTGACGTTGTCATAGGTTAGGATATGCTGAACCCAGCGACAGCCGCCTAAAGCACGTTCTACATTTGTTTGATTAATCTCAGCCATGGCACAAGTATAACATCGGGACTATTCAGCTTCCATTGACACAAGACCTAAGCGGACTGATAATAGTTTTCAGGAGCAGAATTTATGACTGACGAAGACAAGCTGAACCAATACCGGGCTAAACGTGATTTTCAACGCACCTCCGAGCCACCGCCCAAAGCCGAAACAACCTCGGATAAGCCGGTGTTTGTGATTCAAAAACATGATGCTTCCCGACTGCATTACGACTTCCGGCTGGAAATTGACGGCGTGCTTAAAAGCTGGGCTGTCCCCAAGGGACCTTCCCTGGACCCTCAAATCAAACACCTGGCTGTGCCGACCGAGGATCATCCGATGGCGTACGCCAACTTTGAGGGCACAATTCCAAAAGGCGAATACGGCGGCGGGACAGTCATGGTCTGGGACTTCGGGAGCTATCAAAATATCCAAGCCACCAAAGAAAAACCGCTGTCCATGACCGAGGCTTTCCAGGCCGGGCGGATAGAGGTTTTTTTGCAGGGCAAAAAATTAAAGGGTCTCTTTGCACTGATCCGCACCGCCCGCGGCTGGCTCTTTTTTAAGATGAAAGATGAATATGCTGAAACCCGGGATATTCTCACCGAAGCCCCAACTTCAGCCCTGACCGGCCGCAGCCTGGAAGAAATCACTTAAACAAATCTGCTAATTTTGGCCTCAAAATCAGCCGGTCTATAATAAATTTACAACAATATCTTAAGGGGAATAATCATGGATTCAGTGGAACTTTTAATCATCGGCGGCGGCACCGCCGGGGAAACTGCCGCCGGCAAAGCAATCGGCGCGGTTAACTCCATAGCCGTCGTTGAACAGGACCGGGTCGGCGGCGACTGCGTCTATAACGCCTGTATTCCGACTAAAGTCCTGGTCCATGCTGCCCGCGTCTATAAAAGAATGAATAATGCCGCATTCTTCGGTCTGCCGGATGCTGATGTCCGCGCCGATTACGCCAAAGTTAAAGCCGCCAAGGACGACTTTATCAATAATATCTCCCAGGGCCGGGACCGCAAGCTGGAAGCGAAAGGCGTCAGATTATACCGCGGTCAGGCACGTTTCAGGTCACCGCATGAAGTAGAGGTTGGGGATACGCTGATCAGGGCGGACAAGATAATAATCACCACCGGCTCCGCCCCTTCTGTCCCCCCCATTCCCGGACTGGCCGAAACCGGGTACCTGACCAACGTCACCGCCCTGCAACTGGAACAAATTCCGGAGCGCATCGCCATTATCGGCGGCGGTGCGGTGGGGGTTGAATTCGCCCAGATATTCAACGCCTTCGGCGGGCAGGTGCATATCATTGAGTCTGCGGACCGCTTACTGGCAAATGAAGATGCTGACATTTCCAGCACCGCCCGGGTTTTGTTTGAAAAGGCCGGTATCAAGGTATCAGCAGCAGTCAAAATATCCAAGATTGAAACCACCGCTTCCGGTAAACTCATAAGCGGAGTTGACGGCAAGGGTCAGGAATTTCAGGAAGTATTTTCCGAGATTCTGGTGGCAACAGGCCGCCGGCCGGTTTTGGACGATTTAAACTTAAAGGATGCGGGCGTGGACTTCACCCGCAAGGGCATCATGGTTAATGATAATCTCCGTACCAGCGCCGGGCATATTTGGGCTGCCGGGGATGTGACCGGCATCGCCTTATACACTTTTGTCGCCTGGGAACAGGGCGGAGTTGCGGTGGAGAATGCGTTGAATAATTCCGGCAGGTCATTGAATTATGATATTTTGCCCCACGCCACGTTCAGTGACCCGGAGATTGCCGGTGTCGGGCTCACGGAACAGGCGGCCAAGGAACAAGGGTTCAAGGTCAGCACCGGAACTTTCAATTATGCCGACCTCACCCGGGCTATGGCCGCCGATGAAACCGAAGGCTTTATCAAGATTATTGCGGAATCCGGTACCGGCCGGATTTTAGGCGGCCATATCATCGGCAATGAGGCTTCTTCTTTGATACACGAAGTCGCTGCGGCCATGATCCGAAAGGCTACAATTCAGGATATAGGCGGGACCTTCCATGCCTTCCCCACCCTGTCGGAAGGGGTTCGCTATGCCTGCCAGGCGGCTCAGGGCTAACAATCCTCAACCTGGGCTTTTTACGATTGCGGGCTATCAATATTTGCCCCGTTTAACCCTGAATATACCCCTTGGTTACCATACTCTAATGCTTTCTAAGCATGATGGCGGATACCGCTCAGGCATATTTCGTCGTACAATTTAAATGTAGTAAAAATGAACTATTTCGTCTGTGTAAAATTCACAGCGACACATGGATGATAATGGTTCTTACTACCTGTAACTGGTGTACCACCGCAAAATTTAAAATAGAAGGAGTATTTGCATGGGAAAGTATCATCCAACGGTCAGCCGCCGGGATTTCATGAAAGGAATAGGTTTGGCCGGTGCCGGACTCGGCGTTGCCGCCGCCGCATCCCCGGTTTTCAGAGACCTTGACGAAATGGCCGCCGCCAGCGAGATCTACACCAAGAAACCCTGGTGGATTAAAACCCGGGATCATCTTGATATGACCACCGAAGTGGATTGGAATCAGGTGAAACGTTACAGCGAAGACGACACACTGCGGGGCAGCCGGGCAAATGATTATAAGCTGGATTTATACCCTCAAACCGAATGGGACCGCCGCGGTACCGAGAAATCTGAAAAGGAAAACCAATGGCTTCAGGAAGGCCGTGCCGGCTGGTCTTTAAAAGATTTTGCCTTTTCCGGCAATGTCGGTGCCAACCAGTCTACCACCCAGAGCTTCCTGGGCCCACAGAAATCAACCACCCCCGAAGGCCGCGGCGTCGCTAAATGGCAGGGTACCAAGGAAGAAGCCGCGGCTATGCTGCGGACATTCCTGCGGTTTGTCGGTGCCATGAATGTTGGTTTCGTAGAGCTGGAAGAGGCAAATACCAAGAAATTCATCTACGATTATGAGCAGCGTAAAAAAGTGCGTAACATCTGGGTTGACGATGATAAGCCGTCTATAAACGTGGTATCCAGTTCATTTTCTGAATATCGCATACCCAACAGTTTCAAACATGCTATTGTAATCATCAATCAGGAATCAATGAAGTCATTCAAAGTGAACCCGACCCAGTTGATGGCTCAGATCCGCTACCAGCGTAACGTCAACATTCAGGCCGCGACCATGGAGTTTATCCGCAGCCTGGGTTACCAGGCCGTCGGCCAGTTCGCCACCAATGCCATCGGCATCGGCCCGGCGCTGGCAACCGTTGCCGGCCTTGGTGAAATGGGCCGGGTCAATCGCCTGATGACTCCGGAACACGGTCCGGTGGTCGGCGTCTTCACCATGCTAACCAACCTCCCGTTACCCGCTGACAATCCAATTGACGCCGGCTATCTCAACTTCTGCCGCACCTGTATGAAGTGCGCCGATGCCTGCGGTGAAGGTGCCTTGTCATTTGAAAAGGACCCCTATTGGGAGACCATCGGCCCCTGGAATAACCCCGGTCACAAAACGTGGTTTGAAGATTCAGTCAAATGCACCGCCTATCGCGCGTTGCCTGATGCCTGTACTTCAGGCAAATGTCTGGCGGTCTGCACCTTCTCCAAGGACCATGTGGCTGCGGTACACGAAGCGGTTCAGATGACCGTTGCCAATACCGGCTTGTTTAACGGATTCTTCAAGAATATGGACGATATCTTCTACGGGGAAGGACTGCACGATCCGGCCAAATTCTGGGAAGCCGAACATCCTATTTACGGCATTGATACCACCATCCATGCACCTGATACTCACGCCTAGAAAATTGAGAAAGACCTGAGAGCCATCAGGCAAAACCAAAGAAGGGGGAAGCTGTACAGCCTCCCCCTTCTCGTTTTCCAGACGTTGTTTAAACCGTCTGTCTTAAAGCACGCAGGTTAGATTCCGACACACTGATAGAGTAAGTACATCCCGGAGTCAGGATCAAACGCCGGCCGCCCATACGCTCCACCGCCTGCCGCCCCTGAGCGGCAACTTCTTCCGGTGTCGCGTTCGGCAGAGCCTGCTGTTGTTCAATACCCCCCATCAGAACACCGGGGAAGATACTGGCTGCCGTTTCCAGATCAATGTCCGATGTAACATCGTGCCAGTTAAGCGCCTGAACCGGATAATCAGCCAGCAATTGCATCATTGGATGCTGCCCATGCAGATGCAGAACATTGAACCAGCCTTGACTGGTGGCATTCAGCACTTTCAAATCACCCGGACGTCCAAACGATAGATACTCTTGCGCCGTCATCATTTCGTAACTGGCAAACCGGGTAGACAAAAATACGCCATCGGCTCCCAAGTCAATACAGGATTTAATAAATTCGGCGCTGGTTTCAGCGAGCACCTCAAGCGCCGCCGATACCCTTTCCGGATATTGCCTGAGGTGGGCCATCAACAGTTCATCCCCCGCCAGATAAGCGGCCATCGCCAGTGGATTAAACATAGTCACGATAATCGGCGTATCAGCGTCTTTTTCAGCAATTATGCGTTTTAATGAATCCAGGTGCCAACCGTAGGTCCCCTGCCTGATATCAAGGTGTTTAAGTGCCGTCCAGTCTTCAGGTTGAAAAATAACTCGTGACAGATACTCCCGGTCACCGTTGCTGTTGCCCTGATAGGCATGAGTAATGCCATAATCGTCGACACAATAAACCGATGAAACGGGCAACTTAATAAAATCAAGGTCAAAGCGTCGCTGATAATCCAGCGTTACCGCGGCCAGTGTCTCCGGTCTTTGATCATCGCCCGGCCAATGCCGCCAAAAACCCACCGGAACCCGATCAGTTTCACGTCCGGCGATTACTGCCTGAATTCTTTCTCTTTTATTCATACAGCCAACGCTCCTAAAATAACATTTTCTTATACATGAAGGATACAGTCGCAGAACTTTGAAAATTGCGGGGTGCATTGAGGTTGGAAATTAAATTGGAGCGGGTGACGAGACTCGAACTCGCGACAACCTGCTTGGGAAGCAGGTACTCTACCAACTGAGTTACACCCGCAAGGAAATAAACACCGGATATTTTAGCGGTTAAACGCATCCGATGCAAAGGATTAAAAAGCTGAAAGTGCTATTCTTCGTCTTCCGGCGGCGCTACCGGCGGGGCAGGCTTTTTCGGCTCAGCCTCAGCGGCGGTGGCTGGTTCAGTTGTTTTTTTACCTTCAACCGTAGCGGTGACGTTACTCACTTCCTGAGTAATATCCTCCTGAGCTTTTTTGAAAGACCGCAACCCGCTACCAAGCGATTTACCCAGCTCCGGCAGTTTGCCAATACCGAAAACCAATATAACAATGACCAGGACAATGATCATTTCCGTAGGCCCGATTCTCATATGAAACCCCGCTGCTTTTTAAGGCATTATACCATAAGCTCAATTGTTATCGCGTAGCCGTCAGACACCTGGTTAGTAAATATACTGATTGGTGATGGCTGAATGCCGGAGTATAATTGGTGTTGAATAGGAGAGTAAAGATGGAAGTCGCTGTTTTTGCCGGAGGCTGCTTCTGGTGTCTGGAAGAGATATTCAGGCGATTAAAAGGGGTCAACACCGTCACCTCCGGCTATACCGGAGGCCATTCATCCGACCCAGATTACAAAGCAGTCTGCACCGGCAGTACAGGCCACGCTGAAGCCGTCAGGATAGAATTTGAGCCCGACACCATCAGCTATCAGGAGTTACTTAACGTCTTTTTTGCAGCTCACGACCCAACCACCTTGAACCGCCAGGGTGCCGATGTCGGCAGTCAGTACCGGTCAGCGATTTTTTTTACCAATGAGTTACAAAAATCAGTTGCGGAAAACACCATAGCAGATCTAAACCGCGGGCAGGCATTTCCAAAACCACTGGTAACGGAATTGCAGAGACTGGCAACATTCTACCCGGCCGAAAAATATCATCAAAGTTATTATCAACAGCATGCTAATCAGCCTTATTGCCGGGCAGTGATTGAACCCAAACTCAAAAAACTGTTCAAAGATTAAATAAACAAACGGAGGATACCATATGAGCTGCAAAGCAACATTCAACGGCAAGACCATCGCGGAAAGCGATGCCTGCCTGGGAACGGAAGGGAATCTGTATTTTCCGCCGGAATCGGTGAATAAAGAATACCTGACACCTTCCGAACGGCGTTATCACTGTGTCTGGAAAGGAGATTCCGGATATTATAATGTGGTCGTTGACGGCAAAACAGCAAACGACGGCGCCTGGTATTATGACCAGCCTTCCGAAGCGGCAAAGGAATTAAAGGATTATGTCGCTTTTGATCAAGGACTGGGAATCCAGGTGGAAGGCAGCGCTGAAAAATCAATTATTAGGCCATGGACAACCGGTTACCGCTAAATCAATTTCCACAGGGATACAAACCCATGTCAATGAGAATAATTAACCGTAATTTCCGGGTCTTTAAGAACCGCGGCGAGGCGGGACGGTTGCTGGCGAGGGAACTTAGCGGCAACGATTTAAACAATCCGATCGTGCTGGGGGTGCCCCGGGGCGGCGTTATTGTCGGAGCGGCGATAGCTGAAGTGCTTCAGGCTGAACTGGACATCGTCATCTCCCGCAAGCTCCGGGTGCCCCAACAGCCGGAGCTTGCCTTCGGCGCCCTGGCCGAAAACGGCAGTATTTCGCTGAATGAGTCATTGATAAATAATCTCGGGATCAGCCGTCAGGCGGTTGAGCACGAAATAAACTTCCAGCGAACAGAAATTGGACGGCGCCAGCGGTTATTCCGCACGAACAAGCCCAAAACCAGTCTCCTGGGTAGATCTGTGATTCTGACCGATGACGGGATAGCCACCGGCGAAACGTTCAGGACGGCTCTAGAGGCGGTGAAACTGGAACACCCTGTTTCACTAACGGCAGCTTTGCCGGTCGGTCCGGAAAGCACCGTCGCTTCACTAGCTGCGATTGCGGACGATGTGATCTGCTGGAACTGCCCGCCGTCATTCAATGCCGTCGGGCAGTTCTACGAGGATTTCAGGGAGATCACCGACGCTGAGGTACTCTCAGTGCTATCCCCCTGATTAGAGTATCATCGCTCCAGAAATCAACCAGTTATTTAAAAAAAGATTTAACGCCGACCACGGCGGTTAAGTTGTTCAGCTTTCGCCTGTTCTAAAGGCAATACGGCTTCGGGATATTCCACGTAACCGCATTGAAAGCACTGGGCATAGCTGCCGTATTCATCTCTGTCCTCAAACAAATCACCTTTGTCGCACCGGGGGCAGCTTTTGATCAGATACATCTTATGCCTCCATTTATTATAAGGATTTGTGCTGGCAACTCAACCGGTCGTTGAAATTACGGGTTAATTGAACACTATTTTACCGGGCTTGAACATCCGTAAAAGTACCTAGTCCAGGCAAAAAAAGCCCTGAATTTTTCCGGTGATAACCCGACATTCACCCTGTTGGTATGTCGGATATTTAGGAGTATAATGCTGGTCGGTTAATCGCTAACCATTTGGCCAAAGTCACACGACATCAGGAAGGCGGGGCTTGGTGGCAATAACGATATTTCTGGCTGATGACCATGCCGTTGTCCGTAGCGGCATCAAGGCCTTGCTGATTGCTGAAACAGATTTTGATGTTATCGGTGAATCGGATGATGGACTGACCACGGTTCAGTCGGTCACCAGACTAAACCCCAATATATTAATCGTTGATCTGATGCTAAACGGTATCTCCGGCATTGAAGTCTGCCGGCAGGTTACGAAGAATTCCGCCAGAACCGGAGTAATTCTTCTATCCATGTACGGTAATGACGCATATGTTCAAGGCGCTCTGCGGGCCGGGGCTAAAGGCTATCTCCTCAAGGAATCCACGGTAGATGAACTGGTGAACGCGGTGCGCGAGGTCGCCGCCGGACGTCACGTCCTGTCATCTGAACTTTCCCAGCGGGCGATTGAATCTTATATCAGGCAAAATGAAACTGAGGCCGCTGATGACCCCTACGAGCAATTATCCACGCGGGAACGAGAGGTATTGCACCTGGTGGTCCGTGACCATACCGGTGCCGATATCGCCAAAAAACTATTTATCAGCCCCAGAACGGTGGAAGCTCACCGGGCGAATCTGATGCGTAAGCTCAGATTGAAAAATCGGGGCCAGTTGATTCGTTATTGCCTTCAAAAAGGCATCCTGCCCCCGGATACCAACCTGCCTTCCGGACCGTCAGTAGAAGCTGAAGATTAACCGGCGTCTTCTGAATCAGGAACGAGGTCTTCGTCTACCCAGCCCGCTGCCTTACCCAACAAAACATTTGCCACTTTGATATAATGCATCCCATTTCCAAACCTAAAGGTGGCCCATGTCCTTAATAAATAATTGGCGGACATCCCCCCGCCTGGCAGCCTTTGCCCTGATCGGCGTAGCCGCTGTCTGGGGTTCAACTTTTATAGTGGTTCAGGAAGCTGTTTCCCGGATGCCGGTGATGGATTTCCTGGCGGTACGCTTTTCTATCGCCGCTCTGGTATTGATTGGCTTGCAGCCCAAATGCCTCCGCGGTCTGAGCCGTTTGGGCTGGGTACGGGCGCTCGGCCTGGGATTGGTATTGGGTTTAGCGTACATCACCCAGACGTTTGGCTTACAGCACACTTCAGCGGCCGTTTCCGGCTTTATCACCGGTTTGTTTGTGGTTTTGACCCCATTGTTAAGCGCGATACTGTTGCGCCGCCATATTAACCGCAACGTTTGGATCGCGGTAATCCTGGCGACCGCAGGCCTGGCCTTGCTCAGTCTGAACGGCTGGGCAATAGGGCTAGGGGAAATGCTAACCTTACTGTGTGCTTTGTTTTTCGCGCTGCACATCGTCGGTTTAGGCGAATGGTCTGCTCGACATGATGTTTACAGTCTGGCAGTGGTTCAAATAGGCTTCGTCGCCGTATTATCACTGGTATTTGCCCTGCCTGACGGATTAACGCTGCCGCCGGATACCCTTACCTGGGGTGCGGTTATGTTAACCGCGGTATTTGCGACAGCCGCGGCATTTTTTATACAAACCTGGGCTCAATCCCTCATTTCGCCTACCCGGACAGCAATTATCATTACCATGGAGCCAGCTTTCAGCGGTGTGTTTGCGGTGTTGTTCGCCGGCGAATTATTAACCCTCAGGCTGGTCACCGGTGGCGTACTGGTGCTGGCAGCGATGCTGCTGACGGAGTTGAAACAAAAACTGCCCCCGGCCGGTCCGCAAACCATCGTTATTGCCACAGACGGCGACCTGGATTGCCCGACACAGGAAGATACCGGCCTTAAGCCGTAATGCAATGTTCTTTTTGACCTCGGTATCCAAAGGTCTATAATCTTCTTATCAAATATCAGCGGAGGTAAGAGTCATGAGCGACACCAGGGTTCCGTTTACGGTGGAAAATGTAATGAAGTGTATTTGCGGCAAATGCCCGGTTCAGGCAGAAAGCCAATGTTCTAAAGCTAAAAAGCCCGGCATCCCGGAAGCCTTGAAACAAAGTCCGCTTCAGGCTGATGCGATTCCCGGCATGTACTGCGCCACCGGTAAGGCTTCCTGCACCGACCTTGATATGTCCAAAATGTGCATGTGCGGCGCCTGCCCGTTGTGGGAAGAATATTCACTGGCAGCCACCACACCTATGGGCTACTATTGCCGCGACGGTAAGGCAATCTAAGACCGTAAAAAGGCCGTTTCCGTCAACTTTAACTACTTATGCGGAAACGGTCGGTCTTAACACCGCCCGGGCAGGTGCCCCGTCCCCGTGCTTGATCTTCAGCGGCAGACAGATTAAATCGTATTTCCCGGCGCCCACCGGAGAGAGATCCAGCCCCTCAATCAGCCAGATACCGGCTTCAAGCAACAACCGGTGCACCTGACTGCCGTTCTGCTGGTACCCGCCAACGGACAGGTAATCCACGCCGATGACGCTGATGCCGGTTTGAGCCAGATAGGCCGCACTATCTACAGTAAAGTGCACAAAGTCTGGCTCAAACCGGGTTGAATCATGCCAGAACGCAGAGTTGCTGGTTTTGAAAAGGATACGTTCCCCCGTCTGAAACTGATGGCGCCGGAGCTCTTCAACATTGACCGAGTGGTCATCCGTAATTTCAATTACCCGGGCCGGGCCGATCAGGACATCCGGCATTAAATCACTGATGGACGGCGCACCTTTGATGAAGTGAGCCGGTGCGTCCACATGGGTGCCGGAGTGAGACCCCATGGTTAGGTTGGAAAGAGTATGGGAGTCGCCTTTGTCCAAATCCTGCACCCGGACAATATTTATGGCCGGATCTCCGGGCCAATGGACCATCCCTTCGCTCAATTCCACGGAAATATCTATCCATCTGTTTGAACTAGTATTTGTCATTACCGGCGTTCCTTCCATCCCGATTTGCTTCCCCATCATACAATAAATCATGGCGGGGAAAAATAACTTCGGTAAAGCTTTCTATTTTTGCCTCAAATTTACCTGCGGTGCTATAATCCGCCGAGTTATGGCCCAATATTTTATTGCTGTCATCGGCGCTTCCCGCGCCGGCGCAGATGAGCTAACAGCGGCAGAAGCCGTCGGCCGGGAGATTGCCCGCAACGGCGCAATTTTGGTTTGCGGCGGACTGGACGGCATTATGGAGGCCGCCTGCAAAGGGGCCAGTGACTCCGGCGGTCTGACTATTGGGATCCTGCCGGGGGAACACCGAGAAACAGCTAATCCTTATGTAAAAATACCGGTGGTTACCGGTATGGGCTATGCCCGGAATGCCATCGTGGCTAAAAGCGGTCAGGCGGTGATTGCCATCGGCGGCGGATACGGCACCCTTTCGGAAATCGCCTATGCCCGGCAGGCCGGTATTCCAGTCATCGGCTTAAATACCTGGCAGTTAAGCCGCCACGATATTCAGGACGGCTCTATTGTCATTGCCAGTAGTGCCGAAGCTGCCGTTAGTCTGGCAATCAGCCGTATCATGGAAAACAGTGAGTAATTAACGTAAGGATCAAGAAACGATGCTGACAATCAAAAAAGTTAAAGGCCACGAAATTTTAGACTCCCGCGGCACCCCGACAGTGGCCGCCACGGTAGAACTGTCTGACGGCAGTAGCGCCTGGGCGGCGGTCCCGTCCGGTGCCAGCACAGGCACCCACGAAGCGGCAGAATTGCGCGACGGAGATTCCGGACGCTACCACGGCAAAGGTGTCTTAAAAGCAGTTCATAATATTGACAAAGAGCTGGCGCCGATGCTTTTGGACATGCCGGCTAACGACCAGTTAACCGCCGACCAGACCATGATGGCGCTGGACGGCACCCCGAATAAAAGCCGGCTGGGCGCCAATGCCATTCTGGCGGTTTCCCTGGCCCTGTCCAGAGCTGTGGCTAACTCTAAAGGCGTTTCTCTGTTCCGGTCATTGAATCAACTTGGGGGCTACCTGTTGCCGGTGCCCATGCTCAATATCCTTAACGGCGGCAAACACGCCGTTGATTCCACTGATTTTCAGGAATTCATGATCATGCCGGTAGGGGCACCGACTTTCGGTGAGGCCTTGCGGATGAGCACTGAAATTTTTCATACTTTAAAATCAATTTTAAGGAAACGGTGGCTCAGCACCAATGTTGGTGATGAAGGCGGCTTTGCGCCTTCACTGGGTTCCAATGCCGAAGCCCTGGAACTGATCCTTCAGGCGATTGAGCAAGCCGGTTATCAACCGGGCAGCGACTGTTTTCTGGCTTTGGACGCCGCTGCCAGCGAGCTCTATCATGACGGAAAATACGTTCTTGAAAGGGAAGGGCGGACCCTGACCAGTGCAGAACTGATTGAATTCTACGAAAAATGGGTGGCCGACTACCCTATTATCAGTATTGAAGATGCCCTGTTTGAAGATGACTGGGAAGGCTGGCAGCTGCTGAACACAAAGGTGGGAAATAAGGTACAACTGGTTGGCGACGACCTTTACGTCACTAACATCCAGCGGCTGGAACAAGGCATTACCTGCCGGACATCCAATTCCATTCTGATTAAACTCAACCAGATAGGCACGCTCTCGGAAACGATTGCAGCGGTTGATTTGGCGCATCGCAACGACTGGACGACCGTCATCTCCCACCGTTCCGGTGAAACGGAAGATACGACGATTGCCGACCTCGCAGTCGCCCTGGGGGCTGGCCAGATTAAAACCGGCGCTCCGTCCAGAGGTGAGCGCACCTGCAAGTACAATCGGCTGTTGGCTATTGAGGCGGAACTGGGAACTGAGGCCCGTTTTGCAGGCAAATCCGCCTTTAAACATCTCAAATGAGACTGATTGGCATTACAACTACCGTACCGGTGGAAGTAATCCTGGCAGCCGGGGCGGTGCCGGTTGACCTCAATAACCTGTTCATCAGCGCAGCGGAGCCCCAAAAGCTAATCGCCCTGGCTGAAAACGACGGCTTTCCACTTAATACCTGCGCCTGGATTAAGGGTATATACGGGGCGGTACTGGAAAAAGGCATCCGCGAGGTTATTTGCGTCACCGGCGGAGACTGTTCCAATACCGTGATGCTCATGGAAGTATTGCGGCAGCGCGGCATCAAAGGCATCCCCTTCAATTACCCAAGCGAACCGGATCCGGCGGCCATGGCCGCTGC
The DNA here is from genome assembly GCF_037094495.1 of Dehalogenimonas sp. W. Classification (NCBI taxonomy): domain Bacteria; kingdom Bacillati; phylum Chloroflexota; class Dehalococcoidia; order Dehalococcoidales; family Dehalococcoidaceae; genus Dehalogenimonas; species Dehalogenimonas loeffleri. The sequence continues at coordinate 30,127 of NZ_CP146612.1, forward strand.
AATACAAAAACTGGCCGCTGATCTCGGTACGACAATGACCGGTGCCGAGGAACAACGCAGACGGTTATTGCCGCTGCGGTCATTATCGGCCAAGGCGGACCGGTTGACCTGGCAAGATAATGTCCTGTCCGGTCAGGAAAACCATGTCTGGCTGGTCTCAACGTCTGATTTCAACGGCGATCCGGACCGGTTTACCCGGGACCTGCAAAGTTTGGTTGACGAGGCCGGAACGCGACCACCGTATCCGGATGATGAGCTTCGGCTGGGTATCATCGGCGTACCGCCGGTATTTGCCGCCGGTCTGTATGACTTCCTGGAACGCCAGGGTGGTCGGGCGGTATTTAACGAAGTGCAGCGTCAGTTTTCCATGCCCTATCCGGCCGCCGACCTAGCTGAGCAGTACACGCTATACACCTATCCGTATGCCACGGAAATGCGGCTGACCGACATTAAAAAGGCGATTACTGAACGCCGGTTGGACGGCATAATTCATTATGTCCAGTCCTTTTGCCACCGAGCTATAGGTGATATACTGATGCGGCACGAAATAGACCTCCCCATACTCACTATTGAGGGTAACACCGACCTTGGTATCAGCCAACACCTGAAAACCCGTCTGGAAGCATTTCTGGACATGTTAAGATTCAAAAAACAAATTTAAGGAGAAATGATGGTTACGAGAATCGGCATCAACGGTTTTGGACGTATCGGCAGACTTGCGTTGCGTTCCATGCGGAAATATCACCCGAGTGAATTGGAAGTTGTGGCCATCAACGACCTCGCCGATACCGCCGCCAACGCTCATTTATTGAAATATGACACCTCTTACGGCCCTTTTGATGGGACGGTAACTGCGGGGCAGAACGATATAATTGTTGACGGCAGCACTATCCGAGCCTTTTCCGAAAAAGACCCGGCCAAAATCCCCTGGCGGAATTACGACGTTGATATCGTCATTGAATCCACCGGCCGATTTTCCGACCGTGACAAGGCCGCCGGGCACCTGGAAGGCGGCGCGAAGAGTGTCATCATCTCCACGACCTCAGGCTCGGCCGATATTACGGTAGTCATGGGCGTCAATCATCAGGATTATGACCCCCACCGCCATCAGATTATTTCCAACGCTTCCTGCACCACCAATTGCGTCACACCGCTGGTGAAAGTTATCTTTGATAAATTCGGCATTGAAAAGGCTTTGATTAACACCGTCCATGCCTATACCAACGACCAGAGCCTGCTGGATATTTACCACAAGGATTTGCGCCGGGCCCGGGCCGCCGCGCTGAACATCATCCCCACCACTACCGGTGCGGCTAAGGCCGTGGCTCAGGTGATACCGGAACTGAAAGGTTTAATCCACGGTATTTCGTTACGGGTTCCGGTGGGTAGTGTTTCTATCGCCGATGTCACCGCCATCGTCGGCCGGGATGTGAGCGCCGAGGATATCAATCAGGCTCTCCAATCCGCCGCTGAAGGGCAGCTCAAAGATATTTTAGCCTACTGTGACGAACCACTGGTCAGCTCAGACTTCAAGGGTAATCCGGCCAGTTGCATCATTGACGCCGCTTCAACGATGGTCATGAGCGGCAACATGGTCAAAATCCTGGGCTGGTACGATAACGAATGGGGTTATGCCACTCGTTTGGGTGATCTGGCCGCCTACATGGGTGCTAAATCCGGATGATGGTCGCCGGGCTGTTTTAATAAAATAGTAATAACGTAGTGGTTGACATCACTAATGGAGGCACATACAATGACACTTAACAATAACAGGAGGCACTCATGAAGCTAATAGTTGTCGGGTTAGGCCAGGCCGGAAGCCGGATTGCCGATGAATTTGCCCGGATCAATAAACGCGCCAAAAGCCAGCGGAATATTGAGATTTGCCCGGGTATTTTCGCCGTTAACACTGATGCGGCGGATCTCACCGGTTTAACCACCATTGAACCTGATTATCAACACCGGATACTGATCGGCGGCCGCAAGACCGGCGGCCACGGCGTTGGTAAAATCAACGAACTGGGTGCTGAAGTAGCCCGGGCGGATGCCGATAAGGTCATTGACGCCTTGCGCAGCGCACGGCACTTTTATGAAGCCGACGCCTTCCTGCTGGCGGCCAGCTCCGCCGGCGGTACCGGATCCGGCTCCATCCCCATTATTGCTCAGCGTATCAAGGAACGGTATCCTGAAAAGCCACTCTATACCTTGCTGGCTTTACCCTTTGAACATGAACGCGAAACTGAAGAGCGCGCTTCCTACAATTCTGCAGTATGTCTGAAATCCGTATATGGCATTTCCGATTGCGTTTTTCTGATTGATAATCAACGTTATGTGATGAAAGACTCATCGCTGGGCAACAACATTTCCCGCATCAACGAAATGATTGTGGAACCGTTCTACGACCTGCTGTGTGCCGGCGAGGAAAAGAATCCGCGGTTTATCGGCGCGAAAACGCTGGATGCCGGAGATATTATCCAGACCCTGTCCGGTTGGTCGGTCTACGGCTGGGGACATGCCGACCTGAATAAATCCTTTAACCCGTTTGAGCGCAGCAACGATTTCCGCAAGAAAACTTCAGAGACTCACAAGGGTATCCAGGCCATGGATGAAGCGATCAGTGAGATGTCACTGCGCGTCAATCCCAAGGATGCCGGACGGGCTATCTACCTGGTAACCGCTCCCGCTAAAGAGATGAATATGGACATGATGCGGGAACTCAATGAATGGATGAGAGAATTATGTCCTAATGCCATCATCCGCAACGGTGATTACCCGCGAGGCACCAGCCGCATTTCGGTCAATGTCATTCTGTCCGAATTGTCAGATGTTGAAAAGGTGCGCAATTTCTACTCAGACTCTATTGATCTCATCCCGGTAATCAAGCAGCGGCAGGTAGAACTGCGCAACAAGCTTGATGACATTGATGATATGAGTAAAGACATTCCTTCATTACTTGAAGAATAATTGCCGGTATAAGAAAAAAGCCCCAGGCTAAACACCTGGGGCTTTTTTTCTTTGCCAGCCGCAAACGGTTAATATACAATGCAGTTATGTTCTTGGTGAAGTTCAAAAACCCGCTGTTGCTGATATCAGGAGTTCTGTTGCTTACTCTCACCGTATCATCTGCAGCGGGATTATTTCCCCTAAACCTGTCGGCCGAAGATTCGCCAGCAGCCATCGCGGCTGCAACAATCCCACCAGCTCAAGACCAGCCACAAGGCATCGTTGAATTTATTGACGGCGTTGACCTTCAAATCCCTCCTAACTGGTGGGTGAACATGATAGCCGCCGCCGGCGGCGTCCTGATAGCTTACGGTGTTTATTTTCTCAGGTTAAGAGCCGTCGCGCGGCAACGTAAGATTCTGGAAGATGAGGTGGCCGAAAGAACGGCGGCGTTAAAAATTCTGAATCAGGAACTGGACCGGGAAATCCAGCGCCGGGCGGAATTCAACCGGGCTTTGGTGCATGAACTGAAAACGCCCCTGACGGCCATACTAGCCTCGGCTGAACTGTTTGTTGAAGAATTAAAAGGTGATCCGCACCTGGGGTTGGCTAAAAACATCTATCAGGCGGCCAGGAACCTGGATCGGCGCACTGATGAACTGCTGGACGTCAGCCGCGGGGAAATTGGCATTCTGGCAGTCAATCCTAAAACGGAGCGGATACAGCCGTTGTTACTGCAAACCGTAGATACCTTGAAACCGGCCGCTGCGCGCAAGCACCATTCACTCTCCATAGACATTGTCGGGGATTTGCCCGCTGTCGCCATTGATGAGGAACGACTGCGCCAGGTGTTATATAATTATCTGGCGAACGCCATCAAATACACCCCTGAAGGTGGTAATATCCAGCTTAAGGCCTATCGGGTATATGATGAACTCAGGGTGGAAGTGACAGACGACGGCCCAGGGATTTCCAAAGAAGACCAGCAACTGTTGTTTGAACCTTATTACCAGGTACCCCGCAATGGCGGGGAGCGGCTGGGAGGCCTCGGTTTGGGCTTGTCGTTGTCCAAGATGATCGTGGGATTGCACGGCGGTCGGGTGTGGGTGGAAAGCAAACCCGATGAAGGTTCCACCTTCGGCTTTGCCATTCCGGTTGCGTTGTACAAAGGAGAGAATACAACATGAGAGCATTGATGATTGAGGATGATCCCCAGATCGTTGATTCTGTAGGCTGGGCTTTTCGTATGCGGTGGCCTGATATGGAATTCCTGTCCACAGACTCCGGTAATCAGGGCGTCACCATGGCCCGGGAACAACGCCCTGACATCATCATTCTGGACCTGGGATTGCCGGATATCAGTGGATTTGATGCCCTGAAGGGTATCAGGAAATTCTCGGATACACCTATTATCGTGCTAACCGCCCGAAAGGAAGAGTTTGACATCGTCAAAGGTTTGGAGGCCGGGGCCGATGATTATCTGGTCAAGCCTTTCCGTCAGATGGAGCTTCTATCCCGCATCAAGGCCCTGTTACGGCGAACTTCAACCCACAGCCCGGAGTCAGCTTTATCTGCCGGTAATATAAGATTGTCCCCGGCAACCGGCATTCTCCACATTGGTGAGCGGGAGATTTCGCTGACCCGCACTGAGGAAATCATCATGAGTAAATTAATGCAGCACCAGGGTGATGTCGTGACCTATGCCACGCTGGCGGAAGCACTGTGGAACGATTATTACCCTGATTGTGTCGCTGCCTTGAGGGTTTATATTCGTCAACTGCGGCAAAAGACAGAAGAGGATATCAACAATCCTAAAATCATCTTAAACAAACATGGCGTGGGGTATATTTTGTTCACGCCGGGTTCCAGGTCCGCGACGGCTTCCGGATAACGGCTCTAAAATTATCGTTTACAATTGCGGGTTCTTCTGCTATATATACATTTTGAGAGGTTTCATTTGGCCATAGCCAGTCTTATCATAGGTGTCATCAGTATAATCGCGATGCTGATTGCTTTTTTGCCCTTTCTGGGGTTTCTGCACTGGTTTGTGGTTCCCCTATCGGTTATCGGATTTTTCCTCGGTTTAACCGCCCGGAGTCACAATCGCACCAGCACCATTGCCATTTTTGGAATGGTTTTTTGTGGAATTGCCCTGATCCTGGGTACCATAAAATTAGCGGGGTTTGCGGATATTCTGGTCTAAATCAGAAATCCACCAACCTGACGGGAGGTATTTAATGAGTAATCCCGAAACCGGCAGCCCGGGCGGCGAAAGTGATTCCCTGTCCATTGGTAAGCTTCGGAAGGTAAAGGTGTTGATTTATACCACTAACGGCATTTTTTCCGGGATCACGATGTGCCAACCTCAACAACGCCTGCTTGATGCACTTAACAAGGGGTTTTATTCCTCCAGAATGCAAGCCTTCGCCGATTTCCTGCCGTTATCAGAGGTGATGTTTTTCAACTCGCTCAACGAATCCCGAAGCATGGAAACCGCCTATATCCGCAAAAACAATATCCTGTTTGTGGGAGAGCAATTTGCCGCTTCCGGTACTCCTCAAACCAACGTGTACCCGATGCGCCGAAAAAAACCTCTTGAAGCAGTCATTAACCTGCCGCAATTATCTCTGACCGGCAATATGCACTCTGAAATGTGGGAAGAGCTACAGGAAGCGCTAAACCGTACTGACCAGTTCATTCCGGTTACTGATGTGGGTTTTAATCCGCCCTTGCCGAATGGCATCGACCGGCTGGATTTTGTCGCCGTCAACAAAGATCACATCATTTACGTCGGAAAATAGTATTTCCGAAAATCCCAGCGGTTGGATTAAGGTTTCAATTCCAACTTGATATTAAGATAGTTCAGCAGGTCAGCGCGCGAGACCAAACCCAAAAACGCTCCGTTATCCAAGACAGGGAGTTGATTGTATCCCGTTTCATGCATAATCTCCATTACCAACGTCAAGTCATCTCCCCTTTTCAAGGTTCTTAAAGAGGCGGCGGGCGTGATGATGCTGGAAATTTTCTCGCTGTCCCATCGCTTCCGGTCAAGGTGTTTCAAATCGCTCAGTGTCAGCATCCCCAAAAAGTACCCGTCGCCGATAACCGGCAAGGCACGTTGACTGTGGCGCAGCATCAGCGCCATGGCCTGTTCAACACTTAAATCCGGGCCCGCAGTAATAATGGCGGCGTTCATGACCGTCCCTACGCTTGTGCCGGAAAGAGACTCCGAGACCACCGACTTTTGATAGCTGGCTGAAGCAGCTGAGGCCAGAAACCAGCCGATAAGGGCCAGCCACAGACCACTGATGCCAACGATAAAGGCCAATGCAATACCACCGAAAATGAACATGTAGGCTATAGCCTGACCGGCACCTGCTGCAATACGAGTGGCTTTCGTTTCGTCCCTGGTAAGTTTCCAGACGGCCGCGCGAAAAACCCGACCGCCGTCGAGAGGAAAACCCGGCAACATATTGAATACACCCAAAATCAAATTGACCTGGGCGAGATAAATCAACACCGCTGAAAGAGCGTTGGTTGCCTGTCCAAGGCTGAAGAACGCCGTGAAAAAGACGGCTGAAAGGCCGAAACTAACCAGCGGGCCGGCCACGGCCATGCGGAATTCAGCGCCGGGAGATGCCGCCTCTCTGGAAATGTTGGAAGCACCGCCGAAAATGAATAGAGTGATATTTTTAACCGGAATTCCATTGCGTTGAGCAACAATGGAATGACCAAGTTCATGGGCCAAAACGGCCAAAAACAAACTCAAACTGGAGATGGCACCCAATATCCAGTATACAAGCGCCGTCTGACCGGCCAGAACACCATCTTGCGGGAAATAGCCTACCGCCAGCGACCAGGTGAGAAACACAAATATGAACAACCAGGATATATGAATCCCGATTTCAATGCCGAATAACCGCCCCAGAACCAGAGAAGCTTTCACCGGTTAACCCCTAACCCGGCCTATTCAATGGCCTCGATGCAGTATTTAATAACACAAGCAGGTGCGACTACCTCTATGGTATCCCCCACCGAACAGCCCATTACGGCGCGACCGATAGGTGAGACGGGAGAGACACAGCCTTTTCTGACATTCACTTCCCGGGGAATAACGAGTTTATAAGTGCTTACCGTGCCACACGACAAGTTTTTAACCACTACGCTACGGCCGAGCTCCACTCTGGAGCTTCTCTTTTTATGTGCGCCGGCCACCGAAACAACGGCGTGCTTCAGCAGCATCTCCAGCTCGCTCACTTTACCGTCCAGCTTGGCCTTTTCTTCGCGGGCGGCATGGTATGGGGCGTTTTCTTTCAGGTCTTTGTCGGCAGCAGCACGCTTAATTTCTTCTAAAATATTCACCCGTTTTTCTTTTAAAACTGCTAACTCCGCTTCCATCTGGGCTTTTTGCTCCGGTGTCAGCTCCAAACCGGTAGACTGATTTTGCTTTTTCGCCGTTGCCTTAGCCAGAGTCTTGGATTTTACGCGTTTGCCCTTAAGATGGGAAGAAAGACCTTTGTCAATTATCCCGGCTTTTGAGATTGAATTCAGAAACTCCCGGACTGCTTTGACTCTTTCGGCACCATCAGGGCTTGCCGGTTGTCCATCTGCATACTCCGCCAGACGATGGGGTGACAAACTGTCAGGTTTATGACTGACACCGTACCATCTGACAAAATTCATTACGGACTGAGACACCGCCTCACGCTTGGCATTGGACAACGCCGTCAGATAGGTGGCGGCTGCTTCACCCAGATTGGCCGGGTTAGTATTGATACCAGAACTCATAAATACGTTACTCCACACTCTCTCATTGTTTTATTACCGAATTGAACACCTTTATTATCGCACATTCACACAGATGATTTAAGTGGCGTCGCCAGCGCCTTGATTATCAGCGTGACGGTTCACCAGATTCACCAGGTCATCTAAAAACACAAAGCCAACCGGATCCGATTGACCACCTGCCACCGCGATGTCGCTACCGGTTTCATTCATTCTTTGCACTACCTCCAGCAGGTTATCCCCGGTTTCTACGGCAATGGTCTGATCCAGTGGTATCACCAAATCCGCAACCGTGGTTTCAGGCAACGTAGCATCTTTTGCTTCAAACCACACTATGCCGGTGATTTCCCCAATTTCCGGAATCACAAAACAATGCCTATCAGGGTATTTATCATGCAGATATTTTAAACTGGTATCCCTGGATATTCTGGGACAGTCTCTTCTGATTACGTCGGCTACGGTATGTTTTTTCAGCCATATTTGGAGTTCAAACTGTTTCAAGCTGGTCCGAGCCGTGCTTTCCAGGTACCAGCCCAATAAAACCAGCCATATCCCGGCCAGCCAATCACGATGGACAATAACAAAGTAAAGTCCTGAAACACCGACCAGAACGCCGACAATTCGTCCAAATAGTATTGCGCCCCGGGTAGCCCCCGGGTAATCGTCGCGGACATGCCACCAGATACCTCTGAGCACCCGGCCGCCGTCAAGGGGAAAACCCGGCAGTAAGTTAAACACGGCGACGATTAAGTTAATCTGGGCCAGCCATAACGCAACGGCCGCGATTGCCAGTACCTGAGAAATATAAAAATCATAGACTATCCAGAACAGTGCGGCAAGGAGAAAACTGGCCAACGGTCCGGCAATAGCCATCTTTATTTCGGCTCCAGGCGACGCCGGTTCGCGATCCATCTGGGCAGCGCCACCAAACAAATAGAGGGTGATTGACCTGACGGGGATGCCGTTGGCGCGCCCAATCAGGCTGTGGGCAGTTTCGTGAACCAGAATTGAAAGGAAAAAAAGTAGTGAGGTGACAATGCTCATTATCCAGTGTGTTGACCGCGTCTCACCGGGAACAGCATAGGGGAACACCTGCCAGACCAGAAACACGGTAATCAGTGCGAATATAAAAACCCAGGAATAATGCACCCGGAACTGGATGTTAAACACCCTGCCAATGTTGATACCGCTATCCAATCAAACGCACTTTCAAAACCGGCAAGTTTAACATCTGGCGGTTTTAATACCCAGATATCTTTCGGCCATTTCCATGGCGCAAAACTCGCCACACATAGCGCAGGCATCGCCTGCGGTTTTGTGAAGGGCATGGCGCTGTATTGAAAGTTCGGGATCAATGGAAAGCCGTGCCTGCTCTTCCCAGTCCAGTCGCTTGCGGGCTTCAGCCATTTTTTGATCCCAATCAGCGGCCCCAACCACACCCTTGGCGATATCAGCCGCGTGACCGGCAATTCTGGAGGCAATAACGCCATTTTTCACATCATCAAGATCCGGCAGTGACAAATGCTCCGCCGGAGTGACATAGCACAAGAAATCGGCACCGTACATGGCGGCCATGGCTCCGCCGATGGCGGCAGTGATATGATCATAACCCGGTGCAATATCGGTAACCAGAGGTCCGAGCACATAGAATGGGGCTCCCCGACACACCGATTTTTGCAATTCAATATTTGTCTGAATCCGATTAATAGGTACGTGTCCCGGGCCTTCCACCATCACCTGAACCTCAGCCTGTCTGGCGCGGTCAACCAGTTCACCCAGCACGAGCAATTCCTCAATTTGAGCCCGGTCAGTGGCGTCAGCCAGGCAACCCGGCCTGAGTCCGTCACCCAGACTTAAGGTAACATCATACTCCCGGCAAATATCCAACAACCGGTCGTACTGCTCATACAAGGGATTCTCCCGGTCATGGTAAACCATCCAGCCGGCCAGCAACGCTCCGCCCCGGGAAACAATATCTACCACCCGGCCCTGCTTCTTCATGGTATCCACGACGCTGCGGGTAACACCGCAGTGTACGGTGATGAAATCAACACCTTCCCGGGCATGCCGGTCAATTACACCGAACAGATCATCCGCGGTCATCTCCACAATGGAACCTTTAGACTGCCTGGCCATCACCCCGGCTTCATAAATCGGCACGGTACCAAGAGCCACGGTACATTTCTCAAGAATCCGGCTTCTGATGGCCGGCAAGTCACCACCGGTGGATAAATCCATAACCGCGTCGGCTCCGACCGTTTGGGCGATATCAAGCTTGGCCATTTCCAAATCAATATCAACCAGATCCGAAGAAGTGCCGATATTGGCGTTCACCTTGGTACGCAGTCCCCGGCCAATCCCGCACGCTTTCAAATTCAGATGGTTGATATTGGCGGGAATAACAATCGTCCCATCAATCAAACCTGAGGCTATCTGGTCAACGGGCAGGTTTTCTGTTTCAGCGACTATTTTGACTTGGTCAGTAATAATACCCTGAGCGGCTTTTTGTATCTGCGTTGTCATCAAGAATTCCAGAAATTTATTTTTGAATAAAACGGCCTATGCCTTTTCGCCTCAGCCAAACGAAACGCAAGGCCGAAACGAACGTTGCAAGGTGGGTAATTACAGATTACCCGACGCCTAAGCATAGCACAACCGTATATACCGCAACAAAATGCTATAATCTTAAAGTGACTGATAAAATGGCACTTTTACACTGGGAAGCCGATTCCCTGGGCATTAACCTCAGCGATGATCAGCTAACCAAGTTTGAAACATATTACGCCCGTCTGGTGGCTTGGAACAAGCGGTGCAATTTGACATCGGTCACCGATTATGAAGCCATTCAAACCCGCCATTTTCTGGATTCTCTCAGCATAATTCTGGCAGATGGCGACTTGAATCATAAAACAATAATTGATGTCGGTGCAGGGGCCGGTTTTCCCGGTCTGCCATTGAAGATCGTGTTTCCGGATATGTGTCTGACATTGCTTGAAGCCACCGGTAAAAAGACTGAATTTCTGTCTCATTTATGTGATGAATTAGATTTAAAAAGTGTAACCGTCATTAACGACCGCGCCGAAAATGTGGCTCATAACGCCGGGCATCGCGAAAAGTATGACCTTTCAGTATCCCGCGCCGTAGCCTCTTTGGATACTTTATGTGAACTTTGCCTGCCATTTTGTCGCACCGGCGGTAATTTCATCGCCATGAAAAGACAGGCTGATTTAGAGTTAACATCTGCCGATCAGGCTATGAGCGTACTGGGCGGGCAGCTTAGACAGCGCATCGCGGTAAAATCCAATGCGCTTCCTGACGGAAGCGAACTGCTGGTGATAGAAAAAACGAAAAGCACTCCTTCCGGATTCCCCCGGCGCAACGGTATTCCCGGTAAAAGGCCGCTGTAATAATTAGCCGTTTGCCCGTTTGAGTGCTGAATAGTAAAATATCGTTGTGAAAGCGTTTAGCCGGAGGCAGCTGTTTGGCGAACTTGATTACTGATGACCTAAGTACACTGCTGGATATTCTTCCCCCTGAAATCCGGCTACCGCTGAACAAACAGTCCGACCTCAGTCAACTGATTGAGGTCGTTATGGACCTGGGCCGCCCGCCGGAAGCCCGCTTTCCCCATCAGGAAATCACCTTGCGGCCGCAAGAAGTCACTGAAGCCGACCTGGAATACGTTATAACTCGGGTGAGCACCTTCGGCGGCGATAACCGGGCGGGCATTGAACGGACACTGCACCGGATATCAGCCATCAGAAACCGTAAAGACAAGATTATCGGCCTGACGCTGCGAGTCGGCCGCGCAGTCTTCGGCACTATCAAGATTATTGAAGACCTTATTGAATCCGGAGAAAGCGTTTTAATCATGGGACGCCCGGGTGTGGGAAAAACGACCATGTTACGAGAAGTCGCCCGGGTAGTGTCGGACGACCTGAAAAAACGGGTAGTAATTGTGGACACCTCCAATGAAATCGCCGGTGACGGGGATATCCCTCACCCGGCCATCGGACGGGCTCGCCGGATGCAGGTTAAAGCCCCTGATATGCAACACGCAGTGATGATTGAGGCCGTTGAAAACCATATGCCCGAAGTAATCGTCATTGATGAAATTGGAACTGAATTAGAGGCGCAGGCAGCCAGAACCATTGCCGAAAGAGGCGTTCAGCTGGTCGGCACCGCCCACGGTAATACTTTGACCAACCTGATGCAGAATCCGACACTGGCGGATCTGATTGGTGGTATTCAGGCGGTCACCCTGGGTGATGAGGAAGCCAGACGGCGAGGCACTCAAAAAACCGTACTGGAAAGAAAAGCGCCGCCGACATTTAACATTATTGTGGAAATTCAGGAGCGTGACCAGGTGGCCGTTCACCCTAACGCTGCTGAGGCTGTTGACGCCATTCTCCGGGGGCATCCGCCGGAAACGGAAATCCGCTCCGTCGGTGAGGACGGCAAAATTGAGACTAAAACACTGACGCTGGAACCGCAGAAAAACGGCGTTCATCATCAACCTGATGTCGCCGTCAAGGCTGAAGATGTTGAGACCCCCCGACTGTACCTGTTCGGTATCAACCGGGCCCGCCTGGAACAAACCGCTCAGGAAATGCACCTCAATCTGGTAATAACCGACAAACTGGCGGGGGCCGAAATGTTTGTAACGTCCCGTAACTATTTCCGCCGGCGTCCGCAGCGGGTGCGGGATGCGGAAGACCGCGATATTCCGGTTTATGTTCTTAAAAGCCACACACCCGCCCAGTTCCGTCAATTCCTGGGTATGCTCAGTCACCGCGGACCGGAACTGGAAAAAAGTCCGGATTCACTGACGACCGCCCTTGATGAAGCCCAGGAAGCGGTTCATCAGGTCACCGGAGGCGTTGAACGAGTGGAACTCAGCCCGCAAGGTGCGTATATCAGACGGTTACAACACATGCTGGCGGAACGCAACAAACTAAACTCTGACAGTCTGGGCAAGGAACCGAAACGACGAGTGAGCATCTCCAAACCATGAGCCGGGGACTGTTCATTACCCTGGAAGGCTGCGAGGGTTCCGGTAAAAGCTCGCAGGCCAAAATGTTAGCCGCCCGCTTGAAACAAGAGGGATACGACGCAGTACTGACCAGAGAGCCAGGCGGCACACCTTTGGGAGAAGCGGTTTCCAAGATTCTGAAATGGAGTACACCAGGCTCAATCAATCCCATAGCCGAATTACTGTTGTTCAACGCCTCCAGAGCGCAGCTTGTTACTGACATCATTAACCCTGCCCTTAACACCGGACAAATCGTAATCTGCGACCGCTACACTGATTCTTCCCTGGTGTACCAGGGACTCGGCAGAGGTTTATCTCCGGAAATAATCCAGCACATGAATGATATCGCCATACAGGGGTTGACCCCCGACCTCACCATCCTGCTGGATATTCCGGTGGAAACTGGCCGGGAGCGCAAACGTCACGATACCGCCGACCGCTTTGAGCAGGAATCACTGGATTTCCATTGCCGGGTCAGGGATGCCTACCTGAAACTCGCCGAAGAAGAACCGCAACGCTGGCGCATCGTCAAGGCCGACGCGCCCAAACAGACTATATCCGAAGCCATCTGGCTTCATGTGAAAGGTATGCTTGGTGCCTGATACATGCCATCTGAAACCACACTAACCCTTGAAAGGCGGACAGTTGAAAAAATCCATCTTCCCTTTACTGCTTTTTGGTTTAACATTATTCCAACTGTTTTCCCTTAACGGCACGGTCCAGTCACTATCCGCACTGAACAACAGCCCCGGCACATTTCTTACCGGCCAGACAATGACTAACGCACCCAGCAAGGATGTGGCCCTCGGCGACCTCAATTCCGACGGGTTTACAGATATATTCCTAGCCAACGACAGTGCCGTTGAGGTCTGGATTAATGACGGCTCCGGCACATTTACTTTGCATTGGACTTCGCCTTCCACAGCCAACTCCAAAGCCGTGGCGCTGAGTGATGTAGATGACGATAGCGATTTGGATGCCTTTATTGTAAGAAATGGAGACAATGAGCTTTGGCTTAATGACGGGAACGGTAATTTTTTAAATAGCGGACAAACGCTTGGCAGCGGCGATAGCACCGATGTTGCCACGGGCGACTTCAATGGAGACGGATACCCTGATTTTATTGTAGTCAATTATGCCTCGGCAAATATAATTTTGCTAAATAACGGCGATGGCAGCTTCGGGCTGCCCTTAACGCTTGCATCCAGTAATAACAACAGCAACGGAGTGGCACTCGGTGATCTCAATAACGACGATCATATTGATATTTTCGTCGCCAATACCGGCACTAACAAAGTCTGGTTGAACGACGGAGTGGGTAATTTTCAGTCTTTCTGGACATCACCAAACTCTAAAACCAGCTTCGGCGTGGCCCTGGGCGACCTGAACGGCGACGGTTTTCAAGACGCTTTCGTTACCAATGGCAATGCGCCAAACGAGGTATGGTCCAACACTGGAACCGGCAGCTTCACCGACAGCGGTCAGGCTTTAGGCGGCAGTGCCTGGAGTACCAGTATCGCGTTAGGCGACTTTGACGATGACGGAGACCTGGATGCATTCATTACTAACGGTGTCATTCCGGGTCCGGACAGAGTATTTTTTAATGACGGCACCGGCAATTTCACCGACTCAGGTCAGGTATTTCCCAATAATACCAGCAACAGCGTGGCTCTGGGCGACCTGAACAACGACGGCAGTCTTGACGCCGTAGTCACCGGAGCAAACGGGGCTGTGGTCTGGTTCAACGCTCTTCCAGGAATAACGGTAACGGTTCCCTCTTTAGGTAACGTCTGGACCATCGGCTCTGCACAAATCATCAGATGGATATCCTTTAATGTACTGGGAAACGTTTCAATTGAACTTTCCTACGACAACGGTAACAACTGGACCACCTTGGCAGCCGACACTGCCAATGACGGCGTTTTTGAATGGACGGTAAACGGTACGGCAACCGACCAGGCAGTGGTCAGAATTACTCCGCTGGCCGACACAGATTTGCTGGGAGTAACCGGCAATTTTTCGCTGGAATATCCCGCGCCGGTTGCGATGGAGGATTCCTATGAGACAGGGCAAAATGAGAACCTCATCGTTGATGCCGAGAATGGCGTTCTGGTAAATGACGTTTATGCCGGATTGGAAGCACTGACGGCGTTGCTGGTTGAACAGCCGTCCCATGGAACGCTTAACCTGGCTTCCGACGGCTCATTTACTTATATCCCTGCTGCTGATTACTATGGCAGCGACACGTTTGTTTATCAGGCATCCGACGGCACTGACTACTCTAATGAAGCCGTTGTCACCGTGGCCGTAAGCCTGATAAATGATTCTCCATCAGCGATAAATGACGATTATAACACTCAAAAAAACACTAACATCACCGTGGATGCCTCTTCTGGAATCCTGGCAAATGACAGCGACGCTGATGACGATGAATTAACCGCCGTACTCATAGCAACCGCATCTAACGGAATATTGGAGCTTAACAGCGACGGTTCTTTTATGTACACACCGGTCAATGATTATACCGGTGCCGACTCTTTCAGTTATCAGGCATTTGATGGTTATGAATATTCAAATACTGCTACCGTAACCATCAATGTTGTAGATACATCCCCGGTCATCGTACTAAATCCGGTTGATGTCGCTGCCGTTTATGGAGCCGATGCCATTTTTGAGGCCTCGGCGACTGGTACTCCCGAACCCACAATCCAATGGCAGGAAAGTGTTGATCATGGAATTACCTGGTCCGATATCCCCGGGGGAAACGAACTCTCCTATACTGTTAACCAACCGGACATGGATTTTAATGGACGACAGTTCCGGGCGGTCTTTTCCAATATACATGGCACAACTGATAGTGCAACCGCGATTTTATCCGTCACTCAGCGGGCAGTAACCGTGGCTGCCGATGACGCCGGTAAAATTTATGGCGACGCCGACCCGTTACTAACTTACCGACTGACTGAAGGCGCAATGGTTGAGGGGGATCAATTTACCGGCGGCCTCACCCGTGACATCGGTGAAATTGTCGGCAGTTATGAAATCAAGCAAGGCTCATTGGTCCTGAATCCAAACTACAATCTGACTTTTATCGGCGCAGATTTCGACATTGAGCCGCGTATTGCCTCAGTCACGCCGGATAATAAAAGCAAATTTGTAGGTGAAGCCGACCCGGTGCTGACTGGAACCCTGACCGGTTTTTTAGCTGAAGATAACATCAACGCCGGCTTCAGCCGCATCTCAGGCGAAACTATCGGAGTTTACGAAATAGTTGCTGAGCTTACGCCGGCAGACACCCTGACCAATTACACCATAACCTATCATCAAGGCGTATTTTCCATTGTAGTCAATCCAGCTCCGATCATCATAATTCATCCTCAGCCACAAACCATAACCTATGGCGACAACGTAACCTTCTCCGCCACGGCCGCGGGTAACCCGGCGCCGTCAATTCAATGGCAGTTCAGTGCCGATGACGGGACGACCTGGACAAATATCTTGGCTGAATCAGGCAATTCTGTCACTATCATTGTTCCTGAAATAACCCGAAACGGCTATCTGTACCGGGCACTATTTACCAATGAACACGGTACCGCTGCCAGTAACCCGGTTATACTTACAATAAATCCCAGAATAGTATCCCCAAATGTCACGGTCAAAGACAAAACCTATGACGGCACTATCGTGGCGGAAATAGAAACGCAGTACCTCTCGGGCAATCTGGAAAATGATGATCTTGCCCTCACCGGGGGAATTGCGGTATTTGACTCCCCCGCTGTGGGTCAGGACATACCTGTGAATATAACCGGACTTAATTTAATCGGCGACGATTCGGCGAATTATCTATTATCGTCAGCGGAAACCTCTGCGACCGCAAGTATCCTGAGCCCCGTCTTCAATGGAGAGGAATTTAATGGATCCAAAATAACCGGCGCTGGTTTCTCCGGAAATTTACCCTTCATCGGCGAGGACGGCTTCACCGTCACCAGCAGTTTAGCAACCACGGATAACGGCCAATTGTCTCTATCAATAGAATCGGGAACGTTGGTGGTGGCGCCTGTGAGAGGAGCAGCGGTCACGATATCGGCCACAATTTTGGATAACCCGCCGACTTCTCCGCCGGAACATACCCTGATATCGGCTTACGAACTAGGTCCCGGCGGCATTACATTTGACCCGGCGATTACACTGATCTGGTATTATGAGGGTATAGACCTCCCGGAAAAAGCCGAAGAAACCGCATTGATTGTCGCTTTCTGGAACGGAGCGAACTGGATTGAAATACCCAGCACCTTGGACCCGCAACGCAAAACCATCACCGCCCAGACCAGTCATTTTTCCGTATTCGGTTTAATGGTGCCGGTGCCAGCAACGGTGGTAATTGAAACTCCGGCGCCGGAGCCCACGTCTACACCGCCGGAGGCCACAACTGACCCCACCCCCGTAACGCCGGCTCCTTCAACAGAACCTGCGGATCCGCCATTAACCACTGAGGAGGATATTGACTTCCGTTACCCGGCCGCAGCTTTAGTCGGGGCAATCATTGCCGGAATAATGCTGCTGATTACCAAACCACGTCAGTATCAGTGATTCGGTCAATATTTAACTGGTTTGCCTCAATATATCAACGACGGCCCGGCTCCAGCCATCCGGGCCGACGCCTTTAACAAAAACCAGTTGGGGTACTTTTATTTTGCTCCAACGCTGGGATACCCCCTGGACCTGCATCGGTCGGTCCACCGCCAGCAACATCGGTGTATCATTTTCCGAGTCACCAATACCAAAAGTGAGAATATTCCCATAATTCAGTTTATACAACTCAGTCAGAATCTTTACCGCTTTACCCTTGTCGCTGCCTGAGGTCACAGTATAAAATTTGCCGCCAAAAGCATAACTCAACCCGGCATTTTTGAACTCTGTCAGCAGCAGGTCAATGGCCTGACGGCTTCCCTGTATCTTGAGCGTTTCAGAATATTCCCTCTGTCTGGCTAGTTCCGCAGCCCGGAGATTGAGGCCGGTTTCAATGGCGACTTCCTCAGTGCTCATATCACTGAAAGCACTGACTGCCAGGCTGCCAACGCTCGCATTATTCAAAAGCTGGGCATTGACTTCTTCCAAAACCTGATTCAATCTATGTTTCAATTCCTGATACGGTTGTCCGATTTCCGTCACCACATAATCATCAACCACTTTGTCATAGGAATGAGGGCGATGAAAATAACCCTTGGGAACAAATATGGCCGACCCGTTTTCGGTTATAAAAGGGTCATTAACGCCCAATTCCTGGCGCAATGCCGCCTGCTCCGCCCGGGTCTTTGAGGAACAAAATATCAATGGCGCATCATTTGCCTGCACCTGGCGCAAGGCATTCAAGGCTTCGGTATAGGAGTAATTTACGGGATGGAGCAAGGAGCCGTCCAGGTCAGAGAAGATAATCTTCTTCAATTCCTCCCCCACGGGTCTCATCCCTGGAATAGGCAGAGGCAAGTCTTCCGGCACAAAATATCGGCGAAACTCCCCGCTCAGCGAAGCCGAAAAACGGGACATGTCCACTTGGCGTGGCGGCGGCATCAGCCCCACTAATGGCGGTTCCTGGTCCGGCTCAAGACAACCAGCTTCTACCAATTCATTAAGAATCAGTCGGCGGGTTCTGTCCTGGCACAGCGCGCTGTGATAAATGACAGACAGACTGGGCTGCATCATTTCCAAAACTACATGATCATCGCCTTTTTCAGCGTGCAAATGCGGGTTTACCGTCTCAGTCTGATAGATTTCCACACCTTTTTCTGAGGCTTCTTTGTTGGTAATCGGTAGCATACCGGTGAATTTTTCTAAAATGGAAATGATTTCTTCGGTTTCCACCGCATATCCGGTGCCGTAATCCAGGCGTTCCGCCAGCGCGATGCTCATTGCGTGCTCACCTGCATTGCCGGTTTTTACCACATCAGTTTCAAACTGCCCCATCCCGGAAACCATATTGTTAAGGTGCTTGTTGGTAATCTCGGATACCCGGCCCCATTTTTTAAAATAGATTTCGCCGAAAAGTTTAGGCTTATAGCGCCACAGAATCCGGGCCATAACATAGGGGGTTTTCGCCATACTGAAGGCTGCAGCGTAATGTTTAACATATTCCAGTGCCGCACCTGGAATATAATTATCGGTATCTATAAAGCCGACAAATTCCTTACCCAGAACCTTTGTTAGAATAATCCCCAGAATCATCCCTTCACTCTTGCCGCTGCGGATAAGGTTATCTTCACCCAGAATTTCAGAATAACCAGCCGCGGCGAAAGCGCCGGCTATCGCCGGGTCCTTCTGGTGGACAATCATTGCCTGACGCCGGGTAATCTGGCAAAAACGGCTTAAAATATCATGTTCCACGCGAAAGGCGTCAATGTCGCCGCGCTGACTGTTGGATAATACAATGATAAAACAATCATGGGGAATAGCCGAGAGCACACCTTCAAAGACCTTTACATCCTCATCTTTGATCGGCAAAACGATAACCATTTTCTTTTCAATCTCATCTATAGCCTCTCGCTCAACCTTTTGAACGTCCGCATTTTCGCTGACTTGCGGATTTTTGGCACCAGAGTCTAATTCCAGCACCCGCCGGACGCCAAATATCGTTACTGAGCCGAGATGCTCGGCCTGACGAGTTCGTTCTAAACGCATTGAAACCTCCGGAAAAAACGAAATTAAGGGAATCACACCGCTTATGGAGTTGTAGTTCGCTTATTATTATATCATCAGCAACAACATCACTAAATTTTTAAGGCAATATTCGGGTTTAAAAATAAAAGCGGGGTACGGTTGGACCGTACCCCGCTTTTAAAACCAGACACTATTACTAATAGTCCTAAACGACAGACTCTCCGGTTTCACCGGTTCTGATGCGATAGGCAGCCTCAACCGGTAACACAAATATCTTACCGTCCCCAATCTTTCCAGTTTTAGCTGCTTTTAGAATAGCCTCAACCGCCACATCGCAATCGTCGTCATGACAAATCAATTCCAGTTTCAGTTTGGGCAAAAAGTCTATCCGGTATTCTCCGACCCGCCATTGCAGCGGGATACCTTTTTGCTGACCCCGGCCTGAAACTTCAGTAACGGTCATTCCGATTAAGCCTTTTTCTTCCAGTGCCTTTTTTACGGCATCCAATCTTTCTTCACGAATAATGGCTTCAATCTTCTTCATTTTATTTGATTCCTCCGTAAGCACGTTCCCCGTGTTGAGAAAGGTCAAGCCCCACAATTTCTTCGGCTTCTTTCACCCGTAAGCCCATGGTTTTATCCAGTATTTTGCCGATTATCAGAGTACCGAAGAAAGCGTAGGCCATAGTTGCAGCAACGGCTATTGCCTGGATACCCAGTTGCTCCAGATTGCCTGCCAAAGCACCGTCCACGCCACCAACGGCCGCCGTAGCAAATATACCGGTCGCGAGGGCGCCCCAGATACCCCCGACACCATGCACGGACATGACGTCCAGAGAATCATCAAAGCCTTTACGCGCCTTAAAACTCATTGCCCAGTAACAAACCATGGCGGCAACAGCACCAATGGCCAGGGCTGCCATAGGGGTAACAAACCCTGCTGCGGGAGTAATTGCCACCAGTCCGGCTACGGCACCAGTTACCGCACCCAGTAGGGTTGGACGTCGGCTGCGCCATGACAGGAGTATCCAGACAAAGGCTGCGGCAGCCGCAGCGGTGTTGGTGGTCACAAAGGCATTGGCTGCCGCGCCGTTGGCCGCCAGAGAACTACCGCCGTTAAAACCAAACCAGCCGAACCAGAGCAAGGCCGCCCCCAGCATAACCATGGGGATATTGTTGGGTTCCATAGGTTCCTTGCCCAACCCTCGTCTGGCCCCCAGAAGAACAACCAGAGCAGCAGCGGAAACACCCGCGTTGATATGAACCACTGTACCGCCGGCAAAATCAAGCGCCCCTAATTGGCCAATCCAGCCACCGCCCCAGACCCAGTGAGCGATGGGACCGTAAATAAGCGCCAGCCAAACGCCTGCGAAGACCAGCAGCGTGCTGAACTTGATGCGTTCCACCACTGCACCGGTAATGAGCGCTACAGTGATAATAGCAAACATTCCCTGGAACATCATGAACAGTAAATGGGGAATGGTGGAGCCTTCGGTCGGTTCCATTCCTACGTTATTCAGTCCCAAGAAATCCAGGTTGCCGACGAGACTACTGATATCGGAGCCAAAGCTTAGAGTGTATCCGAATACCACCCATAAAATAGAAACCAGCGCCAGTACGGCAAAGCTCATCATCAGGGTGGAGATGAGGTTCTTTTTCCGTACCATACCGCCGTAGAACAAGGCTACCCCGGGTGTCATCAGCATCACCAGGGCAGTTGAGACCAGAATCCAGGCTGTATCACCTGAGTTCACGTTAGCACCTCCCTTTCATTTTGATAAATCCAGTTTACCAGCCGGTTATTACCTGCCAATTACATTCATGTTACAAGCTTATTAATAGTTTGTTACCGTCAAGTTTCGGCCTTACCCCAACATTTGGCCGTATCCGGCCACCGGCATTTCAATTTGCGCCGCATATTTGAACCGCTTATAATGTCGGTTTGGGAAAATATTGATAATTTAGGCGAAGGACGTATATTTCTGTGGAAGTATCTGAAATCAGTAAAAACAATAAACTTATGATTGATGGGACGCCCTTCGCGGTGGAAAGCGTCAGCTTCGTGAAACCGGGCAAAGGGCGTGCCATCTACCGTCTCAAATTACGGAACCTGTTGACCGGAGTGCTGGCTGAGACCACCTATCATTCAGGTGATAAGTTTGACGAAGCCAGCATAAGCGTACGAGATATGCAATATCTGTTTGAAGAAAACGGCCACTTTCATTTTATGGATACCGAAAGCTACGACCAGCACATCATGGACGAAACCAACGTCGCCGACAAGAAGTACTATCTGAAAGATAGTCTGGGTGTCCAGGTAATGATGTGGGAAGACCGGCCGATTGATTTGATACTGCCCAAAGCCGTGGAACTTTCCGTGATTGAGACGGAGGACGCCATTAAAGGAGCGACGGTCAGTGCTCAACAGAAGACTGCCAGGATGGAGACCGGTCTGGAAATGGGAGTTCCGGCATTCATTAAGGAAGGCGACGTCATCCGGGTAAACACGGGAACCGGCACATATGTGGAGCGGGTGGGCGGCTGATCCCGGCCAATGGATCTGTCCGACTTAGGCGATAAGCATTCCAATCTGAAACTACGCAGTGCCGTTGTCAGGCTGGTAAGGCAATTCTTCCATGAACGGCATTTTTTAGAAGTAGACACCCCGCAACTCGCTCACAACCCCCTGCCCGAGGCCTTTATTGAACCAATCAAGACTGAGTGCGGTTTTCTGTTGCCGTCACCAGAATTGTATATGAAACCTTTGCTAGCGGCCGGTTTTGGCGATATTTTTCAAATAGGCCATTGTTACCGAAAGAACGAATGTGGCATGCATCATCTGGAAGAATTCACCCTGCTGGAATATTACCGTACCGGATTAAATTATCTTGCTCTCGCCCAGGAAACACAATGTCTGTTTACGTTCCTGGCAGAGACGTTGGGTTATTCTGACTCACTGAATTACGAGGGATATGCCATTGACCTGACACCGCCGTGGCCGGAACTATCTATCAGCGAAGCTTTTATGTCTACCTGCGGGTGGGACCCGGTAAAGACGCCTGACCCTGAGAGATTTGACCTTGAACTGGCGACATCGGTGGCCGAACTTAGCCGGCGGCGACCGCTGATAATTTTTGATTTCCCGGCTGATATGGCATCTCTGGCCAGATTACGCACCGATAACCCATCGGTTGCTGAAAGGGCTGAAATTTTCATCGGCGGGTTGGAACTGGCTAATATTTTCAGCGAACTGACTGATCCTGCTGAGCAGCGCCGACGTTTTGAAAAAGAAATGTCAGCCCATCAAGCTACCGGCTACAAAGCGGAGATGCCGGAGGATTTCCTTGACGCATTGCAGTATTTACCCGAATCAGCGGGCGGTGCGCTGGGAATTGACCGTTTAGTGATGCTCTTTTGTGACGCCCCGGATATCAGGAAGGTCAACGCCTTCCCGATCTAAATCTCTACTTCTGCCAGAAATTCTAATGATTCTAGTGCTTCCCAGATTGTACCTTCGGGGGTAGTGACTGCGCTACGGCTGGCCAGCACCTTGCCGCCGAAAGTTCCCATCCGGGTTATCTTGATGACGGTGGCCCCGTGCTTTTTAGCGATTGCTTCAGATAGCGGATGTCCGGTAAAGGGCGGGTGATTAGGATCAGTCAGGGAAACCGGTAAAAAAACATATTTGGAACCGGCGGCTACCGCGTCCACGACATCCCAGGAGATACAATCTGCGCAAATCATCAACCCGATTTGGCCGAATGGGGAAGCAAACGTCACCGGGTCTTTTCCGGGACAGATTTGGAGGTCAACCTCTTCACGGGTGATTTTAATTTTACGGTATGAGGTAACTAAATCACCGTTTTTCCAGACGTAACAGGTATTGTAATAACAATTCCCGTCTCGCTCCAGAATACTTCCGCCGATAATATAGCCAGGAAAAACCCGACTGGCCTTCTCCAGCATGTCATATGCCGGCTTACCGGTTTCCTGATAGCAGCTTTCAAGCGTATACTGCTTTTTATAGTCCCCTCCAGGTATTGCAAAAAACTCAGGCAGGGCAAAAAAGTCAGCTTCCGATTTAGTAATAGCGTCATAGGCTTTAGTGATATTGGTATCGGCGTCACCGGTGTCGGCAATTTGATAAATAGCAACTTTCATGTTAGTTACAGTGCTCCCCGATCCAAAGACGGAGACCGCATCATATTGTTCATATAGCGGGTCAATTGCTCAAGCAGTTCTTGTACAGCGGCGCTTTTATATTCTTTTACCAGCGAATCCACCAGCTTTTTTACCGGTACAATCTCCGTAATCCGGTGTACGTTAGAGCCGCAGAAGGCGAAACCGCCGCTCAACCGCCCGCGTTGGGCGTTCAACAGCGCCACAAATATGCAATATGGACTTGTCTGGTAATCGCAGGTTTTAACACAGTGCTGCGGACACTTAAAAGGCTGTTTCTTTCCAGCGGCGACGTTGGCCAGATATTCATTGCCCAAAGCCCGACCGGGCATGCCGACCGGACTTTTAATAATGACCGCATCACCCGCCTCAGATTCAACATAAGCTTGCTTAAATGCCGGAGAGGCATCACACTCATCTGTAGCTACAAATCTGGTGGCCATTTGAACTCCGGCGGCACCCAGTCTCAAAAACTTAAAAATGTCTTCACCGGAATAGACGCCACCGGCAGCAATGACAGGTATCGGTTTCCCGGCCTTAGCAGCGAAAGGTTTAACCGCCTCAATCACTTCGGGTACCAACCGCTCCAGCTGGTTTTCAGCCGCGTCAAGTTCTTCAGCCTTGAAACCCAGATGACCACCAGCTTTAGGGCCCTCAACAACAAACCCATCGGGCGTATAATTGAAGTCATCCTGCCATTTTTTACACAGAATACGGGCAGCCCGGGCCGATGACACTATGGGCACCAGCTTGGTGTGTTGATTGCCGTCTAAAAGTTCCGGCAACCGCAATGGTAAGCCGGCTCCGGCAAAAATTATATCTATTTTCTCTTCAATTGCAGTTTTCACCAGTGTTGCGAAATCAGTAAGGGCTACCATGATATTGACGCCCAGAACACCTTTAGTCAACGACCGAGCCCGCCTGATTTCTTTCCGTAAGCCACGGATGTTGGCTTCAAAAAAGTTTTTATGAAAATCAGGTTCAAAAAGACCGACCCCCGGAGCGGCAATAACACCGATACCGCCGGCGTTGGCCACGGCCGAAGCCAGTCCGGAAAGGGAAATACCAACCGCCATACCACCCTGCACAATGGGTAATCGGGCTTTATGCGGCCCTATCCGTAAAACCGGAGGTTTGTACCATTTGGCCAATTCTTCAATTTCAGCAACCACACTCGGTTTGGTTGTCGTTTCCAATTGTGTCTCCTTTGGAGTATCCCTCATAGCTGAAGGGTATAGAAAATTGATTCCGGCGTCAAGTTAATTCTGGTTTTTTATTTCACCTGAAATATGGTAACCCATACCCGGCTTGCTCTGAATAACCGGCCGGGAATTACGGCCCGTTTCCAACTTACGGCGGAGACGTCCGATATACACCCTCAGGGCATTGATGGAACCCGGGTAATTCTCGCCCCAGATAATCTCCGAAAGCTTTTCATGAGCTACCACCTTACCCTTGTTGCGCATCAACAAAGCCATGATCAAACCTTCAGTACGGGTTAATTCAATCGGCTCACCATCTCCGGTATCCAGATGATTTCGAGCGGTATCCAGAGTAAATCCACCGTAGTTAATGATCGCCGGTTCACTAGCCGCCGCCTGTCGCCGAAGCAAGGTCCTGACTCTTGCCAGCAGTTCCAACTGGCGGAAGGGTTTGACCACATAGTCATCCGCACCCCACTCCAGCCCTTTTACAATGTCCTTTTCATCACCGCGAGCAGTCAGTACAATTATAAGTACCTGAGAAAACATCCTTAATTCTTTCAAAACGTCAAACCCGTCTTTGTCCGGCAAACCCAAATCAAGAATGACTACGTCAGGAGATTCCCGTTGGGTTAACGCCACTCCCTCCTCCCCAAACCGCGCAGTCAACAGCTCCACTTCCGGCATATTCATATTGAAGGCCAGCTCGAGGTAATCCACAATAGTCCGGTCATCCTCAATTATCAGGACTTTCATTCAGTCGCCTCCTTATTCAAGTTCTCTCGTTTGGTGACCGGAATCCGCACAGTAAAGGTACTACCAACACCTTCCCGGCTTTCCAAACTGATAGTTCCGCCATGTAGATCTACCAGCCTTTGGGCCAGCGCCAGACCTAAACCTAAACCACCGTGGCGGGAACCGCTTTTTTTCAGCCGGCGATAAGGTAAAAAAACGTCTTCCTGTTCGTCAGCAGCAATACCCAGTCCATCATCCTGGACCCGTACCGACAGAAACTCGCCGTCAATATCAGCGGCGAGTTCAATCTTCCCGCCCCGAGGTGTGTATTTGAAGGCATTGTTCAATAAATTCATCAATACCTGACCCAAACGGGTCGGGTCCGCCCAAACCCGACCCAATCCGTCCGGAACGGTAACGGTAAATATTTGTTCATTGGCTACAGCTTCCTGACGGGCATATTCGGCAGTTTCACTAATCAGCCTGGCTGCGTCAACAGACGAACAATTTAACTCCAATAGCCCCATTTGCCCTTTTTCCAAATCAAACAGCTGGCCGACGGTCTGATTCAGATTCAGAGCCCCCATCCGAACATTCTTTGCCAGTTTACGCCATGGATCCTCTTTCAAGCCGTTAGCCAGGGCTTCACTGGCGCCCAGCAACGGGGTCAAAGGAGTTTTAAGATCATGAACAAGCGCATGGGTGAATAACCGCCGCTGTTCAATTTGCTCGGTAAGCTGGGTATTCACCTGAGCCAGTGCCGCGGTACGTTCTTCAACAAGCTGTTCAAGTCGGGTTTGATGTAATATCAATTCCTGTTCCATCAGTTTGCGGTCGGTAACATCGGTGACGATGATTCCCAAACCGTCATTAACCTGGAAAACCTTAACCTCAAAAAAAAGACCTCCTTTTTTAGGGTCAGTGGCGGCAACAGCATAACTAATGCTCCGGCCGCCAGCCAGGACACCCTGATATTCATCGGCATGTTCCGCCACTCCGATGCGGTTTCCAAGTTCAAACAGATGCCGACCAAGCGCTTGTTCCCGCGGCATCCCAAGCTGGGTAAGCGCTGCGGCATTGAACTCAACCAGCTTTAACGCCCCATCATAGAGATAAAAAGCATCGGTGGCTGAGGTAATGAAAGCAGACAATTGTTGCTGCGACTCCTTGAGGGCACACTCGGCTTCTTTACGGCGGGTGACATCCCAAGCAAAGACAAAGTTGTACTCCTTCTCGCCGTACTTAACGTAGCTGCCACTGATTTCAACCGGAAACATCCGTCCATCGCGGGTTCGGAATAACGACTCCAGGACGGCGGTTTGGACTTTTTTGAAGTGTTCCCACATCATCGGCCAGAGTCCGGGTGAAAAATTGGTATCCACCTGGTGGATGGTCATATTTAATAGTTCATCCATAGAATAGCCCAGCAGCTTGACGGCACCTTCGTTAGCGTAGACAATTTTCCCGGACTGATCTACCCAGAAGATCAAGCCTCCGGATTTATCTAAAAAAAAGCGGCTGATATATAATGCTTCGCTGGTCTGCCGGCGCCGGGTGATATCCCGGACGAACACCGCCGCTCTTGTTTGTCCGCCGACCTGAACCATCCGGCTGCCGACCTCAACAGGAATCCGGATGCCGTCAGATTTAATGATTTCATATTCCTGATCAGCGTGTGCCGTTTGGAATGGCTTTGTGTCGGTAGCAATTTGGAAATCAGGAATCAGATCTGTAATATTTTGGGGCAGAGTGTCAACAGCTCCCAGACCTGACAGTGCTGACATCGCCGCATTAACCGCCAGAATGCGACCGTCGGGATAATCAATTAACACGACGCCCCAGGGCATTAGCTGAAATAACTGGTGTATTTCGCCCGCCAGGGCGTCGCCAATCGTCACCGCGCCTGTCCCGTCCGGCGGTTTCACCGGTTCATCATGTACCCGATGCAATTCATCGCCCATCAGGGTACATTATAATTGATAACTTTGCGTTTGTGAATTTATTTTTCAAGTACAACATCCTGAATAACAATATTTAATCTTCTACCACCACAGCGTTTGACAGCGCCTTCAGCACCACTTCAGACAACGCCGGATGAATATGGATACCGGATGCTATATGATTCAAGCCGCCGTCAACGGCCATCGCGTTAATAACTTCCTGAATGAGCACTGAGGCCCATGGGCCAACCACATGAGCACCCAGTATTCGGCCGGTTTCCCGTTGCAGAATAACTTTAAAAAAACCATCTTCATTCATCATCGCAGTTCCCAGCGCCGTATCCTTGTAATCAGCCCGCCCAATCATGATTTTATATTCCTTGGCGGCGGCTGACTGGGATAGCCCTACCGAGGCAACCTGGGGATGGGTAAAAACCGCATGCGGCGAGGCCTTATAGTCCATTTTTTCCCTTTGTCCGTGGAGACCGTTGGCGGCCGCGACCGCCGCTTCAGCGTGGCCGGTATGGGTAAAAAGTTCCCGGCCGTTAATGTCCCCAACGGCGTAAATACCCTTAAGGTTGGTTTCCAGATATTCGTCAACATTGATAAACCCATTAGGGTCTTGCTTAATCCCGCCCTTATCCACCTTCAACAGGTCAGCATTAGATTGCCGGCCGGCGGCCACCAGCAATTTTTCCGCGGAAATCGTTTTAACGTCACTGGCTCCGGATTGTCGGTAAGACACTTCTATCCGACCATCCGCAGCCTGACCCGTTGCCGTAACCTCGGCACTGGTCAACAACGTCATCCGCGCTCCCAATGCCCTGGTCACAACTTCAGAAATTTCCGGCTCTTCTCCAGGGAGAATGGTTGATTGCATCTCCAACACCGTAACCTCGGTACCCATGGCTTCAAAAAAATGGGCAAATTCAACGCCAACGTAACCACCGCCGATAATTATCAGGCTCTCGGGCGCATGGGTCAGATTTAGTAAAGATTCATTATTAAGATACTCTACCGTATCCAACCCCTTAATCGGCGGCAGTAGTGGCCGGGTACCAGCGGCAATAAATATTTTTTCAGCTTTAAGCTTCTGGTCCCCGACCTGCAAAGTGTAAGGCGCGATAAATTCCCCTGTTCCGTCATAAAATTCCAGTTCCGAAGAATTTTCCAAATACCGGCGAATGCCCGCACGATCATCATTGACCACCTGGTGCATGCGCCGCATGATCGCGCCAAAATCAATACTGCTGACCTCCGCAGATATTCCCAATCTGGAGGCCTCTCTGATTTCCATCACCCGATCCGCCGGGAAAATCAGCATCTTGGATGGGATACAACCGGCATTCAGGCAGGTGCCCCCGGTCGGCCCCCGATCAATCAAGGCAGTTTTCATCCCGTGCTCTACAGCCATATCCAGTATATCCAGCCCCGCTCCGGAACCAATCACAATCACATCGTATTTTTTCATCAGAATATCCTCCAGTCATTCATCATTGTAACATCCGCTAAACCTAAACCGTAACCATTGATAAAATTTTGACTGTCGGTTGCCTAAACGCAGGAACGCTTCTATACTGATATAAACAGGCAGAGGTGAAATATGTGGCATTTTGAAACCAGTTTCTCTGAGATAATTACCCGTGCCCCCGGCGTTAAGTCTTTCCGGTTTCCCATATCCTCCGCCACCGCGCCGTTTCAACCAGGCCAGTATTTCTTCGTCACCTTAAAGGTAAATGGGGAGGAATCACTGCATCATTTCACGATATCCAGCGCTCCCAGCGATCCGCACCTGGAATTTACCAAACGAATCACTGAACATCCCTATTCTCTGGCACTAGATGCCGCCAAACCCGGCGAAAAAGTCAGCATTCAGGGCCCGATGGGCAATTTTTTGCTACCGCATGAACCTGCCAAAATCGTCTTTCTGACCGGAGGCATCGGCATAACTCCGGTCAGAAGCATGATCGGGTATATCGCCACCAAAAATTTGGATTTTGATATCATTATTATCTGTGGTAACCAGCGGCAGCAGGATATCGTTTTTCACGATGAATTTGAGCTCTTAGCGAAGGGGCTGAGTTCAGTGCGAATCATCAACGTTCTGACGGAACCCCCGGATGGCTGGGCCGGATTGACTGGACTGATTAATAAAAAGTTAATTACGGACACGGTTCCCGACTACAGAGAAAGGATATTTTATGTCTCGGGGCCGCCCAAAATGGTAATGGCGCTTCAGGAACAACTCGGAGCGCTTAAAATACCGATGAACAACATCGTAAGGGACTCATTTACCGGTTATGATGACTAAACGGTTGCCGGCCAGCCAGACAGGAGAAACAGATTGACCGAAATCCGCCAAGGCACCGCCGCGTTCGGCCATCCGGGTTTACCGCCAAACTGGACTGAGGGGGCCAAAGAAGGTGTCGGCACCGCATATAATTCCCTCAGCCGGGTGTGGTTCACCCTGGCCGGCGGTATTATTACCGAAGTCTATTACCCGACCATTGACCGGCCACAGGTACGCGACCTGACGTTGCTCATTACCGATGGGGAAACTTTCTTTCAGGCGGAAAATACCCATCTGTTTACCGAAACCCGCACCAACTCACCAACCAGTCTAAGCTATCAGATTATCAACTCTGACCCTGACGGACGTTATGCCATCACCAAGAATGTTATTGCCGATCCGTCATCTGCCTGTGTTTTACAGAATGTTAGACTAGCCGGAGCTCCCGATTTCCTATCCAGGCTTAGGCTTTATGTCCAATGCGCCCCGCACCTCAATGTCAGCGGCTGGCACAATAACGGCATGGTGATTGAATCAGCCGGCCGCACCATGCTGGCTGCCGAAAAAGACGGCGTTTGGATGGTGCTGGGCGCAAACATTCCGTTCAAACGGGTTTCCTGCGGCTATTCCGGTGTCAGCGATGGCTGGACCGACATAAGCGACAACTTCCAGATGGATTGGGAGTATGCTGAAGCCCGGGATGGCAATATCGCCTTAACCGCCGAACTGGATTTCAACCCGAAAGCTGATTTTACCCTGGGACTGGCTTTGGGTGATAGCTTGCAGCACGCCGTCACCAATCTTTTCCAGGCCCTGGCACTGCCCTTCAAGGACCGTCAGAAAATTTATGACCAACAATGGCAGCAACGAAATACTGCGCTACGTAAACTAGGGGAATACTCCGGCGATACCGGCAACCTCTATCATGCCGGCACCAGTCTGCTGGCGGCCCACGAGGATAAGACCTACCCCGGAGCTTTTATTGCCTCGCTTGCTATCCCCTGGGGGACCAGCCGCGGCGGCGATGAAGAAGCCGGCGGTTACCACCTGGTCTGGACCAGGGATTTGGTAAATTCAGTCACCGGACTGCTGGCCGCCGGGGACAGCGAAGCCGCCCGTCGGGCCCTGATCTATTTGGCAGCCGCCCAGCACTCTGATGGCAATTTCCCCCAGAACTTCTGGCTGGACGGCCAACCGTATTGGGAGGGCGTCCAACTGGACGAAGTAGCCTTCCCGATAATATTGGCCCGAAAGCTTCATCAATCCGGCATAAAGTCAGATTTTGACGACTATGAAATAGTAAAACGGGCCGCCGGTTTTCTGGTCAACTACGGCCCGGCCACCCAACAGGAACGCTGGGAGGAAAACTCCGGGTATTCTCCCTCTACTCTGGCGTCCAATATCGCCGCGTTGATCTGTGCGGCAGCTTTTTGCCGGGAGAAAGACGACACCGCCACCGCTGAATTCCTGGAAGATTACGCAGATTTCTTAGAAAGCCACTTGGAAAAATGGACCGTGACCAACCAGGGAACATTGGTTTGTAATCTACCGCGGCATTACATTCGTATCAATCCAGTTGCCATTGACGACCCGCATCCCGATGACTCGCCGGATAATAAAATACTTACCATCCGCAATCACCCCTCCGGTGAAAAAAGCGAGTTTGAAGCTCCCGACATCGTTGATGCCGGCTTTCTGGAATTGGTGCGCTACGGCATTCGCCGCCCGGACGATCAACTTATTGAAGACTCGCTTAAGGTGGTTGATGCCGTGCTCAAAACACAAACACCATTCGGACCGGTGTGGCGCCGCTATAACCATGACGGTTACGGGCAACGGCTGGACGGCTCGGATTATCAGGGCTGGGGATTCGGTCACGGCTGGCCATTGCTGACCGGAGAACGGGCTCATTATGAACTGGCTGCCGGGCGGGATATC
Source organism: Dehalogenimonas sp. W (assembly GCF_037094495.1). Taxonomy (NCBI): domain Bacteria; kingdom Bacillati; phylum Chloroflexota; class Dehalococcoidia; order Dehalococcoidales; family Dehalococcoidaceae; genus Dehalogenimonas; species Dehalogenimonas loeffleri. The sequence goes on from NZ_CP146612.1 coordinate 61,825, forward strand.
ACCTCGTATCTGGAGGCGTTAGAGGGCTTTTCTTCTTATACAGGTTTACTGCCGGAACAGGTTTGGATAAAAGATGACCTGACGGAGGCCGGAATGTACCTTGGCCGCCCGACCGGGGCGGCGATGCCACTGATATGGGCTCATGCTGAATACATTAAACTGCTGCGGTCCAAGGCAGATGGGGTGATTTTTGACCTGATTCCGGAGGTGGCCGCCCGTTATCTGACTGACAGAAAGTCGGCCGGCTGCCATGAAGTCTGGAAGTTTAACTACCGCCCCCAACATGTTAAACCCGGCGAACGGTTAAGAATCCAGACTCAGGCAGCCTTCCGCCTGGTTTGGACCATGAACGACTGGCAAACCGTCAATCAGGACGACGCAGTTGCAACCGCAGTAGGTATATATTATGTTGACTTAATAGCCGTCAATGATTCGGTGAGCCCGATTCGGTTCACTTTTTACTGGACGGCTAGTGAACATTGGGAAGGCCGGGATTTTGAAGTGGCGATATCAAGTTAATTAAAGGAGCAAGTCTATGAAAATCGGTATCATTGGGCTGGGTAAGATGGGTGGTAATATAACCCGGCGTCTTATCAGAGCAGGGCACGAAGTGGTAGCCTGGGATCCGGTCATCGAAGCAGTGACGGCCGTCGGCAATGAAGGGGCGCAGGTCGCTTCATCGGTGGAAGATATGGTTTCCAAACTAGCCGCACCCCGGGCAGTCTGGGTGATGGTACCCTCCGGACAGCCGACTGAAGAAACCCTGAATAAACTGGCACAATTGCTGACAGCCGGTGATACTGTCATTGACGGCGGTAACTCCAATTATAAAGACAGCATGCGCCGCGCCGGCAAGCTGGCCCAGAAGGGTATTGCATTATTGGATACCGGGACCAGCGGCGGTGTCTGGGGATTGAATGAGGGCTACTGCCTGATGGTCGGCGGCACCTCAGAGGCCTTCAAAGCACTGGAGCCGATATTTCAAGCCCTGGCGCCCTCTCAAGAGCATGGCTATGCCCATGTCGGAGCATCGGGTGCCGGGCATTTTGTTAAAATGGTTCACAACGGTATTGAATACGGCCTGATGCAAGCCTATGCAGAAGGCTTTGAGCTGATGAAGGCCAAAGACGATTTTGGGCTGGATATGGCTCAAATAGCCGAGTTATGGCGCTATGGCAGTGTCGTACGCTCCTGGCTGTTGGACCTGGGCGCGGCCGCCCTTAAAGACAATCCGGAACTGGACAACCTGGCATCCTGGGTGGCTGATTCCGGCGAAGGCCGCTGGACGGTGACAGAAGCCGTCGATCTGGGAGTGCCTTTGCCGGTAATTACGCTGGCACTCCAGTCACGTTTCCGTTCCCGTCAGGAGCAACCATTTTCCGGCAAACTGCTGGCAGCTCTCAGACAGCAATTCGGCGGCCATGCGGTCAGGGAAGCCAAACCATAAGACTTCTATAAGGCAGTAATTAAGGAGGCTGGTACATGATAGGGATAGGCATGATCCGGGGAGAAAGCGGAGTAACCGAATTCAAGCTCCCCAAGCCGCGTATTAAGGCAGATGACGAAGTGCTTATCAAGGTCCGGGAAGTCGGACTTGACGGTACTGATTTCGGTATATTAGCCAAGGGGGCGCCTGACATTGCCCCCGGCGCCGACAGCATGGTGCTGGGTCATGAAATGACCGGCTTCGTTGAAGAAATCGGTTCTGCAGTCACTACGGTTAAACCCGGGGACCTGGTCACAGTAACCGTCCGTCGCGGCTGCGGCATTTGCCACCCCTGTCTGGAAAACCAGAGCGACATGTGCATGACCGGTCTTTACACCGAACGCGGCATCCATAAATTGGATGGTTTTTTGACCGAATTCGTGGTGGATAAAGAGCAGTATGTGGTTAAAGTCCCTGGTGATTGCACCGACATGGCAGTACTTTCAGAACCACTGTCAATTGTGGCTAAGGGTATTGAGCAGATCCGGCTGATACAGAGCCGGATGCCCTGGAACTGCGCCCATCCGGATCACAGCTTCAGCTCGCCCATGTGGGGCGGCTGTAAGATTGCCATGGTTATCGGCGCCGGGCCACTTGGGCTGATGGCTGCGGCCCAGCTTCGGTTAGCCGAAGCGACGGTTATCGTCACCGATATCGTTCCCGAAAATCACCCCAAAGCCAGGTTGGCCGGTTATCTGGAAGCACAGTATATCAACGTCAAAGGACTGAACGCCGCGCAAATCATGAACCATGATGCCATTCGGGGCGAACGTTTGGACGTTATTATTGAGGCTTCGGGTGCCTCTAATTTCGCGCTGGAACTGGTTAACTACATGTCCCGCAGCAGCATCTATGTCATGACCGGCATCCCGCAGCAAGAGCAAATGGTCTGCGTTGACGCAGCTTCCATTCTTCGTCAAATCGTACGTTTCAATCAGGTAATTGTCGGCAGCGTTAATTCCAATCGCCACCACTTTGAGTCAATAATGCAGATCATCCCTGAGATAAAACGACGCTTTCCGGAACTGCGCGACCGGGTGCTGACCGACCGATATCCGCTGAGCGAATATCGGCGCGCCTTCACAGAAAAATCATCCGAGGGTATCAAGACCGTCATTGACCTAGCCTGAGGCAATTACCGAATCATATTAAATACACAAAATGATTATTCTAATTCCGGGTCGGGTTCCGCTTCACAGCGGCGTTCGATAAGCTCCCACCGGACCATGCCGTCTTCTATCAGCTGGCGGATGCGCTTCTGAGCCGGGGTCAGCTGTGGGTTCTGACCACTCTTGATCTCCATGATAACGATTTCCCGAGGGTCTCCGGCAGCCAGACCGGGGAAAACCACCAGGTCAATGGGGCTACCGATAAAGCGCGCCTCGGTTGGGTCATACCGGAATTCCGGCAAGTAAGGAGCCATTTGCTCGGTAAAACGACCGCCCAGAACCGCTCGGCTCTGGTTGACCGCCTGCTTTGATACCCGGGAGACTTCGGATTGCCAATATTCCTGCTCCTGTCGCTGCCAGTCCCGAAACCGGACCTCAAACCGCCATTTGATGAGATAGTAGTTGACGGTGATTATCAAAAAGGCCGCCACTGTTGCCAAAACAATAATCAGCGGCGTGTCCACTAACTACTCCCTGGTTTGGTGAGAGGTTCGCCGGCTTGACACAACGGACATTTTTCCGGCGGGTAAGCCGGAGTCGCCGCCTTCAGACAGGCAAAAAGCGGAATACCGCCAAAGACCAACGGTTTTTCGGAGCGGTCTACCAGAATACCGATGCCCCGAACGTCGGCTTGATGACGGTTAAGAGCCTCAATTACTTCACGGGTACTCTTGCCGGTGGTCAGCACATCATCAACAATCAAGACACGCTGACCGGGATCAATCCTAAAACCGCGACGAAACTGACGTTCCCCGGATTCAACTTTTTCAGCAAAGGCAGCCGGCAGTCCCATCTGACGGGCGACTTCAAAAGCCAGAATGATACCACCGGTGGTCGGGCCGACCACCAGTGCAATCCCTTGGTCACGGAATTGGTCGGCAATCAGACCGCAAAGCGGTACCGCAGCTGCAGGATTTTCAATAATCCGGAATTTCTCCCAATAGACCGGGGAGTGCAGTCCGGAGGTCAGCTTGAAATGCCCGTTGAGCACCGCCCCGGATTTAATAAACAACTCTTCAACATTATTTATTTTTTTGTCCATCAGGCCTTGTCCCTTCCCGGCCAAAGGAGCAACGGCAACAGCAAAGCTCCGGCACCGACATCTTCAAATGTGTGATTCGGCGCTCCCCCGAAGCTGCCCAGCGGCCAGAAAACTATCCAGGCTTTGCCATGAATATCATCCCGCTTGATCGTCCAACCTTGTGATGAATCCAGACTAACCGGACGGTTATCGCCCCGAACGTAGTATTCACCCGCCGGCACGGTTATCAGCGCGAGAGTCTTACTGTCCCGATTGACAATGTATGGTTCATCAAGTAATTGGTCGTTAATATAAATATATCCATCAATGACCTCCACTGTTTCCCCGGGCATGCCGATAATGCGCTTAATAAATTCCCGGCCGTCATTATACGGAGAAGGAAAAACAATGATGTCGCCGCGTTCCGGTTCACCGAAGGTATAAGCCACCTTACTGACCAGCAACCGGTCAGCATCGTTCATATTGGGCGCCATACTGCTACCATCAACGATTGAGTTTTGTAAGGTGAACTGGAACAGGATAAAAATCGCCAGTGCGCCGACCAGAATGTAGGCGAGTTCTATTAGTGCGGCTTTAACTGCTTTCAAAATTACTCCTTGAACGGAGGTATTATAACAAACTCTTTTTAGATTTACATTGACACGAACCAAAGACAGTCATAGAATGGCTAATATTGCATTGTATGGGCTCGATAGTCCAAAACTGGGTCAGGAGGCGAAACGTATGAGTACCGGATTTCGGAATTTTATGATTGCGGCCTTAGTTGTTTTACTGGGTTTGAGCGGATTCAGCAGTTATACGGCAACCCAGACGAGGTCTGATTTACAAGACGCTCAAGATGACATTACCAGCCTGACTAGTCAGTTATCCACAGCGCAATCAACCATTAACAGCCTTCAGAACCAAGTCGGCGAGAACAACGAAGATATCGCCTCTATCATCGCCAGAAACAACGCTGTAGAGACAGCAGCGGCGAAGGCCCTGCCTTCTATGGTTTATATTGAAACACCCTATGGATCAGGTTCGGGGGTTATAATGGACGCCGTCAACGGCTACATCCTTACCAACAAGCACGTCGTGGAAGGCGCGACAGAGGCGAGAGTGATAACTCAAGACCGTAAAATCTATGACGTCGTGAACATCTGGCAGGATTCTTTGATGGATCTGGCAGTTGTTGAGATAGATGCCAATGGTCTGACCGCGGCCGAATTTGGAAACACATCAAACTTGAGGGTCGGGGATACGATTGTAGCCTTAGGCAACCCCCTGGGGTACTCGCCTGCTGATTACGGCAGTACCGTCACCGCAGGTATCGTCAGCAATTTATTGAGTTACTGGTATTTTTCGGCTGATTACTGGTACCCGGACCTCATCCAATATGACGTTTTTATCACCAATGGCAACAGCGGCGGGCCGCTGATAAACCTTGACGGCGAAGTCATCGGCATCAATAGTCTAGGGGAAGAGGCCGGCATTAATTATGCCATCAACGTTGCCACTGCTGAACGCGTCTATAACAACCTGATCACTTCACACCAGAGCATTCATCCATATTTAGGTGTTGATGTCTGGGACTACGAACAACCAGTCCCCGGTGACCCCTTTGCAACCCAACTGCTGGGTGCAGAAGTGTTTGATGTTGTCATTGGGTCACCAGCGGATGGCATCGGGCTTGAAATTGGAGACGTCATTCTCAGTGCCAACGGACAAACCATCGGACTGTCAATTGAATTTATACGGTTACTGTGGCGATTGAACGTGGGCGATACATTAACGCTGACGGGCCAACGCGACACAACGGAATTAAACTTAACGGTTGTCCTGGGAGAGAGACCGGCTACTGCTGAACCGTATATATTCTAGTTCCGAGTGTTTATAAAGAAGGCCGCGGGATTCACCGGCGGCCTTCTTTGTTTGGGTAGCCTAAAAGATTTTCATAACTGTCAACACCCCCAGTATGGCCAGAAACCAGGGCAGGATGAAAGACACCTTCTCTCGTTCAATTTTCCGGGCTAAAATAATGCCTGCCTGGGCGCCGATAATCACCCCCGGTATGGCAAACAAGGCAATCCGCACGATGGTATCAATGTCGCTGGAAGAAGCGGTGGAAAAATAAGAAATATTAAAAATGGAAGCCGTCAGCGCCGTGACGGCAATAACAAAAACCGAAGTGCCCGCCGCCAGCGCAGGTCCCATACCCAGCTTCTTCACAAAATTATAGCCGTTGAGTTCCCCTAACCCGGCAGACACCAAACCGACCATCAAACCACCGAAAGAACTGCTGATAAAAAGCCATGGATTCTGCCTAAAATCCCGCCAATAGTCATACCGAAGGCGTCTGATAGCCTCAGGGCTATCATGCGGATGCAAAGGCGTATTGGAAGGGGTGATGCCGCTTTCTTTGTGCAGGAAGGCTGCGGCCAATAAAAATAATAGCAGAGCCAGCCCAAATTCCAATACCTGCCCGGGTAAGTTTTTACCAATAAGCGCACCGACAATAGCAAATAATGTCGTCAGCGGCAAAATACGGGAGCCCAAATGGAAATTAACCATACCTTTCTTGGCAAACCCGATGAATCCGCTGCTGAAACCGGCAACTTCAATTAAAATACCCAACGCTATGGCGATATCAATGCGCAATGACAACGCAATGGCGAAAAATGGAGAAAAAAGCACCGCACCGCCGACACCGAAAAACATAGCGATGGCGGCAATCGCGACTGCCACTGGAAACATGAACCAATAAGAAAATATTTCCATTTATACCAGTTTATATATGATGGCCTGTTCAGGCAAACCAGCTTGTACGCAGGCCAATTTGACCGAGGCCAGTAACGCCCCCTGTGATGCCCCCCGGTATAAATGTGACCGACAGCAGCAGTCGGAACAGCCGAAGCCCGGCACCGGCGTCAAATCAGGGAGGCCACGCGCCACCTCGCATTCGTGCCGCTTTTCTGCTGCCGCCGAAACCACGCCGATCACCGTTCCGTACTCCAGCAAATAATCAACATGCCAGTGTTTGTGTTTGAAAGTAGAAAGATGCCTCTTTATCCGGGCTTCTAGCCCGTTCATCGCTGAACCGACGTAGGCGTAGTATCCAGCATCCATTTGAAACACCTTACGGCGAGTCTGAACGATAACCGCACTCGGCAACTTAATCAGCAGAACATATATACCTTTTTTCATAATCAGATAAACTTGATTATAGCAACAGCCGAGCCATTTTGACATCGTGCGTCGTTTAATCAATAATCGTCCATTCTATGGAAATATCGCTGATAATACTGATCATTATAGCCGCGCTGGCGGCTTCTACGGTTGCGGCGGTCGCCGGCTTTGGCGGAGCAATAATCATGCTGCCGGTGCTGGTACTGGCTTTCGGGGTCCAGGATGCCATCCCCATCCTGACCATATCCCAGCTCATGGGCAACCTGTGGCGGGTTATCCTGAACCGGACCGAGTTAGACTGGGCGGTAGTCCGCCGTTTCGCTCTGGGGGCAATACCTGCCGCCACCATCGGCGGAATAATATTTGCCACCGCTCCGGCAACAGCTTTGACACGGGTACTGGGAATATTCCTATTGTTGATCATCGTGTACCGTCATACCAACTGGGGCAAAAACCAGCGCATGAACTTGAAAGGATTCCTGCCGTTGGGTGCTGCCGGCGGTTTGATGTCGGCTATAATGGGCGTTGTCGGTCCGGTAGCGGCGCCATTCTTCCTGGCATACGGGTTGGTCAAAGGTGCCTATATCGGCACTGAAGCTATGACCACCGTTGTCATGCATATTACCAAGCTGGGTGTTTACGGTGGATACAACCTGTTGAGCCTGAATACGGTGCTGATTGGACTGAGCATCGGCGCAGTAATGTTCCTAGGCACTTTTCTGGGCAAACAGCTGCTGGACAGGGTCTCAGACAGGGTTTTCCCCTATATCATTGAGGGTGTGCTATTGATTTCAGGCATTCTGTTCATAGTCGGGGGCTAGCCCCCGACTATTCCTTCACCGCTTCTTTATACCCGAACGCGAGCACCTGTATTACAAATAATTTTTATCCCCTATCCCCGTCATTCATCCGCCGTTATATATGGTGAAACTATTTAACAAGGAGAATTATGATGAACAAGAAATTTCTGGTGTTGCTCTCGGCAGTAATGCTGGTGGCTCTCGGATTGGGCGCCGCCGGTTGCGCTGCTACGCCGGCTGCGACCGGCAACAATCAGCAATCTGGAATCTGGGTGAGCGGCAACGGCAAAGTGTCGGTAACCCCGGACACCGCCAATATCTCGCTTGGAGTCCAGGTGGAAGCGGTAAACTTGAGCGACGCCAACCAGCAGACTGCTGATGCCATGGACGCGGTAATTGCCGTCGTAAAAGCTCACGGAGTGCCAGACAAGGATATCAAAACTCAAGGCTTCAGCGTTTATCCGGTGTATGATTATGACAAGGATACCGGGCGAAGCTTTATCCGGGGTTATCAGGTTTCCAATACGGTTGAAGTTAAAGTTCGTGTCATTGACCAAACCGGTAGCGTTATTGACGCCGCAGTAGCCGCAGGCGGCAACGCCGTGCGGGTAAACAACATCTATTTCAGCATTGACGACCTGGCCGGGGCTCAGGATGATGCCCGCGAGCTGGCATTGCTGGATGCCAAGGCCAAGGCAGAGCAAATTGCCCGGGTAACCGGCGTCAGCCTGGGCAAGGTAACTTATGTCGCTGAAACCTCCAGCGGCGGTGCAAGAGTGGAAGCCCCTGCCTTTGACAACAAAGAAGGCTCCGTCACCCCAATCCTGCCCGGAGAAACTGCTGTGACTGTCACCGTTCAGGTTATCTATAATATCAAATAGCGTTTCCCAGCCTTCTGGAGATAGAAAAAGCGCCCCACATTCGGGGCGCTTTTTCTTGTACCTTAAACTGTAATTTACCCTTTGGTCAGTTTGGCAAAACTCAACAACAGCTTTTTCAACCCAACCGTCTTGAAAGACACCACGATCTCGTGGTCGTTCTTGACCGGCATAGTACTGATAACTACGCCATCACCGAAAATTGGATGACTGACCTGGTCGCCGGTTTTAAACAGCGGAGCCACTGGTCTATCCGACTTAACCGGCCGACCGGCTGAAACAACTGGAGCCATTGAGGTAGCCGGTCGCCTAGTTTCCATCCGGGGAGGTGTTTGGGCCTGACGGGTGGAATATTCATAAATTTTCTTGACACCAGTTTGCGTTTTAGGCGCATCCGCTTTTGGCAGAGATCCGGTGGTCAGGTCTGACCGGATAGCACCCAGGAATCGCGACGGCTCATTGACCTTGCTGCTGCCCATCATACTACGCCGGAAAGCCCGCAAAAGATATAGACGCTGTCGAGCCCGGGTCACCCCGACGTAGCACAGACGGCGCTCCTCCTCCATTTGAGAAGGATCTTCCAGTGAACGGAAATGGGGCAGGACACTTTCCTCCATGCCGACAATAAACACCACCGGAAACTCCAGGCCCTTGGCCTGATGGAGAGTAATCAGGGTTACGCCACCTTCGTTCTCTTTAAGATTATCTACGTCTGAAACCAGACTGACGCTTTCCAGAAAGAAGCTCAGTGCATCGCCCGATGGCAGATTATTGAACTGTTCCGCAACCGTACGCAGTTCAGCGATATTCTCCAGCCGTTCCTCGGCATCAGGTTGAGTTTTTAAATACAACTGATAACCGCTGCGCTCCAAAATTTCTCCAAACAACTGAAGCAGAGACAACTGGCGACTGTCTTCAATAAGCGTCTGTATCAGCCGATAAAAATGGTCAAAGGCAGCCAGCGCACGGGAAGTCAGCGGCGGTTTGTCATCGCTGCTTGAGGCGGCCTCAAGGGCTTGCCAAAGAGTCAGGTCCCGCTGCCGGGCCCAGGCTTGCATGTCCACGATGGATTTGTCACCAATGCCGCGGGTGGGCACATTGATTATGCGCATCAGGCTGACCGAATCTGCAGGATTGTGAATCAACCGAAAGTAGGCAACAAGGTCTTTGACCTCACGCCGTTCGTAGAACCGGGTACCGGCTACCAGTTTATAGGGAACACCGTAATGGATAAAAGATTCTTCCAGAACCCGGCTCTGAGCGTTGGTGCGGTAAAGGACAGCCATATCAGCCAGACGGTATTTACCCGACGCGCTCATGCGCTCTGCTTCCCTGACCACTATCTGTGCCTCCTCCTGTTCATTGTAGGCTTCAATGAGGCACACCTTGTCGCCCGGTTCATTCTGCGTCCACAGCTTGATTTCTTTACGCTCCCGATTGTCGGCGATAATACCCGAAGCCACTTGAAGGATAGTATCAGTGGAGCGGTAATTCTGCTCAAGATAGTGGACCGACCGGTCAGGAAAGTCGCGTTCAAAATTAAAGACATTTCTCAAGTCTGCCGCCCGCCAAGAATAGATAGACTGGTCAGGGTCGCCGACAACGGCAATATTACGGTGATGCCCGGACAACTGCTTAACCAATTCATACTGCACCAGGTTGGTATCCTGAAACTCATCCACCATGATATGAACGTAACGTTCCTGATAGCGTTTCAGTACCGACGGCTGCCGCTGAAACAGAAAAACTGTTTTCAGGAGCAAATCATCAAAGTCCACGGCATTGTTCGCTCGGAGCATTTTTTCGTAGTGCTCATACATCCGGACGACAATTTCATCAAAATAGCTGTGGGATTTATCCCGAAATCTTTCTGGAGTCTGTAACTGGCTCTTGGCATGAGAAATAGCCGATGCAATCTTTTTCAGCGGAAATTTCTTAGGGTCAACACCAATCTCTTCAGCGGCCCGTTTTAGCAGTTTTTCCTGATCGTCGGCATCAAAAATGACAAAATCACGGTTAATACCGATGGCTTCACCCTCGCGGCGCAGGATTCCGGCGCAGATAGAGTGAAAGGTGCCCATAGTGATGTCTTTAATGGAACCAGGCGCCAGCTTTTCCAGGCGTTCCTTCATCTCCCTGGCTGCCTTATTGGTAAAGGTTACCGCTAAAATATGATAAGGCCTGATACCAACCACATTAATCAAATAGGCGATGCGGTAAGTAATGACCCGGGTCTTACCGGACCCGGGGCCGGCGACAATAAGAACTGGCCCGTCAATTGATTCAACCGCTTTACGCTGGTCAGGGTTTAAGGCGTTAAGTAATTCTGTATTCAAAGCCGCCCATTATAGCATTATTGACGGTCTTGATTCAGGTGAGGTTGATGAATATTTCAATTATGTTCAGAAATTAAAAGCGGGAGGGTTGTGTACCCTCCCGCTCATTATGATGGGGTTTGAAGGGACCTACCAGCTCTTAACGCCGAACCCCAACAATGAATCTTCCTTCCAATTGCTCAGATTACGACTCCACCAGGCCAGGTGCTCTTCATCGCTCCGCTGATCGCTATACCCCATTACTTTGTCCATTTCAGCAAAGAAGCCGTTGAAAAGCGTAGTCGTTGCAGCGGTAGCCCTGATGACTGGATGAATAATCGCGTCTTCAGGATGATTAAACGGGCAAATGGTATGACAATTAACGCAATCGAAAGGTCCGCCAAAATCATTACAGGCTGTCCAATTCATCGGCCAGCATTGGTGACCGGGATTATTGGCCGAGTCCACCGTATCCCAAGTCTGTTCTGTATCCAAAGACAAGGCTTTGGACGGACAGTTTTCAGCGCATCGTTTACATGACTTACAGAAATTTACTACTCCAGCATCAATTGGACGAGTAGCTGCCAATGGCATGTCAGTAACGGCGAAATCGCAATAACGAATCATATTACCGTAATCCGGCGAGCACGCATGACTAGCGCGCCCCTGTTCAACAATTCCCGCAAAAACCCCAAAAGGCACATTAGCCGTTGCTGCCGGTTTAAGGGCTTGATACCCCAGCCCTTTGATAAATTTGGTGAGCTGATTTCTGACCTGTGGAGCATGCGAATATGCCTGATTCTCCGCTGCCTTACCCTGACGGAAAACCGTATTGTACCAAGGGTCCTTTGGATTATTACGTAGTGCCAAAGTAGACATATAGTAATTCTGCTTAACCAGCCACACCAGAATATATTTGCACTTATTCGGTACGTGATACACACCCTGCTCGTCAATAAACCCCGTATCAATATCTTCCCAAACGACGTTACCATCAAACAACCGCTTCATATGCTCGTTAATAACGATGGCGCCGACTCTGGGCGCACCGTAAAAATGAGCTGCCGCGCGGCACGTCTGGAGATTTTCCTCCGGAGAGCCTTGCCATGGCCCGGTGGCTCCGCGGGATTCCGGCGAGGAAGCGCTATTTGAGTCCCAAGGTATAGCGGGTGCATTCCCCCCGGTTGCCCCGTCAAGTGACAAGTCCCGAAGGGTGGTACCAGGCCAGTTATTTAAAATGCCCTGCTTATGGCGTTCGGCTCGGGCTTCTCGCAATTTAGGGCTCATCGGACCAGTAGCAAACATATCAGGCCCCGGATGTGCTTTCCGATCATAGGACCGCCAAACATTCCAATCTACAGGCGAGGTGATATCCTCATATTCATTTTCGTTAATCCACCATCTCTTATAGGGATGGGTTGCCTCGGACGAAGTCAATTCATCAATGTCGTTGAATTTTGGACTGACCAGAGACGCTGCGCCCAGACCGGCTCCGGCCAATCCCAGTCCTTTCATGAACTCACGGCGGCTGACGGTTGAATGGTAAATAGACATACAATTTTCTCCCTTTCATTTTTTAGTTCAGATTCGTTCGCAAGTTGATTTTCATTATAGTTACACTCGTCCAGCACCTCCTAGCCTACCGTTTTATCACCAAGATATATCTTTTTATAACCAGTCGTAAAATTATACCCTGTTTTCTCTTCTTGTCAATACATTTTTGCCCCAATTTGCCTGAAAGGTACCCGTTCCTTCATAATTCACTCACTTTGGAAAATGCAATCATTGTGATTATCATTGCCTTTGTCATCTTTATGGTGTTATGGGTCATCGCCGGTGTGTACCGGCATCTGCAATAGCCAGGTAAACTAATCGGAAATATATTTTGAAGATACTGCTGGTTAATCCCGCTAATAAAGACAAGGCCATTTTTGGCCATCACTCGGTCTTCCCCAACAGCCTGTTGTATATCGCCGTGGTGCTGGAACAGGCAGGGCACGAAGTGCTGATTTATGATAATCAGGTGGACCGGCGCGACCCGGAAGATTTTCAGGAGTTTAACCCTGATATCGTCGGCTTTTCGGTTTTAACCGGTCCTATAATACGGGAGGCACTGGACCAGTCAGCCGCCTTCAAACGGCTTAATCCGAAGGTTAAAATCGTCTGGGGCAGCGCCCACCCCAGTGTCCTGCCGGAACAGACCATTGCCGAAGAGGTCATTGATTTTGTGGTCGTCGGTGCCGGTGAATATACTCTGCGGGAATTGGTGGCAGAGCTTGAGTCACCGGAACCACATCTGGAAAATATCAGCGGACTAGTCTGGAAACGCGGCCGAGAAACAGTAATAAACCGCCCGCGGCCATTCATTGACAACCTGGACGAACTGCCCGACCCTGCCTGGCACCTGATTGAGGTACCGAAATACTGGGACAAAGCACTCAATACCAGCCGGGGCTGTCCCGGAAAGTGCACCTTTTGCTACAGCCCGTTATTCCACAAAGACTATATCGGTGAACTTTCGGCTGAACGTATCTTCGCCCAGATGGAAATCCTGTACCAGCGATACGACATCCGGTTCATCCGCTTTTTTGAAGACACTTTTACCGGCAACCGGGACCGATTACGGAAATTCTGCCGCCTGATGATTGAGCGGAAGTTGCCGGTATATTGGGACTGTGATTCCCGCATCGGTTTGACAGATGACGACATCTCGCTGATGTCCCGCGCCGGGTGCGTTTCAGTCGGTCTGGGGGTGGAAACCGGATCAACCAGAATGCTTAAGTTCATCAAAAAGGGTATCGGTGTTGAAACCGTAGTAAAGACAGTCGCCCGACTGGTAAAACACCGCATCATGCCCCGGCTTTACTTCATTGCCGAATTACCAACCGAAACGGTGGACGATTTCCGACAAACCCAGGCGCTCATTCGCCGACTGGGGCGGCCGCCATACCAGTACATGCCCTATATGCCATTCCCCTGTACCGAGTTATACAACTATTGTGTCAAAGAACGATTGCTTAAACCACCCCAAAATCTAAAGCAGTGGGCGGACATGACCAATTTATCGGCAATGAACTCTCACTATCTGGAAATCCCCCGGGATATGATTGACGGCGCCTTCGCTGACCTTTATAACGGTTACTTCTTGCGGCCGTTATGGTTCAGCCTTAAACGTATGCCGCTCTATTTTACACGGCTGAAACCAACGCCGCCGGAGCTGTGGCGGGGCTTCAGGCGTTTCCTGAAATACTGGCGTTCAAGTCCTTGAACGCTCAATTACACATTCTAAACATCATTTAACAAACAAACGGCTCCGTATCCAATCGCGGTTGACCGATAACACCAGAAACGCTACGCTTTTACAAACACGCCAATGCGAGAGGTAGCCTGGCTTTATGACCAAAATAGTTAAACGGGAACTTGTCGGTGAAAGCCACGGTATCAGAGCGGAAATTGTCACCCATAACGTCTGGCCTCTGGAAGCCAATACTCTGGTATTGCAGCTACCGGAACCGCGGCCGGCCCTGACCGCCTATCAGGGCTATCGGCGAGTATCGGCCATATGCAATTTTTATCACCCGCAGGACCTTTGGTATGTCATGGATAACCGCCGTCTGACCTTCGGCCACTACTTCCGCTGGATTCACCGTGAACCGCTACTGGCAATTGTGCCGGGTCAGCAGGCGGCAGTACTGTCCACCGGCGTTAATATGGACCGGCAAGCCGTGGCAGAAGAATCTTTTGAAGAAGTGTGGGTGCAGGTCTGGGCAACGGCCGGCGTCAAAACCAACGCCATCCGGGTCGGCCGGGATACCGCATTCGGTATTGAACGCGGCGGCAACTGGCAACCGTTTGAGGAACAGGATTTCCCGTCTCCCGGCACCATCAACATTATTGTGCTCACCAGCGCCAAATTAGGACAGGCAGCATTGGCTTCAGCATTTATCACCATTACCGAGGCTAAAACAGCGGCACTGCTGGACCTTGATGTTCGCAGTTCTTATCACCCGGAGTGGCAGGCAACCGGCACCAGTACTGATCAGATCTGCGTGGTGTCCGGCGACGGTGATGAGTGCTGGCACGTTTCCGGCCAGGTCAAACTGGGAGAGCTTATGGCCCGTGCGGTTACCAAAGCGGTAACTGAAGCGATAAATAATTCCCGCACCGCCGACGTTTAATCTAACGCCTTAACAGGCTGGAATGTCAATGTCGGCAGCGCCCCGGCTTTTTCAGCGGCTGACTCTGAAACTACTCCGCACTATGGACAAGCTCAATCGGAACCACGGTCTGTGAACGACATTCAATATGCGTTAGACAATACCGTAAAGGCAGACTACAATAAAATTATGAATAACCGCTCCGGTAAACTGCTGACCAAGTCCAAGTTCATGGCCGGACTGCAATGCCCGCGTTATTTATGGTTTTATGTCAACGAGCCGCAACGGCTGCCGCCACCGGATATGGTCACCCAGCATACATTTGACCAGGGTCACGAGGTGGGCGAACTGGCGAAGCAGCTTTTTCCAGCCGGGATTGATATGGCCGGACTGGGTTTCAGGGAGATGTTAACCAAAACATCGGCCTGCCTCCGGGAACGCAATCCCATCTTTGAAGCCGCCATCCAGTCAGGTCAGCTATACGCCCGAATAGATATCCTTTCACCGTCGGCGGACGGCACCTGGGACATCGTTGAAGTTAAAAGCGGTACCTCGGTCAAGGATGAAAACATCGCCGATGTCGCTTTTCAGCGCTATGTCTGTACCCAGTACGGCCTCCGTGTTAATCGCTGCCGGTTGATGTACTTAAACCGGGAATTTATTAAACACGGTGAAATTGATCCGGCGGAACTTTTCCTGGATACGAATATCACCGAGGAAGTGGCTGAACTTACCGGCGGCATGGCTGATATGGTTGAAGACATGTTGCTGACGATGGCAGGCACACCCCCCGACCCGATCATCAGCCGTGCCTGTAATTCTCCCTATACCTGTCCGCTAAAAAATGAATGCTGGCAGGCACTTCCGGAGAATCCGGTGACGGGGTTGTACCGGATCGGCGACAAGATAGACGGACTATTACGACGGGGTATCACGGCCATCACCGAAATCCCGGAGGATTTTGAATTAAACGACAAACAACAGATACAACAGCATTGTATCCGAGCAGGTCAGCCGCACGTCAATATCAGAGAAATAGCCTCATTTCTGGAGCAGTTGCCTTATCCCCATTATTATCTGGACTTTGAGACCTTCGCTACCGCTGTTCCCCGGTTTGACGGTACAAGGCCGTACCAGAACATCCCCTTTCAATTCTCACTGCACATTACCGCCGATGAAAAAAGCCCGCTGGAGCACCATCACTTTTTGTATCAGGGAAACGCTGACCCCCGGCCCGAGTTCGTCAGTGCGCTGCATTCAGCCATGGGCGAGGGCGGCCGGGTCATTGTCTATAACCAAAGTTTTGAACAAAAAATAATGGAGGAACTGGTGGCGGAATTCCCTGATTACCGGGAATGGGTGACTGACGTTGTAGCCCGAATGGCCGACCTTATCATCCCCTTTCGGGCATTTCACTATTATCATCCGGCCCAGCAAGGCAGCGCCTCGCTCAAATATGTCCTACCGGCGCTGACTGGCATCGGTTACGACCGCCTCAATATCAGCAACGGCCAAATCGCCAGTCTGAAATATTTTCAAGCAGCCTTCGGCAACGACACCCCGGCTGAAGCCAAAACCGCCCTGTTTGAAGACCTTTTGGAGTACTGCGGCCAAGATACGGAAGGCATGGTGCGCATCATTGAGGTACTGCGGGGGTTGGTGGCCGACTCAAACAGTACTAATGACATGGCTTGAATATACTTAGGTACTATTGACGCCGGTGACATCGGCTGTTACTGTTAATTCCGGAGGAAAGTACCATGTCCGTTCCTTTGGAAAAATTACTGGAATTCATCGTCGCCCGCAACGCGACTGATCTGCATCTGACCGTACCCAGCGTGCCGGTGCTGCGCATAGACGGAGAACTCATCCCCCTACCGGAAATCCCGCCGCTGACGCCGGAAGAATTGGAAACAATCTTTGAACGCATTACCACCGACGACCAGAAAACGGCTTTCGCTAAACGTCGGGAATTGGATTTCACTTATAGCATGAGCGGCATCGCCCGTTTCCGAGTCAGTGCTATCCGGCAACGAGGTTCCATCAGTCTGGCCATCCGGCCAATTCCATTCAAAATCCCCTCCATTGACGAGTTTGAACTGCCACAGATCTGTAAATCACTCATTACCAAACCGCGGGGATTAATCCTGATTACCGGAGCCGCCGGCACCGGTAAATCCACCACCCTGGCGGCCATGATTAACCACCTCAACGAAACAGTCAAGCGTAATATCGTCACCGTTGAAGACCCGATTGAGTTTTTATTCCCCAACAAACAATGTCTCATCCGTCAGCGCGATCTGGGTGACGATACCATATCCTTCGCCACTGCGCTGGTGCATAATCTGAGACATGACCCGGATGTGCTTGTCATCGGTGAAATGCGGGACCTTGATACCATCAGCACCGCGATTACGGCCGCAGAAACCGGGCATCTGGTGATTGCTACCCTGCACACGGTGGACGCCGCCCAGACCATTGACCGAGTGGTGGACGTATTTCCGCCGGAACAACAGCGCCAGATACGCTACCAGGTGTCCCAGGTTCTTTTGGCGGTACTATCCCAGAAACTGCTCCATCGCCTCACCGGTGGGCGTATCGCCGCATTTGAAATAATGTTAAACAACCCAGTGGTATCGCGGCTGATCCGGGATGAAAAGGTTTTTGACCTGCAATCCAATATTGAGGTCAGCACCAAGGATGGCATGCGGACAATGGATCAGGCTTTAGCCAGCCTAATTCGCCATAACGTCATCAGCCGAGATGAAGGCATTCTTCACGCCACCAGTCCGGCCAGACTGCAGCAACTACTATTGCCGGATTATGACCCTCATCGTTAAGATGTGAATTTTCAGCCAACCAGCCGGCGATTTTCTCGGAAACGGGGGGCGGAGGTCTTTTCTTCCCCGTATGCAAACAGACTCTCAAATCCGGCCAAAATTCGGTCCATGATAATAGCCAAAAAGGCCGCCGGAATAACTCCCTGAAGAATATAGGCGACATTATCCTGGGCCAAGCCGGCGACCACCGGCATCCCCAGGCCGCCGGCACCGATCACGGCCCCAATCATTGCGGTGCCGATATTAATGATAACCGAAATGCGTATGCCCGTCAGGATTACCCGCGCCGACAGTGGTAATTCAACGCGAAACAACGTTTGTCCCCGGTTCATCCCCAGCCCCCGGGCGGCATCAACAGCGGCAAATGGAACCGCTTGAATACCGGCAATGGTATTACGGACCACCGGCAGCAGGCCGTATAGAAAAAGAGCCAATACGGTTGGCTTTAAGCCAAACCCCAGCACCGGTACCGCCAGAGCCAGGACGGCCACGGGTGGAAAGGTCTGACCGATGGACACCAGGTTATTGACAATCGGCTGAAAGCTGAGCCCGGAACGACGGGTAACCCAGATACCCAGCGGTAACCCGATAACCATGGTCAAACCGCTGGATAAAGCTACCAACCGCAAGTGTTCCAGTGTTAACTGCCACAGCGAAGTTCGAGTATAAAGCACCTGCCTTTCATCCGGAAACAGGTACTCTAAGCCGGCGGACCACCATTGCGGGTTGGCGATTATGACTAAAAATACAATCACCCCGGCGGTGATAATCAGCCATCCCCGGAGGCGATTGTTCAACCCTCGCCCTCCGCGGTAGCCTTTTCAATATCGCTCATACGGATTTCACCCAGTAACCGGTTGCCGCGGTCAATGACCGGCATGTTTTTAATCCCCTGACTGAGCATCCGGGATAAAACTTCTTTAAAGGACGCATTCTCCCCAACCGCCAGGTCATCCGGAGCCACCCTTTCCACGACCTCGGCGGGCGTGACGCCCGGTTTGATCATCGTCCGATCCAGCCAACCCAGCAACTGGCCGTCTGTGCCGGTAACCCACACCCAGCGGCAGGTACGGCACGCCTCGGCTGTTTCTGCCGCCGAGGCGGTAATGGCTACCGAAGGCGCCGGATGAATAAACGGTAAAATGTTGATGCGGGACAGCCGCTTCAGCGCTCGATCAGACCCCACAAAATCATGAACAAACTTATCCGCCGGGTGGCGTAGCACGTTTTCAGGGGTATCGTACTGTACCAATTTACCGGCGCGCATGATGGCAATGCGGTCGGCCAGCCGAATAGCCTCATCAAGGTCATGCGTAACTAAAATAACCGACTTTTTAAGCTGCCGCTGGATATCTAAAAATTGGTTCTGTAACCGTTCTCTGGTTAAAGTGTCAACCGCTCCGAAAGGTTCATCCATTAATAGTATCGGCGGATCAGCCGCTAGTGCCCGGGCCACTCCCACCCTTTGGGCTTCTCCGCCGGACAACTGGTGTGGGTATTTGGTGGCGTGGGTCTCAGCATTAAGCCCAACCAGCTTTAGAAGTTCCTTAACCCGAGCGCCGATCCGCCCCTTATCCCAACCCAGCAACTCCGGCACCACCGCGATATTACCGGCCACCGTCATATGTGGAAAAAGCCCAACACTTTGGATGGCGTACCCGATGGAACGGCGCAGTTCTGCGGGACGCCGGTCGCTGATGTCATGCCCATCAATCAAAATCCGGCCGGAAGTCGGCTCAATCAACCGGTTGATCATCCGTAAAGTGGTGGTTTTACCGCAGCCCGAAGGCCCGATAATAACGGCGACTTCGCCGTCGCCCACCGTGAGGGACAAACCGTTAACGGCCGGGGCAGCTGTCTGCGGATAGGTTTTGGTGAGTTCTTTCAGTTCAATCATGAATTGCTCCGCTTTAGTCCCCGGGGCGAGCCAAAACTTACAGCCAAACGCATCAGGCCGTCCACGATGACAGCCATGAATATAATCGGCAATGTCCCAAGCAGTATCATGTCCGGAGCCGCCTGGCCCAGCCCTTGAAATATGAACCAGCCCAACCCGCCGGCTCCGATGAGGGCGGCCACCGCGGTCAGACCCACTGCCTGTACCGAGGCAATGCTGATGCCCTCCAGAACCAGCGGTGCAGCCAGCGGTATTTCAATACGCCGAAAAAGCTGACCGCGATTCATCCCCATGCCGGCACCGGCATCCATGACTGCGGGGTCAATCTGCTTCAAACCAAGAAAGGTATTCCGTACGATCGGTAATAACGCGTAGATAAATAAAGCGATAATCGCCGGGGCTGCGCCGATACCCCGGATTCCAAGTTCCCGCAAAAATGGAAATTGAAAAGACAAAAAGGATAAAGGCGCAATCATCAATCCGAAAAGTGCCAGACTGGGAACGGTTTGCGTGATATTGGTAACGGCGAAAATATATTTTTCTGTCCGGCGGCGGCGCGCTGCCCAGATACCCAGACCGACTCCGGCCAGCGCGGCAGCGGCCACGCTGGCCCCGGCTAGAACCAGGTGGCGAATAAGTTCCTGCCCGAAACGTTCATGGTTGGCGGCGTACTCCCGCATCACCGACAGGTCATCAAAGGCACCCCCGGCCAGCATCAGAATCAAAACTAAACTACCAGACAAAGCCACGGCCAGCTGCCGCCAGCGCCGTCCGCTTAAATTTCTGTAAGCTGTAAAAACAACAAAATAAACCGCCAGCAGCGTCAGCCATACGCCACCGCCCAGGGCTACCCGGGTAGAAGGCCCGGCACCGTCCAGTAACCCGGCAGCTGCAGATGAGATAAACAGCCCGGTTAGAATCAGTATCAAATTAGCCGTCAAGCCCAGCAAGGGATAGGTAAACCGCCATTGCCTGAAAAAAGAAAGCAACAAACAGGCCAGCCAGAGAATAAGCAATATCAAAAAAGCACCGCTACCGGCGGCGGAGGCCACGCTGAAATACTCACCTTCGGCCAGCCTGTTTGCTTTCAATGTGAACCAGCCGGCGGATAGTGAGGCGATACCAAACACGGAGCCGACAACGGCGACGCTGTCGGCTCCTGTATTTATGTGGGGCAACCTGAATTTCACAGGCTCTCCTGAATTGTTCTAGTCTATAAACCCTTTGGACTGCAGATAATCCCGGGCAACCACAGCGGCTGATTGCCCGTCAACGACTATTTTACCATTAAGCGTCTGTAAAGTTACCAGATCCAATGATGCAAAAACCGGATTCAATATCTGAGCAATCTCAGGGTACTGCGTCAACACTTCAGCGCGCACCAGTGGTGCCGGTGCGTAAATCGGTTGAACCCCCAGCGTATCTTCAAGAACGATGAGGTTGAAGGCATCCAGACTGCCGTCGGTGCCGTAGGCCATGGCGGCATTAACACCATCGGTGCCCTGAGCTGCGGCTTGTTCCGTCTGTGCGGTATCACCGCTGCCGACAATTATCAGTTGACCGGACGTCAGAGTAAAACCGTAGGCTGCTTCAAAAGCCGGCATGGCGACTTCACTGTCAAAAAACTCGGCAGAACCGGCAATCTTGAAATTGCCGCCGCCGTTGATATAATCAGCCAGGTCTTCCAGTGTTGCCAGACTATTGGCGTCAGCCAGAACCTGAGTAACCGCAATTGCCCAGGTGTTGTTAGCCGGAGCCGGGGTCAGCCATTCAATACCGTTGGCCGCATTATCCAGTTCCTTGACCCGGAGATAACCCTGTTGGGCGTCATTCCACACTGATGAGGCGGTTTCGTCAAAGAAAAACGCGCCGTTGCCGGTGTAGTCCGGATAAATATCAATTTCACCCGAGATGATGGCGCTACGCACCACCGAAGTAGTCCCGGTGCCGGTTTTGTCGGTAACCTCAAAGCCGTTGTCCCGTAGTAACAGAACTATCATCTGCCCCAGCAGGCCGCCTTCGGTGTCAATCTTGGAACCGACGGTAACGGATTTTACGATCGGTTCTTCTTCTGCCGGCTCGTTACTGCATCCGACCACCGCGCCCGACACGATCATTAGACCTGCCAGTAAAACCAGAAGTTTTTTCTTCATGGTTCCTCCTAAATAAAATCCAATGGGGCAAACACCAGTTTTTTCAATATATGGCAATATAGGAAATATGTCAATTTTAAGCGAACTAATCGTGTTTCAACCAGCCCCCAAATAATACTTGTTTTAGATTAAAACGAATGTTATACTTGAGGTAATTAAGTAGATCCCACACCTTTAATAAACAGTCCTGTGAGGCTGGCAAGGGAATCGGGAAGCGTGTTATTACGCCTCTTGCCGGCAAAGGTTGGCGAGAGGTTTTTTAATGCCCGCAAAAACGGTAATGAATCCGGAAGACATCCGGCGGACGCTGTCCCGCATCGCCCATGAAATCACCGAGCGCAATAAGGATACCTCAGCTCTGGTACTGGTAGGGATGCAAACCCGCGGTGTCCCCCTGGCTAACCGGCTGGCAGCCTTGATTCAAGGTTTTGAAGGCGTTCAAGTACCAGTTGGGGCGCTGGATTTCAGCCTCTACCGGGATGACCTTAACCGGCGTAATTTCAATCCGCAGGTCAAATCAACTGACATTCCGGTCAGTATTGACGACAAGATTATCATTCTGGTTGATGACGTGCTTTATACCGGGCGTTCCACCCGTGCCGCCATGGACGCTCTGATAGACTACGGCCGACCGCGAGTGATTCAACTGGCAGTGCTGATTGACCGCGGTCATCGGGAACTGCCGATTCGGGCTGATTATGTCGGAAAGAATATACCCTCCGCCGCCACCGAGGATATCAAGGTGAAGCTGGCAGAAACTGACGATACAGACGAAGTCATCATTGCCTCAGAGGAGGTGACGCCTTGACCGTCTCTGAAACTCCGGTTCCGAATACCACCGGCTGGCACCGCCGGCACCTGCTGGACGTGGACGATTTTACTGTCAGTGAATTCCAGATGGTTTTTCAAACCGCTGATGCCATGCGCGACGTTCTGGCCCGGCCGATCAAGAAGGTTCCGGCACTGCGCGGCCAGACCGTGGTCAATATGTTCTACGAGAACTCCACCCGGACCCGCGCTTCATTTGAAATTGCCGCCAAGAACCTGTCTGCTGACGTGCTGAACATCACCGCCTCGGCCTCCAGCGTTACCAAGGGCGAGAGTCTGATTGATACACTGAAAACGCTGGAAGCTCTGGGCGGCAACATCATTGTCATGCGCCATCAGTTGTCGGGAGCACCCAGCCTGGCCGCTCGTTACAGTCAGGCCGGCATCATCAACGCCGGCGACGGCTGGCACGCCCACCCGACACAGGCTCTGCTTGACCTGTACACCATAAGGCAGCACAAGGGAGAGTTTAGCGGCTTGAAGGCAGTCATCGTCGGCGATGTCCGCCACAGCCGGGTGGCCCACTCCAATATCTGGGGTATGACCCGGCTGGGTATGGAAGTTACGCTATGCGGACCGGCCACCCTGATGCCGTATGGCCTTGACGGGGAAACCGGAGAGTACCCCGGCGTAACCGTGGAAGCCGACATAGACCGGGCGCTTGAAGGTGCCGACGTGGTCATGACGCTGCGCCTGCAGCGGGAGCGCCAGCAAAGCGGTTTGCTGCCTTCGGTCAGGGAATACATCCGGCGTTTCCAGGTGACCTCGGGCAGACTCCAGCGGGCGAAGGGTAACGTACTGCTGATGCACCCCGGCCCGGTGAATGAAGACGTTGAACTAACCGCTGAAGCCGCCTGCGGCAGGCAATCAGTGATTGACGAGCAGGTAGCCAACGGCGTAGCGGTGCGCATGGCCATATTGTACCTACTGAGTGGAAGACAGGGCGAGTTATGAAAAATATTCTAATTACAAACGGCCGGTTGATAGACCCTGCCCTGGGTATTGACGGCAAACTGGATGTCGCACTGGCCGGTGGCAAAGTCGTCTGGACCGGCAACGGCCACCCACCGGAAGGACAATGGGAAATCATTGAGGCTGAAGGCAAAATTGTCGCCCCCGGCTTCATTGACCTGCACTGCCATTTGCGACAGCCCGGCTCTGAACATAAGGAAACCATCGCAACTGGAACTCAGGCAGCCGCTCGCGGCGGTTTTACCACCGTCTGTGCCATGCCGAATACCGACCCGCCGATTGATAATCAGGTAGCAACCGCCTTCATCCTGAACACAACGGCCGCAGAAGGTGCGGTAAGGGTGCTGCCGATAGGCTGTATCAGCCGAGGCCGCCGGGGTGAGCAGTTGGCGGAATTGGGCGAGATGGCGGAGTTCGGGGTCATCGGCTTTTCCGACGACGGCTCCAGCGTCCCCTCAGCCCGGCTGCTGAAGCAGGCCATGGAATACGCCTCTACCCTGGGGCTGCCGGTGCTGGAACACTGCGAAGAAATGAGTCTGGCAGAAGGCGGGCAGGTCAACGAAGGCATTATCGCCACGCGGCTGGGGTTAGCGGGCATCCCGAATGCCGCGGAGGATATCATCGTCGCCCGAGATATTGCCCTCGCCCGGCTCACCGGTGCCCGGCTGCACCTGTGCCATATCAGTACCCGGGGCGCGGTATCGCTTATCCGTCAGGCTAAAGCTGAGGGGATAAGGGTGTCGGCGGAGGTTACGCCACACCACCTGACGCTGACCGAGGCGCGTTGCCTGAATTATGAAACCAACGCCAAGGTTAACCCGCCGCTCCGGACCAGCGCAGACGTGGAAGCCTTAATTGCAGGATTGATTGACGGCACCATAGACGCCGTGGCTACCGACCACGCCCCCCATACCGATAATGACAAATGCTGCGAATTCAATCTGGCGCCGTTCGGCATTTCCGGCCTGGAGACGGCCTTCGGCAGCCTGATGAAACTGGTTCATACGGGCCGAGTACCGCTGGAATTGATTATTGAAAAGCTGACGGCCGCACCAGCCCGCATCATCGGTGGTCTTCACGGCATAACCGGTTCCTTGAAGCCGGGGGACCCGGCCGATGTGGTCATTCTGGACCCTAATGCCGAATGGACAGTGGATATCAGCGTATTTGTCTCCAAAGGCCGGAACACTCCGCTGGCCGGCGAACAACTCAAGGGTCAGGTTGCCTTGACCATCTATGGCGGCAAGATTATTTATCAAGCTGATTGAAATATGCAACGGAGAGGATCGGCTTCGGCCGGAACGAAAGGACAAGGATGATAAAGCGTGCGATACTGGTACTGGCCGATGGTACGGTTTATGAAGGCAACAGCTTCGGAGCCGAAAAAGACGCCGTCGGTGAGGTGGTTTTTGCCACCAGTATGACCGGCTACCAGGAGATGTTGACCGACCCGTCATTCGCCGGCCAGATATTAATTCCCACCTTTCCGCTGATTGGTAATTACGGCGTTAACCCGGCGGATTGGGAATCTGACCGGTTACAGGTGCGGGGCTTCGTCGTCAGGGAAGAATGCACTCAGCCATCCAACTACCAATGCGCCGCCGGCATAGATGATTATCTAAAACAGGGCGATATTCCCGGCGTCTGGGGACTGGATACCCGCGCCATCACCCGCAAACTGCGCAGCCACGGCGTGATGATGGGCATGATTACCACCGAAAAAACAACGGGACAGGCCGTGGAATACCTGCGGACGGTGCCGGATTACGGCACCACCGATTTCGTCAGAGAGGTCAGCACCAAAGCCGTCTATGACTGGGATTCGGCTGGTTTGCCGGCTGAAGCGCCCCGGGTCGCACTGCTGGATTTGGGTTGTAAATTCAACATCATGCGTATCCTCAGGAGCCATGGCTGTCGGGTAACCGTTTTCCCCTGTACCGCCACGGCTGCAGAAATGCTGGCCGTCAACCCCAGTGGCATTATGTTATCGCCCGGCCCCGGCGACCCGGAACTGTTGGATTACGCCGCGGCAACCGTCAAGACATTAACCGAAAGCGGAAAACCCATGATGGGTATCTGTCTGGGCAACCAACTGGTAGCCCGCGCCTTCGGCGGTCGCAACTTCAAGCTGAAGTTCGGCCACCGTGGCGGCAACCATCCCGTGAAAGACCTGGCCAACGGGCGCGTTCATATCACCGCCCAGAATCACGGCTATGCTGTGGACCCGGAGTCCATCCGCAACACTGGGTTAGAAATAACCCATATCAACCTTAATGACAATACGGTGGAAGGCATGCGCCATCAGACGCTGCCGATTTTTACCATCCAGTACCACAGCGAAGCGTCGCCCGGACCGCTGGATAATATTTACTTGTTTGAACAGTTTATGGAAATGATGGGAGCCCAATAAATGACTAAACCGTCTAAAGTTTTAATCATCGGCTCCGGACCGATTATCATCGGCCAGGCGGCGGAGTTTGACTACGCCGGTACGCAAGCGTGCAAAGCCATGCGTGAAGAAGGCGTTACCAGCGTCCTGGTAAACTCCAATCCGGCCACCATCATGACTGACGAAGAAATCGCTGATGTCGTCTACATTGAACCGCTGACGGTGGAGGCGGTAACCCGCATTATTGAACGGGAACGGCCTGACGGACTGCTGCCGACCCTGGGCGGACAGACCGGCTTGAATCTGGCGGTGGACCTGGCTGATGCCGGGGTACTGGAAAAATTCAACGTCCGCGTGTTGGGAACACCGATTGAAACCATCCGCAAAGCCGAGGACCGGGAACTTTTCAAACGGTTGCTGGATTCAATCGGCGAATATCAGGCACCATCCAAAACAGTGACCAACCTTACTGATGCCAGGCAAGTTGCGGCGGACATGGGTCTGCCGCTCATCATCCGTCCCGCCTACACGATGGGCGGCACCGGCGGCGGTATAGCTCAGACCATGGATGAATTTGAAGAGATTGCCAGCGGCGGCATCGCGGCCTCGCCGATACATCAGATACTGGTGGAAAAATCGCTGGCCGGTTGGAAAGAGATTGAATATGAGGTGATGCGGGATGCTGCGGATAATTGCATCACCGTCTGCAACATGGAAAATTTTGACCCGGTGGGCATTCATACCGGCGATTCCATCGTCATCGCCCCTTCCCAAACACTGACAAACAAGGAATACCAGATGCTGCGGACGGCCAGCATCAAGATAATCCGGGCGCTGGGCATTGAAGGCGGCTGTAACATCCAATACGCGCTGGACCCGGTGTCCGACAACTATTACGTCATTGAAGTCAATCCCCGAGTCAGCCGCAGTTCGGCTCTGGCCTCCAAGGCTACCGGCTATCCTATTGCCCGGGTGGCCGCCAAGATAGCAGTAGGTAAAACGCTGGACGAAATACCCAACGCAGTGACCGGAAAAACAGCCGCGTCCTTTGAACCGGCGCTGGATTATGTGGTGGTCAAGATACCCCGCTGGCCGTTTGACAAATTCGCCACCGGCGACCGTATTATCAACACCCAAATGAAGGCCACCGGCGAGGTCATGGCCATTGACCGCACCTTTGAGTCCGCACTGCAAAAGGCGGTGCGTTCCCTGGAATTCGGTAAAAAATCTATCCTATGGGAAGACCCGGAATGGACGATGGGCGACGACATCTCAGGTTATCCCCTGAAGCCGACCGATATCCGGTTATGGGCGATTATGGCGGCACTCCGGCGCGGCATCACCCCTGAACAGATATTTGAAGTTACCAGAATTGACCTGTGGTTCCTCAACAAACTGCTCAATATCGTCGGTATGGAAAAACGCCTCCTGTCGGAAACGCTCAATCCGGAGCTGATGCGACAAGCCAAACGACTGGGTTTCGGTGACAGCCAGATCGGCACTTTAGCCGACCGGTTGCCGGAGCAGGTCAGAGAACAGCGCAAGCAGTGGGGCATTCTGCCGACTTACAAGATGGTGGATACCTGCGCCGCAGAGTTTGATGCCGAAACGCCATACTTTTACTCCACTTATGAGTCTGAGAACGAAGCCGTACCGGACAATTGTGACAAAGCGCTGGTGGTCGGCTCCGGCCCAATCCGCATTGGTCAGGGTATTGAGTTTGACTATTGCTCGGTTCACGCGGCGATGGCTTTATCACAGGCCGGCTACCAGTCAATCATGGCCAACTCCAATCCGGAAACAGTGTCAACCGATTTTGATACCTCCAATCGGCTGTACTTTGAACCGTTAGACACCGAAAGCGTGCGCGACATTCTGGATAACGAAGACGCCGGATGTGACCGGGCTACCGCTTCCATCGTCCAATTCGGCGGACAGACGGCCATCAATCTGGCAGACCCGCTGACTAAAAACGGCAACCCTATTATCGGTTCTTCGTCCGAAACTATTGACCTGGCCGAAGACCGCCGCCGCTTTGAGGCCTTCCTGTCTGAGCTGGATATTCCTCAGGCGCCCGGAGCCGGAGTAACGACCCTGGACGAAGGTTTGAAGGTAGCGGACCTGATCGGCTATCCGGTGGTGGTGCGACCAAGTTATGTACTAGGCGGTCAGGCCATGGAAATCGTCAACGATGCCACTGAACTGGTCAGGTTCATGAAATATGCTATGGATCTGCAGACCGGTCACCCGGTGCTGATTGATAAATATCTCATTGGCAAAGAGGTGGAAGTAGATGCCATCGCCGATGGCGACCGGGTGCTGATCCCCGGCATCATGGAGCATATTGAACGTGCCGGAGTTCATTCCGGTGATTCCATGGCAGTTTATCCCGGTTTGAACCTGTCGGAGACCGAAACCGTCACCATCGTTGATTACACCACCCGTATCGGCCTGGGTTTGAATATTCGCGGATTGATGAATATCCAGTTTGTAATTACCAAAGAAGAAGGACAAAGCAAGGTGTATATTCTGGAGGTCAACCCCCGGGGGTCCCGCACCGTACCTTTCTTGTCCAAGGTTACCGGTGTACCGATGGTAGACGTTGCTGTTAATATCATGCTTGGTCGCAGTCTGAAGGAACAGGGGTACGAAGGCGGTCTGTGGCCGGCCAAACCACTGGTGGCCATCAAGGCGCCGGTGTTCTCCATGTCCAAACTGGTCGGCGTTGATACCTACCTCGGCCCGGAGATGAAGTCCACCGGTGAGGTGATGGGGATAGACCACGATTTCAATGGAGCCTTAATTAAGGCGTTAACGGCCGCCGGTCTGGCGCTGCCCGCCGAAGGCAACATCCTGCTGTCCATCGCCGACCGCGACAAGGCTGAAGCTCTGCCGCTGATCCGTAAACTTCACAACGCCGGCTATCATTTTTACGCTACTGAGGGCACCGCCGCTATGATAGAAACCGCCGGTTTACCGGTAAAGTTGATTTCCAAGAAACTGTCTGAAGGCCACCCGAACATTGTGGACATCGTCAGGAACGGAACGGTCAACAGCGTCATCAACACCGCTACCGGCGACCGTACTCCGCTCAGGGACGGGTTTCATATCCGTCGGGCGGCGGCGGAAAAGCGCGTTCCCTGCTATACATCACTGGATACGGCGCGGGTGGCAATTGACTCCATCAGCAATAAAGGTTGCCGCTATAATATCAAACCACTTACGGAATACCGCGATGGTTGATGCTAAACCGGTGCTCATTCAGGCACGGATAACGGCAAACAATCCGGTGATGCCCGGGGTCTTCCAGTTAAAGCTGCGTTGTCCTGAGATTGTTACTGCGGCACGGCCGGGGCAGTTCGTCATGATCAAATGCGGTGCTGACAGGCTGCTGCGCCGCCCGATTAGTATCTCCGGCACGGATATCGCCACCGGTGAAATAAGCCTGCTTATCGCCGCCGTCGGCAAAGGTACCGATTGGCTGGCGCAGCGAACGACCGGCGAACATTTGGATGTCCTCGGCCCGCTGGGTCGGGGTTTCAGCCTTGAGCCGGGCGCGGATAAGGTACTACTTATCGGCGGCGGCATGGGTATTGCCCCGCTCAATTTTCTGGCTGAGCAGGCTGCGGCTATGGGCAAAGCTGTCACCCTGGTTCTAGGTGCCCGTACCGGCGCCATGTTATGCCCGGCTTCCCACCTCCCGGAGGTGAATGAGCGTGTGCTGTGTACCGAAGACGCGTCAGTGGGCATCAAAGGCCGTGTAACTGAATGTCCCGATGATTATATTGCCGCAGCCGCTCAGATTTTTGCCTGCGGCCCTCTGCCGATGTACCGGGCACTGGCTAAGGATCCCCGTTTTAACTCCGGCAACATTCAGGTGTCGCTGGAAGTGCGCATGGCCTGCGGCACCGGCTTGTGTTACGGTTGCACCATCAATACCCGCGGTGGCCTCAGGCAAGTTTGCCGTCACGGCCCGGTTTTCAATATGAACGATATTCTCTGGGAAGAACTGGCGGATCTGTAACGAAAAACCCGAAAAGCAGCATTGTCTTCCGTGTGCCGATATATATTCCGGCATTTTACCCATCTCAGAAAGGATAATATTAAATCTGTGAATCCCATCCAAGAACCTCACCGGTCAGGGCGCGTTATCGTTATCGGCGGCGGGGCAGCCGGATTGATGGCTGCCGGACGTGCGGCCGAACTGGGCGCCGATGTTACTATAATTGAACGAATGGAAGCTCCGGGTAAAAAACTGCTGATTACCGGCAAAGGCCGCTGCAACATCACTAATTCTGCGCCGCTTAAGGAGTTCCTGAACGCCTTCGGCCCTAACGGCCGGTTTCTTTATGGCGCTTTTCATCGTTTCTTCCGTGATGACCTGCTGGATTTGATGCGTCGGTACGGGGTAGAAACTGAAGTTGAACGCGGCGGTCGCGTCTTCCCCGCATCGGATGCCGCAGCCGACGTGGTCGCAGCGTTGTTATCTTATGTCAACAATGGGGCAGCCATTAAACTTAACACCCGGGC
Organism: Dehalogenimonas sp. W; assembly: GCF_037094495.1. Classification (NCBI taxonomy): domain Bacteria; kingdom Bacillati; phylum Chloroflexota; class Dehalococcoidia; order Dehalococcoidales; family Dehalococcoidaceae; genus Dehalogenimonas; species Dehalogenimonas loeffleri. The sequence goes on from NZ_CP146612.1 coordinate 92,449, forward strand.
AGCCGCCATTGAACACGATGACCAGGGGGTGACCGGCGTCCGCCTGGAAACCGGCGAATTATTAAAAGCCGGAGCCGTGATTCTGGCAGCCGGCGGAAGTTCTTTCCCGGCTACAGGTTCCGCCGGAGACGGCTTCCGGCTGGCCCGCATTGCCGGTCACCGGGTGAATAAATTATACCCGGCACTGGTGCCCCTGGTGCTCAAAGAAATGGGGTTCGCCCAGGCTTGCCAGGGGGTCAGTCTGGCCAACGTCCGTTTGACCGCCTTCGGCTGTGACCGGACAGCAGTGCCTGATATGACCATCAACTATGATTACGGCCGCGGCACCAAACACGAAAAACCTCCGGTTCCCATGATTGAAAGCCGCTTCGGAGAGATGTTGTTTACCCACTTCGGCATCGGCGGGCCGATAACCCTGCTAATGAGTCAGGCGGTTGCCAGGGCGCTGGACGATGGCCCGGTCACAATAGTTATTGACCTCAAGCCGGCGCTGACCAATAAGGTTTTGGACGCCAGACTGCAACGGGAATTTGCCGCCGCTCCCCGGCGGCAGTTACCGGCCCTGTTGCGCCAGCTTTTACCGGAAAAGATGGTGGAACCCATTGCCATTCTTTCCACCATCCCTCCGGGCAGAACGGCCGCCACCATCACCGCCGAAGAACGCCACGGACTGGTAAAACTGCTTAAAAACCTGTCTTTTGAAGTCAAAACACCGCTGCCGCTGACCGCAGCCATGGTGACCGCCGGCGGAGTGGAACTAACTGAGATTGACCCGCGCAGCATGTCTTCCAAACTGCTGAACGGACTTTATCTGGCTGGAGAGGTACTGGATCTTGATGCCGACACCGGCGGTTATAACCTCCAGGCGGCTTTTTCTACCGGCTGGGTCGCGGGAGAAGCCGCGGCGGCTTTTGCCCGGCAGCAATAGTTCAACTTCGGTCGCTGCAGGGTTATAATAGAGCTGTATGAAAAAGATAGCCGTGCTGACCAGCGGCGGAGACGCGCCGGGCATGAACGCCGCCATCCGGGCGGTAACTCGTTGCGGTATCGCCGCCGGTTGGAAAGTCATCGGCGTTAACCACGGGTATACCGGTCTTATTAACGGTGACTTCCGCCTTCTGGGCCCCCGGGATGTTTCCGGAATCATTCAAGCCGGCGGCACCATGTTGGGCTCCAGCCGCTCACTGGAGTTTGAAACTGAGGCCGGACGACAGCAAGCTCTCAGTAAACTTAAAGATCAGGAAATAGATGCCCTGGTGGTCATCGGCGGCAACGGCTCGCAGATCGGGGCCCACCTGTTGCATCAGGCCGGTTTCCCGGTGGTCGGTGTGGCGTCCACTATTGATAACGACCTGTATGGTACCGACCAGAGCATCGGCGTGGATACGGCACTGAATATCGCACTAGAAGCCATTGATCGCTTGAAGGTTACCGCCTCATCCCACCAGCGGGCGCATATCGTAGAGGTCATGGGGCGGCATCAGGGTTATCTGGCGCTGATGGCCGGTATCGCCGGTGGTGCCGAATATGTGGTGTTGCCGGAGATAGGCACCAGCCCGGAGCATATCGCCGAGGCCATTAAAACCAGCTACCACCGCGGAAAATCCCACTGCCTGATCGTGGTAGCCGAAGGTGCACACTGGAACGCCCAGAAATTACTGCATCATTTCAACAACAATACCGAACTGGGATTTTCCCTGCGAGCCACCATTCTAGGGCACGTCCAGCGAGGCGGTGCACCGACCGCTTTTGACCGTCTACTGGCCACCCGCACCGGCGCGGCGGCGGTGACCGAACTGGAAAACGGCCAGGCCGGATTGCTGCTGGGTTTGTCTTGCGGTGAAATTAAGGCTACGCCGTTGGAAGCGGTTGCCGGGAACCGGAAACAACTGGACCTGTCGCTGTTGGAAATAGCGGCAAAACTGGCGGGATAGAAGTTTGACAATCCGACCCCGGATTATTACAGTTAATCAATGACAACACTTATTCTGACCCGCCGCGATGTTGCCCACCTGCTTACCATGCCGGAAACACTTAGTGCCGTTGAAGGAGCCTTTTCCGCCTACGCCAGCGGTACCGCACTGATGCCGCCCAAAGCCTACCTAACTCTGGACAACGGTGATTTCCGCGCCATGCCCGCCGCGGTGCCGGGGGCGGCCGGCATGAAATGGATTAATGTCCACCTGGGAAACAGTAGCATAGGCTTACCCAGCATCATGGGGATTATTATCTACTCCGATCCGAACACCGGCTATCCGTTGGCCATAATGGATGGGACCGAAATCACCGCCTACCGCACCGGGGCCGCCGCGGCCATCGCCAGTCGCCAACTGGCCAAAAGAGACGCACGGGTGCTGGGACTAATCGGTGCCGGACACCAGGCTGATACCCAGATTAAAGCCCATCTGGAATATTTTCAATTTGATGAGATACGCGTCTTTGACCGCTCTCCGGAATCCGCCGGGCGTTTAGTGGAGCGCTTCCCTGAACTGCCCCTTACCGTAACCAGCCTAGAGAACGTCTGCGGCGCCGATATCATCTGCACACTGACGCCGTCAAGGACGCCATTTCTGAAGTACCGCTGGCTGAAACCGGGAGCCCACATCAACGCCATCGGCGCTGATGCATCGGGCAAGCAGGAATTGGAATTTGAGGTACTGCTGAACGCCAGAGTTGTCGTTGATGACGTCTACCAGGCCACTCACGCCGGCGAACTAAATATGTCCATCGCCGCAGGCACCTTCAACGAAAGCCGAATATACGCCACGCTGGGCGAATTGACCGCCGGATTAAAGACCGGTCGTACTGAGGATGAAACTATCACGGTGTTTGATTCCACCGGTCTGGCCATTCAGGATATCGCCTGCGCCCGGTATATCTATTACAAAGCCGGACAACAGGGTGCTGGCCAGGCTTTTGACCTGATCGGCGTCTGACCCGCGACGTCAACGCGTAAACCACTACCCGTCAGCCAACCGAACTGCCCGCCTTTTTGTCTTCTGACGTTATTAATTGTAAAGGCACCAGAAACCAGCTACAATAGGTTCAAATTATTAAGATTTTACGAACGTGAAACAAGACCATTCCGAAAAGCTACCGTCGGTTGCGCCTGATTCCCGCCAAGCGGAGGGTCCCTGCCGTACAATCCTGGATAACGCCCCTGATGCCATAATCCTCTGGGAGTTCTGCGGGGCTGACCAGCCTTTCCGTATTGTTGAAGCCAATAGAAGTGCCTGCGAACGATTTGGCTATAGCCGCCAGGAAATGTTAGGCCTGACCGGCCGGGAATTGAATGCACCGGATAGTTACATCAATGTCGGTGACATATCCCGACTCTTGTCTGAACGGGGCTACGCCGTCTACGAGATGGCGCATCTGAGCAAAGACGGACGGCGCATTCCTGCCGAGGTCGCCGGTCAGCAGTTCCAACTTGACGGCAAAACCATGGTCGTGTCCGTCATCCGGGATATTACCGAGCGAAAACGATTGGAACTGCGCAATCAGGGGTTGACTTCCTTCCCACTGGCCAACCCCAATCCAGTGTTACGGGTCAACCCGGATGGTAAAATCACCTTCGCCAATCCAGCCTCCGCGCCTTTGCTTGTACAATGGCAACCCGGCACCGACGGCCGGTTGCCGGCCCCATGGCCTGATATTATCGGTGAAGTGTTCCGCTCCGGTTGCCGGAAGATAACGGAAATCACCTGCCGCAACCAGGTATTTTCCTTAACCCTGAATCCGGACGTAGAAAATAGCTACATCAACCTTTACGCCCTTGACATTACTGATCGCCGGCGGATGGAAGACGAAATCAAGGAAAAGCGGGATTTTCTGGAGCGCCTGAATGACTCACTGCCGGAAGCTGTTTTTAACCTGGATCACCCGGGACACCGGATAGTATACGTTAATCAGCAGGTCAGTAAGATATACGGATATACTCCCCGGGAATGCCTCGGCCAGACAATGGAGTTCCTGTTTAACTCGCCGGAGGATTTCCAAGATTATGACGGTGAATTAACCCGGTCCATTGAACGTGATGAACATTACCGGGCTTTTGAGTTGTTCCAGCAGAACAAAAACGGAGAGCGATTTCCCTGCGAAATTATCCAGAACTTTACCCATCGGCCGGACGGTTCTCTGGGAATCATCATCATTGTCCGGGACATCAGCGAGCGCCGGCAAGCCCAGGCGGAAATTGAAATTTACCAACATCATCTGGAAGACATGGTTCTGGAACGAACCCGGGAACTGGAGCTGGAGATAAAATCCCGGTTGAAAGCCGAGGCGGAACTTAGAGAACTGTTTGAAAGAGAACGTTCCCTGAGTACGGAACTAAAAAAGCAAATTGAGGAACGATTGCTGTTCACCCGCGGCCTGGTGCATGAACTGAAAACGCCGCTGACGCCGCTGATTACCGCGTCTGATTATCTGGAACAACATCTAAACGATGACACTGCCCGCAGTTTCGCTCATAACATTCATACCGGCGCTTTGAATATGGAAAAAAGGGTCAACGAATTACTGGACCTGGCTCAAGGCGAAGTGGGCACGCTGAAAATCCATCCGTCCCGATTTAACCTGAATGAACTCCTGGTCAGTATCGTGGGATATATGCGGCCGGATGCCGAACGGCGGAACCAGCGGTTGGAACTGAACCTGCCGGAGCAGCAATTATTCCTCAATGCCGACCCCGACCGTTTGCGTCAGGTGATTTCCAATTTACTGGCCAATTCCTTCAAGTTCACCCGGCGCGGCGGCTGGGTCAAACTGACGGTTGAAGAAGAAGAAGAATCCGTGGTAATCAGTGTCACAGACAATGGTTCCGGCATTGACGAATCCGAACAACCCTTTGTTTTCCAGGCCTATCATCGCGGTCAGACTTCGGAAAAAAGCCGCTTAAGCGGCCTGGGATTGGGCTTGACCCTTTCCCGGATGTTCGTGGAACTCCACGGCGGACGGATCTGGTTTGAATCAAGCAAAGGCGAAGGCAGCACCTTTTATGTCAAAGTCCCCATCAATAAGCAAGGAGAAAAAGATGAAAATACTCATCGTTGAAGATGACAGCGCCATCGTGGAACTGGTCAGCCTGTGCCTCAAAGTCAGCTGGCCGGAGGCCCACATCCTTTACGCCGGTCTGGCGGAGGAGGGGCTTGAACTCGCCGAACAGGAAAACCCGGACCTGATCATACTGGATCTGGGTTTGCCGGACAAAAGCGGCCTGGAGCTGCTCAAGGAACTGCGTCAGAGTTCGGCGGTACCGGTGATTATCCTGACGGTGAGGAACGAGGAATCTGATGTCGTCCGGGGCTTGGAACTTGGCGCCGACGACTACATCACCAAACCGTTCCGGCAGATGGAGTTCGTATCCCGCGCCAAGGCCTTATTGAGACGCCAGAAAGCCGTGGACACCAGTTTGCCTATTACTATCGGCCCGTTGCATTTTTCAGCGTCCCGCCGCCAGATTACCGGTAACTGTAAAAGCATCAGAGTGACCAATACCGAAGGAAAAATGTTATATTTACTGGCTCAGAACCGGGGAAAAGCGGTCTCCCATGATGCCATTTCCCTGGCTATCTGGGGCGAAACGACTCCCGATGCCGCCAATTCCATCCGGGTGCACATGCGTAATTTACGACAGAAATTGGCGCAATTGGACCTCGGTGACCTCATCGCCACGCGCTCCGGCGCTGGTTACCTGATGAAAAAGTAGTCCGGCATTTTTAAACCTGACCCGCGGCGGTCGTAACAACACATTCCGGCCGCCGTTGTTATTCCTGATTCCAAACCGATGCTACCGGGAGCAGTACGGTGAAAACAGCTCCGCCGTCCGGATTGTTATCAGCATAGATCTGGCCGTAGTTTTGGGTCACGATACCGTGGCATACTGACAAGCCGAGACCGGTACCTTGCCCAACTTCCCGCGTGGTGAAAAACGGGTCAAACACCCGTTTAAGGTCTTCCTCCGGTATGCCGGAACCGTTGTCGCTAAAACTGACTGCAACTTTATCTGCCATCAGCCAAGTTGTAATGACCAATTGTCTGGGCTGATTTTTCGCTTTGAGTTCAGTCACCGCATTTATAATGACATTCAAAAAAACCTGTTGTATCTGGGCGGCATCAACAAAAAACGGCGGTAAATCCTCCGCCATGTCAGTCACCAGGTTAATCCCGTAATGCTCCAACTCGCAGGTCTGCAGTTCCACAGTTTCCCGGACCAGGCAATTGACGTCCACCGCTTCCCGCACCTGTAAGCGAGAGCCGGCAAAGGTCATCAGCCGCCGGACAATACCGGCCACCCGCTGGGCACTGGTATTGATGACTTCAACATCCTCCACTATTGATTCAGGGAGCTCCTGCTGAGACAGTAATTGAGCAAAGCCGATTACAGCCGTTAGAGGATTATTGATTTCGTGAGCAATACCGGAGGCCATTTCGCCGATACTGGCCAGATGCGCCGCCAGGTTCGCCTGTTTTTCATATTTCAGCCGATCTGCTTCGGCCTGTTTCTGTGTGCTGATATCGGTCAATACCCCGACAACAGTGACGATATGTTCATCAATGAATGCTTCCAGCCCAAGAATGACCGGCAGCTTGATGCCGTCAGCAGTTAATATTTGGCACTCTCTGGGCGGAATTTCTTCCCCTGCCAGCCGACGGGCCAGGTCTTGGGCGACCAGCGGCCGGCAATCATCTAAAAACAGCTGGATGATATCATAGCCGTCTTCCAGTGATACCTTGCTTAGATACCCTGACGCCTGTTCAAAACGACGGTTGGCGAAGGTTAATTCTCCATTTTTCAAAACAAACACCATGCTGGGCAAAAGTTCAGCCAGCGTACGGAACCGCCGTTCCGACTGCTGTAATGCCTGAGCGGCCAGTTGCCGTTCGGTGATATCCCTCAATACCTGAATAAAGCTATAACTGCCGTCGGCTTCCAGCAACGGAGCTACGGCCACTTCATAATATTTGTTGTTGATAAAGGTAATCCGGTCCGGCATACGGGTCCGGGCATTCACCTCCGGCATGGGGCAATTCTCACAGGGGTCTTTTTGACCCAGCACCGCGTAGCAGGTGTCGCCGATGTTCGCCCCGAAGCGCCGGCGTGCCGAGCGATTCATGAAGGTAATCTGCTTGTCACGGTTGACAATGATGACGCTGTCGCCCATGCTTTCCAGCCAGGCCTCAACACTACGGCGAACCGCCTGGCTGTCACGGTACAGCCGGGCATTTTCCAGGTTCACCGCCAGATGGCCTGCCAGGGCCAGTACCGCCCGCCGGTCTGGCTCTAAATAATCACCCCTCAAACGGGGACCAACAACGATAATTCCCACCAGCCGTCCGCCGCCGGCAGCAACCGGCACCACCAGTCTGGCATCCAGACTCTCCAGAAAACCAACTTCGGATGAACTCAGGTTCTGAAGTTCCGGCAAGGTATTTATTTCCTGCATATTCACTGTTTTTCGCTGCTGCTCCAGCCAGGAAACCAGCCCGCCCTGGCGTCGTAGTTTATAGCCCACGGCTTCTTTGGTGGGATGACAAGCCGAAACAACGAAGTTGTCATCATCGCGTTCCGGCAGCAAAAGCCAGGCGATGCGGCATTCCAGCGCACCGGAGATAAGCTCAACGACCCGATTGTCCATTGCCTCCGGATTGGCGATACTCTGGGTTTCACGAATAAATTCGTCAAGGTCTTTCAGATAATCGTAACGCCCGGCATAGTAGATACGGTCAATATGGTGCAATGCCCAGCGAAAAACCGGCCAGGAACTCCCTGCCAAAAAAATAAACAGGGCCACCAATATCCAGACATGTTCGCTTAAAACCACCAGTTGCCCGACCAACCATACTACGGCAATATACGGCAGCCCCACGACAACGGCTGTCACCAGATAGGCCAGAGCCCGGCGGGGGAATACCTGGTCAGTCAGAAATTCACGAAAGGCCATACCCACCCCTTGTGGACCCGTTTAATACAGCACCCCGGTGTGTCTTTACCACGTTTAACACCATTCACCTCACGTTTCATAGAGCGGTAACAGTGGACGGAAACGTTACGTTTTGTATCTTTTAGTTATTATCCATTTTACCCTAAACAGTATTATTGTCAATATATTTCTCTGTTTAAGTACAATAGTACTCTATACTAAACGTTAGTACTGGTATCGTTTAGAAATAAGTCGGGGAATTAACAGGTGGTGCCTGGTACTTTTGGTCATAAAAAGCAGGAAAAATGCGATATTAACGGAAGGGTTTGAAATGACGATCCAGAAACGAACTGACGCTTTCCTGGATAACGGGGTAATCATGCCAGTTGTAGTCATGGCCCGGAGCGCCGATATACAGCAGTACACTACCCGGTGACTGAGCGCTTCGGCCGAACAGCGCCATTATGTTGGCGGTGATCGCCCTGCGCCAGTGACCGTAACTGAAGGCATCCGGCGTTTTGCCGTTGGAACGCATACTTAAAATACGGTCGTTGAGAAAAGTTTCATACCAGAATGGCGGACCAAACTCTAAACTGTACAACCGCGGATCTTCCGGCAACAGCCGCATTACCTGGTTGGACATCACCGTTCCGTTGCTTTCAGAGGTTAAAAGGATTTGGAGGTTCGGCAAATGACGCCGCAAAAAACTCAAACGCAAAGCCAGCTCTTTAGGTTTGGCGATTGATTTGGCGCCGGCGTTTAAAATTTCACTGACATAGCCTCGTACACCGCGATAAGCCCGCTGGTAACTGAGTACAGTCACCCGGCACCCATCGGAAACTAGCTTCTCTTCAATGGCGTCGATGATGGTTGCGTACCCGGAAGCTTTGTCCAGATTGGACCAGCCATAGCCCCCGGAATTAAACAGCACAAAAACATCTGTTGTCAGTAATTCCCGGTAAGTGGCCAGCATATCAGTTGCCAGGCGCAACTGTTTTTTTCGGTCATGCCGGTGTGCCGCTATAGCCGTAGCCAAAGCATCATCACGGACACCCTTAGGCAGTTCTAGCGGTGAACCGGCCGGCAGAAAAGCACCATTGCGAGCCTGCCGCATGGTACCGGGTTCCGGCACCTGCCAGCTCAAGGCAGTTAATACCACTGCGGCGACAGCGAATAATACGAGGTAAATCATGCCCGGCGTTTAACCCTGGTCAGAAGAGCCGAGGCGAACAATGGCAGTATTCAATTTTTCAATGGCCTCATCTATTTCCTGTTGGGTAATATTCAAAGCCGGCATCAACCTTAAGGCATCCGGTTTAACGTTATTCACCAGCAGACCGTTTTCCAAACACCGTTTGGCCAGCGCCCCGGCTATATCACCGTTAAGTTGAACAGCAATAAGCAGCCCTTTGCCGCGAACACCGGCGATCATATTGGGGTGCTTCTCCTTCAGACGCATCAACCGCTCTGTAAGGTATCGCCCCATATCAAGCGCATTGCGCGAAATATCGTTTTCAATCACATACTTAACGGTGGCATAGGCGGCGGCGCAGGTTACCGGATTGCCGCCGAAAGTGGAACCATGCTCGCCGGCCGTGAATACGGAATACTTGTCTTTAGCCATAATAGCGCCAATGGGCAAACCACCGCCCAATCCCTTGGCTAATGTCATGATGTCAGGTTCCACATCATATGACTGATAGGCAAAAAGCGTGCCGGTGCGGCCGATGCCGGTTTGAATTTCATCAAAAATCAAGACTAAACCCTTTTCATCACACCAGCGGCGCACACCTTTGAGGTATTCCGGCGATGGCACGTTGACGCCGCCTTCACCCTGCACTGGCTCCAGCATCACGGCGCATACTGTTCCAGTGGTGGCCTGTTTGATAGCCTCCAGATTATTGAACTCCACATTGATGAACCCGGACGGCAGCGGGGTATACGGCTGCTGATACTTCTGCTGTCCGGAGGCGGAAACCATAGCTAATGTCCGCCCGTGAAATGACCCGGTTACAGTGACAACCTCATAGGCACCATTCAGATGCAGTTTGCCGTAACGCCTGGCCAGCTTGACCGCGCCTTCAGAAGCCTCAGCGCCGGAATTACCAAGAAATATTTTGTCCAGACAACTGTTTTCCACCAGTAACTCTGCCAGCTTTAATTGAGGAAGGGTGTAATAATGATTGGAAGTCTGGATCAGTTCGGCGACCTGTTGCTGGACGGCGGTCACCACTGCCGGATGACAATGTCCCAAGGCATTCACCGCCCAACCGGCAACAAAGTCCAGATAGCTCCGTCCCTGTTCATCCCAGACGTAACTGCCGGCACCTTTGACAATAGTCAGTGGCGCCCGAACCACGGTGCTCATGAAATATTTCTTTTCCAGTGCGACCCAATCCATTTAATCCATCCTCCGGATTTTACGCGATAATAGAAGTTCCGTTCAGCCCATTAATAACTTCATTGTACAGGATGTGAGGTTCCCGCCCATCAATAATGCTGGTTACAGTACCAGCGGCGCTGGCCCGCCGGGCGGCGCGGATCTTGGGCACCATACCGCCGGTGGCTACACCGGTAGTTACCATTATCTCGGCTTCCAGAGCAGTGATTGAACGGATAAGGTTATTCTCCGCATCTTTTATGCCGGGTACATCGGTGAGAAAAACCAAGCGGGCGGCCTGCAAGGCCGCGGCCAGCTCACCGGCTACCGGGTCACCGTTGATATTCAGCAAACGGGTCTGATTGTCGCCGGCATTCAACGACACCGGGGAAACAACCGGCACCATATTATTATCCAGCAATGTCTGCAGCAAAGTCGGGTCCACCAGCTCCGCATCGCCCATGTAACCCCAGTCAACACCGCGAACCTTGCCGCTGATAAGAGCCCCGTCAACGCCGGAAATACCGACAGCCTTAACACCGAGACTCAACAAATGAGCGACCGTCTCTTTATTAACCAGCCCGCCCAACACCGCAGCAACCACTTCCAGGGTATCCAGGTCGGTCACCCGTTCACCATCATGAATGCGGGTGGCGATACCAAGACGCTTCAGCCAGCCGTTAACCGTTGCCGCCCCACCGTGTACGACCACAGGCCGATAACCCTCATTTTTCAATCGCGCCACGTCTTCCAGCGAAGTATCCCTGCTGCCCAGCACCGAGCCGCCCAGCTTAATTACAATCGTCTTATCCATCAGCCAATCCTAAAAATAACAACACCTTTTTGTTCTTCCTCAGGTGGAATAATCCGCGTTAATACGAATATATTCCTCACTCATATCGCAACCCCATCCGGTAAGAGAACTGGATCCCGACCCCAAATCCAGACAGAGCGAGACCTCCCGACCTGACATCAGGGCAGCAGCCGAGGACTTATCAAATTCCACCGGCTGGCCCTGGTGAATCACTTTAATATCCCCAATAGTCAGACTCAGGCGCTCAATTTCAATATCCACCCCGCTGCGGCCGGCTGCGGCTACAATGCGCCCCCAATTTGGGTCTCCGCCGTGAACGGCAGTCTTGACGAGCGGTGATGATAACACCGTCCGGATTATTTTACGGGCATCTTCGTCAGAAGTAGTCCCCCTGACTTCAAGCTCTACTAACCGGGTTGCCCCTTCCCCGTCACGGGCGATAGCTTTGGCCAGATAAACACAAACATATTCCAACGCGGCAGAAAATGCTTCATATGCATTGGTATCCGGTTCTATCGTCGTGCCGGAAAGCCCGTTTGCCAGTAAAAACACACTATCATTGGTGGAGGTATCACCGTCAACGGAAATAAGGTTAAAAGACCGCCCGACCTTCTGCCACAACAGTTCCCGAAGCAACCTGGGGTCAGGCGCTGCGTCGGTGGTAATAAAAGCCAGCATCGTGGCCATATCCGGATGTATCATCCCTGAACCCTTGGCACAACCCCCGACGGTAAAACCAAACTCCGGAACTGAAACCGCGATTTCCTTGGGCACCAAGTCAGTGGTCATGATGGCGCGGGCAAAATCATGTCCGCCATCGTCGGAAAGGGCTATCCGGTCAAGCCCGGCTTTAATCCTATCCATCGGCAATTGACGTCCGATAACCCCGGTGCTGGCGACCAAAACCTCATCCTCAGCAATGCCCAAGTTGTCCGCCGCCCGGCGGGTCATCGCCCCGGCGTTCTCATAACCCAGACTCCCGGTGCCGGCGTTAGCACACCCGGCGTTAACCACAATGGCACGGCTGCGGCCGCTTTTCAGACGTTTTTCAGAGAGAACCACGGGAGCGGCCCGAAATCTGTTACGGGTAAAAACGCCGGCAGCACTGGCTGGTGGTTCTGTAACCAGTAAAGCCAGATCAAGCGCACCAGGTAAAGACTTAATGCCGGCCGAAACCGTTCCAGCGGAAAATCCGACTGGAGAAGTTACGGAACCATCAATGACAACAGTTATCCCGGTGTTCATAAGGTGATGCTAGAATATAGCATAGCCTGATACACAGGGCAAAGGTAGCGAATGTTAAAATCTGTACTTGCCTGGCCAAACTGCGCAATACGGCAAGCAGTTGTAGTATTGCTGTTTCACAATAATGCCATATATTAGTTTAAGTCAAGAGTATTTTCAATGAATATTACGGCATAATCCTTTTGATACTGCCAATATTTTTTCAGAATAAAATTAGCCAAGGACTAATCCTTATGATATACTCATGGAACTTTTTTAAGTAATGAGATTCTACCTGTCCTGGTTCGGACGCTTCTGGCGCAATTTATAAAACAAGTATAGGGGGGATGCATGCCGGAGAACTCAGTACTAATCGTTGACGCCGACCCCGCTGTCAAGGAAACAGCCGTCTGGCTTAAAGGCGCCGGTTTCCGGGTCGCCACCGCAGCCACCGGAGAGGAAGCACTTAACCTGATTGACAACCAGGACTTTAGTGTCATGCTGCTGGATATGCGTCTGCCCGGTAAACACGGTTTGGGAGTCATGCGGGAAGCCAAAATCAAGCGCCCCTGGCTTCAGACCATCGTCACCACCGACCACCCGTCGGTGGAATCAGCCACCGAAGCCTTGAGGCAAGGCGCCATGGATTACCTGGTCAAACCAATCTCACCCCAGGACCTGTCGCAACTGATTAAAGACACCATTAAATCAGCATCCCGTCAGAAAACCGCCAATATCCAAATCAGGGCCAAAGCTACCCAGACCAAAATTTTGCCCCAGGCAGCTTTTGTCATCAGCCGGGACAGCCTCAAAACCATGGTGAACACCCTGATTGGTGAACGTGAATCCATCGGCGTTAAAGCCAAACAGGGCAAATTTGTCTATGATAAAATCAAAAGCTTTGATGAGCTGACCCTGGATTATGATGTCACCGTCAATCCGCCGACCGCGTTCTTCATTCCGGCCTGTGAAACCATCCTGCGCTACAAAATGGGAGAAAATCCCGAGATATCACCGGTTACCGATAACACCCAGCGGGTTATCATCGGAGTCCATCCTGACGACATCAACGCCATTAACCTGCTGGATGAAGTCTTCATGACCAACAATCCAGACCCTAATTATACCGCCCGCCGCGAAAACACCCTGATTATCGGCGTGGATGTCATGACGCCGCAGCCGGCATCCTTCGCGCCCAGCATGGGCGCCCATACCGCCGACACCGGATTTGACCTGCTGCTGACCGATATCGGCAACGCCAGCTATATCGTTACCGTTGGCTCTGAAAACGGAGCCCAAGCACTGGCGCGTTATGCACAGGTACGGGAACCGACCGTGGCTGAAACGGCACGGCAAAAACAATTACGGGATGAAGCTCTGGCCAAATATCGCCTGTTTCTGGATATGCCGCGGGATAAAATCCCTAATCTACTGGATAACAACTACGACAACCCCTACTGGGCATCCCGCAGTGAGACCTGCCTCAACTGCGGCTCCTGCATCATGGTCTGCCCCACCTGCTTCTGTTTTGACGTTCAGGATGACGTATCATTGAATCTGGTTGACGGAGAAAGGGTACGCAAACCGGATGGTTGCATGCTGGTGGATTTCTCCCGGGTAGCCGCCGGGGCTAACTTCCGCGGCGACAAGATGAGCCGCTACCGCCACCGGATGTATCACAAGGGTAAGTACATCCTTGACCGTTACGGCAAATTCGGATGCGTCGGTTGCGGCCGCTGTGCCATCGCATGCCTGGCGGAAATCGCCAGCCCGTTGGAAGCCTACAATGCCATCGCCGCCAGTGAAAAAGCCAAGGAAAAAGCCCGCCGTACGGTCACTAATACCCGACCTCAACCGGAGCTCTACCTGCCTCACCTGGCCAAAATTGAGAAGGTGACGCCGCTGTCTGGCCGGGAAAAATTGTTTGAATTCCGGCTTAACGACGGAAACAAGCTGGGGCACCGGCCAGGGCAGTTCATTGAAGTGTACGTCTTCGGCATCGGTGAATCGCCAATCTCGCTAACCTCGTCACCCACCCGCGACCATACCTTTGAAGTCGCCGTCCGAAATGTCGGTAACGTTACCGGCGCCCTTCACCGCCTTGAGGAAGGGGCATCAGTGGGTATCCGCGGGCCTTTCGGCAACGGCTTTCCGCTGGAACAGATGGAAGGCAAGGATATATTATTTATCGCCGGCGGCATCGGGGTTTTTCCGCTACGTTCCCTCATTCAGTACGTCCTGGATCGCCGGGATTCATACGGCCATATCAATCTGCTGTTCGGCGCCCGGTCCCCGGCGGAACGGGTTTTTGCTGATGAAATGCAGGAATGGGCGCAGGCGCCTGACGTTACCTTCCTGGAAACCGTAGATAAAGGTGACGACACCTGGGAAGGCAACGTCGGTGTAATTACTACCCTGATTCCTAAAATTCAATTCAATCCTAAAAATACGGTGGCGATTGTGGTCGGTCCGCCGATAATGTACCGTTTCGTAATCAACGAACTTAAGAAACGCGACCTGGCAGATGACAATATCATCGTTTCCCTGGAGCGCAAAATGAAGTGCGGCGTTGGAAAATGCGGCAACTGCCAGATCAACGGTGTCTATGTCTGCCAGGAAGGGCCAGTCTTCAGTATGACCCAGTTGCGCACGTTAAGGGAGGCCATTTAATGAAACCAAGAGTAGCATTTTTTGATTTTACCAGTTGCGAGGGCTGTCAACTTGATGCCCTGAATCTGGAACCGGCAGAACTGCTGGACCTGTTGGGGGCGGTTGACATCGTGAACTTCCGTGAAGTTAAGACAGACCGTTCCGAGGAATATGATATCGCCTTCATTGAAGGCAGTATCACCCGGGAATCCGAGATTGCCCGCCTTCAAGACATGCGTGAGAAGGCCAAGGTACTGGTTGCGCTGGGGGCCTGCGCCTGTACCGGGGGTGTTAATTGCCTCAAAAACGCCTATGAAACTGAAGACCTCTTAAAAGGCGTGTACGGCGAATGCGCAGGATACTACAACTCTATACCAGCCCGCCCAGTTAATGCCGTCGTCACCGTTGATGCTTATATCCGCGGCTGTCCGCCGACCACCGCCGAATTCGTCAAGGTGGTCAAAGCCATGCTGCTGGGTAAAAAGCCGGATCTGCCGAATTACCCGGTCTGCACTGAATGTCGCCAAGCCGGCAATGTGTGTGTTTTTCAGCGGGGCGGCACCTGTATCGGCCCGGTGACCCGTGCTGGTTGCGACGCGCTCTGCGTCAGCGCCGGACGTTTCTGCTGGGGTTGTCGCGGTCTGGTGGATGACCCCAACACCGGCTCAGAGAAAGACGTCCTGACCCGGTACGGCCTGACGGTGGACCAGATATTGGAACATTTCAGAATTTATAACTCCTGCTCGGAGGCTTCTCAATGTCAGAAATAAAAATCAATGTCAATCAACTCACCCGCGTAGAGGGTCACGGCAACATTCATCTGGAAGCGACCGACGGCAAGCTTGACCGGGTACTCTGGGAAGTAACCGAGTCTCCCCGGTTTTTTGAATGGATGTTGAGGGGCCGCAATTACGATGACGTTTCCATAATTTCATCCCGTATCTGCGGCATCTGCTCTATCGCTCACACCACGGCCTCTCTTCAGGCGACCGAAGCGGCCTTCAACATCAAATTATCCGAACAGTCATGGCTTTTGCGTAAGCTGTTGTATAACGCGGAACTGCTGGAAAGTCACGTCCTGCATGTTTTGTTCCTGGTGGCACCGGATTTCCTGGGAGTTGACTCGGTTATCCCTCTGGTAGCTACCCACGGCGATGTCGTGGTTATGGCCGTTCGGCTGAAAAAACTGGCTTATAACCTGGCAGAGGTGTTGGCAGGACGAAAAACCCATCCCATCACCCCGGTAGTCGGCGGGTGGAGCCAATTACCCGACATTGATGCTTTGAAAGCCATCCGGGAGCGCCTGGAAAAAGCCATGGAAGACATGGATACGATGGTAGCCGTCGTCAAGACGCTGGCACCCGGCATTCCTGACTTTCAGCGTCCCACCGAATACGTCGCTCTCAAAGATAACAAAGAATACGCCTTCATCACCGGTAAAATAGCCTCCAGCGACGGCGGCACCACCAGCCTGAATGACTATCAGCAGGTGACCAACGAGTTCTGTGTCCCCCATTCATCATCCAAATTCACCAAACACAAGCGGGATTCCTACATGGTGGGTGCGCTGTCCCGCTTTAATCTGAATTCAGACCAACTGCTGCCCCGAGCCAAAAAAGTAGCCCGGGAGCTTGGAATGAAAGCCCCGATTAATAATCCGTTTATGATTTCCGTAGCCCAGACGGTAGAGACGGTACATGCGGTTGAAGATGCCATCAACATTATTGATAAGTTGCTGGCCCGTGGCCTCCATGAAGAAGAGGTCAAGGTCAAACCGCGCGCCGGCCGCGGCGTGGGCATTGTTGAAGCACCGAGAGGCATGCTGATTCATGACTACACTTATGATGATAACGGCCATATCGTATCCGCTAACTGCATCATCCCTACCGGTCAGAATC
This sequence comes from Dehalogenimonas sp. W, assembly GCF_037094495.1. Classification (NCBI taxonomy): domain Bacteria; kingdom Bacillati; phylum Chloroflexota; class Dehalococcoidia; order Dehalococcoidales; family Dehalococcoidaceae; genus Dehalogenimonas; species Dehalogenimonas loeffleri. Next base: position 109,339 of record NZ_CP146612.1, read on the forward strand.
ACCTGTCTATTCAGAAGGACTTTGATGCCCTGGCACCGACCGTTCTGGAAAAGCCGGAGGAAGAAATTCGGCATACCCTGGAAATGCTGGTACGGGCTTATGACCCTTGTATCTCCTGCTCCGTCCATTAAAATCCACGACTGGTATACCAGAAGCGCCCGGTTTATGAACCGGGCGCTTCTTTTTTGCAAAACTCCTTCTCAAGCAGCTTTGTGACCGGAGACGCTTCTGTTAAAATCTTCTTATGAACACTACATGGCATTCAGTCTCTACCTCGGAGGTACTAGAGGCCTTCAGCGTGACTATGGATGGCTTGAATGACAGCAATGTCACATCCAGGCAGGAACGATACGGCCTCAACCGCCTGGAAACCAAGCCGCCGAAATCACTCATCGTGATGTTTTTCAAGCAGTTTTTGAATCCTTTGATATATATATTGCTGGTTGCAGCCATCGTTTCAGTTGCGACATCCCACGTTATTGACGCCGCGGTCATACTGGTGATATTACTGATTAATGCCGTCATCGGATTCATTCAGGAAACCAGGGCGGAAAAGGCGATGGAGGCCTTGAAAGAACTGGCGGCACCGCAAACCCAGGTGCGCCGCAGCGGTAAATTGAGAAGGCTCCCCTCCGGCGAGATAGTACCCGGCGATATTATAATTGTTGAGGCTGGCGACAGAGTCCCTGCAGATGCCCGCCTCCTGGAATCGGCAGGGCTTAAGGTCAATGAATCCACCCTCACTGGCGAATCTCAACCAGGCGAAAAATCTATTTCACCCCTGCCGGCGGATAACTCTCTTGCTGACCGTCGGAATATGCTTTACCTGGGTACTTCGGTAGTCCAGGGGCGTGGTGTAGCCGTGGTCACCGGTACCGGCATGGGTACCGAACTGGGTCGTATCACCAGCAGTCTTGAATCTATTGATTCAGGATTAACCCCCTTACAAAAAAGTATCAACCGCCTCGGTAAAATTTTGGTAGTCGTCATGCTGGGCGTGGTCAGTGTTATCTTTACTGTGGGAATCTGGAGGGGATTGGACACAGTTGAGATGTTTTTCCTCGCAGTGGCCGCCGCGGTCTCAGCCATCCCGGAGGGTCTACCGGCAGTTGTCACCGTAGTTCTGGCCATCGGTATGCGGCTCATGGCTCAACGTAACGCCATTATCCGACACCTGGTGGCAGTGGAAACACTTGGTTCCGCAACAGTCATCTGTTCTGACAAGACGGGAACGCTGACTATGAACCAGATGACCCTGCGGAGTCTGTATTACAATGGTAGAAACGTAGAGGTGACAGGCGAAGGTTATTGTCCTAACGGAGAATTCAGATTTGACGGCCATAGGCTGGAACCGGAAACGGATGACTCCTTAAAGCTGCTACTAACTGCCGGTATTTTGGCCTCCGATTCCACTATTACCGTCGGTGAAAATGAATGCTCATTGTTCGGAGACCCTACCGAAGGAGCCATCCTGGTAGCCGGTGCCAAGGCAAATCTGCTCAAGGAGACATTGGCTGAAAACAATCCCCGATTGAGTGAAATCGCCTTTTCCAGCGACCTGCAATACATGGCTACACTCAATAACTCCCCGGACGGTCATATAGCCTACGTCAAGGGGGCAGCTGAAAAGCTTATTGAAATGAGTTCCCATGTTTGGCTGAGAGGAAAAAAAACAACTGTGACAAGCGACTACCGGCAGGAGCTTCACCAGCAGGTTAGTGACATGGCTACGCAAGCCTTGAGAGTGCTTGCCCTGGCGTATGCTGACATGCCTCGGGATCTCACCCGCCTCACTCCAAATGACCTGAGCGGCCGTTTGACGCTCCTGGGGCTGGTCGGGTTATTTGACCCGCCTCGTCCAGAAGCCACCGAAGCCATCCGGCAGGCAACCGCCGCCGGCATCCGGGTCGTCATGATTACCGGCGACCATGTAACTACGGCCGAGGCCGTAGCCCGCGAAATTGGCTTACCTGTCGGTAAAGCCGTCAGCGGGCGGGAGCTGGCGGCCATGAGTGATAACGAGTTGCAACAACAGATAGAGCACATTACCGTTTTCGCCCGCATTGAGCCATTACATAAATTAAGACTGGTTCAGGCATTACAAAGCCGCGGGCACGTGGTTGCCATGACCGGTGACGGCGTCAATGATGCCCCGGCGCTCAAAGCGGCAGATATCGGGGTAGCTATGGGACGATCGGGTACTGACGTGGCCCGTGAGTCAGCGGACATGGTGCTCACTGATGACAACTTCGCCTCTGTAGTAGCAGCAGTTGATGAAGGTCGCGCCATTTTTAATCGTTTGCGTAATGTGGTCTACTATTTATTGTCCAGTAATATCGGGGAGCTCCTGATGCTGACTGCCGCCATTGCTGTGCTGGGTCAGGCACCGCTGCTGGCGGTTCAGATACTCTGGATTAATGTCATGACGGATACCACCATCACCATTCCTCTGGGTCTGGAACCTAAATCCGGTGATGAACTCAACCACCCGCCTCGCTCGCCTAAAGTAGGCCTCCTCTATCCCGGACTCATATTACGAGTGGCTTACACCGCTGTCCTGATGGCTGCCGGAGTGTTCCTGGTTTTTGCCTGGGCGCGGGAACATATGGATATTGACGAGGCCAGAACACTGGCCTTCAGCACCATGATTGCGTTTGAATGGTTTAAAGGATTCATCGCCCGATCTGACGAAAAATCCATCTTTAGACTGGGAGTATTTACCAACCGCTGGCTACTAATAGCTGTCGGAATCGCCATAATCTTGCAGTTACTGGTGGTTTATAGCCCGTTCTTGCAGACGGCTTTTCATACCGCTCCATTTGAACCGCAATACTGGCTGATTGCCGTCGGAGCCGGGTTGACGCTCTTTGTAATAGAAGAGATTCGCAAGATATTGTTCCCTTTGGCCTTCTCCAAAGGCAAGTGGCGCAGGAGTTAAACATAAATACCGGCGGTCAATAAGTGGCACACAAGCCCCGTTTTGTAGCATAATGTAGCTACTCATAAACATTAGAAAGGGCTCTTATGGCTGAAAAAGTAGTTCTGGCGTATTCCGGCGGCATTGATACCTCGGCTGCCATTCCCTGGCTCAAGGAACATTACGACATGGATGTTATCGCCCTGACCATTGATGTCGGCAATGAACGCGATTTCACCGTTATTCGTGATAAGGCCCTCAAGGTAGGCGCCGTTAAAGCGCTGGTGATTGATGCCAAAAAAGAATTCGTTAACGATTATATCTTCCCGGCACTGGCTGCCGGCGCCCTGTATGAAAACGAATACCCCCTGGCTACCGCTCTGGGACGACCGCTGATCGCCAAACTCATGGTGGACGTTGCCCTGGCTGAAGGTGCCACCGCTATTGCTCATGGCTGTACCGGCAAAGGCAACGACCAGGTAAGGCTGGACGTGGCTACGGCCGCTTTGGCGCCCCAGCTCAAGGTAATCGCGCCGGCCCGGGAATGGGGCATGACTCGCCAAGAGACCATTGAATACGCTAAAAAGTTCAATATTCCGCTGCCGGTAACGGCTAAAAGCCCCTATTCCATTGACGAGAACCTCTGGGGACGGTCCTGTGAATGCGGCGTGCTGGAAGACCCCTGGGTGGAACCGCCGACCGATGTCTTCGGCTGGACGCGGGATGTAAACGACACACCCAAAAAGGCGACCTATGTTACTATCGGCTTCCGCAAGGGCATCCCGGTCACTTTGAATAACCGCCGTTTAGACGGCATCAACCTTATATCCAGGTTAAATGACCTGGCCGGCACCCACGGCATCGGACGCATTGACCACGTTGAGAATCGCCTGGTGGGCATCAAATCCCACGAAATATACGAAGCCCCGGCGGCGGCAGTGCTGTTGAAAGCGCATGCGGCTCTGGAATCATTAACTTTGGCCAAAGACCAGTTGCGTTTCAAATCCCGGGTGGCTCAGGAATACAGCGACCTGGTCTACAACGGTCTGTGGTTTTCAGCTCACAAAGCCGACCTTGATGCCTATATCAAAAGCACCCAGCAGTATGTCACCGGCACGGTCCGGCTGAAGCTGGAACGCGGCAGTATGCGCGTAGTCGGCCGAAAGTCTCCTTATTCCCTTTACGCCCACGATCTGGCCACCTACGAAACCGGGGACCATTTTGATGCCTCAGCGGCTGTCGGCTTCATCAAACTCTGGGGTCTGCCGGTCAGGACTCAGGCCCGGGCGCAGTTTCTAAAGAAGCAGGGAAAATAGGATGGGCTTAAAAACCGCCTCACCGATAATGCCGCCCTTGTTGTTCCAGGGCAAACGGTTGAGGACGGCATTGCGATAATGGGGAGAAATAATACTCGATGAGTCATGTTAGAAGCCGCTTTGACAAGCCCGCCGACGAATTGGTAATCAAATACACTTCGTCTTTGCCCTTTGACTGGCGGTTGTACCGGGAAGACATCCGTGGTTCGGTGGCGCACGCCCGCATGCTGGCCAAACAAGCCATCATCCCGGCCTCTGACGCCGAGACCATTGTTAAAGGTCTCAGCGAAATCGGTCAGGAAATTGAGGCTGGCGGTTTTACCTTCAAACCGGAGATGGAAGATATCCATATGGCCATTGAAGCACGGCTGAAGGAGAAGATCGGCGAGGCCGCCGGACGATTGCATACTGCCCGGTCACGCAATGACCAGGTGGCCACTGACCTGCGGCTGTACATGAAAGATACCTTAACTGCTACCATTGCTGCCGTGTATGAGCTTCAGACCGCATTATTGACCGTTTCCGAAAAGAACCCAGATGTCATCCTTCCCGGCTATACTCATCTGCAACCCGCTCAGCCGTTGCTGCTGGCTCATCACTATCTGGCTTACTTTGAAATGCTGGAACGGGACAAGGCCCGCTTCACTGACTGCGCTGAACGTACCGATGTGCTGCCTTTGGGTAGCGGCGCTTTGGCGGGTACTCCCTACAACACTGACCGTGAATTTGTCGCCCGGGAATTGGGCTTTAAGTCTGTGTCCCGTAACAGTCTGGACGCGGTTTCCGACCGTGACTTTGTAGTGGAATACCTTTCAGCGGCCGCTATCGCTATGATGCACCTGTCGCGTCTGGCTGAGGAACTGATTCTGTGGAGTAGTGCCGAATTCGGCTTTATTGAAATTGATGATGCTTATGCCACCGGTTCCTCAATCATGCCGCAGAAGAAGAACCCGGATGTGGCCGAACTGGGCCGCGGTAAAACCGGCCGGGTTTACGGTCATCTGACCGCCATGCTGACAACCCTCAAGGGATTGCCGCTGGCTTACAATCGGGACCTTCAGGAAGACAAGGAAGGATTGTTTGATGCCGTTGATACCCTGCTGTTGTCGCTTAAGGTCTTCGCGGGGATGATCAGCAGCCTAAAGATAAAATCTGACAAAATGCTTGGCAGTGTTGACAAGAGCTACCTGCTGGCTACCGACCTCGCCGATTATCTGGTGAAAAAGGGAGAAACATTCCGCAACGCTCACGGGGTAGTCGGAAGACTGGTCAGCCATTGTTTGAAAACCAGGAAAACTTTCCCGGAACTGTCGCTAAGTGAATATCGGGAATTTTCACCGCTGTTCAATGATGACGTATTCCAGATAACGGTCATGTCATCGGTGGATTCCCGCGACAACCCCGGCGGGACCGCCCGGCAGCGGGTATCCAGGGCCTTATCGGAGGCTAAAAAGATTCTTTCCGACGAATAAGAGGCAAACAATAACTGCCGCAGGGTTTCCTGCGGCAGTTGATTTTCGGCTAAAATTAATATTAAGCGGCGGTGGCTTTGGAAATGGTGCGGAGGCAACGGGTGCACAGCGACAGTTTCATCGCTTTGCCGTCCACCAGTACCCGGGCGGGATGACAATTCGGCTCAGAACGCTTATTGGTGCGTCGTTTGGAATGGCTGACATTATGTCCGTATTGAGCAGTTTTTCCACAGTAATCGCATTTCATAACCTTGGATATGGGCTCCTTTGACTATTCATTCAGTGATATAATAAAATCCAACAGTAAATATAGCATAGACACCGATTGGTGACAAATCCGTAATGACACCACCGTTTCCCGGTGCTCTCTTGAGGTGTGATATATGTCAGTTCAAAATACTATGTCCGGTTACGAAATGCGCGATATGCTGGCCGCTGCCGCAGCCTGGCTGGAGAAAAGTTCGGCCGATATTGATGCTTTGAATGTTTTCCCGGTACCCGACGGAGATTGCGGCACCAACATGCTTCTCACGCTGCGGTCGGCCGTGGAAGAATCCGCCAAAGTCACCGCCGATAATATCGGTGCCATCTCCGCCGCCGTGTCCAAAGGCGCACTGATGGGCGCCCGGGGCAACAGCGGCGTCATCTCATCCCAGATATGGCGGGGCGTGGCTTCAGTATTCAAGGACAAGGAAACCGCAACCTCCGTTGACTGGGCCAACGCCTGGACTCAGGCCGTGGAGACCGCCTACAAGGGGCTTTCCAATCCTGTGGAAGGGACCATTCTAACTGTTCTCACCGATGTAGCCGCCGCTGCCCGGACTTCCGCGGCTGACGATGAGTCCATTCCCAAACTGATTGAAAACGCCATGGCGGCGGCATCTGATTCAGTCGCCAGAACGCCATCCCTGTTACCAACCCTCCGGGACGCGGGAGTGGTTGATGCCGGTGGGCAGGGACTCTTCACCATTCTTGAAGGCATGCTGCATTATCTCCGCGGAGAAACCGAGCAAATGCAGTTTAAAAAATCCCGCGTCATCGCCAGTTCCGGTCCGGTCGGCGCCCGAACTATTCAACTGTCTTCGGCAGACGAAGACCCTTTCGGTTACTGCACCGAATTTTTACTGAAAGGTGAAAATCTGGATACCGAAAAGATCCGCGCCCGCCTGAAACGCAAGGGGGAATCACTGATTGTGGTCGGAGATGACACCACCGTACGGGTTCATATCCACGCCGTGGCGCCTGGCCGGGTACTTAATTTTGCTACCAAGCTGGGTACAGTTCACAAAGTCAGCATCCGCAACATGGATGAACAATACGAAGACTTTCTAGCCCTCCAGAAAGACCGCCAGCCGACTATGGATATCGCCATCGTCGCTATCGTGGCCGGTGACGGCTTCGCTGACGTATTCTCTTCGCTGGGAGCCGCGGCCATCGTCCCTGGTGGTCAAACCATGAACCCGTCCACTAAGGATATTCTTCAGGCGGTGGAACGTGTCGGCTCCCATAAGGTGGTCATCCTGCCAAATAATAAAAATATCGTGCCCGCCGCCGAACAGGTCAGACACCTGACCGGTAAAACTATTTCGGTAATCGCCACTGAAACACTGCCCCAGGGCGTGGCGGCCTTGCTGGCTTTTGACTACGAAGCCGATTTTGAGACTAATGTACGGCGGATGACCGAGGCCTCAACCCACGCCCGGACCATAGAAATCACCCATGCGGTTCGTGATACCAAAATCAACGGTCTGGTCATCAAAAAAAACCAGGCCATCGGTTTGCTTGACGGTTGTCTGGCGGCCGTCAATGACACTTCCGATAAAGTTCTGGCTGACCTGCTGGCCAAGAGCGATCTGTCTCATGTAGAAGTGATGACTCTGTACTACGGCGGTGATGCCAGCGAAGAAGCCGCCAATGCTCTGGCGGCCGATTTGATGGCCCGGTATCCCGCTGTTCAGGTGGAAGTGGTCTCCGGCGGTCAACCGCACTACGATTATGTTGTCTCTCTGGAATAATCTCACCCGACACGGCTCAGGAGGTCCACTATGACGGTTCGCATTGTTACCGATTCCACCTCAGATCTTACGCCGGCTCTGGCCGGACAGTTCGGAATAGCTGTTGTACCGCTGACCGTATCTTTCGGCAAGGAATCATTCACTGACCGGGTGGATATTTCTACTGACGAGTTTTACCACCGTTTAGCTACTCAGGATACCTTTCCAACGACCACCCAACCGTCGCCTGCGGCTTTTCTCAACGCCTATAAAAAGCTGTCCAAAGAAACAGATGAGATTCTGGTCGTCACCATTTCCAGAAAACTGTCGGGTACCTTTGATTCGGCCAACGCGGCCATTCAACTACTGGAAAAGCCTGATTGCCGGGTCGCCGTGGTTAACTCCGGCGTCACTGCGGCGGCTCTGGGCATCCTGACCATCTGGGCGGCCAAGCAGGCTGCAGCCGGCATGGGACTGGCTGAATTGAAACAAGCTGTAGAACTGAAGTCAGCCGAAACCAAGCCGGTAATGGCCTTTGACACGCTCAAATACCTAGCCAAAGGCGGCCGGGTCGGCCGGGCACAGGGACTGGTCGGTTCACTACTGTCCATTAAACCGGTTTTGACTATGCGTGACGGTGAAGTCGCGCCTCTAACCCGGGTACGTTCCATGGCCGCCGGGATTGATGTGTTATACAACTTCGTCGCCGAACACCAAAATATTGATGAAATGGCCGTTGAATACGCCACTACTCCAGAGGTGGCTGAGACCTTAATTAATAAACTGGGTGCTCTTTATCCGATTGAAAATATTTATCGAACCACTGTCAGTCCGGTGCTTGGGGCGTACATGGGGCCGAACGTCATCTCAGTTTCCGTCCTGGGAACCGGCCGGCAATAACAAGTAGCGGGGTTAGAGGGAACGCTATGCCCGTCAAGATCGTAACCGATTCCACCGCAGATCTCCCGCCGGAACTTATTGAACAATTCGGCATCACCGTGGTACCGGTGTACGTCCTTTTCGGCCAGGAAGTCTTCCGCGACGGTGTTGATATCTCACAAGATGAAGTCTACCGGCGAATCCTGTCTGAAAATACCCCGGCGACCACTTCTCAGCCTTCCCCAAATGACTTTATGGAAGTTTATGACAGGCTGCTGGCGGGAACAACTGAAAAAATAGTATCCCTTCACCTCTCCAGCAAATTATCCGGCACCTACGACGCCGCAGTCGCCGGCCGGGAACTTTCCGCTGAGAAAGCCCGCATCACCGTTATTGACACTCTTTCTCTTTCCATGGGCTTGGGTTTCTGCGTTTTAGCGGCAGCACGCCTGGCTCAGGCCCAGGCCGAACTCCACGATATAATCCAGGCTGCCAAAGAAACGGCATCGCTGACTCGAATTAGCGCCACCTTTGACACTCTGAAATACGTCTTGAAAAGCGGTCGTCTGGGTGCGGCCAAAGCACTCATCGGCGGCATTCTGAATGTTAAACCGCTCCTGACCTTGAAAGACGGCGTACTCTGGCCTTGCGGTATTGCCCGTACCCGCCACCGGGCGCTGGACAGCCTGGTGGACTTCGTTAAAAAGACATCGGGGTCCGAAGAAGCTGCTATCGTCTATTCCACCACACCTGATGAGGCACTTGCCTTGAAAGAAAAACTAAGCGAATTCATGGATCAGAGTAAGGTCTATATTTCCCGTTTGGGTCCCGCTTTGGGGGCGCACGGCGGCCCCGGGACCATCATCCTGGCTGTAAAACGCAACCTGGCAAACGGTTAAACAAGGTATTCGTGAACAAAGCCGGCTCATGGGTTATAATCTACCCATGCCTCTGAGTACCGAAAAGTTACGCGCTGTTGTTGCGTTGGAACGCACTAAAGGCTTTGAGAACACCGCCGTTATCGGCGGACTGGACCGGTTTCTGGCTGTCTGGGTTGATGAAGCCGCCCAATCCCTCACCGACCGAACCAAACTGACCCAGCTCAAGGTTCGTCTGACCGGTTTCAATTATGCCGGAATCCCCGCTGCCGATCGGGAAGCCTCACTGGACACCCTGCTGGGCTTCATTGAAGAGCTTAATCAGCCGCAAAATCCCGGTGTGGCTGAATCAGTTGAAAGCGCCAGGCTTGTTTTTGAAACCCCGGCGGTTCCAAAGCCAAAAGCCGGTGCCGCGATCCACCCTCCGGCAGCACTGGACATTCCGGTAACAGCTTTCAAGGGCGTCAACCAGTCAACCGCTGCCAAATTCAAAAAATTGGGCATTGAGACCGTCCGGGATATGCTGTATCACTTCCCCAGCCGGCATTTGGACTATTCCCGGACGACCCGCATCGCTGAACTATCGCCCGGACCGGAACAAACCATCGTGGCTACGGTATGGGAGGTCAGGCTGACCACCCCGGGCGGCCGCCGCTCTACCGAGGCTATCGTGGGCGACGATACCGGCAATATCAGGGCTTTGTGGTTCAACAACCCCTACCTGTTACGACAGATTCACGCCAATGACCGGCTGGTTCTCTCCGGAAAAATCACCGTTTTTAAAGGCACGCTGGTCTTTGAATCTCCGGAATGGGAAAAACTGGAAAACAAGGAACTGGTGCATACCGGACGTCTGGCACCGGTTTACCCGCTGACCGCCGGGCTGTATCCCCGCATGGTGCGCCGGCTGATGAAGGAAACGGTTGACGGTTTTGCCCCTTCGCTGGTTGATTATCTGCCGGAGTCCATCAGGACCCGCCGGGGATTGTTGTCGCTGCCGGAAGCCGTGGCCCAGGCGCATTTCCCGGACAGTGAAACCGCCAAGGATGAAGCCCGCAGGCGTTTAGCCTTTGATGAACTGTTGGTGCTACAATTAGGCGTAATGGCCAGAAAACGGGCCTGGCGGGTTTCCCAACCCGGCATACCGATACCGGGCGACCAATCATTACTGGAAAGATTCCTTAGTACGCTTGAATTCCAATTGACCGGGGCGCAACGCCGTTCATTAAACGAAATCCTTGCTGACCTGAAACGGAAGGAAGCCATGAGCCGCCTGCTTCAGGGCGATGTCGGCTCCGGCAAAACCGTGGTGGCGACTATCGCGATTCTGATGACGGTCGCCTCAGGTTACCAGACGGCTTTCATGGCGCCGACCGAAATACTGGCAGATCAACATTTCAAGTCCGTTAACGGCATGCTGGCGCGGCTGGCAACCGCTAAACAGGATAACGGGGATACAGTCAGCTACCTGGGTATTCTGCCGGACCGACCACTGACAGTCGCCCTGCTCCTGGGGGACGCCAAAGAATCCGGCAAGACGGTCATCCGCAACCGCATAAAATCCGGCGAGATTGACCTGGTCATCGGCACTCACTCCCTGATTCAGAAGTCCATGAAATTCAAGCAATTAGGTCTGGCAGTGATTGATGAGCAGCACCGTTTCGGCGTGGAGCAACGGCAGAGTCTGCGGCAGAAAGGTACCAACCCCCATCTGCTGGTGATGACCGCCACCCCCATTCCCCGAACGCTGGCCCTGACTCTTTACGGCGACCTTGACCTCTCCGTCATTGACGAACTACCGCCAGGCCGCCAGCCCATCAGGACGCGGTGGCTCAAACCGGAGCAACGGGCCAGTGCTTATGCCTTTATCAGGAAACAGGTCAATCTGAAGCAGCAGTCCTTCATTATCTGCCCTTTGGTGGAGGAATCAGAGGCCGTTCAGGCCAAGGCGGCGACGGCGGAATATGAAACACTGAAAATGGAGATATTCCCGGAATTCCGGCTCGGTCTGATACACGGGCGGATGTCCGCCGCGGAGAAGGACTCCGTGATGAGTGCTTTTAGTGCCGGCAGATTGGATATTCTGGTATCCACTCCGGTCATTGAAGTGGGTATAGATGTACCTAACGCTACCGTAATGCTGATTGAATCCGCCGACCGCTTCGGTTTGTCGCAATTACACCAGTTCCGTGGCCGTGTCGGCCGCGGCAAGGAGCAAAGCTATTGCATGCTGCTGGCAGAAAATCCTTCAGACGTAGCCAATGCCCGCCTGTCGGTGATTGAAAAAAACCAGGACGGCTTTGTCCTGGCCGAGGAAGATTTGAAATTGCGCGGACCGGGCGAATTCTTCGGCACCCGCCAGTCCGGTCTGCCGGACCTCAAGATGGCCCGTCTCTCCGACGTTCCGATACTGGAGGCCGCCCGCGCCGAAGCCACCCGTTTATTTGAGGAAGACCCCCGGTTGCAACAGCCGGAACACCTGCGCCTGTATGAGGAGCTGACTCGGGTCTGGCCGCAGACTGGTGAATGGAGCTAGGGGCTGACCATGGTGAGCCGTCGGCTCAAAGTTTCGGGCTGCAACGGCTTATCCAGCGCCGCCTCCGGATTACACAGATACTGACCGCATCGCCGGCAAACATGAAGCAGCCGGGTAACTCCTCCGGCTCCGTCGCTTATTAGTGGGTCCGTAAAAACAAAGGGCTGTTCACACCTGGGGCAGCGATAGATTGTGCTGTTCATCATTCCTCCTGCGCCGGCAGCCACCAGAACCGTTCCGCTAATTGTTAAATAATAATGCCTGGTTGGGTATCCCCCGAAAGGGCTAATTTATCGGTTACTTAGGTACTGTCCGGAAAGTCTTCCGGCAAATGTTATGTTAAAATAATAAAGTGACCACCCCATATATAGACGAACAAGTCCGGCAAATGCCGTCGGGCCCGGGCGTGTATCTGATGAAAGATGAACGCGGCCAGATCATCTATGTCGGTAAAGCGGTGAACCTCAAGAGCCGTGTCCGCTCATACTTTCGTAACCTTTCAAAACTGGACGGCAAAACCGCGATGCTGGTGGCCGACATCCGTGATTTGGAATATTTTGTTACCGGCTCGGAGCAGGAAGCGCTGATTCTGGAACTAAACCTGATCAAGCGTCATCGCCCCCGCTATAACATCATGCTCAAGGATGACAAAAGCTACCCCTATCTGCATATCACCGCCGGCGAATGGCCTCGGCTGGAAGTGACCCGCCGATATATTGAGGGAGACGGCCGTTATTTCGGACCTTTTACCGACAGCCGAAGCGTCCGTGAGGTTCTGGAGCTGCTGCGTCGTATTTTTCCTTTCCGTTCCTGTACCAAAAATCTGAAGACAGTCAAACGCCCGTGCCTGGAATATGACATGGGTCGCTGTCCGGCCCCTTGCTCCGGCAGGGTGGCAGCAGAAGATTACCACCGATCCATTGACCAGATAACCTTATTTCTTGAGGGACGTCAGGAAACTGTGGTGCGCCGTCTGCGGCAGGAGATAACGGCAGCCGCCGCTAAAATGGAGTTTGAACGCGCCGCTCAGATTCGGGACCGGGTGCGTGATATTGAACAGGTCATTGCCGCGCAGCGCATTGCCATTAAGGCCAGGGTTGAACTGGATACTATCGCGTATACACAAGATGGCGATGAAAGTTTTGTCATGGTGTTTTTCATCCGCGGCGGCAAACTCATCGGCCGGGAACATTTTCTGCTCAAAGGCACCCGGGAACAACCGCCGTCAACGGTGCTGTCCAGCTTTATCGGGCAATTTTACAGTAACGCCGCTCATCTGCCCCCGCTGATTCTGCTGGAAACACCGCCCGGCGACCAGACAGTGCTGGAAGAGTGGTTGTCTCACCGCCGGGGCAGTCGGGTGAAGCTGGTGGTGCCTCAACGGGGGCCGCGGGTGGAACTGCTGAATATGGTCAAAGACAATGCCCGGCAGGGACTGGAACACCACAAGCTCAAACGGTTGTTGACCGGCGCGGACGATGCCCGCGCCGCCCTGGACGAGTTGGCTGACGTTTTGAAACTGGCCGCGCCGCCTCAACGCATTGAGGGCTACGATATCTCCAACATTCAGGGCCGGCTGGCGGTCGGCAGCATGGTGGTTTTCAATGACGGCAAACCGGATTCCAGGCATTACCGCCGCTTCCGTATCAAGACTGTTGAAGGCGCTGACGATTTCAGCATGATAAGAGAAGTTATCGGCAGACGCTTCAACCACGCCAAAGATGACAGCGAAGGTAAATGGGTCTTGCCGGACCTGATCCTCATTGACGGCGGCAAGGGCCAGCTGTCAGCGGCTGTGGAAGCCCTTATAGATAAGGACGCCGGTAAGACGCCCGTCATCGGGTTAGCCAAGGAGCGTGAGGAAATATTCCTGCCGCGGCAGTCCCACCCGATACTGCTGGACGAGCGTTCTGCCGCCCGGCGGCTGTTGCAGCGGATTAGAGACGAAGCCCACCGCTTCGCCCTCGGCTACCACACTAATCTGCGTCAGAAAGCAGCCGTTGGTTCCGCGTTGGACGCTATTCCCGGTATCGGCCCGGCTAAAAGGCGGGCTTTGATTAAGCAATTTATCTCGGCGTCGGGCGTCAGAGCTGCTTCCACTGAAGAACTGGCTGCAGTCAAAGGCATCACCCCGCAGCTTGCCCGGCTGATTAAGGAGAGTCTATAATCTTCAGGTACCTAAGCAATAATGACCACGGGAGCAATAAGTGGACTGGATAATCGGTTTTTTTGTCGTTGATTTTCTATTGGCCGTCCTGATCGGCATCTTTATCGCCAAACGGATTAAGGAATGGAGTACCGCCAGACAGCAGGAAATAAATAAGCTGTTGAACGCTGCAACACCGCTGAACAAGACGTTCAACCGCGCCGACGCGGACAAATTGCCGCCTCCGGTACGCCGTTTCATGCTGAAAGCGGTCAAGGAAGGCGCCGCCTGTATCAGCACCGCCCGTCTCAAACAAAACGGCAGAATGCGTTTTAATGACCGCTGGATCAAACTGGACGCCCGCCAGTATTATTCGGTTCAACCGGCCGGATTTATCTGGGACGCCAAAATGAAGCTGGGCCCGGCCTGGATTACCGCCCGCGACCGATATCAGAACCACAAAGGCAACATGCTGATTAAGATACTCTCCGCTCTCCCCCTCTTTGACGTTAAGAGCCGGGAAATGGATCACGCCTCAATTCTGCGCCATCTATCCGAACTGCCGTGGCTGCCGACAGCCCTGCTGGCCGACAACATCCACTGGGACAATATTGATGACCGTTCCGCCAAAGCTACCATTACCGACGGCGATTTGAGCGCATCCGGCACTTTTTATTTCAACGAACAAGATGAAATTACCGGTTTCGCTGCGCCGGAGCGCTTTCGCTCCGACAGCGGAAAAATGGAGCCGTGGTCAGGAAATTTCAGTAATTATCAGGAGTTCGGCGGTTACCGGATACCCACCGCGGCCAGAGCCGTTTGGAACGCCCCGGACGGTGATTTTGAGTATATCCAGCTTGCCATCAGCGAGGCCGCGTTTAACCTGCCGCCAGGCGATTAAATCAGGTAACGCTCTATCGCTGCCGCTACGCCGGACTCCTCCACTCCGAGGGTAATATGGTCGGCAACAGCCTTTAGTTCGTCACGGGCATTACCCATCGCCACCTTCAGTCCGGCTCTCGCCAAGAGTGGCAGGTCGTTGGTGCCGTCACCGATAGCCATAACCCGATCCAGTCCGATGCCAAAATGTTCCGCCAGCCGGTCCAAAGCCGCACCCTTGGAAACACCGGGGTCTACTACATTAATAAATTTCATCTCCGGATAGGCCGGCGTCCGGGCTTCGGAACCATGCAACCGGCCGTTGAAGTGTTCCATAAATAACCGGGCTTTGGCTTCTTCAAGGTCATTATGAACCATGAGTTCACACTTGATAATCGTTTGCTGCCCGATTATGTCATCAAAATCAGCCAGTGTACTCCGCAGGCCAAAGAACTCACGATGAATTTTATCCGCCCAGGTTATCTCCTCCACAAAGTAGCGGTCAATGGCGTAAAGCTCCAGATAAACATCATTAGCCCGGGCAAAGGCCACTCCGGACTGAAGTGTCGCTGAGTTGATCGGCTGCATATGCACCGTCTCCCGGCGGCTCAGGTCATATACCAGGGCCCCGTCAAAGAAAATATGGACGCCGTTCAAACCAAGCTCAGCGATAACCCCCCGGCTGGCTTCAATGACCCTTCCGGTTGAAAGCGCCACTTTGACGCCGGCGGCCTGTGCCCCGGCGATAGCGGTCTTATCAGCCTCGGAAATACCGCCGCGGGCGTTCACCAGTGTTCCGTCAATATCCACAACCAGTAATTCGTATTTCAGCTTCAATCAATCCCCCCAGTCAAGACTTCAAATAATACCAGAAATTCCGTCTTAAATGCTGACAGCCGCCGCCGCCATCAGGTACAATAACCGCCATGAGCCAATCAAGCCTCACGCCGTTACGCGCCCAGTACCTGAGCATCAAAAAACGTTACCCGGAAGCCATTGTTTTCTTCCGGCTGGGGGACTTTTACGAGACCTTTGACACCGATGCCGAAATTACCGCCCGGGAACTGGAAATCGTCCTGACCGGGCGCGAAATGGGGAAAGGCGTCAAGGTGCCCATGGCCGGCATACCGTACCATGCGGTGGACAATTACCTGGCGCGGCTCATCAGCCGCGGCCACAAGGTAGCAATCTGTGAGCAGACCACCCGCCCGGATGATAATAAAGGCTTGATGGAACGGGAGGTGGTGCGGTTGGTCACGCCGGGTACTGTCGTGGAACCGGGTCTATTGGACGGCCGGCGGAACAATTATCTGACCGCAGTGGCCCCCGGAGACAGTGAAGCCGGGATCGCCTTTATTGATATTTCCACCGGCGAATTTGCGGCCGCCCAGATGCCGCTGGCAAGAATAGAATCAGAACTGGAACGGTTGCGTCCGGCCGAGATAATTCTGCCGCAGGACAGCCTTTTCCAACCGATTTTTAAAACTCCTCTGACCCGGGCTGACGCCCGGGATTTTGAACCGGAATCAGCCGCCGAATTGCTCAAAGAGACGTTCAGCGTCAATACCCTTGAAGGATATGGGGTCGCCGCCTTGCCGCTGGCCACTGCGGCCGCCGGTGCCGTCATCAGCTATTTGCGGGAAACCCACCAGGGAGCAGTTAACGGCATCAGTCATCTGTCGGCTTACTCCGTCAGTGATTATATGGCGCTGGATGAAAACACCGTCGTCAATCTGGAAATCTTTCAGAACGCCACCACTCGGAATACGGCCGGCTCCCTCCTGGGTATCCTGGACGTTACCCGCACTCCAATGGGCGCCCGCCTGCTGCGGCGGTGGCTGGGACAACCTTTGTTAAGTATCCCGTCCATCAGGGAACGTCAGGACGCGGTGGACTGGCTGTTCAGCCAGCACCAAGTGCTGGCTGAACTGGAGCGGTGGCTGAAGTCATTCACTGATCTGGAACGCCTGGCCAACCGGGTCCGCGCCGGTTCCGCCCTGCCACGGGAAATCATCGCTCTCAAACGATCCCTGGAGGCGGCTCCGGAATTGGGGCGTGCCCTGAACGATAAGTCAGTTGCCGAACTTAAAGCCAATCTCAAGGAACACACCGACCTGATTGCCTTAATTGAACAAGGTCTTGAAGCCGAACCATCAGGCACGGTGGGCGAAGGCGGCACAATCCGTGCTGGTTTTTCCGCAGAACTGGATGAATTGCGCGATATGGCTACCGGCGCCAAAGGATATATCACCCGGCTGGAAACCGAAGAAAGAGCCGCCACCGGCATCAAAAATCTCAAAGTGGGCTACAATCAGGTTTTCGGTTACTATCTGGAGGTATCCGCCGCTAATCTGGCCCAGGTTCCGGAACGCTTCATACGCAAGCAGACACTGGCCAATGCTGAACGTTACATTACACCGGAACTGAAGGAATATGAAGCCCAAATCCTTAGCTCCCGCGAACGGCTGGCCGATATGGAAACAGCCATCTACCGCCGCATACTGGGTCAAATCACCGAATTTCATCAGTCCTTGCTGGCGCTGGCCGACGCCGTCGCCAGATTAGACACACTGACCGCCTTTGCCTCAGTGGCAGCAGCCAATAGTTATGTTAAGCCTGCCATCACTGACAGTTCCGACCTGCTCGTTGTCGGCGGCCGGCACCCGGTGGTTGAAGCCGGCCTGCCGCCCGGTCAATTTATCGCCAACGACTCCACGCTGTCGGTAGACAAAGGGCTGCTGGTGATTCTTACCGGTCCCAATATGGCTGGTAAATCCACTTATCTCAAGCAAACGGCGCTGATTGTGCTCATGGCCCAGATAGGTTGCTTTGTACCGGCGGCCGCCGCCGAAATCGGCCTGTGCGACCGTATTTTCACCCGTATCGGCGCCCACGAAGATCTGGCTGCCGGTAAATCCACCTTTATGGTGGAAATGGTAGAAACGGCGAATATCCTGACCAATGCCACCGGCAAAAGCCTGCTGATTCTGGATGAAATCGGCCGCGGTACGTCCACTTATGACGGGCTGGCCATTGCCCGCGCTGTAGTGGAATATATCCATACCCATTTGCACGCCAGAACACTCTTCGCCACTCATTATCATGAACTGGTTGCCATGGCCAACCATCTGCCGGGCATTCGCAATTTCAATGTCGCTGTGTCTGAAGACCGGGGAGAAGTGGTCTTCCTGCACCATATCGTGCCGGGCGGTGTGGACAAAAGCTACGGCATCCATGTGGCCAAACTGGCTGGTCTGCCCAAACCGGTCATAAAACGGGCTAATGAAGTCCTGCTGGAATTGGAATCCCTAAAAACAGGAGCCCAACCAGCCCGAAGTAAACAAGCCCCGCCACAGTTGTCCCTGTTCCAGCCGCCACAGCCCCGGGTCGCTGTTGAACTGGCAAAATTAGATGTGGATGCCCTGACGCCGCGTCAGGCATTGGAGAAGTTATACGAGCTGAAGGATATAGTGGAATGAATGACCACGGAGGATAACAGGGCATCCAAGTCTGGCAAAGAAATCACTACGAACATATTATTCGCACCAAACAGGACTTAGCCCAACTCTGCGAATACGTGAATACTAACCATTTGCGGTGGCTGGAAGACAACGAAAATCCAGCCACCGCGTAAATTTGTATCTACTTAAACGGATCTATCGCCACCCTTTGTTATTCGTACCGCAGCGCCTCCACCGGGTCCAGCCTGGCTGCACGCCCGGCGGGATACAACCCGGCCAGCAGACTGACGGCGGTGGTTAATAATATTACCCCAGGAATCAGCCAAACCGGAAAGGCCGTCAACTCAAATCCGGGGAAATCCGACAGGAAGGTTCGTGCTCCAATGAAGTTAAGCGCTTGTCCGGCCAGCAGCGCCAAACCGCCGCCGATGGCCCCGCCCAGAAAGCCTAATGTAGCGCCCTCGGTGGTGAACAGCCAGCGGATGTTGCCGCGAGTGGCTCCCACTGCTTTCATCACGCCAATCTCCCGGGTCCGTTCATGGATGGCCATCAGCAATGTGTTAATGATGCCGATGGCGGCCACAATCAGGGCAATCACCCCGAAAGCCGACAGACCAACCTGAATCACGCCGAAAACGCTGTTTATCTGCGCCAGTATGTCTTCCGGAGTAGTAGCGGAAAAGCCCATATCTTTAACCGCCTGGGCAATGGCCGGTACCTGTTCAGCAGTATCAGCCTTCAGCTGCAGAAAAAATCCCGGCTGGGCTTCGGAATACCGCTGCGGATTGCCCTGGTAATAGCGCGCCATTTCAATAGCATCCGCCTGAGGGATCAGCACTTCGGCACTGGAAACCTGTTTATCTATGACGCCGGCCACCGTAAAGGTATAATCCCGCGACTCCAGCGTATAAGCGTTCTGGGTGCCGACATTGATGGTAATGGTACGCCCCACAGCTGAACCGTCATCCGGCCAGCCGAAAGCCTCCAGATAGTTGTAGGCAATCAGGGCGACACCGGTGTCGCCATCCTTAAACGTGTCACCCTGGAACAGCGGCCTGATGGCGGCTTCATATCCGGCCACTCCGCTCACACTGACGGTATATATTTTGCCGGAGGTCTCAGGTTGAATATATCGTGCGGAAACATTAACCAGATAATCCACCCGCTCCACGCCGGGAATGGCTTTTAAGGCCGTTACATCGTCCGGAGTGAACGGATTGACTACGATGGTCTCCGTCGTCTTGATTTCCTGGGGCCCGCCGCCACCGAAACCGCTGAGTTCCTGCCCGGAGGAAACAATTATGGCCGTGTCAGGAAAATTAAGCCCGAACTGCCCGACCACAAAAGACTGCAAACCCGACCCCAGCGATACCACCAGTGAGATCAACGTTGCACCGATAACCACGGCCAGCACCGTCAGCGAGGTACGCAACTTGCGGCGCCACAGGTTGGAAAAGGCCATACTTAATAATTCGTTAATTTTCATGCTGGGTATCTCCAGTAATCAGTCCGTCTCGTAAATTCACCACCCGGCGCGCCCGGCCGGCCAGTTCGGCATCATGGGTCGCCACCAGCAGCGTAATGCCCTTTTCCTTATTAAGGGCGCCCAGTAAATCCATTATCCGGCCACCGTTGGCGGTATCCAGATTGCCGGTGGGCTCATCCGCCACAATCAGTCCGGGATCGGTCACCAAAGCCCGGGCAATACTCACGCGCTGGCGTTCGCCGCCGGAAAGCTGGTTAGGCCGGTGATCAGCCCGGTGTGCCATGCCCACGGCTTCAAGCGCCTCCCTGGCCTTTTTTAGGCGCTCTGTCTTTCCCAGTCCGGCAAAAATCAGCGGAATAGCCACATTTTCAACGGCCGAATAGGTCGGATGAAGATGAAATGCCTGGAAAACAAACCCGATATTGTGGTTGCGATAAGCCGCAAGTTGCCCATCGGAAGCCCGGCTCAAATCCTTGCCGTCAACCACGATACTGCCGGAGGAAGGGGTATCCAGCCCGCCGATAAGGTGCAGCAGCGTACTCTTGCCGGAGCCGGAAGGCCCGACAAAGGCGGCAAATTCGCCCTTTTCAATCTCCAAACTCACCCCGGCCAATGCATGCACCGTTTCCTCGCCCAGCCGGTAGTCTTTTTTCAAATTTTCTACTTGTATCATTTACTCCTCAATCAGTCGCGTCGGCTGAATGCCGCCGCCGCCGTTAATAGAAATACCAGACCGAACGCCACCACCACCATCATATCATCCATCACGCTCATCGTATGATTAAATACCGTTACCCCGATGACCGACCCATCGGCCGGTGCGCCCAGAAACAGCTGCCTTACCGCATCGGCACCGTAAGTCAGCGGATTTACCTTGGACAGCGCTCCCAGCCAGGCCGGCACATTGCCCAGTGGAAAAAATACCCCGGAGGCAAACATCAAGGGCAACAACAATACCTGCATCACCATCTGGAAACCCTGCTGACTTTTCATCCGGGAACCCAGCAAAAGCCCCATGCCGGAGAATGAGAGTGAAATCAGCACCAGCACCGGTATCAGTTGCAATACCAGAGCCACATCCAGCGGCACATCAAGAAAAGGTGCCAGTACCAGCATGATCAGCCCCTGGAACAAAGCAACAATGGCCGTGCCGATAGCTTTGCCGGCAATAATGCCGCTGCGCGGCAGCGGTGCCACCAACACTTCTTTCAGGAAGCCGAACTCCCGGTCCCAGACGATGGATAAACCGCTCATCAGCGAAATCTGAAAGGCCGTCATAGCGATAATACCGGGATACATGAACTGGGTAAAATTGACACCGGGCAACAGTGCGCCGATAGTATTGGTGAAACCGGCACCAAAAACGATGAGCAACAGCACCGGCATGGTAAACGAGGATATCAACCTGGTCTTGTTGTTGAAAAACCGCAGCAACTCCCGATACGCGGTAACCCAGACCGCACGATATACCATAGTCATTAGTGCATTCCCCCCTGAATCCGTCGTTGCCGTTTGATCATGGCCAGCGGATCGGCGGCTTCCGCCCGAATCTCACGACCGGTATGCTTGAGGAAAACGTCATCCAGTGTCGGCCGCCGAATGCCGACCGACAACAAACTGCCGGTAAATTGCCTGACGAATTCCGGCAAAAACTGCTCGCCGTGCTGCACGCTGAAGACCACATTGTCGTCCTTGAGGCCGGCTTCAATACCGAACTGCTGCCGGATTTCGGCTATAGCGGCATTATTGTCGGCGGTCTTGATGGTCACCAGATCCCCGCCGACACTGTCCTTGAGCTTCTCCGGAGTGCCCAGCGCCACAATTTTGCCATAATCAATAATAGCGATGCGGTCACAGTTCTCGGCTTCTTCCATATAGTGGGTGGTCATGAAAATGGTCAGACCGGTTTGCTCTTGCAGCCGTTTGATATGATCCCATATATTACGGCGGGTCTGCGGGTCCAGGCCAATCGTCGGCTCATCCAGAAACAGTACTTTGGGCTGATGGATCAGGCCCCGAGCAATTTCCAGCCGCCGCTTCATCCCGCCGGAAAAAGTATTGATCTGGTCTTTACGACGGTCCCACAGTTCCACCATCTCCATGAGTTCCCGGATCCGGGTCTCCCGCTCCGCCGGCGGCACTCCATAAGCATAGGCATGAAACCGCAGGTTTTGTTCCGCGTTCAGGTAGTCATCCAGCGTCGGTTCTTGAAAAACCAGACCAATAGAACGTCGGACGTCATCAGTCTGCATAATGACATCGTAACCGTTGACTTTGGCGTTGCCGCTGGTCGGCAGAAGCAGCGTACACAGGATGTTGATGGTGGTTGTTTTCCCGGCCCCGTTAGGTCCCAGAAAACCGAATATCTCCCCCTCACCAACGGTGAAACTGACATCTTTGACCGCTTCCAGTTTTCCGAAGGAGCGATGCAGCCCGGATACTTCAATTATGGGTGACTTGCTGTTATCAGCCATGCAACCCCCTGGCTCTTTTAATTTTCATCATTTGGCTCTTCCAGAATTTTCTCAATGTCGCGGCAAGCCTCGGCGATGCTCTTCTTGATGCCGGATATCTGCCGCTGGGATAAATTACCCATCTTTTTGCCGAACAACTGACGCAGACGCTGCAAGTCGCCGATAGTGTCCTGCCACTCGGCCTTGTTGAACTGTTGCATCCGGTGTTCCGAGATATGCTTGAGATGGTCAATAACCAGGTGGCGTTCCTTGAGTAATTTCAGGCCGGCCTCGGTGATGGTATAGGTCTTGCGCCCTTCCTGATCCTCGGAACTGACCATACCGTTGTCCTGGAGTTTTTGCAGCACCGGATAAATACTGCCCGGACTGGGAGTATAAAAGCCGTGAGACCGTTCCTCCATTTCCCGGATTAAATCATATCCATGGCTGGGCTTTTCCCGCAGCATGTCCAGTAAAATAAACTTGAGGACACCCTTTTCAAAAAAGCGGTGCGCCCGCCCCGGACCGAACGACGGCCAGCCGGGGGCCATGTGCCGCCGAATGCATAATCTATGTAAAATATTCATTACGATATATCGTAACATATCGTTTTGATTTGGTCAAAATCAGACCTGCATAAACTACGTCAAAGCTGATTTACCGAATCGCCTGATCCTGTGGTCGGGATCCTGCCTAATCTACTTCCTGCACCTTCAGCAGATTAGTCGTGCCGGCAATACCTATGGGAACACCGCCGGTGACAATAATCTTATCACCTGGTTTGGCCAGTTTAAGTTTCTTGACCAGCCTTACGGCGGTCACAAACAAATCATCAACTGTTTTGGGAGTCGGTATCTGGCTGGCCTGAACTCCCCAGTTCAGAATAAGACGGCGGCAGATGTCACCGTTGGGGGAAATGGCCAGTATCGGCGCGCTGGGCCGGTACTTGGACACCCGGCCGGCTGTGGAGCCGGATGAGGTGAAGGCCACAATAGCCGCCGCCTCCAGCCGGCGCGCGGTCAGAATGGCATTGTAACTGATTAATTCCTCTGTCTGCCCGGTCAGCCAGGAATCGCGCTCCGTTATCCATAAGTCATACGGCAAAGTTTTTTCGGTTTCCAGGGCCACAGCAGCCATCATTGCTACCGCCTGAACCGGATACTTGCCGATAGAGGTCTCCGCCGAAAGCATCACCGCGTCACTGCCATCAAGAATGGCGTTGGCGACGTCGGTGACTTCAGCCCGGGTCGGCCGGGCGGCGGAGATCATGGATTCCAGCATCTGAGTGGCGGTGATCACCGGCTTACCGGCCTTGTTGGACTTATGAATAATTTCTTTCTGCACCAGCGGCAGACGCTCCAGCGGTATATCCACCCCCAGGTCACCCCGTGCCACCATGACGCCATCGGCCTCAGCCAGGATAGCGTCAAAAACCGTTACCGCCGCCCCTCGTTCAATTTTGGCGATAATGGGAATATCGGCCTTTAATTTTTTTAAAATCTGACGCACGTGCCGGATTTCCGAAGCCCGGCTGACAAACGAAAGGGCCAAATAATCCGGCCGCTGGTTCACGGCAAAGTCAAGATACTTTTTAAGCGCCTCTGTCATAAACGGTACACTGGATTTGCGACCGGGAATGGCGATGCCCCGGCCGCCGGTCAGCGCGCCGCCCACCAAAATGGTGCAAAACACATCTTCACCCTTGATTTCCCGGCATTTTAGCTGGATTGCCCCGTCGTCCAGTAGGACCAGGTCACCCGGCCTGACATCTTTGGGCAGCGCGGTCAGATTAACGGATACTTCCTTTTCAGATCCGGCGACCGTTCTGGTAGTCAAAATGATCTCTTCACCCTTTACCAGCCAGACACTGCCAGCCGCCAGCGCACCGGTACGGTACTTGGGGCCGGGTATATCTATCAGCACAGCCACCGCCGCCTTTAAACATTTTGCCTCGGCGCGTACCCGCCTGACCTGCTCTTCATGCTCATCCAGTGAACCGTGAGACAGGTTAAACCGGGCCACATTCATCCCGGCCGTTATCAGCTCCGCCAGCACTTCCGGTGCGGCGGAAGCCGGCCCGATGGTGGCAATTATCTTGGTTCGGCGGTCAATTTTCTGTTTCATATTAAAATTATCACACATGAACCGCCTTCACTCAAGATATAAAATAATATCAAGCCCCGGCATGCATTTCATGACCAAAATCAGACGGCATTGTCAGCCGTGATTCAAAGTATTAATCCAGATTGGCACTCTTGAATCGCATGCTATAATATATGTGTCAAATAGTCACTTCTGAAAAGGCAGGTCATGCTTAAAAAAGGCGATCGCATTTCCATTTCCTACCGCACCGGCAAGGATGCCAAAGGCAATTACATCATTGATACCCTGACTGACGCTGAAGTTGAAGAATATACCGGCAGTATTTTACGGGTTCGCACCTTTGAACAGGTGCCCGGGGCCCACGGTGATGAGGTGGAAATCAAGCATTTTACTTTTGACGTCAACTCTCCGGAGTTCGTTGGCGCGATACCGGAGTAAATCGCTCAATATAAACTAAAGTTTTCCCCGGCATACTGGCCGGCTAACCTGAAACAACTGAAAAATAATGATTGCCTCCCCGCCCCTCCCGTTATATAATCATATACCATTTGATTTAGAACCGGAGGAACCACCAACATGCGCTTATCTTGTCTTCAGGAAAACCTGGCTAAAGGCCTTAATATTGTCGGCCGTGCCGCGGCCAGCCGCTCAACATTGCCGATAACCACTAACGTGTTACTGGCTACCGATGAAGGCCGGCTGAAACTTTCCGCCACTAACCTGGAAATGGCCGTAACCTGCTGGCTGGGTGCCAAGGTTGAGGAAGACGGGGCCACTACCGTACCCGCCAAGCTGATGACTGAGTTTGTCGGTTCCCTGCCCAGCGACAAAGTTGACATGATTCTGACCGCCAACAAAACCCTCACCCTTAAATGCGGCCGCTTTGAAGCCCGGATGACCGGTGTAGACGCCAAAGATTTCCCGCCGGTACCGCGGGTTGAGGGCGGCGTCACCGCCAAAGTGGACGTCAGCGAATTCAAAAAAGGTGTGTCCCGCGTCGTCTTCGCCGCCGCTACCGACGAATCACGCCCGGTACTTACCGGTATTGATGCCCAGTTTGAAGGCTCCGTGCTGACACTGGCCGCCGCTGACGGTTTCCGTCTGGCGGTCTACAAAATGGCCCTTGCTGAACCGGTTGCCCAGAAGGTTAAAGCCATCATCCCGTCCAAGACTCTGGCCGAGGTGTCCCGCCTTATCGCTGACGCAGACGAAGCCATCAGCATTACCGTTGATACCCAGAAGAGCCAGATTCTCTTCAAACTTAAGAACGTTGAACTGGTTTCCCAACTTTTACAGGGTTCATTCCCGCAGTATTCCCAGATTATCCCGCAGTCTCACACCACCCGGGTGGTGCTTGACGTGCCCCAGTTCCTGCGCGCCGCCCGTGCCGCCCAGATTTTCGCCCGCGACGGCGGCGGTATCGTCCGGCTGATTATGACCCCGGGCAGCGGCAAAACGCCCGGCCGTCTTTCCATCACCGCCCGCTCTGAGGAGATCGGCGATGATCAGGCAGAACTGGACGCCGCAGTTTCCGGTGAGGAAGCCAAGATTGCCTTCAACGGCAAGTATCTGCTGGATGTACTAAGCGTGTTGACCGAGGACCAGGTCGCCTTGGAAGTTACGGGACCATCAAGCCCCGGTGTAATCCGGCCGGTGGGCACTGATAATTATATTCACGTTGTGATGCCGATGTTTGTTCAGTGGTAGGTGAAGTTAATTCCAGTGGAATGACTCCTTGAATTCTAATGTCGTTGGTACCTTTAGCATAGACCTTCACGTCCAACGCATCCAGTGCCAAGGCTTTTAATTCCGGAGTGCTCTGCTCAAGTTCATCCAGTACCCTCTGATGGAGTACAGATACTTTGATATGAGCTGTGGCTAGGCTCTCCGCATATTTTTTTGTTTTTACTAATTCTTTTAATTTAACCTCGTCATCACTACGCAGTCGTTTAAGGATATTCAATCGGTCTAAGATTTCATCTTTTTCGAATTCGCCCCATTCTATAGCTTCGAGTAGTTTATTCCTCCTCTGTTCGTAATTATTCAGAGTCCCGCCAAGTTCTTGTATCTCAGCTTCAAGCGCATCTTGATTGATTCGATCACCCAATTTGGCTAATTCATTGAGCAGAATTTTCGGATTTTTAAAGATCTCTAGCGTCTTATCCCACACTATTTTTTCCAGATCATCAGCCCGTATATATGTGGCATTACATTTTTTACCGCTATTCTCATACGGTCTGGCACTACTGCACTGGTAATAACGATACTTCTTGTTCAAACAGTGGCCGACTAAAGGCCGATTACATATTGCACAAAAAGCATGGTTTTTCAGCGGATACGGATTTTGAGGTCGACCGGTACGAATTTTTGGTTTTTCCAGCTGAGCATTAGCTTCATTGAATATTTCGTCAGTGACAATCGCTGGTGTCACATCGGGCAATAAAACCCATTTTTCCTCTGGATGGGCCACAGTATGCCCACGATCCACTCTGGTGGTCATACCAAAGTAGGTTTTACCCACAAAAGCTGGATTACGGATCATCCGCCGGATGGTTAAACTGTGCCAATGCTTGATCTGGTCGGGTGGAGAATCAGCTTTCGTGCATTTCGTTCGAATGTGACGGTTATTGAGATCACGGGCGATCGAGATTGGTGAATCTCCTGATGCAATCCTTTGGAAGATCTCCTGGACTATTCCCGCCTCAAACGGTTCAATAACCCTCTTCTTAGTCATGCGGTCGTAGGTGGTGCCATACAAGCCAACTCCTGTACCTTGCGGCAATTTCCCTTCCCGAAGCAGCTTTTTCTTAGCCCGTCCGGTATTTAATTTCATGGTTTGAACGTAAGCCTGGGCTTGAGTAGCTTTGCTTAAATATCGCTCGATACTCTCAGGATCATCTGGGTCGAGTGCCAATTTTTCCCTAGCAAAGTACACTTTAAGTCCTGATTTCACTACTTCCGCTAGTAGCGGTATGCTACCAAATATAAACCTCGTTTCACGATCAACCCTAGGAAATAGAAGGGCTTTTATAACCCCTTGCTGATACAGGGCTAAGGCTTCTCTCACAGCGGCTTCAAACTTGGTGCGCTCCCATTTAGTAGCAGATTCTTGAATCACACGCCGGTATTCGTCGGTCACTAATAACCCGAGGCCTGGCGCATTGGGGAGAATATCATCCTCCCATTGTACGTCGGGGCCATAACCCTTTAATTGATCTTCAGCACTAACCCTGACAATGACAAAAGCAGTCAAAGCCTTCTTGGCTACAAGACTAGGAGTTTCTGCTCCCTGATCCAGTTTATCATAGACGGATGGACAAGAAAGTTTATACATTTTTTCAACCCTCCCGATCTTAGTTAACTAAATTATCTTATCGTTATTTTTACATTATCTTATTTTTACTTTATTGTCAATAACTTATTTAAATGTTGACGCTGTGTCTAAATTATGATGCAATAACTATCATGGCAACATTGAAAGAGCTAAGGATCCAACGGGTTATGAGCCAGGCCGACTTATCCCGAGCCTCCGGAGTCACGGTGGCCGCTATCTGCCGGTTGGAAAGAGGCCAACGTAAACCACAATTCGTTACTATCAGGAAATTAGCCAAAGGATTGAACGTCGATCCGAATGAAATTGAATTCAACTTTGCTCAAAGAATCTAGATAATTGCCAACGGTTTTGTAATCTTCAGGGTTCCTCTTTTCCGATCTCCATTCCTGCGATTTGTTTTTGATGCTGGGGTTCATCATTGCGAGCATTTACCAGTAATTGACTCCATAGCTTCCTCCATGCCACTATTTGAGACCGGGAAACCGAGCCTGCTTGGATATTGACCTGTACCGTTATTGGCGACTTTTTTGCCTGTCCCACTTGGCATTCCTTTGTTCGCAAACAAAAGGGCACCAGAGAAATCTCTGGCGCCCTTCCTTACGTCTATCAAAGGACCAACTTGGGCTTTGCCTTCAGTTCGGATATTTATTTTATTGGGAATATCGTACCTCCGTTTTGAATGCCTGTCAACCTATAAGTAACGTCCTGGTCAATGATTATCGCATTCTATCAAATCTCATAAGTTTATGTTAACTGCCTCGTGTGCTGTCAATGCATAATGCATAGTGAAGAAATCCGGCAATCTTGCTCATCTCGTCATCAGATTTTGCTTTGTCAGGTGTGTCGGGGCATACTACACGGCAGAAAGCCGCTATCTGCAGATTCCACCGAAAAATCAGGCTATAGCTAATTGGATATATCGAAAACACTATTCCAGTACTGTAATTCACCTTATCATCAGCCCCTCACCATATCTATCTTCTATACCTATGGGATGAGACTAACCTATTGACATCCCATCCATTGGGATATAGATTGGTATTTGAGTATTTTAATGACCGACAAAAATGCCGTTGCCGTTTCCCGGCTTACCTTCAATTATGGACACTTGCGTGTCATCGATAATTTGTCGATTGACATCCCCTGTGGACAATCATTCGGATTTTTGGGGCCTAACGGTTCCGGCAAAACAACATTAATTAGATTAATGATCGGATTGCTTAAACCGAACAATGGCCGTATTGAGGTATTCAATCAACCACTTTCCAGACATCACTCGTCCTTCATTGGCTATATGCCACAATTGACATCGCTGTATCAAGAACTCTCAGTACGTCAAAATATCGAATTTTTTGCTCATATTTATGGCATGGCCGACAGATTGGCGCGTAAGAATAGGGTAGACGAAGTCATCAATTTGGTGGAACTATGGCCAAAGCGCGACACATCGGTACATCAGCTTTCAGGTGGCATGCGCCAGCGGCTATCTCTGGCTTGCGCCATTGTCCACGATCCGTCCCTCATTTTCCTTGACGAACCTACTGTGGGTCTCGATCCGGACTTGAGGGCTCATTTTTGGGAATATTTCAAAAACCTAACCGCCTTAGGGCGAACACTGATCATTTCTTCTCACACAATGGACGACGCTGCGCATTGCGACTGTCTGGCCTTCCTACGCGAAGGCAAGATTATTGCCAGCGGCCCTCCAAGCATACTGGTAGCTGCCACCGGCAACGATCGAGCCACATTAGAGGATGCTTTCCTTTATTACATCCGCAAGGGTACCGGCCATGCCTAAGTACGCCATAGCTATAGCGAGTAGAGTCATTAAACAAATTTGGCGTGATCACCGCACGCTGGGTTTAATCTTTATTGTACCAGTCGTTGTCATGACTCTTATTGGATACAGCCTTCCGGATCGTACCCTCCTCAATTCGGTGGCGCCAGCCCTCATCGCCATGATGGCCTTATTTATGAGTTTTCTACTCACAGGCATAAGTTTTCTGCGGGAACGCTCCCAGGGTACCATGGAACGCCTGATGGCCTCGCCAGTTTCACAGCTCGATATCGTCCTCGGGTATCTCCTCGGTTTCATGGTATTCGCACTTATTCAAACGCTGATCATCTTCTTTTTCACCGTGCAGGTATTTGAAGTGCCTTATCGCGGTGAGTTGTGGCAGATTCTCATCTTCCAAATCGCCATCGTTGTTGGATCAGTGACACTTGGTATTTTCACCTCTACCTTTGCCCGCAACGAGTTCCAGATGGTTCAGTTTATTCCGTTAGTTATTATGCCGCAGGTATTCCTAGGTGGTGTCCTCTGGCCAGTTGACCAGATGAACGGATTTCTCCAGAGTGTGTCCCAATTACTACCAATGACCTATGCTGTTGAGGGCCTTAGAAATATTATGCTTGCCGGTCAGTCTCTGGGCGATGTAGCCCAAGACCTGCTATACCTGATTGGATTCGCTGCATTCATGTCTGTATTGGCCGCGCTAACTATTAGACGCGGCGTGAATGCCTAACTGGCTGGAAGGTCAAAGGCGTTAAAATCTTAAACGATAGTTATTGCTAACTGCTCGTTGTTTGTACAGTGTGCCTGACAGCGGATATAATTAGCTTAACCTGCAACCGTTCTAACAAGGAGACGTTTATGGCCAAAGCATACCTGGACGTCAAAGATTTACACAAGAGCTTTGGTGATTTCAAGGCCGTCAACGGCGTCTCATTCACCATTGAAAAAGGCGAGATTTTTGGACTGCTCGGCCCCAATGGCGCGGGCAAAACCACCACCATCCGCATGCTGACTACCGTCCTGGCTGCCGACGCAGGGGAGATTCTCATCGGCGGTCATTCAGTTAAGAAGGATTCCGAGAAAGTCCGCAGCCTCATCGGAGTCTGCCCGCAGGACTTAGCCCTCTACGAAGACCTCAACGCCATCGACAACTTGGTGTTTTTCGGCCGGATGGCCGGCCTCAGCGGCCTGGCCGCCAAGTCTCAGGCAATGACCAACTTGGAACTCATGGGCTTGCAGGAACGGGCTAAAGGCAAGGTAGCCAAGTTCTCCGGCGGTATGAAGCGCCGCATCAACCTGGCTATCACCCTGATGGGTGATCCACAGATCCTCTTTCTTGACGAGCCGACCGTCGGTATCGACCCGCAGTCCCGCAATCACATCTATGAAAGCATCCTCAATCTGCAGAAACAGGGCAAGACCATTCTCTACACAACCCACTACATGGAAGAAGCCGAGCGCCTCTGCCAGCGGGTGGCCATCATGGACGGCGGTGTTATTATCGCCATAGATACGCCGCGGCACCTCAAGGCACAGATAGGAGATCCAGACAAGGTGACGCTGGAAGACGTCTTTCTTCACCTGACCGGCCGGAGTCTGAGAGACTCATAAGAATATGAAACGGGCGCTGGCGATTCTTCTCAACGAAATCAAACTGTATGTACAGGACAGGGGCGACCTTGCCTTCGGTCTGCTCCTACCAATCGTTACCTTCGCCCTCATGTATGGAGCGTTCGGCGGACAAACCACCTTCACCGGCATCTGCCGTATCGTTAATGAAGACGGCGGCGTCTATGCCCAACGACTCATCAATGATATCGATAGCGCTGACGGCGTCAGTATTTCGCTGCTGACTCGCCAGGACGCCGATGACAAGCTCGACCGTTCCGACATAACCTTCGCTCTGTACATCCCCGCCGGTTTTTCCACCGCCCTTGAGGCCGGCAATAACACCGGGCTTGTTTTTAAACAGAGAGGCAACGGTGGCACGGAAGGCCAGATACTGGCCAGTATCATCCGCGGCGCGGTGGCCGATATTGAGCAGCAATTCCTCGTCCAGCGGCAGACAACTGCCGCCCTGGCTGAGTACAATCTGTCTGGGGATCTCGTCGAACTAAGCGTGTCAGAAGTCATCGCTTTACGGGAAGCCAAGCCGGTGGTCACCGTCAACGAAACCACCACCGGCGGCAAGCCTGATTTCATCTACCAATTCCTGCCGGGGATTGTTACCATGTACGTGCTGTTCGCCCTTTCACTCAGTGCCAGGACCATCGTGGAGGAACGGCGGCGTGGCACTCTAGAACGGCTGCTGACTACCCAACTTACCGTCGGCGAGATGTTTTTCGGAAAGTATATTTCCTTTGTGGCACGCGGTTTTATCCAGACACTGCTTCTTCTGCTGCTGTCCTACGCGGTTTTCCAGATGTTCACCCCGCTTTCCTTTGTTACCGCACTGCTCATCGCTCTCATTTTTAGTGCTGCAGCCACCGCCGTGGGCATGATAATCGCCTCTATGGCGAGAACTGAAGACGGGGCAACGTGGTTCGGGGTGGTCTTCACTATGGCTATGGTCATGCTAGGCGGTACGTTCTTTGAAGTAAGCCAGGGCACCATCTTCGCCACTATAAGCAAGTTTTCCATCAATACCTACGCCAACGATGCCTTCCGCGCCGTCATTGCTGAGGGTGGTTCACTGGTGGACACCGGCTATAACCTGGTGGTATTGGCCATAGTGGCTGTGGCCGGCCTGGTACTCAGCCGGTGGCTGTTCAGAGCCGTGGGCGGGAGGAAATAGGACGGGATGAAAGCGCTCAGGCACATCTGGTTCATTGCCCTTAAGGACCTTAAAATATTCGCCAGCGACCGCGGCGCGGTGTTCTTTTTCATCATCTTCCCGCTGCTGTTCATCACGTTCTTCAATTTTCTGATGGCGGGAGTTGGTTCGGAAGACTCACGGTTAAACCTCAGGTTTGTGACCCTTGAAAAACCTGACGGCATCAGCCACCAGATACTCGTATCCATGGAAACCACCGACGAAACGACGCTGGCGCCGGGAGAACCGGTAATTATCTGGGAACGGGATTTTGAAGCTGCACAGCAGGCCGTCGATGATGGAGATATTGCTGGGTTCATCTACTTCCCAGCGGATTTCACGGCCAGGCTGCTGGCTGAAGCACCTACCAACCTGGAAATCTACGTCAACGCAGAGAACACTAACATGCGAGCCGCCCTCCACGGTATCGCCGGGGCTATCGCATCGCAGATAAATACACACCAAACAGTCATTCAGGCCAGTGTTACAGCGCTTATTAGCAGCGGCGTCCTCGCCAATGATCCAGCCGCCATCGGCATGGTGGTAGAAGAGATCATGGCTGGAATGGCTGGGAGCGCGACGACCGATACCGCGGTCATCGCCATCGAAACAGATAAAGTCGGCGAGGTGGGTACTGAAAACCCGGCCAACTGGGTGATTCCCGGCTACCTGGTGATGTTCGTCTTTTTTGCCGCCGCCCTTGCTGCCGAGATGATTGTGAAGGAACGCACCAATCATACACTTGAGCGGTTGCTTTCAACCTCGGTAAGAAAAGAGGCAATTCTTGGCGGCATCTATACCGGTACGGTCATCCGAGGTATTATCCAGATAATCATTTTCTGGACAGTCGGCATACTGGTATTCAAGGTCGACCTCGGTCTGTCACCGGGTGGAGTGATTATGCTGTCCCTATTGATGGTTGTCATGTCCTCAGCCTTTGCCGTGATGCTGGCGACGCTGGCGAAAACACAGCGCTCTGCAGGTTCGCTGGCGGTCATAACCGCGTTGGTATTGGCTCCCCTCGGCGGGTGCTGGTGGCCGTCGTTCCTCTACCCCCAATGGCTGCAAACAGTAGCGAAAATCACACCTCATGCCTGGGCGACGTCCGGCTTTAACAAGCTGATGGTCTTCGGGGCTGATTTCGGGGCGGCAGTGCCGGAAATGCTGGCATTGGTGGTATTTACCGTCATCTTTGCAGGAGTCGCCATCACCCGGTTCCGCATTAGTTCAAATTGAGTGACCACTAAGCCTGCTGCCTGGTTTGTTCGCTGATTCAATAATCTCTGTTGCTTGCATCAATCGGTGACTGACATCTTCCCACAAAAATAGCAGCCCTTGAGTTAGCATTTCATGGTAGTCTCTTTCTTGGGCAATACGACATATTCGGACTTCCTGTTTTAGATCGTGGGAATTCGCCTATTTTTTCAACAATTATTCTCCCAGAGACTTTCATTTGCAGGCATATAAAATAGGGCAAGTCTATGATATAATTTATGATATATATTACATAGCCCTTGGCAGTAACGGCTCTTTAGCAACAGTAACAGCAACGGGCGATAACCCCCAAGTTTATTGTATACGTTACCTCCCCCTTTTTGCACCAAGGGTTATCTGGCAAATATTATTGTAACGGAGTTTATGAAATGCCACCTAAACTATCACCCAAAACGGTAAAAAGAATGTTTGCCCTCCTTGCCAGCGGTCACACTCAGGCCGAGATCGCAAAGATACTAGAGATAGACCAGACTACCATCTCCAAATACCTGAAGGAGTATAAAAAACTGGTATCAGAAAAAGGCATAATCGCCGCCTCTGAAGAGTACAACATTGAGGATACGGTGGAAGACTTGTTCGAACTCAGTGCTCAGCTGAAGAAACATGACTTGACTGTGGCGGAGTCCAAGGCCGGAGTGAAGGCCACCCAGGTTTTAAAGAAACTGGGTTTCAATCCATCGGAATATCCCAAGGTTATCAATACCTGCAAATGGATGGCAAAAGAAGGCTTTGCCAGCGCCGCAATCAAATTGGCAGACATGGAAGACACAACCGGCGTAACTTATGAGCAGGTACTAACTCAATTCAGTGGAATCCAGGAAAATCTGGGGAAAACGGATGCCCTGCTCAAAACTAAGACCGCTGAGCTGGAAACGATTAAAAATGAACTGGCAGTCCTCGCATCAAAGAAAGCCGCCGCTGACGATCAGTTCGAGATCGATATGCAACAACTTGGCGTCAATATGGACCGTCTGAAGCTCGTAGAACACCTAGCAAAAGAACTCAAAGCTGCAGCCATTCCCGATAAAGACATCAAAACTGCTATCGAGCATCTTACGGCTCTCAACAAGACAGGCTTCGATCTGAACTTTTTATCGGCCATTCTGAATAAGGCGAAAGCCATCACTTTTCTCGATCACGGTAAAGGCTTACTGAAGGATCTGACAGATTACGGAGGATTACTTGAAACCCGCGCAGGGTTTAACGCTGAGATTAAAGCCATCAAAACACAACTAAGTGGCCTGGAACAACAGGCGGCATTGAAGTCAAGCTTAGAGCTTGCGGTTACCAAATTAAAGGCGGAAAAAGCCGGCCTGGAACCTCTTGTCACAGATCTGGAGGAGAAACATAAAACCTCTATCCAGCTAAAGAAGGATATTAGTGTTCTGGCGCCTGTAAAAAAGGCGTTGGAACAGCACATTGAGATGTTAAAAACGCAGTTCAATAAACTCGCGTCCGATATTCAAGACAAAGAAAGCAAGGTCGCCCACCTCTCAGAGCTCAAGAGCGAGCAAGAGAGCCTGCTTGGGGAAATCCAGAGGTTAAAAGACGCCGTTCAGCATGATCAGCATAGGTGGCAAGTTTACCAGTGGTTTCTGGGTCTGGTTCATTCAGTATCCAAAGAGGACTTGCAGAAATCCAGCAAAGAACTTCCAGCATTGGTTGAACAAATGCCGGAGAATACTTCCGCAAAAAATATTGAGGTGGGCGCCGAATATATACTTGAAACGATAACTGGTAAGCATCTGCCGGTTCTCCTCAGATGCCAAACTTGCGGAGCAGGATTTGGGGTAGAGAAACCAAATCCAAGCGGAAAATATCAATGCCCATTTGCTAAACCAATCGAGGATAACCCTCATAATGTCGTTGTTGAAAAGAACTCAATTGCCGTGCTCAAGCAGGCATTAAAGGAAACGCCGATCCCGGGAACACTGCCTCCTGGAGTAATTTGTACAAACCCCGACGAGCATAAATGACGGATATGTAAAGCGTATATAAACGTTTCCCGCAATGGAACGTTGCTATTTGGAACAGGACTGAGTGGTCAAAACCACCGAGGAAACCAGATCCAGAACACACTATAAGGATTGTGTATCGAGGGAAAAACTCTTAGCTGCAAATCTTAATCGATAAGTGATGCACTTTGTAACAAAAAGTTCAGGCCTAAGGTCTTTAAGGTTCGAGTCCCATACGGTGGCGTCAGCAGCCAAGACACCGAACATTGGATCGGATCAACAGCTGAGTTATCTTTGGTAACAATCGCAATCCGCTGATCTGGCGGCTGGCGATGCAGGTTCCTCTATGAAGGGCTCGTTCAGGAACCACCGGCTGATAACCATTTTGTGATCGAGGTCATCCCTCACTATTCCAGCGATTTTAAGAGACTTCATGACGTTCGTAATCATGACCCGGGAGGACCCAACCAGCGCACCGAGATCATCATGGGTCAACCGGAAATTCAATTTCATTCCATCCGCGGTTTCTTGCCCATGCTCTCGAGCCAGTCTGACAAGTGTGCGGGATAAGCTGGAGCGTGTATCGTAAATTGCAACATCCGCAAACTGCTCGGTGATACGCCGGATTTTTTCACCTAATCCTTTTATCACCTTCAGGGAAAGTTGACTATTCTGCGCAAGCAAGCTCTCAAAATCACTCTTGTAACAAGCGCACAACCGTGTATCCTCCACTGCCACGGCTGCAAAAGAATGCACTGAATCATCGAATAACACTTCTTCGCCAAACAGTTGATTGGGGGTAATATATCCGAGGGCGATTTCTTTGCCACCTTCCGAGGTTTTTAATAGCTTGACCCTGCCCTGGGTGACCAGGAAAATCGAGCTCGCCGGCTCGCCTTCGTTAAATAGGTATTCGCCCTTCAGGTATTCCGGGCGGTGAAAAAGCTTTCGAATGTCTCCTTTTTCTGTTTCGTTCAAGGAGTCGAAGAGCCACAAGTCAGCCATACAGTTCAAATACGTCATATCATTCCTCCAGACGATTCGATAGTCATTGTACACTAACTCACGACATAAACTGTGTATACTTTTTTACAGACTTCACCTTCATTTAGTGCCAGAATGGTAAAAAAGGAGGTAATTCATGGAAACTTTAGCAGCCATCTTCATCCTTGCGGCCGGTATCTGCGGTTTCACGCTGAAAACAAGCAATAATCCTTTGAAGGGATTCATTACGGTCAAATTGTTCTGGGTTCATCTCTTGCTGGGAGTTACAGCGATGGTTTTGGCTGTATTGGCTCTTATCGGTTAGTCTTTAAAAATAGGTCTCGACCAAATCTAAAAGGGAATAAGGAGAAAATAACATGGCTAAAATGCCCAAGGAAGTAATCGCTCTCTTTCAAGACGCCTCGGTTCCAAAGATGGTTGCCACCGTAGGTAGAAATGGCGAACTCAATGTCACCCCCAAAACGAGTATGACTGCCATTGACGACGAGACTTTAGCCTTCGCTGACCTCTACGGTCGTACTACGCGGACGTTCAAGAACTTGGAGGAAACCAAAAAGGTCGCCATTGTCGCGATGAAAATCCCGGTTGCACCTCCCTTCACAACCTATCAGGTCAAAGGTACCTTTTCGAGTTACCTGACTTCTGGCCCGGTCTTCGAACAGTTCGCCAAGGCGCTCAAAGACGCTATGGGTGTGACCATCAGTGGTGTGGGCACCGTGAAGGTAGAATCCATCTACTCTCAAGCCCCCCAAGACAAAGGCAAACTCTTGGCTTAGTCGCGGAGACTCAAATCAGAAGAAGAGGGCTTAATGCCCTCTTCTTTGTTGTGAAAAAATGTGTCGATATTCACTGCACGATATAACAAAAGGTTCAATTCTAACAAATAATGGGGTTGCCCTTTTCGAACTTCAGGTCACCAATTCAG
This sequence comes from Dehalogenimonas sp. W, assembly GCF_037094495.1. NCBI lineage: Bacteria > Bacillati > Chloroflexota > Dehalococcoidia > Dehalococcoidales > Dehalococcoidaceae > Dehalogenimonas > Dehalogenimonas loeffleri. Next base: position 146,960 of record NZ_CP146612.1, read on the forward strand.
GTCAGATCTGAAGCGTGATAAACTTGCTTTCCTGAGTTATCAATATATCTAGCCCGAATTCATTCTTGGAACACCTATGGAGACCCCCTATGAGCCTTCAAGTGGGCAAATAAATCAACAACGATCTTCACAACGATAAGAAATACTAATCCCATGGTTGCGGTGTTGAATGCCATCACCAGAAATCCCCCAAAGATGATTGTCACATGCAGAATGACAATTCGGGCATACGGTTGTGCCATGAGTTCTGAAACTGATACTTGTCTGTACTCTCCCCGCTGAATGTAATTGCTGACAAAAGAAAAACCATGGCTCAGGGCCAGGGCTAATACTCCCCATTCCAAGTGCAGCCCTGTGAATGAGTTAAAATCGAAACTGGCGCCGTTTTCACTCAACATGCCCCCAAATATGACGAAGATGAAGATGCCATGGACTAATGTGAAGATCCCATAATGAATAAGGAAAAAAGGGATCATGAACAGTTTTGCAGACGTCGGTGAGTTCTTTTTGGCCATTGCCATTTTGAATGCATTTAGAATACCAATAACCACGTTTTCCATCCAAAATAGAAACATGATCGGAAAAACTTGCCAATGAAAGAATACAACGCCCAAGAGTGGCACCATGTTGGCGATGATCAATACCAATGCCGACGGGCTTTTCCAATTGAAATGATTCAAGTCATTCGCGTTAGTCATGTCGTATTCATGTCTTGATGTGTGAGTTAGACAGCCTGTTCCATATTGTCGGCGAACTCTGTGAGGTAAGTATATCACGTGGTAGAAAAAGAGACGCTCTTAAAGTCGCAGATATCAAACAATCATAGGGATCACAAAAGTCAGCATTGCTGGATGTCATTCTTTGAACGGTCCTTGGTACCAGGTTTGACTCGAACCGGTGACGCGTAGTTTAGGAATGCGCGCGTCCAAGTGCTTTTAGCTTTAATTTAGCGCCTTTTGTCACCAGGCCTGATAATCAAATTACGTTTAATGGTGACTAATGGTTGTAAAAAAAGAGTAGCAAGTGGAATAGCAAACCTCAAGGTAAGAACCAACTCGAATCCTCTCAACTGGAGCTGAGGGTGGAATCCATCTTCGCTTCCTTACAGCGTTTCCACCGCGTGGGAGCGAGCCCCTTTCGGATGGATAATTTCCTCTCACGTCAGCTGAGACTGGTTGGCCATGTCTAACTCGCTCCGGCACCGCAACTCACACCGCACTCTTTGGGTCTTCGGGCTTCAGCTCTTTAAACTTTGCGGCCATCGTCGGGTTTCCCCTGGTTAGCTTTTTAATTGTTAAGTCGTCCGCCTTATTATTCGCTAGCCGGAGATTGTTCTCTGAGCCCAGCAGAGCGTCCTTTGTCTTTTGAAGGTGGTCGATTGTCTTGTCGATCTCGTCGATTGCCGTCTTGAACTTCATCGATGCCAGGTCATAATTCCGAGCGAAGCCAACCTTGAACGCGTCGAGCTCGCTCTCGAACTTAGTAATGTCGATGTTTTGCTCCCGGACACGTGCGAGTTCCGTCTTGTGCACCAACGTAGCTTTTGCCGCATTCCGCAGAAGCGTAACAATCGGAATGAAAAACTGAGGACGAACGACATACATCTTCGGATAGCGGTGGGATACGTCGACGATGCCCGCGTTGTACAACTCACTATCCGGCTCGAGTAACGACACCAGCACGGCGTATTCACAGCCCTTTTCATTGCGGTCCTTGTCGAGCTCTTTGATGAAATCCTCGTTTTTCTTCTTCGTTGCTGTCGTGTCGCACTCGTTCTTCATCTCGAATATGATGGAAATAAATTCGGTGTTATTTTCATCCGAGTCACGGAAAATATAATCACCTTTGCTACCGGCTCGGACATCAGAGTCCTTCTCGAAGTAGGCGAGCGAGAATCCGGTGGCTCGCAGGCGGTTAAACTCAATCTCGCAGTGTTGCTCAAGAGTTTCTCCGACCATCTTTGTCGAAAGCTTGGCCTTGAGGTCCTTATAATAGGCGATCTGTTCGTCCTTCGACTTGAGTTCAACCGAGTGCGTCTCCTTTAAGGCCGACTCGCACAACTTCCGTTCTATTTCCTTCACCTCCAAGTTCCGAGCAAAGTCGTCCCGTTCCTTCTCAACGGCGCTGACCGCCTCCTTCACAGCCAGTTGCCTCGCTACTTCGGTCAACTTGAGTTCGGCCTTTAGCCGCTCGATTTCTGCGTCGCTCTTGGCTGCCGCCTTTTCTAGTTTGCTAGTCACTTTGGACTCGGCAAGCTCGATTGCCGTCTTCTTCTCCTTCTCGGCGAGTTCAAGTTGCTCATGGAGAGCCTTGTCAAATTCGCGATCGCGGATCTGTTTCAGGATGTCTGCATATCCAGCCTCATCGATCTTAAATGCCTTTCCGCAATGCGGGCAGATAATCTCATTCATATGGATGTTTCCTCTCAAGCCGAAGTTCATTGCTATGTTTTTTTGCCGCCATTATACACCTTGGGAATGGCTATCTAAATGAAATTGACACTATAAAACCAGGCTGCTTGTTTCGGTCCGGTTGGTTGACTGATGGTCAAATCCTCGGCATGTTCATAAATGCGTTAATTATAAACGTATCAAATCGAGGGGATTCCCTAGGGGTTACACCATTTACTGGTATTGAGATAAATCAGTTGATCAGACGGTCTTTGATAACACATTAAAAGCAAGAAGATCGATTTAATCAAGGCGAAATTCAACGACGGTATAAATACCGTCGTGTGGTAGAGTTCGCTTTGGCGGAGCCGGGGTACCAATGGGTAGAACTCCGATAGATTTTGACCATCACTTTTGTACTTCGTCTGGCCTAGATTATTAGATTCGATCCCTTGAATGTGGGGCATTTGTGGACTTATCCCCGTCTAGGAATCGTCAGCCTCGTTAACGGGATCCTCTAATTGAGACCTTATTTTTTCGAAGAGATCGTCATTGGTTACTCCGTTATTTAGCGTCGCCAGTTCATCTTTCATATACTTTTTCGCAGTAATGGCAGGTGCTCCCTCAAGAAGGCTCGCACGCATCAGGCCGAATCCTCCCCGATGCAACTCAATTAAGATTAGGCCGATGTCCTCCAGACAGCCCTTGAGATCCTCTAGAAATTTATTCCGCAGAAGCGTTCTTCCTGAAAGACGACGGATCGTGGCCTCACTGACACGGCCTCGCTTCTGGTTGGAGTTCTCTAGTAGCTGGTAAAGTAGTAGGGCCGTTTCCTCGGCAGTTTGGTAGCTCATCATTTATCTCCTATAATAGGGTGTTATAAATCCTATTTTAGGATTTTCCCGTAGTAGATGTCAAATCTTCAAAAGTGTTGTGGGGTGCAACGCGTGAGGTATGCGTTACTGTTTTGAACGGCTGAACTCTTGAATCTTTATATCGTCACTTCACCCCCACCAAAGGGGACGATACCGAGAACTATTCAGCAGTGTAGTGTAGGGTCTTTTCAACAACCTTTCTTTGGCTGACTCAAGCCGATGCCCAACGGCAACAAAGTTCGAATCCAGTCTGCTAGCCCAATCTGTTTAAAATCTAGGACTTTTAGGGATGAGTTAGCTTTAATCGTTTAGATTCGAATGCAGCGTCTTTGAGATAAATTCCCATGCGCCGGGAGAAAACTTCTAACTGTCTCGCTATATTTTATTTGGTTTTTGTTACGCGTGAATACCTTTGACTTCTCTTCTCAAATGCAATATTCCCACCGTCCAGTTCCAACAGGTGCTCTACAATATCTACATCCTCGAGAGAACCGCAGCACCCCTTTTCGGATTTCTTCTGGCTCTCTCTGATTTTCTGCTCCATGTATAGCACCTGCTCGCTGTCGGCTAACACTGGTATGTTAGGAACATGTGTTACGAATATTAGTTGTCTCTCCGACTTAACCTTACGTATTTGCTCGACCAATTCATGAGTTATCAAGCCGGGACCCAATTCGTCCTCAGGTTGATCTATGATTAGCGGCAATCCCTTTGGCACCATAGCCACAGATATTAGTGCAAGCGCCTGTTCTCCTCCAGATAGCCCCGAATCGACTGGGGTATATTCCGTATCTCCTTCTCTTTGGTAACTTATGACAAATCTGTCATCCAGTAGGCACTCCTCCAACTGCAATATGTCTGCATCATTCATGCAAAACAGCACGGTCTCTGTATTAGGAGTAACTCCTACGCATTTGTCTGTCACCCCTTTGCTAACACGCCCCCTCACGAGGTCAGCTAATTCTTTGGGGGACAGGCCGTCGGTCACAAGAGTCAACTGGTCTTCTTTGTGCGAAATCCTTACAGCCACGCTCGTCAGGCGGTCTACGATTTCTGTCAGTTTGCCCCTGTATCCTGTTCTTTCTACATTGATTATCAATTCAGCTTTAATAGTGGATGCTGAGCCTCTTGAGATCATCTCGACCACCATTTGCCGCTTTTTCTTAATCTCGCTCCACCTGTCACCAAATCTTTGCAGAAGCGCTTTGCGTTGTTTGAAAAGTCCCGCAATCTCTTTCTCCGCTTGCTCAAATTCCCTTTTTTGGTCCAGCAATCCTGCAAGAGTTTTGCGTCTTTCCGTAATGTGATCTATTAGCCCGTCACCTACAGCTCTCGCATCCCCAGGTTTCACCGCTTTCTTGATCTTTTCATCCAATTCATCAGATCGTGCTTTTCTCAGATTTTCTAGCCCTGACAAACCCTCAATGCCCTTGGTGATAGCAGTACTCCCATACAAAGTACTTTCTTTCAGCTTCTTGACTGTTGTCTCGAATATCTCTGATGCCCGCATTGAGTAATCCGACGGCGATGCAGACTCCGGCTTGAATTCAGTGCCCTTCATCGCATTTTCCCCTACTACCACTTCAACAGGCTTGTCCTCCGCAAACTCAATCTGCGGCACCAAATTACCTGGTTTCCACCTGGGCTCAAGACGTAGCAACTCCTTCTTACACCCATCTATCTTCAGTTCCTCCTCAGCCCAGAGTTTCTTTTCAACGACTGCTGGAGATGTACTCAACTGCTCAAGTTCTTCTATCTCTTTCTGCAACTGGTCAATCCCCGAAGCTGCTTCCTTCAACTCATCCCTTCTTTTCAGTTTGCCTACAATGCTTTCACGGTTATCCTTAAGCTCACCCTTGACGGTTTTAGCCCCATTCAGCTCTAACAATTCCACGTCCCGCTTTGCCAGGTCGATTCCGCCAAGTGAGTCAACAATATTCATCTGTTGGTCAGCATTTTCCTTGATTTTCGTCACTTCGCCTTGGGGGTAGACTTCAATGGGGAACACTTCACGCACGTCCCGACCACTATCGCGCTTGAATTCAGATCCATTCCATAGCAGATACACTTCGGGGGTGCCAGTTATCTGAAATGCCGGCTTCGCACTTTTGCCAAGCTTAGTCCAGGTAAATACTCTTGTGACGGCATAGAACTTCTCTCTGATAGACAGATACAAGGTCACGTCTCCGCCATCTCCAATAAATGCCTTCATCCTATCCGTAAACTTGGCTAGTTTATCCGGGTCGCTCGGAACTGCATTCAAAGCAAATCTGATACAATCCAATAACGCAGATTTTCCAGCATAATTACGCCCAATGATGCTGTTTTGATTTGGGCTTAACGCCACCTTTAATCCGTCCAACATAGCTCCATTAACAGAAATCCCGATGATGTGTGGATGTGAGTAAGCCGTTCGGCTGGGATCCGTAAAGAAGAAGCCCTCCCGGAATTCTAGCCTACCCTCCTTGTCGTGGATTTCGGTGATCTCGTGGCACACACGTAATTCAGGCTCATAAATGACTTGCTGAACGCCCTCAAGGCTCGGCTTCGTCATCTTAATCCACGTCACCTTTTCTTCGAAGTCATCCAAACGGTGACAATCTGATACGTTTACGAATCCGAAAGAATTTGTAATGACACTCGTGTCCATGTTCTTATACAGCAACCGCACTGAACCCCCAGCCTCGCTCACCTTCTTTATACTTCCAGAAGGTGCTGCTAATATCCGGATGAGTCGGTTATTCAAGACTTCGTTGCGCGACCTGAATCCCTTAAATCCCCAAAGCCCATCTGAATTATCTACGTGCGGTCCTACAACTATTCCGCCCAACGAGTCGATCTCCTCGAATACCTCTTGAATAGTGTGCGGTGATTTGGCACTTAGAAACCGACCGACCTTGTCTTCCTTTTCACCTTTGCCAGACATTCCGAGCCGGCTCAACATAAGCTCAATCTTCCCCAAGTCCGCAGACTCGTCGAAAATCCCAACTACGTGCGGCCCTTCATAGGTTGTTATTTCAACACCGGGGAGAATATGAATCCTGCTTGTGCCCGCTTTACGCGCCGCAGCCGCTAATTCAATCAGCCGTCCGCACCAAGAGACGCAATTGTGGTCTGTAATCGCTACTAAATCAAGAGAGGTTTTGCTCAACGCTTCGAAGTAGTCCGCTACGCTCACACTTCTGGCTTTCCTAGTCTGCCCCTCAACCGCATCCCAGTCCCATGGCGTCGCGGGAGTGTGAAGATGCAGATTCGTCTTCACGAATCTAGCCCCACCCGGAGAATCCAAGAATATTTTCAGTTCTGATATTGAGACAGGCATCTCTCCCCCCGTTCGTCGAACTTTATACTAACCAACCGTGCTCGGTTCCGATTCATTTATAACAGGCTTGCGACCCAGTCGGTGCTTTCCAAACAATAGATCCAATGTGGCAGCTTGGGCCTTCAATTGTTTGCCCCTCCCATGCCGACAATCTCCATCAGCTTCCCGTAGCTGGTTACCACGTCGTATTTCACGTGCTCCGGATCAACCTTGCGGTTGACCTCTGCGAAAAACTTGCGGGCGCATTCGATTTTCGTATCCTCAATTGCACGCAGCTGCATGCTGGACATGGAGCCTTTGGTCTCGGCGACGAAATAGATGTGTTTAACCGAGCCTTCCTTAAAGGAAATGGCCCAGTCCGGGTTATAGTCGCCAACTGGGGTAGGAATCAGGAACCCCCTTGGAAGCTTTGCGTAGACAACCACCTCGGCGCTGGAATCTAGCTCTTTCACAAACTCTCGTTCAACCTTGGAGTCGGTAATCACGTAGTCGTAAATGTGATGCTTCAGCTTCTCGCTGGCTTTGGTGAAGTCTTGCTTGCTTTGACCGGCAGTGAAAATATCGGTATCGTGGGTCTCGGCGATGCTGTCGTAGCTCAGCTTTTCAATAATGATTGTGGCCTTCTGCTCGTTGATAAGCCGTGAGCTTTCAGCAATGAAATGCTCCGGGTTCTGTTTGAATTGCTTGAACACCACCGCCTGAACGCCGCTCAATACCTCTGCGATAGTCTTTCTTGTCAGTTGGGTGTTTTCGGCAATTTTGCCGAGTAGGTCATAGGTAACCATGGAATGGATTGACGCTTTATGGGTTTCGACCGAAGTATTGGTCAGAGCAAATCCATCGCCGTTTCTGAGTTGGGCATCAGTAATCTGCTCACCCTGAACGCCACTTTGGATGGTGTACTGCAGTGGAGTTACCCTCAGTTCTTTGTCCAGAGCCCAGATGCTGTTTCGGATGAGTTCACTGGAATCGAATTCCACACGGTAGACCGCCTTCTGATTGATGCGGCTCCAGAGCGCCTTGAACTCTTTCTTCTCAAAGTTGGCATTCAGTGGATTGGTTTTCGGCTTGCGGTCATCGCCCAAGTCAGGTAGCTGGGATTCGCTGAAGACGCTATCAATAAGGGCGTATATCTGCTTTGTATGAGGGGCCAGATCAGGAGGAAGGGTTGCCAGGGTACCGTTGGCTTTTGCCTCGTGGTAAGCCTCGGCAACTTGGTCCACGTCATCGGTATAGTCGTTCTTGAGCAAGTACTTGTAAATTTGCTTGGCCATGACCGGAGTAATTTCCACTGTCCCAGTTTCCGTAGTGATGACTTTCGAAGTGAAGTAGGCCTCATCCGCCTTGCGGGGGCGCGCAGAGAGTGAGTCGGCGATCTCGCGCTGAAGGTTTCCGACAAAGTCCTTATAGCTCTCGCTGGCAACAACGGTCAGGATATTCACATCATGAACCGTCGCCGGGTTGTCCATGCGGTCTCCAAGCTGGTTGACGCTAATCCGCAATCCCCGGCCAACTTCCTGGCGGCGCGAGATCGTGTTGTCGCTATGTTTCAGCATGCACATAACGAAGACATTGGGATTGTCCCAGCCTTCACGCAAGGCTGAATGCGAGAAGATGAACCGGACCGGTTCCGCGAAAGAAAGCAGCCGTTCTTTATTTTTCAAGATCAAATCATAGGCATCGACGTCATCGGAAAGCCCGGCATCCTCTCCGCGCGTTTTAAAGGTCGGGTCGGCGAGCTTCTTCGTTTTCTTGTCGATGGAAAAATACCCATCATGGGTGCGGCTAACCTGAATACCGTCAAGATATTTCTGGTATCTGCCACCGTCCAAAGGGAGTTGACTCAAGAATTCAGATTTGAGTTGTTCGTACTCTTCTTCAAATATCCGCGCATACTCTCCTTTTTCATCGGCTTGGTCGTAGTCTCGGTATTTAGCGACCTCATCGATGAAGAAAAGGGACAGCACCTTGATCTCCTGAGCAAAGAGACCCCGCTCTTTCTCAAGATGTGCCTTAATCGCTTCCCTGATCTGAATCCGACGGATGGTTTTCTCCGTAATGTCGCCGGCCGCATCGCCCGCATTCAGAACCTGGCCATTGGTGAACTCGACCATGTCCCTGCTGGCGTCGATCTGGGCGATGACAAAGCCGCGATATTGATCCAGCTCGTTTGATTCAACGAATAGATCCTTGCCTCGCTCCAGCCGCTTGATGACTCGTTTGATTCCATCTCCCTGGCGCATTTCCATCTCAATCCGCGCAACCGGTGCTTTCTTGGAGATTTCGATGGACTCCAGATAAAGATAGGCGTTAGTGCCCGCCAGACCTTTTACGGCGATGCCGCGTACCGCGATCTTCTTCACCAGCTTCTGGTTAAAGGCGTCTAGGGCGTCAAGGCGATGAATTTTGTTGTACGTAGTCCGGTGGGTGGCCGAGTAACGCAGGATCACTAGAGGTTTAAACTTGGCCAGTGCCTCCAGCGTCTTTTGGCCTTCCATCTTCTGAGGTTCATCCAGGATCAGGATGGGTCGGTTGCTACTGATCACATCAATAGGCTTACGCGACTGGAAATCGTCCAACTCGTCGTAGATGCGGCGGTTATCCGCTCCCGTGGCATTGAACGCCTGGATATTGATGACCATGACGTTGATGCCTGCATCGGAGGAGAAGCCTTCCAGGTGGTGCAGCTGCTTGGAGTTGTAAGCGAAAAAACGGACCTTCTTGCCGTAGCTCTCGGTAAAATGCTCGGCGGTGATTTCCAGTGACTTGAGCACCCCTTCGCGGATGGCGATACTGGGCACCACCACAATGAACTTGGTCCAGCCGTACCGCTTGTTCATCTCAAAAACGGTCTTGATGTAGCAGTAAGTCTTGCCGGTACCGGTTTCCATTTCCACATCAAGATTGACCTTGCATCCGGCGCTGGATGTAAGCTTGTCGGACAGAGTCAGGTTCTGCCGCCGCTGTACGGCCCGGATATTGGTAAGCAACCGAGCATCGGTCAGCTGAAGATCGGAGTTCTTAAAGCCGGTCTGTTCAACATCCATGCCCGGCAATACTGGCCTGTGTGCCAGTAGCTTGTTGTTCATGCCGGGATCAATTCGGTACGCGATACCCGAGGTATTCACCTGTCCCGCAAAACAGTCAACTACAGATTCAACCGCGCTGGTCTGGTAGGGCTGGACTTTGAACTTAAGTTTCATGCCAAGCCCTCCTTATATCGATTTCACTTCGGTGCTCGGAGACATCTGCTTGAAGATCTGCTCCACGTTGATCTTTACAGCGTCGGAAACAAAGCCGCTATCACGGAACACAACCCGCAACGGCTCAAACTTAGCCAGTTCCTTGACCAAGTCCTCGTTCACGCCGGTATCAAAGCAGGCGATGAGGTCGTATGGCGGTTGGTTTACGAAGAGGACGGTTTTGTCCTGGATGGTCTCTCTTCGGATAGGTAAAGAAAGATCCACGCCCCAGTCCAATAACACCTGGAAGAGCAGGTCTTCAGGATTGCGATCAGGCTTGATATTACCGGTAAAGATTTTCAGCTGAGCTTGCTCTATTGAGTCTGGAGTGTAGTAGACGTCGGCCATGTTAGATGAATCCACCTTGAGTACGCGGAAGCCGATATCCTTGTTCCACGCTTCATGGCATTCGCCTTCTAGAATCTTCTCGCCAGCCCGGCGGATACGATCCTTACTTATCTCGGTAATGGTGTTGTATCCAGCCTTGAAGGACTCAGACTTTTCATCGCAAGGTTCAGGGATCTGTACCAAGATGAATTTGCGTTTGGCTCCGTCTATCGCATTGAGTTGCATTACAGCATCGGCAGTGGTTGCAGAACCTGCGAAAAAGTCGAGAACGATGTCGTCTGTCGTGCAACCACATAAATAACAAAGAGCCCTTATTAACAAGGTTGGCTTAGGATTTTCGAAAAATTTATCGAATCCGAAATATGATTTAATTTCTTTTGCCGAATCGCTATTCGTTACTTCAGAATAAATTGATCTAAAAACTCTTCCTTCTGGTTGATACACCTTATGTTGAACTGTCCATTGGTCATCTTTTCCGTGTATAATTCTAATCTGCCCTGAATCCTTTTTTTCTCGAAAAGATCTTTCTGAAACTTGCCATGTGCCATTTTTTATTATACTACCGTCAGGGCACTCAACATCATAGATAATTGGACTTTGTAAACCACCTCTATGCAAAGTGTCCCAGTAGAATATTCCTTGATAATCCTCCTCCTTGTATCTTTTCAAATAATCTTCATCATATGGGACTCGCCATTTTTTATCTTGGTGAACAACCGATTTTCCATAAATCATAATAAATTCATGGTCGACGGCGATAAATTTAGAGTCGTTTCCTCCCCCCTTCCTTTTTTGCCAGATCAAATCGCTAATGAAGTTATCAGACCCAAATATTTCATCACCAACTTTACGAACATTGTGAACCTCATTCTCATCAATGCTTATAAAAATAACTCCATCATCCCGCAGTAGATTTCTAGCCAGTTTCAAACGCGGATATATCATGGAAAGCCAATCAGAATGGAACCGCCCATTGGCTTCGGTGTTTGCCACCAGCCGATTGCCTTCCTCATCCTTCTGATTCGACCGCTTCAGGAATTCACCTGAAGTTTCGGCAAAGTCGTCTTCGTATATGAAGTCATTCCCCGTGTTATAGGGAGGGTCAATGTAGATCATTTTGACCTTGCCGAGGTAGGTCTCTTGGATAAGTTTGAGCGCATCGAGGTTGTCACCCTCGATAAACAGGTTCTTCGTGGTGTCAAATCCCACGCTCTCTTCCCGACAGGGGCGCAGGGTCTTGGCAATTGGCGCGTTGGCGGTAATTAGTGCCTCGCGTTTGCCAGGCCAGTTGAGGTGGTAGCGCTCCTGCGGACCTTCTACGATGGATTCGGAAAGCTCCTGCCGTAACAAATCAAAATCCACACCCAGCTTCAACCGGCCGGCTTCATCTTTGGCCTCGGTCACACAGCCGGGGAACAATTCGCGAATACGAGCGATGTTCTCCTGGGTCAGGTTCGGGGAGTGCATTTTCATCTTATCCATCATGTCCGTCCTTTAAGCGTGACTAGCGCTCCGTGTAAACTAAGCGGATGGGTTAGCTTTTTAAGTTCTTGTTTCAGGTCACGCAGTTCTGCGTTGATCGCGACTTTGCGGTTGAATTGTTTTTCTTTACGTAGCCTTATCTTGCATCGTTCCAGCTCTCGTTGTTTGAGTCGAATAAGTTCTATTCTTTCCACCCACGCCGGAAAACCTTCAGCCGGCCGTTGCGGAAATGGCATCAGGGGTGTTAGCAAATGGCCGTAAAGGGCCTCGAGGTCGAAAACCAACGGCAGGGACTTGCGTGGCGTATCGCTGGGTGCCCAGTCACCATCGAAATATTCGCTGATGACCCACCCCGCAGAATTCGCTTCACTCGGCCGCTTAAAGGCAGCAACAGCTTTTACTTTGCCGTCGAACCGAAGCTCAAAGAGGATCGGAAAGGGAATGGCATAGTCAATGCAGCGCAACACTTCGGGTTTGAGTTCGCCATCTTTAAGGGCAATGCTGAAAACCTGAATCTCTGGAACAGACAGAGTGCCTTTGATATTGATGGTTTCCGGGGCGAGCTTATATTGCCAGGCGATCTGCTCCACCTGCCGGACAAAAAGCTCCTTTATCGCCGAGCTTGGGTGGGCATGCTCATAGATCTTGTTCTTGGGCAGCACACGACCAAAGGCGGCATTCCTCGGGTATTCGAAAAGCGTTGTCGTCGTCATCCTTCCCCCTGTACCACTAGGAAGGCGATGAGTTCGAAGTCGTCAAGACCTGAAATTGTGTTGAGCAGCGCTGTTGTTTGGCCATCGGTAAAGAGGCTGTCCAGATCCTTCTCCTCTTTCACTTCAATCATGGAGCGGATAGAGGAGCCCAGCAGGTCGGAATAGACCTTCATGTTACGACCGTCGTCTGTCTGCTGATTGAAAAAACGACAGACATTGGCGATGGGTGCGCTTTGTTCCTTGCAACTGGTACGTACTAAGTCGAGCAGTTTTTTCACTTCGGTGTGGTTGGCGATGATCTCGCCATCCCTCCCGATATAGACCAGATAGTATGGATGCAGTCGATTGTGTTGGTTGATATTCACGCTGTCATTGCGGTTGCGCAATGCAAAGATGAGCCCGGGTTTGAGGCCTAGTTCCAGCTGAGCTGGGACCACGGCGTGCATCCCCTTGGGGGCAAGCTCAAGGTCACCGTGTGCTTTAACGTAGTTGAGCAGGTCCATTCGGAAGTCATTCAATCCCAGATCCGTGATCGAAACACCGGTTTTCAGGTCCTCGAGTTCAATAACCTCATCCTGAAGACGGCGGAGCTGCTCCTTACGGTAGCTTACTTCGCTACTCTGGGCGGTGAGCACATTATCGTCGCCAGTTGCTGTGACGTCGGCAATCATCATCCGGTTTTCGACACGTTCCTTGAGGTTGATATACTCATCAAGGCTTATATCAGGCCAATAATTGACCAGTTGAATAACTTTGTTCCGGGATCCTATACGGTCGATTCGCCCAAATCGCTGAATGATTCGAACCGGGTTCCAATGAATGTCATAGTTAATCAAATAGTCGCAATCTTGAAGGTTCTGACCTTCGGAAATACAGTCAGTACCAATGAGCAGATCAATATCATCTGGCTCGTTCGGCATCACCAGTGCTTTTTCCTTGGCGATTGGTGAGAACAACGTCAACAGCGACTGGAAATCATATGGCTTTTTCAACGTGGACTTGGGCGCGTCCCGGCCGGTTACTTTTCCGACGTGCAGCCCCTTGGACTTTAAAAGCTCCGCCAGGTTGTCATAGAGGTAGTTGGCCGTGTCTGCGAATGCAGTGAATAAAAGGGTTTTTTTATTGTTGCCGTTGATGGGATTCTCGATCTTCTCCAGAATCAGCTTCTGGAGGTGTTGCAGCTTGGCGTCGTGCTCGGGTTTGATTTTGTCCATCGAGGACAGCAAGCCGTCAATAATTGCAAGATCCGCATAGAGGTCGTTCTCCCACGACGGAAGATCCATATCGGCAAGGCTGATCTTCACCTTGCCTCCAATCTCATCTCCGCCAAGAATCGGAAGTTCGTCATCCTCGGCTTCCATAGTTTCCAGCCGTTCGGTCCAGTCCGTGACAATACCGCAACCCGACTGCTTGAATGTCTGGATTCGAGACAGCATCTGGACATGCTTTTCATGTAAACTTCTCAGAGTAAGTCGGAATGCCTCCACAGAGCTTTCGAGACGCTTGAGAAGATTCGTGATCATCAAGGCCTGCAGGCTGCGTTCGCGGTCGGCCTGTTTCAGTTTTCCTTTCCCACCCTCCACCTGAGTATCGTAAAGCTCCTCATATTTACGGAGGCGGCTGGGAAGGATGTAGCTGATAGGGGCGTAAACAGGCAGTTTGAGCAAAGACAGTTCGGTGAAGATGATATTGAAGCCAGGTACATCATCCCGTTTGGTCAGAGGACAACGGAACGACAGAGGTTTGAGGCGTTCCGGAAATTGCCCTATGTCCCGCGTGTCGTAAAATGTCTGGATATGTTTTCTGGATCTGGCGATTGTCACGCTGTCCAATAACTCGTAAAAGTCGAAATCCAATGAGTCAAGGATGGCTTTCGCGGTGCGCTTCTCCACCGGGAGTCTGGCCCACTGGTTGAAGGCGATCTGAGCCTGCCGAAAGACCTCTTCCACACTGCGTTTTCCGTTCAGTTTTTTACTGAGACTCTCTGAATCCCCTTCATAAGCCAGGGCAAGCTGGTTGCGTAAATCGCTGAACCGGTTGTTGACTGGGGTTGCGGAAAGCATCAGGACTTTGGTTTTTACGCCGTCTCGGATAACTTTGTTCATCAATTTCTGGTATCGCGTTTCCCGGTCCTTGAAGGCATCGTTGTTCCGAAAATTATGGGATTCGTCGATGACGACCAGGTCGTAGTTGCCCCAATTGATCCGGTTAAGCGGGATGCCAAGAGATTCGCCCGATGTTCGGGAAAGATCCGTGTGGCAAAGGACATCGTAATTTAAACGATCTTTCGCAAAGATATTGGTTTTGAGGTTGGTATTGTAGTTCAGCCAGTTATCCGCAAGCTTCTTCGGACATAAGACCAAAACTGCACGGTTTCTCAGTTCGTAATATTTGATGACAGCCAAGGCAGTGAACGTTTTTCCCAGGCCTACACTGTCTGCGAGAATGCAACCATTATAGGTTTCAAGCTTGTTGATTATGCCAACGGCAGCATCTTTTTGAAAGTTGAAGAGCTTTTTCCAGACCTGGGTGTCCTGATAACCGGTTCTGTCATTGGGTAATACATCTTCGTCAATATCACTGAGGAACTCGCTAAAGATGTTGTAGAGCATCAGAAAATAGATGCGTTCGGGTGAGTTCTCCTGATACACTGATGCTATGTGGTCGCAAATGACCGCCGTGACATCCTCTAGCTTCTCGGAGTCGTTCCAGATCTGCTCGAAGAGTTGGAGATAGGTGGCCGTGAAGATAGACTCGTCAAACCTGTTGACGATATTGGAAATGGCATCACCGCGCTGATATCCAAGATCCACTGCCGTGAAGCCGTGCAATGGCATATAGGCAATATCCTGTTGCCCCTGCTTGACACAGGCAAACTGCTGCATCGGCGCCTTGGTCTTATTGGAGCGAAACGTTGCTTTATGCTGCATCCATTCGGCGCACTCACGCGCAATCGCTCGTTGAGTGAGTTTGTTTCTAAGTTGTATCTCAAATTCGGAACCGTAAAGGCTTCGCTCTCGATCCACTTTTGGAATAAAAAATTCCCTGTGTTCTTTTCTGATTTTGTCCGTCACTTCGTTGGGGATGAAAGTGGGTACTGTGAAGATAAACTCCAGCGACTCAACTTTAGAAAGCTCCGATTTGAGGGCTTGATAGGCATAAATCGAGAAGCAGGATGCCGCTATTTTCAGTTTACTTTTCGAATGCAGAGATACTTTCAGATCATCGCCAAGCAAAGAGTTAATGTTGTCGATGATTTTCATCGGCCAGAGTCCTTTTTGTTGTTTTCCGCCGCACCGCCAGCCTGCACCCAATTGTCGACCTGGTCCTTCTTAAATTTCCAAAGCCGGCCCATTCGATGGGCCGGCATACTGAATCGGTCAATCCAGCGGTACACAGTATCACTGCTAACCCCGAGATATTTGCATATCTCATCTACTGATAACCATCGGTCTCGTATATCGGTCATTTCCTTCCCATTACCCTCAAGTGTCGTCGGGGCTTTCCGCCTCCTATTTGAAGTTAGGTTTTTCAGAAACTACAATCTAGTTTGATAGCTTAAGATACATTCGTCGTAACCGGTTGTCAACCGTTTTTACCCGCAAAAGGACGCATACACTTGCCCGCTTTCTCTCTTGAACCCCGAAACAAATTCTAACCTAACAAAATCAGCCAAAAGATAGTGGTGATAACCCGGGTACTTCTGCTCCCGAACGGCCAACAGGCATCGAAACGACGAAGGACTGTAAGGGGGAGAAGCACTTGCGATATTCGTTGCTCTTATAATGACCGCGAGGAAGGTTGCAGATGCTCCAGATGAAGCCGCCCAATTCTCTGTGAATCTGGCCGTTCACTGATAACCTCGTTCTGGTATAAGTGGGCGATTGCAGAATCGTCAATGCCTTTGCGGCGGAGTATAACCACAAGACCAATAATGAGCGAAGTTAAAAAGGTTCCTTTTTCGATCTTACCACTCAGCTTTGGCTGGATAGCTTTAGAACTGGGCGGACCTTTTTTCTAGATCTACGACACCCTTGAAGCGTAGCGTGCTGTTCCTCACCAACTCACGAGCTCCATTGACAAAGTCGTTGGAAAGGTAGTTATAATCAAGAAGTGTATACAAAGGAGGCGGCTGAGATAATAGAAAAAGACCCACGATCGACCTTGTCCCAAAAAATCAAACCTGCACTGAACAATTACTAAGGCAATTGTATGAGTGAAGGGGCTTAGTACGTGGAAATCTTACCTCTTTGGGCTAGGGTATGTCCTGTATGCGGCATTTCACGACTCAGGTCTGCAGTAACCAAAGTGTTGTGGGAGGCACCTCAATTGACACCTGGTCTGCGATGTGATAATTGCCGTGCTCTTTTTACTCGCCATGGGAATAAATATGAATTGACCTATGTTAAAAATACTACCAGGGAATTCTGGTTAAAATATCACAATAAACCGATGTCATCAGAAGAATGGGATGTTATTGTCCGACGGAAAGAATAAAACAATCAGTATATGGTTATTCGGCTTTGGGATTGCTTTTCGTGACAGAAAAACGGCGGATAATCATCAAGGATAGCCCAACCAGAACCAGTGGCCCCACCGCACCTCCCAAGAACATAGCAGCGGGTGGTATCATATCAAAAACAGACCCGACAATGAAAGTTCTCTGTTCGGCTGCCTGACTGGTATTGCCAGCCCCATCGATCGCCAACACCCGCCAATAATATGGGTTGGCACTTGTGTTGCCAGGCAACTTTTCGGCTTCCTCCATTATGTATATCGTATCATTCATCAGCCTTTTCTCATTAAGAATACTATTAAAATCCTGGTCTTGAGAAATTTGTAACAGATAATATACTTCAGAAGGATCAGAAACCGGACTCCATTCAAATATAAGCGGTTGTTTGACTAAAGCTTGATCCAGCGGTGCCATCAGAGCAGGAGCAAGTGGCGGAGTAGAATCCATAAAATACGAAAAAGTCTTGGTGTTTATTCCATCGCTAAGGGTAATCACATGTTCGCCGGCGCTTGAGCTCTTTGCCTTAAATTTAATTGTAACTGAACCGTTAGAACTTGAAGTAACCGAGGAAACCGTGGCAGTCCCATATTTGACTGTTACTATGGAGTTAGGGATGAATCCCTTTCCTTCAATGATAATTTCTTGCCCGACATAACCGTGTGCTGTAGCGCTGGTGACCGGCACCATATTAGCCGTTAACATAGACACGAAGACCGCGGAAGAAGTATTGATGCCGTCTGAAGCCATTATTATATGGTCTCCGGCAAAGGAACCCGGGATTTTAAAAGTTGAGTTAAATGCCCCGGTCGCGGTTGAAGTGACAGCAACTGTGGTGACAAGCGTACCGTCATAGGTGATTGATATCGGACGAAGGCCGTTGAAACCGCTACCTTTGATTGTAACGGTCTCGCCGGCGAACCCTGTACCGGGGTTTAACTGAAGACTGATTCCAAACATAAAGGTTGCGATTGGAGAAGTATTTTTAGAACTGTCCACTGCAACAACATTATGATTTCCTCGTGAAAGAGCTGGCAAGGTGATAGTGTTGGCAAAACTGCCATCTGCTAACACTGCCGCATTGAATCCCTGCAGGACAAGATTATCAATTTTAAATGTCACCGTACTCCCGGCAGCGAAACCTGTCCCTGCTATTGCTAATTGGTTTCCTTCGGTGAATGTTTTCGTTCCTCCAGCCGAATCCGGTAAAGAGATACTGGGTATGATACTGAACGAAATCGCCGTTGCTGCCATTCTATCATCTGCAGCAACAATTGAATAACTACCCTGGGGGTATTTAGGCACGGTGATTATCTCATAAATAGCCCCGGACTCTGATGAACTGGTAGGCGGTGATTGGATCGGTTCCGGGTTTATACTGCTTGGAGAACTGCCATAACTTGAATTGAAGAAATATATGTCAACAGGCTTACTTGGGGCAAATCCTCTGCCGCTGATGATGAACTGCTCCCCCACCCTCCCGCTGGATATATTAATGGAGATTTTGGGAAGGATCGTTAAAGCCCCATAAGCCACCTCCCCCGTAAGACTACTGCTTACAATAACTGAGGATACGCCTCCGGGGACCTCAAGTCCGATACTAACACTTGCAGTATACTTGCCATTACTTGGGACAATTAAAGAATAGGTGCCGATATTTGATATTTCAATTGTAATAAGATTAGGGGTGGTGGAGTTGTATTCCGCTGTCCCCGAAATATTAATGGTATCTCCCGGATAAGCCGATGCCGGGATTGCAACGGTTAACGCAGCTGCGCTGACCGAAAACACCGTCAGCCAGCAGATCAGGCATAAGCCTGTTATAATACCGCCCAAAAAGCTGGCTGGTTTATGTATAGTTCTGTGATTCATAAATGCTTATTTTCAGGGGGTACCCTTGATCAACGCCACCACTCTCCTCAAAACAAAATGTACAAGCCGCGTGGTGCGATATTTATACGTCAAACTTCTGCCCATTTTCAGACTTTGATGGGTATAGTCAATTGGTCCGGCACCCAATTCGGAGGTAGTGTGATTTTTTCAACATATTTCAGCCAGTAGTACTCATCAAGATATTTGACCACCGATTTTGTCACCCCTTTTTCCTGGTAGCCGAGTTTATTCGACAGGTATTTTTCCAGGGTGTCGCTGGGATGATTAGATTGATGGAAATCATCGATTACCAAATGCGCATCATGCTTAATTTGCTTGAGCCATATTCTATGATCGAAGGTTTGTCCTGTGCTTATTTTCTGGAAGTGCTCGATAACGTCCAATCCGCAGATCGGAAGAAGCCGGTCGTTTAATAAGTGCGCTATCTTTGATGCGCCGGTGATCCAAAGTCCTTGGATTGTTGTCAGCTCAGCATATATACGGCCGATACTATCAATTAACGCTCGATCTTCAATATCGATATCCGTTATTGAAGACGCCAGCAGGACTGTTATGTCTGGTTGTAATCTATCAATCGTCGCCAATACTGTCTCGGCCAGTTTACAACCTACCAATAAGTCATAATTGACCACATTTACATATCCGAATAGTACTTTGTGTTCAAATTCTTTAGGGCTGATTTCTTGGGGGAAAAAACGGAGACGGCTAATAAACTGCCGATCAGCGAGGAGTTTAATATACGGCCGATCTCCGCAAGTACGGTAGTAGTTACAAAATGCTGCCCAAGCCAGAGTATTGAAATTCAACATTTATTCCCCCACTCATATCAGCTCCCACTGGACCGCTTTGGAGACGGCTTGAGCACGATCGCGAGCCTCAAGTACCTGCAGAATCTGCCGTATCTCACGTTTAGTGGTTGATTGACTGGTAAAAATCTGCGTAGCAATATCTTTGCTGCAATAACCCTCGGACATGAGCTTCAATATTTCCAACTGCCTGTTTGTTAGAGCCGTGGTATTCTGATTTACAAGCAACGCCGGAAAGTCTGATATTATATGTTGGATAATCGTAGGGGATATTGGAAAACCACCGCTATTGGTTTGATGCACAGCTTCAATGATTGACTCTGCATCGCTGTCCTTCAATATAAATCCTGAGGCTCCTGCTTCCAAGGCGTCATGGAGAAACTCATTGATAAACAGGCTGAACATCATGATTTTTATGTTCGAATGATTTTCCTTGATTTGTTTGGTCGCGCCTATGCCGTCTAGTTCTGGCATTCGCACGTCCATAATTACTATGTCAGGTAACAATGACCTAGTTAACATCACCGCCTGAACCCCATTGATCGCTTCGCCTACAATTTCGATGGCGCCATCCATAGCCATTATCCGCTTTAGTCCTTCTCTCGCTATCTGATGGTCATCGGCTATTAAAACACGGACGCGCTCCTGTTTCAGTTGAAATTCGTGTCTAGGCACCGGCTTGTCATATACGATCATGTTTCAGTTCTTGCTCGGTTGATACAAAAGATAGCGTCAATATAAACCAAATATTGGCTTCTGAGAAGACCAAAAAGGGTCATCTTTTTAAGCCTTCTAAATTAAAATCCTTTTAATTAAGGCCCTCAGTATTTTGCGATAATAGCCAGTTAACCAGCATTTTTTACTCTTTAATCGTGTTAACTATGACTGAGTCATCAATCATTTTGGAAAACACAAAAAGGCCGGAATTTTTGGTTCGTTAGTGTCATATTAACGATACTCTTATTGATGTAAGTTTAATCTTTTGCACCTTAAGCCGGTTCGTTTTTTCTGTCACAATCATGCCCAAAGATGTTGGGCGTCTTATTTGACAGGTCGCTTGGCTTGATCAGATCCAATACGCCAGAGACACCCGGCAGATTCGCAGCAGGAGGTGAATGGTATGTAATGATGGACCCTGAGGTGACCCTGACATTAAACCAGAAAACAATAATTGAAAATTAAAAAAGGAGTTGTCATGCTTTCAAAACTTATCAATAGAATAATGAAAGGCAAAAAGGGTATTACCGGCCTTGAGACGGCCATTATCCTGATCGCTTTCGTCACCGTAGCTGCCGTGCTGGCCTACACTGTGCTCTCAGCCGGCTTGTTTTCTTCAGAACGCGGCAAGGAAGCCGTCTATGGTGGCTTAGAGAGTGCCCAGAGCACCCTGACCCTTAAGGGCTCGGTTATCGGCGAAGCCGCTACCACCGATCTTGATACCGTTACTTTCACTTTGGCGCTGGCTATTGCCGGGCCTAAGGTGGACATGGGCTCTCTGGTCGTCAACTACCTCGATGTCGATGAAGTTGTTATGGGTACTACCGATTTCACTTTTGCCCTTAGTGATGGTAGCACCGAACGCGGCGCCGCAGACATCCTTGAAGGTGATGAACAGATGGTCATAGTCTTAGACATCGCTACTATCGCTGCTACTACTCCACCCCAAGCCTACGACACCTTCACTGTTCAGATCATTCCGCCCACCGGAGCAAGCCTGACCATTCAGCGCACCCTGCCCGGCGGCCTGACTGCAGTGATGAATCTGAACTAACCGGATACCGGATTTTTAACAGTTAACCAGAGGACAGACGAAGCCCTCGAGTCATCCTCGAGGGCTTCGTCACAAATCAAGGAGAATACTGTGGACGTCAACAACCGAATCACCCAGATGGAAGACGAAATAAAAGTACTCAAGAACGAGGTACTGGCGGTTTTACTGGACATCAAGGAAAACATGCTGGAAACTGAAAATCCGTTTTCCAGACCGTCAGCTTTTGAAATGCCTGCGGTAAATATTACCCAATCCATCCCGTCGGCTCCTCCGTTATCCCAACACCAAGACATTAGCAACGGCAATGGCAATGGGCACAACCGGCATGAGTATTCCAATAACAAACCTAATGAAATCCCGGAGAAAGAGCAGCAGCCGGCTCCTGTTAATCCCCCAGTTATGGAAACCGAGCCAGAGACTGTCAATAACAGGAAAATCAGTGCTGACAAACCTGCGGGTGACATCCCTTCGCCGAATGGATTTATCACAGAAGACACTGACCTGACCCCCTTAAACGAGTCCAGTCTTAATGTTAGACTGTGACCGAAAAAGAAAGGGGGCTAGATGCCTAGAAAAGCTTTTACCGCGGAACAGATCATCAACAAGCTCCGTGAAGCCGAGCTGCTCTTAAATCAGGGCGCGAAAGTACCCGAGGTCTGCCGTAAGATCGGGGTTACTGACCAGACTTACTATCGATGGCGCAAGGAATATGGAGGCTTAAACGTCGACCAGGCCAAGCGACTCAAAGACCTGGAAAAAGAAAACGCCCAGCTGAAGCACCTGGTGGCCAATCTTTCCCTCGATAATGCCATATTGAAGGAAGCATCCCGGGGAAACTCCTAAGCCCGTCCCGGCGCCGTCAGGTGATAGCAAGAGTGCTTATCAGCCTGAAAATCTCCGAGAGACGGGCTTGCCAGGTGCTGGGTCAAGCCAGATCCACCCAGCGCCATAAAGAGTCGATCACCGACGATGAGGCACAGGTGACGGCGCGAATAACTGAATTGGCCAGTCAATACGGCCGATACGGGTACCGGAGAATCACGGCGATGTTGCAAATGGCTGGTTGGAGAGTCAATCACAAGAGGGTGGAACGGATCTGGAGAAAGGAAGGGCTGAAGGTACCCCAGAAGCAACCAAAGCGCGGTAGACTATGGCTGAATGACGGTTCCTGCATCAGGCTGCGTCCCGAGCATAGAGACCATGTCTGGAGCTACGATTTCGTTGCCGAAAGAACCGCTAACGGCCGGGCATTCCGAACTCTGAACATCATCGATGAATTCACGCGCGAGTGTCTGGCAATCAAAGTAGGCCGGCGCATCACCTCCCAGGAGGTCATCGACGCGTTGTTCGAGTTGTTCATCTTACGAGGCATCCCGGAATACATCAGGTCGGATAACGGACCGGAATTCACGGCCAAGCAGATCAGGAAATGGTTGAACCGAATCGGCGTCAAAACCCTGTTCATCGAGCCGGGGAGCCCCTGGGAGAACGGTTACATTGAATCCTTCAACGGGAAAATGAGAGACGAGCTGCTCAACCGGGAGATATTTTTTACCCTGACCGAGGCAAAGGTATTGATTGAACAGTGGAGGAAGGAATACAATCAAATACGCCCGCACAGCGCACTGGGTAACAGACCCCCGGCTCCAGAGGCCGTGATGAGCGCTGCACTAACTTAAAGAGTGGTACAACTAATGGGGGCAGGTCAATCACTGAACTTCAATGCACTGATAGGAGCGTGATATATTCCCTGCAGGTTTTATTGGCTAAATCTGAAGTTATGCGCCATTCAACGTTGATGCCGATATCTGCCATAATTGAGGAAAGAAGTTGGTAAACTACCGCGTGGTTCTACCCTATCCGGATAGGCCCAAACTTGCTATGTTACTCGTCCAGCACCCGGACAAATTCGCGTCTTTTCACAATGCAATATCGTGGCTGATCAGGTTTTTGTTAATCTAATTCGATCTTTATCCGATGGCACGCCGTCGCGGATAGTATTCCACTGAGTGTTACAAAATACTTCGTACTCACGGAAGGCACAGGGAATGCCCTGGGCTTGAATAAGATCGGGGTTGTCCATAAGCTGAAAATGAAGGTGCGGAGCGGTTGAATTACCTGAGTGGCCAACTCTGCCCAACAACTGGCCGTGGGTGACAGTTTGACCGGCGGTGACCACTATGGAACCAGTCTGCATGTGGGCCAGCAGGGAGAAGGCACCGTTGTCACACTTCATGATGATATGGTTACCCACTAAGGGGCGCAGCCCGGATTTGTAAGGGTTGAAAGTGAAAGCATTTTTTATGACGACAAACAGGTCAGAAAATAAATTGACAATTTGCCGTTCTTTAACCCCATCTTCCACCTTGATTACCTTACCGTCACATGGAGAGTAAATCGGCTCGCCCCAACCGTAGCACTTCGTTAAAGGGACACCGAAAATCAGATATCGAAGGGGGCTTGAATTGTAGAACTGCATTCCTTTTTTTTCCCAGTCGAGCCGGATAAAATCGTAGGCATAAGTCTGGCCAAGCTGGTCGGTGCCATGGCTGGGAATCTTCTTGGCAGGGGTGTTGGGCGCCTGCCACTCACCGCGGAGGGGAAAGTCGACAATTATCAGGTTTTGCATAATCTGAATTATTAGCCGGACCTAAAATATAAGCAAATGCAAGAAGAATTAACAAAGGATTTATTCCGATACTTCAACGTAAGCATGAAATGGCAGACATCCCAATGTTTAAATGATGGTAAAACTGAATTCAGAGGTTCTAGCTATTGTCACTTCAGCTCTACCAAAGGGGACGATACCAAGAACTACCCGGAATTCTAAAGACTGTCCGGGCAGTGTATTTTCGATAACCTTACTATGGCCCCATAGACAAGACTAGGCCGCGTAATTGGCTTTTCGGTTATACTCCAACCCTTGCTCTAGTCTATTTGCGAATTAATTATGTTAATATCGGAAATTAAAAAGCTTGAATAAAATCTTTCAATGCATGTGCTAACTCAACAAGTTTTCTACAATCAACTACATCAGGCGTATCCTTCGGGGAATGGGTTATGGTAGCCATCAACTCTGCTACATTTTCCGATGTAAATGCGATCGCCGGCTTCTTGTTCTGTACAAAAATCATATGATCGCCTTGGTACCACGGTTCTCCCACGACGATACCATCATATTTACCAAAAATATTATGTGCTTTCTGCTTGATCTCATCCGGACAATCATACAAAGAATAAGCGGTTTTCCCCTGCTTATAGCCCACATCATCCACGTTGATGGCAACTGACATTCCGGCTAAGTCTTTCCCAAAGCGACGTAAATAATCCATCTGCCCGCCGGCACTATAGTAATCCTCCCCGTTAAACGCCACTATCTCGATGCCCAAATTACCCTTATAATCCTGGAGCATTTCGGCGAGCAGCAGCAGAACGACAGTGCCTGAAGCATCATCCAGTGCGCCGGGGGTGCTCCAATAAGCGTCGATATGAGCGCTGACAACGATTTTCTGTGGTGCCGCCTGATTTTTAAGGGCAATGACATTACAAGCCGTTGCAGTGATGCGATTGGCTTCAATTACCAGCCGGAATACTTCTCCCGTTTTAGCCGAGATTTCCTGTCCGACAACATCGGTGCAATACACTGACGGTATATCAAAATCACCGTCTTCTATTAACGGAAACGGGTAGAGAGCGCCGACCAATTCCGGATTTTTTGCCGTAGCCGTGATAATGGCTGCCGGCTGTTTCTCCTCCAGTAGTGAATATATTCTCTTGTGCTGATCTGGATTATAAAAGACAAAGTTTTTCGGCATCAACTGCTCGGCACAAATACTGCCTCTCATCAATAGAATTTCACCCTTGCACTGGCAGCTTTCGAGTTCTTCGATTGTCGACACTGTTACCAGTTTGGCGGTCACGTCACATCCTGGAGAAAACTGGCTGACGTATACCTCATAGACCTGATTGTTACAGGCTAGTGATATCTCTCCACTTTTATAGTCCAGACAGAGAAAAGGAGTTGTATCCACCGTGTAACCCCACTTCTTAACCATAGCCGCGAAGAAGTCTGTCGCCGCGCGGTTCCCCGGCGAGCCGGTGCGCCGGTTTGGTTTTACGCTACACAATGTGTTCAAATACTCTTCTGCTTTTTCTAATTCTTGCATCATAACCTCCATTCATATCCATTATACAGGCTAACTATAACCATGGTGTTCTAATGGAGGGTTTTAGCGTAATAGGATATAATGAAACTCCCAATATTAGGAGACAAACATCCCGATGGCCGAGTTGAAGTACTACAAGACTTCTGAGGTTGCTAAAGCCGCAGGTGTTCATCCTAACACTGTGCGTCTCTACGAAGCTTTGGGTTTGCTGCAACCCGTCCGGCGCAGTTACAACAACTACCGGCTTTATACTTTGGCACATATGGAACAGATGCGCCTGTCTAGAATTGCGTTAAAAAGTGCATGCGTAGAAGGTGATATCCGCAAAAAGGCTATTTCAATCATTAAAACAGCCGCCAAAGGCAATCTCAAACTTGCGCTCGAAGAAGCCTATGAGTATCTGGCCCATATAAATAATGAGCAGAGTAAAGCTGACGAGGCTTTAATTATAATGCAAAAATGGCTGAACCAAACGAATGAACCTAGTGTTGTGGATATCTTTCTGGGGAGAAAAGAGACCTCCAGACTACTGGGCATATCCATTGACGTTCTCAGGAACTGGGAGCGTAATGGATTGCTTGATGTCCCGAGAAACATTAAAAACGGTTATCGTGTGTATGGACAGAAGGCAGTTGACAGGGCAAAGGTAATCCGTACCTTAAGAATGGCAAACTATAGCATGATGGCAATTATGAGGATGTTGAAAGCTATAGATATAAACAGTGGAGAGCCCGATATTTTCCAAATTGTCAGTTCCCCACGCCCGGACGAGGATATGGTCTACGCTACTGATCGCTGGATATTGACATTGTTAGACACAGAAAAGAACGCCAACGAACTTATAATGCAGATTAAGAGAATGCTAAATAATCAATCTCTTGGGAATCTTTAGAAAAGATTTTCGGCAACTTTTAACAACCTCTTAAAACAAAATGGCATTCTAAAAGTTCACCAAAAATAAACTGGCCGGTACTGTAGAAATATAGAACCGCCACCATCTTCGAATTATCGTTTAAAGTGTTGCATAATCTCTCGTAAGGTTCGAGTCCCCTTTTCTGGGGCTGAGGGGACAATATACAGACACAAAGGCTCGCAGGAGTCACCCACCCGGAAGTCTGGTAGCGCTTGGATCCACATAGACGATCTAGGGGAGCCATTCAGATATTCAAGCAGAAGGAAACCTCAAATTCCTCCAGAGTTCTACTATTGATACCCCGGCTCCACCAAAGGAGACTCTAACTATTTAAGTTTATACCAAGGCGAAAGAATAACCGCTTCCCGGAAGGTAGGTATATCTACAACAGAACGGTGATCCCGATGTTTGTGCAGTGGTAATTAGACCACATTGTCCGTTTAGATTAATTAGAGCGCTTGGTGCTGAGTGCCTAGGCGCTCTTTTGTATTTAGGAGTGATATATGCAAAACAAATTAATTCATACTAATCCCATAACTATCACAGGGATATATGTCGAACGTCTTTTCGGAAAGTACACGTATCGTATTCCAGAGCATAAGAATATTGGCTTATTCACGAACTTGATAATTCTGTACGGTGAAAATGGCACAGGTAAGACCAAATTGCTTAGTATTCTTTATCACATTCTCTCTCCTGCGAGAGCCGGTGGTCACAGGTCATATATCGCTAAAATCCCATTTGGATTATTCCGTGTGGATTTAAGCAACGGAATGAGCGTTTCAGCCGAACGAACAACGAGTAAAATTATAGGGGATTTTACCTGGTCTATCTCAAAAGGTAAAAAGGTACTAGCCTCAGCCTCATTACAAGCGGATTCGCGGGGTAGTATTCCCAAAGAATTACCACCAGACATCGAAGAAGATCATAGCAAAGTTGTCGAAATTCTCGAAACGTTGGGAATAAACTTAGTTTTCTTAGCAGATAATAGAGAGATTCAAGGCACTTCCCCAATTACAGAGACCATTGATTTCCATGGCGATAAATTGGTACTTGAGCGACCATTCACGTTATTTGAGAGGGATTTGCTTTTTAGATCAACTCAAAGGGATAAAGCTGATTCAGTACCACTCCTAGAAGCAATCAATCAATTAACAACTTGGATTAGGGATAGAGTAGTAGAAGCGTCTAACCGGGGGGATACAAATGCGAGTACTATCTACACAGATTTAATAAAAACGATTGCATCAATAAAAAGAAATGAAATTGACGTAACAGATGTCCAAGTAGCCGATTTAAGAAACACATTACTATCGCTCTCAGAAATCAACAAACAATACTCTGATCTGGGTTTGTTACCCCAGATGAATTTAGAAACTGTCGCAGAGACAATAAAATCTGTAGATAACCAAGCCGCCAAAAATGCTCTATACAGTGTGACCAAACCGTATATCGATGGAATTACCGCTCGTTTCAAAGCACTGGAAGAAATAAAGGATATCATAAATATCTTTCTTCGCAACATAAACGGCTTCTATAAAGATAAACTGATCCAATACAATTATTCGACCGGAATATCTATAAAAACGAACGAAGGGCAGGCGCTCGATCAGGCTGTTTTGTCTTCTGGGGAAAAGCAGCTATTACTATTGTTCTGCCATGCCGTAGCAGTCACAAATACATCACGCATTTTCGTAATTGATGAGCCTGAGATTTCTTTGAACGTAACATGGCAAAGAAAGTTGGTGAGAGCTCTACTTGAATGTACATCGAAGAGTCAATTCCAACTTATCCTTGCAACCCACTCAATAGAATTGTTGACCCAACATTCTGACCATGTTGCCGAGTTAAATAACTTGATGATTAAACAATGACATCAGGCCGCCAACGGAAAATTGATGAGCTAGCAGAACTCTACAAACGCCATCCTGATTTCAGGGATTTTTATGTAGAAGGTCTACGCGATCGTGAATTTTTTCGTTGGTTCTTTGAAACCGCTGATATCCATCATGTCAATGTATACGACGTTGGTGCAATAGATGTTCCACCTGAATGTTCCAGAGAGCATTGTCAACCTAATAACAACAGGGGACGTATTGCAGCTTTGGCTAAAACGTTGGAAATATTATCAGGTCCAGGTACCACCCAAGCAACATGTATAATCGATAAAGATTTTGATTCTATTTTACAAATTGTTCATGAGCCGAATATATTGTGTTGTACTGATTATGCTTGTTTAGAAATGTATTTTGTTAATGAGAAATGCCTCGACAAGTTTTGTAAACTTTTTTTAAACACATCGGCTCTAACAGGTATTAACATTTTAACAATGCTAGTTCCAATATTGCAAGCACTTTTTATTATTCGTTTTGTTAACGAAACACTCGATTTATCTTTAAATTATATGTCTTTTGAACGCTGTTGTGCTTTCCACCCACCGCAAATAACGTTTAATGAGTGCGAATACATCGAAAGGTACCTGTCAAAAAACGGGAGGCTTGATCAGAAAGATGTTTTTATAAAGATGGTGGAGGAATCAACAATTAAACTGGAAAGAGAGTATAGAAATCAAATCCATGGGCATGATTTTGTCAACTTGATTGCCTGGTTCCTTTTGAAAAACGGAGTAGAAAGAAAATTATGTGACCCTGGCGTTGTCGAACGGGGACTAATAGCATGTATAGAATACGACTCATTACTTGCCTACCCTTTATTCAGCTATTTGACCAAACGTTCAATTGTTAATTAATCTTACACGTTCCCCCAACCCTTCAGATCACCTCTGACATCAGGTTGTAACAGTATTAGATTGAGTAGCGTTACACCCAACATCCAATTACTTCACACATATCCCTTAGCGATATTTGCACTCTGGGACGCGGTGGGGGTGCGACTCTATAGGAGTCGCACCCCCTCCCTTACCACCCCTCCATCTCATCCTGCATCTCCTGCTTCTGGTTTAACCACTTGATCTCAATGTTTCCTTTTTGGTTTCCCCTCCAAAGGATATATAATTTGAAGGTCGTGATTCATTTGAAGCCATTCTTTGATTCGGCTATCAATGTATCACTCTCAAATAATAACCATAAGGCGGGAAGCTAGTGATGATTGCTGCAGGTGACAGGTCTCCGGAATTCAAACTCAGAGACCAAAACGCGCATTTCGTTAGCCTCTCTTCCCTGCGCGGCAAAAAGGTGCTGCTGTCTTTCAGGCCGCTGGCCTGGACGCCCGTTTGAACTGACCAGATGAAGTCTCTGGAAGAGGCTTATGAACAGTTAGCCCAACTCAATACGGTGCCTTTTGGTATCGGCGTGGATTCTGATCCTTCCAACAAGGCGTGGGCCAAAACAATCGGGGTGGTGAAAACCAGGTTGCTGGCCGATTTCTGGCCTCACGGGCGTGTCGCCATGCAGTATGGCGTATTTGAGGAAATACAGGGTGTCTCTAAACGCTCTAATGTACTCATAGACGAAAACGGAGTGGTATTGTTTTCAAAGTTATACCCTGGAGACGAGTTGCCCGATATTCAGGAGATAATTCAGGTTATTCAAAATCGTTCTCCTGGTTGTTTGGAGAAGTTTGACTAAGGGGCCGGATTACATCGGTTTAAGGAAAATGAAGACCTTATTTCTGCTGTTCCTGTGTACTGCAACGTTGTTAGCCGGGTGTAAAGCCTCACCCGTTGACCCGGGTCTGGAAGTTCTGCCTGCACCAATCCATGAAATAGAAGTTAGAATAGCGGAAAGCTTCCCGCCCCAGGTATTTCTCTACATTAAGGGCGGCCTGAGCGATAGCTGCACCACCTTTCGGGAAGTCAAGACCAGCCGCAGCGGTGAGACGATAAATATTGAGGTCACGGTGCAACGTCCCAAAAATCAATTCTGTGCCCAGGTGTATAGCTTTTTTGAAAAGAACGTGGCGCTTGGTAGTGATTTTGTGTCCGGGAAAACGTACACGGTGAAAGTGAATACACAAACAACCACCTTTGTGTTTCCGTAATACCCAAACCAAAGCATCATTAAACCCCAAGTTTTCAGCTTGATGTTTCGGTTGTCATCTTAAGTACGTCTCGCCTGTATATTCACAATAACTCATTTTGACATCACAAGCGTTGGTGTTTTAATGTATTCAACGGTTTTCACTGGAGGAAAAATGCATTGGACCGGTAAATCCATCCTGTTTACAGTAACCAACATCTTCTTCATCGGCTGGCTGGCTTTAATTTTGGAAATGCTGCTGCGGGTGCTCCGTGGGGAAGATCCGCTGGCGCTATTGGGCATCCTGGTGGCGGACATCGCTTTCCTGGGGGTAGGCATCGCCCTGGCGGTGCTGAATCAATCTTATCCCGTTGGAGCTGCTAACCGCGCTCTGCCTTTCATCGCTATTATCGGACTGACCATTGTCGCCGTGATGGATGTCTCAGACTTCACCCTGTGGCTTGGGGTTGCCCTGTCCGTCGCGCTTATTGTCACCGTCTTAACCGCGAGCTTCATGACTCTGGCCAGACGTTAAATGTCCAAATGGTCTCTTAACTGAAAAGGGCGCGACTTGTCCTACGTTCTGCAGCCCCTCCGCCTATTCAACATCATGATTCCACATATACTTAACGGACTGAAAGATACCGACGATTATCAATACCGCACCGATGACATAGAGCAGTTCAAAACCGATGACGGCGCCAATCGCCTGAATCACGATTCCCAGACCGGCCAGGGCCAGCCTTTTTAATAATTCATTTGAGAGTGCTTTTCGTATCACTTTGTTCCTCCTGTGTCCGCACATTTCGCTGAAAAAGCTTTTTGATACTTGGATGCATTCTTAAACATCATACTGAACTTGTCATCAGTACTCTATCATATAATTACCTAAATTCAAGGACTTTCACCTTTTTCCAGCCGCTAATTCACCGTGTAGATTTCCTAAATGACCGATTCCGTAATCTTTTGGAAACACTTTTGGCATACAATTTTCGGTGAGAATAACACTGAAAGGCAGAATATATGGTCAGTTCCGGTGATACTGGTTGGATATTAATGTCAACCGCCCTTGTGCTGCTGATGACGCCCGGAGTGGCGCTGTTTTACGGCGGCATGGTTCGTAAAAAGAGCGTTATTTCCACGCTGATGATGAGCTTCGCAATGTTGGGAATCATCGGGCTTTTGTGGGTTTTCTTCGGTTATTCCTTGGCCTTCGGTCCTGACCTCGGCGGCATTATCGGCACCCTGAAATACGCGTTTCTGAATAATGTCACCGGTGATCCTTCCGATATCTATGCCACAACAGTGCCCCACCTGGCTTTCATGATGTTTCAAGGTATGTTCGCCATCATTACCGTTGCTCTAATTACAGGTGCCGTCGTTGAACGCATCAAATTCGGCGCTCTGATGGTTTTCGCCGTGGCCTGGATGACGCTTATTTATACCCCCGTGGCGCACTGGGTCTGGGGTGACGGTGGCTGGCTGCTGAACCTGGGAACGCTGGATTTTGCCGGTGGCATCGTGGTACACATCAACGCCGGTTTATCAGCACTGGCTTTGGTATTCGTGTTAGGCTCCCGGCGCGGGTTTCGTCATGAGCCGATGGAACCTTCCAGTATTCCGCTGGTCATGCTGGGCGCGGCTTTACTGTGGTTCGGCTGGTTCGGCTTTAACGCCGGGAGCGCCTTAAGCTCCGGTTCGCTGGCTTCAACTGCCCTGGTGGCCACTAATACCGCCGGCGCAGCAGCGGCCACCACCTGGATGCTTTTAGCCTGGAATCACCGCCGGCCGACACTGCTGGGCATCGCCACCGGCGCGGTGGCCGGTCTGGCAGCGGTCACTCCAGCCGCCGGTTTTATTCATCCGATATATGGCGCCATAATCGGAATCGTTGCTGCAGTCATCTGTTACTATGCCATGATTGCCAAAATGAAAATGGGTATTGATGATTCACTTGATGTGATGGCGGTACACGGTGTCGGCGGCATTCTTGGCGTTTTAGCGGTCGGTATATTTGCAACTACCGCTGTTAATCCCGCTGGAGCGGACGGCTTACTGTTCGGCGGCGGATTAGCATTAATGGGGAAACAACTGGTAGGCACGCTGGCTGTGGGCGCTTTCGCTTTTGGCGGCACCTGGATTATTGCCAAAGTAATTGATGCCACCATGGGACTCAGAGTCAATGAAATGGAAGAGGTGGTTGGTTTAGACCTGTCGCAACATGGCGAACGTGCGCTCGGAGGAATCAGATAAATGAAAAAGATAGAAGCAGTCATTCGAGAGGAACGGCTTGACGCCGTCAAAAAGGCCCTTGAGGGTCACGGGATTCACGGTATGACGGTGACCGAAGTTTCCGGCCGCGGCCAGCAAAAGGGTATTTCACTGCAATGGCGGGTCGGCGAATACCGAGTGGATTTTCTGCCGAAATTAAAAGTTGAAGTAGTCTGCCATGATGACGACTGCAACGTCGTGGTTGAGTCCATAATGAAAGCCGGCAAAACCGGCCGCATCGGCGACGGCAAAGTATTCGTATTACCGGTTGAAGCCGCCTATCGGATCCGTACCGGAGAAACAGGGGAAGCGGTAATCTAGCCCCGTCAGCCCTTAAACCACTTTATTCATCGGATTGCCAGGGTAATTCGTGTTTGACTCGTCATACCAGAAACATAGTCAACAACAGCAAAGCAGCCGCTATCGGCAGGTAACGCCCGATTTGTACAATCCAACTGGCCGAAAACACAATCGGGCCTAACTTTATGTTTGGTGAATTGATGGAGTCAAGCATGCTTTGCCGCGGCAGTAACCAGGTAATTAAAGCCGCACCAGCAATACCGGCCACCACAATAACCCCGGAACCGGTCAGCTGGTCAACCATCTCCAGAAAAGGCCGGTCGCCAAGGGACAATCCAATCGGGGTAAAACTCAACGCTGAAGGTATGCCAAGGAGCGTCACCACGGCCGTTACCGCCAGGGCGGCTTTGCGTTTTGTCATCTTGAATTCATCCTGCAACGGCACCATCGCCACCGCCATGCCTCCCACGCAGGAGGTGAACGCCGCCAGCATTAACAGCATATAAAAGGCAATCCCGATGAAAAACCCTCCGGGAATTTCCAAAAAAAGCCTGGGCAGTGCGGTAAAGGAGAGTTCGCTGCCGGCATCCGGAGCAATGCCGAAGGTAAAGACGATGGGAAATATCATCAGCCCGGCCGTGATAGAAATGCCGGAATTGGTCAACGCGACCGCCGCGGAGGTGGTTATCATGTTGAATTGTTTGGGTACATAACTGCCGTAAGCTATCAGGAAACCCATACCGATTGCCAGCGAGTAAAAAGCCTGCCCCGCGGCATTACGCCAGGTATTGACGTCCATGAATCTGGCGGGATCAAAATTAAAATAGAAATCCCGAGCTTCACTTGCTCCGGATAACGTCTGGGTGTACACCGCCAGCCCGCCGACAATCAACACCAGCAGAGGCAGCAGAAAGCGACTCATTTGTTCCAACCCCTTGAGCCCTTTGGATAAAATCCAAAACACCGGAACAGCAATTATCAGAAGGTACCATAAAGAGGCAAAGCCTGAAGTGAAATCCTTAAATGTTTTAAGGTTCCCACCCACCGAATCAACCGCATAACCTAGCGTCCAGCCGCTGATCACCAGGTAATAACTCATGATAGCGATGGTTATCAGGATCAGAAACCGCCCGAACCATGGCCCCCATTTAGCGTTTACCCGCCGGAACGTTCCCACCGGCCCCCTGCCGGCCATCTTGCCGGCACCGGCTTCAATAATATACAGCGGGATGCCCATTAACAGCATACAGATAATATAAACCAGAATAAACGTACCGCCGCCGTTCTCCCCGACCATGTACGGGAAGCGCCACAGATTACCCAAACCAACCACGCCGGCAACCGAAGCCAGAATGTAGGACCTTTGTGAGGTCCATAATGAACGCGGCGGTACCAGATCAGCTACCGGGTCTTTTGAAGATCGGAACAGTTTAAAATTAATAAGGCAACCCTCTGTATTTGAGAATCCGGTGACACGGAGGCTCGTTACACCTTAGCGCCGGGAGATGCGCTCCCGTTGACGCCAACCACCGCCGTAAGAGCCTAAATCCGCCATGATAGCAATAATGAGCAGAACGACATCCAGACCGGTGACACCGCCGGAAAAAATTAGGACATAGGCCAGTGTGGTCCAGGGCAAAAAAATAAAGCCTAAAACCGGAATCAGAAAAACATCAAAAGCCTGAGACCATCGGCCGGAATCAAACAACCACCAGATAACGATGGTAGCCCGCGGACCAACCAGCATCAGCAGCGCAACCAGACAGCACATAGATTCTTCCTCCCCGGTTAATTTTCTATTTAGTGATGGTCAGCCCGACCGGACAAGGCTTGCAGTACCCGCAACGCCCTGAGGGTGACCCATTTATCAGGCTGTTTTTTGACGCCAAAGTCAACACAGGTTTTGCCGTTATAATCGTATTCCATAGCCCAACGGCCTTGATCATCCTGTTTTTCCGTAATAAGTCGCATCGTCTTTTCCAATCGCGGGTCATCGCCGTAACCCAGTCCGACCAAAGATTCCGCTAATTGTAATAGATCGGTGACATAAAAGACCGGAAAGCCGAATTTCCACCAGTTCCCGCTGGGCTTATCGTTATAACCGCAAGGATATGCCGCACTGGCCGGTTCGGTACTAAACAGGAAAGCCGTTCCGGCGGTGATGGCTTCATTGATTAGCGGTGTCTTCTTTGCTTCGGGCAGCTTGCCGAAAGCCAGCATCACTTTCACCGCGCCCCAGGCGCAGGGGAGTTTGTTATTTGAACCACAGGCGAAGCCGGGGCCGCACTTGCCGGCATAATAACGCAGGCTTGCCTTTTTATCGGACATCGGCGCCACACCTTCACCGGTGACGCTCCTGGCCATCCACTCAAACGCTTCATCCAGACGCGTATCCCGGCAGCCCAAATCAAGCATCGCGGCACACAGATTGCCCTGCAAACAGTCGGCCGTTCCGGAAGCAAGCCCGTTCACCGTGAATCGACCGCCTTCCGTCAGGGCATGATCCAGAACGTACGAACAGGCAGTTGAAATCCGTTCGTCCAAGCCCGAAACGGCCCCCAGTTGCGCCAGCAAAACCACCGACCATACTGTTCCGGTGTACTTGGGATAATACCCGGCACCCGGCGATACCCAATAACCTTGGCTGTGCATCTCCGACAGAACCCGGGCAATCGGACCTGACTGGTGCGCCTGCTTCCCGGCCTCATTCAAATCTTTGACGTCGGCATCAATCAAGTCCCGTAAAGCCAGGTATCTCACCCCCGGATCACCGGCTTCCAACAACCAGTTTATGGCCTTTGCAGTGTTTCGGTTCATTTTAAGTTCACAGCCCTCCGTCACCCGAAGGTGAGGGACTCCACATATTCCTGTTGTGATTGTACCAGCTTATCCGGCTAAAAAGAACCATTTATATTTAAAACCGCAGAGCACGGTAACGGGACGCCGGTCACAGAATTATGCTATATTCCTGTTAATCGGAACGGCAACAACTCGTCCGTTTGAAGGGGCAAGGCTTCATGAAGGTTGAAATCAGCCACGGTTTCCTGAATATAAAATTGAACCCTTTGGAAAAGTTTTTCGCTCTTCACGGAGATCTAAAAATCCCCGTGAACCGGGTAATCCACGCCGCTCCGGAAAAAGCCGGTTGGCAAGTAGCTGCTGTTCGGGCTCCCGGCACCCATATCCCTTTCCTGCTGAAAGCCGGTACTTACCACACCGCTTTAGGTCGCGAATTCTGGTTCGTGACCGCCGGACGCCCCCACCTGGTGATAGAGATGAACAACTGGGAATTTAACCGGTTGGTATTCTCCCCCGGTGAAGCAGAAGCCCTGGCGACCATTATCAATCAAACCGCAACTTACGGTTCGGACTGATTCAAGAACATGTCGTCCGCTAAAGTTGACCTGTCCCACGTAGAATTAAATCAGCGGTTTGCCGAAGCACTGGAGGTGATGGAGCGCACCGATAAAAGCGTCTTTATCACCGGACGGGCGGGTACCGGTAAATCCACCCTGCTGACCTGGTTCCGCCAAACCACCTCCAAGAGAGCAGTTGTACTAGCGCCGACCGGCGTAGCCGCGTTGAACGTCAAAGGACAGACCATTCATTCTTTCTTCGGCTTCAAGCCGGACATTACCGTAGACAAGATTAGAAAACGGAAAAGTACCAAACTGAGTGTCTACCAAACGGTGGAGGCCATCGTCATAGATGAAATCTCCATGGTGCGGGCGGATTTACTGGATTGCGTTGACCGGTTCATGCGGCTGAACGGTCGAGATGAGACCAAACCGTTCGGCGGCGTTCAGATGATCTTCATCGGCGACCTGTATCAGTTACCACCGGTGATTACCGGTGAAGAAAGGCAAGCCTTTCAGGCGCTGTATGATACCCCCTATTTCTACTCCGCCCGGGCCTTTGACGATTTTGCCATGGAAATACTGGAACTGGAAAAGGTGTATCGTCAGCGGGATCAGGGTTTTCTGGACATCCTGAATGCCATCCGCAACAATTCCATCACCCCGGAAGGCCTGAATCTGTTAAACCGGCGCTGTCTGCCGGATGAAACGCCGCCGACGGACGCCGGCTATATCTGCCTGACCACCACCAACGCCGCCGCCGGAGAAATAAACCAAACCCGACTGAACGGCCTCCGCAGCCGCCCCCACCGCTTCACGGCTGAAATAAGCGGCAAATTCAGTCGTGAATATTACCCGACAGCAGTTGAGCTTGAGGTGAAAACCGGAGCTCAGGTCATGCTGCTGAACAATGATGTCCGGGGTCGCTGGGTAAACGGCAGTATCGGCCGGGTTACCGGTATTGCGAAAAATGACGGGGATTATGTCATCCACGTTGAGCTATCCGATGGGCAAGGGGTTGAGGTGACACCCCATACCTGGGAAATCTTTCGCTTCTTCGTTGACGGGGGGCAGCTTCAGTCCGAAGCGGCCGGTTCATTTACCCAATACCCGTTGATGCTGGCCTGGGCGGTAACCATTCACAAGAGCCAGGGCAAAACCTTTGACCGGGTGATCGTAGATATCGGCCGCGGGGCCTTTGCCTGCGGTCAGACATATGTGGCGTTGTCCCGTTGTACCACGCTGGAAGGCATGATTCTTAAAAAGCCGATTCTAAAACGTCACGTTATGACTGACTACCGGGTAATGGATTTCCTGACCCGTTACCGGTACCGGGAAGCCGCCGCACTCTGGCCGGTGGACGATAAAATCAGCCGAATTGAAGACGCCATTGAAAACGGTAGTGCACTCCGCATCACCTACCTGAAACCCTCGGACGAAAAGTCAGTCCGGATTATCATGCCACTTGAGGTAGGCGAAATGGATTACCACGGCAAAAGCTACCTGGGGGTGCAGGCCTTTTGCCTGTCGCGGCGGGAAAACCGGGTTTTCAGGGTTGACCGGATACTGGAACTGGAAGCCGTCAGTCTGCCGGAATAACGCCGGTTATCAGCCCCCATCCAGCGACGGGTGCTCGGTATTCACAAACCAGCCCGCCGGGTCGGACAGATACTCATGGTAATCTACCAGCGCCAGTTCATGCTGCCATTCTTCATTGGCCAGTGTGGTGTAAAATTGCTTTTCCGACTCATACACCGCTTTAGCGGCATGTGCGTTATAAAACGTATAACTCTGTTTTTCTTTCTCAATGGCGGCTTGCACGGCGTCTTTCTCACTATCAGAGCCGGCCACCGTCATCCCCAGCGCCTGACAGGCCGCGTTCAGATCGGTGCGGATCCGACGAGAACGTTCGGATTGAAAATCAATGGCCGGCCAGTCATGCCCCTGGCTGATTTTATTATACAGCGCCTCAAAATGGCGCCGATGAGCGTCTTCTTCCTCCGCCAGCGATAACAGCAGTTCCCGGCCGGCCTCATTGCCGCTGTCCCGACCGGCAGCCAGATAACACTCCTTGCCGTCAATTTCCATCTCAATGGCGGTACTGATAGCCTCAAGCATTCGGGACTGTTCCTCACTGATCTCCATTACTTCCTCCGACCTTAATATCCTGATTAAACCCTTTCTTCCATGATAACCCAATTTCGTCCTTGCCTCAAGAAAAACAAACATAGACCTTGCCAAAAATACCACCTGAGAGTACACTTATGGTCATTTTTCAATAATTCTCCTGCTTGGGAACATTTAATAATGTCGGAACCTGAACAAATACCAAACTCCCCCGGCGGAATTTTCCCCCGGTTCTTCCGGCATTTTCCCGCCAACCTACGCCCGGTGTTCATCCTCTCTGTTTTGAATTCCGCGGGATTTTCATTCTCGCTCCCATTTTTATCTTTGTATCTGCACCAGCAGCGTGACGTTTCCATGGCTATGGTAGGAATTTTCATCCTGGCCAGCGGGCTAATCGCCGCGGCGGTACAGATGTATGCCGGAATGCTGTGCGACCGCTACGGCAGACGGCCTCTGATTATCTGGAGCCAGTTGACCAATGCCGTTTTCTACCTGGTAATGGCGGTATTGGTTTACGTGGTCGCACCGGTATGGACGATAATCATTACTTATATCCTGGTTCGGGCCAGCCTGATGGCGTCCCGCCCGGCTACTTCAGCCCTGGTGGTTGACCTGATGCCGACCGGCCGCCTGGTTGAGGGATACGGCATCTTGCGACTGGGACAAAACCTGGGCTTCGGCCTCGGACCGGTAATCGGCGGCTATTTCTGGCTTACCACGTCATACGCCTGGCTGTTTGTGGCCGCTGCCTTCATCGGCGTTGCGGCCTTGGTGGTATCGTATTTGCAGCTTAAAGAGAGTGTCACCAGCTTGAACATGGAAAAAATCACGCTCAGAGCGATGTTATTGACCACTCAGGATAAAACATTTCTGGGTTTTACACTGATCAGCATAATCGCTTTCATGGGCCTGGGCCAATTCATCAGCACTCTATCGGTCTATACCGTTGACCGCATCGGTTTGACCACCGTTCAATACGGCTCTTTGTTGATGGTCAATGCCGGATTAGTGGTGACCCTGCAATATCCGCTGAGTCGTCTAATCAATCGAATGAAACGAGCCTCCGCATTGCTCCTGGGTATGGTGGTCTATGCTGCCGGTTATGTGATGATTGGCCTGGCCGGCGTTTACGGACTGTTTATACTAGCCATGGGTATTATCACTATCGGCGAGGTTATCTTCTCTCCAGTCAGCATGACGGTGGTGGGAGAACTATCGCCCGTCAGTTTGCGAGGCCGGTATCAGGGATTTTACGGCCTGGCTGAAACACTGGGCATTTCCCTCGGTCCAACCTTGGGCGGAGCGCTGCTGGACACCACCGCCCCTGACGGCCGCATCGCTGTATGGGGGCCGATCGCCGGCCTCATCTTGATATCCGGATTCGCTTTTTACATCTGGGGCAAACGCCAATATCCGGAGACCATCCGGGAAACATCTACCTGATAAAAGGTCTGTCCTTAACCAACTTCTAAGTCGTTTATGTCAAATCAGAGGTACAGTTGGGGCAACGACGTGCTTTAACCGGTATGGCAGTGAAGCAAAATGGGCACTCTTTGGTTTCCGGTGCCGGGGGCACCACAACATCCCGCGCAGCACGACGTTCAGCCATACGGTTAATCGGCCTAACCACGAAGAAGAAGATGGCCGCAGCCAGTATCAGAAAGCTGATAACCGCATTGAAAAACACGCCGTAATTCACGGTCACGGCTCCGGCTTCCTGAGCGGCAGTTAAAGAGGCATACGGCCCGGCCGTAGCACCCTCCTCCAGAACAAAGTACAAATTTGTAAAATCAACGTTACCCAGCAACATACCGACAGGCGGCATGATAACATCCTTCACCAGGGAATTAACGATGGCACCAAAAGCTGCGCCGATGACGATGCCCACCGCCAAATCCACCACGCTACCGCGCATGATGAAAGTTTTAAATTCTTTTAACACTGTCAACGCTCCTGCAAAAAAGCTGCTCTATCTCTTAAGTTGGGCAAACAGGGTGGAGGACTGGCGTAGTAAATCAGGTCAGTGTAGTATCGTCTATCGCAGCCTTGGGAGCGTTTTCCTTGACTGACTCAATGCCATTCATGGCACTGGCTTTGGTCTTGTATCCTTCGGAAACAGCAATCGTCTGACCATTGGTGGCTATCAACCGAAATCGGAATTCACCGGCCTTATCCTTGTAGACCTGAAATTTCGCTGCCATGTTGGTGTCTCCTTTCAAATTTACCGTATCGCCCTGTAACAGTGTCCGAACCCCGCGCCAGTCCTCCCAGCGACGTTCACACCAGATGATGGTATACCCAGTTTCGGTTAAATTCAATAGGTTTTGAAATATTTTTTATCTATTTGGAGATGATGACTACGCCGATTTATAATCAACATGAAAATGAGGTTTGGAATGAATAAGCTGATCAGCCTGTTGCTGCTGGGTTCAGTGATTGCGGTTATCGGTTGCGGCCCCGAGGCGCCGGAGCCGGATCCGGTCACCGAAGGATGGCAAGCCGACGGCGTTATCAGCCCCGGCGAGTACAGCCGCCTGAATATCTTTGACAACGGCAATTACGAACTGCATCACCATGTCGCCGACGGGTATATTTATGTCGGCATTAAAGCCAACACCGCCGGCTGGGTAGCTGTCGGCTTCATATCCGGCATCTCATTGACTCAGGTGGATTTTAACATCGGAGTCGTCACCGGCAGCCGGGCCACCGTGTATGACCATTTCGCCGCGGAACACCCCGGTGAGCACGAGGATGATCGGTTTCTGGGCGGTACGGCCGATATTCTGGAATACGGCGGCAGCGAGACCGATGGGGTGACGGTTATAGAATTCAAACGGTTACTGAAGACTGGCGATACCGTGACCGATACAGAGATCTCCGTCGGCAATCGCATTGTCATGTGGGCCTATGGTGCGCTGGACGATATTATTTACCATGCCGCAAAAGGCTTTGAACAGATCAGAATCGGTTAAATGACTCCGGTATTTTTCAGTATATGAAGCGGCAATAGAAGTACCAGTGTAATCCCCAGCACTATATGAGCCCGTCTCAGCTTCCGGTAATGCCTCGGCGCCAGGCCAAAACGCTGGACGATGCCAGTCAGCACGATGCCGCTGACCACGGTCAGCAGTCCTAACCCGGTGCCCCAATCCGGCCCGAAACCAGCGGGGCGGCTAAGTTGATAAGCAAAATGCACCGCCACCAGGCCGAAGGCAGTCAGATTACTGAATACGTGAAAAGACAACGTCGCGAAAGACTGAATCTTGAAAACCCGTTTGAGCAGGCTGTACAGGGGCACGAATACGGCAATAACCGCCCCTCCGATCCAGCCGATCCAGTGCGCCAGCGTAAATTCACCGATGATAATATTGACCTTCCACCATCCTGAGTAGGTGCCGATTACTGCCAACAAAATGACACCACCCAGTAGAGCGGCTGCCGCCGGCTGAATTGATTTCCTGTTTTGTGCCATCGTCGGTCTCCTCTTTATTAAGCGGTATTAAGCAATAATTCGCGGTATAGTGTTAAATACTTCTCGGTAGCCCGCCGCCAGGAATGATCGGCGTTCATCCCCCGTCTCATCAACGCCTGCCATTCGTCCCGGCAACCAAATAATTCAACAGCCTGTCGGATGGTATCCAGCATGGCCGCCGGATTGTAGTCCTCAAACACGAAACCGTTACCCCCACCCTCACGACTATTTGGCTCAATGGAGTCAGCCAAACCGCCGGTGCGCCGGACTATGGGTACCGTACCGTATTTTAAAGCGTACATCTGGGTTAAGCCGCACGGCTCGCGCCGGGAAGGCATCAGAAGAATGTCCGCTCCAGAAATGGCCTGATGCGCCAGCGCTTCATCAAATCCGGTTTTTACCCCGGCCAGGCCGGGAAACAGTTCCGGTAACCGATGAAAATAATCCTCATAACGACGGTTACCGCTGCCCAGTAAAGCAAACTGAAACCGCCCGTCAAACAATCCGTCGCCGGCCTCCATCAGCAACTCCAGACCTTTGCCTTCGGCCAGGCGGGTTACCATGCCGATGACCGGAATATCCGGATTAACTTCCAAACCATAGGTAATCTGAAGCGCTTTTTTACAGGCTGCCTTGCCCCTGATATCCGCCACCGAATAACGTTCGGCAATCAGCGGATCAATCTCCGGATTCCAGATGTGATAATCCACTCCGTTCAGTATCCCGGAAAGCTCCGCCGCCCGCTGCCGCAGGATACCCTCCAGACCAAAGCCCTGGCCATCGCACTGGATTTCTGCGGCATAGGTAGGGCTGACGGTGGTCAGCCAATCGGCGCACACCAGCCCTGCCTTGAGATAATTGACCTGACTGTAAAACTCAAAATCAGCAGCAAAAACGCCGTCTGCCAGATGCAGTGCCGGCCACCGCCCGGCCTCAAAGACCCCCTGATAAGCCAGATTATGGATGGTCAGCACCGTCTTGCTGCCGGCTAGGTCCGTATACCGCTCCGGCTCGCTTTTTAAAATAGCCGCCGCGGGTGCCGTCTGCCAGTCGTGTAGATGGAACATATTACTCCCGGTTAACCGGCCGATCTCCAACACCGCCCGGGAGAACAGGGCAAACCGTTCGGCATTATCAGGGTAGTCACCAGCGGCATCGCCGTACAGACCCTCCCGGTCAAAGTACTCATCAGCCCGGACCAGATATATGTCCAGATTCCGGCTCAATGGTTGACGATAAACTCGGGTCTCAACCATCCGCTCGCCGACCGGCAGCGACCACACCGCCGTCGGTTCTATTTTATCCAGTTGTGATAATGGCAATCGGCGATAAGCGGGTAGCACCATGGCGACCAGCACCCCCGAGGCCGCCAGTTCGGCCGATAACGCCCCCACCACATCGGCCAGGCCGCCGGTCTTGGCGAAAGGCACTATTTCGGCGGCGGCCATCAGGACTTTAAGCGGCTGATTCAGTGTGAAACCCTGCCTTCGGATTAATATACAAGGTTAAGCTGTCTGGCGGTCGGTTCCGGTTCAATAATGGTACCCGGCGGCAGCACCGTGCCTTTGGGAATTACCACAATGCCGTCTCTGACCACCCATTTACAGTTATCAATATCGGTACCGCGCGGGAAGGGCTTTATGACCGAACCCGCGCCCAGACTGACGTTTTTATCAATAATAGCCCCTTGAATGTAGCAGTTTTCACCAATACCCAGCGGCTCCTGGTTGCTCATCGGCTCGTACTGATCAGCGCCCATGATGATGGAATCGGTAATAATAGAGCCGCGGCGGATCTGGCTCCGGACGCCGACAATGGAATGGCTGATACTGGACGCCCTGATATTACAGCCTTCGGTGAGCATGACATCCTGCAAACTGCTGTCCTCAATGATACAACCGGGCAGGAAGCGGGTATGAGTATATATCGG
Organism: Dehalogenimonas sp. W; assembly: GCF_037094495.1. Classification (NCBI taxonomy): domain Bacteria; kingdom Bacillati; phylum Chloroflexota; class Dehalococcoidia; order Dehalococcoidales; family Dehalococcoidaceae; genus Dehalogenimonas; species Dehalogenimonas loeffleri. The sequence goes on from NZ_CP146612.1 coordinate 190,827, forward strand.
GCCTCGGGGGTCATAAAAATGGAAGGGCGCATCGTGACGGGTCAGCTCCAGGTTGGTGTTGTAATAAGATCGGATGGTACCGATATCCCGCCAGTAATCATCAAATTCATGACCGAATACTGCCATAGTGTCCACTGCAAACGGAATGACGTCAGCACCGAAATCATCAAAATGAGGGTGCTCATTCAGGAGATCAATCAACACCTTCAGTTTAAAAACATAGATACCCATGGAGCCCAGATAACAATTGGTACGCTCCGGATAACTGACCATCTCCGCCTGAACCGCGGGGGTTTGGGGCTTTTCGGCAAAAGCCACGATGCGGCCATCATCATTTTGCTTCAGAACGCCGAATCGGCTGACCTCTTCGCCGTCTATGGGAATAACCCCGACAGTGATGTCGGCTCCGGTGTTCCAATGGGTTTGGAGCATGGCAGCATAATCCATGCGGTACAGGTGATCCCCGGCCAGTATCAAAACGTCGCTGACACACTCCGACCGGACCTGGGAAAGCTGCCTTCTGACGGCATCTGCGGTACCCTGATACCAATCATTGTTATCTTCGGTTTGTTCGGCTGCCAGGATTTCTACGTAACCCATCCCAAACGGATCCATGTGATACGTCTGGGATACATGACGGTTGAGCGAGGCGGAATTGAACTGCGTCAGCACACTGATACGGAAAATACCGGAGTTAATGCAATTGCTGATAGGAATATCTATCAGCCGGTACTTCCCGGCGACGGGAATGGCCGGCTTAGCCCGGTTTCGGGTCAGCGGATAGAGCCGGGTACCGCGGCCGCCGCCCATGATGACCGCAGCAACATCCTTGATACTGGGCATACCCCGTTCCTTTCCCCGGTTGAATGCCGGCTGAAAGCCTATGGCTAATTGTATAACCTTCTAACGCAGTTTCACAACCGGCTTATTAAACAAAACGGTTGACATTACCGCCACACCTTCCCCAACATCACCCGGCTTTGCAAACACGGCAGTCTAAAACTTATAATGGAGGGTACTTTTACTCTGGAGTGCCAATGAGCGCGCCCATCGTGGCCTTTGTCGGTCATTCGGAATCAGGAAAAACCGGTTATCTGGAACGTTTGTTGCCGGAACTCCGGCGCCGTGGCCTTAAAATGGCCTCGGTCAAACACGTCCCGCAACATTACCATGCCGATAATCCTGAGAAGGATACCCAGCGCCATCTGGCAGCCGGCGCATTGACCACCGTGGCCTGTGCCCGGGATGCCGTGGTACTAACCCGGCCGGTTATTACCGAACCGGAGCTTGAAGATATCGGGCTGATGCTGGGAGACGAGTTTGACCTTATTATCGCTGAGGGCTTTAAGCAGTCCGGCGTACCCAAGGTGGAAGTCTGGCGTCAGGGACTCGGCGGGCCGTTGGAAGGTATCACCAGCCGGGTGGCCGTGGTAACTTCTGATGAGTATCCCGGCGACGCCCTCAGGGTTTTCCCGCTGGAGGACGTATGTGCCATGGCTGATTTTCTGGAAACCAGCTATGTACTCCCGCAACAACAGCGCGTTCAAATGCTGGTTAATGGTCAGGAGATAAAGTTAGCCGCCTTTCCTCGTGATGTCGTGGCCAACGTGACCCAGGCAATGGTCGCCAGCCTGAAAAATGTGCCGCCCGTCAAATGGCTGGAAATCCGGCTGAAGAATTCAGACCGGTCGGAAAATCCATAAAATATTCATAATCATCCGGTATCATCAGATTTATCAACGCGTTATAACAAGAAAAGAGGTCCGGTAACTTGGCAAAGAAACACAAAAAGCACGCCCAGCCGCACAATGTACTGTCTCATAAGGCTAAATCCAAACTGGCCAAACAGCATCAAAAACAGAAGGTCACCCGTTGGATTGGTCTGGGCATCATCGGCGCGGTGGCTCTTGTTTTGAGTATCGGGGTCATTGCCACCTGGCTGATTCCGGTTTATATTCCACTGCAACAGACAGTGGTCAGCGTCAACGGCACCAATTACAGTGCCTCTTATGTTTCCAAAATGGTCAATTTTTATACCGGCGGCGACCCCACCTATTCCTATCTCTATATTGATCTGGTGTTGGGACAGATTGAAAAGAACCAGTTAATGAATGAAGCCGCGGCGGAACTTGGAATCACAGTCAGCGATAAAGAGGTCAAGGAAGCCATTAAAGCCGCGGGTTTGGATGACAACAAGGTCACCCGTGACATCGTGACCGCTTCCCTGCTGTATCAGAAACTTAATGAAAAGCATTTTGAGATGATCGTCCCCCTTTCCGGCGAACAGCGTCAGGCACTGGTAATGCTGCTGGAGAGTGAAGCCCAGGCTGAAGCCGTCAAGGCCCGCCTGCTGAACGGCGAGAGCTTTGCTGACATCGCCAAGGAGCTGTCTTTGGACGACACCACCGTCACCCTTGAGGGTGATATGGGCTACCACCCGCCTGGCTTCCTGGATGACAAACTGGGCGCCGACGGACTGGATGCCAAGGTGGACGCTGGACAACCCGGCAATACCGGCTATTTTTATGACGCCGACAAGAGCAAGAAACTGGGTTACTGGGTAGTAAAAGTAACCGACCGTCAGACGGTAAATGACAACGTACAGGTTCAGGTGTACGGCATCCTGCTGCCCACCGTGGAAAAAGCCCAAGAAGCTCGCCAGCGGATTCTGGACGGCGAAGACTTCGCAGACGTGGTTGAAGACATGACCCAGGATATTACCTCCAAGGCCAAGGGCGGCGACCTGGGCCTGTTGACCGCTGGAGGAGCCGAGCTACCCTATTCCGATTATATTTTTGACGAAAACACCCTGCTGGATGACCTCAGCGCCCCCATCCGCGCCGAGGTCGCCACCACCGGCGCCTGGTGGTTCTACCAGGTAGCCTCAGTAGAGCAGTCAAAGCTGTATTCCGAGGAAGACCGCAACACCCTGTTGGATCAGGCCTTCACCGACTGGATGGACGGTCTTGAAACTGACCCGGCCAACGATATCGTGCGTGCAGAACTGACTGATGAACTTAAAGACCTGATCGCAGAACAGTCACTTAGTTAAAGGATATGGCATTAATGGAAAAGAAGACAATTGGGGTTGGACTAATCGGAATCGGCGTTATCGGCGGTGCCGTCGCCCGCGGCCTGAAAGATCGTGCTGCCCGGCTGGAAGCTCAACTGGGTTTTCAGGTAGAGCTGAAACGGGTCAAGGTGGCCCCGCAGGACATGACCCGGCCGATTATCGCTGAGTTTCCCGAAAATATTTTTACCACCGATGATGATGATTTTTTCAATACCCCCGACATGGACATCATCGTTGAGGCCATGGGCGGTGAATATCCCGCCTTTGACTACCTGTCGCGGGCGCTGTCAAGCGGCCGGCATGTGGTAAGTTCCAATAAGGAAGTTATCGCCAAACACGCGGCGGAGCTGCTGGCGCTGGCTCATAAGCATAACGTCGGGCTGCATTTTGAGGCCTCGGTCGGCGGCGGCATCCCCCTGCTGGAACCGCTGCAGTACGACCTGGCCGCCAATAACATCCTGGGCATCTACGCCATCATTAACGGCACCACCAACTATATTCTCAGCCAGATGGACTCCGCAGGCATTGAGTTCTCCGAAGCCCTGCGCCAGGCCCAGGAACTGGGTTACGCCGAACGCAATCCCGTCAACGACATTGAAGGCTATGATTCCGTTTACAAACTGGCTATCATGGCTATGATGGTCTTCCGGACTGAGTACAAACCGGAAGTTATTTACCGGGAGGGCATTACCCAGCTTGAAGTCAAAGACTTCAAGTATGCCAAGGAACTGGGCTTCGTCATTAAATTGCTGGCTATTGCCAAGGCCGATAACGGCGCGGTGGAACTTCGGGTACACCCGGTACTGCTGCCGCACGATAACTCCCTATCCAGAATTGACGGTGTCTACAACGCCGCTCTGATTAACGGCGACCTGGTTGGCGATGTCATCTTTTCCGGTGAAGGCGCCGGTCCTTCGGCCACATCATCAGCCGTAATTGCCGACATCATGGCCGCCGCTCAGGATACCGCCCTCGGTGTCGGCAACCGCATGCGCTGGCGGCTGGACGACAATCGGCCGCTACTGCCGGCAACCGATGTCGTCACCCAGTATTACTTCCGCTTAAACGTCACCGACCAGCCCGGCGTACTAGCCGATATCGCCGCCATCTTCAAGGACACCGCCATCAGCATTGCCTCCGTATTGCAGAAAGAAGTGGATGAAGACGCGCTGACCGCCGAAGTGGTTATCATGTCTCACCCCGCCCGCGAATCAGCGGTGCGCCGGGCGGTAGAAGCCCTGCAGTTGCTGGAAGCAATCAATGCGGTCAATATCATTCGGGTAGGTATCTGACATGAAACAGGGAGTTCTTGCCGCCTACCGTAAATACCTGCCGCTATCCGATAAAACTCCGCTGCTGACCCTGGGTGAAGGCGACACGCCGCTGGTGCGCTCGCCGCGTCTGGAGCGCGAACTCAACGTCGGCGAGCTTTACTTCAAACTGGAAGGCTGCAACCCCACCGGGTCATTCAAGGACCGGGGTATGGTTATGGCCGTGGCCAAGGCGCTGGAAGCGAATTTCAAAGCCGTCGCCTGCGCCTCCACCGGCAACACCTCGGCCTCAGCCACCGCCTACGCCGCAGCCGCTGGTATTGAGTCCATCATTATCATCCCCAAAGGCAAGATTGCCCTGGGCAAGCTGGCGCAGGCCATCGTGTACGGCGCCCGCATCGTCATGGTAGATGGTAACTTTGATGACGCCCTGCGGCTGGTACGGGAACTGACTCAGACCCGCCCGGTGGCCCTGGTCAACTCCGTCAATCCCAACCGGATTGAAGGCCAGAAAACAGCCGCTTTTGAGATTTGCGATGCTCTCGGGGTTGCCCCCGACCGTCTCGTTCTGCCGGTGGGCAACGCCGGCAATATCACCGCTTACTGGAAGGGTTTCAAGGAATATTTTGACACCGGCGTCACCACCTCCAAACCCAAAATGACCGGCTTCCAGGCCTCCGGCGCCGCCCCCATCGTCCTGGGGCACACCATACCCCAACCCGAAACCATCGCCACCGCCATCCGCATCGGCAACCCGGCTTCCTGGCAACAGGCTGAGGCCGCACGGGATGAGTCCGGCGGCACCATTGATATGGTCACCGACGATGAGATTCTGGCTGCTTATCATCTGATGGCAGAAAAGGGCGGTATTTTCGGCGAACCGGCCTCAGCCGCCCCGCTGGCCGGCCTGATCAAGCTTAAAGCACAGGGACAGGATTTCAGCGGTGAACGCATCGTCTGCGTCGTCACCGGCAGCGGTCTTAAAGATGCCGATACGGCCATCCAGGGCTTCTCCGGCGAATTTATTGAAGTCACGCCGGAACTCACGGCCGTGGAAAAAGCGCTGGGCTGGTAAAGCCGATGAAACAGGTTTCTGAAGAAGTCGGCGCGTTTTATCAACACTACCCCCGTCTGGCCGCAGTCGTAGCCGCTTACCACGAAGGCAAGCCTAACGCCATGGTGGCCGGCTGGCACTCGCCGTTGTCATTTAACCCCCCGCTCTTCGGCGTGTCGCTTTCACCGAAACGTCACACCTATCAGATGATTCTGGACAGCGGCGAATTCAGCGTTAATTTCCTGCCGTCTTCAAAGGCCGGACTCATCGCCGCCCTGGGCGGAAGCAAAGGCAGCCAGATGGATAAATTCAGCGCCTTCGGTATTGCCCGCGAGATTCCGTTAAAGACCAACTCCCCGGTACTGACCGACGCCTATGCCGTTTATGAGTGTAAACTGGTGGATAACCGCACCTACGGCGATCACCAGCTCCTGGTCGGCGAGGTGGTAGCAGTTCACACCCTGGCTGAAGCCTTCACCGCCGATGAAATGCTGGATCTGAAAGCCGTCACTCCGGCCTTTTACCTGGGCAAGGATAAATATATCGCCAAATTGAAGGCCAGCGTGGAAACCATGGAACGCGAACGCTTCGGCCAGCCGGGCAGTCTTTAGGAGAGTATTGAATTGATTGATGAAAAGGCCATCGCCGCCGCAGTAAAAACCATGCTCCAGGCTATCGGGGACGACCCGGAACGTGAAGGGCTCAGGGAAACTCCGGAGCGGGTCGCCCGGATGTACACCGAAATCTTCGCCGGCATTGACAAGAATCCGGCGGATGACCTGAAAGTCGGCTATGAGCTGGGCCACCGCGAGATGGTCATCCTCAAGGATATCCCCTTCCACTCCATGTGCGAACATCACCTGCTGCCTTTTTCCGGCGTGGTGCATATCGGTTATGTCCCCGGTACTGACGGCCGTGTTGTCGGCATTTCCAAACTGGCGCGGGTGGTAGAAACCGTCGCCCGCCGGCCGCAGATTCAGGAACGCATGGCCACCGAAATTGCCGATGCCATCGTGGAAGGCCTAAACCCTGACGGTGTCGGCGTGGTCATCGCCGCCGAGCATATGTGTATGACCATGCGCGGCATCAAGAAACCGGGCTCCAAAGTCCTCACCTCCGCCCTTAGAGGCGGCTTCGCCAAACGCGCCGCCACCCGCGCCGAGTTCATGTCGCTGATACAATAACCGGTTTTCATCGCCGGTTGGCAGTTGCCGGTTAGGTGTATTTGATTTCACCACCGAAAAGCGAAGGAAACGACTCTGGAGTTCCAGCTTTGACTTAGAATGGCCTCTAACGTAAGCCGCCTTTGATGGTCAATCAAATTCAATTGGAACAATTTTACTATTTTTCTCCGCCTATTTTGACCAAAAAGGCCACCGCTATGCTTAATCGGAATCAAGTTTTACTGAATGCCGACGGGTTGGTTTAAGGTGTTGTATAAGGCACTGGTGTTCTTGTATATGAGTCATAAGTATAACCGACCACGTCCGGATTGTCAATGGGCAAATGTCCCATTTTCCTGATTCTGCCAATTATTGTTAGCTGTATCCAAAAAATCCAATAACAGAGATTGACACCGGCTGCCGCGAGTCATATGCTGTGTACGCAGAGTCAATCGTTATCTGCAGATGTCCGAGAATATTGAAATTTGTAGTTGACTAATGGGCGTCTGATCTGGAGCGATTAGATGAAAATCGGCGGCAGGTATTTTCTGGGCGCATACCGGGCACTTGCAATCATAGTGGCCGCCGCCCAGTTACAATCTTTCCAGCCAGCCGCCAATCTGCCGACTGGTTCCTTGATATTGCTGGTCGCAGCTCTTTACAGCGTATTAAAACTGGGCCAACCGGCTGACTGGTATTACAAAGGCAGGATATGCTCTGTCTTACTGGTTCTGGATCTGCTTTTTTCCGGTCTGTTATTATTCCTGACCGGAGGACTGGAAAGCCCCTTCATCCTGTTTTCATTCTCGCCGATATTGGCCGCCTCACTCTTTTTGGATATTCGTATCACCGGCATCACGGCATCTTTTTCCATCGCAGCGATTCTTAGTTCCCATCTTATCAATCCGTGGTATTCTCATCTTCTTACCATGGCGGATTTTTCATTCCTGCTGGTCTACTTCATTGCAGCCTGTCTGGTTGCCATCCTTCCCTATCTGATCAACACCAACCTGAGGCAGGAACTCCAGAGTAAATTCATCATGACGGAACGGCAACGGCTGTCACGGGAAATCCATGACGGTATGGCGCAAACACTTTCCGGTTTGTGCTGGCAAACGCAGTTACTGGAACAACGTCTACATAAGATGGGTTTGGACCTGGTTGAGGTTGAAGATCTTATCCGGTTAACCGAGGATGCCCGCCGTGACGCCCGGGAGTCTTTGGAACTCTTGCGTGAATACACCGGCAACGGCGAATTCATTTCCAATCTGCGTCAATACCTCCAACACCTGAAACAAAGCTCCGGTATCATCTTTGAATTACGTATTAATACAGGACAACGGCACTTAACGCCCACCGCTGAGATAGAATTACTCCGTATTTGTCAGGAAGCCTTGAACAACGTCCGCAAACATTCAGCCGCCAATCATGTCACCATCGTTATTGAATCTGAAAACAACCACCTGACCATTACCATTACCGATGATGGGCGCGGTTTTGATTCCATTGCCTTTTACCGGTGCGCCCCCAACAATCATTCACACGGACTTGCGATCATGCAGGAACGCGCTGAATCCATCGGCGGGCGTTTCAGAATCATCAGCCTGCCGCTAAAAGGAACTGAAATTCAGGTAGTCGTCCCGACCCAGCAATAACCCGGAGGGTAAAATGATTAAAATACTAATCGCCGACGACCATGCAATCGTGCGTAACGGCCTAAATAATGTGCTTAAAGATGAACCTGATATGCAGGTCATCGGTGAAGCCTGTGACGGGGAAGAAACGGTGCGTCAGGCGCTGAAGTTAAAACCCGATGTCCTGCTTCTGGACATCTTAATGCCCCAGGGCGGTGGTCTAACCGCCCTGGCTAACATTATTGATAAACTACCCACGGCAAAAGTGCTGATTTTGACTATCTCCGACCGGGAGGATGATCTTTTCAAGGCTCTCAGATACGGCGCCCACGGTTATCTGCTCAAAGAGGCCGGCATAAATGAAGTGGTTGACGCGGTCCGCCGGATTGCCGCGGGTGAAGTTATTTTATCATCCCAAATGGTGGCTAATCTGGTATCTGAGTTCCGCCAGAAAAGCCATAACGGTGAAGAGCTGAACCTGAGCAGCCGGGAAATGGAAGTACTGAGATACGTCGGGGAAGGCTGCACCAACAGCGAGATTTCAGCTAAGTTATTCATCAGTGAAAGCACGGTGCGTACTTACCTGAGGCGCCTTCTGGAAAAACTTCATTTACGTAACCGGTCAGAAGCAGTAGCTTATGCCACCCGGCATCACGTCAGCTTTAACCATAATCCCTGAACCCACAATATCCCTGATTATTCCAAACGGTTGTTTCCGCCACGGCGGCAGGCCTTATTGTGCCGCCGCCTTTCAACCCACCGTTCTCTTCCCTCCTAGATGTGATAAGACTATACCTAATCATTATCAACCATATTTTGTCATCATTTTGCTTGCACCGAAAGTTTACTTTTGTCGTCTAAATGACTACCCCAAAATCACTATTGAAACGACTTGTTTGCCCCAATAGTACTGCCTATCATTGAAATAGGTTGAGAATTACAACCCCGGCCTTGGTCGATCTGTCGTGGAAACGACTGGGGGCCTGGAAAAGTAAATGGAGGAGAAAGAAAATGAAAAAGATCGGACTTCTTTTAATCACTCTGGTTATGGCCCTTGGTGCTTTGGGCGTCGGTTACGCCGCCTGGACGGATGAGATTTATATCAGCGGTACAGTTCAGACCGGTGACGTTGACATCAACATCACTGAGCTGTCCGGAACAGAGGTCTGGAAAGACCTGGATACTGATGCCCTGGTGTACATTCACACTGTCAATGGTGAACCTGCAGTTGGGCAACCGACACGCCCCGACCCTGGCTTGAAAGTAGCCGAAGCAACCGCGGTTGCAGGAGAGGACCCGGATGAAGCTGTATTCACGTTTACTAACCTGTTCCCGTGTCAGGATTTCTATGTTGATATGTTACTAACGTATGAAGGGAGCATTCCGGCAAAAATCAACTTCGCCTGGATAGACTCTGAAGATCAATGGCTGGTTGACCTGTGGAATCAGGGGTGGGATTCCAATAACCCGAACGCAGGCGGTATCTGGATGGAAGCCTTTGCGGTTGTAAACGATGTAAAGGTACCGGTTGATCTCGGTACCCAGGTACATGAGGGCGACACTATCTATCTGCAACTGCACATTCATATCCCGCAAGATAACGCATTCATGAATCTGTCAGGTTCGTTCACCGGCGGTTTCCAGGTAATCCAGTGGAATGAATATCCTGACGCATCCGTCATCCCGACGGTTTCTTAATCTTTCTGTATAGGAGCCTGTCATGAAAAAATTAGGCATGATCTGCTTAACAAGCATCTTGGTTTTGGGTGGTTTGGGTGTCGGCTACGCTGCCTGGACGGATGAGATTTACGTTGGGGGTACGGTTCAGACCGGCGAGCTAAGTTGGCAATTTACCGGTTGTAATCTATTGGATGATAGTGAACCAGTGAATCCGGGGGGGGACTATCCTACCACGGATCCGGACTACACAAGTTTACCCGGGTTTATTTACAATCCTGAGGTGAACGACTTCTTTTGGAAATTGGACAAAAATGTTGCCTGGGGTGAATGCGGGAGCGTTGACTTGGATCAAGATGGAGATAATGAAACTCTCCAAGTCACATTCCATAATGTTTACCCTTGTAACTTCAATGAGCTGTCCTTTTACCCCATGAATACTGGTACCATTCCGCTTAAAATCGATCATCTGGTAATCAATGGGCAGTGGATTACTACCGACTCAAAAGTTGAGTTCGATTTCAACCAGGACGGCCAGACGGATTTTGAACTCTGGTGGAATGAGCAATCTTTCGGCCAGCAAATTGAACCGAATGATAGGGGAACCGAACACAGCATATGGTTCCACACCCTTCAACCCTGTCCTCAAAACAGCATCTTCACTTTTACTATCACTATAGTTGCCGTTCAGTGGAATGAATATCCGCTCCCTGCTCCTACTGTAGACTAGGAAGTGCTAAAACGTCAATCGGCGGGGCGGTATTGACCGCCCCGCCTGAAGGCGGCAATAAGTGAAACGCAACAAAAATCGCCTGACAAGTAAATTAGCCGTCCTGGGTCTGGTTCTGATTATTGGACTGGGATCCATGACCATCGGCACTGCGGCCTGGACTGATGAGATATTATTCAGCGGCACGGCTACGACAGGCAGTTGGTGTACGGAACAGGAAGGCAGCCCCGGTTTTTGGAAGAATGTAGAAAAAACTCACAAATACACTTGTCGTCAGTTGCTGGATTTCTGCGCCACGGTTGATGCCGGCTCGCGTTGGTTGATACCTGATTTAGCTTGTCACTATGGCATCATAGATTGGGTGGACGTCTTAAAAGTCATTGATGACGGTGAAGGCGGAACCGCCAGGCAAAAATTCCTTCGTCAATATATTTGTTTACGTTTGAACGTTACTGCCGGTCGGCTATTCCTTACTACCACACATCATATCTACAGTAATGACCCGGTTAACCCGTATCACTTTGACCCGGGCAATTACCTCGGTCTTACCCCATCGCCATCCTCGCCTCCGGTCACCCTGCAACAGATAATAAATGCAATAGAGGATAAATACCTGGGTGCGTCCCCGACCGGTGCCCAGTACACCATTATGCAGAAACTCTGTGAAGCGCTGAACACGCTTTTAGTATAATTTTTACTCTATTGACATCTATTGTCTACAGTATTACATTTTGACTATGGTCTCTAATGCACGGGCAGGCATCTGGTTTCTCCTGATTATCGTAATAGGCATCTACGCTTACATTAATTTTTTCCCTGAACGCATATTCGGCACCTTTGCATCCACTTACATAGTCCAGCCGGCGCTTTGGTTTCTGCTGATGCTGACGGTGCTTCTGATATTACCGCGACAGAGCATCAAAGGTGAATTCCGGGTCGGGACGCCCGTTTTTGGCATAGCCATCATCCTCGGTATGTTTCATCTGTCCATTCAGCTCATCGCCGGGCTATTTACCGGCTTCGGTGACAGTCCGTATAATTTTGATCCCCGCGGCATTATTTTTAACTTTGTCTTCGTCATTGCTGCCCTCGTTGGTATGGAAGTTGCCCGTGCCTGGCTCGTACGGCACCTGGCTAAAAAACATGTCACCGCCGCCATATTTCTTTCCGGGCTCGTGTTCGCTCTTTTGGTGCTGCCGGTTTCCAAACTAACCGGTTTGGCATTCACCACAGAATCAATCCAGACCGTCAACGGGGACATCATCCCCGCTTTGGCCCAGAGCCTGTTGGCAACCGTGCTGGCATACTATGGCGGTGCACGGGCTTCTATCGTTTACCTGGGCATCCTCCAGGCCTTTTGGTGGTTTTCTCCGGTTTTACCGGATTTTTCCTGGTCCATAAAGGGTTTAATCAACACAGTCATCCCGATTATGGGGTTTGTATTGGTTCAAAATTATGTCAATAACCTGCGGCACCGGATATCCCGCCGGGCGCCCTCCAATGATTCATCTTTCCCCCTGGGGTGGGTGGCAGTAACGACTATCTCGGTTGTCTTTATCTGGTTTTCAGTCGGCATTTTTCCGGTCAGACCTTCCCTCATTATCAGTGGCAGTATGACTCCGGAATATAACGTCGGAGACGTTGTAGTCATCGCCGAGGTCCCCATCGTCTCTATTAAGGTAGGGGATGTCATCCGTTTCCAGGAAGGCGAGATTGCCGTCATGCACCGGGTGGTCGCCATTGACGAAATTGGCAAAGACCTGATCTTCACTACGAAAGGAGATGCTAATGATGCCGTTGATTCGGCACCGGTCGTAGCAGAGCAAGTAAAAGGCAAAGCAGCCTTCACCGTGCCCAAGATAGGCTGGATAGCTATTTTTGTCCGCAGCCTGTTTGGACTTTAATATGTTATTTTACCCAATATGTCGTTTTGGGTATTGCATTCCCGTTTCTGATGCTTTATCCTGACTTGAGGTAACTCGTTGTGAAACTGATAAATACTCTTTGGAAAGCCTTGACCAAATTACCCGGCGGTACATTCCACCGGGTGGTATCGGTGATTTTTTGTGCACTGTTCATCATCGCCGCCGCGGGATTTGGTGCCGCGAACATCATCCCCCTACAGCATGATGTTACGGTAGACCTGCTTACTTACCAGCATCAAGGCGAGTACGATTACACCGCCTACCTCAAACCATCCTATCTGCTTGGGCCAGACCCGGTTGTGTACGAAGAACCGGAACCACCGCCCAATCCAACCTACTTCACCAACATCATAAACGATATCAGCTTTACTTATTCCTTCACGACCGATACCAACACGATATTGCCCAATGTCATAAAGGTCACGGCAATTTTGGAAAACGCTGATTTGTGGCAGAAAGAAATTCCGCTACATGAATCCGATTTGGGTATTCAAGGCCGGAATAAAATGGATATTGAATTCACATTGGGATTTCAGGCAATCCAGGAGACCTTTAACACAATTGATAAAGAGCTTAAAATCACCACCAATGACCGCAAGGTCACTTTAATGGTCACCATCCTGGCTGGAGACCAGGAGTTCTTCACCCAGACATTGGAGATCATCATCAACAAGTCATATGTAGAAATCAGCAATGAGCGTCTTAAAACGGACTCTCTCAACCTGGGCTTGTTTGACTATGCTGTCAACCTGATGCCTAATACTTTGTTTGAAGCTACCGCTCTTTTTCCGCCGGCGCTTTATGTTCCGCCCCCACCTCCCCCGGCACCGGTTGTCACAACAATCGGCCCGGAGGGTGTCCTGTTCACCAAATTGGTGGATCGGATGGATTTCACCTTTGCGTATACGCTGGATTCTGACAAACCCTTAAGCAATGTAACCAGTTCGGTAAGAATATTCGCCACCATAGAAAATCCCCAATTTTGGACCAAGAAGGTTGAGCTAATACCGTTAATGACCAGGACAGGAGATTTTACGGTTTCTTTTACGCTAAAACCGGAGGACTACTTACAATTACTGGAGGATATCAGAGGAGAAACCGGGACCAGCGCAGAGACTTACTACTTTACGGTGGTATCAGAGGTCAACATCAGTGCCGATTCTGAATACGGCCCCATTAATGAGTCTTTTACCGCCACTTTGAAGACCGCTGTTTCCGGCGGAGTGCTCAATTGGGGCGAGACACTGATAAATACTCAGGACGGAACAATTCAAACCACTGAGGTGCAGGACAGTTATTTTATCGCTGAATGGACATCGCTTTTAGTCGCCGATGCCCGTATCCTGTTCCTTTGGCTCAGCATTATTTCCCTAGTACTTGCCGCTCCGTTGGTCTTCTTCTATTTTAAGCACCGTCCTCCCGGCCTGCCGGAAGCCGACAAAGAAGCTCGGCAAGCTAAACGCCGCTTTAAGGGCATGTTGACTGAAGTTTCTTCCCTTCCGGCTATCAGAGAGTCCGATGTCATTGTCAGTATCCAATGCCTTGAAGATCTGGTCAATATTGCTAATGAGATGGGCAAGACCGTGTTGTACCATCAGGACCACCGCTGTCATTCTTATCAGGTATTGGATGATTTCACCCGCTATGAATATCAAACTCTGTGTTAGCTGTTGTTGAATAAGCCCTGGCAAGTCCCCCTCTCCCGGAAGTTGATATTTATCCCCCCTAGATGAGAAGCCCCCCGCCCCATGCTATAATGTGAGCTTATGCTAGACCAACTTGAAAACATTGAAAGACGTTACCAGGAAATAGAAGAAGCCATTGCCGACCCTTCGGTCGGTGCGGACATTGCCCAGCTTACCAAACTCACCAAAGAGCGTTCCTCCATGGAAAGGCTCGTTGAGCTTTACCGCAAGTATAAAAGCGTCGCCCAGGCACTGCAGGACACGGAACAGTTGATTGAAACCGAGTCTGATGAAGAAATGCGGGATATGGCCAAAGAGGAACAGCGCAGCCTCAAAGCGCAACTGGAAACCCTGCACGAAGACATGAAACTGGAACTGCTGCCCAAAGACCCGAACGCTGAACGCAACATCATCATTGAAATCCGGGCGGGCACCGGCGGCGATGAGGCCAAACTGTTTGCCGGCGATCTGTTCCGGATGTACACCCGCTACGCTGAGATGAAAGGCTGGAAAGTGGAAATCATTGACCTGACTGAACAGTCAGGCGGCACCTTTAAAGAAGCCGTCATTGAAATTGACGGCGAAGAAGTGTATTCCCGGCTCAAATATGAAAGCGGCGTCCACCGGGTACAACGCGTACCGGTAACTGAAGCCGCCGGCCGCATCCACACTTCCACTGCAACGGTAGCCGTCATGCCGGTGGCGGAAGACATTGAGGTGGATATCAAACCAGAGGATTTAAGGATTGATATCTACCATTCCGGCGGCGCCGGCGGACAAAACGTCAACAAGGTAGCCACGGCGGTGCGCATGACCCATCTGGCCAGCGGCATCGTGGTTGCCTGCCAGGAAGAGCGCTCCCAGCTCAAAAACCGCCAGAAGGCCATGTCGGTACTCAAAGCCCGTCTGCTGGCCATGGAACAGGAAAAGCAGGATAAGGAAATGACTGACAACCGGCGGGCTCAGGTGGGATCAGCGGACCGCTCGGAGAAAATCCGTACCTATAACTATCCGCAAGACCGCCTGACCGACCACCGCATCGGCCTGTCCGTCCACAACCTGCCCAAGATTATGGAAGGGTATCTGGACGATGTCATTGATGCACTGGCCACCGATGAACAGGCCCGGCTCCTCCAGTCCGCCGGGCTATGAACCTCGGCGGATTACTGAAAGAAGCCGCCCGGCAACTGACCGGCCCCGCAGCCGACCTGGAAGCCGAAGTATTACTTCGTTACCTGACCGGTTTGTCCCGGGCTGAACTTTTTTCCAGACGCCATCAGCCGACCGACAGCCGCACCGCCGCCGCCTATGATGAACTCATCAAACGCCTCAAAAGCGGCGAACCATTGCAATACATCACCGGGCATATGGAGTTTTACGGTCTGGACTTTGAGGTCAGCCCCGCGGTGCTGATACCCCGGCCGGAAACCGAGTTGCTGGTGGAACAAGCCCTGGCCGTCGCTACAGATTATCCGGCACCGGTCATTGCCGATATCGGCTGCGGCTCCGGCGCGGTCGCGGTGGCGCTGGCTAAAAACCTGCCCAAAGCCACCGTCGTGGCTACTGATATATCGTCTGCAGTACTGGCGCTGGCCGGCCGCAACGCCGACCTTCACGAATGCCATAATATTGAATTTGTGGAAAGCGACCTGTTGGCCAGTATAATCACCCGTAACTTTGACATCATCTGCGCCAATTTGCCTTACGTTCCGGTTGACGAGGCCAAAGACAACCGGTTTGAACCGCAACTGGCGCTGGCCGGCGGCCCGGACGGGCTGGACATCATCCGCCGGTTGGTCAGCCAGGTAGCCGCCCTCAGCCGCAAACCAGGCTGGCTGATGCTGGAATTCGGCACCGGCCAGGCAGACGCGGTCAAAGGCATCCTCAGCCAATCCCTGCCGGGAAGCCGGACCGACATTATCCACGACTTCATTCCGCTGGAACGCCTTTCAGTCACCCGGATCAACGGCTGAATCTGAGGCTTAACCCCTCGGTGACCTCCCTCAATAATCAAACTGTGGCGCCTGCCCGGCAGTATTTGACCCGATACCCGTCGCGGTGTTAAATTAGTAATTCATTGACCAATCGTTCAATAATAACCTCGGAGGCAATTTTGGATATCATCGTTCTGGTAAAACAGATTCCTGACCCGGAAATCCCCCCGGCCGGCTTTAAGATTGACCCCGTCGCCAAAAAAGTGGTGCCCCCGGCCAATGTAGCCCCGGTCATTGACCCCTATTCCGAACACGCTCTGGAAGCAGCGCTTAAACTCAAGGACGTCAACCCCGGCAGCCGCATCAAAGCCGTCAGTCTGGGCAGCGGCCTGAATAAGGATCTGATTAAGAAAACCCTGGCATTGGGCGCCGATGAGCTTATTCTGGTAGATGACCCGCAGTTTACCGACATGGACTGCGCCGGTCTTGCCGCAGCCCTGAGTCTGGCGGTCAGGAAAACAGGTAGCTTTGATATCATTCTGACCGGCCGTCAGGCGTCCGACTGGGATAATGGCCAGGCGGGGCTGTTGCTGGCCGGTGAACTGGATCTGCCGGTGGTCAGCCGTGTTCGTAAGATTGAATTGACCGGCGGCAAACTACGCGTGGAAAAGGTCACCACCGCCGGGTACGATGTGATTGAGTCGCCGTTGCCGGCCCTGGTCACCGTCTCCAGTGAAATCGGCAAGCTGCGGCTGCCTAATATCAAAAACGTGCTGGCGGCCAAGAAGAAGGAACCACTGTACTGGAAGGCCGCGGACATCGGGGCTGCTACCGGCGCCGCCGGCCGGGTCAAACTGCTCCGGCTCTATCAACCGGCCCGGGATTCCAAATGTGAAGCCATCCCCGGCGACACTCCGGAAGAACAGGGCGTTAACCTGGCGCTCAAACTGCGCGAACTGAAACTGGTCTAAGAGGATAATAATGAGCGAGAACAAAGGTATTTTAATCATCACTACCGCCGCTGACGGTAAAACTGCCGCCTCAGCCGCGGAACTGTTCGGTGCTGCTTCGTCGGCAGCACCTGCCGGGGCGGTCAATGCCGCCGTCATCGGTACCGGGACCGCGGCGGCGGCCCTTGAAACCGGCACCTTCGGCGTCAGCCGGGCTTTTGCCATTGAAACCGCAGAACGCCTGCCGGGTACGGTTATCAACGCCGTCATCAGCGCCGTCAGCGCGTTGAAACCATACCTCATAATCATGGCCGAGGACGACCTGGGCCGGGACCTGGCGCCGATGCTGGCATCGGCGTTACAAACTGCCGCGGTGACCGATGTCGTCAGTCTGAAAAACGAGAACGGCCAAACGGTCATTACCCGCCCGGTGTACGGCGGCAACGCTCTGGCAGATTATGTCATTGAAACCGAGCCTCAAATCATCACCATCCGTCCCAAAGCCTTTGAACCGGCGGCAGCCGGCAACGGTCAAACACCCGAAATAACCGAATTGTCTTTACCGGCTGATGAATGCAGTGTTTGCCTGGTGGAGCGCTTTGAAGTCAAACAGGAAGGGCTGCGTATTGAAGACGCTAAAATCGTTATCGGCGGCGGTCGCGGTCTCGGCGGACCGGAGGGTTTTGCCCAGCTCAAGGAATTAGCAGACCTGGTCGGCGGCAGCGTCGGTGCCTCCCGGCCGCCCTGTGACCAGGATTGGTGGCCGGAAAGCGCCCAGATTGGCATTACCGGCAAAGTCATCGCCCCTGACCTGTATATCGCCATAGGCATTTCCGGCTCATCTCAGCATCTGTCCGGCGTCGCCGGTGCTAAAACAACCGTGGCCATCAACAAGGACCCGGAGGCGAACATCTTTAATTCGGCAACCTACGGCATTGTCGCTGACTGGAAAAAGGTCTTACCGGCGCTGACCGTCAAGGTCAGGGAGCTGACCGGGAATTAACCCGGTTGACGGTATTAGTACCATGTGCTAATATGCTGCCATAATTGAATATTGATCTCTGAATTCCTGGAACCTAAATCTTTTTAAGACATGGTGCCGGGAACGGCGGGTGGATTGACCACCCCAAGGGTCGCCTCGGAAACGGGGCGGTCTCCCGTGATTTGGAAAGGAGAGTAGCCATGACTGGGGTATTGTCTGGCCGCGCACCTCCTTAAAAAAGAGGTGTTTTTGTTTCTACGGAAATATTATTGTTGAAGGAACTTAATGATGAAAAGGTTTTGGCTAAAATTATCAACGGTGTTGTTTGCGGCGATGCTGGTCGCAATCAGCACAGTCGGTTGCGGAACTGGTAACCCCGACCCTACCATTCAGCCCACGGCAACTACTGATGAAGGGTTATCCATTCTGGATCCCTCCATCCGGTTGCGCATCGCCACCACAACCAGTCTTTATGATACCGGCTTGTGGTCATTACTGGAGCCCATGTTTGAAGACAAGTACGGAGTTGAGGTTGATGTTCTCTATGCCGGTACCGGTATTTCTATTGAATACGGTAAACGCGGTGATGTTGATCTGATCGCCGTTCACGACAAGACCAGAGAACTGGCGTTTATCGCTGACGGCTACGGTCTCGAGCGTTCGGCCTTCGCCTCGAACTATTTTGTCATCGTCGGCCCGGCTAATGACCCTTTAGGGTTGAAAGGCCTGTCGCCTGAGGCTGCCTTCCAGAAACTGGCTGAATCAGGAAGCACCAAATTCATCTCCCGTGGTGATGATTCCGGGACCCATGCCAAGGAAAAGGCTATCTGGGCTGCCGCCGGATTCAACTATGCCGATATTCGGCAAGCCGGCGATTGGTATGTGGAGGCTGGTCGCGGTATGGGCCCCACTTTGTTGATGGCCAGTGAACTTCAGGGATACACTATATCAGACATGGGAACGTTCCTAGCCTACAAAGGCAACACCGGTCTGGCTGCGATTGTCGACACCGGTTCCATTCTTCTTAATGTCTATTCCGCCATTCCGGTAAATCCTGATAAAGTTGTGGGAGTCAGGAATGCCGAGGCGGCACAGATTATGGCTGAATGGTTGATGTCCAAGGAAATTCAGGATATTATCGGACAATACGGGGTTAAAGATTACGGAGCACCCCTCTTTAAACCCACCTACGGTATCGAACCGACTGAATAAGGAAAATTGTGGAAGCTATTTGGCTGGGTCTGCAAAAAGCGCTTGAGCTTATTTTCTCACTTGACTCTGAAGTGATTGAGATCGCCTGGAGGTCGCTGAGTATTTCAGCGACCTCCAGCCTCATCGCGGCTATGGTAGCTCTGCCGCTGGGGGCATTGATATTTCACAATACCTTCCCTGGTAAATCCCTGCTGATCAGCTTCATCAACACGCTTTTCAGCCTGCCGACAGTACTGGTAGGTCTTCTGGTTTTCTTGTTTTTTTCCCGGACCGGACCGTTGGGTGAAATGGGGCTGTTGTTCACCCCCACCATCATGATTATCGGTCAGGCATTATTGGTAACACCGCTTATGCTCGGTCTGGTAATTTCCGCTCATTCAGGTATTGACCGACAGGCCCGGGAAACGGCGGTAACGCTGGGTGCCAGCGGGCTGCAAATGGGTATTCTGATGGTTAAAGAAGCGCGGTTCGCCATATTTACCGCCTTCATTCTGGGTTTCGGCCGCGCTATTTCCGAGGTCGGCCTGGCACTGATGATCGGCGGCAATATCAGCGGTTATACCCGCGTGCTGACCACGGCCATCTCGCTGGAAACTGGACGCGGTGATATTGAGTTGTCAATCGCGCTTGGTATAATATTACTGGTGATTGCACTGATTATTAATTTTACTCTGGGCTGGATGCAACAGCATGAGACCAAATATAAAGTCAGACGGATAGAATAAGCCGATGCCGATTATTGAAACCAGCGGGTTAACCCAATCCTACAACGAAACCACGGTCCTGCGAGATGTTGACCTTAAAGTTGAACCCGGCGAAACACTCGGCATCATCGGCCCTTCAGGAGCTGGTAAGAGTACGCTGATCCGACTGCTGGATCTGCTGGAAATCCCATCATCCGGCAGCATCAGCATTTTCAACCAGACAGTGAATAATAAAACAGATCGCCTGCCGTTGCGCCGGCGTATGGCATTCGTACATCAAAAGCCGCTGGTCTTTACCACCAGTGTTTTTGACAATGTTGCTCAGCCGTTGCGCTGGCGCGGCATAAAAAAGGACGTCATCAAGGCGCAGGTGCATGAGGCTTTAGCTCTTGTTAAGATGGACGCTTATATCAACCGTCACGCTAAAACGCTGTCCGGCGGTGAAACTCAGCGTGTTGCACTGGCAAGGGCACTGGTCACCCGCCCGGAATTATTATTTCTGGACGAACCTACGGCCAATCTTGACCCCCAGTCCACCGTCATGGTTGAAGAACTCATTTCCAGCGTGATCCAGGCGCGGAATCTGACCGTGGTCATGACTACGCATGACCTGGCTCAGGGGCAGCGGCTGGCCGACCGCATTGGTGTGCTGGTAGCCGGAAAACTACTGCAACTGGGCCAGGCCCAGGAGATATTCATGGCGCCGGCCTGCCGCGCCGTGGCCGAATTCATCGGGGTGGAAAACATCCTCAGCGGCACAGTCACCGCCGCAGACAACGGACTGTTCACCGTGGCCGCCGCCGGCCGGGCCATCCAGGCAGTCGGTGATTTCAAACCTGGTGATACTGTTGACCTCTTCATCCGGCCGGAAGATATCGTTATCTCGGTCACGGACGATAAAACCAGCGCCCGCAATCATTTTGCCGGCACCATCACCCGCCTCAGTCTGGTCAGCCCGCTGGTGCGGCTGGAGTTAGATGCCGACGGCCTGACTCTGATGGCGGTGGTCACCCAGCAGGCGGCTGCCGACCTGGAACTGGTCATCGGCAAGCTGGTTTTCGCCAGTTTGAAGGCCACGGCCATTCACGCCGCCCGAGGCGTCTGCCTTATTAAATAAACGGGGAGGACTCTCGCCCTCCCCGCCGGTTTTTTGTACTATGCCCGGCCGTCTGCGGCCGATTATGCTCAGTGGACGGTTTGCGCCGCCGCCACTTCCGCCGCCCGCTCTTCCACCAGCTTTTGGGTCAGGTGGGCCGGAACCTGCGCGTAATGGTCAAAGGTCATGGTAAAACGCCCCTGCCCGTGGGTCAGGCTTTTTAAATCCACCGCATAGCGCTGAACTTCGGCCAGCGGCGCCATAGCGTCAATAGTCGTCAATTCGCCGTCAGGATTCATCCCCTGCACGTGCGCGCGCTTGGTGTTAAGATCACCGATGATATCACCGACAACCGCGGACGGCACGGTTATTTTGAGCGCCACTACCGGTTCCAGCAGAATCGGTCCGGCCACTTCCATGCCTTTCTTGAGTGCACCGGAGCCGGCAATCTTGAAGCAGATTTCCGAGGAATCCACGGGGTGAAAACCGCCGTCAACCAGTGTTGCGCGGACGTCAACAATGGGGAAGCCCAGACTGCCGCCGTCCTGCACCGCTTCCTTGATACCCTTTTCCACCGCTGGAATATAGTTGCGCGGCACCGCACCCCCGACCACCTTGTCCACAAACTCCACGCCGCTGCCGGCCGGCAGAGCTTCTACCTCCAGCACCACATGGCCATACTGGCCATGGCCGCCGGTCTGTTTCTTGTGCTTGTATTCCGCCTTAGCCGCTCCGGTAATGGTTTCTTTATACGGCACCCGCGGTGCTTTAAGGTCAACCGCCACCGAGTACTTGCGGGCCATTTTCTCCGCCATCACATCCATCTGAGTATCACCCAGACCGGAAACGATGGTTTCATGGGTGTCGGCATCCCGATGACTCTCCAGCGTCGGGTCTTCCTCCAGCAGTCTGTTTATGGCCTGGCCGAGTTTATCCACATCAGCCTTGGACCGGGGATGCACCGCCACGGAGTAGGACGCTGACGGGAAGACAATGGGGGCAATGATAACCGGCGCATCCTGCGCCGCCAGGGTATCGTTGGTCACCGTGACTGCCAGTTTGGCCACCGCCCCGATATCACCGGCGCCGATCTGAGTCGCCGGTTCCTGATTTTTGCCGTGCATGATATATAGTTGCCCGACGCGCTCGTCAACATTTTTAGTGCTGTTCCAGACATGAGTATTGGAAGTCAGTGTACCCCGGAAAACCCGGAAATAGGTCAGTTTGCCGACGTACGGGTCGGCCGTGGTTTTGAACACCAGCGCCGCCAGGCTGCCGCCGTCACCAGCATTAAGCTCACTGCCGTCCGCCAGCGCCACCGTACGGTGTTCCGGTGAAGGCATGAAATCTACGATGAAATCCAGCAGCGAATCAATGCCGGTATTATTCAGCGCCGAGGCCGACACCACCGGAAAGACTGCCCGGTCCAGAATGGCCTGCTTGAGCGCCTTGGTTAGTTCGGTGTCGGTGATTTCCTCGCCGCCCAGAAATTTTTCAATCAGTTCGTCATCATTTTCAGCCACCGCCTCAATCAGCCGTTCACGATAAGCCGCCACGGCCTCGGCCATCTCGGCAGGGACGGGGCCTTCCTGAGCGGGATGAGCGCCGGTGAATGCCTTTTGGGTCAGCACATTGACGACGCCGTTAAAGTCCTTATAGGCGCCGATAGGCACGGTGAGCGCCACGCAACCGGCACCGAACCGGGTTTTCAGGGCTTCAATGACCGAGTCAAAATTAACGTTTTCCCGTTCCATTTTATTCATGACAATACAGCGCGGCAGGCCGGCGGCCTCGGCGGTCATCCAGGCCTGCTCAGTGCCGACTTCAACACCCGACGAAGCCGAGACTACAATAGCGGCGCTTTCCGCCGCGGCTACCGCCGCCCGGGTCTCGCCGGCAAAGTCAGCATAACCCGGTGCGTCCAGAATATTGATCTTGGAGTTTTGCCACTTAAAAGGCAAAAGCGAAAGATTTATACTTATCTTTCGCTTTACTTCATCGGGGTCATAATCCGACACCGTCGTTCCATCATCTACCTTACCCATCCGGGTAACGGCACCGGCGCTGAAATTCATCGCCTCGGCCAGAGTAGTTTTACCGGCGCCGCTGTGCGACAGGAGCGCCACGTTTCGGATACTGGCTATGCCATAGTTCTCCATGTGTCACCTATCCTGTTATTTAGTCATTGGGGGCTATTATAACCAGCCGGTGCGAATGGGGCAAGTCAACACCCGGCTCTACCGGTTCTGCTTTAATTTATCCGAACCAGCCGATAAAAAGGGGAGTGATAAAACTTTCAATCAAAGCGGCCGGTACTAAAAGAGTCAGGGCAATCCCCAGACGCCGCAGGTTGGTCTTGAATTCCGGCAGCACCTGCGGACGGTAAGCCGGTCGGAACAGGCCGCGCAGAACAGCAAAACCGAAACTCAGTGACGCGGCCATGGCCAGAATGTAGGCCGGAATCTCAATGACGCCATGCGGCAGCAGGCCGGCCATCAGGAAACCGATTGACTGATCCTCCAGCACCAGCCGGGACACCAGAGTGATGACTGCGCCGTTCAGAAACAGTGAAGCCAGCGGCAACAGGAGCAACAGCGGGGCGACCAGAAACGCCATCATAAAGGCAGTAACGTTGTTTAACAGAATAAAAACCAGCAGGCCGGCGCCGGAAAGAGACTGCGTCTCACCGGCCAACTCATCAAAAATAGATAACTCCTCAGCAATCGCCCCGGCAGGCAGCAGACTGCCGATAAACATGCCGGTGACAAATACGCTCCCGGCGATATACAGCCAGCGTGTAAAAGTCATATACCGGGGCGCTCAAAGGCATCGTAAGTGATGATTTCTTCCAATCTTTTACGCGGCGGCGCCGGCGGACTGGCATCGGCGGGCGGATGTCCCAGCGGGGTCATGGCGACCACCACCAGATTATCCGGCAAATTGACGATGCTGCCGACTGCAGCGGCATCGAACCGCCCCAGGTGAACCGTCCCCAGCCCGAGTTCATGGGCGGCCAGTGAAAGATTCTGCATCGCCAGCGCGGCATCATACATATACCAGGATAACCCTTTGTCGGTCACCGGCGCGCCATCAAAGCAACCGGATTTGCCCGGCTCGGCACAACAGACAATCAGGACCGGCGCCTGTTGGACTGCCTGCGAAGCCCTGTTGCCGGTAAGTGAGTCGGCAATCCGGGATTTAACACCCTTATCCAGCACCACCACAAAGTGCCAGGACTGGCTGTTGGCCCAGGAAGGTGCCCAGCGGGCGGCGTCCATGACGGCATTAAGTTCATCGGCGGTAACAACTTCGTCGGTATATTGGCGGTGACTGCGCCGGGTTTTAATGGCGTGAATAACTTCCATGTCTGCCTCCGGAGAGTTGGTTTAGCTCACCACAAATGAAGCCGCCACCAGCACCACCAGCAGTATCCCGCCCAGGACACCGACCCGTTTGAGTTCGGCTGCCAGATTAGGGGCAACAGCCGTCGGCTTCTCCAGCTGGACAACGGCAGCGGGAACGGGCGCCGCAGTAACCGCGGCCGGAGCCGCCGATTGATACGGCGTGGTTTCCAAAGCAGCGGCCGGTTTGCGGGGTTGGGCTTTCTTTTTCTTGGTTGGTTTATGGGAGTATTTGTCGGCCATATTTATCTGTCCTGTTAAGTTATTTGCGGTTATTTCCGGGCGCGGGGGTGCGCGCTGTCATAGGCGCGGCGAATATGCTCTGAAGTCAGGTGGGTATAAATCTGAGTGGTGGAAATATTGGCGTGGCCCAGCAGCTCCTGGACGGAACGTAAATCCGCACCGCCGTTGAGCATATGGGTCGCAAAAGAATGACGCAGAGTATGGGGTGTGACCTCGCCGGAAAGGCCGGCGGCAGCGGCGTATTCCTTAAGAATCTGCCATAAGCCCTGCCGGGTCAGCCGTTCGCCCCGGCGGTTGAGAAACAACGCCTGCTCATCATCATGGCGAAGTAACCGGGGACGGACTTCGTTGGTATATTCAAAGACGATCCGGGCTGCCTGGGGATGAATGGGCACAATCCGTTCCTTGCTGCCTTTGCCGAAACACCTCACCTGCTCTTCGTCAGTATCCACGTCGGCCACATTAAGACCGATGAGCTCACTGACCCGCATACCGCTGGCGTAAAGAAGCTCCAGCATGGCCCGATCGCGCTTGGACTCCTGACCGCCGCTCTTGGTGGGCTGTTCCAGCAGTGCTTTAACCTGCTGCACCGAAATGGCGTCCGGCAGCGGTTTGCCGACCTTGGGGGACTCAATATTATCAGTGGGATTCCGGCGGATTTTCTTCTCCTCCAGTAAAAAGCTGAAAAAGCTTTTGGCCGCCGCCAGTTTGCGCACTACTGTGGTCACCGCGTAGTTGCGTTCTTTCAGGTCCAGGATATAAGACAGCATATCCTGACGACTGAAATTATCCCATAAATCCTGATCGCCGCGTTTTCGTAAAGTCTTTACGCCAAAATCGGCCATCTGGCTGAGGTCATTGTGATAGGCGTCCCGGGTGTTACCCGAAAAACCCTTCTCCACCATCAGGTAATTCAGAAAATTGTCTACATCGGTCTTCATGCCGCCTACCTCAACGCCTGATTTTATTGTTATGTATTCTAACATAACTACAGATTAGGTCAAGCGCAGTTCGTATATGTCACCATTGTCCACGGATTCGCGCCAAAGTTTAAAAAATAATCATTGAACTATCATTCAATAATATGCTATAAATAGACATCTTTGCTTTGAGGTACGCTGCTGATGTCCGATTCTAATACAGTTCCCGCCAATAACCGCCGCGTGGTCATTACCGGTATCGGTATGGTCAGTCCGCTCGGCTTGAGTACGGACACCACCTGGGACGGCCTGATTAACGGCCGTAACGGCATTGAAAACGTTACCCTTTTTGACGCGTCTAACCTGGAAACCCGCTTCGGCGGTGAGGTCAAAGGTTTTGAACCAACCGATTTCATCAACCGCAAGGATGTCCGCCGCATGGATCGCTTCGCCCAGTTAGCCGTCGCCGCCGCCCGGCAGGCGGTTGAGGCGGCCGGGTTTGATTGTGAAGCGCGCGGCCAGGAGACCGGGGTCATCATCGGCTCCGGCATCGGCGGTTTGAGCACCATGTTTGAACAAACCAAAATATTTTTGGAAAAAGGCCCCGACCGGATTACCCCGTTTCTGATTCCGATGATGATTTCCGATATGGGCGCGGCCCAGGTTTCCATTGCCCTGGGGTTGAAGGGCCCTAATTTCTGTACTACCTCGGCTTGTTCGTCCGGCTCTGATGCCATCGGGGTCGCCTTTGAAAGCATCAAACAGGGACGCTCCGATGCCATGCTGGCCGGCGGCGCCGAATGCGGCATGAATCCGCTGGCCTTCGCCGCCTTCAATGCCCTGAACGCACTGTCAACGGCCAATGACGACCCGACCCACGCTTCCCGGCCTTTTGATGCCGGCCGGACCGGCTTTGTTATGAGCGAGGGGGCAGCGGTACTGGTATTGGAAGAGCTTTCAGTCGCCATCGGCCGCGGGGCCGAAATCATCGCCGAGGTTATCGGCTACGGCGCCAGCGGCGACGCCTTTCACATCACCCAGCCGATTGAAAGCGGCGAAGGCGCCGCCCGCGCCATGGTCATGGCCTTTGAGCGTGCCGCCATTGAGCCAACTGAGATTGACTACGTCAACGCCCACGGCACCTCTACCCAGCTTAACGACAAGATGGAAACCCGGGCCATCAAGACGGTCCTCGGCGACCACGCTTATAAGGTGGCCGTCAGTTCCACTAAATCCATGCTGGGGCACCTCATCGGCGCCGCCGGGGCGACGGAAGCCGCCATCTGCGCCCTGACTATCAAAAATGGTATAATTCCGCCGACAATAAATTACACCACCCCCGATCCGGATTGTGACCTTGATTATGTACCGAATACCGCCCGAAAAGCCAAAGTCCGCACCACGCTGTCCAATTCGTTTGGCTTCGGCGGCCATAACTCCGTCCTCATCCTGCGCCAATACAGCGAGGCGTAGCTGATGCGCGGCGGCCGTTGGCGCGTCGCCGACGGCGCTGTCCCCGAAGCCCTCGGCCGGGCTTTCCCGGCGCTGATGGCCCGGATTCTGGCCAACCGCGGTATCAAGAACGAGATCGAAGCCGAGCTGTTCCTGGCCGGCGACGCTCGCCTGTCATCAGACCCGATGCTGCTGCCGGATATTCAGCCGGCCATGACCCGCATCTACCAGGCGATTCTCAGCGGCGAACGGATTGTCGTCTACGGTGATTTTGATGCCGACGGCATTACGGCTACGGCCATCATGGTTACCGGCTTGAAGTGCCTGGGGGCCGACGCCTCGCCTTATATCCCCCATCGCCTGACCGAAGGCTACGGGCTGAAGACTGAGGCTTTAAAGAAACTGGCAGCCGAAGGCATGACGCTGGTCATCAGCGTGGACTGCGGCATCAACGCCGTTGATGAGATCCGGGCGGCCGCTAAAATAGGCCTGGATGTCATCATCACCGACCATCACCTGCCGGGACATGAAAAGCCGCCGGCTGTCGCCGTCATTGACCCCAAGCGGACGGACTCCAAATATCCGTTCACCGAATTATCCGGTGCCGGTGTCGCCTTCAAAGTGGTGGAAGCACTGTTCAGCGGCATGGGCAAACCGTTGCCGCGGGAACACCTTCTGGAACTGACGGCCCTGGGTACCATTGCTGACATCATGCCCCTGACCGGTGAAAACCGTTACCTGGTCAAGGAAGGCTTGAAACACCTCAACGACCATCCTTCGCCGGGGCTGACCGAAATTATCAACCTGTCCCGCCTCCGGGCCGGTCAACTGGAAGCCGAAAGTATCTCCTGGCAGGTGGCCCCGCGGCTGAATGCCGCCGGACGGCTGAATCACGCCATTGCCGGTTATAATCTGCTGACCGCCGCCAGCGCCGATGAAGCCATGGTGCTGGCGGCGGAACTGGAAGCCCAGAATATTGAACGCCAGCGTTTAACCTTGCTTTATGTCAATAAGGCGCGGGACAAGGTCATGGCCGAACCATTGAAATCCCTGTTGTTCATTGAAGACGAAGAATGCCCTCAGGGTATTCTGGGTCTGGTGGCCGGCCGTCTGAGTGACGAATTTTACCGCCCCAGTATTGTGGTTCGGCTCGACGGCAAACTGGCCACTGCCAGTTGCCGCTCTATCCCCGGCTTTAATATCACCGAGGCCATTGACCGTTGCGGTCACCTGTTGTGCCACTACGGCGGCCATGCCCAGGCGGCGGGCTTCAGTCTGAAGCCGCAAGACCTGCCGGAACTGGCCGCCCTGCTTGGGGAGATTGCCGACCGGGAACTGGCCGCGCTTGACCTGCAGCCGGTGCTGCAGATTGACGCCGAAGCCACATTGAAGGAACTGGGCGGCGGGCTGTTTCAGATGCTGCAAAGCCTGGCGCCTTTCGGCGAGGGCAACCGGCCGCCGCTGTTTGTCTCCCGGTGCGTGTCCGTCCCGGATTACCGCGCCATCGGTGCCGGCGGCGATCATCTGAAGCTCAGGCTGACTCAGGGCGGTGTTGTCTGGGAAGGCATCGCCTTCCGACAGGCCGCGGAAATGAAAAAAATACTACCGGACCCGCTGGATATTGTATATAATCTGGAGATGGACCGGTTCAACGGCCGGGAGACATTGCGCCTCAACATAGTGGATTTCGCGCCGTCAGTCTGAAACACAAGGGGCTGAAATGAACGACACTTTGGCTATCATTCTGGCACTCATCGCCGCTTACATTATCGGCAGTTTTCCGCTGGCTTACCTGATGGGACGCTGGGTCAAGCACTTTGACATCCGCCAGGTCGGCACCAAAAACATGGGCACCATGAACACCTTCTACCAGGTGGGCTTCTGGCCGGGGATGCTGGTGCTGACGGCCGACATCAGCAAGGGTGCGCTGGCGGTGGCCATCGCCCGATTATTGGAAACCCCGCAACTGGTGGAGCTGGCCGCTGGTATGGTCGCCGTGGTCGGTCATGTCCTGCCGGTCTGGCTGAAATTCAAGGGCGGCAAGGGCGGGGCAACATGTATCGGGGTGCTGGCCTTTTTGATGCCCTGGGGCATTCCCGTCTATATGGCGGCTTTCGGTTTGCTGTTATTGATCACCAGGTTCCCCACTCTGAGTTACAGCATCGCTTTTGTGACCTTCGGTTTTGTCGCCTGGCTGGTTTATGACTCCATGACGTTCCTGGTCTACACCTTCCTGCTGCTGCTGATACCGGGATTGCAGTACATCATGCGGATCAAACAGATTGGGGAACGCTCGTCGGGCTTCAAAGACGCGGTCTTCCGAAAAAGCATCCGCGACCGGCGGTAGACCGACCGGAATGCTGTCTTGAGGGATCAACTGCGGGGGCACTGAAGACCGGAGTTAATTGTCTGAAGGGGACTGCTCGGCCTTGTCACGGGTCTTCTTCTTGCCGTCGGGACCGTAATAACTGGGATACAGCTTGGTCAGGCAGTCCGGACAGATGCCGTGGGTGAATTCCGCCTCGGAATGGGTGCTGATGTATTTTTCCACACTGCTCCAGTAACCCTTATCGTCGCGTATCTGCTTACAGTTGGCACAGATCGGCAACAGGCCGGACAAAGCCTTGACCTCGGCCAGGGCTTCCCGCAGTTCAGCTTCCACCTTCTTGCGTTTGATGATGTCTTTTTCCAGCGCCCGGTTAGCTTCGCTTAGATCCTGAGTGCGGTCCCTGACCTTGTCTTCCAGTGTATGCTGGTATTCCAGAAGTTTTTGTTTACCCTGTTCATAGCCGTTAATCAGTCCCACTGCCGCCAAGCCAATTAATCCGATAATGACCATTTCCAAAAGCAGGTAAGGGTGCCAGTTAGTGGTCAGGAACATGATGGCATACGGTATGGTCAAGGCACCAAGTATCGCCCAGAAGGTAAAACCGATGTTCAGTCCGAATCTAAAAGTTGCCAGCGACACCACGGTCAGAAATAATATCTGCTGGATGGCAAAAAAGACCAATTGAAATTCATCGCCGACCGGCACCTGCCCGCGCAACAGGTCGCTATAAACGGCCACTGTAAACACCGCGCCCAGCCCGGCGGTCACCCAGAATTGTCGGTTACGATATAAACTCACCATTGCTCCAATTGATGCGGTACGCCATTATTCCATAAAACCAGAGGGTTGTAAAAACTCACGATGGTGCCGGATCGCTTTCCGCGGTCTTCAGCCCGAGTAAACCCCGCAACAGCACCTGAGCCGCGACCTTGTCCAGCGGTTCGTTATTATTGCCGCATTTGGGTGATTGAATACAGGCCGGACACCCGCTTTCGCAGGGACATTCAGCGATGGCTTTGAGCGCCGCCTCCCAGAGCTGGACTACGATCTCATAGCCCTTTTCTGATATACCGACCCCACCGGCATGAGCATCATATATGAACACCGTGGCCGCGCCGGTATCAGGATGAAGCGGCGTGGACAGACCACCGATATCGTTGCGGTCGCAGAGTGCATACAGCGGCAGAATCCCGATGGCGGCATGCTCCACGGCGTGAAGTCCCCCGGCAAAATCCAGGGCCGCACCAGTCCCGTGATGAATCAGGTTTTCCGGTAATTCAAACCACAGGGCAACCGTATTAAAACGCTGTGGCGGCATGTCCAGCGCTTCTTCCCCCAGGACTTCCTCAGTGAACTGGGCTTTACGTTTGAAACCAACCACAGTCACCGTAACCTCAACCTCACCCAGCGACACCGGTATCCCCCGGATGAAGGTGGAACGGTGGACATTGACCACTTTGAGGTCGTTAATCTCCCGGGCCTCGGTATAATAGGCTTCTTCATTCGGCTCAACCCCGGCAATCCGGGTTTCCATATCCAGTGACCGCACCAAATAGCTTTCACCCTGGTGCAAATAGACGGCGCCGGGGAAGAGCTGAAATAACGCGGTTTGCGATTCCAGCGTTTCCAGCAAGGCTCCGGTGGTATGGTCAACAATAGTGTAATCAGAACCCCCGGCACCGCGGATGCTTACGTCCCGGGCGGGATAGGCGACATCAGAGGAAGGATGGTACTGCCCCCGGCGCACTTTCAGCAGCCCCTGGTCCACCAGACCCTGCAAATGAGAAGCATACCCCGGTCCAAAATATTCGCCGTCTGCCGCGGCCAAAGGCGCCTCCCAGGCAGCGCACAACAAGTGAGCGGCAGCGATTTGCCGGTTATCCGGGTTGATCAACGCGGCCTCATTGGAATGACCGAAGAAGAAGTCCGGGTGGCGCATAAAATACTGGTCCAGCGGGTCGTTGCGGGCCACCATAATGGACAATGACCGCTGTTGCCGCCGCCCGCTGCGTCCGGCTTGCTGCCAGGCTGAAGCAATGGAGCCGGGATAACCGGTCAGTACGGCGGCTTCCAGCGAGCCGACGTCTATCCCCAGCTCCAGTGCCGAAGTAGCCACCGCGCCGGTCAGCCGCCCGCTGAACAATTCCTTTTCAATCCGGCGGCGGTCCTCCGCCAGATAACCGGCCCGATACGGCTTGATCCGGTCGGCTTGCTCCGGGGCTTGTTTGCGCAAACGTTCCCGGGCGTGGCTGTAAATCACCTCGGCTAAACGGCGGCTGCGGGCGAAGGTCAGGGTGCGAATGCCGCGGGCAATCAGGTCGGTAAACAACACCGTCGCTTCAGCTGAGGCACTGCGCCGCTGGGCGCGCTCCGGATCGGTCAGCGGCGGATTCCAGAAAAGAAAATCCTTGCCGCCGTAAGGGGCGCCGTCGGTATCAATAACGCTAAATTCAAGGCCGGTCAGCGCGGTGGCAAACTCAGCAGCGTTGCCGATAGTGGCCGAAGCCAGAATAAAGCGCGGCTGGGCACCATAGCGGCGGCAAATCCGCCGCAAGCGGCGTAACACCAGGGCCAGATGCGAACCGAAAATACCGCGGTACTGGTGAGCCTCATCAATAACCACATATTTCAAATTTGCCAGAAACCGGCGCCACTGCTGATGGTTAGGCAGGATGCCGGCATGGAGCATGTCCGGATTAGACAGGATAAACCGGGCTTCACGCCTGATATGGCCCCGGGCCGCGCCGGGAGTATCGCCGTCAAAGGTGGCATAGTCATGCCGGCGGACAAGCGCCGGGTAGAACAAATCGGTGAAATGACGCAACTGGTCCTGTTCCAGGGCTTTGGTCGGTGCCAGATAAAGAGCTGTGGCGTTGACGTCCGCCAACAAAGCCTGGAGCACCGGCAGATAATATCCAAGACTCTTGCCGGAAGCCGCCGGCGTAGCGATGAAAACATTCCGGCCGGAGAGCGCTGCGTCAACCGCCTGTGCCTGATGACTATACAGCGGCCACAGACCCTGTTGCTGCAGCGCCGCGGTCAGACGAGGCGCCAGTGGGTGGTCTGATTCCCCGGTAACCGCCTCCCTGGGGGGGATACTTTCCAGGTGCGCCAGACACCCGGTCAACTCCGCAGAGGCTTGAAGAAAGGCGACGAATTCCTGAATACCCACGTCAGATATCTATAATTTCCATGCTGGATTCCAGCATTTCCAGATCAAAGGTTGAGGCGAAAGCCAGCGCCTTGGTAAGGACTTCATTGGTATGGCGTTTGTCGTTGGACAGACAGGCCACGCCGATGGCGGCGGTCTGCCACAGGTCCTGGTCGGCTACTTCAGCAGCTGAAACGTTGAAACGGTTGTTAAGCTGCGCCACCAGGGACTTAACCACCTGTCGCTTTTCCTTAAGCGAATGGCTTTCAGGCAGCCTGATACTGAACTGCAGTATGCCGACGTTCATTGGTACACCTTTGCCTCTCAACACGCCCGACTTTAACCGCAAGGCCCGGCGAATTAAAGGTTGCGCTTGAAGCGATAGCCGATATTCCGGACAGTCTCCACATACACCTGTCCGTATTCTTCAATCTTAGCTCTCAGACGCCGGATATGCACGTCAACGGTGCGATCGCCGCCGAAATAATCAAAGCCCCAGACTTTATTGAGCAGGATTTCCCGGCTGAAGACCCGGCCCCGGTTGGAAGCCAGAAATTTGAGCAGTTCATATTCGCGGAAAGTCAGATCAACCGATTTCCCAGCCAGGGTAACTTCACAACGGGCGGTATCTATGGTCAGATCTCCGGCGGAAATCACCTCAGTAGACGGAGCGGCATCAGCTTTAATGGCGACCCGGCGGATGCGGGCCAGCAGTTCATCAATATCAAACGGTTTGAGAACAAAATCCAATGCAGCCGTCTCATCAGCCAGTTCTGCCAAACGATGACGAAAAGCCATCAGGATATAATAGGGCTGTTTTTCCAGCCCGGCCGCGTCTAACTCCGGCCAGTCGCCGTCGGTCGGCACGTCCAGAACCACTAACCGGGGGGATTGCTGTACCACCTTCTCAGCCGGAGTTTCTCCCGGCGGCTCCAGGACACAAATGTACCCTTCCCGGGAAAGGCGGTTTTTGAGTTCCCTGGTTTTGTCCGTTTCCTCAGCCAGCAGCAATATTTTAAACAAAGTATTTGCTAGTAGGAATACAGCCGGCCGTAAGGCCGTAAACTCTTCGGGTAGAGTTTCTTGAAAGAACGCTTCATAATCGTCTCTGCATCGCCGCCAAAATGACCGCAGTATTCGTTTACCAAGCCGGCCAGTACTTCCCGGTCAGCTTCATCAAGTTCCGCCACGCCGACTTCCTTGCCCAGTTGATGGGGCTCAAAGCCGCCGCTGATATAAATAACACCGCCGTGAATCCCGGTACCGATAAAATTGGCTTTGTGTTTTTCACCTTCGGCCAGGCCCAGACCGAGCACCACCAGCACTCCTCCGGCCATATATTCTCCCAGGAAATCCTGCCCGGCACCGCCGATAACCATCACCGGCTTCTTGTCCTGATATTCCTTCATATGAATACCGGCGCGGTAGCCCACATAGTCCCGGATAAAAATCCGGCCGCCGCGGGCCGCCATGCCGCAGATATCGCCGGCGTGGCCGTGGACGATAATTTCTCCGGCATTCATGGTATTAGCCATACAGTCCTGGGCATTGCCGAAGACTTCAATTCTGGAACCGTTCATAAAAGCACCCAGGTCATTGCCCGGCGTACCGGTGATCTTGAATTCCATCGGACGGGAGAGGTCGGTGGCAATATAGCGCTGCCCGCAGACATTGTTCAGCTCAACACGCTCCACCCCCTCATCGGCCAGCTGCCGCAGGGTTTTATTCAGGTCCCGGTAATAAATACCGGTCGTGTCTATCTGTACCGTTTTCGGAGTTGAAGCCGTCTTGGTCATACTATTCACCAGCCATCCTTACACCCAGAATTTCAAGTTCTTTTTCACTCAGACCATAACCGCGCAGATGCAGCCGGTTGCCACGCAGGCTTTCAAGAGCGTTAACGCCCATGCCGCCCAGCATGTCCTTGATCTCCAGCGCCCAGCCGCGGACCAGATTGGCCGCCCGACGGGCGCCGATTTCCGGATTGATGCGCTTGGTCAATTTCAGGTCAGAGGTACAAATACCCCAGGCACATTTGCCGGTATGGCACTGCTGACACACCCGGCAACCCAGGGCTATCAGCGCCGCTGTGCCGATGTTGACCGCATCCGCGCCCAGTGCTATGGCCTTGGCCACGTCGCCGGACGTCCGGATGCCGCCGGAGATAACCAGGGAGGCCTGATTGCGGATGCCTTCGGCCCGCAGCCGGGTATCCACGGCCGCCAGCGCCAGTTCAATGGGAATGCCGACGTTGTCGCGAATGACTTTAGGCGCAGCACCGGTGGCGCCGCGCACACCGTCAAGCACAATGATGTCAGCGCCGGCGCGCACCATACCGGAAGCGATGGCCGGTGAATTATGCACCGCGGCAATCTTCACCGATATCGGGCGCTTATAGTTGGTAGCCTCTTTCAAGGCATATATCAGCTGCGACAGGTCTTCAATGGAATAGATGTCGTGCTGGGGTGCCGGCGAGATAGCGTCGGTGCCCTGGGGAATCATGCGGGTCAGCGAAACTTCCGCCGACACCTTTTCGCCGGGCAAATGGCCGCCGATACCGGGCTTGGCACCCTGACCAATCTTGATTTCCACTATCCGGCCGGAATTCAAATAATCGGAATACACACCGAAACGGCCGCTGGCGACCTGAATGATAGTGTTATCGCCGTATTTAGCCAGTGACGGATGCAAACCGCCCTCACCGGTATTCCACATCGTACCGAGTTCTACCGCCGCCCGCGCCAGGGATTCCTGGACATTCAGGCTAACGGCGCCGTAACTCATGGCGGAAAACATAATGGGGACTTCCAGTTTCACCTGCGGTGCGATTTGGGTGGCCAGACCGCCGGTAACCGGGTCAATCTCAATCTGATCCGGTTTGGAGCCCAGATAGGTCCGCATCTCCATCGGTTCCCGTAAAGGGTCAATGGAAGGATTGGTCACTTGGGAAGCGTTTAGCATCAGGTGATCCCAGTAAATGCGCGGTGCCTTGTCAGTGCCCATACCGGTCAACAGCATTCCGCCCTGTTCCGCCTGCTTCTGGATATCTTCAATATACTCCGGCTTCCAGCCGGAATTTTCCCGGTATTCCAGCGGATTACGCCGGACAACCAGGGCATTGGTGGGGCAGAACAGTACACAGCGGTGACAGCCGATACACTTACCGTCACGACATTTTATTTCATCGTCATCGGAATCATAGTAGTGACTGTCAAAACTGCATTGGTTAACACAGACCTGGCACTTGATACACTTGTCCGGGTCACGCTCCACAATAAACTTAGCGGGTACCAAAGTTCTCATTTCGGCTCCTTATTGCCTGACGGCTATGCCTTTACGGCACAGATAATCTTTTGCCTGTTCAATGGTGTAACTGCCATAATGAAAGATACTGGCGGCCAGCACTGCGTCCGCCTTGCCGACGGTTAAAGCATCATATAGGTGATCCAGCGTACCGGCACCGCCGGAAGCGATCAGCGGCACACTGACCGCTTCAGAAATAGCCCGGTTAAGCTCATTGTCATAACCGCCCTTCTGCCCGTCGCTGTCAATACTAGTGACCAGTAATTCGCCCGCCCCAATCGCGGCGGCTTTTTTAGCCCATTCAACGGCATCCAAGCCGGATTCCTGACTGGCTGAATGGGTGCGCACAATCCACTTGCCGGCACCGATGCGTTTAGCGTCAATCGCCACCACAATGCACTGGCTGCCGAATTTGACCGCACCCTCGCTGATCAGTTCCGGCCGGGCCACCGCAGCAGTGTTGATGGCCACCTTGTCGGCGCCGGACAGCAGCATCTGCCGCATATCCTCAATGGTGCGGATACCTCCGCCGACCGTCAGCGGCATGAAGACCTTGCCGGAAAGCTCACTGATGATGGAAGCCATGGTCTTACGGCTTTCCACCGTCGCCGTGATGTCCAGAAAAGCCAGCTCGTCGGCCCCTTGTTCGTAATAGAATTGGGCCAGCGACACCGGGTCGCCGGCATCCCGCAGATTCAGGAAACTCTGTCCCTTCACCACGCGTCCGCCGGTCACGTCCAGACACGGTATGATTCGCCGAGTCAGCACGTCAGGCCACCCCTCCGGCAACCGGTTCTTTTTTCCCGCCCAGGGGATTTTTCAGCGAGCCGATAACCGGCTGGCCGCCCATCGGTATCCAGGCCTTGTCCAGTTCCGGGCAAATCAGCCGAATAGCGGATTCTTCACTGGACAGGTATAACATACTGCCTTTTTCACCGACCGTCAGCGGCCGCAGCCGGATGCGGTCGGTCAGGCCGATCATCTCGCCCTCATGCGCGATAATAATAGTGAAAGGACCATTCATCAGCAGACTGCCGTAGACCTGCCGCAAAGCCGTCAGCAGTTCGCGCTGCTCCGGTGTCCGGCGTTCAATCTCTGCCCACAGCGGCGGGGCGAATATTTCCGCCACCACCTCAATCGGCAGATTGTGTTTGCGCACCAGCAGGTCAACTGCATAAGCGACCACTTCGGTATCGGTCTGCAGCGTGCAGTGATAACCGAACTGCTCCAGATAACGCCGATTGATGCCGTAAGAGGAAATTTCACCGTTGTGTACTACCGTCCAGTCCAGAATGTTGAACGGGTGCGCCCCACCCCACCAGCCGCGGGTATTGGTCGGGAACCGTCCGTGGGCGGTCCAGAGATAACCGGTGTAATCTTCCAGGCAAAAGTATTCGGAAATCTCTTCCGGATAACCAACGCCCTTGAAAGCCGCCATATTCTTCCCGGATGAAAAAACATACGAATCTTCTATCCGGGTGTTGATCTCCATGACTTTGGCGACGATATAATCGTCCACCGAGAGCTTGCAGTCCGGGGCCATTTTATCGGCATCCAGAAAATAGCGCCACACCAGCGGCGGATTCTTGATGGCCGCTACCGGTTTGGTCGGGACTTCCTCGGAATGATGAACATTAAAATATTCATTCAGAAAGGTTTCGGTCGCCGTCTTGCCTTCCCGGCTATCATACATGATGTGAAAGGCGTAATAGTCCGGGTACTGGGGATAAAGACCGTATACGGCAAATCCGCCGCCCAGACCGTTGCCCCGGTCATGCATATTGGCGATCGCGCGGGTAATATCCCGCCCGGAAAAACACTTGCCGGAAGTATCCATCATGCCGAAAATGGAACAGGCATCAATGACCTTGCCGTCGCCCCATGTATTGCTTACACTGGTTAAATCTTTCATTTAATTAGCTCTCTCCCACTTTCACCCGGCCGGCCGTGGCGCCGGTCAGGCGCTCTTCAATGATCGCCTTGGGCAGCAGCGCCAGACCGAAATCATCCGCCAGCAGTTTATCCTTGAAATCAGTGACCACAGCCCGGTCCCTCATTAAACCGAAGTAAATGCCGGCTTTGTCTATATTACCGACGAAAATCATACCAACCAGCTTGCCTTCGGCGTTGATAATCAGCTTCTGATAAACGTCTTCACCCTTTTTGACCAGCACCTCGTAGCCTTCCTCGGAAGGCGGCGACGCCATACCGGCGGTAGCCAGTTCCAGACCAAAATAATTAAGCGAGTTCATGGCGGTACCGCCCCGGTAGGGTGTCGGCAACCCGGCCATGTTGTAACCGGCCACCCGGCCGCCGATATAGGCATTGGGCCACACCGGCGACAACCGCCCGGAACCGTAAACGTAATCATAGGCTTCCGAAGCATCTCCGCAGGCATACACGTTCGGCAGACTGGTCAGCATGTGATTATCCACCACAATGCCCCGGTTGACGTTAATGCCGGCCGCCTGGGCCAGCTCCACCCGGGGAAAAACCCCGACGGCCACCACCACCATATCACACACCATTTCGTGCCCATCGTCAAAAACGACACCGGTCACCCGGTCTTCGCCCAGAATCCGGGCCACGGTGCGTCCGGTCATCATATTGACGCCGTATTTTTTTACCGCCATCTCAGCTACCCGACCGGCCGGTTCGTCCAGAATGGTATTGAGTATATAGCCTTTCATTTCCACCACGGTGACTTTCAGACCGCGTTTGATCAGTGCTTCCGTGGCCGAGATACCGATAAGTCCGCCGCCGATAACCACGGCGCGCCGCGCCTCCGGCAGGTACTCTTCCAGCTTGGTGGCATCAGCCAGATTGATAAAATTAAAAATCCCGGCCTTGCCCATGCCTTCCATTTTAGGAATAATGGGTTTGCCGCCGGTGGCCAGCAGCAGTTTTTCGTAGCCGATTTCCGTGCCGTCATCCAGAGTAACCGTGCGGGCGGCGGCGTCCATCTTGTATGCCTTGTGGCCCAGCTTCAAATCAATACATTTATTATCGTAAAAGGCTGCCGGGCGGATTCTCATGCCGTCGGGGTCATACTCTCCGGTAACATACTTGGAGATGAGCGGGCGGGAATACGCGGCGTAAGGCTCTTCGCCTACAATGGTCAACGCGCCTTTCGGATCAATCTCCCGGATCGCCTCCGCGGCGCCGATACCGCCGGCTGAGTTCCCGATGATAAGATACTTCGTCTTCATTTACTTCCTCTAAGTGCCGTCTTTAAAAAATTATCGTACATTTTCAGCCCCGCCGGGCCGCTTTTTTCCGGGTGGAACTGGGTAGCCACTACGCTGCCGCTTTCCACCATACTGGCGAAATCCAGGCCGTAGGACGTCTGCCCGATAACCACCGATGCATCAGCCGGCTCGGCATAATAGCTGTGCACAAAGTAAAAATACCTGTCATCGCCGATGCCCTCAAACAACGGGTGCGGCTTTAGCTGCCTGACGTTGTTCCACCCCATGTGAGGCACCTTCAAACCGTCGGAAGGAAGCAGCTTCACCCGCCCCGGAAGCAAACCCAGACACGGACAGCCGCCGCCTTCTTCAGTTTCCTCAAACAGCACCTGCAAGCCTACACACACCGCGAACAGCGGCGTATCCTTTTGTATAATCTCCCTCAAGGCACTATCCAGACCGTGCCGCTTGAGAGAACTGACCGTGTCGGCAGCCGCGCCGACACCCGGCAAAATCACCGCGTCGGCTTTAACCACTTCGTCCGGATTACCCGTCACCACCGCCTCATAGCCCAGAGAAGCTACAGCATTAGCCACTGAACGCAGGTTACCGGCTCCGTAATCAATGATGGCTATCATCTAAATTATTTCTGTTCTACAGCCTCGGTGCTGTCATCGGTGATAAGCACGATGGCTTCGTTGGGGCAGTTCGCCACACAGGCCGGGGTTTCCAGCCCGGGACAGAGGTCGCATTTTTTGACCACCTTGGTCAGTTTATCCTTAACCAAAGCACTGTTGGGGCAGGACACCACGCAGGTCCAGCAACCAATGCACTTGTCAGGGTCTGAAGTGACCACGCCGGTCACCGGATCTTTACTCATCGCCCCGGTCAGGCAGGAATAAACACACCATGGCTCGTCACAATGCCGACAGGGTACCGAGAAACTGGTCTCATTCTGTCGTTCCACCTTCAGCCGCGGCACCGCCTTGGGGGACTCCTTGCGGTGTGCCTTCAAAATATCTTTGGAATCTGAATGCTGGGTGGCGCAATACACCCGGCACAACCCGCAGCCGATACAGACTTCTTTGCGGATGTAAATCTTTTTTCTCATTTATCCCCTGCTTGGCCGAAAATACGGCAGTCTTTTACCAATGGAATAATCCTTGCGTCAGGACAATTATTATAGCTGAATATTGAATATATTTCAAACTTGTTACCCATTTGTCGCCTCTAACACCTTCGCTGATGGCGCCAATCCCGGCTGATACGACGTTTTTACGGCAATATAGCAATATTTTTGCCGTATTACCAAACGAGGCACGCTTAAATTTCAATGCGCATTACGGCACTAAAGGATTGAATTATGGTAAAGCGTGTCCGGTAAAATTATCCTTTCAGGAACTCAAACCCTCTACCAGAATCTTGATGCCGATACCGATAAGTACCAGGCCGCCGAAGAGTTCTGCCCGCTTGCCGATCATCTCACCCAGCCGCCGGCCGACGGCAAAACCGAGCAGCGAAACCCCAAATGAAACCAGCCCCACCAGTACCGCCGCCGGAATAATAGCCACCTGCACAAAAGCAAAGGTCAGCCCCACCGCCAGTGAATCAATACTGGTAGCCACCGACAACGCCACCAGAGCTTTTCCCTGACTGATGTCCACGACCCTGCCGGTTTCGCTCTCCTTTTCAAAGGACTCCTTGAGCATCCGGGCGCCGATGAAGACCAGCAGAATAAAGCCTAACCAGTGGTCAAAACTTTCAATTACCCCGACGATGGTGCTGCCGGCCAGAAAACCCGCCAGCAGCATCCCGAACTGAAAAAGCCCGAAAGAAGCCGCCACCTTCAGCCGCCGGGCCCGGTCCAAAGCCGCACCCATGCTGATGCTGCCGCTGACGGACACAGCGAAACAATCCGCCGCCAGTCCCAGCG
Organism: Dehalogenimonas sp. W; assembly: GCF_037094495.1. Classification (NCBI taxonomy): domain Bacteria; kingdom Bacillati; phylum Chloroflexota; class Dehalococcoidia; order Dehalococcoidales; family Dehalococcoidaceae; genus Dehalogenimonas; species Dehalogenimonas loeffleri. The sequence continues at coordinate 231,837 of NZ_CP146612.1, forward strand.
CAATTAACAGAATGGCGAAAAAATCCATAGCGTCCCAGTGTAGCAGATAGCTGCTCAAAGCCTCAAACAAACCAATTCAATTCGTATCAGCAACGCCCAGGCACACAACATATTTATTTTCCCGGAGCAGCGGGTTCAAAGCTGGCATCCGGTTGACGCCGCCGGAAGGTTTGCTAGAATTAACACACCAACCTCAAGACGTCCAATAAGTGATATCTAATCAGACGCGGAAACTGAAAAAAGGATAGCGGATAAAGGAAGAGTAAACAGGCGGCAGGCACCCTGCTTCCTCAAACATTATGCTGATCAGCTTGTTTATCTTTCTGCTCACTATTATCGCCGTCCTGCGACGGCCGGCCGGTGTGTCGGAGGCGGTCGTCGGAATCATCGGCGCGGCGGTCATGATTGGAGCAGGCTATGTCAGTTTACCCCAGACATACACCGTCGTCATCGATAGTCTCAATGTGGTCTTATTTTTTCTAGGCTTGATGATAATGGTGGCAATAGCCGAGGTTTCGGGATTAGTGGAAACCGCCGCAAACACTGCCGCCAGGTTTTCCCATGGCAACGGCCGACTGCTCCTGTTAGTGGTCTTCGGTATTGGAATCATAATCACAATCCTGCTTTCCAATGATGCCACGGTACTGATACTAACCCCGGTCGTTTTGGCTCTGACCAGTCGTTTCAACCTTAACCCGCTGCCTTATGTTTTCGCTTGTGCCTTTGTGGCCAATGCCTCCTCCATGCTGTTACCCATCGCCAATCCGGTTAATCTTCTGGCAATTGATGCCTTTGATATTCGCCTCCCTGAATACCTGATTCATCTTCTGTTGCCGGGATTGACCGCCATTGCCGTAACAATATCCCTGTTCATGATTATCTTCCGCCGCGAAGTCAGGACAAATTTTACACTTGAGGCAAATTCCTTCTACCCGGTCAACCCACTATTGATGCCCGTGTTGACCACCCTCGGAATAGTCGTGGCCGGATACATTTTATTCTCGGTCCAAGGCTGGCCGCTGTCCATTCCGGTACTCAGCGGCGCAATCATGCTGCTGGCAATCGCGCTGACCGGACGACATATTACCCTGCGCCCGCTGTCAAAATCCATCAGTTGGTCAATACTGCCGTTCATCGTTTCGTTGGCGGTATTGGTTCAAGGTTTGGCAAACAGTGGCTTGATTCAGTTATTGGGCGATCATCTCACTACCCTGCTGAATCAAGGCGAAATACCAGCTTCGCTGGTCGCCTCTTTCGGCACCGCCGTTGGGGCCAACCTGTTTAATAACTGGCCGATGATGATGATTTCGGTTGAAACCTTGAGGACAAGCCCGGAACTCATCGGCATGGTGCCGGCTTTACCATATCAGGTTATTCTTGGAGCAGATCTCGGACCTAATATTGCAATCTTCGGCTCATTTTCCACTCTGCTTTGGTTTGTAATACTGCGCCGTCGCGGCCTTAATATTAAACCCTCAAGTTATTTGAAATTGGGCGTCATCGTTACCCTGCCGGCCCTTTTATTCAGCAGCCTGGTGTTGATTCTCATAAGTTAGGTAATCATTGAGCAGACCACCGCCGGCGTCGACCCTGTTCCTATGAAAATATATTTTTCACCTGAAGCTGCCTCAAAGCTGGCAGCCGGTTGACGCCGGCTGTGGTTTTGCTACAATAAATAGAACATTATTTTAGGAGTCTCAAAAGTGAAATTGGAAATGCCCGCCGCCGAAGATGAAGCTGAACCCCCTTCGTTACCGAGTGTCAGCCCGGAGGAACCACCCCTTAAGGTGCCGGTTTTAAACCGGCATAAATTATTCCCGGACGTCTCCGACGCGGAGTGGAATGACTGGCGCTGGCATTTCCGCAACCGCGTCACCACCGTTGAAGCATTATCCCGCTTCCTGCCGTTATCCGTGAAAGAGCGGACCCGCCTCAAACTGGTAAGTGCCCGCTACCCCCTGGCCATCACCCCGTATTATCTGTCGCTGGTCAATCCCGCCGACCCGCACGACCCGATTCGCCGTCAGGCTGTGCCCTGTGTCCAGGAATTGACTGATACGGCCGGCCGCGAAGACCCGCTGGAAGAACACAGCCATTCCCCCGTGCCGGGACTGGTTCACCGCTACCCCGACCGGGTGCTGTTGGTACTGACCGACATCTGCCCCATGCTGTGCCGGCACTGTACCCGCAAACGCGAATGGCGCAACGGCGGTTGGGTCCAAAACCCCGACCGGATTAACGCCATGCTGGACTATATCCGCCGCACCCCCGCCGTCCGCGATGTCATCATTTCCGGCGGCGACCCGCTGACCTTGTCCACCCGGCGGCTGGAAGAAGTGCTGGCCGGGCTGAGGGCTATTGAACACGTTGAAATCATCCGTATCGGCACCCGTTTTCCGGTAGTCCTGCCGCAGCGTATTGATGCCGAACTGTGCGACATGCTGTCCAAATACGGCCCGATCTGGCTTAACACCCACTTTAATCATCCCAACGAAGTGACGCCCGAAGCCGCCGCCGCCTGTGACCGGCTGCTGCGCGCCGGGGTTCAGGTCAACAATCAGAGCGTCCTGCTCCGGGGCATTAACGATACCGTAGATATTCAATTGAAACTGTGTCACAGCCTGCTCAAAGCCAAGGTTCGCCCGTATTACCTGTTCCAGTGCGACCAGGTCCAGGGCACCGGGCACCTCTGGACGCCGGTAGAAGTCGGCCTGCGCATCATTGAAGGCATGCGCGGCCACACTTCCGGGCTGGCGATTCCCAATTATGTCATTGATCTGCCTGACGGACGGGGTAAAATCCCACTGACTCCCAATTACGTTATCAGCCGGTCGGATCAGGATCTGGTCGTCAGAAATTACGAAGGCCACATCAGTCATTTTGCCAATCCGAAACAGGTGTCAGCGACCAAAAGGAGTAAACCGGCACCGACCGTCACCCCTTCGGTCCGCCGGGAAATAGAGGTAGCCGATGAAAATAGGGCTGGCGTACGACCTTAAAGAGGCCGTAACCGCTTCAGCCGCTGGGCCTGACGATGCGCTGGAAGAATATGATTCCGCAGAGACGGTGAATCTGCTGGCTGCGGCAATCCGGAGCGCCGGGCATGAGGCGGTTGCGCTGGGCGGCGGCAGTGCCTTTCTTAAACGCATACTGGAAACCGACATTGATTTTGTCTTCAACATCGCCGAAGGCCGGGGCGCTTATCGCAGCCGCGAAGCCCAGGTGCCGTCGGTACTGGAAATGCTGGGCATTCCCTATTCCGGAGCCGATCCGCAGACGCTGGCCGTCGCTCTGGACAAACCGTTAACCAAACGCATCCTGCAAACCGCCGGGGTGGCTACGCCGCGCTGGCAGGTGTTTGCCGCCCCGGCCGACATTGCAGCGGCCGACTGGGGTCTTTTCACCTTTCCCGTTTTTGCCAAGCCGGCTTTTGAGGGTTCCAGCAAGGGCATCCGTTTCAGTGCCGTCGCGGACACCCCGGAACAGGCGGCCCGGGAAATAGTGCGCCTGCTGGAGAGCTACCGCCAGCCGATTCTGGTGGAAGAGTTTATTGACGGCGATGAGGTCACCTGCGGTATCATCGGCAATCCGGCCGCCGGCGACGCCGAGGTGCTGGTCTGGCCGCTGCGCGTCGTCCCGCGGCAAAAATCCGGTCCGTTCATCTATTCCCTGGAAGTCAAACGCAACTATCGGAATCTGGTGGATTATGAGTTTCCGGCGGCCCTTCCGGAGCCGGTGCTGGCCAAAATCAAACAACAGGCGCTGACAGTATTCCAGAACCTGGGCTGCCGTGATTTCTCGCGGGTGGACTTCCGCGTCAGTGCCGACGGCACTCCATGGTTTCTGGAGGTCAACCCCCTGCCGGGGTTGTCGCTGGACAGCGACCTTTATATCGTGGCCGTCGCCCTTGGCTGGAGCCATGAACGGCTGATCCAATCGGTCCTCGGCGCCGCACTGGCCAGATACCCTGAATTATGCGTATCGCCCTGATTTATAACCAGCCCGCGCCCTCAGCCTATGATGAACGGGGCGAATCAGCCGCGGAAAACGGCGTCATGGACGCGGTAGCGGCAGTGCGCCGCGCCCTGAAGTCCAACGCACACCAGATTATTGAACTGCCGCTGGCGCCGACAGCGGCAGTCACACCGGAAACCCTGGCCGCCGGCGGGGCGGACGTCATTTTTAATCTTTTTGAAGGCTTTGCGGGAAAACCGGAATCGGAAGCCGAATTTGCCGGCCTGCTGGCTGAATCCGGTCTGCCGTTTACCGGTTCGGCGGCCCCGGCCCTGGCGCTGACCCTCAATAAGGCAGCAACTCATCAGGTGCTTCAGGCTCACGGTCTCAGGACACCCCGATTTCAACTGCTGATGCCGGCCGCGCTGGCCACTTTTAACCTGAGCTTCCCCTGTATCGTCAAGCCCGCCGCTGACGATGCCTCTCACGGCATGTCCGCCCAAAGTGTAGTATTTAATCCGGCAGAGCTGGCGCGCGAAGTCGGTCGGCTGGAAACGGACTACCCCGGCCAGCCGGCACTGGTGGAAGAATTCCTGGATGGCCGGGAGTTCAACGCCACCGTCTGGGGCGTCAACGCGCCCCGTTTGCTGCCGGTCTCGGAAATTGTCTACACCCTGCCTTCCGGCCGGCCCAATATCCTGACCTTCGCCGCCAAATGGCAGCCGGACAGTGATGATTACCGCCAGACCGCAGTGGCTTGTCCGGCCCGTCTGGAGGCCCGCCTGGAGCCGGAAATCCGAACCGCGGCGCTGACGGCCTTCAGCGCTACCGGCTGCCGCGGGTATGCCCGGATAGACTTCCGGCTGGATCGGGACGGCCGGCCGGTCATCCTGGAAGTCAACGCCAACCCGGACCTGTCGCCGGACGCCGGTGTTGCCCGACAGGCCCGGGCCGCCGGAATTGACTATAATAATATGGTGACTGAAATTATTAACTTCGCCCTGGAGGCCGCATGACCATTGAATACCGGCCGCTGACCCCGGCGGACAAGCCGGCGATAATGCGCCTGCTGCAAAATACCCCGGAGTTCACACCGGAGGAACTGCCGGTGGCCGAAGAAGTATTGGACGATTGCCTGCTTCATCCGGCGGATTCCGGATATCACGGCATCGCTGCGGTCAGGGACGGGGCCTTATGTGGTTACATCCTCTACGGCAATACGCCGCTGACCCGGGGCAACTGGGAGATTTACTGGATGGCGGTGGGGCTAAGCGCCCGGAATCTGGGCATCGGCGGGCGGCTGGTACAACTGACGGAATCTGAAATCCGGCAGCGCGGCGGTCGGCAGATGACGCTGGAAACTTCATCGCAGCCGTCATATCAAAACACCCGCCGTTTCTACCGGGCCTGCGGCTTTCACGAAACAGCCTGCATCCCGGATTTCTATGACCGGGGCGATGACCTTTTGATATATCTGAAAAAACTGGCCTGAACCACCACTCAGCGGCAATAGGCCTGCCCGTCACCGGGGTTCAGGTGGCAACCCGGACACCGGCAGTCGCCGGCGTCATCAGACGCCGTCTTATGGTGATTCCGGCAGTAGAGCCCGGTCGCCGGCAGCTTGTCATCAAAGATGTCGGTTAACGCCCGGCGCAACTGCTTACTGGTACACTCCGCCGCCGTCCCGACGGCACAATCGGCACAACAACAGCGCAAAATGTCTGCATGGGGGTCGTTATTTTCGTCGTTCATTAAGAATCCTGTCATAATAATGCTAAGAACCAATTCATATTGTATAATGCTGGTAGTAAATACGCTATGACTGATCATACAGATAAAACCCAGAGTGAACTCATCGCCGAGATTGAACGGCTTCAATCTGCCGTTGAAGCCGTCATTGAGCCCGCAGAGACGGATTGCCGCTCCGTCAGGGAAAGTGAAGAGAAGTTCCGCATGCTCTTCCACAACGCCAATGACGCCATTTTCCTGTGGGAAATACGTAACGGCTATCCGACGGTACTGCTGGAAGCCAACAAGGTAGCGGCCAGCCGCCTGGGTATTCCCATGGCGGAAATGCCTGATCTGCAAGTGGCGGACTTCTCCATCACCACCCGGGCTGAAACTGAAGCCAACGTCGCCCGCCTCTTGCAGGACCGTCACGGCACGTTTGAGTCAGTCCACAAGCGTCGGGACGGCAGCACCTTCCCGGTGGAAATAAGTTCCCACGTTTTTGAATTAGGTGGAAAAACCGTAATCCTGTCCATCGCCCGGGACATCACCGTGCGTAAGAAGTCTCAGGAAGAACTGACCGCGCTGTATCACCGGGAGAAAGACCTGCGGCTAGCGCTGGAAACTGAAATCAGCAAGCGTATTGACTTCACCCGGTCACTGGTGCACGAACTCAAAACCCCGCTGACCCCGATGATTGCCTCCGGCGAAGTGCTGCTGGATATTCTGGAAGGCGAGGATGAACTGCGGCTGGCCGGCAACATCTACCGGGGCGCCCTGAATCTGGAACGCCGGATCAACGACCTGCTGGACTTCGCCCGCGGCGAGATGGGCGTCCTCAAAGTCAGTCGTCAGCCGCTGGATATCTGCCCCTTGCTGTTAGACCTGGCGGCGGAGGTTTCGCCCCAGTTTGACCGGAAGCAGCAATCGCTGGAACTGAATCTGCCGGATATACTGCCCCAGGTACTGGCGGATGAAGATCGGTTGAAGCAGGTCCTGCTGAATCTGCTGACCAATGCCGGTAAATTCACCCCCCGCGGCGGGCAGATTACGCTTGGCGCTAAAGTAGATGGGAATATGCTACAATTATGGGTGTCCGATAACGGCCGCGGCATCGCACAGACGGAACAGGCCAGTATCTTTTTGCCGTATTACCGCGTTCAGGATGACAATGATCCCAACGACGGCATGGGTATCGGCTTGGCATTATGTAAAATGTTAGTAACCCTGCACAGCGGGGACATCTGGTTCACCAGTGAAAAAGGTCAGGGCAGCACCTTCTATTTTACACTGCCGCTGGCTAAGAATATGGAGTGAAGAAATGAACAAACCTGAACTGACCGTGGCCCTGATTGAGGACGACAATGAAATTGTGGAAGCGGTAACCCTGACCTTCAAGATCCGCTGGCCTCAGGCCACTTTCCTGTCCAGCTCTTCGGGAGAAGAAGGAATCGCGCTGGTAGAACGCAACAATCCCGACCTGGTTATCCTGGATCTGGGTTTGCCGGATACCAGCGGCTTCAATGTGCTCAAGGAGATCCGCCGGTTCAGTCATGTGCCGGTCATCATCCTGACGGCCCGCGGTGAGGAAGCGGATATCGTCCGGGGCCTGGAACTCGGTGCCGATGAATATATCGTCAAGCCGTTCCGTCAGATGGAACTGCTGGCCCGGGTCAAAGCCATCCTGCGCCGCCACGAATCATCCGGTGAGGAATTGCCGCTGACCGTCGGCGGTATGAGCCTCGGCCCCTCAGTCCGCGACCTTAATCTGAACGGCCGCCGCGTCAATCTGACCCGCACCGAAGGCATCGTCCTCAGCCAGTTGATGCGCAACGTCGGGCACCCCGTCAGTCACTCCATCCTGGCTAAAGCCCTCTGGGGTGAAGAATACCCCGGTGCCGCGGAAAGCCTCAAAGTCTATGTCCGGCATCTGCGGGAAAAGATTGAGGAAAACCCCTCGGATCCCAAGCTGTTGCTGACCCGTATCGGGGCCGGCTACCAGCTGGCTAAACCTCAGTAAACCTGACAATCTGAAGAATACTACGGCGCTTCACCCTGCAGCACCGCCAATCGGTCGCGGAGTGGGGCGCCGCTGGATAATTGAATGACCACATATAAAGTTGCCCTGCTGCATCTGGCCCCGGAACTGGGCGCCATTGAAGCCAATAAAAAACAGGTGGAACGGGCGGTGCATCTGGCCGCCGCCGCCGGTGCGGATATTGCCGTTACCCCGGAGACGGTGATTCCGGGTTATCATTTTGCCGAGCTTATCGGCACTGACTGGATAGAACCGCAGCCTGACGCCTGGCTCCGCCGCATGGCGGAAATGGCCGGACAACTGAAGCTGAACATCTTTCTGGGGTATCAGGAACGCGACCCGGCCGACGGGCGGCTGTACAATGCCGTCTTCTGCCTGGACAAAAGCGGCCGCCTCGCCGGCCGCCATCGCAAGATGGGCATCAGCGCCGGCCATACCGCCGAGGCCTGGGCCGCCGCCGGCACACAGGTGGACATCATCCAATGCGACGGCTTCAAAGCCGGAATACTCATTTGTGCCGACACCTGGGGGCCGGATCATGCCGCTAAACTTAACACCCGCGGCGCGCAGTTCATTATCTCCCCGGCCGCCTGGCCGCCCCGACCCTGTCCGCCGGAAGGCTGCTGGGAAAAACGCAGCGCCGAAACCGGCCTGCCGGTCTGGGTCTGCAACCGCACCGGTGTAGAACCGGGGCTGGACTTCACCGGCGGTGAAAGCATTGTTGCCGTCGACGGTAACCGGGTACTGGAATATGACGCGCCGGAACCGGCGGTTTTACTCTTTAACTGGGATGACCAGGCCCGGCAGCCGCAGCAGACCGCTTTTGAGATTATCCCGCTTAATTAAAGCCGCCCGGACTATTTGACCACCGGATAGCCGGCGGCCTGCCAGTCCACAATACCACCGTCCATATCGCTGACGTCCTGGAACCCGAGATTTTTCATGACATTGACCGCCTGACCGGAACGATTGGAGGTCCGGCAGTACACCAGGTACCTGACGTCCTTATCCAGTTTGCCGACTTCAACCTCAAAATTTCCGGCATTGAAATCCAACAGCACCGCGCCTTCAATGTGGCCTTCGGCAAACTCCGCCGGCGTACGTACGTCCAGGATAACAAAATCGTCCTGCCCCTGGTTATCCTGAATCATGCTATAGGCCTCCGCCACACTCAAATCGCGGATGGTCTGCCCGTCAGGGGGCGGCGCCGCGGCGCCGCAAGCGGCCAGCGGCAACACCATCAGGCCGGCCAGTAAAATCACTAACAGTCTGCGCAATTTTTCACTCCTCTGTAGATATTACGGTCTATTATAAACTGCCCGCCGGCAAGCCCCAAAAAACGGGGGCGGGTTGTTACGCCCGCCCCCACCATGAAGCTGAATACTTCGGACTATTTGATGTCCGGTTTCTTTTCCGATGTTTTGTAGTGATGGGCGCTGGTTTTCAGCTCTTCAAAGGCGGCCCGGGCTTCGTCAATAGACGCACCGTCATCCAGAGTGGAAGTATCGCCGACGGTGGCGCCGGTGGCTACCGCTTTCAGCAGACGGCGCATGATCTTGCCGCTGCGGGTCTTGGGCAGCAGATTAACGAAGAAGATTTCTTCCGGAGTGGCCAGCGCGCCGATCGTCGCCCGCAGGTGACGGGTGAGTTCGGCTTTGATTTCCGGTGACGGATCAGTGCCCTTGCGCAGCGTCACAAACAGAATGATCGCTTCACCTTTGACTTCATCCGGCCGGGAGCAGGCCGCGGCTTCAGCCACAGCGGAGTGACCCACAATGGAGCTTTCCAGTTCGGCGGTGGAAATACGGTGACCGGCCACCTTGATGACCTCATCAGCCCGGCCCAGCAGCCACAGGAAGTTATCCTGGTCTTTCATGCAGAAGTCACCCGGCAGATAGTAACCGGGGAAACGGGACCAGTAGGTTTGCTGATACAGTTCCTGATTTTGGTAAATATCCAGCAACATCCCCGGCCAGGGTTTGCGAATAACGATGAAACCGGTCTGCCCGTTAGGCAGTTCTTTGCCATCCGGATCCAGCACTGCCACGTCCACGCCGGGCATCGGCTTGGTCGCAGAACCGGGTTTGAGCGGATGCGGCTGAATACCGGGGGTGGGTGAGATCATGAAACCGCCGGTCTCCGTCTGCCACCAGGTGTCGGAAATGGAAATGCGTTCATGACCGATATTGCGGTAGTACCACAACCAGGCTTCCGGATTGATCGGCTCACCCACCGAACCCAGTGATTTCAAACTGGACAGGTCGTATTTGGCCGGCCATTCCTCACCATGGCGCATAAACATGCGGATAGCCGTAGGAGAAGTGTAGAAAATGGTCACGCCGTACTTGGCAATCAGTTGCCACCAGCGGTCAATAGCCGGGAAATCCGGTGCCCCTTCGTACATGACCGAGGTCAGCCCCAGCTCCAGCGGCGCAAATACCACATAACTGTGACCGGTAATCCAGCCGATATCGGCAGTGCACCAGAAAACACTCTTTTGGTCAGGATTGAAAGCCCACTGTAAGGTTTTGGCAATCCACAGGGCATAACCGGCGGTGCCGTGGAGGATACCCTTGGGCTTGCCGGTGCTGCCGGAAGTGTACAGAACAAACAGCGGGTCATTGGCATCCATGGCTTCCGGAGCCACATACTCATCAACGCCGGCCAGAATATCGTCCAGCCAGACATCACGGTCGGGGTCCATTTCGGTATGATGACCGGTGTGCTTAACGACAACAATCTTCTCCACACACGGGCATTTAACCGCCGCCTCAACGGCATTCTCTTTCAACGGCAAGATCTTGCCGCGGCGATGCATGCCTGAGGAAGTGATAATTACCTTGGCTCCGACATCTTCCACACGGTCGGCCAGCGCCTGACCGGAGAAAGCGGAGAACACTACCGTAAAGATGGCTCCAAGGCGGGCACAGGCCAGCATGAAGACCGGCAGCGCCGGAATCATCGGGAGGTACAGAGCCACCTTGTCGCCCCGCTTGACTCCCAATCGTTTGAGGGCGGCGGCGTAGTTGTTGGTCAACCGGTACATCTCGTTGTAGGTCAGCACCTGGGTTTCACCCAGTTCGCCTTCCCAGTAAAAAGCCACCTTGTTTTTAACCTCGGTCTGTACATGACGGTCCAGACACTGGTAGGAAAGATTCAGTTTACCGCCGACAAACCAGCGGGCATACGGCGCCTGCCAGTCCAGCACCTTTTCCCAGGGTTTGAACCAGTCAAGGCTCTCGGCCTGTTCCGCCCAGAATCCTTCCGGATCCTCCATGGAGCGCCGGTACAGGTCGTCGTACTCGCCGGACGGCGTGTAGTAACTGCCGGTGGGCAAATGGGTAACGCGGGAATCTGTTTGTGTCATCGTTTCTTCCTTTCTCTCTATATATGATTCAGTCAGTTATTCAGTATTGTACCCGGCCAGACCGCCGTGTCGGATAACGCCAGGCCGGGGGCGCTGAAAACCCCGTCAGCCAGCACCGTTCCTTCTACCCGGGCACCGGTGCCGATGACACAGCCATCGGCAATTATAGAATTGGAAATCACTGTGTTGGGGCCGATAGTCACCCCGTTCCAGATAACGGCAGCCGTAACCACCGCGCCGGAACTGACCACACAGCCGTTGCCGATAACGGCCGGGCCGTTGACCACTGCGCCGGCCTCAATGCGGCAATTATCACCGATGACCACCGGGCCGTTGACAGCTGCGGCCGTATCAATCGCGGTCCCCCGGCCGCAGCATGCCTGAACTTCCCCCGATTGACCCAGCAGGTCCATATTAAGCTGAAAATATTTCTCCCGTTTGCCCATGTCAATCCAGTAAGCCCCGGTCGTATCATAACCATAAAACGGCCGGCCTTCCGCCAGCAATGATTGAAAAGTCTGCCGTTCAATGCTCACGGCGGTATCAGCCGGAATATAGTCCAACACCGCCGGCTCCAGCAGATAACAGCCGGCATTAATCATATTGGTGGTAATTTCGTCAGCCCGGGGTTTTTCAATAAAACGGCGGATGCGGCCGTCATCTTCAGTTTCAACCAGCCCGAAGGCCGCCGGATTAGCCACCGGCGTCAGGGCAATAGTCGCCAGGGCGCCGGTTTGAGCATGAAAGCGCCGCATGGCGGTATAATCAATGTGGGAATAAACGTCACCGTTGAGCACCAGGAAGGTGCCGTCCCCCAGCAGGGATTGGCAGTTTTTAATGCCGCCGGCGGTACCCAGCGGCCGGCTTTCATCAACATAAGTGACCTTCAGCCCAAAGCCGGAGCCGTCACCAAAATAGTGCTCCATCAGCCCGGCCAGATGGCCGCGGGTGAAAATCACCTCGGTCACGCCGTGCCGCGCCAGTCGCCGCACCACATGACCCATGAACGGCGTGTTCAGCACCGGCATCATCGCCTTGGGGGTGTTGACCGACAACGGCCGCAACCGGGTTCCCAGACCGCCTACCAATATCAGCGCTTTCATGAAATGACGAGTTTGTCCTCCAAAAAGTAATTTAAGGGTGGTAACTGGTCTTGGTTGCGCGGAATGCCTTTATCTTATAGGAACTAATCCCCTTAAATCAAGCTCTAATACCCGGATTTCACCCGCCGCGGTTGATTTCTGCCAGAATAGCCGCGGCTTTGGCGGTAGCGCGGGCCCGGTGACTGAGGGCATTTTTAGCTTCCGGCGTCAGTTCAGCCATGGTGCGGCCTAGTTCCGGCACACAAAAAACCGGGTCGTAGCCAAAGCCGCCGTCACCCCGCGGCGCGGCGGCAATAACCCCTTCCACCGCCCCTTCTACCACCCGGGTCGGCTGTCCGCCGCCGGCGATGGCAATAGCACAGCGGAAACGGGCGGTACGTTGCGCCGCCGGCACCACCCGCATATTTTTCAGCAGCAGCTCATTGCGGTCGGCATCAGTAGCTCCGTCGCCGGCGTACCGCGCCGACCTGACGCCGGGGGCGCCGGCCAGCGCATCCACTTCCAGTCCGGAATCATCAGCCAGCGTCAACAGCCCGGAAGCAGCCGCCAGGGCTTCGGCTTTTATCACCGCATTATCAGCAAAGGTCTGTCCGGTTTCAGCCGGTTCAACATCAATCCGCTTGTCCGCCGGTGTCACCAGACAAAACCCGACCCCGGCCAGCAAGCGGGTGTACTCTCTGACCTTGCCCGGATTATTGGTTGCCAGCAGCAGCTCCCGCGCTGCCACTATTATTCTTCCCTCTGCATCGTATACTCCTAAAATAAACTACCCCCTTCTTCCTCAACGCCGGGCGCTGGAAATCAGGGGGGTAGTCATTAAACACTTAACCTATATAGCTTCGAAACGGCTTTCCAGTTTACGCGACACCTGGGGCATGGTGGTGTATTCCATTTCATCCAGGGGCAGGCGGTGAGGTTCAAACGGCCCGTGTTCCCGCATCATGTAAGCCATGTCATTGGCTTTCTGGCGAGCCTGATCGTAGGACACATCGGCAAAGAAATCCCGCGGCCCTACCAGCCGGCCTTCAGATAACTGGAAGCCCAGCGCGGTCACCCGCGGCGGGCCGTCAAAACGGGTCGGCTGGCTTTGAGCAACGCTTACCGGCATCAGCGGCCCGTAGTGAGAACCACGCATCCAACCCTCAACCAGGTAAGGTTTGGCAAACGGCTCCAGGGCCTCACCGACGGCCGGGAAGGCACCCTGACAGCGGACGATGCACACCGGGTCATCCTTGCCGACATAGCGTCCGGCCAGGAAGGCCAGCTTTTGGGTGGAGGATGAAGCGGCGATCTCGCCGCTTAACGTATAGACCGCCTTAACGGGGTAGCGGTTGGCCGCGCCGATAAAGACCAGCATGTCATAGATTTCTTCCGGGGTTTTGAAGGTTATCTTTTTGCTTTCCTTGACGTCATGCACTTCAAATTTGAAACCCTGATGCATGTTTTCAGCGATTACCAGACCGATGGTGTTAAAGGGATCGGCAAACATCTTATACAGCGGCATATTCCAGGCGCCGGAGGAGGTTTTATCAGCCATGAAGACCACAATCGGCTCAGACACCCGTTCTTCAAACTCCATCTCGGCCGCCCCCGGCCCCATACCCTTGATATTGCCGGAAAAGGCATCGGTCAGCAGATCCTGGCCGGCACCGTACAGCTTCAATTTCTTGGCGACTTCGGTACACTCTACAAAGGTATCCCAGGCCATTTCATGAATATCGCCGTTGTTTTCACCTTTCTGGTGAGTCATGATGAGTTGCAGGTCATCACCGCACTTGGTGACGTGATAGTCAATCAGCAGACCTTTTTCCTTGGCCCGGGCCAGAGCCGAGTCTGCGGTACAAAGACAATCCGGATGGGCATCGGAATGACCGACAAAGCCGCCGATATCGGCCTTGATGACGCTTACGGTAACCTTCATGGTTTCTCCTCCGAAACTTATTAGTAATCAATGCCCTTGCGGGCGCGAATCCCTTCATTAATGGGGTGCTTGATCATCAGTACCTCAGACACCAGGTCGGCCATCTGGACCAGCCGCGGGTCGGCATATCGTCCGGTGAGCACCAGTTCAACATTGTGGGGCTTGGTTTCTATCAGCTTAACCACCGCTTCAATGTCCACCAGACTGCTGGCGATGGCGCCGTTGACCTCATCCAGGATGATAACGTCATATTCGCCGCTGTTCATCGCCGCCGCGGCAGCGTCCAGCGCCTTCTGCGCCTGTTCCCGATGCTCCGGCAGCACATTGCCCCGCTTGGCCCAGCCCCGCTGGCCGAACGTATCAATAGTGACATTGGGCAGGGCTTTGAGGACTTTGAATTCACCATGGTCAAAAGCCTCATTGGCCTTCATCATGAACACCATATAAACACTAAGGCCGTGTCCGGCGGCCCGCACTGCGGTCCCGATGGCGGCTGAGGTTTTACCCTTGCCGTGACCGGTAAAAATATTCACCAGCCCTCTTTCCAGTTTATAGCCGTTATCGGGTGATACCTGTTCGGTCAACACAACCCTCCGGGAACGATATTATTGAAGCGGGAAACATGTAACAGTAAAACCTTCCAAGTTTAACAAGCGCCCTCTTAAAGTGTCAACTGTAATCGGGATATGATTTTCTGTTTTTGTACCTGTTTTTCCATTATTACAGTTATAGATTCCTGATGGTTTTCATCAAAAAGAGTTTCTTCGGTTGTTACCGGACTTCCGGCTCTTCAATACAGGCCACCTGGTTACGCAGGGTCCCCACGCCGTCAATCTTGATTTCTATGGTATCCCCCGGCTGCATCGGCCCGATGCCGCTGGGAGTGCCGGTAGCCACCACATCGCCCGGCAGCAGCGTCATCACATGGGAGATAAAGTGAATCAGGTAATCCACCGGATAAATCAGATCTGCGGTATTGCCGTACTGTTTGCGTTCCCCATTCAGATAAGACTCTACCGTCAGGGCTGCCGGGTCCGCGGAAGTGCTGATCCACGGGCCGACGGCGGCAAAAGTATCAAAGCCTTTGGCCCGCGCCCACTGGCCGTCCTGCTTCTGCAAGTCGCGGGCAGTAACGTCGTTAAAGCAGGTGTAACCCAGAATACAATCCCGCGCCGCCTCCCGGCTGACCCGCCAGACCGGTTTTTTGATTACCACCGCCAGTTCGGCTTCATAATCCACCCGGTGCGACATCGGCGGATAAAGGATATCAGCTTCCGGTCCGATAACCGCGGTAGACGGTTTTAAAAATATCAGCGGCGCGTCAGGTATCTTGTGATTCATCTCCCGCGCGTGCCCGTGATAATTGACCCCCAGACAGACGATCTTACTAGGCTGACACGGCGCCAGCAGTTGTACCGCCTGCGGGTCAAAATCCCGTCCGGTGTATTCAATGTTTTTGAAAGGCGTCCCGGTCAGTTCCCTGACCGTTTCCGCCTCAATAATACCGTAATGTTCGCCGCCGTCGGGCGCTTTGAATCTGACAATATTCATATCAAAGCATTTTAGCCATTAACCAGAACATGTACAAGCACCGCGCTACGCCACCAAAGATTATTAAAGAGGTACTGTAATCCATGGGCCGTCCGGAAATATTTAACTGAACAGCTTTTCCAGGTTTACCGTGATAAGATCGTTCCAATCACGCACTACAATTTCAACTTTATAACCAGCCAGATTACCTTTCAATGTAATCGACGTACCGATAGATCCCGTTACGGTATTTTCGGTAAAACCTGTGGCCCCTTGCATCAGATTCCGGTAATGACTGACGGCATCGGCAACACTGCCAGTGTTTTCATACCGGCGATAGTATTCTTTGGAGTTCGACCAGCAATAGAAGATATCTGACAAGGGAACACTCAATTGATAAGCAGGGAAAAGGGTCGTGGGAAAATCGGTAAAGTAGGGATTGCTTTGGTAGACGATTTTATTATTCCCCACCATGACGCTGACGTTCTGTTCACCGGTATAGAAGGAGGCCTCCGCGTCGGCGTACACTTCCCAATCACCGATATAGCCTTGAACATCACTGAAAGCATTAATCTGATGCGCCTCAACCCTGTCATAGTAATGTTTGAGTACCTCGGCTTCGGTTGCGGCGGAAGAGTATTGAATGCCAAAATAAAACTTAATGTCAGGATATACATAATCCGCCGGGTAATACACTTCCATCCAGAAATTATTCTGACGTTCTTCAATATTCTTAATTTTGTATAGCGGCCAGATGGTCTCAGGGTATTCTTTAAGTTCACACATAAAATTACCGACCGCGGTCGGCATCGGCGGAGCTGTCGTGACCGGAGCCGTCGTACCCGGCGGATTGGTGTCAGGTGTATTTGTGCCGGGATCGTTGTTGCCGACCTCCGCTCCCGAACTGCAACCCACCGCGATCAGCATGATTGACATTGCCGTTACAACAATACGCGCCCAGGAAATTTTGTTGGTCATTATTTGCCTTTCTAAGCGTATTTACACACTTGACGAATATATAATCGGCTATTATCAGTCAGCAGGCGTGCTTTGTCAAAGTGTTATTTCACCAATTTTTTATTACAAGCCGGTTTGACACCCGGCGCCCTGGTGGCTAACATAGGCGCATTATGCTCGCTAAAACCATGACCTGCGCCCTGCTCGGACTGGACGGCACCATCGTTGAAGTTGAGGTTGATATCGCCCCCGGTCTGCCGTCGTTCACCGTGGTCGGTCTGCCCGACGCCGCCATTCAGGAATCCCGGGAGCGGGTCCGCGCCGCCGTCAGGAATTCTGGTTTCTTTTTTCCAATGAAGCGGGTGGTCGCCAGCCTGGCGCCGGCAGATTTCAAGAAAACCGGCCCGGCTTATGACCTGCCCATCGCTCTGGGCATCTTGCTGAGTTCCGGCCAGCTTCGCGCCCAGGTAAAAGACATCGTGTTTCTGGGTGAATTATCCCTGGAAGGCAAACTGCGCCACACCAGCGGTATTCTGCCGATGGTATCGCTGGCGCGGGACCACGGTTTCCGCCGGGTGATTGTGCCGGCCGAGGATGCCCTTGAAGCCGCCCTGGTGGACGGCGTGGAGATTATTCCGGTAACCAGTCTGGCTCAAATGGCCTCTTTTCTCTCCGGCGACATTGAAGCCCCCCAGCCGCCGGAACGGCCGGTCTTTGCCGATGACGGCACCGCCGCCAACTTTGACATGTCCCACATCAAGGGTCAGGAACACGTCAAGCGCGCTCTGGAAGTGGCAGCCGCCGGGGCGCATAACGTGGTCATGTCCGGCCCGCCCGGCTCCGGCAAGACCATGCTGGCCCGGGCTTTGACTACTATCCTGCCGCCACTGACCAATGATGAGGCCCTGGAAGTCACCAAAATATATTCAGTTTCCGGCAATCTGCCGCCGGGCACGCCGCTGGTGCGGCGTCGCCCCTTCCGTTCTCCTCACTACACCACTTCGGCCGCCGGTCTGGTTGGCGGCGGTCACCAGCCGCGTCCCGGTGAAATTACTTTGTCACATCGCGGCGTACTATTCTTGGATGAACTGCCGGAGTTCGGCCACAGCATGCTGGAAGTACTGCGTCAGCCACTGGAAGACCGGGTGGTGACCATCAGTCGCTCGCAGGGCACGGTCACTTTCCCGGCCAACTTCATGCTGGTCGGCGCCATGAATCCCTGTCCCTGCGGTTATTACGGCGATCCGCTCAAGGAATGCCGTTGCGCCCCGTCACAAATTACCCGCTATCAGACACGTTTATCCGGGCCGTTTCTGGACCGGGTGGATATTTTTGTTGAAGTACCGCGGGTGGATTATGACAAGCTATCGGGCGACCATCAGGGTGAATCATCTTCGGCCATTTCCAGTCGGGTGACCACCGCCCGGGAATATCAGACAGTCCGCTTTACCGGCAGCCGCCTGACTGCCAATAACGATATGACCGCGGCCGATATTAAGAAACACTGTAAAATGGACGCCCCGGCGGAGAGTCTGCTGAAAACAGCCATGCGCCAGCTGTCCTTGTCCGCCCGCGGCTTCCACCGGACCCTCAAACTGTCGCGGACCATCGCCGACCTGGACGCCAGCGAACAAATCAAGACCCACCACATGGCGGAAGCCTTACAGTACCGTCCGCGGATTACAGTTTAATAAAAGGTAAAATTCCGCTATTATAAGGTAATGGCTGAAATCATTATCAAGCCGCCGCCTCCGGAGTCTCCCGACGGGGAAGACCCTAAACAGCCCTGGCTGGTGCGGAACGTACGCCGCAACTTCATCACCGGTTTGCTGGTCACCGTACCGGCGGCGCTGGCCGTTCTGGCCCTGTTATGGTTCTTCAACACCATTGATAACGTCCTGCAACCCATTATCCGAGCTATCTTCGGTCAATCCATTATCGGACTGGGTTTTATCATCACCCTCGTCTTGATTTACATGGCCGGCATCCTGGCTTCCAATATCGTCGGGAAACGATTGATCCAGTTCGGTGAGGCGGTAGTAGGCCGCTTGCCGGTACTGCGCCAGATTTATAATGCCGCCAAGCAGGCCATGACCAGTCTGTCCGGCCTCAATAAAACGCGGACGGCGTTCCGCGAGGTAGTCATGGTGGAATTTCCCCGCCGGGGAATGTGGACGGTAGCCTTTATCACCAATGAATTGCATGACGCCACGGGCAAAAAACTGATATCCATCTATGTCCCGACAGCCCCGGTACCGACTTCCGGCTATTTTGCGCTGGTGGCGGAAAAGGAAATCAAACGGACAAACATCTCTGTGGACGCGGCTATGAAAATGGTCATCTCGTCCGGCATCGCCTCCACTGAAGATATCAGCGTCGGTCTGACTGGTGAACTTTTAGGTTATCAGCAACCCGATGATGAGGATAACCGCCCCGATCGCCAGGGCGATCCAGCCGCCGGTACGCACTGACCCGGGCTCGGCACGCTCCGGATTGTGGGTCACAAACTCCCGCAAATCGCGTTTACCTGACAGCGCGTCGTAGTAACCTTTTTCTTCACGGGAACCAATAAACAACATCACCAGGCCGGTCAGGATAAAAAATCCCCCCAGCGCCAGTATAACCCCGGTTTCTCCTGACATGGGAAACCTCCTTCAGGCTGCATCGCTCCCGCCTGAATTATAGTTTTTCCCCTGCCCCGAAGCAAGAGGTATAGTCGCCGCCACCGAAACCCACACGGTCCGTCATCTTCCCCACAAGCCGGGGGCTATCACTCTAAACCATTCGTGGTGAGCCTGCACGACCATGTCCGGTACTGATAACTGATGACTGTTTACTGTTTACTGATAGCTGACAGCTCGCCCCGTTTCGGTTATTGTGATTTTGGTATTTGATATTATTTTGGATTTAGAAATTAGAGATTAGATATTCACAGGTGACAGCTCGTCCCATCTCAGGCCCCCGGCGGCACCTGAATGGTCCCGCCCAATATGGCATTGCCGTCCGCGGTGATGGTGTACTTGTTCTGCGTTGATTCTATCAGATAGGTGCCGGGGTCATTGACGCCCCCGACCTTACCACCGGCGGGAATAATCTCATTGGTATAAGTCACCACGGTACCGCCGCCTTCGGTCAGCGCCTGTATGGTCGCTATCTGCACCGTCAGCAGTTCATCGTTAAATAGCGGGCCGTCCTGGGACGGGTCATAGTAAAACATATCGGTAATGTCTTCAGCGTCCGCGGCTTCTTCCGGCAGATTGATGTTTACCGGCTGTCCGATGTTGCTGAAAGTCGTTGTCTGAGACTGGGTCATGGTCACACCGCCGGACGTAGCGCTCCACGCGATATCCAGACCTGCCGGCTGGTAAGTTGCCGAGTCTATGGTGATGATGATTTCCACATCGTCTAATTGCATCTGGTCGGGATCATCCATCATCTGGGCTATCTGTTCATCGGTCGCTCCCAGAAAGGTGGCGAACTGCTCCATGGTCACTGTCACTTCCAGGCGGTATTTACCGTCTGCTTCTTCAATCGTTACCGATTCCTCACCAATGCCCTCAAATAGCAACCCGATCTGTCCGGCCTGATTGTATGACCGCCACATCTGCTCGTAGTCTTCCGTTTTCAGCGTTACCTTCTCCCATGCGCCCTCTATGCCGGAACCTTCACGTTCGGAGAACATATACATCGTATCGCCGATAACATACATTTCGCTGGATGTTGTGCCGAATCCCGGTAACGACATCTCACTTACCATGGTTAAAAACAGCTTTTCTCCGGCTGCATCCACCACCGCTGCGGCTTCCATTGTGGTCACATTCGGCTCCTGGTCGTCAGCTGTAACCGTTGCCGTCGTCTGGAGGTCATATTCGTAGGTGTTCATACCATTCGCCGCATCCAGCATAAACTCTATTATCTTGTCGTCATTAGGCGGTTTAGGCCCCAAAGGAAGAAACTCTTCTTTTTCACAACCCACCGTCAGCCCCACAGTCACCATTATCGTCAGCAATACTGCCGGTAACAATCTACTCCATTTCATCATTTGCCTCCGTAAAAATTTTCAATCCGCGCCGGGAGCGTCGGGAAAAAGTATAACACCCCAACATGAACGCCAGATGAACAGAACAGGGTAAAATAATAAGAGTTTACTTATTTACTATTCCGGGTGTGACGGCACGCCGTCTCGTTGCAGTTTTCACCGCCTGATAAATGGTAACTCCACCCAGGCTGATGAGCACAACTGCCGCGATGAGGTTATACGGCACCGCCCACACCGCCAGAAACACTCCAATAGCCAAACCCGTTATTATCAATGCGACTCCGTCAATAACCAGGTCGTTTTTGACCGGAGCGTTATTCTTGCCGATAAACGTCACTATCACACCCCCGACGATCAGTCCCAGTGCCGGGGCTATTTCAAAAGGAGAGGCTAGAAAGCTGACTGGGAAATCGGTTTTGCCGTAAAAAGAGGCTATATAAAATATACCGGCTATAATTGCGGCGACCCCGAAAAACCGCGGCTGAGTTTTGAAGCCCCCAACCAGCGCCAGCACCGCCCCCAGCAGGGCGATCACCGCGGTCATCAAAAATCCAACGCCGGAGCCTAATTGCCCGGTAGTTGTCAGTGTGTATGAGGACGAGAAAGCCCACACCAGGCCGGAAATTACTATGAGCATACCGCCCCAGGCAGCGAATCTCAGGGCAGTTTTCATGCCTTTCTCCGCCGTCTAAAAACCCAAATGGCTGCCCCGACGGCGGCCAAAAGCGCGGCTGCCAGGCCGGGATACCAGCGCTGGTCGTGCCAGAAGGAGGCATCATCCACACTGCCGACCAACCAGTAAGGCCCGCCGGCGTTCCCTGACGGACTTATTCCAGTATATGGCTCCATGGAAATAACTTCACCGCCGCCGAACGCTTTATACTGACCGCTGCGGACAATAAACTCACCGTCCTGGTTCAGCACCTCTACCTGGATACCGGATATCCGGTATGACCAGCCGTACGGCCAAATCAACAGGTGAGAATCACCGCCTGACTTTAGGCGCAAGACGTCGTTTTCCACCACCAGCTTGCCGGTGTTCAACGCCAGGAAAGAGGCAGCCTCCGGATATTTGTTGACTGGAAAAATATCTATCTCCGGTGACTCGGAAGTGCAGGCGGTGGCTGTTAAACCAATCACCAAAAGACAGGCCGTTATGCCAAATACAAATCTAAGTCCGCCGCGGGTCTTCAACGACCTCATAACCAACCCCTCTGAACGTTATCTCCATCCGGTTCTGACCCCGGTGCTGATGAGCCTCGTTACCGCCGGCAGCATGTACATCGCTGCTCCCAGATAAAAAACAGCTATAATCCACGGCTCAATATCCAAATGCCCGCCGAAGTATACGATCGAGCGCTGTCCGACAAGAGCAATCCCGAAAACCAGGGCAAAGGCACTGCCGTTCAGTGGTGATTTGAAGGCTAATATCGCCATGTAGCTCAGCAACAGGACAAAGAGGATACTTGAAATAACCCAGCCCTCGCCCATCAGCATTCCGCTGACAAACAAAAGCATGTTGCCGGTCAGCATTGATAGGAACATCGGGTTATGGACAGCGAGCTGTAAATCCTGATTTTTTACCTTGGCGTATCTATTCAGATAATAAATGACAGCAAGGTGAATGGCACTGATTAAAAGGATAATTACTATCTCAACTATGCCGAATCTCATTGCCTGACCTCCAGCCATTTATCCGTATTGTACCACCCGAAGATGAACGGGAGATGAAAATACGCCTCTCGGCGCCCGGTTTCAAGTTATCGGCCCAGCCAGAGGGATGGTATCAGTCGCCGTCTTTGACAGAATAATACCGGTTTCGTCATCAATCTTGAATATAAGTGTTTGAAACGAGCCCTGGGCCAACAAACCTTGATTTTCCAATATCGGGGTAGCGTCTGCCTGCCACCCCAGTTCTTCCTCCGTGAATGTGTCTCCGACGTAGTAGCGCACCAGCCAGTATCCTTCCTGATGTATCGTCGGAACACCGCTAGCCTTCACCAGGACGATTTCAGGGATAACATTGGATGCGATGGCTTGAGCTTGTTCGCTTGAAACATTCGGGACCGGAACCTTACTGCAACCGATCAGCGCAACGACAATTAAGACGATTACCATCAACGACAAGGCCTGTTTTATCTGATTTATTCTCATGGGGATCAATATCCTCCCTTAACAATAATAGGAATCCCTGTCATCGTTTATAACCCCGGATTACGTACCTAATCAGAGCGAAGAGTATCAAGCCTATACCGAACGTATTGAGCAAAATAATGACTGGAGTTAAAACTGGGTGTTGGAAAAGTATCTCGGTGCCATCGTCATGGCCGAACAATCCAAAAACGGTCATACTAATCGCCATGGTTGTTAATAACAAGACGCACCCGGATATCCAAATCGTCTGAATAGTTGATGGCTTCATGACCTTAACGTTTTTAGGTACCAAACAGAAAATAAGACGATTATACCGGGAATCAGCAGCAATCCCGCGATTAGCATAATCACCAGATTTTCAATAATACCGCCAATGGCTAACAATACAATCCCTACCAAGGTCATCGTCTGACCAATCTTGGGTACTGTCCAACGAGTTAATAAATGTTGCGTATATACTCTAACGGTATTGTCATTCACTTGTTTAGTAGCGCTTCGGCGGACAGTTGAAAGAAATAACGAAAAAACGAAATAAACAATTGCCGCGATAACGATGGTAAAAGCGATGAACGGGAGTAACTGAAGCCCAAATACGATAAGCGCGTCGCCGATGTCACCGTTTGATGCCTGTTCCCATACCTTCCCCAGAAAATATCCGGCTCCGAACGGTTCAATGTTTGGCGGAGGCGGCAAATTGGAACCGGGCGGCGGTGTCTGAGTCATAAACATATTATGGATATTGTAGGAAGGTGCGGTGG
Organism: Dehalogenimonas sp. W; assembly: GCF_037094495.1. Taxonomy (NCBI): domain Bacteria; kingdom Bacillati; phylum Chloroflexota; class Dehalococcoidia; order Dehalococcoidales; family Dehalococcoidaceae; genus Dehalogenimonas; species Dehalogenimonas loeffleri. The sequence goes on from NZ_CP146612.1 coordinate 255,386, forward strand.
CAAATGTTACGAGCCAGACGGGAAGAAAATAGCGCCATTTCCAACGTTGCATCAATGGTTCAGTTCCGTTCATAATATTAAACGCGTCCTTTCATTTTAATACGTTGTAAAAAGACCTGGTATTTACCTGGAGCAGGTTATTCCTCATACAATTCCAACTTCACTGTAAATACACTCCCTTTTCCTAATGTGCTTGCCACAGAAATATCGCCCCCGTGACGGGTAATGATGCCGCGGCTGATGGACAGTCCCAGTCCGTAACCGGACTCCGGCGTCCGTTCTTCGGACACCTTAAAGAACCGCTCAAATATCTTATCCAGGTGTTCCCGGGCAATGCCTTTACCATTATCTTCCACCCTGATAACGGCATTGTTGCCGTCGGTTATCAGCCCCAACACCACCTCTCCCCCTGGTGAAGTATACTTGGCGGCGTTGTCCAGCAGGTTGGAAAACACCCGGGAGAGTTGTTCGCCGTCGCCTTTGACAGTGACGGGTTCGCCGACCGCTAACCGCCCGGTTTCCAGCCTGAATTTGATTCCTCTCTCATCAAATAACGGGGTAAATTCTTCGGCGACACCGACAACAATTTTCGTTAAATCAACCGTCTGATAATCTGTTTTCTGGGTAGTCTCATCCGCCCTGGCCTGGGACAACAGGTCCGCAATCAGCCGTTCCTGGGCTTCAATCCGGCGGGATAGTACCTCCAGTAATTGCTGGTATTCTTCCACCGTTCTATTGTCGGTCAGCGCCCCTGTCACTGCCGTCTTCATGGATGCCAACGGTGTTTTCATTTCATGAGCGGCGTCGGACACGAACCTTTTCTGGGAGTCAAATGACTGCTGTAATCCGGCCGCCATCCGGTTGAGCGAGTACGCCAGCCGCCCTATTTCATCCTTTGATTTCACCGCCGTTCTTTCAGCCAGAGCGCCCTCAGCCAGTCTTTCGGAGAACTGAGTCAGGCGGGTTACCGGATTGACGGTCATCCTGGAGATTGCCCAGCCGAGGAATAAGGCAAAAATAGTCACCAGCGGCAATGACCAGATAACATCACGGACCACGGCATCAATCCATTTAGTCTGGGGTATGAATCTTGGGTCCAAAGATGCTATGAAAACGATGTCATCATAACCCTCAATGGGCAGATAATACAGGCGTGGTATAGGATGTTGATTCAGATAATCATGAATGGTTCGTGAAAAATAATTGTCGGTCAGGAGTACCGGCCCGATCTCGGATTCACTTATAGACACCAGATATGCCTTGTAAGATGGGATTTCCGCTTGCGGTACTCTGGTAACCGTAGTGCTGAATCCCACACCTCCGGGGCGAGTGGTATCAATGATCGGACTAAAATTCTCAATTACCTTGGACGGCGTTAACCCTCCGAATTCCTGATTGAGCGCGTCATATAAATTCAGTATATTAATACTGCCCGGTCCATCGAACACACCAGGCGTTGCCCCCTTGATATATCCCGGACCTGTCTCCATCAAGCGACCGGCATCGGTGTCTGACGCCATGAATTTGCTGTATTCCATATACATGAACACCGCCACCACTAACAGAAAGACGGAGGCCATATAGAGCACTACCAGTTTAAGGCTTAAGCTTTTCATCTTTTATGGTATATCCCAGACCTCTGACTGTTTTGATTATCGCTTCTTTATCTTCAGGATTGAGCTTGTTTCTTATCCGGCCCACCAGCACCTCTATGACGTTGGAATAGATGTTGTTGTCACCGCCCCAGACGTGTTCTTCTATCATATCCTTGGTGACAGTGCCGTTTTTGTTGTAAGCTAGGTATTCCAGTATGCTGTATTCCCGTGAGGTCAGCGGCACCACCCGGTCGTCATAGGTCACCGTCTTTAAGTTGGTATTTATCTTCAGTTTGCCGGCCGACAGTTCGCCGGAGGAATGGTTGTGCGCCCGGCGGATCAGCGCCCGCACCCGGGCGAAAAGCTCCGGGTAGCTGAAAGGCTTGGCCAGGTAGTCATCCGCGCCACAGTCCAGGCCGCGCACCCGGTCGTCTTCTCTAACCCGTGCCGTCAGCATCAGGATGGGTGTATGTATGCCTTTCTGCCGAACGCCACGACAGACATCAAAGCCGTCAAGACCCGGCAGCATGATGTCCAGAACGATAACGTCGTATGTGGCCGTTAAGGCATTTTCCAACCCGGCCTTGCCGTCGCTTTCGTGTTCCACGGCATACCCGTCCTGCTCCATCCGGGAACGGATGGCCCAGACCAGGTCCAGGTCGTCTTCCACCAGCAAAATACGCATGATTCAGACTATAAACCGTAAAAATGGGTTTGTAAACAATATTCAGCTTCTGTTCATATTACTTGTTCCCGCCCCTCTGATTTGGTCAATTTGCCGCGTTCTCTTCTCATCCCCCGGCTTGCGCCGGGGGCTATCGCTCTAAACCGTTCGTGGTGAGCCTGCACAACCATGTCCGGTACTTATAACTGATGACTGTTTACTGAAAGCTGACGGCTGATAGCTATCCAAATCGTCCTTGCGAGGCTCCGCCGAAGCAATCTCGGTACCCCGGTACTCATAACCGTTTACTGTAAACCAGAAAGCTGACAGCTACTGTAAACTGTCTACTGCCAACTGTGAACTGAAAAGCTGAAACCTGATCGCTGACAACTCGCCCCGTTTCGGTCATTGTGATTTTGGTATTTGATATTATTTGGGATTTAGAGCTTGGATATTAGGATTTCCCGCGTAGCGGGCTATGCCTCGCCCGCCCGGTAAAGCTGATAGCTGACGGCTGAAAGCTGAAAGCCGGGAAAAATAATCTCCCCCAATGGGACATTTACCCCTTGCATTACGTCGCGGTTTATGCTATTATATGTTCTGTTTATAGCCATCAAGCGAAAGTTGAACCCGTACTGAATTGTTTCTTACACCGACGAATCCTCCGCCACCCCCGATTCAATCGTAAAAAGGGATTCGCTTCCTTCGTTTATCGGACAGAATACGACCCGGCTTACCAATAACACCTTGAGAGTAAGGCGGACTACCGCACTCCGGCAATGAGGCGACCCGGACACACTAACCAACTGAGCACGGAAAATCATCTGCTGAAAGCCGGCGACGGTGCCGCGGACCGTATCCCGGCGCGTTGCCCGCCCATTTGGCAATGTGCTATACTGCTGTGTTATACTCTCTACTTGGCTAAATACACTGGGCCTTAATATACAGGAGGAGTTTCACTTGCCGATCACACAGACCAATATCAAGGAATTACTGGAGTCCGGGGCGCACTTCGGCCACCAGACCAGCCGCTGGCATCCCAAAATGAAGAAGTACATCTTCACCAAGCGCAATGACATCCACATTATTGACCTGGACAAGACCGTGGTCATGCTGGATAAGGCGCTTGATTTTATTGACGGTGTTATCGCCGAAGGCGGCAAGATACTGGTCGTCGGCACCAAGAAACAGGCTCAGGAAATCGTCGCTGAAGAGAGCAAGCGCGGCGGATTGTACTACATCAATCAGCGCTGGATCGGCGGCATCCTGACCAACTTCGCCGCCATTCAGAACCGGATAGACTATCTGGTACGTCTGGAAGACCAGCATGCCCGGGGCGAACTGGCTCGTCTGCCCAAGAAAGAACAGCTCAAGCTGGCTGAAGAGATGCTGCGTCTGAATAAAATGATGGGCGGTTTCAAGGAAATGACCGCTCTGCCCGACGTCATCTTCATCATTGACCCCACCAAGGAAAAGATTGCACTGGCTGAGGCTCAGCGCATGGGCATCCCGGTGGTGGCCATCGTGGATACCAACTGCAACCCGGACGGTATTGACTACCCGATTCCCGCCAACGACGACGCCATGCGCGCCATCAAGCTGGTGCTGAGCAAAGTAGCTGACACTGTCTTGAGCGCCAATGAACAGCTCACCAAGTTTGAAGTGGAACAGGTAGAGACTGTCGCCGCCATTGCTGAGGCCGATGAGGCAGCGGCTGAAGACACCGAAACCGCCTGATTACTTAATCTAAAAATACGAGGTCTATTAAATTGCAGATTCCAGCGGAAACAGTAAAAGAATTACGTGAAAAATGCGGCGCCGGCGTTATGGACTGCCGCAATGCTCTGATTGAAGCCGAAGGCAACGTAGACAAAGCCTTTGAAGCGCTTCAGGCCAAGGGTTTCCAGAAAGCCGCCAAGAAGGCCGAGCGCGTTACCGGTCAGGGCGTTATTGAAGCCTACGTTCATACCGGCGGCCGGGTCGGTGCCCTGGTGGAACTGAACTGCGAAACCGATTTTGTTGCCCGCACTGACGAGTTCAAGAAGCTGGCCCATGAAGTGGCCATGCAGGTAGCCGCCATGTGCCCGATCTACCTGTCCGAGGCTGAGCGCCCGGAGGACTGTGAAGAGGACGCCGCCAGCGTCTGTCTGCTGTCCCAGGCCTACATCAAAGACCCCTCCAAGTCCATCAATGACCTGATCACCGAAGTGATCGCCCGCACCGGTGAGAACATCCGGCTGAAGCGTTTCGCCCGGTTTGAACTCGGCGGCTAAGACCGCCTGAATTAAGTAACGTTTTAACCGGCCGCGGCAAGCGGCCGGTTAATATAAAATAGATGAGGAGGCCGATGACTGACGTGGCGAACTCCCAAACGACACCTGATGCCGCCTCTTTGGATGCTTCCGACAGCCCGGTTGCCGGTGACCAAACCACCGGTAAGTTAAAATTCAAACGGGTCCTGCTGAAACTCTCCGGTGAAGCCTTCGCCGGGGACGCGCGGGGTCTCATTGACATCCCCACCATCCGCGGTATTACCCATCAGATTAAAAATCTTATCAGCATGGGCGTTCAGGTTTCTGTAGTCGTCGGGGCCGGCAATATCTGGCGCGGGGCTACCGTAGCTAAAGACGGCATTGACCGGGTAACCGCGGATTATGCCGGCATGCTGGCTACCGTTATCAATGCCCTGGCGCTCCAGGATTTGCTGGAAAAAGACGGCGTCAGCACCCGCACCCAGTCAGCCATTACCGTACAGCAGGTGGCCGAACCTTTTATCCGCCGCCGCGCCATCCGGCACCTGGAAAAAGGCCGGGTAGTCATCTTTGCCGGCGGCACGGGCAACCCGTACATGACCACTGATACCGCCGCGGCACTGCGCGCCATAGAGATTGAAGCCCAGGTGCTCCTGATGGCCAAGAACCGGGTGGACGGCGTCTATAACGCTGACCCGCTGAAGCATCCGGAAGCCGTCAAGTTTGACCGGCTGACTCATCTGGAAGCGCTCAACAAGCGGTTGAAGGTGATGGATGCCACAGCACTGTCGCTCTGTCTGGAAAACAAGCTCCCGATTATCGTCTTTGATATGACCGCCCCCGGTAATCTGGAACGCACAGTTACCGGTGATGCGGTCGGTACACTTATAACAAGCGAGACTCAAACATGAACATTACTGAAATCCTGCAAACCGCTGAAAAGAAGATGGGCGTTTCCATTGAGGTGCTGCACCGGGAACTGGGTGCCATTCGCACCGGACGGGCTTCAACGGCCATTATTGAGCATGTCCGCGTGGACTATGCCGGCACGCCGACGCCGATTCACCACCTGGCTAACGTCTCGGTACCGGAATCCCGCATGCTCTACATTCAACCTTGGGACCGCACCATGATGGGCCCGATTGAAAAAGCGATCATGAAGTCAGACCTGGGTTTAACCCCGTCTAACGACGGGCAGGTTATCCGCCTGTCCATCCCGCCCCTGTCGCAGGAACGGCGTGTGGAGCTGACCAAAATGACCCACAAACGGGTGGAGGATGACAAAGTTGCCATCCGCAACATCCGGCGGGAAGCGCAGGACCATTTTAAAAAATTGGAAAAGGATAAGGAAATTTCTCAGGATGAAGCCAAACGCGCGGCCGACACCCTGCAGAAATTGACCGATAATTATATAGCCAAAGCCGACCTGCTGGGCAAGGAAAAAGAAGCGGAACTGCTGAACGGCTGATTCCGGTGTTTAAGCCACCCTTTTCTGCTTCCGGTGAAACCTTAACGACCGGCATGGCAAATTAGCCCGGTTAGCCCGCCGGGTTATGTTATAATCAATCAAAGCTGAATTACCGCTTATTTTCGGAGATAATCACTTGAACGGACTCCTGTCAGTCAAACAACTGGTCGTTGACCTGATTACCCAGGCCGCCGCGGCCGCTCAGGAAGCCGGCCGGTTGCCGGCTGTCACCGTGCCGCCTGCGGGCATTGAACACCCGCAGAACACCAGCCACGGCGACTATGCATCTTCATTGCCGCTGAAAATGGCGCGCGCCACCGGTATGAAGCCGCTGGATATCGCCGCCGCCATCGCTGAATTCATTCCGGCGGTTCCGGAGATTAAGTGCGTCGCAATCGCTCCGCCAGGTTTTATTAACTTCACCCTGTCCGATAATTGGATTATTGAGCAGGTGGAAGGCATCATCAATTCCGGCGATACCTACGGCAGCATTGATATCGGCCGCGGCAAGACCGTCCAGGTAGAGTATGTTTCCGCCAATCCCACCGGCCCCATTCACGTCGGCCACGGTCGTGGTGCCGTACTGGGCAGCACGCTGGCGCTGGCGCTGGAAGCCGCCGGTTTTGACGTCCAACAGGAATTTTACGTCAACGACGCCGGTAATCAGGTGCTTTCTTTTAAGCGCTCCTTATACATCCGCTACCTGCAACAGCTCGGCCGGGATGCCGAGATGCCGACGGAAGGTTATTTCGGCCATTACATGATTGACCTGGCCGCGGAGATCGTTGCTGAGCACAGCGACCGCTTCGCTGATATCCCGGAAGCTGAAGCACTGGAAAAACTGGGAGCCATCGGTCTGAGCAAAATGCTCGGTTTAATCCGTGACGATCTGGCCGGCCTGAGCGTTAATTTTGACCGCTGGTTTTCGGAGAAGAGCCTCTTTGAAAGAGGCGAATATGATGCGGTCATCAACCGGCTGAAAGAGGCCGGCTATATACTGGAAAAAGAAGGTGCGGTGTGGTTTGCCTCCACCGCTCTGGGGGAAAACAAGGACAACGTCATCGTCCGTTCTGACGGCACGCCCACCTATTTTGCCAGCGATATCGCCTACCATTACGACAAATTCGTCACCCGTCGGTTTGATAAGGGTATTAATATCTGGGGAGCCGACCACCAGGGTCATGTTTCCCGCATGAAATCGGTATTACAGGCGCTTGATATTGATCCCGAACGGCTGCATGTCATCATTTCCCAGTTGGTCACGCTGCGCCGCGGCGAAGAATTGGTACGGCTGTCCAAACGGACCGGCGACATGATTACCCTGCGGGAAGTGCTGGATGAAGTAGGCGCAGATGCCTGCCGGTTTAATTTCCTGTCCCGCGGTGCCGATTCTCAGATGGACTTTGACATGGAGCTGGCCAAAAAGCAGTCAGCGGAAAATCCGGTTTATTATGTCCAGTACGCGCACGCCCGCATCTGTTCCATCATCAGCCTGGCCGCTGAACGCGGCATCAACTATCCCGAAGGCGATGTCACCAAACTGGTAGAACCGGCGGAACTGGAACTGCTGCGCAAAATGCTGCTGTTGCCGGAAGTCATCGCCCAGGTGGCCGAAACACTGGAACCGCATCACCTTGCCTATTACGCCCAGGTCCTGGCCACCGCGTTCCATGCCTTTTACAAGGATTGCCGTGTGGTCTCCGATGATACCTGCCTGTCACAGGCCCGGCTCAAGCTGATGATCGCCGCGCGGCGGGTTCTGGCGCGAACACTCTGCCTGATGGGCATGTCGGCACCTGAGAGTATGTGAACTTCCGTCGGCTGGTATGACTGCAAACATTTTCGCGGGCTCCATAATTTCTTCACATTCTCAGGTTATAATAGGATGGTTGGCGCGTCAGGCGTCAAATATATACTTTTAAAGGAGTCCCTCGGATGAACCGCTGGCTAATTTCGCTGATTGTCATACTCCTGATCGCCGGTACTGCTTACAACGGCACTTTGTTGTCGCAGGCTAACAGCGATTTGAGTGAAGCCCAATCCGGTCTTACCACGCTGGAAAACACCAATACCAGCTTGCAAACTTCCCTGGCTGACCGTCAGGATGAGCTTGACTCACTCGCAACCGCCATCACCGCCATGGAACAGACGGTAAACCAGCTGGTAGCCGCGCCTGACCAGAGCGGTGTTGATTTTGTAGCCCTGGTAAACCAGGTGGAACCGTCAATTGTGTACGTTGAGGTGTCCTCACGCTTTGGAGCCGGCACCGGTTCGGGAACCATTATCCGTGCTGATGGCTACGTTCTGACCAATCAGCACGTTGTTGACGGCGCTACATCGGTCCAGGTGACCTTGATGACCGGCGAAACTTACAGCGCCACCATCATTACCACCAACGTTGACCTTGATACCGCAGTACTCAAACTCAATACTACCCGCACCGACCTGCCGGCTATCACTATCGGTTCTTCCTCGGCCATGCTGGTCGGCGAGCAAATTATGACCGGCGGTTTCCCGCTGGGGGATGAATTATTCGGGGATGCTTCGTTTGGCCCGGCTACCTTCAATACCGGCATCGTGTCGGCTATCCGCACCATGACCTCCAGCAATTCCTACAACCCCAATTCGCAGATTGACTACATCCAGATTGACGCTGACATTAACCCCGGCAATTCCGGTGGCGGACTGTTTAACACCCGGGGGGAACTGATCGGCATTCCGTCTTACGGTTTCGCCGCCGGTATTAATACGGCGGTGCCGATTGATGCGATCAAATCCATCATCCAGAACGCTGTCGGCAGTTAAGGAAGCAGACTGATGAACATTAAAGCTGTCTTTTCTGCGGCCATCGTCACCGTCGTAATCGTCGGTAACGCCGTCATGTTTTCGGCTCAAGCCGGCCTCAACGACCAGATTGATGCGGTCAATGACCGCCGGACAGCCGTGGCCGAGGCCAATTCCGGCCTTCAAACGGCTGTCACCGATCTGCAAACAGGAACCGTTCAGGCGCAATCCGCCTTAACTGCATTGACAGACTCTATCGCCGCGATGCATACCGGCACGCCGGTATCGGCGTCTGGAACGTACACCGCCTTAATCCAGTCTATTGACCCGGTCACCGTGCTGGTTAACGCCACCGGGCCGGGATTACGGGGCTTCGCCTCCGGCATTATCGTCAGTGCTGACGGCTATGTTCTGACCGTGCTGCATAACGTGGACAACGCTAATTCCATCCGCGTCACTTTGAATACCGGTGAGGAGTTCACCGCCACCGTTGTTCAAACTGACGCGGCTGCTAACCTGGCTCTGCTGAAAATGAGCACCAGCCGCACCGACCTGCCGGTAGCCGCACTGGGGGCTATGGCCGATGTCCAAACCGGTGAGGCCGTCATTGCTGCCGGATATCCGTTGAACGACGACTTGCCCGGACCGGCCAGTTTCACTTACGGTATCGTCTCTGCCCTGCGTACCAGTACTGACTACTTCTTCGTGCAAAGCGAAGTACCCATCGCTCCCGGCAGCGGCGGCGGCGGGCTGTTCACACTGAACGGCAAAGTCATTGGCTTGTCTTCACTGGCCGAAGCCACCGGTATCTATTTATTCGTGCCTATTGATCTGGCTGAACCGCTGCTGGCGCTGATTCCGGCCTAAGCGGCTCCAAACCTTTGGACAAAAAAAGGTGGGTGGTGCTTTCAAAAACACCACCCACTTCAAATATTCAATTATCCTGAAGGACTAGCCGCCTTGAGCGACCGCGATACCGAGCTGCCGGGCGCTGATCTTGCCTTTTTCCAGCTCTGCCGGCGCCGCCAGTACCCAGTCACCGAACTTTTTCCAGCCCAGGTAAGTGGCGAATTTGTCCAGTGCCGCCGCGGAATCGGTGGCCTCATTGGCATGGCAGATGATAGCCGCGAAGGTCAGGCCCTTCTTAACTTCTTCCCGAGCCGGCCAGACGGTCTCAAAGAACTTTTTAGTGTCGCCGGCCAGAGACTGGAACGGCTGGGTGGTCACCAGGACGAAGGCGTCGGCGCTGGCCAGATCAGCCGCCTTGGTTTCAGTGATGTTCTTAACCTCAGCCTGACCGCCGGCCTGAGCGACGCCCTCGGCCGCGGCTTCAGCCAGTGCCTTGCAGCTCCCTGTGAAGGATTGGTAAGAGATGACGATTTTACCCATGAATTATACCTCCATAAAATTAGATTACGTGTTGTTGCGGCGGACATTCCGCCGGACAGTCGGCGACATCACAAGTGACGCACTGCGAAACCAGAGAAATCAGCGCTTCCCGTTCTTCGCTCTCCCGGTGAAGTTCCGCAATACGCTGACGGCTGCGCTCGGCTTCCAGACGCAAAACCTCAAGGGTATGATCCACCCGTTCAGAGCGGTCAACCCCGTCGCTGACCATGACATCGCGGATTTCTTCAAGGTCAAGCCCGACATTACGCAAACGCCGGACGAGTTTGACCCGGCTGACGTCACGGTCATCAAACAGTCGCATTCCGCCGGAAGTCCGCTGCGGAGTTTCCAGTAATCCCTTTTGCTCATAGAAACGCACGGTCCGGACGCTCACACCGGAGCGCCGGGCGACTTCGCCAATCTGGTAAACTCCTGTATTAGTGTTGGATTCAGCCATTGAGAGGCATTCTACCCCGATATAACGTTAGTGTCAATATCTTACCTTACGTCATATAGCCTTCATTTGAGGGCCTGTTATCGCTATGCTACAATGGCTCTTCGTCAAGGAGAACTTATTATTCATGAAAAAACGTGTATTTTCCGGAATCCGCCCTACCGGCCGGATTCACCTGGGTAATTATTTGGGAGCGGTCCAGAATTATGTCGCCATGCAGGATGAATATGACTGCATTTACAGTGTAGTAGATATTCATGCGCTGACCACGCTGGAAGATACCCACCTGTTGAAAGATAATGTCCGCGAACAGGTCATAGACCTGCTGGCAGCCGGACTTGATCCCGATAAATGCATCCTTTTCGTCCAGTCGCATGTGCCCGAAGTGACGGAACTGTTCACCCTGCTGGGGATGGCAACCCCGCTCTCCTGGCTGCTCAGGGTGCCGACCTTCAAGGAAAAGGTACGGCTCCAGCCCCATAACGTCAACTACGGCCTGGTAGGTTACCCGGTGTTGATGACTGCGGATATCGTGCTTTACAAGGCCGAAGCCATCCCGGTCGGCGAAGACCAATTGCCGCACCTGGAACTGGCCCGGGAAATCGTGCGCCGTTTTAATGAGCACTTTGGACCAATATTCCTCGAACCCCAGGGAAAACTGACCAATTTCCCGATGGTGGTTGGCCTGGACGGTCGGGATAAGATGAGCAAGTCACTCAATAATCACATTGAGTTGGCTGCCACGGCTGAAGAAACCTTGAAAAAAGTAATGAGCGCCGTCACCGACCCGGCCCGACGCCTGCGTTCCGACCCCGGTCATCCGGAGGTCTGCAACGTGTACAAACTACACCAGCACTTCAGCCCTGAGGTCATTGAGAATATCGCCGTTGAGTGCCGCTCCGCCGCCCGCGGTTGTGTGGACTGCAAAAAGCAACTGGGGGCCGCCATCAATGCCTACCTGACGCCGCTCCGTGCCCGCCGGGCTGAAATAGCCGCCGACCAGGCATATGTGGACAAGGTTATCCGAGAAGGCGCGGCAAAAGCGCAGGCCATCGCCAAAGTAACCATCACCGAGGTCAAACAGCGAATGGGACTGCTTTAGTCCGCCTCTGGAAAACTGTATGAGCACTGTTATTCTTAAGGTTAACTGTCAGGATAAAAAAGGCATTATTGCCGCTGTTTCCGGTTTTATCTCCGGTCATAACGGGAATATTATCACCCTGGATGAATTTGTTGACCGGGATACCAACACTTTTTTCATGCGGGTGGAATGGGATATCTCCAAATTTACCCTTCAGAGAGCCTACATCAGCACGGCTGTTACCAACCTAGCCGCCGAGAATAATTTCGGCGGTAACTGGGAGCTGTATTTCACCGACGACCTGCCCAAAATGGCTATCATGGTCTCCCGCTTTGATCACTGTCTATGGGATTTGCTGCTGCGACATAAAGCCGGGGAACTTAACTGCCGAATACCGCTGATAATCAGCAATCACGAAGACCTGAGGTATATCGCCGACTTTTACGGCATTGCTTATCAGTACGTCCCCAAGACCACGGAGAATAAGGCTGAGGCGGAACAGACAGAATTTGCCTTGCTTGATAATGCTGGCGTTGATTTCATCGTCATGGCCCGCTATATGCAGGTACTCAGTCCAGATTTCCTGAACCGGTACCACAACCGGGTCATCAATATCCACCACTCGTTCCTGCCGGCCTTCGAAGGCGCCAAGCCGTATCACAGGGCTTTTGAACGGGGGGTAAAAATCATCGGCGCCACGGCACATTTCGCCACCGTAGACCTGGATAAAGGGCCGATCATCCACCAGGCGACACTTCCGATATCCCACCAGGACACCGTGAATGACCTCATCACCAAAGGCCGGGATATAGAAAAAAGAGTTCTTTCGGATGGGGTAAAACTCTATATTGCCAACCGGGTCTTCGTCCATGGCAACCGGACGATTATTTTATAACACTAGTCTGCCGCCCCTGTCTCATCTAAAATAAAGACCTCATCGATGGTTGAGTTTAACGCCAGGGCAATCCGGTGCGCCAATATAAGGGAAGGATTATATTTGCCCTTCTCCAAATATAGTAAAGTTTGTCGTGTTATACCGACCTTTTCCGCCAGATCCTCCTGGGTGAGATCGTAGCGGGCACGGAATTCTTTGATACGTGTTTTCATTGATCCATAACTTTTGAACTTATTTAAGAGCGTTCATTGAACAAATACCAATAATAAGAAAATATCAACACAGCTAATCCAGAGGCAACTACGATTAACAGAGAGGTAGCAGTCGGTGTTTTGAAATCAACAAAGATAAACATCGTCAACCATGTTACGCCAAAGGCATTCCGGGCGCTTTTGTTGATTACTACCTCAATTCTCTCATCAACCTGAACCCATTCGAATTTTTCTCTCTTTACTACGTACCAATATATGATAAACGATCCGTATGAAATCAAAAAGATAATACCAATGGGTATAAGTAACGATTCAGTATCCATCCCCACCTCAACCAACAGGTTGGATGTCATCACTGTTCATATAACCATAACGAATATGGGGACCACATAATAAGATATATATTTCACTTGTATATTCCTTACATCTGAGTCTTCTTCTTGAAATAAAGGAGAGAAATGACAAAAACCAATATTGTCGCGGTGATCCCACCGAGTTAGAACTTGGTGTCGTCAACAATCACCTCGAAGGAAACAGTATAGAATATCAACAGAGCAGCCAAGAATGCATTTCTGGCACTTTTGTCGTTTTCCGACCTGACTCTTTCATCATCGGCTATCTTCCCCGTTCTCTGTCGGCAGCCGATAAAAAGAGCGAAGAACAATGCTAAAATAAACGGTATCAGGATGAATGGTAGAGCACTATCAAAAAGTGTCATAACGATTAGATTACCGACCATAAGAATAGCCGCAGCCCCAATGATATAAGAAACACTGTTAACCGCTTTGGAATTCACAGCACCACCTCGTTAGTAATATTATTTGTACTATATGTACAATATATATTACTTTAAATGCGCTGTCAATAGGTTCTTACGATATCATATGAGCACAAGTGAGATCTAACCAGGGCAGTTGGCGAAGTGAGCCTGCAACTCGCTTGCGGCCTTTAGCAATAGACTCTAACTACAAGCGACTTAGGAATCTCTTGATCCGTTCCAAGGCTTCCTCAATCTGGGACATCGAGGTGGCATAACAGCAGCGGAGGTAACCCTCACCTTGTTCACCGAAAGCAGTGCCCGGTACCGCGGCGACCTTTTCTTCTTTTAACAAACGTTCAGCGAATTCATCTGAAGACAAGCCGGTGCTTTTGACGGACGGGAAAGCATAGAAAGCGCCTCGCGGATCAAAACAGGACAATCCAAGGGAGTTAAAACCGGACACCATGACCATGCGCCGGCGGTTATAGTCCTCCACCATTGCCTGGATATCTTCCTCACCGTTCTTAAGCGCCTCCATGGCGGCTGCCTGCCCCATTGAGGAGGCGCAAAGCATGGAATACTGGTGAATCTTGGTCATGGCAGCAATGATTTCCTGTGGGCCGGCCGCATAACCGATACGCCAGCCGGTCATGGAATAGCATTTGGAGACGCCATTAAGCAGAACCGTTCGCTCTTTCATTCCCGGCATACTGGCGAATGATGGCACGGTGACCCCGTAGGTCAGGCGGTTATAGATCTCATCGGAAATGACGATGAGGTTGTGGCGTTCGGCCAGAATAGCGATTTCGGATAGTTTATTCGCCGGCATAACCGCCCCGGTAGGATTGGCCGGAAAGCCTAATAATATGGCCTTGGTCTTGGGGGTAATGTAGCGGGCAACATCCATGGGATTAATCTCAAATGATTGATCTTCGTAGGTCGGCACCGATACCGGCACCCCTCCAGCCAGCGTGATACAGGATGCATAGGACACATAACAGGGATCAGGCACAATAACTTCATCGCCGGGATCCAGAATAGCGCGGGTGGCCAGATCCAGAGCTTCACTTACTCCAACCGTCACCAGAATCTCGCTTTTCCAATCATAATCAAGTTCATGGATCCGGTTCAGGTAGGCAGCAATCTCTCGCCTCAGCTCCGGTGTACCTGAATTGCTGGTGTACATGGTGCGCCCATGCTCCAGGGCAAAAATAGCGGCTTCCCGAATGTGCCAGGGGGTTGTATAATCCGGTTCCCCGACGCCAAGTGAAATAGCGCCCTCCATGCCGGAAAGAAGGTCAAAAAACTTCCGGATTCCGGAAGGTTTGATCGCCTTAACGCGCTTTGAGGTTCTTGAGTATTCTAAATCAGCTTCAATTGACATATTTATTCAGGCTTTTAAAGGACCACTTGCTGACGCTGCACTTCTTCACTGCCAGCCAGGATTTCCCCGTCTTCCTTATAACGTTTGAGCATAAAATGAGTGGTTGTCCCCATAACCCCGTCAATCTGGGACAGTTTTTGGGAGACAAAATTGGCTACCTGATGCATTGTCTTGCCAGTAACCAGCACCGCCAGGTCATAGGTTCCAGACATCAAATAGACCGTTCTGGCTTCCGGGAAACGATAAATGCGCTCGGCGATGGAGTCAAACCCCGTATCCCGCTGCGGCACGACACGGACTTCAATAATGGCCTCAACACGCTCGTTGGACACCTTTTCCCAGTTGACCACGGTCTTGTAGCGGACAATCGTTCGGTCATCCTCAGCATCTTTGATGATCTGCTTGATTTCAGTAATGCTGCCGCCGGTCATGCGGGCGATGTTCTCAGGAGTTGTCCGCGCGTCAGTCTCCAGAATCTTCAGGATTTCCTGTTTAAGCATAACCGGCCCCCATCACAAATGTGTGCTTCATTATACGCATTCAGTCGGAAGGGTGTAAAGACCACGCGGGTTCAACTATTTTAGAATGGTGAAGCTCTCAACAAAATAGGCAATTTCTTCATCAACGGCCTGCGCTATCTGATCAATGATGATAGACGAAGGATACCCTGTCTGCTTATCATAGGTGACCGTCAAGCTGTCGGCCTGGGTGTCAATCGCTTCCTGAATAATTTCAAACAGCTTCTCAACAGTGTCTGCGCGGTTAAAATAATCTGAAAGAACAGACACTCCTGTTTCTGCATAAATCCGGTCGGTAACCACCCCATCAATCACGCTGATCAATACCGGTTGGACTATTTCCTGCGGGCAGAAACAACTAACCCGCAACTGGAATTGATAATCCTCGATCAATACTGAATCCCACAATATACGGGCTGCATCCAGTTCCTTCTGAGTGGGACTTTTCCCCAAACTACAACCAGCTATCAGGCTCACAATAATAACCAGACTCAGTAATGATAGTCTCAATTTAACCCTCATCTTCACGTTTCCTATAACGCCGGTGTGATAAAAAGGATATTAGGAAAGGCTTGCCATCCTGCCTGCTTGTGCTACAATATTTTTAATCAAGTTGACCGGCATACTGACTGGGAGAAGCGGGAGATAGACCGCGAGATTTCACTTCTGAACCGCAAATAAACTAGATGAATCTCTCAAACCGGTCCTTGGGCACCTTGCAGATAGGACAGGTATCCGGGGCTTCCGGCCGGGCGCACAGGTAACCGCAGACCTTACATCGCCACACTGGTTGGGATAGCTTGATTGTAACACCGCCGCCTGCGGTCTCTTTTGGGGCCGTCATTTCCTGACCTCTCCTTTCGGGTACCGGTTTCAAAGTCTGTTTATGCTGTTTAATTGCCGTATTGACGTACAAGCCGCAGAAACAAGCGCCGTACTCGCTGATATCGGGGTCCCTATAATCACAGGGGCAAATGATATCCAGATCCTCAGCCTTTTCCCCTGAAGCCAGCCGGCAGGGACACGCCTGATAACCGTACCGGTCAGCATTGACCAGCAAACCTTCAAGAAGTGACCTGGTGAACGGAACATCCGGATTCAGATGGTAGCCGCCGCTCTCTGCGTCAGTATTCAGTTGTTGATAGAGCTGGTCAATGGCCTCGGCGGTAACCTGACTATCCTTCACTTCAGCGCCTGCCGGATTTCTTCCTCTTTGAAGCCGACGATAGCTTGCTCACCATTAAGCACCAACGTAGGAAAAGAACTGGCCGGATTCCATTGTGTTAATTCCTTGACTGCCGAAGATCGCTGGTCACCTTGTAACAAATCAACATCTTCATAAGAGTACGCCACTCCTAATTCGCCTAAAAGCTTCTTGGTCTTGCCGCACCAGACACAGGTTGACAAAGCGAAAAGCATAATATCGCCTTTGGCGGCGCCATCCACTTTAATCTTAGCCATGCAGTAACTCCTGTGGTTGAAACGTACGATAATTGTCCCCTATAGTCACCGTTGTGTCAAAATAAACGTTGACAGTAATTCTTTGCACGGCTATATTTAAATAAGACCATAAATAGCCGTGCGACTGGCGGAAGTGGAATCAACCACATGGAGCGCGGTTATCAACGACAGCCGACCGCCTGGGCAAAAACCGCTCAGGCGGTTATTTATTTTCTTCGGAGGACAGACGCGTGTTTTCAAAAGAATGGTTCGTGTACGTATTCGGGCGCTGGATATTGCTGTCAGGCATCGCCGGGGCTATCATGCAGGTTATTATCGCTGATAAAATCGGCATTCCCACCTTTCCTGCCTTCCTGCTTAATCAGTTAATACTCGCCTCGGTATTCTGGTACGTGGATAAATACATCTTTCAGCGCCACTTCAGCGCTGTTAAGCAGATATTCAAATTTCCCCGGGTTCGTGGTCACTTCACCCAGGAGCACCAGTTCAGTAAGATTTCCGAGGAATACCAGGAGTTTGCCGACGCCTACAAGAAAGATCCGGAGAACCACGATAAATGGCTCCATGAATTTCTGGATCTGGCCCATGCCGTAGAGATGACTGAGCGGGTACTGCGGGAAAAAGGCGCCGACGTCAATGGTGAGTTTTACCGCATTATCCAGCAAAATAAAGCTAAAGGACTTTATGAAACCGGCGACTGAACTCTTAACAAGCGCTGGTTCGGTTGACACCGCCGGTTATTAAGTGGGATAATGACAACTTGTCTGACGCGGGGTGGAGCAGTGGCAGCTCGTCGGGCTCATAACCCGAAGGTCATAGGTTCGAATCCTATCCCCGCTACCAAGAGCTTTCAAGAGGCGCGGTTTAAACCGCGCCTCTTCCTTTTCCCCTTCAAAGCCTGCTTTATTCCAGATCACCGAATATCTTGGGCGCTTCGGCTTTCATTATGTCCTTGATGGCATTGGCCACGGCGCGCATTTCCGGGAGCGCCGCCGGTCCGGAGCGCAGTTTAACGATATGGCGGATTTCCCGGAAATTCCAGGAGCAGATAATCTCCGTGGCACAGGCATTCGGCAGCACGTAACGGGCGATTTCCGGTTTGACCCCGGCATTCAGTAACTTGCGGTAGGCATCCCAGGCGTCCTTCATTGATGCTTCATAGACCTCAGCCGCCCCTTCAAACGCCGTCAGCTCCGGAGGAGTAATAAAATCCGCTTCCGACTCCTTGACATACCGCTGGCTCCGCTGAGAATAGCTGGCAATACGGTGCCTCACCAGTTCATGGGTCAGCGCCCGTGAAGCCCGGATATAGAACGATGCTGACGCGTGCTCCAGCAGGCTCTCGTGCCCCTGCTTAATTCTGGCCTGCAGCCAGCGCTCACTGGTACCCTGTTTATCACCGCTGGCATAACACAAACGTCCGGCCTGCTCGGTGAGGTCTTCCCCGTGGGGCGTAACGGCCAGCAATCTAACTTCAATATCGTACTGTTCAGTCATTATCACCTCTCAAGTCTAACAGGCATTATAGCATCGCCGACCAAAACGTTCACGGTTCAGCCCGCCCAAATACCCCCTTTCCATGAATGATATAATACGAGTGAATGGAGATAATATGCCTGATCTGAACGACTATACGCTTAAACTCCAGCAGGAGGAGAGCCAGTTGCTGGCGCGCCGCAAGACCGTGCTGGGGCAAAAATTACTCGTTGACCGGGTTTTCACCACCGAGGCCGCCCGGCGGCGCAAGGAATTGGAGAAAGAACTCACTACCATTGAGAACCGTATCAGCCAGATCCGCTCTATTCTAGGCCAGCGCTTCAGCGAAAACTGAATCCCGACGATATGAACAGAGAACGCTTTTCAGAACTGGTAACTCAGGCGTTGGACAACCTGCCCGAGGCGTTTCTAGAGCTGCTGGATAACGTGGAAATTACGGTAGACGACTACCCCGACCGCCACCAGCTCCAGGGTGATGATGACTGCATGAGCCTGCTGGGTTTATACGAGGGCGTTCCGCTAACCGAACGCGGCGCTCATTACAACCTGGTACTGCCCGACAAAATCACCATCTTTCAAAAACCCATTGAAGCCATTTGCCACACCGATGCCGACATCATTGACCAGGTGGAAACCACCGTCCGTCACGAGGTGGCACACCATTTTGGGCTGAGTGATGAGGAACTGGACCAGATTGAGGAAAACCGGGCTTCAAGCTGAAAACCTCCCCCTGTTAATGCTAAAATAGACCATTATTTATCTCAGCAAGGATATTGCCATGACCGAAACCCCGAAAGCCGAACTCCCCAAGGCCTATGAACCCTCCCAGGTGGAAGACAAGTGGTACAGCCTCTGGATGGAGCGGGGCTACTTCAAACCCGATACTAATTCCACTAAACAGCCGTTTACGATAATCATGCCGCCGCCAAACGTCACCGGCGAGCTGCATCTGGGGCATGCCCTGACCGCTTCGCTGGAAGATATCATGACCCGCTGGCACCGCATGAAAGGCGAACCGGCTTTGTGGCTGCCCGGGGTTGACCACGCCGGCATTGCCGCCCAGGTAGTGGTGGAGCGCATGCTGGCCAAAGAAAACAAAACTAAGTACGACCTGGGCCGGGAAGAGTTCACCAAACGCATGTGGGCGTGGGCTAATTCCTGCCGGCAGACTATCCGCAAACAACATATGAAACTGGGCGCCTCCTGCGACTGGGACCGGGAGGTCTTTACGCTGGACGAGGGTCCTTCCAAAGCCGTACGCACTACTTTCAAGAGCCTGTACGATCAGGGCTTAATTTACCGCGGCGAGCGCATCATCAACTGGTGCCCCCGCTGTCATACCGCCATATCCGACCTGGAAGTGGACCACAAAGACCTGAACGGGCACCTGTGGCACATTAAATACCCGCTCGCAGATGACCCGACCCGGTTCGTCACCGTGGCCACCACCCGCCCTGAAACCATGCTGGGCGACGTGGCCGTGGCGGTTAATCCCGATGATGACCGCTATAAAGCCCTGGTCGGCAAAAAGCTGGTTCTGCCGCTGATGAACCGGGAAATCCCCATCGTGGCGGATGATATCGTAGATATGACCTTCGGTTCCGGCGCCGTCAAGACCACGCCGGCGCACGACCAGACCGACTTTGACATCGCCCAGCGGCATAATCTGCCGCTGATCAATATTTTTGATCAGGACGCCAAACTCAACGGCAACGCCGGCAAGTATGCCGGCATGGACCGCTACGCTGCCCGCAAACTGGTGGTGGAAGAACTGGCTCAACTGGGACTGCTGGTCCTGGTTCAGGATTATGCCCACTCCGTGGGTCACTGTCAGCGCTGCACCACGGTTGCCGAGCCGACCGCCTCTCGTCAGTGGTTCGTCAAAATGGAACCGCTGGCCGCACCGGCCATTGCGGCAGTCAAATCCGGGGAAATCCAGATACTGCCGGAACGTTTCAACAAAGTCTATCTCAACTGGCTGGAGAACATCCGCGACTGGTGTATTTCCCGCCAGCTCTGGTGGGGTCACCGGATTCCCGTCTGGTACTGCAAAGATTGCGGTGAGACCATTGTGGCGATTGAGGCGCCCACCACCTGCCATAAATGCTGTTCGGCCAGTGTTGAACAGGACCCCGATGTGCTGGACACCTGGTTCTCGTCAGGCCTCTGGCCGCACTCCACACTGGGTTGGCCGGAGGATAACGCCGACCTGAACCGCTTTTACCCCACCAGCGTCATGGAGACCGGCTACGACATCCTGTTCTTCTGGGTGGCCCGCATGATCACCATGGGGTTGCACAACACCGGCAAGGTTCCTTTCCGCACCGTCTATCTGCACGGCCTCATCCGGGATGAAAAAGGCGAGAAGATGAGCAAGGTTAAAGGGAATGTGCTGAATCCGCTGACGCTGATTGACCAGTACGGCACTGACGCCCTGCGTTTCGGCATTACCACCGGCAATTCACCCGGCAATGATATTAAGCTGTCGCTCAACCGTCTGGAGGCCGGACGCAATTTCGCCAACAAACTATTCAATGCTTCCCGTTTTGTCATCAGTTACCTCAACAAAATAGAACCCGGTACGCTCCAAATCACCGAACTGCCGGCTGAAGACCGCTGGATACTCTCCCGTCTGAACCGGGTTATCGGCCAGGTCAACTCCTTCATGGAGGAATTCCAGTTCGGCGAGGCGGAGCGGACTATCCATGATTTCATCTGGGGCGAGTTCTGCGACTGGTATATTGAGCTGTCCAAGGTCCGCTTGCAGTCCGATGCCGGCCATTCCCCGTTGCCGGTGCTGCTGAAGGTGCTGGATAATTCCCTCCGGCTGCTGCACCCCTTCATGCCCTTTGTGACCGAAGAAATCTGGCAGCACCTGCGGCCATACCTCGGTGATACGCCGGATTCCATCATGATTGCCGCCTATCCGGAAGCCGACCCGGCGGAAATTGATGCCGCCGCCGAGACCTTCGTGGACGGCCTGATTGAGGTGGTCAAAGCTATCCGCAACGTCCGCGCCGAACACAAGGTGGAAGCCGGCCGCTGGATACCGGCCGAACTTCACACCGGCGACCTGGCGGCGGAGCTGGCACCCTACCAGCCCATTATTGAAAGCCTGGGCCGGGTCAGGCCGTTGACGATCAGCGATGACCGTGTTCAAGCCGAGAGCGACACTGAACGGCTGGTGCTGGTACTGCGGGACGCCGAACTGGTACTGCCGTTGTCCGGTATGATTGACCAGGAAGCCGAGAGCGCCCGCGCCGCTAAGGAACTGGCCGAGACCGAGTCTCAGGTGACCCGGCTGTCGGCCATGCTCAGCAACGAAGCCTTTACCGCCAAAGCCCCGCCCCAGGTGGTCGCCAAGGAACGCGCCAAGCTGGAGGCGCTGGAGGATAAACTCAAGCGGCTGAAGGGTGGGTAGGGCGAGCTATCAGCTATCAGCTATCAGCTATCAGCGATAGTTATAGCAATAATAGAGAATGTGTCCAATAGTCGGCTATAAAGGGTTCAGGTGCCGCGGCTATGGTCATCGCTTTGGTGACTGGTCAAATCGGCGGCGATCACCTGACCTGCTGGTTTGTCATCCCTCAGCCTTAAAAACACCGGAGCGCGCAGGGCGCCGTCGGTGGTAATTTCAGCGTATTTAACCTCGGCGACCAGTTCCGGTTTCAACCAGTTGATACTGCGCTGTCCCGGTATCGGCTCCGAGAAGGCAGAGGTTTCGGTTGCCAGCGGCTGCATAGCTGAAACAAGAGCGGTCAGCAGGGATTCGTCAAACCCGGTCCCGACATTGCCGCGATGCATCAGTTTTCCTGAAGTATCATACTGCCCCAGTACCAGGGCCCCGAAACTGCCGGTCCGATTACCCTGGCCCGTGGTATACCCGGCTATCACAAAATCATCGCTGCGAGTGGCCTTAATCTTCAGCCAATCCGGTGACCGCCGCCCGGGCTGATAAACCGCGGCGCGGCGTTTGGCAATGATGCCTTCCATACCCACAGCAAGCGCGGCTTGAAAAACCTCCGCGGCATCCCCGGTCAAACGGGACACTGCTTTGACGCTGGTGCCGGACTGCAATGTCTTGTCCAGCAATAGAGAACGGAATTCCTGACGCATCCCGGTAAGCTCATAACCGTTAAGGTAAAGCAGGTCAAAAATAAAATAACGGAGCGAGAACTTAACCTCTGCCCCACCGGATCGGGGTTTGAACAGGCTTTGCAGGCATTGAAAACAGGGACGCCCTGCAGCGTCCAGCGCCACCATTTCCCCATCAAAAACGGCTTGTTTCACCGGCTGAGCAGCCAGTTCCCGGACAACATCGGGGAATACCGCGGTATAATTCTGAAAATTGCGTGATTGCAGGCGGACCTGCCCGTCCCTGACGAAAGCGATGATACGATAACCATCCAGCTTAGGTTCAAAAAACCAATCCGGATCATTGAAAGGCTTGTCAGTCAGGGTTGCCAGCATCGGCGGGACGCGCCGCGGCATCTCCACCGGTATGGCTCCGGGCAAATCATCAGGCTGATATGGTTCACGGCTGGGCATCGGCGTTCATCCCTTTCCAGCGACACCCGTTTTAGCTTTAGCCAGGCTGGCTTCCAGGGCCGCCATCAGGTCAACAGTATCCTCTTCTGCGGGCGGAGGCTGGGTCGGCGCAGGTTTACGGCCTTTAACTTTGGCGTCAATAATCTTCTGAAGGGCTTCCCGGTATTCATCACGGTACTGGCCCGGGTCAAAGGGCTGCACCATACTGTTGATGAGCGACTCAGCCATAGTAAGCTCGGCTTTGGTCAGCTCAGTCTTTAACGGCATCACCTCCGGCGGCGGCATGATTTCTGCCGGGTAGCGCATGGAGTGGAGTGAAAGTCCCGCACCATGAGGCCGCAGGCAGGCCAGGTGTTCTTTACGGGCAAAGGTGACCTTGGCGACCGCAATTTTTCCGGTCTTGATCATAGCTTCCCGCAGCAATTGGAAAGGCTTTTCGCCCATCGGCCGCGGTTCAAGGTAATGGGTGTCAAAAAAGAAAATGGGGTCAATCTCCTCCGCCCCGACAAAAGCCTGTAAATCAATACTGCGGGTGGTCTTCAGCGGCACTTTTTCAAAGTCCTTGTCCGTCATCACCACATACTGACCTTTGGCGTACTCATAGCCCCGAACAGTGTCCTTGATGCTGAAATATTCATCATCTTCCGGGCAATGCAGAACCTGATTGGGTTTGACCAGGTCTTTCTTGTGCAGGTAACTGAACCGCAACGGCCGCTCCCGAATGGCTACCGACATTGAGACCGGGATGACCACCAGCCCGAAACTGATGGCCCCTTTCCAGAATGTTTTCGGCATATCGCCCTCCGCTATTGTGCTGTCTTTAATAATACTCCAAAAAAGATGTAACTCTTATACCCGGAGTCTCTGTTATCCGCACCAGGTCTTGAGGCTTCCCGTTCATGGCCGTCTAAGCTCACCACGACCGATCTTGAAGTTCAGTTCGTATTCTGTCCGATAAACGAAGGAAGCGAATCCATTTTCACGATTGAATCGGGTGCTGCGGATGATTCGTCGTGATATGAAACAATTAAGCTCAGACAATTCTCTATGCGGACTACAATTTTTAGAACATATAATAGCATATTCTGCGACGTTGCGCAAGAGGTAAATGTCTCATTTTGGAAATATATATATATTTTAATAGTCAACCGGGCGTATCGAGTAATTTCTCAATTGAAAATTTAAAATAACGGAAACTTGGTGAACGATTGGTGCAAATATTCATATGAGGGGAAATATTTTCCGCCCACTTGTATTTTTCTGCGCCGATAACCTGCCATCCTTGTCTTTTCAGAATACTAGCACCTCCCGGATAGATCGAATCAGCCAGTCGTTCCCATGTATCACAGATGCTGTCGTTGTAATATCGATCTAATACATGCTGTTTGGCCTTTGGATAGGCTTTCTTAATAGCTGGAATATCACCAAGCAACCAAGCTTCCATTTCTTCTATTGCGAAACAAAAACATGTAATTGGAGCTGGATTACATTCCAGGAGGATATCGTCAAGTTCTTGCCTGAAAGTATCAAGACATTTTTTGTCCAAATCACACACAACGATAACCGCACATGAGTAATCGCTATATCCAGGCGCCGAGAAGGTTCTTCCATAGCCCCGCAATAATTTGGGTAAATTATTCAACATTATTCTTTTTGAGGCATCACGAGGATCACTCATGGCTTTCGGTACACCACCAAGCCCCCTGTAGGAAATAATCCTCCAAGAATGTGTGTCTCGGGCAATCTTCGGCAGTAATACCTCTAACAGTTTCTTACCAGAACAATCTTCAACAAGAATTTCTAAATGCATATTTAATGCTTATCCAAGTAGTCGCTATACCATAAACTTCCCAATGTAAGCCCTTCATCAATCAGATTTTGAATAATTGGATCTTGATTGGCTCTCGTTATTGTTGAAAAACCATCCTCCCCTTTATCAAGTATCCAGACTTCCTTCGGTGATAAAGCATCGACAAAATAGGGCTGATGAGTCGTAACAAAAACTTGAGAACTGCCTTTTGACGGTGCCATAGCATGCTCACGTAATTCGCGAGCTAAAGCCTCAAGAAGCTTGTGATAAAGTCCATTTTCAGGCTCTTCAACGCAAATAAATGGGGGAGGCAAGGGGTCTTCAAGGAGTAATAAATATGCAAATATTTTAAGCGTTCCGTCAGACATTTGTTGAGCATAAAAAGGGTCTTTGAATCCCTTATCATTAAATTTTAGCAATAATCTGCCATCATCAGTTTTAGCCGTCTCAATACTTTCAATTCCCGGTATCTTTTTTGAAATACGGTCTAATATGCCTTGAAACTTTTTTTTGTACTCCCTTTCCATAAATTGCACCACATTACCAAGATTATCGCCATGAATATTTAGATGTTTTTGTGGCCCCGCTAGTGGAAGACTGCGGGCGGCATCCGGCGTAAAATAACTTAAATACCAGCCCTCGATGAATCTCCTGAATGCAGATATTCGTGGATGTTGCTTAAGTGAACCTAACGTGGAAATGCCAAGTTTTCTTTTATCTTCCAGTTCTACAACTTCCGTTTCTCTACTTTCTTCTTCACCTGTCTTTGAAATAGACTCAATCAATCTACTTAAGTCAAATAAACCTTTTTGTTCATCAATTTGACGACCTTCCCCTTCACCCCTCCAAACAACACCTTTGGCATCGTTGAGCACTAAAAAGGAAAAGGGCCATCCGTGTGTTTGACCTTTTCTACGTTGACGAAGCCTTTCTCTTTGAACGTAAGGTCGTCCGCTTGAATCAATATTAATTGCGAGTTCGTACGTAATAGGACGGGCTTTCGGTTCTTCTTTATAATACACTTCAAACTCAATGGGACCAGATTGATTTTGTGATCTTATTCTCTCAAAGCCACCTCTACCTCGTGAGTCACAGGCTTCTTCGACCCCGACTCTCAGGCAATCGGCGAGAAATCCAAACGCATCAAATAGTGAACTCTTTCCAACCCCATTTTTCCCTATTACTGCGGTCATGGGAGTCAAAGGTTCAATATTTTGTAAATTCCAAAGTTTCCCCAAAGTAATGTCGCGCAACGCACGATAATTTTTTATTCGAATCCCCTCAATTCGTGACATATGACGCTCCTAATAATCCAATTTAACGAATCGCGAAACTGTTCACATATTGTATACCCACTCGTACTAATAAAACCACTCTAACTGTGGTTCTCATTGATGCTTTGCTCCCTTCTAATAAGTCATTGTTTAAGAGCAAATTTCACTCTTAACGACCCAGCAAATTTTAGACCGTTAAAACGGCAAACTTATTATCATTTGTCTAATTTTGGAAATATAATTATTAGCCATCAGCTTTCAGCTTCACCAAGCGGGCGAGGCATAGCCCGCTACGCGGGAAATCCTAATATCCAAGCTCTAAATCCCAAACAAAATCAAAATTCAAAATCACAATGAACAAAACGGGGCACCGGGGTCGGCAGGCTATTCTTTTGTAAGATTGCCACAAGCGCGTTGCGCTTTCGCAATGACCCAGGTGGGAGGAGATACCGGGATTGCTTCGGCGGAGTCATGCAGGGGGGGCTATCAGCCGACAGCTTTCAGCTATTCAGTTTGCAGTTTACAGTGAACAGTCATCAGTACTGGGAATACCGAGATTGCTTCGGCGGAGACTCGCAGGGGGGCCTATCAGCCGACAGCTTTCAGTTATACAGTTTGCAGTTTACAGTGAACAGTCATCAGTACTGGGAATACCGAGATTGCTTCGGCGGAGCCTCGCAAAGACGCCTGAGAGTAGTCAGTTAACGGTAAGCGGTAGAGAGTTTGCCGTTCATGATTGGAAAGGCTTCCAACGAACCGAATTCATGAATTCAGGCGGGGGTCCTGAGATTGCCCGCTCACGCGCCTGATGCTATAATCCACCGATATGGAACTATCAAGACAAGAAGTACTGCACATCGCCAGATTGGCCCGCCTGGGCATTGAAGATGCCGAAATTGACCGTTTACAGGGTGAACTGTCCGACATTCTGGGGCATTTCACCGTCCTCCAGCAGGTGGATACCGAAGGGGTACCGCCGACCGCTCAGAGCGTGGCCCAGTGCAACGTCCTGGGCTACGACGAACCGGCGCCGTCATTAGCTGTTGAAGAGGTCCTGGCCAATGCTCCCGACCGCGACGGCGACCTGATTCGCATCCGGGCGGTACTGGAATAGAAAAAAATACTACCAATACTACCAATACTACCAAGAATAAATACTACAAATGCCACAAATACTACCAATACCACCAAGAATAAATACTACCAATACTACCAATGCCACAAATACTACCAATATTAAATAAGGAATCAAATTGTCTATAAACGTCAGCCAGCTTACCATTGTTGAAACCGCGAAACTGCTCCAGGACAAAGAATTCTCGGCGGTGGAGCTAACCCGTGCCTATCTTGACCGGATTGAAGCGGTGGAGCCGAAGGTTAAGGCCCTGATGACCGTCACCGGCGAACAGGCGCTGACGCAAGCCAAGGCGGCCGATGAAGCCATTGCCGCCGGTCAGGCCGGTATGCTGACCGGAGTACCGGTTATTTTGAAAGACGTTATCTGCACTAAGGGCATCCGCACCACCTGTTCCTCCAAAATGCTGGAAAACTTCATCCCGCCGTATGATGCGGGCGTGGTGGAGCGGCTGAAAGCCCGCGGCGCAGTGGTTATCGGCAAAGCTAATATGGATGAATTCGCTATGGGTTCATCTACTGAAAATTCGGCCTATTTTACCACTCATAATCCCTGGGATCTGAGCCGGGTGCCCGGCGGTTCCAGCGGCGGGTCTGCGGCGGCGGTGGCTGCCGGCGAAGCTCCGGCGGCGCTGGGTTCGGACACCGGCGGCAGTATCCGCCAGCCGGCCAGTTTCTGTTCGGTCACCGGTCTCAAACCGACCTATGGGCTGGTCAGCCGCTACGGTTTGATCGCCTTTGCTTCATCACTGGATCAAATCGGGCCGTTAACGAAAGATGTGGCCGACTCTGCTGTTATGTTAAACGCCATTGCCGGTCATGATTCGCGGGATTCCACCTCAGTTGCCCAACCGGAAGAAGACTATTTCGGCTGTCTGGGCAAGAGCGTCAAGGGCCTGAAACTGGGCGTACCGAAGGAATATTTCGCTCAGGGCGTCACCGCCGAAGTCAGCGATGCCGTCAAAGCAGCCCTCAAGGTCTATGAAGAGCTGGGCTGCAACATTGAAGAATGCTCCCTGCCGACCACCGCCTACGCCCTGGCGGTGTATTACATCATTGCCCCTTCCGAGGCTTCAGCCAACCTGGCGCGCTATGACGGCGTCAAATACGGCTTTTCTTTCAAAGATACCCAAAGCATGTGGGAAGCCATGGAAAAGACCCGCGGCATCGGCTTCGGCCCCGAGGTCAAGCGGCGCATCATGCTGGGCACCTACGCCCTGTCCGCCGGTTATTACGATGCCTGGTACGTTAAGGCTCAGCGGGTACGCACGGTAATCCGCCGCGAGTTTGATGAGGCTTTTGAGAAATACGACGCCCTGATTACGCCGACAGCACCGACCGTGCCGTTCAAAATCGGAGAAAAATCGGCCGACCCGTTCTCCATGTACCTGTCCGACATCTGCACCATTCCGATTAACATCGCCGGACTGCCGGCACTGGCCTTACAGGGCGGCTTTGCTCAGGGTCTGCCGATTGGCCACCAGATCATCGGCAAACCTTTTTCGGAAAAGACCATTCTGAACCTGGGCCACGCCTACCAGCAGGTGACCGACTGGCACAAACAACAGCCGGTTATTTAGCGCTTCTTCTAACCGCGGTCTTCAGTGCTTTCAGATGTTCCTGTATGTGCTGGGAGACAATCTCCAGATGTTCCTCCGGGGAGTAGCTCCGGGAGCCGACTCTGTAAGGTATCAAGACCAATTTGTCATCCATGATATAGCGGTTAATCATATCGTGCGCCGCTTCAAACCGGCCTATCACCTCTTCAAATGTCATAGTTTCCAGTTCTTCAAAACAACGGCGGTTTAATTCACTGTAAGCGCCGGAAAGCGGCTTCGGTTTGACGCCGTCAGCCAGGTCCCGGACATTGCGGGCAAAGCTTTCGTGCCAGAACATGATATGGCCCAGGGTACGCTTGACTGTCCAGCCCTCGTACATGGGGCTATCCGGGGCGGTTACGTTTTTACTGAATACCAAAAGCTGCGAGGCGCTGTCATTCAGCCGGTTAAGCAGATCCTGTCTGGTTTCCATATCTAATTAAGAATCCCGGCCTTTACGTTCAGCCGAAGCTTTTGACGATGGCCTCAGCATAGAACTGAGCCCAATCGCTTTGGGGTGAGCGTAGCGTCCGTTCTTTTTCCAGTAACGGCAACAAGCCGGCCAGTTCCTCAACGCTCAGACTGACCGCCAGCTTACCATTCAATTCCGGTTCAAGTTTGGCGGCGTACCAGCGCGCCCAGTCCGGGTCAGCGCCGTTAACCATGATAAAAGCCCGGTGATGGGCATGGCCGATGGTTCTCAGTGATTCCGCGATTTCTTCAGTATTCTTATTCATGGCCTCAATTATACCCCCCTGCGGCCGGTTAGCAAACCATATACGAACCGCAAATAGTAGTAATACTTTTGACCGATGACAACTCATCAAGTATAATCGGCCCATCCTTAAAACGTTAACCGGAAGGAGGTGATAAGCATGTCCGGAATATCTTTCCACCGCCGAACCTGACGAAGTATTCTAACGGCGCGGGTACCGCGCCCAGGGACTGCTTGCGCCTCTATTCCGCTGTTTCGTTCGGCTGTATAGCTGATTATCATTTAGCTTCACACAGCGGCGGAGGTTAATCCGCCGCTTTTTGTTGCCCGGATGCGCGGCAGTTCCCCTCAAAAATGGCCAGCCCCGTTACCTAAATTATATTTTGAGAGGAAACTGAAAATGACTTTAACCGCTAATGAACAGATGTGGTCGGAACTGGGTATTGACCTGGAATCCCACGGCCAGTTAATGAACGCCCTCGGCCCGATCTACGGCGAAATCTATCTCAGCCAAAAGAACCGCCCCCAGGGAATGGGCTTTTATGATTTCGTGGTTGGCGACATCCACGGTATCCGCGTCAAGGAACTTCGGGAACACGCCAAAGACGGCGGCAAGGTAGTGGCTACCTACTGCGTCTTCGTGCCCGAAGAATTCTGCTGGGCGGCCGGCGCCATCCCCGTCAGCCTGTGCGCCGGCACTCAGTTTTCCGTGCCGGTTGCCGAAGAGGTGCTGCCTCGCAATACCTGCGCCCTGATCAAATCCTCCTACGGCTTCAAACTGGGACGGCTGTGTCCGTATGTCCAGGTCAGCCACCTGATTGTGGGTGAAACCACCTGTGACGGTAAAAAGAAGATGTTTGAACTACTGGCGGAGCAGCAGCCGGTTTATGTCATGGAAGTACCCAACAAACGCAGCACTGCCGGCCGGGCATTGTGGCAACAGGAAGTCCGGGATTTCAAAGCCAAAATTGAGGAACTGACCGGCAACGAAATCACCGTTGAAAACCTGGGAGAGGCGATCAAAAAGGTCAACGCCCGCCGCCGCGAGTTCCGCCGCCTGTCCGCACTGCGCGCCGCCGACCCGGCTCCGATTTCCGGCAAAGACGCCCTGCTGGCGACCCAGGTATCCATGTACGATGATGTGGAGCGCCAGACCCAGATGATTACCGCGCTCAACGACGAACTGGAAGAACGGGTGAAAAAGGGCGAAGGGGTTGCCCCCAAAGGGGCTAAACGGATTCTTATCTCCGGCTCGCCGATGGCCATCCCCAACTGGAAACTACACCACATTGTAGAATCTTCGGGCGCGATTATCGTCGGCGAAGAATCCTGCACCGGTTCCCGCTTCTACAATGAACTGATACCGGAAGGCATCGGCAATCTGGAAGACATGCTGACTGCACTGGCTGACCGCTACCTCAAGACCAATTGCGCCTGCTTCACCCCCAACACCGAACGATTGGACGACATTATCAAGATGGCGCGCGACCTCAAGGCTGACGGCATCATCCACTACAACTTGCAGTTCTGCCATACCTACGCCAATGAAGCCGTCCAGGTTGACCGGGCATTGGCCGAGGCCGGCATCCCGCTGCTGCGGGTGGAAACCGACTACTCTGATGAAGACGCGGGGCAGCTTAAGACCCGGATTGATGCGTTTTTGGAAATGCTGTAGGAATACTACCAATGTCAAATACTACCAATACTACCAATAGTATGAATAAGGTCAACGCAGCCCATACTTATGACGGGAATAATGCCGGTATTAGCCGCTACCAGGCATTGAGGCTGATATCGTGATTACCGCCGGATTGGACTTGGGTTCCCGCACTATCAAGCTGGTGTTATTTGACAGCGGGGTGAGGTCATCGGAGGTCATTGATTCCGGACTGAAACCGCTGGACAGGTGCCGGCGACTTCTTGGTGACAAGCAATACGACAAACTGGTGGTTACCGGTTATGGCCGGGATCTGGTGGCGCCGGAGCTTTCCGGCGCCACCATCTCGGAAATCTCCGCCCAGGCGGCCGCCGTCCGCTTCCTGTATCCCGATGCTGCCAGCGTCATTGACATCGGCGGTCAGGATTCCAAAGTTATCCGGTTGAACGAAAAAGGCGGCGTACTCAAGTTTGAGATGAACGACCGCTGCGCCGCCGGCACCGGTAAATTTCTGGAAATCATGGCCCGGGCGCTGGAACTCACCATTGATGAATTTGCCCGCACTTCGCTGGAGGCTAAACGTTCGGTTACTCTAAATTCGCTGTGTACCGTATTCGCTGAAAGCGAGGTGGTATCGCTGATCAACAAGGGTGAAGATGCCCACGCCATCGCGCTGGGACTGCACCAGTCAGTAGTCACCCGGGTGTCGGGCATGGCCCGCCGGGTCGGGGTTACCGGTCAGGTAATCTTCGCCGGCGGAGGCGCCAAGAACGCTTGCCTGGTGAGACTGCTGGAGGATAAACTTAATCTGAAAATCACCGTGCCCGATGATCCGCAAATAACTGCGGCGCTGGGCGCCGCCATCATCGCCGCTAATGGGAAAAACCAAGGAGAATAGTATGTCTGAAATTATTGACGCCCGCGCCAGAGCCTGCCCTCAGCCGGTACTGCTGGCCGGTAAAGCCTTGAAAAACGCCGATGAAGTGGTAATCATCGTGGACAACACCAACGCACGGCAGAATGTCTCCAAATTTGCCAAAAGCCAGGGCTGTGAGGTGAAGGTAGAGGAGAAGCCCGACGGGATATACCTGAGCCTGACCCGGTCGGCGGCCTGCGCCATTATGGAGACCCCGGCGGCAACCGGCATCGTCATCTTCATCGGCTCCGACATCGTGGGACGTGGTGAGAACACGGAGCTGGGACGGCTGCTGATGCAGAGCTTCCTCAATACCATCCAGTCACTGCCCAACCGTCCGGAAAGCATCATCTTCATGAACAACGGCGTCAAGCTGGTAGCTGAAGACTCCCATGTCCTGGGTGAACTCCGGCAACTGGCAGAGGCGGGAATTGAGTTTTTAGCCTGCGGCACCTGTCTCTCCCGGCTGGGGCTGTCCGACAAGATAGCCATCGGCCAGGTTTCCAACATGTTCACCATCGCCGATGTGATGACCAAAGCGGCTAAAGTGATCAGTTTGTAAACCGGCAAGGGCACCTCAATCTTCATCCGTGTTATAATCCGGTGAAAATCCGCACTGTCCACGAATGAAGGGAAGTATGATAAAAGCTGTTCTTGAAAAAAGTAAATACATCACACTGGTTGCTGTTTTTTCATTACTGGCGGCTTCGTTGGTTGCCTTTATTCTTGGTTTGATACAGTCAGTCAGAATTCTGATAGATCTGTTCGCCAATTTCGGTATCAACGGCACCGACATCATACCGTTGATAGAAATCATGGATATCTTTCTCATCGCTACTGTCCTGCTGATATTCGCCTTCGGTTTATATGAGCTGTTCATCGGCGATCTGAAGCTGCCGGAATGGCTGATTATCAAGAATCTGCATGACCTGAAAACCAAACTTAGCAGTATTGTGATCATGGTCATGGCCATAATTTTCCTAAAACACCTGGTCCTCTGGGAAGACCCACAGGGAACGTTATTTTTCGGGTTGGCGGTGGCGGTGGTAGCGGCTACACTCATAGCTTTCAATCAAACCGGTGACAAGAAGAATTGAAACCGTTCCGAACTTAGCCGGAACTGATCTGTCCGACACGTTTGGCCTCAGCATCAATTTAATCTTATACTGTCACCATGACCGCAGTATTCAGGAAACGACCAGGTGGGTAATCCGGTAATCGGCGAAGGCTGGCTGCTGCCGGCACTGCTGGTGGGCCTGGGGCTGCTGACCGGCGTGTATGGTTCGCTCATTGGCATCGGCGGCGCGCTGCTGCTGGTACCAGGGATGCTGTTGCTGTATCCGGAAGCCGACCCATTGACAGTAACCGCGATTTCACTGTCCATCATCCTGATTAACGCCGTCACCGCCACCGCGTCATTTCACCGCCAGGCGCGCACCGATTACCGCGCCGGATTGCTGCTGGCGGCCGCCACCATTCCCGGTGTTATACTGGGCGTCTGGACGCTGCAATATGTGTCGCGTTCCGTCTTCACCCTGATCTTCAGCCTGCTGATGATTGGTCTGTCAATATTCCTGTTTATACGGCGAACACCGATGCCGGCACCAACCGTTGCCGGGCGGCAACCGTTCAATGTCCCCCTGGGATTAAGTTTAAGCGGCGGTGCAGGTTACCTGGCCGGGCTGCTCGGCATCGGCGGCGGCGTGATTCATGTTCCGGCCATGACCTATATTCTGCGCTTCCCGGCCCATATCGCCACCGCGACATCCAGCTTTATCCTGGTATTCACCGCGTTAGCCGGTGTCGCGATGCATCTGGCTCAAAACAACTTCGGCACTGACTGGGGGGTGATCCCCTGGCTGGCAGCCGGCGGTATCGCCGGCGCCCAAATCGGGAGCCGATTGTCCCGCCGTTTACACGGCCAAACGCTGATGCGGATACTGGCCGTCTCGCTGGCTTTGACCGGAATACGGCTGATTATCAGCTAGACCGGGCCGGGATTTGCCGTATTTGCGTGTCATCCTGACTGACTTGTGCTAAAATTACCGAACACAACCATCAATGGGCGAGGCGGTGAGTATGGCCGTTAATCCAATCAAAAAAATCAGCAAATCCAACCGGGCCAAAGAACCTACTCTTAATATAGAGCGGGTAACTTATGGTACGTTCACCTGGATCAATATTGAGAATCCGAATGAACTGGCGACCGACTATCTGGCCGAGAACTACCCGTTTCACCCGCTGGATCTGGACGATGTGCTGTCAAAACGCCAGCGGCCCAAAACTGATGAATACAAAGACTACCTGTTCTTTGTGCTGCATTTCCCGGTGTACAACAAAGAGGAAAAGGTATTAATGCCGTCCCAGGTATCGGTGTTCATCGGTCAGGACTACCTGATCACCCTCCATGCCGGTAATCTCAAGCCCCTGACCAAGCTGTTCCGTGAATGCGAGATTGATGAAGAGTCCCGCCAGGAATACTTCGCCCACGGCCCGGGCTACCTGCTGTACCGGATTGTTGACCGCCTGGTGGACTACTGCCAGCCTATCGTCAGCAAGATTCTGGATAATACCGACGATATTGAGGATGAGATTTTTACTCAGCCGCGGGACAACACGGTCAGGGAGATTTCCGCTTTGCGCCGCGACATCATTTCCTTCCGCCGCACCATCTGGCCGATGCGTACGGTTATCTCCGGTTTGGAACCCAAGCTGCGTAAATACACCGACCATGATATGAACGTCTATTTCGGCGACCTTGCCGACCATGTGGATAAAATCTGGGATGGTCTGGATGAAACCAAGGAGGTTATTGAGGGGCTTTCCGCCACCTTTGACTCTCTATCCTACAACAATTACAACTCCGGCATCCGTACGCTGACCATCTTTGCCACCATCACCCTGCCCGCCCTCATCGTGGCCAGCGTCTACGGTATGAACGTTGACCTGCCGTTTCAGGACGCCGAACACCCCTTTATCATCGTAATGCTGATTACCCTGGGCTTTTCCCTGCTGACGGCCTATATCCTGCGCCGCCTCAAAATCATTTAATCTGAGAAGGAACACCGTTGAACGTATCATTCCGTTTTGTCGTGGTCACGGCGTTGTTTGTTGCCGCCCTGATTACCGCCAACGTCATCGCCGTTAAACTGATAGCCGTGGGCTCAGATATCGTGTTGCCGGCGGCGATACTGGTATTCCCCTTAAGTTATATAATCGGGGACATCCTGACCGAGGTCTACGGCTTTGCCTGGGCCCGGCGGGTCATCTGGCTGGGGTTTTTATGTAATCTGATTTTTGTCTTCTTTATCTGGCTGGGCGGCCTGCTGCCCGGAGCCTCATTCTGGGGCGGCCAGGAGGCCTACGAATCCATTCTGGGGTACACACCCCGATTGCTGCTGGCGTCCTTCTGCGGTTACCTGATCGGCAGTTTCTCCAATGCTGCAGTGATGTCCAAAATGAAAATACTGACCCGCGGCCGTCACCTGTGGAGCCGCACCATTGGTTCTACGGTAATCGGCGAAGGTCTGGATTCGGCGGTGTTTATCACCATTGCCTTCATCGGCACCCCGGCCTTTGCACCAATCTTCATCATATATCACTGGGCAGCCAAAACCCTGATTGAAGTGGCGGCCACCCCGATCACCTACGCCGTCGTCAACTACCTGAAAGGCGTGGAGAAGACCGACACTTATGACGCCGATGTCAGCCTGAACCCGTTTTCACTGGCGGATGCCCGGCGATGAAAATCCGTTTTCTGGGCTGCCACAATGTAGAAACAGCCACGACCGCCATGAGCTGCCTGCTGGTGGACGATAAGCTGGCGCTGGACGCCGGGGCACTGACCCGTTACCTTTCACCATCCGCGATGTTCAACCTGCGGGCGGTAATGCTGACCCACGGCCATTTTGACCATATCCGCGACCTGCCGTCATTGGGGATGAACCTGTACCTCAGCGGCAAGAGCATGGATTTATACGGCAACCAGCAAACGAAGGAAAACCTGACTTACTGCCTGTTGAACGGCACCATGTATTCCAAGTTTCTGCAAAAACCGGCGGATAATCCGACCTTCCGGTACCATGAAGTTGAACTTGATACC
This sequence comes from Dehalogenimonas sp. W, assembly GCF_037094495.1. Taxonomy (NCBI): domain Bacteria; kingdom Bacillati; phylum Chloroflexota; class Dehalococcoidia; order Dehalococcoidales; family Dehalococcoidaceae; genus Dehalogenimonas; species Dehalogenimonas loeffleri. The sequence goes on from NZ_CP146612.1 coordinate 291,554, forward strand.
GTCTTCAACATTGATGATTATGAAGTGCTGGCAACAGCCACACCCCACTCCCAGCCGTCTCACGGCTACCAGATCACCGATAAAAGCGGCAAACGGCTGTTTTATACCGGAGATACCGGACCGGGCTTGTCCCAGTGTTTTAAGATGGTGACCCCCGACCTGATGGTTACCGAAGTTACCGCGCCTTCCAGATTCACCGAATTCTTCGCCTCACCGGAAGGGAAACATCTGACACCGGAGCTGCTGCGCCGGGAACTGCTGGACTTTCAGCGCCTTAAAGGGTATCTGCCGCAGGTGGCCTGCATTCACATGAGTCCGGCAACTGAGGGTGAGGTTGAACGGGAAGTTAACACCCTGGCCGCCGACCTGAATGCCCGGATATTCCTGGCCCATGAAGGATTGACGGTTACGCTTTAGGTGGTCTGGTTCCGGCGCGGCCGGGCATCAGGCTCAATCAGGTCCCGTTTAAGTTCTATAATCCGGTCGCGCAATAGCGCGGCACGTTCAAAATCCATAATCTTGGCAGCTTTCTTCATCTGAGTGTCCAGTTCGCGAATGAGCCGCGCCAGTTCTTCCTTGTTCAAAGGCATTGATTTGTAGCCGTCAGCGTCAGACTCAGCCACCACCGCCATTTCCGCCGTGCGCACCCGCTCGGTGATATCCTTGATGGCTTTGCGGATACCCTGCGGGGTGATGCCGTGCTCCAGATTATAGGCTTCCTGAATTTCACGGCGGCGTTTAACTTCAGCAATCGCCCGCTCCATGGAGCCGGTAATGACATCGGCATACATGATGACCCGGCCGTCCACATGCCGGGCGGCCCGGCCCATCGTCTGGATAAGCGCCCACTCCGAACGCAGGAAGCCTTCTTTGTCCGCGTCCAGAATGGCTACCAGCGACACCTCCGGCAGGTCAAGCCCTTCCCGCAACAGATTTATGCCGACGATAACGTCATAGACGCCCAGACGCAGATCACGCAGTATCTCCACCCGTTCAAAGGTTTCCACCTCGGAATGAAGATACTGGGTCTTGACGCCGGCTTCGGTGATGTATTCTGAAAGTTTTTCGGCCAGCTTCTTGGTCAGAGTGGTCACCAGACAGCGCTCACCCCGCGCCACTCTCAATTTAATCTGCTCCAGCAGGTCATCAATCTGCCCCGTGGTCGGCTTGACCTCAATCAGCGGTTCCAGCAGCCCGGTCGGCCGGACCACCTGCTCCACCGTTTGTTTGGAATGCTCTTTCTCATAGGGTCCCGGCGTGGCGGAAACGTAAATAGCCTGATCTGTCCGCTGCCGGAATTCCGAAAAATTGAGCGGACGATTATCCATGGCCGACGGCAGGCGGAAGCCGTAATCCACCAGTATCTCCTTGCGTGCCCGATCACCGTTGTACATACCGCGAATCTGCGGCAGCGACATATGGGATTCATCCACAAACAGCAGAAAATCCTTGGGGAAATAATCCAAGAGTGTCCACGGGGTAGAGCCCGCCGGCCGCAGGGCCAGATGGCGGGAGTAGTTTTCCACGCCGGAGCAGTAACCCGCCTGTTCCAGCATTTCCAGATCATAGTTGGTGCGCTGTTCCAGTCGGGCGGCCTCCAACATTTTGCCCTGATCTTTGAGGTCGGCGGTGCGCTGCACCAGTTCGTCACGAATAGCCTGAAGCGCTTTGGACAGCTTCTCCGGCGAGGTCACGAAGTGTTTGGCCGGGTAAATATCAATGATTTTGAGTTCTTCCAGAAACTCCCCGGTCAGCGGGTCAATGCGGAGGATGCGTTCAATCTCATCGCCGAAAAACTCCACTCGTATTGCCGTTTCTTCATAAGCCGGACGGAGCTCCAGCGTATCACCGCGCAGCCGGAACTTGGAGCGCGAAAAATCCATGTCATTGCGTTCATATTGCATATCCACCAACTGACGGATAATGGCGTCCCGGCGGTAACTGGCGCCCTTCTCCAGGTTCAGCACGAACTGCATGTATTCTTCCGGTTCACCCAGGCCGTAGATACAGGAGACTGAAGCGACAATGATGACGTCCCGGCGCGACAACAGCGCCCGGGTGGCGGCGTGACGGAGTTTGTCTATCTCGTCATTGATGTCGGCGTCTTTTTCAATGTACATATCCCGTGAAGGCACATAGGCCTCAGGCTGGTAGTAATCATAGTAGCTGACAAAATATTCCACGGCGTTGTGGGGGAAGAACTCCCGAAACTCGGCGTAAAGCTGAGCCGCCAGTGTTTTATTATGGGAAATAATCAGGGCGGGACGCCCGGTGCGGGCAATAATATTAGCCATGGTAAAGGTCTTGCCGGAGCCGGTGACGCCCAGGAGCGTCTGGTCCTTCAGGCCTTCGCTAAGGCCGCGGGTAAGCGCCTCCACTGCCTGGGGCTGGTCGCCCATCAGGCCGAAGTCAGAGACAAGCTGGAATTCGGTCATAGTTCAATTATAGGGGAGAAGAGGGGGATTGGCGAGTGGGTGGCAACAATCGTGTCAAACGCACCAAACCTGCTAAATGTTAAAAGGGGGAAACGTCATACTGACGCCCCCCCTTTTTAACCTCTAAACTTGAACTAAGAGCTCTTACCCGCTGCCATGCGCCAGCCGGAAACTACCAACAGGAGAACACCGGGAATACCAAGTATCAGTGCGCCCATCCAGGCTGCAGTGAAATACATTTCTTCCAAGGTTCCCAAATAATGCTGGACAGCCATCAACACCAGCAATAAACCAACAGCACCGACAAACCAAACCCACCAGGCAGGTTTACGATCATTGCGTTTCAGCCAGTTCAGCAATTGAATAAAGCCAACAGTCAGCAATATGGCTATCAGAATCCATAAGGGTGTTAATTCCATTTGATTCTCCTTCTATTTTTCCAAGATATTTCCGTTTAGATAAACTTGGGATTGATACCGTAGAGGTATTCCTGATTGTTCCACCAGGATTCCGGATCCTTGTTACCGTAATGCATTGACTCTTCCATCTGGGCGAAGAAGGAATTGAAAATAGGAGTAACGGAAGAGGTTCCTGCTACAAAGTCATGGATAAAGCTGTAGCGACCGGAGGCATTGAAGGGGCAGAACGCCATGCACGCGGTGCAGTTAGAGCAGTTGACCGTGTTAAGCCGCCAACCCTTGAAGCCTGTCGGGCTGTAAGGCATGCCGGTTGTTGCCTGATCGTGAACATCCCAGGTGGGGTCGTCGTTAGGCAAAGCCTCAAACAGGCAGAATTTGGAACAGGTTTTACACGTCAAACAGAACCGGGAGATACCGGCATCAATCGGTTTGGTCGGCTCCAGAGGAATGTCGGTGAGCATGCGGCACATACCACGAATCATTGACCCTCTTTCGGGAGTGACCAAAACGAAGCACATACGGGCATGTTCCCCAATCCCGGCCAGGGTACCGAAGGGATTGGACGGTGCCATCTCGCCACTCCAGGCGTTGATACCGTGATAACCCAGACCACGAATAAACTCCTGAAGCTGAACGCTGATAAAAGGCAAGCGACTGTAAGCCAGGTTAGACGCGCTGGAACCGAGATTGGATGGCTTACGCATATTAAGTTCGGTCGCTTCCTGATGTGTCCAGGTGATCATGTATTTGAAACGTGACGGGATACGATATTCTGTATCGGTTTCTGCCAACGTATCGTCACTAACAAAATTATAAGCCTTGCCGTTGGATTCCTTGGCAAAAACAAGTTTCTTGGTATTCTCGTCCAGGACGGTCACACCGAAATCGGTGGCACCGAACAGTTTAAAAGCATGGCGCAACATCAGGGTATTTTCTTCAGCCGTGCCTTCCCAGCGGGGCATATTCCGGCTTTCTGGAGTTGGGGCTTTCTGATACCCCATGAACATGGTTGTTTTCGCCGGGGTGTAGTAATTATAAAATCTCAGCACGCCGGTGGCCCCGTTTATGGCCCAATCACGGATGCTGTCACCATTCCATTCGGGAGCGGCGTGCCGAACCACTTCCCGCTGCAATTCATCAAAGTGTTCCCGATTATAAACTGCCTTGGGGTGGTCGCTCTGACGATACGGAAAAGTGGAAATCTTACTGCGATCGGCACGCTGCACTTGGCTCCAATCAATTTCCAGAGTCGCCGTCTGGCCGTGGTCCTTTTCCGACACCCACCAGGGACGTCTCAGTTCACCACCGGGACCAGAAGTTGAACCCGACGAAGCAGAGGAAACTTCGTCAAGGTCATGGAAACCCGGAGATAGGACAGTGGCAGCACCCAATCCGGCGCCTGCCAAACCGAGGCCTTTCATAAAATCACGACGTGAAACCGTACTGTGAAATTTAGTCATCTAGCAGATTCCTTCTTCATATATTTATTCCACCGCGGTCTTTCCCGCTGTCCTCCAGTCTCTCCTGAACGTCAGATCACATAGTACACCCCCACATCCCAATGTTTCCTACCTTTAAGGCATCTATTTTTAACCCTTAACGTTACTTATTGTACCCTCTTTTATTTTTCCGCGCATCGTCCTAAAGGACTAGCGGGCCTAAGCATTTTGGCTATATACTTTAGTATTTTTTATTAGCTACTTTAGTATATTTTGGCTTTAAGTAAACGAGTTTGTAGTTCACGCTAGATAGTCATCAGCACCGGGGATGTTAGGATACTTACTAGATTGCCACAAGCGCTATGCGCTTTCGCAAGGACAGGCTCCTTGGAGACCGAGATTGCTTCGGCACAGCCGCGCGGAAGAGTAGTCGGTTGTCAGTAAGCAGTATTCAGTATCCCCGTTCATCCTTCGACAGGTTCAGGACGAACGGGATGAAGCAATGACGAGGTTAAGAGACAACTTTTAAGGATCAAATTTCAGCAGCCTGCGACCGGGGCGGGCGAGGCATGCCTCGCCCCTACGGAAACGTTTTCAGGTTATACTTGCAAGATTGCCACAAGCGCTACGCGCTTTCGCAAGGACGGGGTACAAGCCGTCAGCGGTCAGCTATCAGCTTTCAGCTATTCCAGTTTACAGTCCACAGTAGCCAGTCATCAGTAACGGGGGACCGCAAAAGGGCGAGGCATCGCCCTTCGGGAAATCCTAAATCTCAAGCACCAAATAACAAACAAATTCAAATAATAAAATTTTAAATATCAAACTGGAAACCATGACTGCTTCGGCCTAGCTGGGCATAAGAGTAGTCGGTTTTCAGTAAGCAGTATACAGTAGCTCTGGTATAATAAAACCGCTTTGAACACGATGAACAGCGACCCAGATTTCCCGGCCCGAATCCAGTCATATATAAAGTACCTGCCGGGCTATCCGGCGGAATATATTGACTACCTGATTAACCGAGGCGGTTTGTCCGAAGACTCAGTGACAGCCGATATCGGGGCTGGTGCGGGTATTCTGGCCAAAATGATTTCACCCCGCGTCAAAAGAGTACTGGCGGTGGAGCCGGATGAGCGGATGCGCCGGGCGGCGGGAGAATACTTAAAAGACACGGCCAACGTCACCATCATTGCCGGCAGCGCCGAGGCGACCGGTCTTAGTGACAACAGCATTGACCTGATAACCGCCGGGCAGGCCTTTCACTATTTTGAATTTGATGCGGCGCTTCAAGAATTCAAGCGGATACTTAAACCCGACGGTCTGACAGCGCTGGTCTGGCATACACGATTAACAGATTACCCTTTCGGTGAAGCCATGGAAAACCTACTGCGGCATTTCTGCCCGGATTATACCGGCGGCACCGACAGCGAATGGCCGGCGAGCCGGTTTTTCAAAAACGGAAATTTTGAACACCGCACCTTCTGTAACCACCGGTATATTGACCTGGAGACACTCATCGGATACGCTTTATCCATGCCGTTTTCCCCGGTCAAAGGCGACCGGCTGTTCCCGGAGTTTGTGGAAAAACTGGCAACACTTTATGATAAGTATTCCGACCACGGCAAACTGGAGCTACGAGCCGCGGTTGACGGCTACCTCGGCGAAATTTGATCAGCGAGGCCGCACACAACATGACCGGCAATTATAAAACGGTGGAATGGCTGGGCGACCGCCTGCTGATCATTGACCAGACCCGCCTGCCGCAACATGAGACCTATCTGGAACTGGCCGACCATCATCAGGTGGCGGAAGCCATCAGGTCACTCTGGGTGCGGGGTGCCCCGGCTATCGGGGTCGCCGCGGCCTACGGCATTGTCCTGGGCGTCCAGAAGATTGAAAGCCGCGACCATAAGGAGTTTCTGAAACAGTATCATACCGTGGCCGAAGAACTGGCGGGCACCCGGCCGACCGCCCGCAACCTGTTCATGGCGGTGGAGCGGCTGAACGCCGCCGCTGAGGCGGCCGCCGACATCCTGACCGCCCGCAACGCGATTTTGGCCGAAGCTGAAAAAATCCAGGCTGAAGAGATAGAAGCCACCAGAAAAATCGCTGAACTTGGGGCTGATTTAATTAACGACGGCGACACCATAATGACCCACTGCAATACCGGCCCGCTGGCAACCACCGGGTACGGGACTGCTCTGGGCGTCATAATTGAAGCCCACCGCCGGGGCAAGCGTATTCAGGTACTGGCGACCGAAACCCGGCCGCTGTGCCAGGGGGCCCGGTTGACCGCCTGGGAACTCAAAAAGGAACATGTTCCCTTCCGGCTGATCACCGACTCCATGGCGGGGTATTTTCTGAAAGAGGCCCGGGTGGATATGGTTATCACCGGGGCCGACCGCATCGCCAAAAACGGCGACACCGCCAATAAAATCGGCACCTACGGGCTGGCGGTGCTGGCCGCAGCCAACAAGGTTCCATTTTATATCGCCGCTCCTTCAAGCACCTTTGACCCGGAACTGCCCACCGGCGACGATATAATTATAGAAGAACGCTCACCGGACGAAGTGACCCACCAGAATGGTAAACGAGTGGCCCCGGAAGGCATTGAAGCCTGTAATCCGGCCTTTGACGTTACGCCCGGCGGCTATATCACCGGATTCATCACTGAAACCGGTATCCGCAAACTACCCTAAACGAACAGGAGACAGAACATTGAACCAACCGGACAAAATTGAACTGACAGTCATCGGCGGCACCGGATTGTACGATATTGAGGGGCTGACCGACGTCCGCGAGCTGGAGCTGGATACGCCTTACGGCCAGCCCAGCGACAGCATCGTCACCGGCACGCTGGACGGCGTCCGCATGGCTTTTCTGCCGCGGCACGGCCGCGGCCACCGGATTCAGCCGACCGATATTCCGGTGCGGGCTAATATCTGGGCGCTGAAAAGCCTGGGCGTGGAACGTATTATCGCCATCAATTCAGTCGGCAGCTTTAAAAAGGAAGTGGCGCCGGGACACCTGCTGATTCCCGACCAGTTGATAGACCGCACCAGCCGGAGAGTGAACACCTTCTTCGGCGACGGCGTGGTGGCTCATATCGCTTTCGGCGACCCATTCTGCCCGGACATGAGAAAACTGCTGGTGAGCTGTGCCGGCGATGCCGGCGCGACGGTGCATGACGGGGGCACCTATGTGGTGATGGAAGGCCCGGCCTTTTCCACCCGGGCGGAATCCCGGCTGCATAAAAGTTGGGGGGCCGATGTCATCGGCATGACGGCGCTACCGGAAGCCAGGCTGGCCCGTGAGGCCGAGATTTGTTACGGCATCATCGCCTGTTCCACCGATTACGATTCCTGGCATGAAGAAGAAACACCGGTGACGGTGGACATAATTATGGCCACCCTGAAAGCCAACATGGAGCTTTCAAAGCGCATCATCAAGTTAGCTGCAACCCGCCTGACGACGGCCCGGACTTGCGGCTGTCCCAGCGCACTGGCCGGGGCGATTGTCACCGACCCGAAACTTATATCACCGGACCGCAAGGAGCATCTAAGGCTGATTGCCGGCAAATATCTGCCATAGCGACCTTGCGGGCGTACATGACGATTGTTTCCCCGATACCCCCTTTTGTGGTTAAATAGAGACAGTTTTATATCATGGAGAATTAATGACCCATAATACTGAGTTTAATCTGGCGCCCACAATCATCGGCAGTATGCCGCACCAGGACCCGGTCAAGGCCTGCAAGCTGATTGCAAAGTACCTGACCGAACTGCCGGCCTGGCCGCAGTTGCCGCAACGTTCCAATCGGGAACTGATGACAGCCCAGTATGCCGAAGGCTTCCCTGGCCTGAAAATCACCGATGATGAAGCGGTGATGGACCGGACGACGGTGGAATGGGAGAAGGAACTGGAAGCCCTGTACGGGGCTTATATCACCAGCGATACAGAAAAATACGGCATCAGCCCCGAAGCGGCCGCCGGATTCCATGCTTTCCTGGAGATTCATCCGCCGTCGCCGAGGGGCGTTAAGGGCCAGGTGGAAGGTCCGGTCAGCTGGGGACTGTCCATCAAGGACGAGACCGGCGGACTGATGATTTACGACGACGTGTTATCTGAAGCCGCCGCCAAACTGCTGGCCCTGAAGATTGCCTGGCAGGAAAAACAGCTTAAACAGATAGCCTCTAAAACCGTCATGTTCCTGGATGAACCGGCGCTGACGGCTTATGGTTCAGCCTACCTGCCCCTGTCCAAAGAACGCATTCAGCAGATACTGACCGAGGTGCTGGGTGAAATCAAGGGCATCAGAGGCGTGCACTGCTGCGGTAATACCGATTGGACGCTCTTGACCGATCTATCGTTAAATATAATCAGCTTTGACGCCTACAACTACGCCAATTCCCTGGCTTTGTATCCCAAAGAGATCAGCCAGTTCATCGGCCGCGGCGGGGCTATTGCCTGGGGCATCGTGCCGAACACTGATGCGGGGGTTAAGGAAGAAACTCCGGCCAGTCTTCAGGACCGCCTGGAAGAGGCCATGGCTCCATTCACCCGCGAGGGGATGGAGTTCCGGAAGCTGGTGGGACATGGGCTGATAACCCCCAGTTGCGGCATGGCTTACATGAGTGAAGACGGCGCCGAACAGGCGCTGGAACTGGCGGCGGCGCTGACCGACCGGATGCGAAGCCGTTACCTGTAAGATAATAAATAAACAGAGGGAGATACTATACATGAACAAAAAGAGGCGCGTTGCGCAACACAAACAAAAGATACGCAAGGAAGCGCTGAAGGAAAAGGCCCGGGCACTGCGGCTGGCTGAAACCGGCGGCAAGGTCACCCCGGCTCCGGCACGGACCAGATACGAAATTGAGGAAACACCCGAAGCTGCGGTAAAGACCACCAAGACGAAGGCTGCACCTAAAGCCAAGGCAGAAACCACCGCCGCAGCAACCAAACCGGCAACGAAAGCCGCCGCCAAACCCAAGGCCACGCCCAAAGCTAAGGCAGAAACCGAAGCCGCTGCTGAAGACAAGCCCAAGAAGGCGGTCAAAAAGGCTGTTAAAAAAGTAGACGCGGAATAACCTCACGGCTTATGAGCCAGTTGCCTGAAGTTATCACCGCCCTGCTGCAACCGTCCCAATACCCTGATGAATGCCCGCAACAGGTGGAGTTGCTCCAGACCCAGATGTCCTTTGTGTTATTGACCGGTAAGTACGCTTACAAAATCCGAAAACCGGTCAACCTGGGGTATGTGGATTATTCCACGCTGGAAAAGCGCAAACTGTTCGGCGAAAAGGAACTGGTGCTTAATCGCCGGTTGTGCCCCGGCTCTTATGTCGGACTGGTGCCGGTGGTGCGTAATCATAAGGGCAAAATCCAGCTCGGCGGTGAAGGCGAGACGCTTGATTATGCCGTCAAGATGAACCAGTTGCCCTTGACCGGCATGATGGATCATCTGTTGCAAACCAACCGCCTGACCGGCGACATGGTGGCAGCAGTGGCCAGGAAGATGGCCTTTTTTCACGCTGAAGCCGCTACCGGAGGCGAAATCAACCGGTTCGGCTCACTGGACACCATCAGCGGCAATATAGCCGAGAACTTTGAACAGAGCCGGCCGTATATCGGCCGGGCGCTGAGTCAGCGCCAATTTGATGCCTTGCGCAGTTACTTTGACCGGTTCCTGGCGGATCACGCGGCGATGTTGGACAACCGCATTGCCGGCGACCACATCCGGGATTGCCACGGCGATTTACATTCCGCCCACGTCAACTTCAACGGTAGCGACATCTGTATCTATGACTGTATTGAATTCAATGACCGCTTCCGCTACGGCGACACGGCTTCAGAAATTGCCTTTCTGGCAATGGATCTGGACCGTCACGGACGCAGTGACCTGCGGCAAATTTTTGTTAAGGAATATGTTCACGCCAGCGGCGACCGGCGGCTGTACGCACTGCTGAAGTTCTATCAGGCGTATCGCGCTCATATCCGGGCTAAAGTGGCCTGTTTCAAGCTGGACGACCCGTTTGTGTCCCCGGAAGAAAAAGCGGCGGAACTGGCAAAAGCTCAGGGGTATTTTGACCTGGCAACGGCTTACATCCTGCCGCGGCCGCAGCTCTTCATTACCACCGGCGTGACCGGCTGTGGTAAATCAACCCTGGCCGCTGAGCTGACCCGTCACCTGGGACTGAGGCACATTTCCTCTGACATCACCCGCAAAACCCTGGCCGGGCTGGCACCGGAAACGCCGGCGCCGGCGGCATTCGGTCAGGGGCTATATTCTCCGGAACAAACCCTCCGCACCTATAACGCCATGCTGAACGAAGCCGGCAAAGTGCTGGCCGGCGGCGAGTCCGCCATTTTGGACGCAACCTTCCTGCGGCGTGATGACCGGGCGGCTGCCCTGAAGCTGGCAGCCCAATACGGCGCGGAGGCGATGATAATTGAATGCCGGTTGAGCGAGCCGGAGCAACTGGCCCGCCTTGACCGGCGACAGAAAGAGGCAAGTGTTTCCGACGGTTGCCGGGAAATCTATGCCCACCAAAAAGACCGGCTGGAACCGGCGGATGAACTGCCGGTTGGCCGAAATCATGTTATAATTGACACTCAGGACTCTGTTGAAGCGAACGTGCGGCAGATAGTTGACCTCCTGGTTTAAGGTCGGCAGAAGCCGTTGAATATTATTTAGAAAGGTTTGCCATGTCACCAAAATCCGATATCAAAGACGCCGGGCTGGCGGCTGCCGGTAAGGAACGCATTGCCTGGGCCGGGCGTGAAATGCCGGTGCTCAAACTTATCGCCGAACGATTTGAAAAGGAACAGCCCTTTAAGGGCGTCCGCATCGCCGCCTGTCTGCACGTCACTACCGAAACCGCCAATCTGGCGCTGACGCTGAAAGCCGGCGGTGCCGACCTGATACTGTGCGGCTCCAATCCGTTGTCCACCCAGGATGACGCAGCGGCGGCGCTGGATGCTTACGGCATTCCGACCCACGCCATCAAGGGTGAAGATGACGCCACCTATTACAAACACATCATGTCCGCGCTGGAAGTCCAGCCCCAATTGACGGTGGACGACGGGGCCGACCTGGTGACCACCCTGCATACCAAGCGCACTGAGCTCCTGAGCGGGGTTATCGGCGGCACCGAGGAGACTACGACCGGCGTCATCCGGCTGCAGGCTATGGCCGCCGACGGGGCCTTGAAATACCCCATCATCGCTGTTAATGACGCCAAAACCAAACACCTCTTTGACAACCGCTACGGTACCGGGCAGAGCACCCTGGACGGCATCACCCGGGCCACCAACGTGCTGTGGGCCGGGAAAAAGGCGGTGGTGGTCGGCTACGGCTGGTGCGGTCACGGTCTAGCCCTGCGCGCCAGCGGCATGGGATCGCACGTTATTGTCGTTGAGGTTGATCCGGTACGGGCACTGGAAGCGGTCATGGACGGTTTTGCCGTCATGCCGATGGAAGATGCCGCCAGAATCGGTGACATCTTCGTAACCGTTACCGGTGACAAAAACGTCATTGACGCCAATGACTTCGCGGTGATGAAAAACGGCGCCATCATGGCTAATTCCGGCCATTTCAACTCAGAAATCAACATCCCGGCGCTGGAAACCATGGCCGCCGGTAAACGGACCCTCAAACCGTACGTGGAAGAGTATCTGATGCCCGACGGCCGCAAACTCTACCTGCTGGGCGAAGGCCGGCTGATTAACCTGGCCGCGGCTGAAGGCCATCCGGCCAGCGTCATGGACATGAGTTTTGCCAATCAGGCGCTGGGGCTGGAATACCTGGTAAAGAACCGCGGCCAGCTGAGCGCCGGGGTGTACCCGGTTCCGGCTGATCTGGATGATAACGTAGCCGCTCTCAAGCTGACCAGCCTGGGGGTGACCATTGATACCCTGACTGAGGAACAAAAAGAATACCTGTCCAGCTGGCAGGAGGGAACTTAGGAGGCATGATGTTAAGCTGCAAGGACTCGGAAAAATACCTTTTTACATCGGAATCGGTGACCGAAGGCCATCCGGATAAAATGTGCGATCAGGTTTCTGACGCGGTACTGGACGCCATTATCGGCAAAGACCCTTTTGCCCGCGTTGCCTGTGAAACCGCGGTGACCAACGGCCTGGTTTTTGTGCTGGGAGAAATCACCACCCAGACCTATGTGGAAATACCCGAACTCGTCCGCAACGTGGTACGCGAAATCGGCTATACCAATCCGGAATGCGGCTTTGACTATAAATCCTGCGGCGTGATGGTTTCCATTAACAAGCAATCCGCTGACATTGCCCTCGGGGTCGGCCAGTCCGCCGAGGCCAAAGCCGGCTCCAGCGACCCGCTGGACGCTGTCGGTGCCGGTGATCAAGGTATGATGGTGGGCTATGCCTGTAATGAAACGCCGGAGCTGATGCCGCTGGCCATCGCGCTGTCCCACCGGCTGACCCGCCAGCTGGCTCATGTCCGCAAACAGGGCATTATTCCCTACCTGCGCCCCGACGGTAAAAGTCAGGTCACGGTAGAATACCAGTACGGTGTCCCGGTCAGGATTGAAACCGTGGTTATCGGCGCTCAGCACGACGACGGAGTCAGCCAGGAACGCATCTACGAAGATATCCTCAGCCACGTTATCCGGCCGATTATTCCCGCCGAACTGGCCGACGACAAAACCAATTATTATGTAAATACAACCGGACGGTTTATCATCGGCGGCCCGGCCTCCGATACCGGCTTCACCGGCCGCAAGATACTGGTGGATACCTACGGCGGCTTTGCCCGTCACGGCGGCGGGGCCTTCTCCGGCAAGGACCCGACCAAGGTGGACCGTTCCGCCGCCTACATGGCACGCTACGTTTCCAAGAATATTGTCGCCAGCGGTCTGGCCGACCAGGTGGAGATGCAGATTGCCTACGCCATCGGCCGCGCGCAGCCGCTGTCGGTTTCTCTGGAAACCTTCGGCACCGCCAAAGTCACCCAGGAAAAACTGATGGAACTGGTGGGGAAACATTTTGACCTGCGGCCGGCCGCCATCATCAAAAACCTAGACCTGCGCCGACCTATTTATCGCCAGACCGCATCTTACGGCCACTTCGGCCGGACGGATATTGACCTGCCCTGGGAACGCGTGGATAAAGCCGCGGCGTTGAAAGCCGACGCCGGGCTGTAAAGGCTGGGTAAAGTGATGAACGCCAAGGATAAAGTTATACCGATTAAATTCGGTACCGATGGCTGGCGGGATTTGATCGCCCGCAATTTCACGTTTGATAACGTGGCCATCTGCGCCGCCGGATACGCCCGCTATCTCAAGGAAACCGGGGCGGCGGGCCGGGGAATCGTCATTGGTTACGATACCCGGTTCCTGTCAGCCGATTTCGCGCTGGAAACGGCCATGGTGTTGAACGCCGCGGGCATCAGGGTCAGCCTGTCCCGCGAAGCGGTGCCGACCCCCACTGTCAGCTTCAGTTCCCTGAAACGCAACGCCGGCGGGGCGGTGGTCATTACCGCCAGCCATAATCCGGGGCATTGGAATGGTTTCAAAATCAAGTCCGCCTCCGGCTCATCCGCCCCTCCCGAGGAAGTGGCGGTGATTGAAAAGCACATCAGGGCCATCTATGAAAGCGGGATGACACCTGAACGCCTCAGTCCGGACAAGGCGGCCGCTCAGGGGCTGTTGGAACGGGTGGATCTGGCTCCGCCCTATCTGGAAAACCTGGGAACGCTGGTTGATCTGACCAAGCTGCGGCAGTCCGACAACACCATCATGCTGGATTCCATGCACGGTGCCGGTGCCGGATACTTCCGCCGCCTGCTGGGTGAAGATTATCCGATGACGGAAATCAAGGGCGAGATTAACCCGGCCTTTCCCGGCATGCAGCAGCCGGAGCCGATTGACGGCAACCTGACGGAACTGAAGGCGGCGGTTGTTCGGCAGGGCGTCAATGTAGGGCTGGCAACCGACGGCGATGCCGACCGTCTGGGCGTGGTGGATGAACGAGGCAATTTTGTAACTCAGCTTCAGGTGATGTCCCTGCTGGCGATGTACCTGCTGGAGGTGCGCGGCCAGCGCGGCGCTATTATCAAGACTATCACCACGTCAGCCATGCTTAATAAACTGGCCGGGCTGTACGGCGTACCGATTTTTGAGACCGCGGTCGGCTTCAAGAACATCGCCCCCTTGATGGAACGTGAAAATGCTATCATCGGCGGCGAGGAAAGCGGCGGCTACGGCTTCCGGAATCATGTTCTGGAACGGGATGCCATGCTGGCCGGTCTGTACTTTCTGGATTTCATGGCCGCCACCGGCAAGACGCCTTCAGAGCTGCTGGCCGACTTATACAGCAAGGTTGACCACCACGATTACAACCGGATTGATATCGGCTTTGACGAGGCCGCCAGGCAGGCGGTGATGGACCGGTTACTCAAGGCCGACCCGGACCGGCTGGACGACCGCGCGGTAGTTAAAGACACCATTGACGGATTCCGTTTCACCTTTGAAGACGGCGCCTGGCTGTTAATCCGGGCTTCCGGTACCGAACCGCTGTTACGTATTTATGCCGAGGCCGATTCCATGGCCCGGGTCAACCGCTTACTGGAACTGGGAAAACAACTGGCAGGAGTTTAATGATGAACGAAATAATGCTGGACCAAACCGAGACGTATGAAAAACTTGATCCTGAGGGCATGGGGCAGCGCATCCGCGAGTTACCCGAAACCCTGCTGAACGCCTGGAATCAGGCCGCTGAGTTTGAACTGCCGGATTATCAGGGTATTGATAAGGTGCTGGTGCTGGGCATGGGCGGTTCGGCCATCGGCGGCGATCTGGTGCGCCGGCTGCTGATGAGCGAATCCAAAGCCCAGATCAGTGTGCTGCGGGATTATGACCTGCCCGGCTGGGTGGACGATAAAACACTGGTAATCGCCTCCAGTTATTCAGGAAATACCGAGGAGACATTATCAGGGTTTGAACAGGCCTTAAACGGCCCGGCGAAGAAGCTGGTTATTACCACCGGCGGGCGATTGCTGGAATTGGCCCGGGAACATGATATTCCGGCTTTTGTCTTTGATTACAAAGCTCAACCACGGGCTGCCGTAGCCTGGGGCATATTTCCACTGCTGAACTTCCTGACCCGTATGGGATTGGCGGCGGACAAGAATCCCGATGTTTCAGAAGCGGCGCTGGTTACTGAGCAATTCGCCCGGAAAATAGAGCCCGGCAAGGCCCTGAGTCACAATCTGGCCAAGGAAATGGCCTATAAGCTATTCGGGCGCATCCCGGTGGTTTACGGCGCCGGATTAGCCGTTGAGGTGGCCTACCGCTGGCAGACCCAGTTCAGTGAGAACGCCAAGCAATGGGCGTTTTCTCAAACCTTCCCGGAACTGAATCATAACGCTATTGCCGGCTATCAACTTCCCGAACAACTGGTGCCCAGTCTGGCGGTGGTGATGCTGCGCTCCAACCACCTGTCGGAACGCATCGTCAAACGATATTATGTTACCGCCGACCTGCTGGGCAAATCCGGCGCCAGGGTCAACTTTGCCGACGGCCGGGGCATCAGCCCGCTGGCCCAGATGATGAGCCTGATTCTGATGGGTGATTATGTCAGCTACTACCTGGCACTGCTCAATAACGCCGACCCGTCGCCGGTGGAGAATATCAGTTATCTTAAGAAACGGCTGGCCGAATCCACTTAACCGCGTAACTCATCTTAAACAAAAAAACCGCCTCTTTCAGGCGGTTTTTTTATATCAATAAAGAAAGCCCGCACGGCATATGCCGTGCGGGCCTATTTTCGGATGTAAAACCTAACCGGGTATTAACGCTTGGTGTACTGCGGCGCCTTACGGGCGCGTTTCAAACCAGGCTTCTTGCGTTCTTTGGTGCGTGAATCCCGGGTCAGTAACCCGTTTTCCCGCAGCACGCCCTTATGGTTCTCGTCAGCAGCGACCAGCGCCCGGGACAGACCCATAGCGATGGCATCAGACTGCCCGGCAATTCCGCCGCCGGAGCACTTGACCATCACGCTGAACTTGCCAACCGTATCGGTTACTTCAAACGGCTTCATCACCGAGCGCAGGTATTCCGGCCGGTTAAAGCGCTCTTCAAACGGCTTGCCGTCCACTACAATGGCACCCTTACCGGGGGTCAAACGTACCTGAGCGACGGCAGTCTTACGCCGGCCGGTGCCCTGAAAATAATTCTTCTTTTCCATCTTTATAATTCCTCGCTGCTATTAGGCTTCTTTGGCGGCCGATACCTGGCCCAGGTGCGGATGTTCCGCGCCGGCGTACACCCGAAGTTTAGTAATCATCGCCGCGCCCAGCCGGTTCCGGGGCAACATGCCGCGGATAGCGCGTTCAATGGCAAAAGTGGGCTTTTTGGCCATCATTTCATTCAGACTGGCTTTGCGGAAGCCGCCGGGATAACCGGAGTGACGGTAGTACAATTTGTCAGTACCCTTTTTGCCGGAAAAATCCACCTGGGCGGCGTTAACGACGATGACGCCGTCGCCGGTATCCAGATGACGGCAAAAAATCGGCTTGTGCTTGCCCATCAGGAGCCGAGCTGCTTCAGTCGCTACCTGCCCCAGCACTTTGCCCTTGGCATCAATGACATGCCATTCCCGGGTGATTTCTCCCGCTTTAACATTATAGGTTTTCATTGTAATCTCCCAAATCCTTCACATAATTAACACTGATCAGGCACAGGCCTTTGCCCGGTACCGCCGGTCCGGCTGAGCCGGGCACCGCCGCGGTCATCAGTTCACTAAACTCATCCAGAGTCATTTTTCCCTGACCAACCTTGATCAGAGAGCCGACGATGTTCCGTACCTGATGCGGCAGGAACGAAGCCGCCTTAATCCGGAACGTAATCTCGGCATCCTGCCGGACAACTTCCGCGGCGTCCACCCGGCGGATGGTGCTGCCCGCCTTCTTACCCAGCCTGCTGGCAAAGGCGGCCATATCGTGGTTACCCACCAGCATCGCCGCCGCCTGATTCATGGCTGATAAATCCAGCTCACCATACACCCGGTAACTGTATCGTTCCCGCAGCGGCGAAGGCACCGGACTGTGCCAGATGTGGTAACAGTATTCCCGGCTGACGGCGTGACGCCGAACATCAAATTCTTCAGGCACCCGATACACGCCCAGCACGGCGATTTCCGCCGGCAGAAAGTGATTCAGCGCGGTAGCTACGGTTTCCAGCGGCAAATCAAGTTCAGTCCGAAAACTGACTACCTGACCGGTAGCCGAAACCCCGGCATCGGTACGGCCGGCAAGGTGTACCCGAATCTTTGTCCCAGCCAGCTTTTCAAGCGCGGTTTCCAGTTCCGACTGAATAGTTGCCCCGTGACGTTGCGCCTGAGAGCCACGATACCCTGTCCCGTCATATTCAATTGTTAAAACCAGTTTTTGCTTATTTAGAGCAGCCAAAACAAAGCTACTTGAGCAACTCCACCACGGCCATTGGTGCGGCATCACCCTGACGCGGCTCCAGTTTGATGACCCGGGTATAGCCGCCTTTACGGTCGGCGAATCGTCCGGCCAACTCATCAAACAGCTTGGAAACCACCTTTTCGTCATAGATAAAGGCCAGCGCCCGTCGCCGGGCATTCAAGTCACCCTTTTTGCCCAAAGTGACCATCTTTTCCGCTACCCGCCGGATTTCCTTGGCGCGGGATTCGGTAGTGGTTATTTTTTCATAACCGATCAAATCAGTCACTAAGCCACGGAAAAGGGCCTGGCGCTGCCCGGAATCACGATCAAAACGTTTGCTTCTTAGTCCGTGTCGCATATTATCTCACCTTACTCAGCGGCCGCATCAGCGCGCTTGCGCCGGGGCTTTTTTGTTTCTTCTTCTACTTCTTCAACCACCCCGGACAGTAATCCCTCCGGTGCGTTGAACGACAGGTCAAACGCCTGCAGGCGTTCTTCAAGCTCATTGAGGCTCTTCAGACCGAAGTTGCGCAGACCCATTAATTCGTCAATGCCTTTGCTGAGCAGTTCGCCGACGGTATTGAGACCGGCATGCCGCAGACAGTTAAGGGAACGAACCGAAAGATCCAGTTGCTCAATGGGCATGTTGAATTTTTCTTCGGGAATCGCCAGTTTCACCGGTGGTGTATTAGAGATCTTCAGCGCCGGAGCACCGATTTCGGTGAATGGCTGAAAATGACTTACCAAAACCCCCGCTGACTGAGATATGGCGTCAGCCGGCGACATGGTGCCGTCCATCCAGATGCGCATATGCAGACGCTCGTAGCTCATTTCCTGCCCCATGTGAACCGGTTCAATTTCATAATTGACCTTTTCCACCGGGCTAAAAATGGCGTCCTGAGGAATAGTACCGATAGCGGCATTGTCAGCGGCAGCAGCTTCAACGAACCCACGGCCGATCTCAACTTCCATCTCAACATATAAATGGGAATCGGCGTTATCCAAAGTAGCCAGATACAGATCCGGATTGGCTACTTCAAAATCGGATGACTTTGCAATATCACCGGCGGTGACCTGACGGGCGCCTTTAACGTCTAGGACCAGTCTCCCCGGATGGCCGGACAACGGCTTCAGTCTCAACCCTTTAAGGTTAAGCAGAAAGTTCATCGTATCTTCTTTGGCTCCGGGTAACGGCGAAAATTCATGCTGTACGCCTTCAATGCGCACCTGAGTAACGGCAGCGCCGATCAGCGAGCTTAACAAGACCCTTCTCAGGGCATTGCCGATAGTAGTGCCGAAACCCTTTTCCAACGGTTCTACCGTGAAATGGGCGTAGGCCTCATCAGCTTCTTTTGTTGCAATTAGGGGCTGGGCAATTTCTGTCACAGCCTGACCTCCTTAAGAATGAACCAACTAGCGTGAATAATATTCCACCGCAGCCTGGGGATCCAGTTTCTGGTCCAGGTCACCACGAGTGGGTAACGATACCACTTTACAGACAAGGGTTTTCCGGTCGACCGACAGCCAATCCGGAACAACCTTGGTGCCTATAACCTCGAGCACACGCTGGTAATAGGCTGTCTTGGTGCTCGTTTCACGGAAACCGATCTCGTCGGATTCGCGTACCACATAGGACGGAATATCCAGTTTACGGCCGTTAATCGTGAGATGACCGTGGCGCACCAATTGTCTGGCCTGGGCGCGGGAATCCGCCAGTCCCAACCGGTAAACGACATTGTCCAAACGTCTTTCCAGCAAGACGATAAAGTTATCACCGGTGACACCGGGTAGCCGTTCGGCTTCCGCAAAGAAACGCCGGAACTGACGTTCCAGAACACCGTAAGTGTAACGAATCTTCTGCTTTTCCCGCAGCTGGGTGCCGCGATCAGATAACCGGCGTGGGCGACCGGCCTGAGGACCGGGCGGCTTGGGCCGTTTATCAAAAGTGCATTTAGACACGCACTTGTTGCCTTTAAGCATAAGTTTTTCACCGCTGCGGCGGCATTGACGACAAACTGCTAAATAATATCTGGCCATAATCCTCTATACCCGCCTTCTCTTGGGAGCCCGGCAACCATTGTGGGGAATGGGCGTCACGTCCCGGATACCGGTCACTACCAGGCCGGAGGCCTGAAGCTGACGAATAGCTGCTTCGCGGCCGGACCCGGGGCCCTTGACGAGCACCTCCACCTGACGCAAACCGCTCTCCATCGCCTTTTTAACACAGTTCTGGGCTGCCATCTGAGCCGCATAAGGCGTACTCTTGCGGGAACCCTTGAACCCGGCATTACCGGCGCTGGTGGATGCCAGGGCGTTACCCTGCATATCGGTCAGCGTGATAATGGTATTGTTGAAGGTCGCCTGAATAAAGGCTTTACCTACCGGTATATTCTTCTTTTCTTTTTTCTTGACGCCAGTGCGTTTTTTGGTCGCCATTAAAGCCTCCTACTTGGTGTAACTGTCATATTATTTCTTCGCCGCGCCGCGTTTCTGACCGCGTCCGGCAACTGTCTTGCGCGGGCCGCGCCGGGTACGGGCATTAGTCTTGGTGCGCTGGCCATGCGCCGGCAAACCCCTGCGGTGCCGCATACCCCGATATGAACCGATATCGGTCAGCCGCTTTACGTTCAGGGTAATTTCCTTGCGCAGATCACCTTCAACACGATATTCCTTGTCAATGACTTCGCGCAAATGATTAAGCTCTTCATCGGTCAGATCACTCACCTTGGTGGTCTGTTCAATATTCAGCCGATCAAGTATCTTGACGGCCAGGGTGGGTCCGATACCGAAAATATACGGTAAGGAATAAACCACCTGTTTGTTACGGGGAATATCAACACCGGCAATACGTGCCATTTCTGCCTCCTAACCCTGTCTCTGCTTATGTTTGACGTTGGGGCAGATGTTTCTGACAACGCCCTTGCGCCTGATAATTCTGCATTTTTCACATCTCGGTTTGACCGAAGCTCTGACTTTCACCATTATCTCCTTTGACTGTTTACGATTTGAACCGGTAAGTAACGCGACCCCGGGTCAGGTCATAAGGCGACAGCTCCACCAGGACGCGGTCACCGGGTAATATTCTGATGTAATGAACACGCATTTTGCCCGATATGTGCGCCAGAACCTCATGGCCGTTGGCCAGTTCCACCCGAAAGGTGGTGTTGGGGAGGGCTTCCAGCACCGTACCCTCAACTTCTATGGCGTCCTTTTTAGGCATAATATCCGGCAGGCTAGCCAGCCACCGTCAGCACCTCCGCTTCCCCGTCGTTAATGGCAATGGTATGTTCAAAATGGGCGGATAGCAACCCGTCACCAGTGGAAACAGTCCAGGCATCTGGTCCGACTTTTGTCCGCCAGGTACCTTGATTCAACATGGGTTCAAGGGCCAGGGTCATCCCCTTTTTCAGCAACATACCGCTGCCGGAGCGCCCATAGTTGGGCACCGACGGGTCTTCGTGCATCTCACGACCGATGCCGTGTCCGGTATATTCCCTGACTACCCCGTAACCGCGGGATTCCGCGTACTGTTGAATAGCGGCTCCGACATCGCCCAGCCGTTGGCCGGCTTTAGCCGCCGCGATACCAGCCGCCAGAGCGGCTTCAGTAGCCGTAATAAGAGCCGCGGCCTCATCTGAAACTGCCCCAACACCCACCGTAATGGCCGCATCGCCCTGAAAACCGTCTACAACGGCGCCCAGATCCAGCGACACGACATCGCCTTCCAGCAAAACCCTTTCACCGGGAATACCATGAACGATCTGTTCATTAACCGAAATACACAAGCTGCCGGGAAAGCCGCGATAGCCCTTGAACGAGGGCACCCCGCCCAAGGCCCGAATCATCTCTTCAGCCTTTTTATCCAATTCTATGGTTTTCATTCCCGGTTTCAGTTGATGCTTCAATTCCATCAGCGCATTCCCGACAATCCGTCCGGCGCGGCGCATGATAATAATCTCTCGTTCAGATTTAATTATAATCCCCATTAACCCTGTTTCAATGCTTCCGTGATTCGTGCAGTGATATTTTCAATATCCCCCTGCCCGTTAATCTCGGCCAGAACTCCCCGCTGCCGGTAGTACTCAATCAGCGGTGCGGTTTCCCGGAAATATACCTCCAGGCGGCTTTTTACCGTCTCCGGAGTGTCATCCGGCCGTTGATACAATTCACCGCCGCACTTCCGGCAGGAGGCAGATGCTTCCCGATCAGCACCGGAGTAAGTCGCCTGACAACTGCGGCAAACCCAGCGGTCGGACAAACGCCTTTCCAACTCGGCCTGCGGCACAGCGATATAAACCACCCGGTCAACACGCTCACCCTGTGCTTCCAAGGCAGTGCTTAACGCTTCCGCCTGAGACAGTGTCCGGGGAAACCCGTCCAGAATAACTCCGGCAACGTTCTCCAACTCACTGATTCTATTGAGCACCATGGCAACAGTCACGCTGTCGGGTACCAGTTGCCCATTTTCCAAGTACGTTTTTACCTGTCGCCCGAGTTCATCGTCCCGCTCAATAGCCTTGCGAAACAAATCACCGGAAGCCAGGTGAGCCAGATTGGCCCGACCGGCGACCAACGCCGCCTGCGTACCCTTGCCGGCGCCCGGGGCGCCCAGAAAAACTACATTATACATTATTCTGCTCTACTTGATAAAGCCTTCATACCGGCGCATTACCAACTGGGCTTCCAGTTGCTTCATGGTATCCAATACGACACCAACCACGATCAACATCCCGAAACTGGAAAGCTGTAAGGTCTGCACCGATGTTATCTCCCGAGCCAGAAAGGGCATGACGGCCACCGTAGCCAGAAACAGCGCGCCCGCCCAGGTGATATTGCGGATAACACCATTCAGGTAGTTGGAAGTCATCTTGCCGGGTCGGATACCCGGAATAAAGCCGCCCTGCTTTTGCAGTGTGCCCGGCAAATCCTGCTGCTGAAACACAATCATTGTATAGAAAAAGGCGAACGCCATGGTCAGCAGGAAGAACATACCCCAGTAAAACAATCCAATCGGCAGTTCGGCACTGGGACTGAACCAGTTGACAATAGTATTGGCAAAATTAGGGTCGGTCCCCGCCGGATTGGCAAAATAACTGGCCACCGTACCGGGAAAGATTATCAGCGCCGAAGCGAAGATCAACGGAATCATGCCGGCGGTATTAACCCGCAAAGGGATATGAGAGGCCCCGCTCTGCCGGTACATCCGGCCGCTTTTGATAACGGTCTTAGCATATTGTACCGGTACCCGGCGGTGTGCCTCGGTAAAAATAACAATTAAGATGGTGGTTGCCAGGGCGATTAAGGCGTACACCGCCAAACCCAGGAATTGATCCTGAGCCAGGAAACCCTGGCCGATAAGCTGCGGTAGTCCGGCTACGATCCCGGCGAAGATAATGATGGAAACACCGTTACCGATACCGTACTGGGTGATTTGTTCGCCCAGCCAGACCAGGAACAACGTTCCGGCCGTCAGTGAAACGATAATCGCCGCGGTTACCAGCGGTTCGGAAGCGGCAACAACGCCTTCCCGCTGCAGCAGCACCAGTTGTCCCCAGCCGCCCATGGCTGCCAGGGGCACGGTAATCCAATGGGTAAACATATTTATTTTATTACGACCAGCCTCGCCTTCCTGGGAAAGTCGCTGTAAAACCGGTACCACCGGTGTCATCAGCGTCATAACGATGCTGGCTGTAATATAAGGATAAACACCTAAGGCAACCAAACTAAAATTACGCAAGGCGCCGCCGGAGAAGATATCCAGCATCCCCAGGACGGCATTTGAGCCCATCAGGTCATTCAAGGCCTGAGCGTCAACACCCGGCATCGGGACATGCGCGATAAAGCGGAAAGCTACCAGAATACCGATGGTAATCAGGATGCGCCGGCGTAAATCCGGCAGGCTAAAAGCATCCATCATCGCCTGGAGCAGTTTAGGTCGGCTCGATTTCTCGGCCATTTTAGATTTCCTCTACCTTGCCGCCGGCGGCTTCTATCTTAGCGCGGGCAGCAGCGGTAAAGCGATTGGCTTTTACCACCAGCGCCCGGTCAAGCTCGCCATTGGCCAGAATTTTTACCGGAGCCTTGGTATTTTTTATCAGATTACGGGCAACCAGCACCTCCGGAGTGATTTCGGTATCAGCCTCAAACACATTAAGCGTGCCGACATTAATAATACTGAATTCCACTCGGAAAGGGTTCACAAAACCACGTTTCTGCGGTAATTTCTTAATCAGCGGGTTCTGACCGCCTTCAAAACCAGGGCGAACTTTGCCGCCGGCCCGGGCTTTCTGGCCTTTAAGACCTTTTCCGGAATAGGCGCCGTGCCCGCTGGCATCACCGCGGCCGACCCGTTTGCGGTCTTTACGCGCACCCGGGGAAGGAAACAATTCGTGTTCTTTCATTATTCTGCCTCCGCCACTTCAACGAGATGCCTGACTTTTTGAATCATACCGCGAATGGCCTGATTGTCTTCATGCACCACCGTCTGGTGCATCCGCTTAAAACCAAGAGACTCAATAGTTGCCTTTTGGTCTGCTTTATATCCAATAGTGCTCTTAACCCAGGTGACTGCCAGCTTAGCCATTAACAACCTCCCCGGTTGCCGGACCCCGCCGCCGGGCTATGGCGATCTTGGGATCTTTAATCTGTGACAGTGCTGACACGGTCGCCCGGGCGACATTGGTCTTATTAGCGCTGCCCAGCGACTTGGTCAAAACGTCTTTGACTCCGGCAGTTTCCATCACCGCCCGCACGCTGCCGCCGGCGATAATCCCGGTACCGGGCGCGGCAGGCTTGAGGAATACCTCGGCGCCGCCGAAACGCACACGGATTTCGTGATGAATAGTGGTGCCCTTCATATCAACCTTAATCAGGTTCTTTTTAGCCGTAGCGCTGGCCTTGGCTATCGCTACCGGCACTTCTTTGGCTTTACCCAAACCGACACCGACATGACCGGCACCGTCACCGGTTACAACCAAAGCTGAAAAGGCCATTCTTTTACCGCCTTTAACTACCTTGGTGACCCGGTTGATATAGATGAGTTTGTCATTTAAAGACAACTCTTCCGCATCAATTTTTGAAATTACTTCTCTTTTATTAGCCACATAGCCTCCTAGAACGACAATCCGGCCGCGCGGGCCGCATCAGCCAGGGCTTTAACCCTGCCGTGGTATTTAAAGCCGCCTCGGTCAAACACGACTTCCTTTATGCCGGCTTCCTGGGCTCGCCGGGCGACTGCCTGACCGACCATTTCCGCCTGCGCGACCTTTGGGGCCGCCGCAGATTTCTCTTTCAGCTCGGTATCTAACGTGGACGCCTGTACCAGCGTTGCGCCCCGGCTGTCATCAATCACCTGAGCATAAATATGCTCCAGCGAACGGAATACGCACAGCCTCGGCCTTTCGGCACTGCCTTCAACCTTCTTGCGAAGTCTGATATGCCGCACCTTGCGGGCATAACGAGAATCTGTTTTAGTCATTATTTACCCGCCTTTCCGACCGCTTTGCCGGGTTTTAGTTTAATTACCTCACCGGTATAACGGATGCCTTTGCCCTTATAGGAGTCAGGCTTGCGGACACCGCGAATCTCAGCGGCAACCTGCCCGACCTTTTCCTTGTCAATCCCGGAAACCTTCAATTTGGTAGGTGTTTCCAAAGTAAAATTGACGCCGGCAACCGCCGGAATCTGAACGGTATGAGAATAGCCAACCCGTAAAATCAGGTTTTCACCGTCTTTCTCAGCCCGGAAACCGACCCCGACAATATCCAATCCTTTGACGTATCCCTCGTTGACGCCCTGAACCATATTGGCCAGCAGCGAGCGGGTCAGTCCATGCAAGGCCCGATGATCGGGAGCATCGGACGGACGCGCAACAACCAGTTTGCCGTCATCCTGTGTAATAACCATATCCGGATTAAAGGTGCGTTTCAGCTCTCCTTTTGGTCCCGTTACGGTCACTTCATTTCCTTCAATGGTCACCTTCACCCCCTGGGGAAGGGCCACCGGTAATCTTCCAATTCGTGACATCGTATATTCCTCGACTCTTTTACCAGACTTTCAAAAGCAGTTCACCACCGACGCCCTGCCGCCAGGCCTGGTAGCCGGTCATTACCCCGCGGGAAGTGGACAGAACAGTAATGCCCAACCCGCCGTAAACACGGGGAATCTCCCCGCGCTGAACATAGACCCTCAATCCCGGCTTGGAGATCCGCTCCAGACCATTGACCATGGGCACGCCTTTTTCATCGTAGCGTAAGGCTACTTTGATATGGCGTTTGGGTTTATCACCAATCAGCTCAAAGCCGGAGATAAATCCTTCCTGCTTCAACAACTTGGCAATATTTTGTTTCACCCGCGACTCCGGAACCAGAGTGCTGTCATGTCCTGCCATTGAGGCGTTGCGGATCCGGGTTAGCATATCGGCAATCGGATCAGTCATCCCAATCCCCCTGAAATTAAACGATAAATTATTTTTGTCATCTTACCAGCTCGACTTCCTGACACCGGGAATATTACCCTGAAGCGCCAATTCCCGGAAACATATGCGGCAAATACCGAATTGCCTCATATAAGCCCGCGGCCGTCCGCACTTCAAACAACGATTATGTTGCTGCACCGGGTACTTCGGCGCCCGGAGCGCCTTAACGATTTTAGATGTTTTTGCCATTGTCTCCCCTATTCCTTCGCGAACGGCATGCCGAGACCTTCAAGAAGGGTCCGGCTTTCCGCGTCCGTTTTAGCCGAGGTCACAATACAGACCTCAAGCCCACGCAGTTTATCAACCTTGGAAAAATCAATTTCCGGAAATACGGATTGTTCCTTGAGACCCAGGGCATAACTCCCCCGGCCGTCAAAGGCATCCTTGGGTACTCCCTGAAAATCCCGCAAACGCGGCAGCACAACACTGATCAATTTATCCAGAAAATTGTACATATTCCGGCCGCGCAGGGTGACCTTGACCCCTACAGGCATCCCTTCGCGTAACTTAAAATTA
The DNA here is from genome assembly GCF_037094495.1 of Dehalogenimonas sp. W. NCBI lineage: Bacteria > Bacillati > Chloroflexota > Dehalococcoidia > Dehalococcoidales > Dehalococcoidaceae > Dehalogenimonas > Dehalogenimonas loeffleri. Next base: position 318,283 of record NZ_CP146612.1, read on the forward strand.
GCGATGCTATGCTTGGACCGTGTCACTACGGTATGCTGACCAACGATAGCCTCCAGGTCAGCCTGTACGGTTTCAACAACTTTGGGATTTGAGGAAGCTTCCTTACCGACACCAACATTTACCACGACCTTGGTCAAATGCGGCACTTCCATGATATTGCGATAGCCATAGGCTTCCCGCAATTTGGGAACGGCTTCCTTCAAGTATTTTTCTTTGAGTCCGGCCATATTAGTCAATTACCTCGCCACAGGATTTACAAAAACGCACTTTCTTCCCATCGGCCAATACACGGCTGCCCAAACGGGCTGGTTTGCTGCACTTATTGCAAAGCACCATCACGTTGGAAACATGAAGCGGGGCTTCCCGTTCAATAATACCCGCCTGCCGTGCCTGAGCACGGGGCCGCGCGTGTTTCTTAACCATATTCACGCCTTCAACCAGCAACCGATCCTCGGCTGCCACCTGGCGTACTTTACCGCTTTTACCGCGGTCTTTGCCGGCGATAACCAGCACATTGTCATCTTTTTTAATTTTCATTATGCCTCACAGTACCTCGGGCGCCAGCGATACAATTTTTAAGAATTTTTTGTCCCGCAGTTCCCGGGCCACCGGGCCGAAAATACGGGTTCCGCGAGGTTCATTCTTGTCATTGATGACCACAGCGGCATTCTCATCAAATTTAATGTAGGACCCATCTTGCCGCCGCAGCGGAGCTACCTGCCGCACGATGACGGCTTTAACTACACTGCCTTCCTTAATGCCGGAATCCGGCGCAGCGCGTTTCACCGAGCACACAATAACATCTCCGATGCGACCGCGTAATTTACGGGAGCCGCCTAAAACATTGATGCACATCAGTGATTTGACGCCGGTATTATCAGCAGCCTTTAAACGAGTGTAAGCCTGAATCATTTAGGTTATCTCCTTCAATTCCGCCGACTCGGCTACTTCACCCCTGGTGAGAATCTGACCCAGGCGCCAATGTTTGGTTTTGGACAATGGACGGGTGGGAATAATCTCCACTTTATCGCCGTAGTGCGCTTCGCCCTTTTCGTCGTGAACTTTATAATTCTTGACGACCTTATAGGACTTTTTATAAATCGGGTGCTGGCGCCGGGTCTCCACAGCCACCACGATGGTCTTGTCCATTTTGTCGGAGACCACCTGGCCGATGGTCTTTTTAATCTTGCGAATCTCTTCCATAAATATCCTACCTTATACCCAGGGTACGTTCACGAAGCACCGTTTTGAACCTGGCAATATCCTTTTTAAGATTAGGCAATTCCCGGTTATTCTGTAACTGCTTGGTTGCCAGCTTAAACCGTACTTCCAGTAACTCACGGTACACACTATCCAATTGTTTCTTAATCTCTTCACCGGACAGCGCTCTTATTTCTTCAATTTTCATTAAACATTCTCCTCGGCCGCAACAGCTTCCGCTTCCTTAACCACAAACTTGGTCTGCAGCGGCAGTTTATGGGAGGCCAGGCGCATCGCCTCGCGAGCGACATCCTCACCCACACCACCCATTTCAAACATCATGCGACCCCGTTTGACGACAGCCACCCAATGGTCCGGGGACCCCTTACCGGAACCCATCCGGGTTTCAGCCGGCTTTTTGGTTACCGGATGATCCGGAAAAATCCGAATCCAGACCTTACCACCGCGTTTGATATAGCGGGTCATGGCGCGCCGGGCGGATTCTATCTGCCGGGACGTGACCCAGGCGGTAGAAGTGGCCTGCATGCCGAAATCGCCAAAATCCAGTTTGTTACCGGACTGAGCCTCGCCGTGACGGTGGCCTTTATGACTTTTACGAAATTTTACACGTTTTGGTTGCTGCATGGTTTCCCTCTAATTAAAATGTCTGACGCTAGGCGTCTTCGGTTTTTTCTTCGGCTGCCTTACGCACGCGGCGCTTGGGTTTTTCAGCACCGTCTTCCGACTCAGGCTTAGTTTCCCTGGCTTCCTTCTCAGTATCAACAGACTTGCGACGGGTTTTCGGCTGGGCTACAGCTACAGTCACGCCTTCACCTTCGCCGGCGGTGGCTTCGTTCGCTTTTTCAAACTCAGCAGCTTCGGCCTCAGCTGCAGCGGCGGCGGCCTGAGCTTCGCTGATGAAGTCCTCTTCCACAACTGCCTTGGCTTCGGGCAGAATATCGCCCCGATAGATCCACACCTTAACGCCAATGCGACCCAGCGCCGTGTTGGCTTCCGCAAAACCGTAGTCAATATCAGCCCGAATGGTGTGCAAAGGCACCCGTCCGTTGTGCATTTCTTCCTGCCGGGCAATTTCAACACCACCCAGGCGCCCAGAAGTTTTGATCTTGATGCCCTGAGCTCCGGCCTGCCGGGTGCGGAACATCGCCTGTTTCATGGCTCGCCGGTAAGCGATACGCCGTTCCATCTGATCAGCAACAGAGCGGGCTACCAGATAAGCGTCAAGTTCCGGCTGACCAATCTCATGGATATTGAGTTGAATCTTTTTTCCGGCCACCTCTTCCAGAAAACGACGCATCTCGTCAACACGCTGACCGCCTCGACCGATGACAATACCCGGCCTCGCTGTAGAAACGGTGACGGTCACCTTCGCTGCCTGTCGTTCGATTTCAATGTTGGAAATCCCGGCGTCAGTGTACTTCTTTTTTATCGCCCGCCGGATTTTCAGATCCTCCAGGAGGTTGTCTGAAAAGTTTTTTTCGGCATACCAGGTGGAATTCCAACCCTTGATGGCGCCGATGCGAAAAGCGTACGGATGAACCTTGCGTCCCATTAACCCTCCTGGTCCGCTACGATGACGGTTAGATGACTTGACCGTTTGAGAATCGGCGATACCCGTCCGCGCGATCGCGGCCGGTGCCGTTTCATCATTGGCGCCCCGTCAGCGTAGATTTGTACTATTTTTAATTCGTTAGGTTCCATCTGGTAATTGTTCTCGGCACTGGATGCCGCGGACTTCACAGTCTTTGCGACCAGCCCGGCGGTGGGAGACGGCATGAAACGCAGAATGGACAGCGCCTCAGCCACGCCTTTGCCCCTGACCAGGTCAACGTAGAGCCTGACCTTTCTTGGGGATACCCCTGTGTTTTTAGATATTGCCTTAACTTGCATCTTTCAAAGACCCCTTATTTCTTGCCCTTGGCCTTGACCTCGGATTTACCGGCATGACCGCGGTAGGTACGTGTCGGTGCGAATTCGCCCAGCTTATGACCAACCATATTTTCAGTAACGAATACCGTCACATGGCGCCTTCCGTCATGTACCCCGAAGTTGAGCCCTACCATCTCCGGCAAAATAGTTGACCACCTGGCCCAGGTTTTAATCATCACCTTTTTTCCGGCGCGGTTGGCTTCATCAACCTTCTTCATCAGCTTGGGGTGAACTGCCGGCCCCTTTTTAACAGAACGTGACATTTAATTCATTACCTCCGACGTTTGACGATAAGCTTATTGGAAGCCTTGGTTTTATTCCTTGTCTTGTAACCCAAAGCCGGTTTACCCCAGGGTGTCTTAGGTCCGGGCATACCGATCGGCGACCGACCTTCACCACCACCGTGCGGATGATCAACGGGATTCATGGCGGAGCCTCTAACCGTTGGTCTCCAACCCATATGACGCTTGCGACCGGCCTTACCGATAGACAGCGTCTGATGTTCCTCATTGCCGACCTGACCCACGGTGGCATAGGCACCGATCCGGACTCGGCGCATCTCACCGGAGGGCAAACGGATTAAGGCAAAATCGCCTTCTTTGGCCATCAACTGCGCCCCGGCACCGGCGGAACGAACCATTTTAGCACCCCGGCCTGGTTCCAGTTCAATATTATGAATAACGGTACCACTGGGCATGGAACCAAGAGGCAGTGCGTTGCCTACTTTAAGCTCAGCATCGGGGGCGGCGACAATCATGTCATCAACCTTAAGCCCCTGGGGGGCCAGGATATAACGTTTTTCGCCGTCAACGTAAAATATGAGCGCAATACGGGCCGAGCGATTCGGATCATACTCAATAGCGGCCACCCGTCCGGGCACGCCTAGCTTATCACGCTTAAAATCAATGATACGAATAAGCTTCTTGGCACCGCCGCCGCGATGACGCACCGTCATCTTGCCCTGAGCATTGCGCCCTGCATTATTCTTAACGCTTAGAATCAGCGCTTTCTCTGGACGACTCTTGGTAATGTCCGAGAAATCAGAGCCGGTCTGATGACGACGGCCTGCCGATGTTGGTTTATACTGCTTAAGTGCCATAATCTGTTAGACCCCTTCGAACAACTCAATCTTATCGCCGGGCTTCAAGGTAACCATCGCCTTCTTCCAGTCAGGCGTCATGTGGTATCCCCGACCCATGCGCTTCATTTTGCCCTTGACCCGGACAACATTCACCGCAGTCACTTCAACCTTGAAAGCAGCCTGAACGGCAGCCTTGATCTGGGGTTTGGTTGAACCTTCGGCTACTTCAAAAACATAAACTCCGTTGTCCTGCAACCGGGCACTTTTCTCCGTAATCAACGGGCGGCGTAAAACTTCAAATATCTGCATCAATATCTCCTTAAGCGGCCTCGGTACCCCAAACCTGCTGGATAACTTCGAGAGCCTGCTCCGTCAACAGGAGCTGGTCATATTTTAATAAATCAACCACATTAAGTTGGTTGGCCGGAGTGGTCTTTACCTTCGGCAGATTACGGGCGGACATTACAACCGCAGAATCCACCCCCGCCGTAGCAATAATAGTTGAAGAACCTATCTCCAGCGCCTTAAGTACGGCAACCATATCCCGGGTGCGCGGAGCTTCAAAGCTGAAGCTTTCAACCACTTTCAAACCACCATTGCTGACTTTGTCCGACAACAGACACCGGATAGCCAGCTGACGCATCTTCTTGGGCAGTCCCTTGGAATAATCCCGGGGCTTGGGTCCAAAAATCACGCCTCCACCCGGCCTGAGGCCACTGTTCCGTGAGCCGGCCCGGGCTTCGCCGGTGCCCTTCTGACGAAAAATCTTGCGGGTGCTGCCGGCTACTTCTGACCGGGTCTTGGTGCTGGAAGTGCCCTGACGGCCATTGGCCGCCTGAGCAACCATCGCCTGATGCACCACGGCGTCGTTCATCGGCACCCCGAACAGGGCTTCGCTGATGGTAATGTTCTTGACCACCTGGCCGCTTGTGTTATAGACAGGTATTTCCATTTTATTTGCTCTTCTTCGACTTTTTAATCAGTATCAAACCATTCTTGGCACCGGGCACAGCGCCCCGCACCAGCAGAAGGTTTTTTTCCACGTCGGTTTTAATAACTTTCAACCCGCTGACAGTGACCTGTTCGTGTCCCATATGGCCGGCCATCCGGGTGCCTTTAAAAACCCGACCGGGGGTAGTGGTAGCACCAATGGAACCAGGAGCCCGATGCCGGTCACTCTGGCCATGAGTCTTGGGTCCACCGGCAAAACCATGCCGCTTGACCGTGCCGGCAAAACCCCGGCCTTTGCTCACTCCGGTCACATCAATCAGTTCTCCATCAGCGAACAGACTAACATCAACCTGATTGCCGACCTCAACTCCATCAAGATCATCCAGCCGGAATTCGCGCAGGTGGCGAAAATTACCCATATCCTTAACATGACCTTTTTCGGCTTTAGTCAGATTTTTGGATTCACCAAAACCCAATTGGGCAGCAGTGTATCCATCACGCTCGGGCGTTTTAACCTGAACCACGGTGCAGGGACCTACCTGCAGGACCGTGACCGGTTCAACTTTACCCCCGGCGCTATAGATCTGGGTCATCCCCAGTTTCTTTCCGATAATCCCGTTTATCATCTTCAGTCTTCCTATAGCTTAATATCAATGTCAACACCAGCCGGCATATTCAGGCTGGTAAGCGAGTCAATAGTCTTGGAGGTGGTCTCCACAATATCAATGAGCCGCCGGTGTGTTCTGACCTCAAACTGCTCCTGAGAGTCCTTATCAATGAAAGAGGCGCGAATCACACTGTACTTCTTGATATGAGTAGGCAACGGTACCGGGCCGGAAATAACGGCGCCGGTGCGTTCCAAGGCTTCAACGATCTGCATCGCCGACTGGTCCAGAATCTTGTGGTCAAACCCCTTGAGCTTGATCCGAATTTTTTGTTTTCCCATCTTTTTACATTTCCCCTATTTGTTCGCTGCCTCGGTCTCCATGACCGTCTTGGCAATATTGGCCGGCAGTTCCTGATACTTGTGGAACTCCATGGATGAAGTAGCCCGCCCCTTGGAAATACCGCGGATAGTAGTAGCATAACCGAATGTCTCGGCCAGAGGCACGAAGGCGTGAACCACCGTAGAATCGCCCCGGGGCTCAATGGATGAAATATGACCGCGGCGGGAATTAAGATCCCCGATAATGTCCCCCATGTATTCTTCAGGGGTTACTACTTCCATTTTCATCACCGGTTCCAGCAGAACCGGTTTGGCCTTGGAAACCACGTCTTTAAGCGCCATGGAACCGGCAGTTTTAAAAGCCATTTCGTTGGAGTCAACGTCATGGTAACTACCGTCGTAAATAGTCACTTTAATGCCGACCATAGGATAACCGGCGTAAGCTCCGGTCGCCGCGGCTTCTTTAATACCGTTGGCGGCAGCGTTAACAAAGTTCTTGGGAACGGTACCACCGCGAATTTCATCAACGACTTCAATGGCGGTAGATTCAGTCAGCGGCTCAATATTAACCTTAACATGACCGTATTGGCCGCGGCCACCGGACTGTCTGACAAATCGCCCTTCACCGGTAGCGGTACCGGTAATGGTTTCCCGATAGGCCACCCTGGGTTGACCGATTTTGGCCGCTACCTTAAATTCTGTCAGCATGCGGCTGACCAAAACGTCCAGGTGAAGCTCACCCATACCGGCGATAATATTCTGACCGGTTTCATCGTTGTAGGAGACCTTAAAAGTCGGGTCTTCATCGGCCAGTTTCTGCAGCGCATCTACCATTTTATCCTGGTCGGCGCGGGTTTTGGGTTCAATGGAAATAGAAACCACCGGTTCTGGAAAGGTAATATTCTCCAGTACAACCGGGTGATTAGGATCACAAAGCGTATCGCCGGTAAAAGTACTCTTAAGACCCAGGCTGGCGATGATAGAACCGGTATCAGCCTTATCAACTTCTTCGCGGCTATTTGCATGCATTACCAGCAACCGGCCGATGCGTTCGCGTTCCCCGCGAGTACTGTTAAACACACCCGCGCTGGCATTAATGGAACCGGAGTACACCCGGAAATAAACCAAACGACCGACAAATGGATCGGAGACGACTTTAAAAGCTAAAGCGGAAAACGGAGCCTCGTCGGTAACCGGGCGGCTGGCCTCTTCCTGATTGCGGGGGTCAACACCGATAACCGGCGGCGTATCAAGCGGCGAGGGCAGATAATTAATTACGGCATCCAGCAACACCTTGACGCCTTTCTGACGGAAAGAACTGCCGCATAAAATAGGAATACCCTTATTGGCCAGGGTGACCCGGCGAAGACCAGCCCTGATCTGGTCTTCCGTTAACTCTGTGCCGTCAAGATAGGCACACATAATTTCATCATCAACCTCAGCCAGACGTTCAATCATCTGATGACGAGCGGCCTCATATTGTGCCCGTTCGGATTCCGGCAAGGGTATCTCTACCGGTTCCGGAGTAGCGGCATCGCCATCTTCCTTATAAGCTCTTCCGGTGACCAGATCAATAACACCACCAAAAGTTTCACCGCTGTTGATGGGGATAACCACCGTAATGTGATGCGCCTTAAGCCGGTCTTCAATCATTTTCAGACAGCGCCAGAAATCAGCGCCGGTACGATCCATCTTATTAATGAAACAAATACGGGGCACACCATAGCGGTTAGCCTGACGCCAAACCGTTTCTGACTGGGCTTCAACGCCGGCGACGCCGTCAAACACAACCACGCCGCCGTCCAGGACGCGCAGAGACCGCTCCACTTCCGCGGTAAAATCAACGTGGCCGGGGGTATCAATAATGTTGATGCGATAGTCGCGCCAATGAGCAGCCGTTGCTGCTGAAGTAATGGTGATGCCGCGTTCGCGTTCTTGCTGCATCCAGTCCATCACCGTATTGCCATCGTCAATATTACCGATTTTGTGAGTGCGCCCGGTATAAAACAGTACGCGCTCAGTCGTGGTGGTCTTGCCGGCGTCAATGTGGGCAATGATACCAATGTTGCGTATTTTATCTAGTTGAAAAGTTCTATCTTGGCTCATGAATTCGTCTTATGTTCCTTACCCGTATTACCAGCGATAATGAGCGAAGGCACGGTTTGCTTCGGCCATCTTGTGGGTTTCTTCGCGCTTCTTGACCGCTGAACCCAGCCCCTTGCTGGCATCGGTCAACTCGGCGGCCAGTTTCGCTGACATGGATTTACCGGCACGGGCCCGAGAATACTTGGCGAGCCAGCGCAAAGCCAGGGAAAAAGCCCGCTCTGGGCGAACTTCCACCGGCACCTGGTAATTGGCACCGCCGACCCGGCGAGCCTTAACTTCAATCAGAGGAGTAATATTTTTTATCGCCTGCTCCACCAGGGTCACTGAGTCCTTGCCTTCCTGTTCGGCAATCAGGTCCATGGCATCATACACCACGCGTTCCGAAGTGCTCTTTTTGCCAGAGTACATCAGCCGATTGATCATTTTAGCAACCATCAGGCTGTTGTATTTTGCATCCGGTGCAACCGGGTGTTTCTTGATGCTAGAATTTCGTCTTGCCATTTTCCTCTATTTGCCTCCCTGAATATCAGAGCCTTTTTATTTTTTAGCCGCGGTCTTACCGGCTTTGGCCACCTTGGAGCCATACTTGGAGCGTCCCTGCTTGCGATTAGCTACGCCGGCGGTGTCCAGAGTACCACGGACGATATGATAGCGCACACCCGGCAGATCCGGCACGCGACCGCCACGGATAAGCACAACCGAGTGCTCCTGCAGGTTGTGACCTTCACCGGGAATATAAGCAGTAACTTCCATATGGTTGGAAAGACGGACGCGGGCTATTTTACGCAGCGCCGAATTAGGTTTCTTGGGCGTAGTGGTTTTCACCTGGAGACAAACACCGCGCTTTTGCGGCGAACCGGTACCGTAAACATTACGGTTCTTGAGGGCATTGAAGTTGTAATGCAACGCCGGAGTCTTGGCTTTCTTCGCCAGCTTATTGCGCCCTTTTCTGACTAACTGATTTACCGTTGGCATGTGTCTTGCTCCTTATCATTTTCCGGACAATACAAAAGGATGAGACGAGCCCACCCTTCAACAAGCCCGTGGCAGACTGCTTTAATAACGCATCATCTGCCATGTTTGTAATCAAATCACAAACAACGGGCTAGTGTATCATGCCGAAATAGCGGTGTCAACATTTCAATCCTGAGGACACCACATCCCGGGCTTTTCATGGTTCCACCTATGACCACTGAAAATATCTAATCCGCCAGCCCCGACAGCTATCCCTGCCCCTGCTCTTTCGTTATAATAAATGCACCGGCTAAAACCGGACAGCGCTGGTGATACATCGGACACCGCCAACCAACCGGCAGGGGGTTTTTCCCAGGTGCAGCAAGACGAACGAGAAATTATAACGCGGGCGCAAGCGCGGGATGCGGAGGCCTTCGGTCTTATCTATGAAGCCTATTTTGATAAGATTTACCGTTATGTCAGCATTAAAACCGGCAACCGCACGGAGGCTGAAGACTTGACGCAGCAGGTGTTTGTCAAAGCCCTGAGTTCAATACATTCTTACAAGGTGATGAGCAACATCCCTTTCAGTGCCTGGTTGTACCGTATCGCGCATAACCAGATCGTTGACAGCCTGAGAAAGAGGTCGCGCCGGCCAACAGTGGAGCTGGATGAGACGATGCCGCTGGCGGCTGATGATGATCCGGCCGCCGAAACCGAATTAAAAATGGAGAGCCGGGAACTTATAGCGGCAACCCAAAAACTGACCCCGTCCCAAAGGGAGGTGATTGCCCTGCGTTTCGGGGCCGAGCTGCCCATTGCTGAGGTAGCCCGCCTGACCGGCCGAACCGAAGGGGCTGTCAAGGCAATGCAGCACGCGGCTATAGCCGCATTGCGGCGGCTGATGATGGAAAAAATATGAATACAGCAGATAAACACAACAACAACATAATAATAGAAGACATCTTTGATGAATGTCTGGATGCCGTGCTTTCCGGCCGCGCTTCAGTAGAAAACTGCATGGAAAAATACCCCGCTCAAGCCGCAGAACTGGCCGACCTGCTGAATATCGCCCTGGGAATCGCCCGGTCACCCGAACTTGTGCCTTCGCCCGGTGCCAGAATGCGCATCCGTTATGGGCTGAATGAAAAACTGGCCGAGACGGCACATCGGCAAAACAAACCATTCTGGCGTCTCGGCTGGGCCAACGCCGTAATAACTCTGTTGCTCAGCCTTAGTCTAGGAGGCGGCGGCCTGGCATTTACCGTCAGCGGCAGTATGCCGGGTGAGGTCTTGTATCCGCTGAAAACTGGTATGGAGCAGACTTTAATCAGCCTGACTCCGGGAAATGATGCCAAAGTTAAGCTCTATACGGCATTCAATGATCGCCGGGTAGCTGAAATCATGTACCTGGCCGGCATTGGTGATTCGCTAGCTATTGCCGAACTCACTTCAAGCATTGCCGCCAACTTCTCCGCGGCCGCGGCTATACAAGGTCTTAATCCTAATAAAACGATAGATATGCTGGCTCCTCCGTCCGGCACGGAATGGACCGTCAGTATTACCGGTACGCCCGAAAACGACCGAGGTGCGGGAGTTTCATCCGCCGTTGCTGAAATATTGACTGATGCCGAAGCTTCCCAACTGGCCAGCTTGACTGATATCCCTCCCGGTGCGTCGCCGGCGGTCCAACTGGCGCTGGAACAGGCCGCGGCGGTTATCCGCGACGGCTATTCCGATCTATTATCCCGCTTTGATTAAGGCACAGAGAGCCGGTGTTAACCGGCTCTCTGTGCCTTAATATTATCAGTTCCGTCAGACCGCAACTGTTTCCGCCTCGGTGACCCTGACCTTCCCGGCTGTAGCGCTCAGGAATTCAATGATTTCCGGTGAGGGATTGATATGCGGCGGTGATAAATGAGCCAATTCCGCCCCGGCTGCCTGCTGCTTCAATTTATAAAGTTTGAAGGCTCCTTGCGGCAGCACCGTGACTTCCAGCGGCATCAACCCGGTAAAATCCTCCAACTCAGAATACGGTTGATCAAGCTGTTTGAGTTCGGCATGAATCAGACCAGCGGCCTCCTGAGCATTGATTCGCTGTCCCTTTTTGGGCTCCAGATAGTAACGCAACACTGGCCGACCCTTGCTGGTTTCTTTACGGGCAGTCCAGTTATCATAGGCCACCCGCGAATGCTCCAGAGCCTGCCACAGAACTTTTTCCGATAACCTGGTGAAACCGGCGATGTCTATCTGATCATCAACCCGGGTCAGGAAGCGCATCTGGGGAATATCAATATCCAGTTTGTCATTCCGGAGTGAGGTAATCTGGACCAGGTGGCCCAGACGGTAACGGACAAAGGCACCGCCGTGGAAATTGGTAATGACCAGTTCGTAGTTCCCTGGCTTGAGTTCGTTCATCAAATAGGTCTGTGGCTGGTATGACGGATCCTGCCAGCATTTGACGGCTTCTGATTCGGGGATGAACTCAAAGAAGTTCATATGGGGGATAAAGGTCATGCCCTGATGATCCCAAGTCTGCATGGCGATGATAACAGCTTCAGTACAACCGTGAAAGTCCAAGGGATAACACCCCCACATTTCATTGATCTTATCCCGAAATACTTCGCCGTCAATTCCGTAGGTAATGAGACCCTTGAGTTTCCACAAATCCTTCGGCAGCATTGGCCGGCCGGCCAGTTTGGCTCTCATTTTACCCTTAAGCAGCCGGGCCAGCATGGCAGGCTTTTTTACCATTTTTTTTATGTCAACCTTGCCGCCGGAACTCTTAAATTTCTCGCCCATGGCTACGGTGACGCTGGACATGGACAAACAGTAATCCATCCCCTTTTCCAATCCCATTTTGAAGCCCTGAGTAACGCGTTCTTCAAATGAGACATTCTCAGCCTCCTCTACCGGCGGCAAAAACTGGAAGATCTCATGGGGGAAAACCCGGGTCATGGTGCCGGTAGCATAAGGCGGCGGCGCCATGCCGTAAAGCACCCGGTCATTGGGACGAATGGTAACGTCATGGCGCTTTTTGGCGCCGGAAAAGAAGGAGAGGGCAAAAACCAGCGCCTCAGTCTCATCCATCATCCGGGCGGTCACCGGGGCCCAGCGGTAAGAATACTCTGCGCTTTTACCGGAAGTATATTGCCACATAATCGGCTTGCGCGGCAGCACATCCCACCGCCGCTTCAAAAGATAGGGCGCGTAGTCTTCATAGCTGGTCAACGGCACCATACGGCGGAATTCTTCCACCGTGGTAGGATTGGCACCATTGAAGATACCCTTGCCCAGCGGGCAGTTCTTCAGCATCTCAATTTGTTCCAAAAGCAAACGCTTTTGGATATCCATAAATTGATTTATGCTCAGATCAATAAACCCGCAACAGCGATCCCACATCTCATCATATTGTCCCTGTTCCAACATGTCACCTAACTGGCTCATTTTGACTGGACCTCCAATTTGTTATTTTTTTTCAAGCCTTTGAAGAAGGCGGTTAGACTTTGTTTGCTAGGAATAAGCATGGGAGTAGTTTCCTGGTACCGGTGATAACCCGGAAACATACGAGGAAAAACGTAGCGATCCTGGAGGTAGACGAGTATAGTGGAGAAAAGAACCCAGACGATCCCAGCCCAAAGAGCCAGCAGGGACCCTGACAACAATACCAGCCCTGCCATGGCGAACCCGAAAAACAGCAACCAGGGATGGCGAACCAATTCATAGATGCCATTAGTGACCAATTGCCCGCTGGTACCGCTGGATATATAGGTTTTACCGATTGGGAGCGCTACATATAGTGAATAGGCCATACCAAACAAGGCAGCCGAAAATACGCCCCAACCGAAAATGTTAATCCACACGGGAAATCCAAAATGGTTTCCCGTCACGGCAACATTGAACATGGCGTAGACGACAAGCCCGGTCCCAACGAGCCACAAAAGCGGCTTTAACCCGGTGATCTTCTTCATTGAGGCAAAATCAAGGAAATGCATCAGCATGAAACCGGCAGCCCCTAATAAAATGTAGTTCATAATATTTAATTAGTACTATGCCAGTCATTCGGGGCTATTGGAAGGTATATAGTACTAGAACAATGTTCTAGTCATAGCTGAGGTACGATTAAAAAAAATTCTCCCCCGATTTGGGGGAGAATTAACATTTCCTTTGAAAACTCTCAGACTTGAGCGACGGCTATTTCCATTTGATCTTGACTTCCCGTCCTTCTTCTTCCGGAGCGTTCTGATCAACCCCGGTAAACTTGGAAGTCATTTCCTTCAAATCCAGCGGACCTTCTTTGCCAAGTTCCAAGCCGTAGCCGATAAAGAAATCCACAAAGCTCTTCATTAATTTCTTGGTATCTTCCTGAAACCCGGCCATCTCTTCCTTCAGAGCATACTTGTAACTTTCCTTGTTAAGCATCCTGGCAAACTCAGCCTTAAGCTGCTCCAGGTCCTCACGGGAAATTCCAGTTGCAGACGGGACGGGTTCTTTCAGTTGGTTGTCAATGAGAAAATTAAGGAATTCAGCCTGAGAAAGGTCACCGCGGTTTTCATCAATCTTCTTGAGCAACTCCGCTGGCACGATCAACATTCGCTTTTCAGTCATAGTACTCCTGTCGGGGACGCATCTTCATCGTCATCTTTGAGATTAAGAGTATCAAGTATTTCGTCTATATGGCGCAAAAGCGTCAAACCTTTTTTGGTGACCCGGTAAGTAACCGAAGGGTTGCCCAGCTTGACCCGGTCCACTAACTCCCGGTCAATCATGAAATTAAGATATTTCTGTAGCTGAAAATAGCTCATATTGACGGAATACATGATTTCCGTCTTGCCGGCTTCACCCAGCCGCAACATATCTGCGATAATTTCAATGCTGGACCTTCTGCGGTCTAATCTCATCGGTACCCTACTAAAGTCCTTTTTATTGCGAATTACGACTAGTACTATTATACTACCCACGTCAAGTGTTATCAGGTGTATTATTATCCATACACGGAATAATATTCCGGAAACATCAGGGGAGGCATCATGAAAGCTGAGGAACTGCTACGGGCAATGGTCAAAGCCGGGGCTTCAGACCTGCACTTGAAGGTCCCCAATCCGCCGGTTTTCCGCATTGATGGAATGCTCAAACGCCAAACCAATTACGGCCCGATCAATGCCGGCGACATGGAGCGCTTGTTCCGAGAAATGACTACCCCTGAACAGCAGGAACATTTTATTCATGACAAAGAACTTGATTTTGCGATGTCAGTTCCCGATGTCTCACGCTTCCGGGTCAATATCATGTACCAGCGGGGCACCATTTCCATCGCTGTCCGCCAGGTCCCCTTCCATATAATGACCATTGATATGTTGAACCTGCCGGGCATCCTGAAAAGCCTGATCATGAAACCCCGGGGCCTTATTCTGGTCACCGGCCCGACGGGTTCCGGTAAATCCACCACTCTGGCCGCCATGCTGCAGCATCTTAATGAAAACCGCCACTCCAGTGTCATCACCATTGAAGATCCCATTGAATACGTATTTCAGGACAATAAATGCATTATCGCCCAGCGGGAATTGGGCGGCGACACCTCTTCCTATCCTACTGCTCTGCGCCATGCCCTGCGCCATGACCCGGATGTGATCGTCGTGGGTGAAATCAGGGATATTGATACCATCACTACCGCGGTGGCTGCCGCCGAGACCGGCCATTTGGTTTTGGGAACCCTGCATACCATTAATGCCGTACAGACTGTGGACAGAGTGATTGATATGTACCCGCCAAACCAGCAACATCAGATTCGGATGCAATTATCACAGGCATTGGAGGCAGTGGTTTCCCAAACGCTTATCAAAAGGGCCAACGGCAGCGGACGGGTGGGCTGCTTTGAAATACTGCTGACGACCACCGCGGTTAGAAATCTGGTTCGCGAAGGTAAAACCTTTGAACTGCACTCCATCATGCAGCTGAACCGGCAGGCCGGCATGCAGACTCTGGATCAGAATCTAGCCGAACTGGCGGCGAATGGGATTGTAACTAAAGAAGAAGCGCTTATGAAGAGCGATAATCCCGACCGTCTGGAACGGTTGATTGAGGATACCAAACGGCACGTCAGAGCCCCAAATCCATTTTAGACGTCCAAAGACAATAGTACTGGTCAAGTTGTTTACGAACGATTTTCGTTGACATCCATGGCCCGCTCGGACATAATGAGCCGAATATCAAATCAACTGACCGGGGGACCGATATAGCTTGACCGTCTGGGCTGCCATACCGCTGGTTACATCCATAGCATACTTAGTACTGCTGTTGTTAATGTTGCCTAGTTTGGACCGCAAAATCAGTCGGGCGATGGCATATTTTGCCGGCATTGCCGCGCTTTGGGGTTTTAGTTCCTTCATGTTGCATCTGGATGCACCGGCTTCACAAACCCTGTTATGGAACAAAATTCTGATTATTACTTTAGTATGGACACTTGTGGCCTATTACCATTTTGTTCGCGTGTATGTATTCAATAAAGCTGGAATTGGTGTACTAGCAGGATATCTCGGACTGGCCATAGTGGCGATTCTTTCATTGAATGGACATATCGTTACCAGCGCCTCTGTCCTTGAAGGTGTCGTCCATCAGACAATGACCGCTAACGTGTACCTTGTAACGCTCATAGTGCTGACCATCACATTACTGAGTGCGTCGGCCCTGTGGCATAAATTTCGGAGCACCCAAAACGTTGATGAACGCCTCACTCCAATAGTCCTGTTGACCGGTATGTTGATTGCCGTTACCGCCGGCTTCACCAATCTAAGTGACAACCCGATGATATACGGTCTGCCGATTGACCAGTTAGCCAGTTTCATTAATCTTTCATTAATCGTCTTTGTAATTTTCCGGCACCGCCTCGTCCCGTTAAGAAACATCAATACCCAAAGAGGCTTCACCTACGCTTTATTGACACCACTTGCCTTGTTCTCCTTTGGAGGGTTGGCCTCAATTACCATGGGACTCAGCGGCAACACACCGCAAATATTAGGCTTAAATGCCTGGGCAATTATTCCATTGGTGGCCAGTATTGTGTATGTGGTATTACTCTTACTGGTACTTCAGGATACAGAACGAAAAGCTAATAGATTCTTCGCCTATTTTCTGAGTGTTGCGGCATTTTGGAGTTTCACCTCCTTTATGCTGGTTTTCAACCCGGCTGCAGCCCCCGAACAACTTCAGTTCTGGAATG
Source organism: Dehalogenimonas sp. W (assembly GCF_037094495.1). Classification (NCBI taxonomy): domain Bacteria; kingdom Bacillati; phylum Chloroflexota; class Dehalococcoidia; order Dehalococcoidales; family Dehalococcoidaceae; genus Dehalogenimonas; species Dehalogenimonas loeffleri. The sequence goes on from NZ_CP146612.1 coordinate 334,690, forward strand.
AAATGGTTGTCGTAGCCATCACCTGGATCGGCGTAGCTTATTACCATTTTGTCAGAGTGTATGTTAACAAGCCCGGGGGCATCTGGGTCTACATCGGTTATGCGTTTACCTTCACCATTTTAATTCTTGCCCTGAACGGAATGGTCGTCTCAAATGTCAGCCTCGTGAATGGATATATTCTCCATGATATCCGGCCTTGGGATATTGTTATCGGTTCAATCATTGCCCCGTTTGTTATTGCCGGCGTATACATGCTCCTCAGGCGCTATAGACAATCCATTGACCCGGTTGATCGCAACCGGACGGTCTACCTTTTACTTGGTTCAGCTGCTTTGATCATTCTTAGCTATATAACTCCCTTCACACCGGCACTGGCCGGTTTGACGACCGACCATATCGGCAACATTATCAATACTGCGTTAATTGCCTATGCAATATCCCGCTTTCATTTACTTGATATCAAACTGGTCGCACGCCGCGGTCTGACTTTCCTGATACTGGTCACCGCTTTGGCCGCTACCTATGCCGGCATGTTATTCCTGACCCTTCAATTATTCCCGGGAATACCCCAAACCACCGTCATGATTATTACCGGCATAATCGTCACTCTGCTCGCGTTGACAGCTCGGCCGCTGACTCATTTTATCGCCGTTACCGTAGACCGGATTTTCTATCGGGAAAACTATGTCCACCGTCAGGAACTGCTGAACTTTTCCAACAAGATGAGTTACATCCTGAATCTGGAAGAACTCTCACAGGCGATCCTGCCGCCCCTGGCCCAGGCGCTGAATATCAGCCATGCGGCGCTGTTATTCCAAAATAACCCGGCGGCGGATTTTACCGTTCAATATATATATCCTGAGAATCACGAATTAAGGAACAGTTTCCGTATGCCGGCGGATAACCCGATTGTGGAGTGGATGGATCGCAAGGGTAGAGCCATATCACCCGCACAGGTACATTCTATGGCGGAATTCAAGGGGTTGTGGCAATCAGAGAAAGAGCAACTGGCCAATGCGGACCTGGCCCTGATCCACCCAATCAAGAGCCGGGATAAACTGGTCGGCATCATCGCTACCGGCAATAAAAACAACGGCGGCGTATATTCCACTGAAGACTTGGAACTGATTAACCGTATTTCTTCCCAAGCCGGCGTCATCATTGAAAATGCGCAACTGTTTATTCAAGCGAATACCCGCGCCAATACCGACGAACTCACCGGCCTTTATAACCACCGCCATTTCCACGAACGTGTAGAACAGGAAATCAGCCGCGGCGGCCGGTTCGGCATCACCTTCTCCCTGATACTGCTGGACCTTGACCTGTTTAAGGTTTATAACGATATCTACGGCCATCTGGCCGGAGATCAGCTTCTGCGCAAGGTAGGGCAGATGATTCATACTTCAGTACGCAATATTGATCTGCCTTTCCGCTACGGCGGTGAGGAATTCGCCATAATCCTCCCGGAAACCCGCATTGATGATGCTTATCGGGTAGCTGAACGCTTGAGAAAGACCATTGAAGCCCGTTCCAGTTTCCGGGAAATGCCGGTTACTGCAAGCCTCGGTGTATCCAACTGGCCGGGTGACGGGCTGATGAAGGAAGAAGTGATTCATCGCGCGGATTTAGCGCTGTACCGCGCCAAACGGTTAGGGCGCAACCGGACCTGTCTGGCCTCCGAAACCGCCGGACCGGAGGCTCCCGACCTTAACGCTGAGCCGGAGGCGCAACCGCAGGCTTTGTCCATCATCTACGCCCTGGCGGCTACCGTGGACGCCAAAGACCACTATACCTACGGCCACTCCCGCAAGGTGAGTGAATATGCGGTAGCCCTGGCGGAAGCCGTCAAACTGCCGGAAGAAACGGTCCATTTCATCCGGGCGGCCGGTTTACTTCATGATATCGGTAAAATCGGCGTTCCAGATTCTATCCTGACCAAACCATCGGCACTTGACCTCAAGGAATGGGAACCCATCCGTACGCATCCGGAACTGGGAGTGGAAATACTGAAGCATGTGGTTGACCTTTCCAAATGTCTGCCGGCGATTCTCCATCACCACGAACACTGGGACGGCAGCGGCTACCCGCACAAACTCAAAGGGGAATCCATACCGCTGGAAGCGAGGATACTGACGGTAGCCGATGCTTATGACGCCATCACTTCCCCGCGGCCTTACCGCGACCAATTATCACTTGATGAAGCGCTGACGGAACTCAGACGATGTTCCGGCAGTCAGTTTGACCCGCAACTGGTTGAGGTGTTCTGCCGCATCATGCAACCTTCGGAAGAAGAGCGCGCCGGCGCCGAACGCCGCGCGGAAACGAAAACCACAACCACCGAAGATTAAGCAGAGCCCTGGTTTATCTCTTTACTGGAAAGGCAAATTATTCCTGAGCAGCGGGCCTGCCGGTAACAAAATCCAGACTGAAATTCACCCCTCGTGCCGAATGAGTAATCGCCCCGACCGAAATCAAATCAACACCGGCCTCGGCGACCTCTCTGACATTCTCCAGAGTGATACCGCCCGATGCCTCAAGACTGATGGTCGTCGGCACTGTTTTCACGGCCTCCCGGATGTCATCCAGACTCATATTGTCCAGCATGATGATATCGGGTTTACCGTCAACTGCCTGTTTTAATTGTTCCAAATTCTGGACTTCTATTTCTACTTTCATCCCGTTAGCACCGGCCTTGGCCTTGGCGATGCCTTCAGAGATGCTGATGCCCTTGGCAGCCATGGCCACCAGGTGATTGTCTTTGATAAGGATACCGCTGGCCAGGTCCGGGCGGTTATTTTGTCCGCCGGCGGCATAAACAGCGTATTTCTCCAACAGACGCAGTCCGGGCAGGGTTTTGCGAGTATCGCCGATCTTTACCCCCAGGTCCTTGACCTTTTCAACATACCGAGCGGTCAGCGTAGCCACACCGGAGAGATGGCTGAGGAAGTTCAAAATTACTCTCTCGGCTTTAAGAATACTGGTTACCCTGCCGGTTATCACCATGACCACCTCGCCGGCCTTGGCCGGATTACCGTCCTGAATTTCCATCTTGACTTCAAGGCTCTGGTCAACTTTAAGTAAAGCGATCCGGGCAATTTCGCCGCCGGCTACAACGGCGTCCTCCCGGGCAATTATGGCTGCACTGCCACCCATGTTTGCCGGAATAATCAGTTCAGTGGTGCGGTCACCGCGGGCGACATCCTCTTCCAGTGCGATATCAATAATGCGTTCAATTTGATTGTGAGTTCCCATGTCAGATATTTCCTTCCTGTTTATGTGTGTTAAAGATTATATGCCGTCGCCAGCGCCCGTCCGGTTCTGGATAATCCGTCCGGTAATGAGCGCCCCGGCTTTCAGTCCGGTATAACGCGGCTTCCACCAACAGGCGTCCGGTAATAATCAGGTTAGCCAGTTCGTAGTCATCGCGACTATTAAAAGTTGATCTTTGAACCAACGCATCCCAACCACCCAGCTTTTCAGCCGCCTCGGCCAGCCCGATGCAATCCCGCAGGATACCGGCTGACTGCCATAATAATTCCTGAATGTCTACCCTGTTGGGTAAAGATAGTACCCTATGAGGCACGATATCGGCAAGTCGGCGGCTGTCTGATGCCGGCGGCAGGGGTTCTGAATCAGCTTCAGTACTATGCTTTACAATCCGCCGGGCAAATACCAGCACCTCCAGCAACGAGTTTGAGGCCAACCGGTTGGCCCCGTGGACTCCAGTGCAGGCGACCTCTCCGGCAGCATAGAGCCCGGCCAGGGAACTGGCGCCCCAGGTATTCACCCTGATGCCGCCGATCATATAGTGGGCCGCCGGAGCAACGGGAATTAAATCCCGGGTGATATCCAGTTTGTTCGCCAGGCAATGCCGGTATATTTGCGGAAAGCGCGTAAGAACCAGCGTTGCAGGCAGATGAGTCACATCCAGATAAACGTGGTCAGCGCCGGTGCGGCTCATTTCAGACACAATCGCCCGCGACACGATATCCCGGGGCGCAAGTTCTGCCTGAGGGGTATAATCCGCCATAAAACGCCGGCCATCTGCCGACCTCAGCAGACCGCCCTCGCCCCGGACGGATTCGGAGATTAAAAAAGGCGGCGCACCCGGTATTTTTAAGGCGGTGGGGTGAAATTGAAAGAATTCCATATCCTTGATGTCCGCGCCGGCCTGGTAGGCCAGCGCCACCCCGTCTCCAGTGGCGATATCCGGATTGGTGGTCAAACTGAACAGCTGCCCGGCACCACCGGTAGCCATTATGAGGAAGCGGCAGGAATAAGCTTGGCGTTCACTCCCGCCATTTAAGCTTGACAATGTCTCAACGCCGCAGACACGGCCGCCGATCTGCTTGATGGAGGTTACCAGGCAGTGTTCCAAAATCGGGATTCCCGCCGCCCTAACTCCGGCTGACAGCGTCTCTTCAATATGCCGCCCCGTTGCGTCACCACCGGCATGAAGAATGCGAGGCATAGAATGGGCGGCTTCCAGCGTGAGGGCGACCTCACCTTCAACGGTATCAAAGGGAACGCCGAGTTCAATCAAATCCTTGATTCCCAGCGCAGCCTCACGAACCAGAATCCTGACTGCCGCCTCTTCACTGAGGCCGGCGCCAGCATTCATTGTGTCTTTGAAATGAAGTTCGGCGGAGTCTCCGGCGCCTATGGCCGCGGCGATACCGCCCTGTGCATAGCGGGTGTTACATTCTTCAATGGTGCCTTTGGTAACAATGAGTACTGAGCCATGACGGGAAGCGAGCAGGGAACTGTATAGACCGGCAATGCCGGAACCGACAATAATATAGTCGTACACCGCCAATTCGGCCTCCATTTAATACCCGGCATCAGTTGCCGCCAACCTGGGGGAACGTTAGCTGAACTCAACACGGAACTCTGTTGCTTGGGATTTTCTCACCCGGCGCAAACCGAACCCGTAACAATGATTATGTCTAAGCAGCCGGTTCTTCCTGTTCCTGTTTCATGGCGACACCAGCCCGGACCAGGCGCAACAACGCACCGGACTCGGTTTTGATGACTAGTGTTTTTTCATCAAGGGCTTCAATAGTGCCGTATATGCCGCCGATAGTGACAATCCGATCGCCCCTTTTCAGATCCGCCAGCATATCCTGCTGTTGTTTCTGCCGTTTTTGCTGCGGCCGAATAATCAACAGATAAAAACCGGCGAACATCAGCAGCATGAAGCCTAAAAGCGTCAAAGTTTCATTATTCATATCAAGTCTCCTTAAGTGCCGTCGGTCACCAATTCCCCTCGCAACGACCACGGACCGGCGGCGTTAATTCTAATATTGACCAATTGACCTTTAAGTGCCAACCGGCTTTCAAAGAACACCAGTTTACCATGTCTCTCACGGCCCCGCCACTTGCCCTTAGCTTCGTTCTCCACCAGCACCTCGGTAACGGTACCCACCATGGATTGATTATTGGCCTCAGCAATACCCGTCTGCAGAACCTCTAAATCCGCCAGGCGGCGGGATTTTTCCGCCGCTGGCACATCATCGTCATATTTCTCGGCGGCCTCTGTCCCGGGTCGGGGCGAATATACAGCGGAATGGACGGCGTCAAAACGTAAATCCTCAATCAGTCTGCGGGTGTTGAGATACTGTGCCTCAGACTCGCCGGGGAACCCCACAATAACGTCCGTAGTCAGTGAAATATCAGGTACTGATCGGCGGATACAGGCCACCAGCGCCCGGTATTCAGCCGAGGTATAACCCCGCCGCATCCGCCTTAAAACCTCATCATCGCCAGCCTGAACCGGCAGATTTATGGCAGGACAGACTTTGCTCAAGGTGCCGATAGCCGTAATTAAACGGTCGCTCATGTCTTTGGGGTGGTTGGTCAGAAAGCGCAACCGCCGTAATCCCTCAATGCCATTAAGCGCTGCCAGCAGGTCAGCCAGGTCAGGCTCACCCGGCAAGCCCTGGCCATACGCGTTGACATTCTGTCCCAGCAGCGTCACTTCCCGGGCGCCACGCGCCACGAGTTCCCTGACTTCAGCCGTCAGTTCATCCAAAAGCCGTGAGGTTTCCCGGCCGCGACGGTAAGGCACGATGCAGTAGGAACAAAAGTTATCGCAACCCTGGACGATGGGTACCAAAACTGAAACGTCGGGTTTCTCGGGTAAAGTATCCTGAGGTATTTCATCCAGAAAATCAGGCAGCGCTCCCGCGTTGAAAAAATAGTCCACCATGGGATACTGTTTTTTCATTGCCGCAATGTCTTCACCGACCATGCAGCCGGTAAGAGCCACTTTCAATGCCGGACGCTGAGCCTTTAATTTTTTCAATATCGCCAGCCGGTTGGTTATACGCTCCTCCGCACTTTGCCGCACGGCACAACTGATAAGTAGCACCAAATCCGCCTGATCAGGCTCGTCCACTGGAAAGTAACCCTTGCGCCCCAAAATTGTTTCCAGTCTTTCGGCTTCTGACTGGTTCATCTGGCAGCCGATGGTAAATATATGATATTCGGGCATTGGATGTCCTTTTAAAATGTCCTATAACGGATTTATTATTCAAGCTGGGGCGGTATTGCGGGCAAATCCGTTAACCGCCGCCGCAGAATAATCAATACGGAATATAATCTAACATAAACCGGTGTAACACGTCAGCCAAAACAAAAAAACCTGCCGCCCCTAAACAGAGGCGGCAGGTAGAGGCACAACCAGTGTGGTTAACTGGATTACTACTGAGGTTTGGAAATGAAGCTGGCGAAATCAAACGCGCCTTTGGGAGCGGCTTCAGTTTCTGAAAACTCCCCGGTGGACGGCCCATCATTAGCCCTGGTTTCGGCTGTCACCAGATCACTCTCATCCTGAGCGACCGGAAATTCGTTCACCGGTACCGGCGCCGGGGCTGCCTCCAGCTCCAGAGGCTCATTATCCAATTGTTCATCCGGCAATAGTAAGTTACGAGCCAGGCTTTCGGCTTCGGCCTGACGGCCGTGAATAAAGTCATCCACCAGATCCAGCGCTTTTTCCTCAGCCTGCAACAGCACCGCCTGGCGGATTTGTTCAGCCAGTTTGGCGCCTTCATCCCGAACATTATCCTGCATATCCAGAACGATGCCCTGAAGTTTGCGACGGTATTCGTGCATCGCCAGCGAACTGGCGCGCTGAGCCTGAACGCGGGCCTGTGAAGCTATCTGATCAATCATAGGGAAGGTATTTTGTACCGCCAGTTCAATATCCCCGGCGGGCTTTTTTTCACTTTTCTCACTGTTTTCCACGGGTACGCCTCCAGATTTTTGTTCCCGTATATATCCTAACTCCGTTCAAGGGAAGGCGCAATTACCCATTAGTACCGATTTGCGCAGAAAATAGTACCAAAAAAACAAAAAACCGCTGACGCGGTTTGATTTTGTAACATATCCAGATAAACGGCGGAGGGAGGGAGATTCGAACTCCCGACCCCGGTTACCCGAGGTAAGCACTTAGCAGGCGCCCGCACTAGACCACTATGCGATCCCTCCACGAGACGTTTCGGAGAATAAATATAGCACAGAAACCGCCTGACTCTCAAACTGCCGGACGGCATCGGCACAAGCCGGCAACTTACCGACGCCGGACATGAGTTGAGTTAACGGCGCTGGTTGATCTGCCGGTTACCGAACCAGTTAAGAATGTTACCCACCAGTCCCAGTAGCACACCGGTGATATACAGGGTGATGCCTTCGCCGATAAGGATACCGGCTAATATGGAGGCTACGGAGGCTATAATAAGGCCAAGCCCAATACTTCTTAATACCATAACTTTTTGTCTCCTTTCACTGCGGATACGCGCAGGCCAGTTAATATGATATACTAAACTCCAATCTATTGGTAGGAGAAAACACTCTGGAAGCTATTGATCTGGCCCGGCGTATCGCTGACATCGCAATGGAAAAACAAGCGGAGGATATCATCATTACCGATGTCCGCGGTTTGTCCAGTATAACCGACTATCAGGTGACCCTGTCAGCCGACAACCAGCGTCTGGCTCGGGCGATACTTGATGACGTCGTTGACAAACTCAAGAAGGAAAACATCAGACCGCTTTTCTCCGAAATAAGCGGACAGGACGCTGACTGGCTGATTCTGGACTACGGTGCTGTAATGTTGCACATCTTCACACCTCAAAAACGGGTCTTTTTTGACTTTGACCGCCTGTGGCCTGAAGCCAAGACGGTACTGGCGCTTCAATAAAGTTTCATTCAAAGACGCCTTTTTAAACGACTTCCCTATTCCATCACCCTTCGCCGCATCACCATTGAGGCCAGCAGAAACAAAGCCACCGTCGTGCCTGCAATTATCAGAAACGATGTTGCTGTTGTTGAGTTAAAATCCCCGGTCACCAAAGACCGCATCAGGTTAACCGACGGCGTTAACGGCAGAAACGGGCTGATGTCAGACACAACCGCCGGCAACCGGTCAAGCGGGAAAAAGGCGCCGGAGAAAAAACTCATCGGGGCAATAAACAGCGTGAAATAGTAGTTAAAGCTGTAAACCGACGAGGCGAACGATACAAATACGATCGCCATACTGGAAAACAACAACCCCACTATGAATGCCACTGCTGGAATCAATAAGGCCCACCAAGAATCCAGCAGACCGAATATTAGGGCTACCGAAAGAATAATGGTGGCAGTAATGATGGAGCGCGTAGCCCCCCAGAGCACTTCGCCGCTGACGATATCTTCAAGGGTCAGCGGAGTCGCCATGATGGCATCGTAAGTCCGACGATATTCCATACGAAAATAAGCCCCGTAAGTACATTCAAAAGTTGCCGTCGTCATCGCATAAGCCGCCAACACCCCGGGCACAATATAATTGATGTATTCAGTACCATCAATGACACCCATATAAGCCCCAAAACCCAATCCCACCGCCAGCAATAACAGCACCGGTTCAATCATAAAGGCCGGCGCCAATGACCACCATAACCGCAAGAATACGTCACGATTACGCCGCCACATATGAATGGCCCGGAAGGTCGGCAGGCGAATCATTCTACCAATGCCCTTCCGGTGAGCCGCATGAATACATCTTCCAGCGTCCCCAGGCGTTGCCAGGCCCGGTAACCCCGGGTGGTAAGGTCAGTGCATAGATTGCCGGCATCGGCATGAAAGACCTGAATCAGGCTTTCCGCCGGTTCTGCATCAAGACCACGTTTCTTCAGGTCTGCCAGCATCTGTTCCGCCTCGGCGGCTTCAGGCAGTATTTCCACCACTTCCTGGCCCACATGCTGTAAAACCATTGCTTTGGGAGTATCCAACGCCAGAATCCGGCCCTGGTACATTACCGCGACCCGGTCGGATAATACCGCGGCTTCGTCCATATTCTGTGTAGTCAGCAGCAGTGTCACGCCCCGTTCCTGGAGTTCTCTGAGCTTCTGCCAGACCAGGTTGCGTGACTGAGGGTCCAACCCCACGGACGGCTCATCCAGAATAATGATTTTGGGATTATTGAGCAGACTGCGGGCCAAAAGCAACCGGCGCTTCATCCCGCCGGATAAGGTTTTGATCTGGCCGTTGGCTTTGTGTTCCAGTTTAAAAAGGCTCAGTACATCATGACTGCGCCGTAACGCTTCCGCCCGCGGAATCTCAAAATAGCGGGCAAAAGAAGTCAGGTTTTCAATGACCGAAAGTTCCGGGTCAAGATTGTCGCCCTGAGGTACGACGCCGAAAGAAGCTTTGATTCGCCGCGGTTCTTTGGCCAAATCCAGACCCATGACCTTAATGGAGCCGCTGGTTATCGGAGAAATAGTGGTCAGCATTTTGACCAGAGTGGTCTTGCCGGCGCCATTAGGCCCCAGCAATCCGAAACACTCCCCTTCCATGATGTCCAAGGAAAGGCCGTCAACCGCCGTAAAATCCTTGAACCGTTTGGTCAGATTAGAAATTTCAATAATGGCGGACATTTGTTAATAATATCACCGGCACCTGCCCGGCACAAAACCAGACCCGATTTTTAGCTCATCGTGCCCTGACGCAGGCTGTTGAGCAGGTACTGGATTTCAGTGGCGGAAACACCGTAGCGGTGCAAAGCATGGCGGGTGATTTCCAAACTGGCTTCAAACTGGGGTCTGACCAATTCATTAACCCCGATGTCCTTGAGTATTTCCGCGTCCCGATCACGTTCTACCCGGGCCACGATATCCAGCCGGGGATTAAGTTTACGAGCGTTCTTAACGGTAAGCTCCACATCCATGAAACCGGGGTAGGTGCACACCAGCAATTTCGCTTTTTCCAACTGGGCGTGGGCCAGTATTTCCGGATTTGAAGCATCGCCGTAAATACAGGGGACGCCTTCGCGCCGCAATTCGGCAATCTTTTTGGGGTCAAGTTCAATGACCAGATAAGTCAGGTTTCGTCGCTTGAGCACTTTCGTCAGGGCGGCCGCCGACCGGCCGTGTCCGCAAATTACGGCATGCCCGGATAATTCCTTGATGGAACGGACGCTGGTGACTTCACCCCTCTGATTGAAAAATCGCCGGCCTAATGAGGTGTTTTCCAGCCGATGGTACAGGTTATTGCCTAACCCGATCAGAAACGGCGTTAAAATCATGGTGGTGATAGCGGCACCCAGTGTCAGTGAATAAGTTGAATCTCTCAGCACCCCTGAAGCCACCCCGACCCCGGCCAGCACAAAGCTGAACTCTCCAATCTGACTTAAACCAAAACCGGTGGCCATGGAAGTCCGTGCACTATAACCAAAAACCCAGGGCACGGCTGCACTGATAAAGAATTTCGTTACTAAAATAAACAACACCACTCCGGCAATCAACATGGGATTATCAAAGATAAACGACAAATCAGCCAGCGTACCCAGCGAAACGAAAAACAGAGCGCCGAAGGCGTCCCGGAACGGGACGATATCAGCCAGAGCCTGCCGGGCAAAACTGGACTGGCCGATCAAAAGGCCGGCGATAAACGCTCCGACCGCGGCTGAAACACCGAAAAACTCCGCGGCAATAGCAGCAGCCAACGACAGCGAAACGACAGTAATCAGAAATAATTCCCGGGAACGAACCCGCGCTACTCTTTCCAGTATCCGGGGCAGCAGCCAGAACCCCAGCGCCGCCATCGCGGCGATAAAAGCCAGCGCCTTGCCACCGGCGGTGATAAGCGCCGGGCCGATGTCGGCATCTTCAATACCCAGGGTCGGCAGAATAATCATCATGGGCACCAGCGAAAGGTCCTGTACCAGCAGAATACCGGTCATAATCCTACCGTGAGTGGTATCCAGTTCGCCGCGCTCCATCAGTAATTTCAAAACAATCAGAGTTGAACTGAGAGATACCAAAAACCCGAAAAATACGGATTCGGCGGCACCCCAGCCTAATAACTGACCCAGACCGAAGCCAGCAGCAGCTGTGAGCAGTATCTGGCCTGCCCCGCCGAGAATGGCCACAGGGCCGATGCGCCGCAGTTCTTCCAGAGAAAATTCCAGTCCCAGGGTAAATAAAAGGAGAATAACCCCGATACCGGCCATAGCCTCAATAGCTGCTGTATCCTGTACCAGGCCAAGCCCGTGTGGACTGACCAGCATCCCGGCAAACAGGTACCCAAGAAGAACCGGCAGTTTTAACCGATGCGCCAGCACACCGCCAAGCACTGCGGCTACCAGCACAATGATTATCTCTACTCCAAAATCAAGATGGCCCAAGAGCGGCTCCGATTACCTCAAGATGGTCAATTTTAACATAATCATGTCTAAGACGGTTAGATTACAGCTTTAACCACCGCCCGGCGGGTGTGATATACTAGGGAATCATGTCTAAAACCAGAGTCGGCATCCTCAACGTCACCGGTTACGCCGGGGTAGAGCTGGCGCGGTTATTGGCCGCCCACCCCGATGTTGAACTGACTTCGGTTACCGGACGAAGCACCGCCGGACAACCGCTGGGACAGGTATTCCCGCATCTGTCGGCCTTGGGGTTGACCGTGGCCGCAGAAATCGGTGAAGTTGATCTGGTGTTTTCCGCCCTGCCGCACCGGGAGAGCGCCGAACAGATACTGCCGTTGCTGGAACGAGGCCTTAAGGTCATTGACGTCAGCGCTGATTTCCGGCTTAAAGACAGCGCTCTGTATGAGGAATGGTACGGCTTCCGACATCCAGCTCCGGAACTTTTACCAAAAGCAATATATGGATTGCCGGAGCTTAATCGGGAATCTATAAAAACAACCAATCTTACGGCTAATCCCGGTTGTTACCCGACGGCCTCAATTTTAGCACTGGCACCAGCGCTTAAAGCCGGCCTGATTGACGGCAACATCATCATTGATGCCAAGAGCGGAGTATCCGGTGCCGGACGCAGTTTAAGTTTGAAAAGTCATTACTGTGAAGCAAATGAAGACATCTCAGCCTATGCCCTGACCGCGCACCGGCACCAGCCGGAGATTTTTCAGGAACTGACAGCATTGGACGCAAAGGTACAAGCCGTAGCCTTTACACCACACCTGATACCGATGAAGCGCGGCATCCTGGCGACTTGTTACGCGCCATTGAAAACCGCAGTGTCCGACACCGAAATCAGGGGTATTTACCACCAGTTTTACGAGCAGGAACAGTTCGTAGAAGTAACACCGGCACCACCGCACACCCGGGATGTCAGCGGCACCAACATGTGCCTGATTCACCCGGTAATTGACCGCCGCAGCGGTTTGTTGATTGTGTTGTCCGCTATTGATAACCTGATCAAGGGCGCCGCCGGTCAGGCCATCCAAAACATGAATTTGATGCTGGGTCTGCCTGAGGAAGCTGCTTTACCGAAGCTGGCGCAATACCCTTAGACCTATTTTCACCATATAATAAAAAGGCGCTGATTAATAATCAGCGCCTTTTTATCTTAGATTGGTTTTCCGTGCTAGGTTGCCGGTGCCGGAGCAGCGGCTGTACCCGGGTCAGGGTCAGCCGGCCGGTTTTTAGCCCTGGCTTTCGCCTTTGTCTTGGCCGGTTCAGCGACCTTTTCAGGTTTTTCTACGCTGGCAACAGCCGAAGTATCTTTTTCTGCCGGTGGCGGCACCGGTTCAGTGAAGAGTTTTTCCAATTCTTCCCCTTCCAGGGTTTCCACTGCCACGAGGCGTTCCGCAATATAACGCAAACGGTCTCGGTTATCGGTCAGTATGGTTTTTGCCAGCTGATATCCAGCTTGAATCAACGCCTCAACCTCCTGGTCAATAAGATCAGCCGTTTTTTCACCGTAATCCCGCTGCTCATGAATTTCCTTGCCCAGGAAAACCATTTCTTCCTTACTGCCGAAGGTCCGCGGGCCCAGTTTTTCACTCATACCATATGACGTGACCATTTTCTTAGCCAGGTTGGTAGCTTCCTTGAAGTCCTGAGAAGCCCCGGTGGACATCTCGTCAAATACTATCTCCTCAGCTAACCGCCCCCCCATGAAGATGGCAATCTTGGCAGCGAATTGAGATCTGGTAGCGATATAGCGGTCCTCGGACGGCAGTTGTTTGGTATAACCGCCGGCCATGCCGCGGGCTACAATAGTAATTTTGTGTACCGGGTCAGCAGAAGGCAACATCCGAGCTACCAGGGCATGCCCTGCTTCGTGATAAGCGGTAATCTCTTTTTCGTGCTGGTTGACCTTCCGGTTTTTACGTTCCGGCCCGGCAATAACCCGATCAATAGATTCTTCCAGGTCACTCATTTCAATGACTTTTTTACTAGCCCGCGCCGCCAGAATGGCACCTTCATTCATCAGATTAGACAGGTCAGCGCCAGAAAAGCCGATAGTTTGCTTGGCCAAGGTTTCCAGATTGACGTTGTCGGCAAGTGGTTTACCCTTGGCATGAATCTGTAATATCTGATGCCGTCCGTTTAAATCAGGCATATCCAGAACGACCCGCCGATCAAATCTACCGGGGCGTAATAGAGCCGGATCCAAAACATCAGGGCGGTTGGTGGCCGCAATGACAATAATCGTGGTGTTGGATTCAAAACCGTCCATCTCCACTAATATCTGGTTAAGGGTCTGTTCACGTTCATCATGACTGCCGCCGAGTCCGGCACCGCGCTGACGTCCCACCGCATCTATTTCGTCAATAAAAATAATGCAGGGAGCATTTAGTTTAGCCTGCTTAAACAAATCCCTGACGCGGGAAGCGCCAACGCCGACAAACATTTCCACGAACTCTGATCCTGAGATGGAGAAAAAAGGCACCCCGGCTTCACCTGCGATAGCGCGGGCCAAAAGAGTTTTACCAGTACCGGGATAACCGATCAGCAGGACACCCTTGGGTATACGAGCCCCCAGCGCCTGAAATTTCTCGCGTGACTTTAGAAATTCAACGACTTCTTCAACTTCTTGCTTGGCTTCATCCACACCGGCCACATCACTAAAGGTGTTAGTCGGCTTATCTACATTAAACATCTTAGCCCGGGAACGACCGAACTGCATGGCTTGAGAATTAGCACCGCGCGCCTGCGAAAACAAGAAAATGATGATACCGCCGATAATCAGAATGGGGATAAAATTAATAAATACCGCACCCCAGTCAATTCCGGTATTGCCCACCGGTGATATTTCTATTCCAGTGGGATCAAATCCAGGAATATCATAGATAGAAGTCAGACTTTCCTTGTAGGTGAACAGTTCCCGCGGGATTGCTTCATTGGTAGTGATGTTAATCTGGTCACCGTCAATAGAGATTTTCTCTATCTGATGTTGCTGTGAAAGTTCAACCAATTGGGTCTGGCTGATTTCTACCGGCTGTTCGCTGGCAGACGGCAGGAAAAACGTAAACACAGCGATACTCACAATAAGCATCACGATATAGGCAATGGTGGTTCTGCGCCAATTAAATTTCATTTTTACCTCAAAATAGATTTGGGTGCAAAGGTGGTTGGAATGTTATGTCCATTATACCAGAATAAGCGGTTTCCCAAAAGAATCAGCCCCCGATCAATCCAACGGCACAAGCTCCCGCCAGGTGCGGTACAGCAACAAGGCATCTTCTTCAATATTAGGACTTTCGCAGATAAGCATGCCGCCGGCTCTAAAGTCAGCCAACGCCTGGAGCAGTTCTTCGTACCGGTAATCCGTTTCCGGCAGGTTCAGGTGCCGCCGTTCGCCGCTCTTGCCGGCTTCAATGCCGGAAACATGTAGGTGCAGATCATTGACAGCTTCGTTGCCGAGTGCTTCGCCGACCCGGGCAAGAACTTCAGCGAATTCCGGATAACTGTTATAACGGCCGGTGACGGCGTGAAGATGGGCAAAATCAATGGCCGGGGCAGTCCCCGGCAGCTCTTTACACAGCCGCAATAGTTCCGAAAGCGTTCCGAACTGGCTGGTTTTACCGGCAATTTCCGGACGGAGCGTAATTTGTATGTCTTCTTCCCGTAATTTGGAAAGCACCAGTTCCAGTTGGTTCTTGATATTCTGATACACCGTTTCCGATTCGCCTTTGAGATAATAGCCGGCATGAAAGACCAGACTGCCGGCACCAGCCAGCGCCGCAATCCGGGCGGCGTTGAATACCATGGCAGAGGATTTACGCAGTTTGACCTCATCAGCGGCATTGAGATTCAAATAGTAAGGGGCATGGCAGGATAGCTTAAGACCAAGTTTTTGACCAATATAAGCCACCGGCGGCGCGGTATTGTCCCGGAGGTAGATACTGCGGACAAACTCAATCTCCATGCCGGACAGCCCCAATTCCTTGACCTGTCTGAGTCCGGCAATGGTATCACCGGTACCCTTGGTGCTGGCCGGAATACCGGCGGTACCAAAATAAAGCATGGCTGCAAGTATAGGTTACCCGGCAAAATGGGGCAAACAGTCCCGTTAAAAAATCTAGAATCAGGGTAACATGAAGTTGACTGCCTGAGGGGCTATCCGGATGGTTACCGGCGTGGTACCGATGATATCGCCGTCACCTTGAACCGGCATCAGCTGGGAGCAATCAATTGTGATACTGACGCCGGCGGTGCCAATGAACCGAAGTGCTCGGCGCCTACGGCGTAGTACAATGTCCAGTGCGGTGTTTGCGATATTGCGGGGTGTCCAGTGAGTGATACCCAGCACTTCCACCTGCCCATCGGCAAGAATGGATTTATCATAAAGGTGAAACTGGGGAACACCGATAACTCCGACGTTGGTGACATGCATTTCTACACCCCGAATGGTGGATGATTGACCATCAATGGTCAGTTGATAATCACAGGGAGCAACTTTAAGGGTCGCTTTGGCTGCCCCGATAACATAGGAAAACATGCCCGCTGCCGCCTTCTGGGCCGCATCCAGACCGTCAAGGGACATAGAGGATATACCGGCAGACACATTGAGTAAACATAGCTGCTCACCGACGATCAAACCGTCAACAGCGGTGACAGTGCGTCTGGCTACGGCGATACGAGCTGCCCGGGTCGAATTCAGAGAAATACCCAATACCCGGGCCAGAGTGTTAGCCGTACCCACCGGTATAATACCCACTGCGTGAGGTTTGCCGTACAAACAGCTGGCGAGGCGGCTGACCGTTCCGTCGCCACCAACCGCCAGAAAATCCCGACATCCGCTTTCTATGGCCCGATCAACGGCCATCTGCAAGCCGGGCAAAGTCTCCAAAAAGTGAAATTCCAACCGGTGTCCAACCCGCCGGAATTCTGTTTCCAGCAAGCGGCAAACTGCCGGCCGGAACTCCCCGGCCCGCGGCGAGACTACCGCCAGATAACGCCGGGAGGTGTCAAGCATCATATTCCCACATCAGATCATCTCGCTCTGTTGTCCAGAACACCTTGCTCCCTTTTAGAAACAGTCGGGAGGGGCCGGATGACCCCTCCCGAATATCGGCAATTGGGTTAATACGACAGGATATCTTCCGGCTTGAAGTAAAGAGAGATTTCATATTCAGCGGTCTCGGGTGAATCAGAACCATGAACAGCATTGCGTTCAATGCTTTCGGCAAAATCTTTGCGAATGGTACCAGGTTCTGCCTTGGCCGGATCGGTGGCCCCCATCGCCCTACGAATAACCGAGATTACATCTTTTCCTTCAAATACTGCCGCCACCACCGGACCGGACGTGATGTATTCAACAACACTGTTAAAGAAGGGGCGTTCCCGATGCACGGCGTAATGCTTCTCTGCGGTTTCGCGGGATATTTTCAACATCCGGGCCGCCACAAGGCGGGTGCCGGTGGCTTCCAGCCGGGCCAGAATGGCACCGGTATTGCCTTTCTCCACGCCATCGGGTTTAACCAGAACCAGAATTTTTTCCATTTATGCTCCTAATTTTATTTTTCGATCAATGATTCCCAACACTGTGGCGGCGTCAACCGTTTCCAATGAAGCCGTAACCATATCCGCTTCATTCAAAGCAGCCGCCGGATGGGTATTACTGACGGCAATAACCGCCATCCCGGCTCGGTGGGCGGCGATTACTCCGGCTACCGCATCCTCAATGACCAAACAGTCCTGAGGTTTCAATTCCAGCTTTTCGGCCGCTTTCAGAAACACCGCAGGGTCAGGTTTACCCCGGTCAACCTGCGAGGCATCCACTGTCGCTTCAATAAATGCTGCTAGGCCCAGTTCCTGAAGAACCAGTGCGATGTTCGCCGCTGGCGCCGAAGAAGCAACGGCCTGTTTAAATCCGCTTTCTTTTAATTCCCGAACAAGTTCCATGACGCCCGAAAATGACCGGGCGTGTCCCGCCACCATCTGGCGGTAAGAGACTTCCTTGTCATCACCGATAAGGCGGATCTTTTCAGCTGGCACCGCAAACCCGGCGATGTAATTAATAATATCGTCATTGCGCCGGCCAAAAGTCGCCTCAAACTGTTCCCGGTTCATCCTGAAACCGTGTTGCCCCAGGGCATCCCGCCAGGACTCAAAATGCAAATCGGCGGAGTCAATTATAACACCATCCATATCCCAGATTACACCACGCTCCGGCAAACCGGTGGTATCTCGCGGCTTTTTTGAAGGCGTGATTTGCGGTCGTCGCAGATACAATGGTTGTAGCGAGGCGGCTGATATGCCGTTGCCGGCGCGTAATTGTTCCAGTCCCAGCAGTCCCAAGGCCGCCGCCCGGCTGAGGCCGGTTTCATACATTATCTGAATATCCTGACGGGAGATACTGAATAACTCCACCAGCCGGTCAGGTAATTCACCGGCGACCAGCGCTCCCTGTGGTAAAGTCTGCAACAGCGTCTCCGCCGTGACGGCCTGCTCTTCCAGTGTTTTAATCCATACGCCTTCCAGACTGCCGGCCGCAGCCACAGCATAATCATGACCCAACGGCAGAATAGCCCATACCGGATGCCCCGTTTCCTGAAAGCGCCGGGCTTCGGCTTCCAGAGTACTGACGCCTAAAACCGGTTTATTCAGAACGAAGGCCAGTCCTTTAGCGGTTGCAATGCCAACTCTGACCCCATTGTAACTACCCGGACCCCGACTGACAGCGATAGCATCAAGGTCATTCAGGGTCAAGCCGGCCTGTTGCAACAGGCCGGTCAAACACGGTAACAGTTCCACCGTCTGATTATGCTGCGTCAGCCAGCCGGCCTCAGCAACCATTGCCTTGTCCCGCAGCAACGCCAAACCGGCACTGGAGGTGGCAGCATCAATAGCCAGAATAATCGTCATCCATCACCTTTCCGCAGCGCCTCAAGTTCCGTCAACAGCACCTGATAGCGTTCGCCGCAGGCCGTCAGCCGCACAGTGCGGGTGTTGTCATTAACATATTCAATCTCAACCCGCAGGTGATCGGGTGGCAAAATGTCTGCGGCCCGGTCAGCCCATTCCACAATGGTCACACCGTCGCCGTAAAAATAGTCATCCAATCCCAGGTCAGCAACCTCCGACAGATTATCCAACCGGTAAAGGTCCAGATGATACAGATTCAGCCGCCCCTGCAGCTCCCGCATGAGGACAAATGTAGGGCTCATGACACTGGATTTAATGCCCAGTCCTTTGGCAATCCCCTGAGTTAGAGTTGTCTTTCCGGCGCCCAGTGGGCCGGACATCAGCAGGACATCGCCGGGTGCCAGCACCCGGCCGATACAGCGGCCAAACTTTCTGGTATCAGCCGGTTTGGCTAAATTAATAATCAGTGATTCCATCAAGCCAATACAAAGGGTTAAAAATTTCCGATAAATTGTGCGTCAAAGCCACCACGCCGTCAATCAAAAATGCCGCCAGCCGCGGTTATTTAATGCCGCAGCCCGGCCGTCAGCCTCAAGAAAATCAAGACATCCCGCATCACGGGTTACCACCCCAATCACTGTTACCTTACACTCCGCTGCTGCGACCACTCGACCCATGACCGCCGGATGAGCGGTAAAGAGCAGTTCATAATCCTCGCCGCCGCTTATTGCCAGCTCCAGTGCTTTGTCTCCACCGACAGCTGCAACGGCAGGATGAACCGGGATCCGGGCCGCCTCAAGCCTGGCTCCGACGTTACCGGCCTGCAGCAGATGTCCCAGATCCGCCAACAAACCATCGCTGATATCGATAGCGCACTTGACGCCGTGGGCCACCAGCTGCCGCCCGATCGTCAGCCGCGGCTCTGGCCGCCAGAAAGCGGCTATAAGTTCATCGGCCTCCTTTACGTCCGCTTTCAAAGTGCCTTCAAGCAATTTCAGACCCGCGGCCGCGGCACCCAAAGAGCCGGTAACGGCAATCAAATCACCGGTTCGGGCTTTAGAACGTAACAGCACTCTGGATTTTGACTGTACCGTGCCGGTAACGGCGACGTGAACCGAAAGTTCCCCGGCGCGACTGATGTTACCGCCGGCAATGACCGTGCCGTTTTGGGCCGCCAAATCTGCCATTCCACGGTACATCGTGACAACATCTTCCACGGCGACATCACCGGGCAGGCCCAGGGACACCAGAGCATAAACCGGCGCACCGCCCATAGCGGCGATATCAGACAGGTTAACCGCAAGGGCCTTCCAGCCCAGGCAGGTCCAATCCAAATATTGTTTCTTAAAATGAACGCCTTCCACCAGCGCGTCCATGGTGGCCAGTTGATAACCGCGAAGACTTTTAAAAACTGCGGTGTCGTCGCCGATACCAATAAACGGCAGCTCCGAACCCACCGGCGGTATCCGGTTAATCTCGGTAGTGATGCGGTCAATGAGTTCAAATTCGGTCAAGCCGCTGATTTCCACCTGCGGATTATATCATATTTGTTCTCATCCGCCCGATTGACGGCGACTATTTGCCCGGCGGTCACTTTTCAGGTAAGCTAAAATCAATACTTGTATTTCGGAGGACGGTCCCATGCTGGAAGGTTTATTCGGCTTTTTCTTCGCCAGTATATTCGGCCTCATATCGTTCTTTCTGAGCCTGGTTATCTATTTTCTGCCCAGTTTCATCGCCTTTGCGAGTAAACGCCGCAACGCCCTGGCGATTTTCCTGTTGAACTTCCTGCTGGGCTGGACCTTTATCGGCTGGGTAGTCGCACTGGTCTGGTCGGTCAAAAAGTAAAATCCTGCCGATGATTAGAGGCACTGCCTCCCCTCAGAAAGGCAATTCAGTATCGGGTAGATCAGGGACATCATCCGCCAGCCGTTCCGGGCAATCGGCTGAGGTTAATTCGCAATAACGGCACTCGGAATGGCTGGGAGACCGCCTCGGCGGCTTTTCAGCCGACAACAAATCCAGAAAATAAGTCACCCGTTGCTGAAATTCCGTATCAACCGCCGCAGCGGGAATGTCGCTTGATTCGGCGTTCCGGTAAACCACACACCCCTTCAGGGATTTTCCCCGGTATAACGGCGAACCATAAGGCAACAGCAACATATATAGCATCACCTGGATAAGGTCTGAATGCCGCGGCGCGCCGGTCTTGACGTCGTAAACTGTTGTCAGCCCGCCCTCTTCCAGAGTAATCAGGTCAGGCTTGCCGGAAATAGTCAGCCCACCCTTACGGGATACTTTGAATTGGTTCTGCTCTTCTTTAAACATGGCCGTTATCCCGGCCTGACGCCGGCATAATTCATCCAGGCCCTGATTATGGGCCACCATCCAGGCGGCCTGTTTAAAATCCGAAGGTGCCTTTTCATACTCAGTGCAGTGCGCCCGAAACCAGGCGGACCAATGACATTGGACTTCACCGGCCATTAATTTGGCCAGCCAGCTTATCCATACATATGGACTTTTACGTTTCCGGGTCATGGCCAGATTATATCAGTCTTCGGTATCTCCCTACGACCCGCCATCGATTCACTTGTCCGGCAACCACAGTTTGTCATTTAGGATTTACAGCGCCTATAATTACCGCCAATGGAATCCGCTTACGCAATCGTCTTTTTCATATTCGGCACCGTCATCGGCAGTTTCCTCAATGTCATGGCCGACCGGATGCCCGGGGAACAATCCATCGTCACCCCGCCGTCACGCTGTCCCGGTTGCAGCCGCCGGCTTTCAGTCACCGATATGATACCTGTAATATCCTGGCTGGCGCTTAAAGGGCGTTGCCGGACCTGCGGCGAAAAAATACCCGCCCGCGTCTTTTGGGTGGAAACCGTGACCGGTTTGGCCTTCGCCTTTCTTTACCTGTATTTCGGCCTCACGCCGGAGTTATGGGTCGGCTTATTTTACGCCGCAGTAACCATCGTTATTTTTGTGATTGACCTGGAACACCAACTCATTCTCAATAACATCCTGATGCCGGCTATGGGCATAGCACTGCTGATCAGCCTTTTTGCCGGACAGATTGACCTCGCCCCCACGTTTCTGAACGCTGTTATCGGCGCCGTCGCCGGTTTCGGTATCTTTTTGGTGGTTTATATCGTCTCCCGCGGCGGTATGGGCGAAGGCGACGTCAAGCTGGGTGCTCTGGCGGGTCTGATTACCGGCTGGCCTAACGTTATCGTGGCCGTTATTCTCTCCTGGATTGCCAGCGGACTGGTGGCCATTGGATTACTGGCTTTCCGGCGCAAAGGCCGCCGCGAGGCCATCGCCTTCGGGCCGTTCCTCGCCCTGGCCATGTTCATCACCTTTCTCTGGGGCAGTCAGTTGATAGACTGGTATTTGGGGCTGTTCCTGAACTAATTCAACGGTTGATAGTTGAAGGACACTACAACCACTATCCCCGACCCTTCTGATTTGTTATAATACCGGTATTCCTAGGCCGTGCCGTTGCGCGGCTTGAGTTGTGAGGAAATGAACAGATGACCAGACTCCGTTTTGACGACCCTATTATTTATAATGCCATCGCCGCCGAGGACACCCGGCAACAGGAAACCATCAATCTTATCGCTTCAGAAAACTACGCTTCCCGGGCGATTCTGCAAGCGCAGGGTTCCTCACTGACTAACAAATACGCCGAAGGGTACCCCGGCAAACGCTATTACGGCGGTTGCCATAACATGGACGATATTGAAGCCCTGGCCATTGACCGCGCCAAAGAACTTTTCCGCGCCGAACACGCCAATGTTCAGCCGCACTCCGGCGCTCAGGCTAACATGGCAGCGTACTTCGCCTTGATTAAACCCGGCGACACCATAATGGGCATGAGTCTGTCTCACGGCGGACACCTGACCCACGGCGCCAAACCTAATTTCACCGGAAAAATGTACAACGTGGTTGCTTACGGCCTGGATCAGGAAACCGAGCGCATCAATTACGCCGAGATGGAACGACTGGCTGATGAGAGCCAGCCCAAGGTCATCATGTCCGGGGCGTCAGCTTACCCCCGCATTATTGACTTTGAACGCATCCGCCATATCTGCGACCGGGTCGGCGCTAAAATGATTGTAGACATCGCCCACATCGCCGGACTGGTTGCCGCCGGGGTGCACCCGTCTCCGGTACCCTATGCCGATATCGTTACCTCGACCACCCACAAAACCCTCCGCGGTCCCCGCGGCGGCTTTGTGCTGTGTAAAGAGGAATACGCCCACGCCATTGATTCGGCAGTCTTCCCCGGCATTCAGGGCGGCCCTTTGATGCATGTCATCGCCGGCAAAGCCGTGGCTTTCAGAGAAGCCGGCACTCAGGAATTCGGCCAATACGCCGCCCAGATTCTTAAAAATACCAAAACGCTGGCGCAGGAACTGGAGAAGTCCGGCTTCCGGCTGGTTTCCGGCGGCACAGACAATCATCTGGTGCTACTGGACCTGACCGCGACCGGCGTCAACGGCAAGGATGCCGAAGAAGCCCTGGGCCGCTGTAATATTGTGGTAAACCGCAACACCGTACCGTTTATCGTCGGCCAGAAACCCACGGCTCCCAACGGCATACGGCTGGGGACCGCAGCAGTAACGACCCGTGGTTTTGGTGAAACCGAAATGGTTAAAATCGCCGCCTGGATCAACGAGATTATCAAAAACTTCGGTAATACCGACACTGAGTCCCGCATCGCCTCGGAGGTGAAAGAGTTGACCGCTAATTTTGCGGTGCCTGGAATAACCGATTAATCTGAACATAAGCCGGTTGTGTATTCTTAGAGACTAGAAATTGTGAGGCGCCTGACTAATGGATGAACTGAAAGTATTTTCCGGAAACGCCAATCCTGATCTGGCTCATGCCGTGGTAGATTATCTGGGCATCCCATTGGGCAATTGTCAGGTTTTTGAATTCTCCAATGAGAATACTTTCGTCCGCATCATGGATAACGTACGCAACCGCGATACCTTCGTGATTCAGCCTTTCTCCTCGCCGGTCAATCAGAGCATCATGGAAACGATGATTATGATTGATGCGCTGAAGCGCGCTTCCGCCGGCCGTATTACCGCCGTCATCCCCTACTATGGTTACGGCCGCACGGATAAAAAGGACCAGCCGCGGGTGCCCATCACCGCCCGCCTGATCGCCGACCTGCTGACCACCTCCGGGGCGAACCGGGTGTTGACCGTTGACCTCCATGCAGCCCAGATTCAGGGCTTTTTCAATATCCCGGTTGACGAACTGTCCGCCATCAACCTGATTACCAATCACGTCAAGAAAAAGAATCTGGAAAATCTGGTGGTGGTGGCTACGGACATCGGCATTACCAAACGGGCAAGGGACTTTGCGGAAAGGCTCAACGCCCCGCTGGCCATCATTGAGAAACGGCGATTAGGCAACGATGACCGCACCGAAACCCTGAACATCATCGGTGACGTCAAGGGCCGCATTGCTTTAACCATTGACGATGAGATAGATACCGCCGGTTCGCTGATCAATTCAGTGCAGACTCTGCTTAAAGCCGGGGCGTCCGAGGTTTATTCCTGCTGTACTCACCCCATCTTTTCCGGCCCGGCCATTGAACGCATCGCCGCCTCTCCGGTCAAAGAGGTCATCGTCACCGACACCGTGCCGGTGCGTCCCGAGAAGAAACTGGATAAAATTACCGTGCTGTCCATCGCCCCGCTTCTGGGTGAAGCCATCCACCGTATCCATACCGGATTATCGGTCGGCGCTATGTTCCAACAGGATTCCTGAGTTCCTTGATTTGGTGCCTCAGAAGATTCATTGACAATTAGCTTCACCTAACACCATGTGCCTGTTTAATCCCCGGTACAGCGGTTTTTCCCCGCTTTTTTACTGGCATACATCAGGTCATCCGCTCGCCGCATAATGGTATCCGGGTCGTCGCCAGGCCTGGCAACCGTCACCCCCGCAGAGACAGTCACGCATATTTCCCGGTCTTGTCTCGTCAACATGGAACCGGCGACAAGATTGCGCATCCGTTCAGCGATTTCATAAAGCTGTATACCATCAACGTTAGTGCCCACAATCACGAACTCCTCCCCCCCCCAACGAAAGAATAATGACTGAGGACTGCGGATATTGGCCATAATAGTCCGGGCTATCATCTTCAACACGTCATCTCCGGTATCATGACCATAGACATCATTGACTGACTTGAAATTATCAATATCAAACATGATGACACCGAAAGGCCAATCATAACGGTTGAACTCATTGAACTTGGTTTCAAGGGTAATATTGGCATAACGCCGGTTACCGGCCCGGGTCAGTTCATCAATAAGCGATAGCTTTTCCAGTTCAGCGACTTGTTCTTGAAGCTGAAAGTTTTGTGAATTATCGGTGAAGGTTTCAATAGCACCGATAATGACGCCTGATTCATCACGCATGGGCATCACTTTGATGTTCACCGGCACCCTGTGGCCGTCCCGGTGCAGCATAAAAGCCGAGGATTCATGAGGCCGACCATCCGCCATGGTAGCCGTCAGCGGACAACCATTTAAACACAAACTTGTGCCTTTGTCATCAGTATGAACCAGGATATTATCAGCACACCGAAATCCCAAAACCTCAGCAGCGGTCCTTCCGGTCAGGGCTTCAGCGGCTTTATTCCAATAGGAAATCCGTCTTTCGCAATCAACAAAGTAAACGCCTTCGCTCAGATTGTCCAGCAGCGTTTCAACTAATTCGGCTTGTATCATAACAACGCATTAACCTTATCTTCCAGTTCTTTTTTTTCAAACGGTTTGGTGATAAAGGGAATCTGATGAGTGTTTAAATATTCTCTGGTCGTCAGGTCAGAAGTGTCCCCGGTAATAAATAAAATACGGCTCAGCAATTCCGGCCAACGGTGCCGAAGCTCTTCAACAAACTCAATACCGCTCATCCCCGGCATCCGGATGTCTAAAATCAGCAAATCATAGCCGCCTTGCCGCAGCTTTTCCAGAGCTTCCGCCGGGACCAGGCAATTGGTTACCTCATACCCACAGCCGGTCAAAATAGTCTTGACCAACATCCCTACCGTCGGCTCGTCATCCAACACCAAAACTCTGCCTTTTTTAGCCGGTGCAGGCGACGGAGCAACCGGTACCGGTACTGCAGACGGGGCTGTTTCCGCCGTCGCAACTGGTAACTCAATGATAAATGTGGAGCCCGAACCTTCCACGCTCTCCACGGTGATGCTGCCGCCGTGCTCCTTGATAATGCCGAACGACAATGCCAAGCCCATCCCAGTGCCCTCGCCAGGCTCTTTGGTGGTAAAAAACGGCTGGAAAAGCTTGGCCTTAACCTCAGCGGACATGCCGGGGCCGTCGTCCGTAATTGAAATCCGGATATGCCCGTCAATCCTCTCAGTCTTTATGACTAAAATACCCTTATCGTGCGCCTGCTTCATGGCAAATTCAGCGTTAACAATAAGATTAAGAAACACCTGTTGCAACTGGCCGGCATCCGCAGTTACCCGGGGCAACCGGGATTCAAAGTCCCTGACCACCTCAATATTACTGGTCTTGAGGACATAGCCCCGGAGTTCCAGGGTATTTTCAATAAGTTCATTGATATCAACGGAACTCTTTTCCGGCTTGGACTGGCGGGCAAAAGTGAGCATGCGCCTGACAATGCCTTTAACCCGCTGGCTGCCTTCGTTGATGATGGTCAGCTCTTGTTTCATATCCTCAGGCACATCAGGCCTGGTCAGTAATAATTCAGAGAAACCGATAACACCGGTCAGCGGGTTGTTGATTTCGTGGGCGATACCGGCGGCCATTTCACCTACCGCTGCCAACCGGCTGGACATCTCCGCTTTATCCCGCAACTGGTGCTGCTCTTCTTCAGCCCGCTTGCGATCACTGATATCCTTAATGATATGTACTGAACCGGTTATTTGGCCTTGGTCGCCCAGAATGGGCGAAGAAGTTGACTCCACCCAAAAGTTCAATTTTTCGTCAAAATATACACTGTATTCCACTTTGTTGTTTTCAAAAGTTCGGCTGTGAGGACATGAAGGATGAGGCGTATTCCTGCCGTGAATTACTTCGTAACAATGCCGGCCAATCACTTCATGCGGTCTGGTATTAAGAACCCTGGTAAAGGCGGCGTTGACCCGTGCTATCTTATAGTCGGCATCCACAATCGCCACCATGTCAGTTATGGAGTCAAAGGTAACCCGCCATTCCTGGACAGCGTCAACGGCAAGCTGTTCTGCCTGGCGTCGGGCAGTGATGTCAATTGAAGAAGCCACCACCCGCTCCACACCGCCAATAACCATGGTAGTCAAATTAACATATTCCCAGAACCCCGTCCCATCTGCCCGACGGCTAAACCATTCAAATTCCTGATGGCCTTCCTCGGCAGATTTGCGGATTAAGGCCAAGGCCTCGGCAGATGAAAAGGGCGCCTTAGTGAAGATATCATGGGTTATTAATTCCTCCAGCGAGGTCAAACCGTAACTCTCCCAGGCTTTGGTGTTAGCATCAACGATTTCCCCGGTGCCCTTGTCATGGACCATTATTGAAACCGGCGAATCCATAAACAGAATCTCAAATTGCCGCCGACTTTGAGAAAGCTCTGCCTCTTTTTGCTTCTGCGAAGTGATGTCCAGCATAAAACCGCGAAGTTTAACCGGAATGCCGTCACGCATTTCTACACTGACTACATCACGCAGCCAGATTAAATCGCCGTTCTTCTTAATAAACCGATATTCAAAGGTGTGCGGCTTGCCGGCTTTGGAGCATTCGTCGCAATATAAAGGCGCCCACTCGCGGTCCTCCTCGTAGATACGGTCAGTCCAGAATTTTATATCAGTCCATTCTTCCGGTTCGTAGCCGATAATCCTTTTCACCTGCGGGGCGACATAGGCCCATTGGTCAAGGACGACATCATACACCCAGGGAATAGCTTCGGTGTTTTCGGCCAGGAGCCTGAACTTCTCCTCCGATTCTCTCAACGCTTTTTCAGCGTTTACCCTTGCCGTAATATCACGGACAGTGGACACCATGATGCCCTGCTCCACCACCGGAATATTAACCGCATTGATGATTCTCGTTTCACCGGATTTGGTGGTTGTTTCTATGCCGTCCCAAACCATCCGCCCCGGGTCGCCGCTGGCAATATCCGCCATTATTTGAGAAGTAATAGTCTGCCGGTATGCCGGGTCCGGATAGACCTTTTCAAAAAAGGAACTGATATCAACAATGTCTTCTTTGGGCCAGCCGTATATTTCCTCAAAGCTGCGGTTCATATAGGTGGCCTTGCCGTCACCAATATTGTTCACCGCCAGCCCGATGGGCAAATTATCAATGATGGCTTGAATAAACACATTTTGACGCGCCAGCTCTTCCGAAGACCGCTTCAGTTTTTCCTCAGCTTGTTTTCGCTCTGTAATATCAACACTGACGCCGACAATCCCGCCAATTTCAGACATTGTATTAAACAACGGCTGCATATATACCAGAAAGGTCCGTTTATTCAGCACCGAAGTCTGTTCAAAAACCTGGGATTGACCGCTTAAGGCTTGTCTGAGGGCGATAACAAAGGGACTAGACTCAGTAAACTTGGGGGAATATTCAAAAATAGTCTTACCGACTAGGTCACCAGGGGTGCGGCCTGAAGTCTGTAATCCAAGACCTGAGGCAGTGGTGTATCTCAAGTCCTTATCCATTGACCATAAGATACAAGGTATCTGCCCTAACATCAGTTCAAGCTGGGCCTGGGCCTGAAGCAGCGCATCTTGGGCTTTCTTACGCTCTGTGATATCGCGGGCAAGCGTTAAGACCGCGGGTTTGCCCTGTAAATCAAACCTATGGATACTCACCTCAATAGGAATCTCATGCCCATCCTTGTGTCGGTATGTGGACTCCATGGTTACTTTCTTGTCAGTCTCCAGTCTTTTCGTGATGTTCGGAGGAGTTACCCCGGCTTTTTCCCAAACTACAATGTCCCTTGGACCGAGGGTCAACAATTCTGCTTTGGAATAACCCAATAACTCACAAGCGGCCTCATTGACCTCCTGAAATACACCCGGCAAACCTTCCGGAGAAGGCCGGTGCATGAAGGCAGCCTCACCGCTATCCTCGAATAGTGACTGATATTTTGACTCACTAGCCTGAAGTTTTTCTTCCGCCGCCTTGCGTTCAGTGATATCTGTGATGGTTATCTGAACCCTTTCCCACGTTGCCTGATACTCCGGCAAGATATGCACCCTCACCTGCGCATGTCCCGTTTCACCGTTGAACAGCCGTCCGTAAATCTCCGTTGCGTAGGATTCACCACGCATCAGTGCCGCCAATCTTTGGGCAAATAATGCGACTGACTGGTCAGCGAAAAGCCGTCTCAAGGAAGCGGTTAATGATTGCTTATCAGACGCCCGGAAAAGCCGAACCGCCATATCATTGGCGTCAATTATTTTCACCAGGTTGATGCAGTGGCCTAATTCATCTGGATGCTTTTCCAAATACGAACCGATATCACTGACGCCGGAAACGACCAGATTATCCAGATACGGCTTAACGGCTGAGTAATCCTGGACCATCAATCCCATCGGAAGACTGTTAAACAACCGTTGGTAGTAACTGTCGGTCTCTTCCCCGCCGGTTTGCCTGATATCTTTATCCTTCATGGTGCCTCCCGATGAATCCTGTAATCATCAGTTAAGGTGCATTCAATGTTCAACTGCCACGTTAAATCTACGGCAATAACCGTTGATTGTCCAATATTTTAATTCCATGTGACCGTTTATTATTAACTACCGTACGTTTTTCAAACAGAATGACAAAGAGGCCGGTTGTCCCCGACCCGGTCGCCTCGGTTACCATATTGGCCGCGTTCAACGTAAAATGTTATAATATGCCCCGTTTCAACAAAGCAGAGTAGAACGGAGATACCTCATAGAAATCATTCCGGCCATAGACATTCGCGGCGGCCGTTGCGTGCGCCTGTTCCAGGGTGATTATGCCCAGGAAACAGTATACTCCGACAACCCGCTGGCGGTGGCCCTGAAGTGGCAATCTTTAGGAGCCCCAAGGCTTCATATAGTTGACCTGGATGGCGCCAGAGACGGTGAAATGGTCAACTTCAGCATCATCTCCGAGATTGCCCAATCCGCCGTAGTTCCGGTGCAACTGGGCGGCGGCGTCCGTGACGTGGAAAGCATCAGAAAACTGCTCAATGCCGGAGTAGACCGGGTGGTGCTGGGGACCGCGGCAGTAGAAAATCCGGAACTGGTACGCGAAGCCTGCCGGAATTTCGGTGAATCCATCATCGTGTCCCTTGACTGCCGCGACGGCAAGATGGCCGTCAAAGGCTGGCAGGAGGCGACCGACCTGCCGACGATAGTATTCGCCCGCCAAATGATGGAGCTGGGTGTAAAAAGGTTTGTCTTCACCGACATCGCCCGAGACGGCACGCTGACCGAACCCAACTTCACCGCGCTGTACGAGTTGATCCACGCCATAAAAGCACCGGTCATCGCTTCCGGCGGCATCGCCAACCTGAGCCACCTGAAAATCCTCAAGCTCCTGGGGGCTTCCGCTGCCATTCTGGGCAAATCCATTTATACCGGAGCTATTGACCTCAGGGAAGCGCTGAGTCAGTAATCATTAACCGAATCTATAAACCTGAGTAAAAATCGGAGGAGAAAATATTTTGGCAGTCAAAGGCAAGGGTCTCAAACTGGATGACAAAGGGCTGGTCGCCGCTATCGTGCAGGACGCTAACACCAACCAGGTCCTGATGCTGGGGTACATGAACAAGGAATCCGCGGAACTGACACTCAAGACCGGCACCGTCTGGTTCTATTCCCGTTCCCGTCAGGAACTCTGGAACAAGGGCGCCACTTCCGGCAACATGCTGAAAGTCAAAGAACTGTGGCTGGATTGTGACAACGATGCCGTTCTGGTCAAAGCTGAACCAGCCGGCCCCACCTGCCACACCGGCGAGGTAAGCTGTTTCTTTGAACCGCTGACCGCGGAACACGTCGCCGCTACCGAAGGCTAGTATAATTTCCGGATAATTCAGTTAAAAAGACTGTGAGTTGCTCACAGTCTTTTTTTTGTGGCTTTAAAATGCCCGCCGCCATCGGGGCGCGCTAGGCTTTCAGCCGGGCTTCAAGCCCATTCTTCCGGGCATGTAGATCACACATATTGCCCTGGTTGGGGACCTCCACTGAGACCACCGTGCCATGTCCTGGTTGGCTATGGACGCAAAAATAACCGCCGATTAGCTGCGCCCGCTCCCTCATGCCGGCCAGACCGAGTTTACCGATGGCGGCCAGGTCGCCGACGCGTTCCGGAATGGAAAAACCGCGGCCGTTATCGGAGATGGCCACCACGGTTTTCTGTTCGCCGTAAGTTACGGTGATTTCCACATTGGAGGCCTCAGAATGTTTGCGGATGTTGTTGAGCGCTTCCTGGGCAATGCGGAATAAGAGCAACTGCACTTCACTGGGCAACTGACACTCGGTGCCGCCGATGACCACTTTAGCTTCAATACCATGCTTTTTAATCAGGTTATCCGCCATCCACTCCAGTGCCGGTATCAGTCCCAAATCGTCCAGAATGCGGGGACGCAAGTCCTGGGCGATACGCCGGGTGCTTTCCAAGGCTTCCACGGTCTGCACCCGCAGGTCTTCCATTTTTTCCTTCATCACATCGGTCAGCTTCAGGCGGCTGCTGCTCACAATAGCGTCAATGCGCTGAATAAGTAGTAACAAAGAGGGGGAAACTTCATCGTGCAGCTCCCGGGCTACCCGCTTGCGCTCGTCTTCCTGGGCGCGAATGACCTCCTGAACATAGAAGCGCATGTTGTCCTGGGTCTGTCGCTCAGTAGTAACATCGCGGGCGATGTGCTGAAAGCCTTTGACCTCGCCGCAGATGTTGAGCAGACTGGTGGCCACCCGCCAGATGGCGGCGGAACCGTCCCGCCGAATAATCCGCTGTTCATACGGCTGCTGGCAGTCCTCTCCGGCCAATAACCGCTGCTTGATACCAGCGACAGTGTCACCGTCATCGGGTTGAAAACGAAGCACCCCGTCATCAATAAGCTGACCAACAGAGAATCCGGTCAGCCGTTCCGCGGCGCGGTTGGCATAGATGACTTCCCCATCCAGATCTTCCACCCAGACGGCGTCAGAGGCATTTTCAAAAAGGTAGCGGTAATCCTGATCCGGCAGGTTAGATTTTTTCTTTTTCATAGGCTTCAATGCCCTGCGGCACGTCTTCCAGGGTTACATAGCCTTCACGGAAACCCTTGACGATAGCCTCAGTACGGCAGGAGCAACGCATTTTATTGAAGATATTGGACAGATGCGCCTTAACGGTGCGCATGGAAAGCCCCAGTTTCTCGGCAATGTCCCGGTTGCTCATACCCCGGGCTGCCAAACGCAGGATTTCAATCTCACGGGGCGATAGCTGACCCCGGCCTTTTTCATCCGGTACTTCCTTGGACAGGTTGACTACCCGCTCCAACAATTTCCGGGTGGCCATGGAATCCAGAACGGATTCACCCGATCGGACAGCCCGGATGGCACCGACGATTTCATCAGCCCGGGCACTTTTCAGCAGATAACCGGAAGCGCCGGCCTCCAGCAACCCCAGAATATAACGAATATCAGAATAAGCCGTCAGAATCAGAATACAGGTGGACGGATTAACCTTCTTGATCAGTTTGGTGGCTTCTACACCGGTCAGCTTGGGCATGACGATGTCCATCAGCACTACATCCGGTTTAAGCTCATCCACCAAGCTGACCGCTTCCTCGCCGTCGGAAGCCTCTCCCACCACATCCATATCTTTTTCCTGCTCCAGCAGGCGACGCATGCCCTCGCGAAGAACCGCGTGGTCATCGGCGATAAGTATTTTTATTTTTGCCATTTAATTCCTCACTCCGGAGTCTTAGTACAAGCTCCGGTTGAATTGTAGTATATATCAGGCTTTAAATCAATTAGTTATTAGCCCTAAGGATATAGAACTTTAGGTGTGGTTACACGATTTTTGATAACCTGAGTCTTTCTGTAAGAACCCTTGAAGGGGCTATATATATCCGGAGGCCCAGACCCTTAAACACAAATATAAGAGGACCAGATTACAGGTTCCGGCATCACAGACTGACAAATCCGGTTAATCATCCAGCTTGACGGTGCCACTGCCGCTGCAGGCGTGGCAGGTGTCCTTGCCGGTGCCGCCGCATTCCGGACAGGGAATTTCGCTGCCGTAACTGCCCGGCTGAACCATCCTGCCCGTACCGTGGCACAGATTGCACGAGATTTGCCCGCTGCCGCCGCACCTGCCGCAAGTTTCATGATGTGACATGTCAATCCCCTCCACCAGCTTTTATATATGAGTTATTTCCCGCTGTCGCTCAAGCCCGACAAGGCCAGCTTTATCTTATCTTCCAGTGATAATTCCGCGTTCTTCGGCAGGTTGACGACCGCCCGGGCGGCCTCAGCACCGCTGTAACCCAGGGCGGTCAGAGCCGCCAGAACGTCATTGTCTATGGTGCCGTTACCGCCGGCCGGCGCTGCCGCCCAACTGCGGGCTACCTTGTCCTTTAATTCCAACACAATTCGGGAAGCGGTTTTCTTGCCTACTCCCGGCACGGTACACAGCATATCGGCGTTACCGGTGGCGATGATGGTGGCCAGTTCATCAGCCTTGAAAGCCGACAGCAAAGCCAGGGCCAGCCGGGCACCGATGCCGGACACATCCAGCATGGTTTCAAATATGCCCAGTTCCTCAAAGGCGGTGAAGCCGAACAGGGTCAGCGCGTCCTCCCGCACCTGCAGGTGAGTGAAAAGGCTGACCTCGGCGGCATTTTGGATTTGCGACAAAGTAGCCGTGGACATGAAAACCTTATAGCCGATGCCGTTGACCTGGATGACCGCCCAGTCAACGCCCAGCAGTTCCACTTTGCCCTTGAGAGTTGTGATCATGCGTTGTCCTTACTGATTATAAGTATCCGCCCTAATTTACGCCAGGGTCATCAAAAAGGCAAGAATAGACCGTTTATCTCTGGAATTCAAGCTATTGGCTGCCGCAGACAACTTGAACGCGCTCCCCTTACACGTTAAGATTACAGGATATACTCACCGATGGAGCGACACCCCGCATGACCGAAAAATATGAGCCTCAGGAAATAGAACAGAAATGGCAGGCCAAATGGGCGGCCGACGGCCTTTACAAGGTCAACGAAGACTCTCCCAAACCCAAATGGTACGCCCTGACCATGTTTCCCTACACCTCCGGCGACCTGCACATCGGGCACTGGTACGCCATGGCTCCATCGGACACCTATGCCCGTTACAAGCGGATGATGGGCTACAACGTGATGCACCCCATCGGCTTTGACGCCTTCGGCCTACCGGCGGAAAACGCCGCCATCAAGCGGGGGATTCACCCCAACGAATGGACCTTGAAAAACGTGGTCAATATGCGCCAGCAGCTCAAGTCCATGGGCTCAATTTATGATTGGGAACGCGAGGTCATCACCTGCCTGCCGGAATATTATAAATGGACGGAATGGTTCTTCCTCAAGCTGTATGAAGCCGGTCTGGCTTACCGCTCCAAGGCGCCGGTCAACTGGTGCCCTTCCTGCCAGACGGTGCTGGCCAACGAACAGGTGGTCGGCAACGGCGAATGCGACCGCTGTGAAGGCCCGGTGGTCAAGCGCGATCTGGAGCAATGGTTCTTCCGCATCACCAACTACGCCGATGAACTGATGGACCACGAGGGTCTGGACTGGCCGGAGCGCATCAAGACCATGCAGCGCAACTGGGTGGGCCGTTCCACCGGCGCGGAAATAGAGTTTGGGCTGGATGTCCCCGGCGTAGCCGAAAAACGCCTCAAGGTTTTCACCACCCGACCGGACACCGTCTACGGCGTCACCTTCATGGTGCTGGCTCCGGAGCATCCGCTGGTGGCCAGACTGACCACGATGGAACAGAAGGATGCGGTGGAGGCTTACGCCGCCAAGACCCGCCGGTTGACCGAAATTGACCGGCTGTCCACCGAAAAGGAAAAGGACGGCGTCTTTACCGGCGCCTATGTAGAAAACCTCCTCAACGGCGAAAAAGTGCCGGTGTGGATCGCCGATTACGTCATCGCCAGCTACGGCTCCGGGGCGGTTATGGCCGTCCCCGCGCACGACGAGCGTGATTTCGCCTTCGCTCAAAAATATAAATTGCCTGTCCGGGTGGTCGTCAGCCCGGAAGATTATGACGGCGGCCCTATTGAGTCCGCCTATACCGGTGAAGGGCTGATGCGAAATTCCGCCCAGTTCAACGGCCAGCCGAATACCGCGGCCTTTGACGGCATCTGTGACTGGATGGAAGCCCAGGGTTTCGGGCGGCGCACCGTCAATTACAAGCTCCGGGACTGGCTGATTTCCCGGCAGCGCTACTGGGGTGCCCCGATCCCGATGATATATTGCGATAACTGCGGTATCGTGCCGGTACCGGAAAAGGACCTGCCGGTGCTGCTGCCGGAAAATGCCGAATTCAAGCCGACCGGCGAATCTCCCCTTAAATACGCCGAGGATTTTGTGAACACCACCTGCCCCAAATGCGGCGGGCCGGGCAAACGGGAAACCGACACCATGGATACCTTCATGTGTTCCTCCTGGTACTACCTGAGATACTGCTCGCCGCATGATACCGAGTTTGCCTTCAACCCGGCTAAAACCCGATACTGGATGCCGGTGGATATCTACACCGGCGGGGCGGAACACGCGGTCATGCATCTCTTTTACTCCCGCTTCTTTACCAAGGCTTTGCGGGACATGGGGCTGCTGGAGTTCGGCGAACCATTCACCCGGCTGTTTAACCAGGGCATTATTACCTCCCAGCACGCCAAGATGAGTAAATCCCGCGGCAACGTGGTGAACCCGGACAAATACGTGGCCGATATCGGCGCCGACGCAGTGCGGGCTTACCTGATGTTTGTCGGGCCGTGGGAACTCGGCGGCGACTGGAATGATTCCGGTATCGGCGGTATCTCCCGCTGGTTTAACCGCGTGTGGAAGCTGGTGACTGAGACTTATCAGCCGGGCGCACCGGACGCTGAAGCCGAGGCCGAGCTTATCCGTAAAACCCATCAGACCATCCGCAAGGTCAATACTGATATTGACAAGCTCCAGTTCAATACCATGCTGGCGGCGCTGATGGAGTACACTAACTACCTGGCGCCGGCCAAAGAGGCGGCTAAAGTCTCCGCCGAAGCCTGGCGTCAGGCCGTTGACGGCCTGGTGCTGATGCTGGCGCCGACCGCGCCGCACCTAGCCGAAGAGCTGTGGCAGCAAATGGGGCAGGAGTATTCGGTACATAATCAGTCTTTCCCCTCCTGGGACGAGGCCCTGACCGCTGAGCCAGAAATTACCCTGATAGTTCAGGTCAACGGCAAACTGCGGGCTCGTATCCCCGCCCCGGCCGATATCAACGAATGCCGGGCCACCGACCTGGCGATGAACCATGAGCGGGTCCAGGAATACACCGCCGGCAAAGAGGTTAAGACGGTCATTTATGTCCCCGGTAAGCTGCTGAATATCGTGGTAAAATAAATACAGGTCAGTCTCCCCGCGCGGAGCATCTTAAGGTGAGAGGGACTAACAATGAAAATCGCTTTTATCGGCGGCGGCAACATGGGCCGCGCCATGATCAATGCTATTATCCACCAGGAACTGGCGGTACCTGAAGACATTACCGTCGCCGATGTCCGGGCTGACAGCCGCGAGGCACTGGCAGTGGAACTGGGTGTCACCACCACCGATTCCAACATCGCCGCCGCGCTAAGTTCCGAGGTTATTGTGCTGGCAGTCAAACCGCAGAACCTGGACGAGGTCATGGCTGACCTTAACGGTCAGTTATGCGCCGATCACCTGGTCATCTCCATCATCGCCGGCAAGAAACTGGCGGCCATAACCAACGGCCTGAATCACGCCGCGGCTATCCGGGTCATGCCCAACACCCCCGCCCAGATCGGCCTGGGCATGAGTGTCTGGACCGCCACCGAAGCTGTGGACGCAGCGCAGAAAGAGACCGCCCGGCGCATCCTAACCGCCATGGGTGAAGAATATTTCACCCCCGCCGAAGCCGACCTGGACCTGGCTACCGCCATCAGCGGCAGCGGGCCGGCCTATTTTTTCCTGTTCATGGAAGCCATGGTAACGGCTGCCGAGAAGATGGGGCTGACGCCGGAAGCGGCGCGGCAACTGGTAATCCAGACCGCAGTCGGCGCGGCAGAGTACGCCCACCAGTCAGAGCACGATTTACCGGAACTGCGGCGGATGGTAACTTCCCCCGGCGGCACCACCGCCGAGGCGTTGCAGGTATTTGAAGAGTATAAACTGCGGGAAATCGTGGAAAAGGCGGCCGGCGCCGCCCTCAGAAGAGCCCAGGAACTGGGCGGCTGAGAACTTTACGCCGGTAGTTCGTTGTTACCGGCTGAAACAGCCTTGACCGCCTCGACCACCCGGTAAGCCAGCACGGATACAGAATACCGGCACTCCGGCATCTCTTGAAGACCGTAGCAGCCTTTTGAGTCCGTCGTCTGGGGCCAGACGCGGCAGGTAAAGGGACGAATCTTGTAGATAGCACAACGGCCGTTGTCCGGATTCCACCACTGACAAGGATGACCCTGTTTGATGGTCCAGTCCTTACCGTCAAAATTGAACAGCTTTTCCCGTTTCTGCTTCAATTCCCGGCTGATACGTTCAACATCTTCCAGGATTACCACGATCCGGCTGGTTTGCGAACAACACCAGCCGCAACCATCACAGTACTCTTGAAGCCGCTTCATCTGCCCGCGTGAAGGCCCGCCGGAAATATCTACCACGGCGATGAAATTCATCAGGTTTTCTTCAGTCATATCCTGAAAAACACGAGGAAAGTTCTGCCGTAGCAGTTCTCCCGTCCGCTTCAGAAAGACACCGTAGCGCGGCCCGATAGCCTTGCACTTGGTGGCTATAATTTCCTGCGCCCGGGAGACATCCGGCATTATAATGGCATCAGCCTGATTTACCTCGGAATGCCCGGCTACAACATCATCTTTCATTTCAGCGTGCAGTTGTGGTAACTAAGTGCGGGTTCAGCCGGAGCCGGCGACTTTGGCTTTCACGGCGTCCGCCACGAATCCCGGGACCAGACCCGTCACATCCCCGCCGAGGCGGGCGACCTCTTTCAAAATGCTGGAAGACAGGAACTGGTAATCCGGGGACGCCAGCAGGCAGACGAGTTCAATATCCGGCGCCAGCCGCCGGTTAATCATGGCCATATCAAATTCCAGCTCAAAGTCATTGTTGACCCGCAGCCCGCGCACCACCGTGGTCACGTTCTGCTGCCGGGCAAACTCCACCATCAGGCCAGAAAAGGGCTTGACCACCACGTTGGGCAGATCAGCAATCGCCCTGGCCGCCAGAGTGACCCGTTCGGCGGTATTAAACATCAGCTTCTTGTCCGGAGTGTCATAGACGCCGACGATGACCTGGTCAAACAACCGCGCCGAGCGACTGATTATGTCAATATGTCCGGCGGTAATCGGGTCAAAGGAGCCGGGGTATAAGGCGATTTTCATTGTATTGTCTCCTTGTGGAAGATGGCGATGACGGAATCACCGTGCCGCCGTTCCTTGTACATTTTTAAATTGCCGTAGACTTCGTCCAGAGTCACCCGCGGCGAGTGTGTGATGACCAGCCAGGTATGTTCGTCAATGAGCGTGGTGCCGGCCATCTTGTCCAGCAGCTCACCGATATCTTCTCGCCGGTACGGAGGATCCATCAGGATGACATCATAGGTTTTACCGAGGAAATTAACCGCCCGCTCCACGGGAGCGCAATGCACATGAGCCCGGTCAGCGACATCACACCGGGTAAGATTAGCTTTAATTATATCACAGCAGTCTCGACCCTGCTCCACAAAATCAACGTGCCCGGCCCCCCGCGAGAGCGCTTCAATGCCCAATGAGCCGGAGCCGGAAAATAGGTCCAGCACCTCATCCCAGTCATCGGTGACGTTGGCCAGCATGGAGAAGATGGCCCCGCGCACCAGTTCGGTAGCCGGACGGGTGGCCTTGCGGTCCGGCACTTTGATGGGGCGGCCCTTGCACTCCCCGGCGATGATTCTCATATATCCCATGGTTAAATTGTGACCGATGGCGGGAACATAATCAAGCGCTCTGTACCAAGCCTTCAGCTATCAGCTTTCAGCTTTCAGCGACCAAATACCGCCGGGAATTGTTTTTTGATTTTTTTGCCCGATGTCAATTGAAGGCGACGAATCCATTTTTTTAGCTTTAACGTCGGACCAGCATAAACGTGAGCCGTTTTTTTCAATCAATTGAAACAATCGCCGGGATTTCACAAAATTTGCCGCCATGCTTCATAGCGCACTAGTGTTCTTTTATGGATGTGCTATTATAGCGCTCTTATTAAGTATTGTCAATGGGTATTTGTCCCATTTGGGGGCAGAATTTTTCCAACAGGAGAGGATTACCGTTATAACAAGACCAGAACGACGCAGTAGCAGTTCAGCACCTTCCCAGTTTTGTCGCTGATGAGCCGGTTCAAGCTGACCTTTGACTCGGAATCTCAAGCTCACTTCGCGACCAGTGGTTCAGGGCCATATTGTTCTACTCTTCCAGAACGCTATGCTCTATTTGCGCTGTCGTTCCAAGTCTAGTGTGTACTAATTGAATATCGACACGAAGGATAACCGGAACATCCCATAAATACTTGACCAGCTCTTTGTCCCTTGTTGGCAGTCCTTTGTACTAAATCCTTACCACACTTGGGGCAAACCATTTTGGGGTAAGAAATTGAGGGCTCGCTAACTTTCGGGCTGTCTATTTCAATGGTAAATTCCTTTAATAGTTCAGCAGAATTCACATGTTGTTTAGATATACCAACAATGGATTTAATCTCTTCCAATATTTGTTCGTATAACTGTTTATCCCGCTCAAGAGTTATACTTATACCCATTTCACGATTATTGTTTTCTGAATATTCATGAAGATTCATTGAAGAGATAAGCATCATCTGCTCATTCCCATAACATTTTGCGTGTAATTCTTTGCAATAATATACTTTTACATATTTTAACTGGCTAAGAAATTGTTTTTCGGAAGGTGTTAATTCTTTTTTGCCATAAATGACATATATATTTACTGCCCGATTATTAGCTTCGACAATTCTTTCAGTAAAGTATTTAGACAGTTTCAAATATGGGGAAACAATAAATAGCTTTTGACGAGCATGAACGATAATATTGTCGATGTAATGAGCAACACCTTTGGTAGCAAGAAATTCAGCCATCGCTGTCTTCTCCTAAAGTATTTTGTCATATTGAAGACGAATTATACCATTATCAGGCAAGCATTTTGACATGATCTGATTCAAACACCCTGTTCCATGTATATTCGGCTACCCTTCGGCTCTAATACACCCACATTGAAGTCAATTAACTTTCAGCATTTTCAAAACAATCATCCCCTTGCACCCTGCTCTCCAATCAGCTAAAGTTCCACCATGCCTAAACAAAAGCTGGTTTTTGTCTGTTCCAACTGCGGCAATGAAAGCGCCAAGTGGCAGGGCAAGTGCCCCGGCTGCCATGAATGGAACACCCTGTTTGAGCAGACGGTCAAAGCCGTCAAGCCGACGGCGCGGCGCTCACCTTTGGCTAATTCTCCGCTGGCGTTGTCAGAAATCAAGATTGATGCGGGCAGTGAACGCACCGGCCTGGGGATGGGGGAGGTGGACCGGGTGCTGGGCGGCGGGCTGGTGGCCGGATCTTTAACGCTAATCGGCGGGGAACCGGGTATCGGCAAATCCACTTTGCTGCTACAGATAGCCGCCCTGATGGCCGCTAAAAGCACTACACCGGTACTTTATGTTTCCGGTGAGGAAACCCGGCCGCAGATCAAGATGCGGGCGGCTCGGTTAGGGATTGCCGGAGAAAAACTGTTCCTGCTCAATGAGACCGACCTGGACACCATCATCAGTGAAATGGAACAGTTGTCCCCGTCTATGGTGATTATTGACTCCATCCAGACGGTTTATACGGCGGATCTGGAGATGGCGCCGGGCGGGGTGTCCCAGGTACGGGAATGCGCGGCGAGGCTGGTGACCTGGGCCAAAGCGACCCAGATACCGGTGATGATTGCCGGACATGTGACCAAAGATGGCGCGATTGCCGGCCCCCGGCTGCTGGAACACATCGTGGATGCGGTATTGTATCTGGAGGGCGAACCGTTTTCCAGTTACCGGGTGCTGCGCTCGGTCAAGAACCGCTATGGCTCGGTTAATGAGGTGGGCATATTTGAAATGAAAACCGGCGGCCTGTGTGAAGTGCAGAATCCGTCCGAAGTGTTTTTATCCCGCGACCGTCAGCACCCTATCGGCTCAGCAGTGGTGCCGGTGCTGGAAGGCTCCAGACCGCTCCTGGTTGAAATCCAGGCACTGACCAATGCCACCAGCTTCGGTCAGCCGCGTCGCACCGCCAACGGGCTGGATTTCGGCAGACTGTTGATTATCACGGCGGTGCTGTCGCGCCGGGCATACCTTAAACTGGGCAATCAGGACGTCATCGCCTCGGTAACCGGG
Source organism: Dehalogenimonas sp. W (assembly GCF_037094495.1). NCBI lineage: Bacteria > Bacillati > Chloroflexota > Dehalococcoidia > Dehalococcoidales > Dehalococcoidaceae > Dehalogenimonas > Dehalogenimonas loeffleri. Next base: position 375,920 of record NZ_CP146612.1, read on the forward strand.
GGACTGCATGTGGCCGAACCGGCGGCTGATCTGGCGGCAGCTATTGCCATCGCCTCCAGTTATAAGAATATCAGCGTGGACCCGCACCTCATCGCCATCGGCGAGGTAGGCTTGTCCGGGGAAATCCGCAACGTGCCGCAACTGGAACGCCGCCTGAGTGAAGCGGCCCGCCTGGGCTTCACCAAAGCGCTGGTGCCGGCCGCCGCCCGAGCGAAGGCGCCGTGCGCCGACTTTACACTGGTACACGTCCGGGATGTGAAACAGGCCCTGGCAGCGGCGCTGACCGGGCAGAGGGAAACCGAACCCGACGCCGAATAGCAGTTTATCCAGCGCAGATGCCAGCGTGATATAATCACCGCTTATTATTCCTGATGAGGCCGATTGAACAAAGTCCTTCGCATATTGCTGATTATCGCCGGGTCCATCGCCCTGGGGCTGGGCATACTTGGCATTTTCCTGCCTCTGCTGCCGACAACCCCGTTTCTGCTACTGGCCGCCGCCGCCTACGCCCGCAGTTCCGACCGGTTCCATGACTGGCTGCTGGGGCACCGGGTCTTCGGCGAATACATCCGCAACTACCGCGACCATCGCGCCATCAAGCTCCAGGCCAAAGTGATGGGCATCACCATGCTGTGGCTGACCATCGGCGTCAGCATCCTGCTGGTCAGTCTGTTATGGGTAAAGCTACTGCTGGCGATAATCGCCATCGGGGTCACCTGGCACCTGCTGTCGCTTAAAACCATCCGATCATAGAAAAGGGGCGCCTCATTGCTGAGGCGCCCAAATGGTATTTCGGTCTAACCGGCTTTAAAGCTTCGGCTCATGCCGCTTATCTGATTGACCTAATTCCAGATCCAGCATGATGCCCGCTTCTTCAGCGGCCGGATGATGGTGCGTCTTGCGCAGGGCAATCTGGGGTAGTAAAAAGACCGCCGCAGTTGCCGTACCCAGAAGCAGGGCGCCGACAATAAAAACCTGATCAATAGAAACACTGTACGCAGATTTCAAGGTTTCCAGAAAACCGGCAAATGCCGCATTAAGCTGGTCCTGTACTGCAGCTGGCGCCTGGGCGATCAGGTTCTGTATCTGCGCCTGGCCTTCAGAGCTCAGGAAAGCCTGAATAGTGTTACCGTCAATATGCACCGGTGTAGCCGGACTAATCTGCTGGATCGCCTTGATAAAGGGGTCGTTGTTAATATCTGTTAATTGCCCGGCCAGGCCGGCATTCATCACGCCGCCCAGCACGGCACCGCCGACAGTGCCGCCAACGCTGCGGAACAACTGGATACCGGCGGTTACCTCACCCAGACGAGCCTGAGAAAAGGCGTTCTGCACCGCCAGGGTGAAGATGGGCATGGTGATACCCAGACCCAAACCGATAATAATCATGCGCATGACCAGCCCGCCGGAAGTGGTGTTCTGGTCAATTTGAGAAAACAGAATCATGCCGATGGTGGCGCCCATCATACCCAAAATAGCCAGTATCTTATAATTGCCGGTGCGGGAGACCAGTTGGCCAGAGATGATTGAGGCGGAGACCATCGCCAGCGACATCGGCATCAGGATTAAACCGGAGTTGGTAGCCGAGACGCCGGTGACACCTTGGGCAAACACCGGAATGAATAAAATGGAACCAAACATCCCCAGGGCGCTGAAAAAGACCGCCACCACAGAGACCGAAAAGACCTTGTTGCGAAATAGTCCCAATGACAGGATGGGGTCCCGGGCTTTTCGCTCACGCCAGATGAACAGAATCAAAGATACCGCCGCCCCGGCAAGTAATCCAATGATCATGACGGAACCCCAGGCATACTCCGAACCGCCCCAGACCAGCGCCAGCAGCAACGGCACCAGGGTCAGCGTGATAAGCACCGCGCCCAGATAGTCAATGGACCGGCTTTTAATTTCGTGCGCCGAGGAAATTTTCCTGGGTAAAGCCGCCGCCATGACGGCCAGCGCGGCCAGGCCGAGCGGAATATTAACGTAAAATATCCAGCGCCAGGAGAAGCTGTCAGTCAGCCAGCCGCCAAGTAACGGACCTATGACCGAGGTAACACCGAAGACCGCACCGAGCAGCCCCTGATACTTGCCGCGCTGAGCCGGGGGAAAGAGGTCACCAACGATAGCAAAGGAATTGACCATGATGGCGCCGCCGCCGATACCCTGAATACCACGGAAGAAAATCAACTGAGTCATGCTTTGCGCCAGACCGGACAGGATTGAACCGAATAGAAAGATGACTACCGCCAGCAGGATTAGATTGCGCCGGCCGAACATATCAGATAGTTTGCCATAAATGGGCACGGTCACCGCTGAAGCCAGCATGTAAGCAGTGAACACCCATGACAGGTGGGACAGGCCTTCAAATTCCTGTACGATACGCGGCATGGCGGTGGCTACGATAGTCTGGTCAAGTGAGGCCAGCATCAGGGTGATCATTACGCCCGCCATAATAAGGGCGGTCTTGGGTTTGGGCGTCATATTACCTCTTTTCAGTATTCTTGGAATTGACGATTTTGTCCACCAGACAGCTCAGGATTTCAAATTCAGCGTCATCCAGCACACCAAACACCTGATTCAACTGCTCCAGACGCTGTTGCCGAACCGCCTCCACCTGCTGGCGGCTGGCTTCCGGCAAACTTAAAATCAGGGCACGGCGATCATCCAGCGACTGCTGGCGAGTGAGTAAGCCCTTGCAGACCAGACTTTCCACCAACTGAGTGGCGGCGCTGGAGGTAATGCCAAGCAAGCCGGCCAGTTCCTTGATGCCGATGCCCTCGTTTTCGCTCACCAGATGAAGGGCCAGCCACTGGGAGTGGGCCAGTCCTTCGCCAGCGGCAGCCTGAGTGTCCGGGGCCATGAGGCGCTTTAGCGAATGGAATCGCTTCATTAAGCACCCGATTTGTTGTCGGCGGTCAGCCATCGTCAATCCTTAGATAAGTTACTATATAGATTAGCACCTTATCTAATAACCTGTCAAAAAAAACAAGGAGGGTTATCCAGCCCGATTGAGGAGATTTACAGCCAGGCTTAGTCGGTGCGGAAAGTCACCGCCAACACACCGGGGCCGCCGTGGGCGCCCAGCACCGGACCAATCCGGGCGAGGTGAATCTTGTCCATGGGAACGAATTCGGCCAGCCGTTTAACCAATGCTTTGGCCTCATCCGGCGTAGTGGAATGCACCACCGATAAGTCAACGATACTGTGGCCGGCGTTTTTGACCAGATCAACCAGTCGTTCAACCCCTTTGTTCCGGCTTCTGACCTGGCTGACCGGCACAAATTCACCGCCCTGAATATCCAGCAACGGCTTAACGTTCAGTACGGAACCCATCAGCGCCTTGGCCCGGCCGATGCGGCCGCCGCGGGCAATGTATGTCAAGGTATCAAAGAGAACTAACAGGGTGATTTTAGTGACGGAGTCGCGGGCGGCAGCGGCTACCGATTGGAGGTCGTAACCGGCCTGAGCAAGGCGGGCGGCGGTCAGGGTTACCAGACCGGTAGCCATGGAAATGAAAGTAGAGTCCACTATTTCCACCGGCACCGGGTTTTTCATCATTTTGGCCCCCTGCCGGGCAGAGGAAATGGTGCCGCTCATTTTCTCCGAAAGGTGGACAGAAACGATACCATCAGCCCCTTCAGCGATACGGTCAAAGGCATCGGCAAAGTCCTGGGGCGAGGGCTGGGCGGTTGTCGGATGAACCGGACCGTTCTGCAAGCGGGAGTAGAAATCATCCTCGGTAATATCCACCCGATCCCGGAAGGAATCAACGCCGAACTGGACATACAACGGAATGGTGGTAATATCAAATTGAGCAGCCAGCTCCGCCGGAATATCAGCCGTGGAATCAGTAACAATCTTGACGACCATGGCAAAACTCCTCCTCGCCTCGGCAATATTGCCTCAGTATAGCGTAGAAAGAGCTTATTGCCTAGTAAAAGTTGCGAATTATTACCCCGGAGGATTTAACTGTTGGCCGGCCGCTGCGGGCGGCGGTTCCGCCGGAAATTATAGGGCGTCCCGTCCCCGACCGGGCGCGGCGGTGCCGGACGGCGTTCGGGGCGGCGAGTCTCATAAGCGCCCGCAACGCGCGGCGGTGCCGGCGCGTTATACTCAAACCCCTCAACGGTGCGGCGTTCAATTGAGGTTTTCAACAGCTTTTCCAGTGACCGCACCATCGGCTCATCTTCCGGACTGACAAAGGTAAAGGCATCGCCGGTGCGGCCGATGCGGCCGGTACGGCCGATGCGATGGATATAAGCGTCGGAGGTGTCCGGCATATCGTAGTTGATGACGTGGGAAACATCGGAGACGTCAATACCGCGGGAAGCGATGTCGGTGGCCACCAGCACTTTGTAGGTGCCGTTTTTGAAGCCGTCCAGCGCCGCCTGACGGCGGTATTGCGACAGATTACCCTGAATAGAGGCGACTTTGTAACCCGCCTGCCCCAGGGCAATGGCGACACGTTCCGTTCGGTGTTTGGTCCGGGTAAAAACCAGCACCGAACCGGTTTCAATCTGCTGTAATATAATTTTAAGCAGACCGGTTTTCAGGTCCTGCCGTATCGGATAAAGGGCATGGGATACGGTGACCGCCGGCGCCACGGTGCCGATCTGCACTGTCACCGGGTCAGTCAGTATCTGGGTGACCAGCTTTTTAACATCACCGGGCATGGTGGCGGAAAATAACAGCGTCTGACGTTCCCGCACCAGACATTTCAGTATCTTGTGAATATCCGGCAGAAAGCCCATGTCAAACATGCGATCAGCTTCATCAATAACCAGCATTTCCACGTTATTGAAGTCAATAGTCCCCTGCCAGACATGGTCCAGCAGACGTCCGGGGCAGGCAATGACGATATCCATGCCGGCACGCAACTTGGATTTCTGCGCTTCCATGCCGACGCCGCCGTAAATGGCCATACTCCGGAGGCCGGTGTGCCGGGACAGGGTCTTCACGGTATCATAAATCTGTTCCGCCAATTCCCGGGTGGGCGAGATAATCAGGCCTCTTAATTTGCCGCGCTGACCGCGCAACAGTTTCTGAAGCATCGGCAGGACGAAGGCGGCGGTTTTGCCGGTGCCGGTCTGGGCCAGCCCGATCAGATCCCGGCCTTCCAGTGCCGGCGGAATGGCCTGAGCCTGGATAGGCGTCGGGGCAGTGTAGCCGGCGGATTTGACCCCGTCCAACAGGGCGGGGTGCAGGTTAAAAGATTCAAAACTCATTGGGCGCTATTTATCCTTGGATAATATTTTATATCGTGAAACGGTGAATGAAAAGACAGGGCGCCCTATCGGGATATAAACGAATTCCGGCTGAGTAGAAACGGAGTGGTTTAAAATTAACTGTCTGATAAATTGAACAATTTCTGATATATTGCTTTGATTATACAACTATTCGGCAGCGGGGCACAATTGTACCGTTTTAGACGGTTTTGAACACTGATTAAAGGACACCTCAGGCCGGCTGAGCTGTTTGATTAACCGTGCCGCAGTGGGGGCAACGCACGGTAGGGGCCTTATAATCAGGAGGCAGGCGCAGGGTGGTGCCGCAGTTTTTACAATCCAATTTCCGGTAATTGCTGATACCGAAAAGCAGGTTCTGAGTTTCCCGGGTGCGGGCTAGTTTGTCCGGCTCCCCGACCGCGCCTTCCAGCGATGGTTCCCGGACGGCCAGCGGCTGTTCCCCGACCAGAGCGGAACCCGGGATGATTTTATGATGGGCTACTTCCTCAGCTGCTTTTTCATAAGCCTGATAGGAAATCCCGCCGCCCATCTTGCGTAGAATTTTGACCCGCTCTGAAATAGGCGGATGGGTGCTGGTCAGATCCGCCGCCTTGCGGCCATGCTCCCTGAACGGATTAACCGTGTACATGGGCGCAGTGGCCTGATTAGCCGCCTTAACCTGATTAGTGGAAGCGCCCAGTTTTTCCAGCGCCGAAGCCAGGCCTTCCGGATAACGGGTGTATAACGCCGCTGAGGCATCGGCCAGATATTCACGCCGGCGCGAAACAGCAAAGTATATCAATTGAGCGAAGATAGGAGCCAGAATGATAAAGACCAGGCCGACGATAGCGATGATAGCCCCGCCGCCCCCGCCGGAGTCATTAGAACGCCGGGAACCGCCGCCGCCGGTAAAGAACATCATGCGGCTGAAGTAGTAAGACAAAAGCACGATGGTGCCCAACAGCACCGCGGTCAGCGACATCAGCAGGACATCGCGGTTTTTCACATGCGCCATCTCATGGGCGATAACCCCTTGCAGCTCATCGCGGTTCAGTTTCTGCAACAGCCCGGAGGTGATGGCTACGGCCGCCTTTTCCGGATCACGCCCGGTGGCGAAGGCGTTAAGCGCCGGGTCGTCAATTATGTAAACATCCGGCATTTTGGGTAAGCCGCAAGCGATGGTCATCTCTTCCACCACGTTAAAGAGACGCGGGTGATCTTTTTTCTCAATCTTTTTGGCACCGGCGGTGGCCAGGAGGATGCTGTCACCCTGAAAATAACCGACGAGGGTCATGACAATCCAGACCACGGCGGCGACGGCAACCCCGGCATAAGCACTATTAAAGAAATAGACGCCGATGCCATATCCGACGGCGACCAGTAAAGCCCCCATGCCGATGACTAATAGAATACTTCGGTTGCGATTGGCATTGATCTGTTCCCACATGGATCAGCCCAAAACCCCGCTGCCACAATATCTAAATTCCAATATCCAAGTCCTAAACAATCTCAAAATACAAAACCCGGTAAAACCGGCCGGTACTAGTTGAAGCTGACCTTGGGCGCATTGCGCTCGGCTTCAACCTTGACCTCAAAGAACTCGCTCATCACAAAGCTGAACATGCCGGCAATGATGTTGGATGGGAACATCTGGATCTTGTTGTTGTAACCCAGCACGGAATCATTGTAGAACTGCCGGGAAAAGGAAATCTTGTTTTCTGTGGATGACAGTTCTTCCTGCAAAGCCAAGAAGTTTTGATTGGCCTTCAGGTCGGGATAGGCCTCAGCTACCGCCAGCAGGCGGGACAGCACGGCGGAAAGCTCACCTTCCGCCTGAGCCCGGACATTAGGCGCGGATGACGATACCTGCTGAGCCAGATTGCGGGCTTTGGTGACGTTTTCAAAGACTTCACGTTCATGCTTGGCGTAGCCCTTGACCGTTTCCACCAAATTGGGGATGAGGTCATAACGCCGTTTAAGCTGGACATCAATCTGCGCCCAGGTATTTTTGACCTGGTTGCGCAGGCGCACCAAACCATTGTAGATGCCTATGAGCGCCAGCACCAGCAGTACAATGACCACCAGGATGACTATCAGGACGATTTCCATAGTGTTGTTTCCTCCGTTTTAATCGGCCGCATCGGCCTTAAGGGCTTCGCGTAAAAATGACATCATGCCGCCGGCGGGCGAATTATCTGTTACCGGCAATTGATTAAGTACCTGATGCAACTCCCCGCCGTCAAACCAAAGACCGTCTTCCCGAACGACGCAGGCGTCTATAACCACTTCCGGGGCGGTACCGATCTTCTCCTTGCGCATCGTCTGCCGACAGATAGGGCACCGGCGTTTGGCTTCTTTGACGGTGGCCTCCCGGCGATGAAAAAAGGCTTCCAGACAAACCGTTGTGTCAACCGGGCAGCTTCTTTCCACAATCAGTTCCAGTTCACCCCGATCCAGCCATACGCCGCGGCATTCCGGGCAATAGTCAACGGCGATCTGATCATGTTCAACAACGATCATCGGCGAGTGGTCTTTTGGACAGTTCATGCTGATTTAAGTTTAGGCCCAAGAGTCGACGGTGTCAATATCATCACACAGGATATAACGCCAGCGCGCTTCAAAGGTTAGAGACGCCCGCCGACTGCCCTACTGAAAGAAATCCTTGATGGTATCAAATTGAGACGGTAATAACGACAAAATAAATGGGAATTTATCCAGCAGGAAGCCGGCCATAAAGGAATCCGTCAGGGCATCGCCGCCGAAAAATTTAGCCCAGGCAGCCAAAGCCGCCCCGATGATAAACACGCCCATCAACAGAGCAAAGACGGCACCGCCCAGCCGGTTGACCCAGCCCAGAAAAACGATGGAAGCCAGCCTGGTCAATATGCCGGCAATGACGGCAAAAATAATCCAGACGGCCAGGATAATGGCAACATAGGCCACAATATTGGCCCAATCCGGATTGGAAATAAAACTGAACAGGCTGCCGGCCAAACTCTCATGGAACCGTCCGGCTAACACTACACCGACAATCAGCCCCAGTAGACCGGCCAGCGACTTGATAAGCCCCTGAGTCAACCCCCGGAATACCAGCAGTGCCAGAATAACCAATATGACGATATCTAACCAGTTCATGAAACCATTAAATCACCTTTTTACGGCTGACGCAATACCCTGTTTTACCATATGGAGATTTTTAGCTATAATAGGTGTTACCAATTTGGCGAGAGGTTAAAAAAAGAAAAATGGCTTTCAAAATTACCGAGGAATGCATCAGTTGCGGCGCCTGCGAACCGGAATGCCCCAACAACGCCATCACCGAGGGAGAAACTGTTTACGTCATTGACCCGGTCAGGTGCACCGAGTGCGTTGGTTCTTTTTCCACCAAGCAGTGCGCCGATATCTGCCCGGTTGATTCTTGTGTTCCTGACGAGGCCAATCAGGAATCTCACGAAGCGCTGCTGGAACGGTGGCGCGGCCTCCACCCCGGCGAAGAACCCAAGGTATAAATCAAAGAACAATCAAGTTCAAGAACAGGCGGCCGATATCGGCCGCCTGTTCTTGAACTTGATTCGCCGGAAAATCTAATCCTCGTTTAGCCGTTGTGTTATAATCCATCTTCGCATGGGGCTGTAGCTCAGTTGGGAGAGCATTGCGTTCGCATCGCAAGGGTCAGGGGTTCGAATCCCCTCAGCTCCACCACCATATTTAACGATATCTAGAAACACCTTCTCCCAGTCTGTTCCATCAACACGATAATAATTGTAAACGTCAATACCACCTCAGAACCGAGTTTTACCCCTGACTATTTGGTAAAACTCTTCAGAAACGGCCTACGCTCTGCCACAGAGTCCTCTTCAGATCTAAAAAAGCCGGTTATGATTTCACAGTGTTGATTTAACGATTATTCAGCAATGGCCAACTTCATAAGAGCGTTGACTGCCGCCGCCGCCAAGTTGCTACCGCCTCGGGTGCCGCGAACGGTGATATAAGGGACGTTGCGCTTTACCAGTGCCTCTTTGGACTCCTTGGCCTGGACGAAGCCAACCGGCATCCCGATCACCAAGGCGGGGCGAATTTGGCCGGCGTCAACGAGTTCCAGCAACGCATACAGAGCGGTAGGTGCGTTACCGATGGCCACAATCGCGCCATCAATTCGGTCGGCGAGCCTTTTAATAGCTACGGCGCTCCGGGTCTGATTAGTCGCACTGGCTTCATCGGCCAGATCTTTCTCATCCAGAGCACAAATGACCTGAACCCCTAACTTCTCCGCGTTCGCCCGGTTAATCCCCACTCCGACCATGCGAACATCGGTAAATACGCCCTTACCGGCACGGAAGGCGGAGATGCCTGAATCCACTGCGTTAGCAGTCATCTGGATTTTGCTAGCCAATGGTATTTCGCCGGAGGCGTGAATCAGCCTTTTGACTACTTCTCTTTCGGATCGGTTGAAGGACAGTTCCGGGAGGTTTGCTTCAATAATCTCCATGGACAAAGCCTCGATCTCTTCCGGGCGGTTGGCTTTTGCTGATTCATCAAAATGCGGTAACAACTCCGGAACGGCCGCGCCCAGTCTTTCAGCAACGAGTTCAATCAGGCTTTCTGCCCGGTCCAAAGTACCGGCCAACTTTAGTTTGAAATCCGGGTATTCTTTACTGATATCATCTATCATCATCGGGATGTCGTGGCTAACATGTTGGCCACTATATAGGAAGTACGGCATGATTACGACGTTCCGGACTCCCTCTTGATAAAGGGCGGAGGCTGATTCGGCCAGGGTAGGGTGATTGAACTGCATCGCCGCCCAACGGATTTCGATGCCCGGCGCCAGGTAACGTTTCAGGCGCGAACATAATCCCGTCATGATAGAAATAACGCTATCGGCCTTTGGGCTGCCGTGGGATAGAATTATTACTGCAGACTGGCTTTGTTTGACAGGCATCATTATCCTCCTGAGATTTTGCTACTGGATATCTCCAGCGTATCTTCATTGATGTGAAAATATTACCATTAAAGTCCTTGACAATCAACTACAGATGATATAAATTAAGTTCAATTGAATAACCCAACAATCTAAGGTAGCTCGAGAATCGGGCGTACAGGTGTAAGTCCGGTGAATAGTCCGGCACAGTCCCGCCTGCTGTAACCGGTAATTAAACGACCGGAAGTCAGAACCCTGGCCTTAGGTTAGATGGGCGCATCCGCGGAAGAAGGATAGTGCCAGTTTATTATTGACGCTGACCCTTCGGCCGCCGGCTAAAGGGTTTTTCTTTTTGTAAAGATACAGTCTCAAAAGGAGGAGAAGATGATACAAAACCGAGTTAACCCTGTACCGACCAAAATTTCCGATAAAAACCGGAAGTCTGTTATTCAAGGGGCACTCACTACCGTAGCTCTTTTATTTCTCGCTCCTAAGCAAATTTCTGCAATGCATATTGCCGAAGGTCTCCTACCTGCAGCCTGGGCAATCGGCTGGTATATCCTGGCTTTACCTTTCCTGATTGTCGGCGTCCGGATGATCTCAACCCGGGTTAAAGAAGACCGCAGAATACTGCCGTTATTGGGTTTGGTCGGGGCCGTTGTTTTTTTGATCTCAATATTCCCCATCCCAGTACCCGTCGCCGGAACATCCTCTCACCCCTGCGGCACGCCTTTGGGTGCCATTTTGCTGGGACCGTTCATCAGCACCGTGCTGGGCGCCATTGCCCTGCTGTTCCAAGCACTTTTCCTGTCCCACGGCGGTCTTAGTACGCTGGGTGCCAACATCATCTCAATGGCGGTAGTCGGTTCTTTTGTTGGTTTCGGGGTTTTCTGGCTCACCAGGCGTTTCGGGGCTAGCTTATTTTTGGCTGCTTTTGCTGCCGGCATTATAGGCGACTGGGCAACGTACACCATGACCTCATTGGAACTAGCCTCCGGACTTTCTGTTGGCAATTTCGGTGAACTATGGCGGACTTTGATTATTGGCTACGCCCCAACTCAATTGCCCCTTGGTGTCATTGAAGGCCTGTTTACCGCAGCAGTGGTGGTAGCTATTGCACAGCGTCGCCCGGAATTGTTGTCAAATTTCTTTGCCCCCAAGAAAACCGCCTTTCAAGGAGCAACACCGTGAAATCTAATAATATATTCATCAACGTTATGATCATTCTGCTGGCGGTCGCTGCCGTCGCCGGCACCTTTTACCTGGCGGATAATAATCCCGCCAAGGAGGAAGGCGTTATCAACGATGCCACCGATGTGCTGGCCAGTGGTGCCGCAACCGAGGCTGGGCGGGAAGCCCGAGATCCGATAATCAATACCGAACAAGGTAATATGCTGGTCTTTTTCTTCACGTTGGGCGGTCTTGTCGCAGGCGGATTAGTCGGTTTCAACTGGCGCAGGCTAATGACCGGCAACGAGAACCCAAAATCATCCGCAACCGGACGAGTCGGGATTCTGGCGGGATTTATTCTTGTCGGTGCTTGGATTATCCTAGCCGCTTTCGAAGCTTTTTCCGGCAACCCAATCTTCAATCCAGAATTGGGTGATGTGGTGCTCTTCATCTTCATCTCTTCCGGGTCCGTCATTGGCATCATAGCCGGCTATCAATACCAGAAGTACGCTGTTGTTAAAAACGGCCGCGCTGGAACTCAACTAATTGGCTGATTTCCATATTCTAGAAGCTGCAGCCGCCAGCGACAGTCGCCTGAGCAGGTTTGACGCTCGGTTGAAGGTGATTATCGTTATCGTTGCCATCACTGTAAACCTGTTCAGCCTCAATATTTTGGCACCCCTGTTAGTAGCTGGAATCAGCTTAGGCAGCCTTACGGTTTCCGGTATTCCCCTCAGGCTGATCCGCTTGAGGCTGGGGTTGCCTATTGTGATGGCCGTGATAATCTTTCTGACCCAGCTTTTTCTTTATGGAGAGTCGGTCATCGGTAAGATTGATGTTTTAGGGTTGACTTTGTCGATGTATTCTGAAGGTTTGGACCGTGGGTTGCTGATCATTGGGCGGGTAATTGGTGGCGCAGCTCTTGTTGTGTGGCTGAGCCTATCCACACCGGTAGAACAGCTTATAGGAGCCAGTCGCTGGTTCCGGATACCCAAAATCATCGTCGAGATCATGGCACTTATGTACCGTTTCATTTTCGTCCTCCTTGAGGAGGTCATCGCCATTCGTCAAGCACAGCATTTGCGCCTGGGTTATACCCGCTGGCGCACCGGCATTAAATCGATTTCCATCCTGGCAGCAAATTTGTTTTTTCGGGCTTATGATCGTGCCGACAAAGTCTTTGAGGCAATGAGTCTGCGAGGTTATTCCGGTAACTTGGTTTCAGTTAATAAACGCGTGCTTTCAACCATTGACTATGTATGGCTCAGTCTGGCACTATCGCTCCTTATCGCAATTTATTTCATTGGCAGGGTCGCGCTTTGATAAATCTAGATCACGTTTCCTTCCGCTATCCCGATGGCACCCGGGCATTGAAAGACATTTCGTTAGAAATTCCGACTGGCCAGTTCTGGGCTTTGCTGGGCGCCAACGGTTGCGGTAAAACTACGCTGCAAAAGCTACTGGTTGGTCTTTTCAAACCGACAACGGGTTCCATTTTGCGTGATGGCCGGGATCTGAATAAGATCAAGGACACGGAACGTTTCTCTCAAATTAACCTTGTCTTTCAGGACCCCAATGACCAGCTGTTTGCCACGACCGTCGCCCAGGACGTCGCTTTTGGCCCCGTCAATCTCGGACTTTCATCGCTTGAAGTTGAATCACGAACCCGGGAAGCACTAGCCGAGGTTGGCTTGACCGGTCTGGAAGATCGGCCGATTCATACGTTATCCTACGGGCAGAAGCGACGGGCTGCCCTGGCTGGCGTCCTGGCGATGCGCCCGGCGGTCATCCTGCTTGATGAGCCTACCAGTGGGCTTGACCCCAAAGGCATATCCGCCATTATGCATTTACTACGCAAGGTAAACCGCGATAAAGGTACCAGCATTGTCGTCGCCACCCATGATGTTGACCTGGTTCCCTTGTTCTGTGACAAGGTCGCCATTTTAAAATCTGGCGAACTGTTGTCTTGCGGGCAACCGGAAGATGTATTTGCCGATGAAAAACTCACTCGGTCTGCCGGGTTACGGTTGCCCCGTATCGCTCACCTTATGGAAATACTGGAGAAAGAAGATGGCTTATCCTTCACCCGCCGCCCGCTGACTATCGTTGCCGCCCGGCAGGAATTGAAGGAAGTTATCCGTAAAGCTGCTGATAACAAGTGACATCATGAAAATGTATTCATTTCACAGCGGTATTGTCAGGTTGAAAAAAGCGGGAGGGTATCACTAGATGCCATTGTTCATCTATGGGGTTAACCACAGTGCCACCCCGGTTCATATCCGGGAGAGACTGTCCATTACCTCGTCGCGGCTGAAAACCGGACTTGAAATGCTGCGTGATTATTTCCCTCACGCCATAATATTGTCCACCTGTAACCGGACTGAGATTTATTTTCTGGCACATTCCGGTAGTGATAAAAACATCCTGACTTTTTTCGGTGAATGGTCCAAGCTGTCCCGTCTGGAGCTTGAACAGTATCTTTACACTTACCAGGATTACGAAGCCATGCACCACTTGTTTGAGGTTGCCGCCGGTTTGGACTCCATGATTATCGGAGAATATGAAGTACTGGGGCAGGTGAAGCAGTCGCTTGAGGCTGCGCGTCAGAGTGAAATGACCAGTTTGAAGCTGGAAAGATTATTTGACCATGCTATTCTTGCCGGTCGTCGGGTCAGAGCTGAGACCGGAATAAGCCAGAATGCCTTATCCATCAGTTCCGTGGCTGTTGACCAGGTAGAAAGTATTGCCGGTAATTTGGAGCGATGTAAAATACTGGTGATTGGCGCCGGTGAAGCCGGTTGGCTGGCAGCGGAAACTATCGTTAAACGCGGCGGCAGATTGTCCGTCTATAACCGGTCTTCCGATAAGGCTCGCCTGCTGGTTGACTCGCTGGATAATGCGTCATTAGCGAAGGGTCATTTAATATGTGAACTGGAAGCGACCGACGTCGCCATCAGTTGCACCTCCGCCCCTCACCTGGTTGTCGGTTACGACCTTGTTGTTGAGGTGATGAAGTCCCGGCCTGAGCGACCGCTTGTATTTATTGACATCGCGGTGCCCCGCGACATTGATGACCGGGCGCGCGATATCGCAAATGTACATGTATTCAACATTGATGACTTGAACCATATCTGTCAGCAAAACCGGGCCAAACGGCTGGCTGAGGTTGACCGGGCGAAAACTATTCTGGCTGTTGAAATGGACCGATTTTATATGTGGTGGCAATCCCAGAAAAATCGTCCGGTCATTCAGGCCCTGTATCAAAAAGCTGAAGTAATCCGTCGCCAGCAGTACGAAGAAACCGTTAAAGCACTGCATCAATCCGATGATTTTACCTTGGAAAAAATAGATGCCATGTCGCAGGCAATAGTAAATAAACTTCTTCACAGCGTCGTGGATAAGTTAAAACTGGAGGCCTCCCGAGACAATTATCTGGACGAACTGGTTCAGGAGTTATTCAACTTGAAAGTGATGAAAGATGAAAAATCTGAGGTCTGACCAGTTTTGCCGATGAGAAAACTAATGTTGTCCGGACAGAAAAGCTGCTTATGAAGACGATGACCATAGACCGCGAACACCTCAGGCGAGGTTTTACCACTGGAGCCTGTGCCACCGCCGCAGCCCGGGCAGCCGCACTCGCCCTTATTGGTCAAAAGAGAGTAACGGCGGTGGAAATCAGCCTTTTAACTGGGGAGACGGTGGCTTTTGACGTTAGTGAATGCCGATATTCCAGGGGCGAGGCGGTGTGCCGCGTCATCAAGGACGCCGGAGATGACCCGGATATTACTCATCACGCAGTTGTGGAAGCCACCCTCAGGTGGACTGATACACCCGGCATCAAACTCGCCGGCGGCGAAGGCGTAGGGACAGTAACCCGTCCGGGTCTGGAAGTGCCGGTGGGTGAGTCGGCTATTAACCCCGGACCCCGGAAAATGATTACCGGTGAACTCATCCCGTTATTAGGTACTTGTGAGGGCGGCCGGGGGTTTTCGGTGACGGTGGCCATTATCGGCGGCGAGGCACTGGCGAAGCGCACCCTCAATCCCCGTTTGGGTATTGTCGGAGGCTTATCTGTATTAGGGACTACCGGAATCGTCATACCGTATTCGTTGGACGCTTATAAGGCCAGCATTCCGCAATCGGTGAGTATCGCCAAGGCCTGTGGCTGTCCCAAGGTGGTGGCGTCGACCGGACGCCGCACTGAGAAGTACGCTCAGGCGGCGAACGACCTTGGTGAGGAATGCTTTATTTTAGTCGGCGATTTCATGGACGAGGCGCTTCGGGCTTGCGGTGAGAAAGGTGTCCCTGAAGCAGAAATCTGGTGCATGGTCGGCAAGGCGAGCAAACTGGCGGCGGGTGAGATAAATACCCATTTTACGAAATCCGATATTGACATCGGCCTGCTTGCCGGCATTGCGGTCGAAATGGGCGCGTCCGAAGAATTACAAACCGAGTTGGGTACAACGGTCATGGCTAATGAGTTTCTCTCAAAGCTGCCTATTGAAATGGTTCCCGATTTCTGCCGCCGTCTCAGTCTCGCGGCGGCGTCACGCTGTGCTGATTTCACTGGTGGAGGACTGGTTAAGGTTGTATGTGTCGTCTGTGACTATGACGGAAAAATCCTGGGGCGAAGCGATGACTGATAAATTGGTCCACATTGTCGGCATCAGCGGTGGTCGCGAGAGTGTTCCTCCGGCTACCAGAGAAATCATTGAAACGGCAGAGTTGCTCATTGGCGGTGCTCGTTTGCTGAAGATGTTCCCCGAAATCAAGGCCGAGAGGCTAGCCATCGGCCATAACTTGCCCGAGGTTATCGCCGCGGTCAAGGATAACCTTCCCCGGCGCCGGGTAGTTGTGCTGGCATCGGGCGACCCGAACTGTTACGGCATTGCCAAGAACCTGACCGGTGCTCTGGGACCGGATAATATCAAAATAATACCGGGAATCAGTGCCTTTCAACTGGCGTTTGCCGCGGTTAAAATCTCCTGGGATGATGCCGTCCTGTCCAGCGTTCACTCCCGGCCGATTGACGACATTATCGGTCTGGTGCGCCAAAACCAGAAGGTATCGTTGTTGACCGACAGAGACAACACGCCGTCAAAAGTAGCGCAAACCCTGATTGCGGCCGGGATAGATCGCCAGGTCTATGTTTGTCAGGATCTGGGTACGGGCGATGAGCAAGTATTTTCAGGAACTTTAGCGGAAGTTGCCGCAGCTGAGTTTTCGCCGCTTAACGTGATGATTCTCTTGGGTGAATTGCCACCGAAACAAGATATGCCGTTCTTCGGGCAGGACGACACGAGTTTCATTTTCCGCACCCCTGATAAAGGACTTATCACCAAGATGGAGGTCAGGGCCATCAGCCTAGCCAAACTTGGCCTGCGGGATGATAGTGTAGTCTGGGATATCGGGGCTGGCAGCGGTTCGGTCTCCATTGAGGCTGCCCGGGTGGCACGCTGCGGCCGAGTGTTCGCTATAGAACGAGCCGCTGAAAGCCTTGAAGGATTGAAGGCCAACGTCGCAAAATTCAGCGATGGAAATATCTCTGTCATCGAGGGCGGCGCGCCTGAGGCGTTAATCGGACTGCCTGATCCGGACGCCGTATTCATCGGGGGCAGTGGCGGTAGGATAAACAAGATACTGGCTAAGATTTCCGGCCGTTTGAATACTCAAGGCCGTATCGTGCTCAATCTGGCCACAATCGAGAATCTCACCGAGGCCAGGCAAGCATTAAATGATCTTGGATTTGATTCAGATATGATTATGCTCAATATTTCGCGCAGCCGCGCGATCGGCAGTCTAACCCGGTTCGAACCATTGAATCCGGTATTCATCTTATCAGCCCAACGGCAGAAAGAGGTAAACTAGGTGACTCAAGGAAAACTATACGGTATCGGTGTCGGACCCGGCGATCCGGAACTGGTTACCATCAAGGCATTGCGTCTCCTTCGAGAAGTCACAGCTATTTTTGCCCCATGTAAAGCGGAAGGAGAGCCCAGCCTGGCCTCGCGCATCGTTTGTCAGCTTGACGGTACTCTGGGAGCTAAAATCACCAACCTTGTTTTCCCCATGTCTGATGATGAGACGGAACTCGATGCCGCCTGGCGGGCCGCTGCCCGTGCCGTTGCCGCCAAGCTCGATGACGGTCACGATTGTGCCTTCATTGCGGAGGGCGATCCGTTTTTGTTCGGCAGCTTCATCTATCTCTACGAAAAACTGGCCGCCGACGCTGACCGATGGATTGAGGTCGTACCCGGCGTTTCATCGATCACCG
Source organism: Dehalogenimonas sp. W (assembly GCF_037094495.1). NCBI lineage: Bacteria > Bacillati > Chloroflexota > Dehalococcoidia > Dehalococcoidales > Dehalococcoidaceae > Dehalogenimonas > Dehalogenimonas loeffleri. The sequence continues at coordinate 393,510 of NZ_CP146612.1, forward strand.
CCGCGCCGGCCCGCGCCGGCATTCCTCTGGTGCGAGGCGATGAGCGGCTGGCTGTTGTGCCGGCGCCTTCGGACCGGGAGGCGATTCGGAGCGTTCTCTCCGAATTTGACAGTGTTATATTCATGAAAATCAATCCGGTTTTTGATGAACTTGTCGTTGTGCTGGAAGAAATGGGGCTTCTAGGCCGGGCCACGGTGGTAATAAAGGCTTCGACCACTGAAGAGCGTATTATCCGCGACCTTAGGGAACTCAACGGCCGGAAACCCGGCTATTTTTCACTGATGATGGTACGGAGGTAAAGATGACCCAGGTATATTTTATCGGGGCCGGCCCGGGCGATCCCGATCTCATAACGGTCAAGGGCATGAAGGCGCTTGGTCAGGCGCAGGTTGTTATATATGCCGATTCGCTGGTTAATCCAGAAGTGTTGAAATTTGCTCAACCCGGTGCCGAGATTCACAAGAGTGCCGCGATGAACCTGGAAGAAACTACCGCTGTCATCGAAAAAGCGGTCGCCGATGGCAAGCTGGTAGCCCGGCTACAGACCGGCGAGCCAAGTCTCTACGGCGCCATTGGTGAACAGATGGCTGAACTGGACAAGCGGGGCATCGGATACACTGTGATCCCTGGCGTGAGCTCCCTCTTTGCCTCCGCTGCGGCGCTAAGAACAGAACTGACAATCCCAGAGGTCAGTCAGACGGTGGTTATTACCCGTCTGGCTGGTCGTACGCCCGTACCCGAAAATGAGGCATTGCACCGCCTGGCCAGCAATGGTGGCACGCTGGCTATATTCCTCAGCTCCGGTATGGTGCCGGAGGTCGCCGCCGAACTGTTAAAGGGCGGCCGCAATGCGGAGACTCCGGTGGCCGTGGTTTACCGCGCCAGCTGGCCGGAGGAAAAGGTGATCAGGACAACAATCGCCAATCTTGCGTCCGATGTCTCAAAGGCGGGGATTTCCCGCCAGGCGCTCATCATTGTCGGCGATGTACTTGCCGCGAAAGATAGGGGCATGGTTTCCAAGTTATACGATAAAGAGTTCTCCCATGGTTACCGCTAAGCTCGGCATCGTCGCTGTCACCAAAAAGGGCACGGCGCTGGGGCGGCGGCTGAAGTCACTTTCACCGCAGTCCGTACTATACGCTCCGTCCCGGTTTCTCGATAACCCGCAGACCGGCGAGCATCCCTATGAAGGACCGGTGGGTGAACTGATCGGACGGTTGTTCAAGGAATGCGGGTCAATGGCACTCATCATGGCCAGCGGTATTGCTGTCAGGGCTATTGCGCCTCACCTTAAAAGCAAGCAGTCTGATCCAGCAGTGATCGTCATTGACGAATGCGGCGAAAATGTCATCAGCTTACTATCCGGGCACCTCGGGGGGGCTAATGCGCTAACCCAGAAGGTCGCGGCGGTGTTGGGGTCGCATCCCGTGATCACCACGGCAAGCGATGTCTCGCACAACCTGTCGCCTGACAATCTGGCGGCGCGTAATAACTGGCGCACCGAACCAGGCAGCGACTTTACCGGATTGGCCGCGGCGTTAATCAACGGGGACCCGGTAGGAATTTACCAGGATTCGGGAGAGACAGATTGGCAAGAAACGATTTCAGGAAACGTTACATTGTATAAAACAATCGAGGAATTGAAATATGAGAAAGCCACAGCCCGGATGGTGATAACCAATCGAGAAGTGAAGTTGGATTCCGATATTCCGACGGCAACCTTCCATCCCAAGAATTTGGCCGTGGGCATCGGTTGTAACCGTGGCACCAGCGCCTCCATGATCGAAAAAGCGATAAACGGGGTATTTTTGAAGTACGGCTTGTCAACAATGTCAATAGCCATGCTAACCTCCGTTGATCTGAAAAGTGACGAGCTTGGACTGATCACGTATGCTAAAATGGGCGATATCCCACTTAAGTTTTTTCCTTCCGATGAGTTGGCGCGGGTTCCGGTGCCGTCATCACCGTCGGCGCACGCCCTCACTCACGCAGGGACTCCTTCGGTAGCTGAGGCCGCTGCCCTGTCAGCAAGCGGCAACACGGCGCTCCTTGTGGAAAAGCACGCGGTGGACGGTCAGGTCACGGTGGCTGTAGCTGAGATCGTCGCCAGTACAGTCAAAAGAGGAAAACTGTCGGTAGTCGGCATCGGACCCGGTGATTTCGCCGATATGAGCTTTCGCGCCCGGCAAGCCATTGATGAAAGCGATGTCGTCATCGGCTACAAGATGTACCTCGATCTAATCCAGCCGCTATTGGCTGGGAAGACTCTGATGTCCAGCGGTATGACTAAAGAGGTAGATCGAACCCGCGAAGCAGTCAAATTGGCCTGCGCCGGGAAAATAGTCTCTCTCATCTCCAGCGGGGACGCCGGCATTTATGGTATGGCCGGCCTGGCACTCGAGGTGGCGGCGGAAATGGAAGTGACGCCGGAAATCGTGGTGATTCCAGGTATTTCAGCGGTTTCAGCTGCGGCCTCGCTCCTCGGTGCACCGCTTATGACCGATTTTTGCACCATCAGTCTGAGCGATTATCTCACCGACTGGCCGAAGATAGAGAAGCGGATTGCGCTGGCCGCTGAAGCTGATTTCGTCATCGGCTTCTATAATCCCAAGAGTCGGAAACGGCCGCACCAGATCGAAAAGGCCGTACAAATTCTCTCAAGGCATCGTGACAGCGGTACCCCGGTCGGCATCGTCAGCGATGCTTACCGTCCGGATCAAACCGTGGTCATTACCGACCTGGCAAGTCTTACCCGGCAGGAAGTGGGTATGACCAGCATCGTAATCGTTGGTAATTCACAAACCACTATTATTGAAGGGCGAATGGTAACTTCCCGTGGGTATCAGCAGAAGTATGAACTTGGGGATTCGGATAGCACCTGATCAGTCTTGGTGAATTCAGATTTTGTCACGAACACGATTGCCTCTGTTCGCCATACACGTCAGACCACCACGCCGAACTCAAATCTAGAATTTGCGCCTTGTTATATACTAAGGTAACATTGGAGATTCGGGCTACACCAAACTAAACGAAAACCCTTGATCATGAACGTAGGTATACCTACACAAGGTCGGGGATCCTGGTATTCACATGATGACAAAAGCACATTCAAAAGTTCTAGCTATCGTTCCCTCAGCTCCATTTTTCTTCGGCTTTTCTACCAAAATTATTATCGGCCCCCTTTTTACACACCCCTCAAACTGGGCTATGATTGAAGCATGACAACAGATCACACAAAGGAATTATCCCCGGCACAACACCAGGAGCTTCTGATAACCCTGGAAGCCCGCTTCAAGACAAACTTCAGCCGCCACAAAGGCCTTGAGTGGGACAAGATACAGCGCAAGCTGGAAGCCAGCCCGGAGAAACTGTGGTCACTCAGTGAAATGGAAAGAACCGGCGGAGAACCGGATGTGGTTGGTTATGATGACAAGACCGGTGAATACATTTTTTACGATTGCTCACCGGAAAGCCCCAAAGACCGCAGAAGTGCCTCCTATGATCGTGAAGCGCTGGAGTCACGGAAAGAACATCAGCCGAAAAACAGTGCCGTTGACCTGGCAACCGCCATGGGTATTGAGCTTTTAACGGAAGCCCAGTATCGGGAACTGCAGGGCCTCGGCGAATTTGATACGAAAACATCAAGCTGGATACAAACACCACCAGAAATTAGAAAACTGGGGGGTGCCCTCTTCGGCGACCGTCGCTTTGACACGGTATTTATCTACCACAACGGTGCGGAATCCTACTATGCCGCCAGAGGGTTCAGCGGTCGGCTGAAGGTATAACGTAATTCGGACAGCCTCTCTTGACCAGAGGGAGCCAACAGTTGGCTTAGAAACAGCCTAACTGGCAAATGTGAACTTTTAATCCCATGGCGCTTATTTCATCAGCAATCACCATGGGATTCAACTTATGGGTCTTAGCCAGGTCAAATACCGCAGCACAGGTAAGCTGATCGTCAGCCTCCAAGCCTTCAATGGCGGCAACCACGCCGCTTTCAAGCGCTTCATAATCTGTTTTCTTCCCAGGCGTCTTGGCCACTCCGAAACAGCCTAATTGACATTTGACAACCCGGACTCCCAGGCCGTCGGCGATACTCCCGATCACAATTCGGGGGACTTTAGCTTCGTCCGCCAGCACCCAAGCCGCCGGACAAGGCAAATACCCGTCTTTCAATGAGCCTTTGACCACATTTTCCAGTTCGGCCAGGACTTCAGGGGAGAGATTACCGGGGTTGGCCGGTACGTTTATCCTTTTTTGTTTCTTCTTTTTGTCAGCTTCATTGAAATCCCGCATTACCGTTCCCCCTTTATGAATTTAATATACCATATAATAAGGAATCCCGAACATGCAGTGCCGGCTGAATGCTGGTGTCGCCCGTGCTACAATAATCCGACCAATGACCATCGCCGGTAAAAGACAGCAAGCACGGTCAAGAAACCATCCCGCTGCCGCGGTATACTGCCGGATGGAGGTAAAGTTACGGAACACTGGGAAAAGGTAAAAGCGGTTCAGCGGATGCAGGACCACATTGAACGGCAACTCCAGGAACCGATTTCACTACACGACCTGGCAGTCGCGGCCGGCTATTCCCCCTGGCATTCGGCCAGAATATTCAAAGAACTCACCGGCAAAACTCCGTTTGAATACATACGGGCTTTGCGGCTGTCCCGGGCAGCCGCCAGACTACGCAATGGCGGCGCGCGAATCATTGACGTGGCTCTGGATTTTGTCTTTGAGTCCCATGAAGGATTCACCCGCGCTTTTTCCCGTCAGTTCGGCATGAGTCCCCTTAATTACGCCAGGAACAAGCCGCCGCTCAAGATGTTTATGCCGCCCGGCGCCCGTGACTATTACCTTACGCTACAAACAGGAGACACTGAAATGGCAACCAACGACATGAATATGGACACGGTTTTCGTCCAGGTAGTAGAGCGCCCGGCGCGGAAACTGCTTTTGAAACGGGGCAAAAAAGCGACTCATTACTTTGAGTATTGCGAAGAGGTAGGCTGTGACGTTTGGGAAACCCTTTCCGGCATCAAGGATGCGCTATACGAACCCATGGGTATGTGGCTACCGGAGAACCTCCGCCCGGCAGACACTTCGGCATACGCTCAGGGGGTGGAGGTACCGCTGGATTATACAGGACAGGTACCTGAAGGGTTTGACATCGTAGAACTACCGCCATGCAAAATGATGGTGTTCCAAGGGCAGCCGTACGACGACGAGAAATTTGAGCAGGCTATCGGGGACCTGTGGGCAGTGATGAAGCGCTACAACCCGGAAACCTACGGCTTCCGCTGGGCGGATGAAGACGCCCCCCGATTCCAATTGGCACCGGAGGGGTACCGGGGTTATATTGAAGGCCGGCCGGTGAGAGAACTGAACAAAAAGTAGAATGACCTGAAGATTATCAGGCCGGGCATAACGAAAGGCCCGCGCCATCCAGCGCGGGCCTTTCGCAGGGAGGGCAAATTATTACCAGTTCTCAGCCAGCAGTTCATAATAGGACTGCGGATGTTTGCAAGCGGGGCAACATTCCGGCGCTTCGGGTCCTTCATGGACGTAACCACAGTTGGTGCAATGCCATTTTACGGTCGCCGGGCGTTTGAAGACTTCACCCTTATCAATATTAGCAGCCAAAGAACGATAACGCCGCTCATGGAACTCTTCCACCTCAGCGATTTCGCGGAAAGAAGTCGCGATATCAACAAAGCCTTCTTCATCCGCTACAGCGGCGAAATTGGCATATATCACCGACCATTCCATCTTTTCACCGTTGGCCGCTTCTTCCAGGTTTTCACGGGTGCTGCCGATGACACCGGCTGGATAAGTGGCGGTAATTTCTACATCACCGCCTTCCAGGTATTTGAAAAATACCTTGGCATGCTCTTTCTCATTTTCCGCAGTTTCAATAAAGATATGGGCTATTTGTTCAAAGCCCTCTTTTTTGGCGGCGCCGGCAAAATAGGTGTAGCGATTACGTGCCTGAGACTCGCCGGCAAAGGCGGTCAGCAAATTAACCTCAGTCCTGGTACCCTTAATTGATTTTCCCATCAACAACCTCTCTATCTGATTTATTATTTGTTTTGTCCATGATAACAGGAATTTTGTCGGTTACAAAACAGCGATATTGGCATCATCAGGTTTGAAAACTGCCGGTTTGAACGGATTGGATTCCAGCAGAGAATGGAACAGGGTGGGATAGAATCGTCTCAGGTAATTCAAGTGTTCCAGCCAGAGTTTGACCAGCGGCTGGTAGATCTTGGTGAAGTCACTGGCAAGATGATCAAGCTTAGCCTGCTTGAGAACCATCAGGTCAGGATGAGCGGCTAACTCGCCCCGCAAGTGGAACATGGCACGAAGCAAAGAATTAAACAAGTCGTGTTCAAATACATGGGGTGCCTCCAGCAAGCGGAACAACAGACCCGAAGCCAATAACTTACGCAAGGCTTCGGCATCAGCAGCTAACGGATCAATGTTAACGCGGTGAAGTTTCAAGGCCCGAGACAGAGGCGCGAAATCATCTTCCGTCCATTCAGATTGATCAGGTAATGCCGCCTGCAACCGATGGTGGTCAACATCGCACTGATGGAGCATTCTAAGGAGATTATCCCCGATTTCACTGAAAAACAGGGTGGTCAATGTATTCAACTGCTGAGCGCGGCGGGTGTCCTCCCGCTTTTCAAAAAAAAGTTGAACACTGGTAACCACTACGGCGGTAAAAAATGTAAAACCGGTAATGACAACCACCATTGAAAGAACCTTGCCTCCGGTCGTCGCCGCCACAATATCGCCATAACCCACAGTGGTGATAGTCATGACCGTCAGGTAGAAGGCATCAAAGAACGTCAGTTTCTCCACGGCCATGAAGCCGCCGGTACCGACGGCAACGATCCCGATAAGGATACCGATTACTAACAGCAGGCGTTTAAGAGTGGCGCTCATGAATTACCCCGGTACAAGTAGAATATAAATGACATCTTAACCCAAGGTGACTATTTTGCCAAATTGAAAAGGGGGCGGTATTTCACCGCTCCCCCTGTTTACGGATAGCCGATGTTATTCCAGCGGATTCATCACCCGGCCGGTGAATAAGACGGCACCAGTGGCAATATCTTGAATGAGAAAAATAAACGGCCGGTCAATGGTCATGGTGACAGGGTCACCACCCGGGGCGGAGGTCAGGTCCATGATCACGCCGGTGGCCGCTGCGGCCTCGGTGCCGGCTTCATCAACCGCCACAAAGGACTTATGAACCACATCCGCGATCAGCAGGTTCGGCTGGCCGGTGATGCCGGAAAAATCCGCCGCGTCGGTAAAGGCAACGGGCATACCCATGGCTGAGAGCGCGGATTTCAGGCTGAATGAGGACTCAAATTCAAATTTAGGCATGAACAGATTGACAAACCCATTGCGCAGATCACCGATGATGTGTTGCAGCATCACCCCGTCAAGAGTATCCTCAAAGGATTCAAAACCCCCAACCTCAGGTAGAATGATAACCATGGACAATTCACCGCCGTCATACTGCAGCTCTACCGCCTGATAGCCGGAACCGGCGGCATAGCCCAAGGTTTCACTCTGGTGCATCATGGAAACCGTCACCGGATTGCCGTTAAGCAGGTTAAAAATCCCGTCAGTTGTGGCATTCTCCTCAAACGGTTTTAGCCAGCCGCCATTAAAATAAATAGCGTTGGTCAGCACCAGCCGGGTAATTTCCTTGATGCTGCCCGGCGGCAGCAGATCCTGGATGCGTTTTTCGGTTTCCCGGGCTACCCAGTCGTTGATGGTTTTGCGGGCACCTTCCGGGTCAGCCGCAAAATCCAGCGTACGCAGCCCGGCACCGTAATTCGCCGCCAACAGGTCCAGATACGAATTTAAAAACTGAAAATCCTGCTGGCCCCAGATGGCATTAACCACCTTCAGGGAGAAGGGCTGATCATCCTTGCCTTTAGCCCCCTGACCACGGGAATTGACGGCGGCGTCCAGCGCATTCAACGCCTGATGGAGCTTAGCCTGCCCCAGAGTGAAACGCAGCGTATCGGCCATCTGCCGCTCCGTTTCACCGTTCGCCCCGGCATAGGTCATAGCCAGGGCGACAGAAATGCTGTACGGGGAGTAGAAAAAGTTGCCGCCCTCTTCTTTTAGTAACTGGTACAACGCCAGGGCGAAGTCAGTATTGCCCGACACCAGTTCGGTCATCTCCGCCGCCGGGACATCCGGCGTTTGCCGGGGCAGGTCCGACTTTAGTTCCTGGCCGTAGCTAGGACGGGTACAGGCCGACACAACAATCAGCGCTGACAGAAGCAGCGGCACCAATACTTTTTTCATGCGAACACCTCACCTGATTATAAAGTGGATTGATCGCTCAACCAACAATTATAACGCCGGAGGGGTGGTAGAGATAGGAAAGACTTTCAGTAAAAGCGTCTCAACGCCAATTTTCCAGCATCTTGTTGACCGATCGATTCATCTCAATCGCAAAATCTGCAGTGAACTTCCGAAAAAAGACATCTTGCCCCGCGTTCGTTATTTCAGGAGCATGAACACCAGCAATAAATTGAGTTTCCATATCCGTAAAAACCGTTTTCAGTTTATCAGCATCCAGTCGGCGGTATTTATCCTGATGCACAAGCCCCTCACGCGGTAGTCGGAGGGTAAGTTTACGGCGCAAGGCGCTTTCGGTCGGGTGACCAAAACATACCATAGTAATCGGCAATGTATACGGGGGTAGATTAAACAGTTCCCGATGATACTCGTAGTTCTCCAGAATATCGCCGATATAACACGAACCGATTCCTATGGATTCGGCGGCAATGACCGCGGTCTGGGCCGCTATTAAAGCATCGCAGCAAGCTAATAAAAGATCGCCGGACTGAGGGTGACGAAAAGGGCGGTTTAACTCTTTTGCGCGCGGTTCAACATTGGAAAGGTTAAAATAATCAAACCATCGCTGATAATCAGCCAGGAAAAGCAATACATAAGGCGCTTTGGCAATGAAAGGCTGATGATCACAACTAGTTGCCAATTTGTCCTTTAAGCCCTGGTCAGCAATGTCAATGACTGAATAAAGCATCAGTCCTCCGGCTGTCGGAGATCTGAAAGCGGCATTCAAAATCAGCTCCTTTTCGGAATCGGTAACTGGCTGAGAAGTATAAGCCCTTACAGAGCGGCGATTATTAATGATTTTTAATGTCTCATTCATGCACTGTCCACTCCAGTTTTTAAGGTTACAGGAACCTCACCCTTCACGAGGGTGGTCATGTGAACCCTCTCAGCAACCAGGTTGGCCGTGATGCCCGCAACAACTCTGGCGTTTTACCAGCTTAATGCCGTTGTTGCGGAAAACCAGATAGATTTTCTTATGGAGGGGCATGGGCGCAGACATGTTGGTAAAAAAGGCTTTAAGGCTCGGCACGATACAACCTCCCGAATCTTTGGTGCCCCTGGCGCGACTCGAACGCGCGACACGCGGTTTAGGAAACCGCTGCTCTATCCTCTGAGCTACAGGGGCCTGGGGATGATTATAGCAATATTGAGGTACCGTGTAATCCGGCGCCTAATGCTTTGTTGGTTTCTCCGGTTCCAAAGTACAGGTATCTGTAGCCGGCTGCTTGAGCAGAAACAGCACTCCAATAATACCAGCTACGAGGGACGTACCGACGATAGCCAGTTTGGCGGAATCTATGGAGCCGACGTCAGTAAACGCCAGGCCGGTGATGAAGATGGACATGGTAAAACCCACGCCGGCCAGCAAACCGGCACCGATGATATGATTCCATTGGCAGGTGGCCGGCTTGGCAATCCAGCCGATTTTGCTGATAAGCCAGGTCAGTCCAATGATGCCCACAGGCTTACCGATCAGCAGACCGGCCATAATGCCCAGAGTAATCGGCTGGACCATTTCAATATCACCGCCGATGGCGACGCCGGCGTTGGCCAGGGCAAAAACCGGCATGATGAAAAAGGCACTTATAGGATGCAGCGCGTGCTCCAGCCTAAGCAAAGGATTCTGAACATGTTCGTATGCCGCACCGATTTTTTCAACGGCGTCTTGTTGTTCCGAATTCAACAGAACGTTTTTACGCCGGGACTCGGCGCCGCTGAAGGCTTCCAATTCCAGATTGCAGGTATCCACAAACTCCTTGCTGGAAATCTTCTGCCTTACCGGAATGGTTAACGCCAACAGTACGCCGGCAATAGTGGCGTGAATGCCGGATTCAAAGACAAAGAACCAGAGTATCAGGCCAAGAGCCAGATACGGTGTTAGTTTTTTAACCCCACCGGCATTAAGCATGATCAGACCGGCGACAACCACACCCGCCATACCAAGGGAACCCCAGTCCAGATTACTGGAATAGGCTACGGCGATAATCAGGATAGCACCGAGGTCATCAATGACGGCGAGTGACACCAGAAAGACCTTGAGTGCCAGTGGCACCCTCTTACCCAGCAGCATCAGGAACCCCAGCGCAAAAGCGATGTCGGTAGCCATGGGGATTCCAAAACCGTGCGCTTTGCCGCCATCGGCCATATTAATGGCCAGATAAATACCCGCCGGTACCAGCATGCCGCCGAGGGCACCTATGGCCGGGAAGGCGGCTTTAGCCGGTGAGGACAATTCACCGACCATAAGTTCCCGCTTGATTTCCAGGCCGATGAGCAGGAAAAACAGTGCCATCAGGCCATCGTTGATCCAGTGAGCCAGCGACATTTCCAAATGAAAATCACCGACATTAATGCCGGCTTCTATATGCAGAAAGTCAAAATACTGGGCAGACAGCGGGGAATTGGCGATAATCATGGCCAACACCGCAGCACCGAACAATAAAAACCCGCCGGTGGACTCCTGGCCCAAAAAACGCTCAACGGCGCTGACTATTTTCAGATTATTGAACTGCAAACGCATGCGGTTAAAATCCTCAAGAGTTGATTTGACGGACAATTCTAGCAATTAACCCTTGTTGGTGGCAATAGGACGCCCCGGCACCAGCACTGTATCCGGATGATTTACCGGCCTTGAATAAGCTTTCCTGTAGATTTTATTCGCGGTTTGTAGCTGGTATCCTTTACGCTTCAGCGTTTTTGACCTATAATGGTTATGTATCCCGAGGGAGGGGATTTTATTATGGCAAGTCGGTTTGACAAATTTTCTGAACGCGCCAGACGCGTTTTAACCTACGCCCAGGAAGAGGCGCAGAACTTAAATCACAACTACATCGGCACCGAGCATATCCTGCTGGGTATGGTGAGGGAAGAGGACGGCGTCGCCGCCCGGGTGTTGACCGGAATGGACGTTAACCTGGCTAAGTTGCGCTCCGCCGTAGAATTCGTTATCGGTCGGGGTGAAAAACCGTCCAGCGGCGAAACCGGACTGACTTCAAGGGCTAAAAAGGTTATTGAACTGGCGATTGACGAAGCCAGAACCCTTAATCATAACTACATCGGCACCGAGCATCTGTTGCTGGGGCTATTGCGCGAAGGCGAAGGCGTTGCCGCCGGTGTGTTGGACAGCTTCGGCATCACCATTGAAAAGGCCCGGGCGGAAATTACCCGAGTACTGTCTCAGGGGGCTATCAACCGCGGCGCGCCGCTCAAGGCCGGCAAGGCGCAGGGTAAGACGCCTAACCTTGACGCAGTGTCTCTGGACCTTACCGCCGCCGCCCGCGCCGGCAAGTTGGACCCGGTGGTTGGCCGACAGAAGGAAATTGATCGGGTCATCCAGATTCTGTCCCGGCGCACCAAGAATAACCCGGCTCTGATCGGTGAACCCGGCGTCGGTAAAACCGCCATCGTGGAGGGCCTGGCCCATCGCATTATAGCCGCCGACGTCCCAGAGACGCTGGAAAATAAACGGCTGGTTTCCATGGACATCGCCTCCCTGGTAGCCGGCACGAAATACAGGGGTGAATTTGAAGAGCGGCTCAAGAAAATACTTGAAGAGTTAAGAAGCGTCGGCAATATCGTCGTCTTTATTGACGAATTTCACACCATGGTCGGCGCCGGCGCGGCCGAGGGGGCGGTAGATGCCGCCAACATCATGAAGCCGTCGCTGGCCCGCGGTGAAATTCAGATTATCGGCGCTACCACACTTGATGACTATCGCAAGCATGTGGAACGGGACGCAGCTCTGGAACGGCGCTTCCAGCCGGTGCTGGTTGAAGAACCATCGCTGGAAGATACTATTGAAATTCTGCGCGGCATCCGAAGCCGCTATGAGGAGCATCACCGGCTGGACATCACCGATGACGCACTGGAAGCGGCGGCCAACATGGCCTCGCGCTACATCTCCGACCGTTTCATGCCGGATAAGGCGATTGACATTATTGATGAGGCGTCCTCCAGGGTGCGCATCCGTCACCGAACCAAACCCATGCCGCTCAAGGATCTGAAGAAGGCGGAGGACTCCTACCGCCGCGACAAGGAAGCCGCACTGGCTACCCAGCAGTACGACTTTGCCGCCGAACTGCGGGAACGTGAATATCAGATCGCCGAAAAACGGCGCAAGATGGAAGAAGAGTGGCAGCAGGAACAAGGCCAGGAAAAGCCCCGGGTCACCAAGGAAGACATTGCCGACGTGGTCAGCATGTGGACCGGGGTACCGTTGTTGCAACTGACCGGCGATGAAACCGAACGGTTGCTGCACATGGAAGAAGTGCTGCACGAACGCATTATCGGCCAGGATGAAGCGATTGTTACCATTGCCAAAGCGGTCAGGCGCGCCCGCGCCGGTCTTAAAGACCCGCGACGGCCTATCGGCAACTTTGTCTTCTTAGGGCCCACCGGCGTCGGCAAGACTGAACTGGCCCGCGCCTTAGCCAAGTTTATGTTCGGTTCAGAAGACAGCATGGTGCGCATTGATATGAGCGAATTCATGGAGAAATTCGCCGTGTCCCGCCTGGTGGGAGCGCCTCCCGGTTATGTCGGTTACGATGAAGGCGGCCAACTCACCGAAGCGGTGCGCCGCAAGGGGTACTGTCTGATTCTGCTGGACGAGATTGAGAAAGCCCATACAGACGTTTTTAATATTCTGCTCCAGATATTTGACGATGGTCACCTGACTGACGCCAAAGGCCGGCGGGTGGATTTCCGCAACAGCATCATCATCATGACCTCCAACATAGGAGCCGACCTGATCCGTAAAGGCTCCGGAGCCATCGGGTTCTCCACAACCAGCGATGAGACCAAAGCGGTTGAGGTCAACTATGAAAAGATGAAGGATAAACTGCTGAGCGAGGTCAAGAAGAGCTTCCGACCGGAGTTCCTGAACCGTATTGACTCCACGGTGGTCTTCCATTCGCTGACCCGTGACCAAATCAGGCAGATAGTTGACCTGCAACTGATGTCGGTTACCACTCAGCTTAAAGAAAAGAATATCGGAATTGAAATCACTGAAGCCGCCAAGGACGTCCTGGGCCGCAAGGGTTATGATGAGGTGTACGGCGCGCGTCCGTTGCGCCGCGTCATCCAGAGCCTGATGGAGGACAAACTTTCCGAGGACCTGCTCCGCGGCGATTACGGCCCCGGCGATACCGTAGTGGTTGATGCCGCCGGCGAAGGTGAAGAACTGGCCTTCACGATCCGACATGCACCGCCGGCGGTGGAGGCTCCGGAAGAGTACCCCGCCCTGGTCGGCGGCAACGAAGGCGAGTAGCGCTGGGGTACCGCCAACTTTGAGCCTAAATTAAAAAGCCGCCGGGTGAATCACCCGGCGGCTTTGTTCAATCATACCGGATAAAGTATTGACATCCCTGTAATGCGGGCATATAGTTGAACAAGCTAATCAACTGGGATTGACAGATGAAACGCCTGATTCCCAAATCGTTGGTTGTTCTTATTGCCTGTATATTCGGTCTTATCCCCCTGTCGCTCAGCGCCGCCGCTTATGATTTTGCGATACAGGATGTCATGTCGGGAGGGATACCAGGAGTTAACGCCGTAGTTAATGGCTCAGGAAATGGCTACTACGGACAGTCTTTACAAGCGACCTTTAATAACGCCACCGGGAACACCTACCACATAAAAGTCCCCATCGGACTGGCCATGGTCCCGCAGAATGTCGTAACTCAAACGATGTACACCGCCGGAGCCGAAATTATCACTGTTCCGCCCGGCACCAGCCAGAGTCTCATCATCGCCTTCTGCGGAGAACAACATGATTCCGGACCCAGGCGCTCAGACATTTTTTCACCTGGCGATATGGCCACAGGCAGTTTACTTCAAACATTGGAGAATATAAACCGGTCAGGGGAATTCGGCAGTACTGCTCAGCATGCCGTCTGGCATCATACCGATGGTTATGACATATCCGGTGATGAGGCAGCCACGGAGTTGGCCCAGGGGTTTGGCTCTCTCGGGACCACCGCGGCCGCTGGTCTGGCGGCAGCGGCCCTGGCCGTTGGGGCCGCTTTGTTGGGAAATCGCTTTGAAAGATACCCAGAAACAAGTGCTTCAGGAGGGTCAGACCCGTACTTTGTTTCCGCCGAAGAGACCTTCGGCGATAGCTATATCACCGGTGCGTCGGGTGATAACCTGCCACCGGAATTACGGCCACCGATTGAAATTGCCGCGATACCGCCGCCGGAGGACCCTGCCGAAGGGATACTGATTGCGGGCGGGGATGATGGCTTTTTTGAAACCCTATTTAATTTGGTACGCCAAGGCGGCCAAATGGAGGTAAAGCCCCCGGCAGTGCGCCCGGCAATCTTCGGCCCGCCGCCACCAGAAGATGAGAGTTTCTGGGAAATGGTCCAACGTATTACGCGGTGGGGACAAACCCAAACACCTGAAGAAAGGGAAGCGCAGGATGAAGCTGATGCGCACGGAGGACAGGTCCTACGGGATAATGCGCCTTTGGGCAGCGGCGGTAAACTCAACCCTGCCTTATCGGGCAATAGTCCCGACCAACTGGTTCGCCAAGTCAATAGAGAAAAGTGGGAGGAAGGCGCCACGGAAGGCATCAGGATTATTCGCCGGTTGATGAATTTAACATCGCTGGCCAACTCCCAGGGAGGCAGCAGAGACACCTCAGGATTTGCCAATATCGGACGGGATCTGGTAGAGCCAGATGCTCGGGGGCTAATTGATATGACCGGGGTTTACCAGAAGGACGCTGCCGCTCATCAGGCTTGGAACGAATTCTATGATAAATACGGCTCGGTTCCCGACCCCGATAACCAAAGCGATGTTCATAATTTCATGAACATTCTCAATCGGTTCAAAGGTCACTGAACATGTCAAACAAAAGCCGACAAGAAGTTTGTATACCAGCCCCCCGCTGTTTTCAACCAATTGAAGTGCAAACTATATTTCACACTCTTTTCCAGGCCCACAGAAAGGGAAAGTTTACATTCCGGGAGTTGGGCGAAGCCTTGAAAGCACTTCGATTCTACGACAGTCAGAGAACGGTGTGGACTATCGGCGCCGGTTCAGGGAAATGGTACCGACTGGTAAATAATCAGTGGCAAAGCGACGGTACACCGGCAGGAGAACTGGTGGCAACCATTCAAAAAGGGTGGCAGCATTATATGTCAACACTGGATCAAGGAGCCAGATGCCTCAAATGCGGTCATGGCCTGCCGGATTCTGCTCGTTTCTGCCTGAATTGTGGCACGACGGCCATTGTCCGAACCGAGACCGACAGAACTACGGTTTTCTGCCGTCATTGCGGAAGTCGTCTGGCGGCAGAGGCCAGGTTCTGCAATCACTGTGGGCAAGAGAGACAGTAATATGTTGAATACCGTAATGTTAATCGCCGGATACGCCTCTATACCACTCGTCCTGTTATCGGTCTTTGCAATGATGAGAACGATCGGCAAACCACGGCCATTAATGGTAACCGGATTGATTGCCCAGATATTATTCAGCGCTCTGTTTTTGCTGCTTTACCGTTTCCTGCTCAATCTGAGTGAACCTACGCTTCTTTCCTGGGGACTGCTGGGCATAGGCCTGTTTGGCGGGGTTTTCCAGGGGTTTACCACAAAAATCAACATCACCGGTGATAAGATTACCGCCAAAAGGTCTGTCATATATCTGATTATCTGGGGCGTGTCCTTCAGTGCGACCCAGGCTTTGGCAATGCTGGGCCAGGATACCATCGCAGCTTACGGCCTTTCATCGGTATATCTAGCGACCGGAATCGCCATTGGAATGAACGCCACTTTATTGGTCAGGCGTCTATTGACCGCCCCTGCCAATGTATCACCATCAATTCTGCAGGGGTCAATCTGCCCCAAGTGTGCTGTGTCCAATTCATCAACAAGAAAATTCTGCCGCAATTGCGGGACGGCTCTGGGTTCGTTTACAGTCCCTGTCGGCTCATCGTGCCCAAATTGCGGACAGACGGCAACGCCGACCCAGAAATATTGTAATCATTGCGGCCGCACATTGCAGTAGTCATTTACGGAGGAATAGTATGCGCTGTCCCAGGTGCCAATCGATAAATGAAGCCGGATCCGGTTTCTGCGGAAACTGCGGGGCTAAACTTGAAATTGTTCCGCCGGCTCCACCGGCGATGAAGGCTGTATCACAGATCTACTGCCAAAGGTGCGGAAAAGGCAATCCTGCCGCGTCCAAATTCTGCGAAAGTTGTGGTTCAGCGATGGGCCCGTTGCCCGAATCTATCCCGAGCGCCGGCAGCATGCAGAATAACAAAACCGGCCATCCTTCCGGGGTCTGGTGGCTGTTACCGATATTATTTGGCTGGTTGGGCGGTATTATCGCCTGGGCGGTGATAAAAGAAAGTAATGGGGGCAGGGCTCGGCAGATGTTGGGGTTGGGATTTTTTATAACTTTTCTATGGATTGGTGTCGCCTTCATGCTGTCAGGCGGTCTTGCATTATCTGATTTCAGTTTTGACTAAAGGCAACGATAAAATCGTTCAGCTATCTCGTGCGGCTTTAATACCGTTTTGGAAGACTTTTAGTCCGGCTCCGGGTTCATCAATACTCTGACGCGTCCATCTGGGGCGCTGGGAGGCGCGGATGAAGCGTTCCGGATGAGGCATCAGGGCAAACACCCGGCCGGTGTTGTCGGTCAGGCCGGCGATATTATCCAGTGCGCCGTTAGGGTTAGCCGGATATTCAGCAGTCGGCTTTCCAAACTCATCGGCATAATAGAAGACCGGACGCAGACGGGACAACATCTCCGGTGCAGCTACCAGTTTGCCCTCACCATGAGCTACCGGCACCTCAAGTTGAGTAATACCTTCAGTCCAGACACAAGGGTTAGAGGGTTCAGCGGTCAGTTTAACCCAGCGGCATTCAAAACGTCCGGAATCATTATTGGTCAGGGTGACCAGCGGCAAAGCGGGGTCAGGCGGCCCGGGCAGGATGCCGGTCTTAATCAGGACCTGGAAACCATTACAGACTCCGATAATCAAACCAGAGCGAGTCATAAACCCCTTCAATGCCTCAAAAAGACGCAGGCGCATCTCATTGGCTTGTACCTTGCCGGCACCCAGGTCATCGCCGTAGGAAAAACCACCGGCGAGGCCGATGACCTGATAATCCCGGAGGTTAACTTCCCCGGAGATAAGCTCGTTGATATGAACGACCCGCGGTACGCCACCGGCCAGTTGAAAGGCCTCAGCCATCTCCCGGTCACAATTGGTACCCGGAGCCCTAAGAACTAAAACCTTAACCTCGGTTACCATTTAAGCGGCCTCTGCCAGGCATTCTTCAAATCAGTTATCCCCTGGTCAATGACAACGTTGCCGTTCAAGCCCTTAACGACCACCCGGTCATCCGAGGCCACCACACCGATTAGGGCGACCGGGGTCATGCCCATTACCTCTTCAAATGCAGCACGGTTTTCCGGTGCGACTTCAGCCAAAAAGCGGGAATTGGATTCCGCAAAAAGCAACGTGTCGTCACGGATAATGTCATTATCTCGCATTACCTTGGACAGGGATACATCAGCACCATATCCTCCGGCAAAAGCCATTTCCGCCAGGGCAACACCCAGGCCGCCTTCAGACAGGTCATGGCACGCCTGCACCAATCTTTTATCGGTAGCCGCCGCCAGACGCTCATAGATAGCGCGGGCCTGGGCCGTATCCACCGCAGGAGCGCCGTTACCGATACAACCCCGGTGGGCATAGTAGGCCGACCCGCCGAGTTCTGCCCGGGTACGGCCGATGGCATAAATCAGGTTGCCGGGTGACTTGAAATCCATGGTGACGGCTTTTGAGGTATCCGCCATAATACTGATAGCCGAGATTAACAGAGTATGCGGAATGGATACGATTTTATCACCCACCCGGAACTGGTTATTCAATGAGTCTTTACCGGAGATAAAAGGCGTTTCATAGGCCAGTGACAGATCGGCGCAAGCCTGAGCCGCCCGGGCCAGCGCGCCGAGGGCGGCCTGATCAGTGGCTGAACCCCAGCAGAAATTATCCAGCAGCGCCAGGCGATCCAGCGAACCGCCGACGGCGATAATCTGCCGCACCGCTTCATCAACCGCTGAGGCCGCCATATTGTAGGCATCCACATCGGCATAAGCCGGATTGATGCCACAGGAAACAATCACACCCCGCTGCGAACCGGCAACGGGTTTGACGATAGAGGCGTCACCCGGACCGTCGGATTGCCGGCCTACCAGCGGTTTCAGTACACTGCTGCCCTGAACTTCATGGTCGTACTGGCGGATAACCCATTCTTTGGAGCAGGTGTTCCACCGGCCTAACAGCTGTAACAGATCATCATCCAGCCGCTCCGGGCAGGGAAACGACGGCTCCGGATTTGACGACGGCCGGTCGGTGGCCACGAGTTCCAGTTGCGGCCGTCCTTCATGCAGAAAATCCATATCCAGGTCACAGACCTGATGGTTTTTATAATGAAGTTTTAATTTTTTGTCATCGGTAAACTCACCTATTGCGGAAACTTCTACACCTTCGCCGCGACAAATTTCTTCCAGGCGGGCAAAGTGCTGCGGCGGAACGGCCAGCACCATCCGTTCCTGAGACTCGGAAATCCAGATCTCGGCATAGGACAAACCGGAGTATTTCAGCGGTACCCGGTCCAGGTGAACTTCCACTCCGGTGTCAGCTCCCATCTCGCCGACTGCGGAGGACAACCCGCCGCCGCCGACATCGGTAATGCGGCTGAAAAGTCTTTCATCCCGAGCCTGGATGATGGCTTCAATCATTCGCTTTTCCACGATGGGGTTGCCGATCTGCACCGAGGAAAAGGACTGCTCATTGCTCTTATCGGACAGTGCTTCGGATGAAAAGGTAACCCCGTGAATGCCGTCACGACCGGTTCGGCCGCCCATCAGCACCACCAGATCACCCGGGGACTGCTGTCCCGGTTTAGCTGCCCAGACCGGCATGATACCGGCAGTGCCGCAATAGACCAGCGGATTGCCGGTGTACCGTTCGTCAAAAAGCACCGCCCCATTGACAGTGGGAATACCCAGGCGATTACCATAATCAGCCACCCCGGAGCGAACACCTTTAAATACCCGGCGGGGGTGCAACGCACCGGGCGGGACTTCTTCGTACGGCATATCCGGTTCGCCAAAGCAGAAAACATCGGTATTAAAAATGGGACGGGCGGCGAGCCCGGTGCCTAGGACATCACGGATTACCCCGCCCAAACCGGTGGCAGCGCCGCCATAAGGCTCTACCGCTGAGGGATGGTTGTGGGTTTCCACCTTAAAACAGACGGCGTACTCACCATCAAAATCAATCACACCGGAATTATCCACAAAAACGCTCAGGCACCAGGGCTTGTCAAGCTGTTTGGTCGCCCGGGCAATAGTGGATTTGAGTAAGTTATCTATGACCTGACCGTCAAGGTTATATCTGGCCTTGAAGGTCTTGTGAACGCAATGCTCACTCCATGACTGGGCCAGCGTTTCCAATTCCACATCTGTCGGCTTGCGGCCGGCTTTCTGATAATAATCAGCGGCGACCCGGACTTCGTCCGGTGACAGGCAGAAATCTCGGCCGACGGCACACAGCGCGGAATCGTCATCCAGCAGGTCAACTTCCCGCAGCGCAAAATCATAAACCGGGTTTTCCCCGAAAATGACCGAGGCCGGCGTCACCGCATGCTGAATAATGGGATTGAGCAACAGCCGGTTGGTAATCAAGGTGAGGGTATCGGCGTCAAAATCACCTTCCAGAAGATAGAGCTTGCCGGTTCGGGCGCCGGAAAGAGTCACGCCCAGATCCGCCGCTGCCTTCAGAATGGTCTCTTCCACCGGATCGGCAACACCCGGATTGTGAACAACCAGCACCGCCTGACCGGTAAATGATTTTTCCACGGGTTGTTCCACGGAGAACGTCTCGGTCACCGGGTCGGCCAACAGCTCTCGGCCCACGATATCGGCGTCAGATCGTTCAATATCGCCCTTAAGCCAGTACACGTCGGAAACTCTGACATTGGTGACACCACTGAGATTAAGGTCGGCGATGTCCTTTAACAGCGCCGCACCGCGCCGGTCGGTAAGATTGGAAACGGGTGAAACATCAATGCGGTAAATCAAGATGCTTTATTATAGCCAAAATCAGCCGGTGGGGCTAATCTTTGCCAGACGAAGGTTTTTGCATCAGCACCACGTCTTTGACCGGGAACCGGCAGGACCATCCCAGACCGGCGGCGATAAACCGCAGTGTCTCTTCACGATAAAAAACTACATGAGTGGGATCACGGCGATAATACCAGTCAACAAAGGCGGCATCATCAGTTTGGAAACAGGTCATAACCGCCAGCCGGCCGCCGGGACGAAGCAAACGGTCAAAACCGGTAAACTCTGCCGCTGGCTGGTGAAAATGCTCCGCCGTTTCGGTACAGGTAATAAAATCATAGGTTTGTTCCAGCACCCGGCGGTCAGGATAAAACAAGGGGTCATACAGCTCCACCTGATGTCCGGCTTCCTTAAGTATTTCAGCCAGAGCCGCCCCCGAACCGCAGCCATAGTCCAGACCACTCTGCCCGTCAGACAGCACCTCCAAAAAAGGTATCGCCAGCCGCGACAAAAACGCGCGATAGGCCGGGTCATCCGGATGATTACGGTGCTGCCGGTACCGCTCGTATTCCCTTTCCCGCGGCATTCTGTGAGCGGGGTCCAGAAAAGTTGCCCGGCAAACGGGACAACGGTAATAGTCACGACCGTCAGCCGTAATGAAAAAAGCCGCCGCCGGCGACGGGCAGACAATACAAACCTGATTATTTTTGGAGTCAGTCATCACCTGAGGCTCATTTTAGCAGTAAAACCAGACTGAAGCCATGATTTTGTTGTTATTTATACTCTATGGTAGTATATAGTATATTAACCTAAAGGATGACAAATGGAAAACGCCCCAGCCGTGCAGGAACGCTATCTCTACACCGCCGAGACGGAAACCTTGCTGACCAGAGTCAAGAAGATTCAGGGGCAGGCCCGCGGTATTGAGAAAATGATAACCGACGGCCGTTATTGCCTGGACATCGTCCAGCAGTTGACCGCCCTGTCGGCGGCGGCAGATGAGCTGTCGCTCAAATTGCTGGAAACCCATATTGAGGGTTGTGTCGCCGGAGCTATCCGCGCCGACCAGGCTTCCGGCGAAGCTCACATCAAGGAACTGATGAAATCCATTCGTAAAGCCTTGAAAAGATAAAAAAGGAGAAGCATGATGACGACCACCACACTGACCATTAAAGGCATGAGCTGCGGCAACTGCGTCCGACACGTAGAAAGCGCCCTCAAAAAACAGAACGGCGTCGCCGCGGTCACCGTTGACCTGGCCGCCGGTCAGGCGACCGTGGAGTTTGATCCGCAGGCAACCAACCTCAATACCCTGAAGCAGGCGGTCACTGATGCCGGCTACGAAGCCACTGCTAACGACGAATAAATTCCAGCGGGAACCGGTTCCAGACCGCTATCTCAGGAAGCTGACCAATGACTGAACATCAAAAAACCGTGCCCATAAACCTTTTTATCGGCGGCATGACCTGTGCGGCCTGCGTCCGGCACGTAGAGTCCGCCTTGAAAACCGTGCCCGGCGTCACGGCGGCTACCGTCAACCTGGCGACCAGCAAGGCGCTGGTGTCCTACGACCCGGCGGCGGCCAGCCTGGCTGACCTCAAGAAAGCGATTGAGGACGTGGGTTACTCCGCGGCTTTTAATAACGCCAAGCTGACCATTACCGGCATGACCTGCGCCTCCTGCGTTAACAACGTGGAGCGGGTTATCGGCAATATGCCCGGTGTTTACCATATCATCGTCAACCTCTCCACCGGCAGTGCCTCAGTTGAATATGCCCCGGCGGTGACGCCGCTGGCGGAAATCATCAGCGTCATCAAGGATTCAGGTTACGGCGCGGTGGAAAAGATTGAAGGCCAGGCGGCACTGGACCAGGAACAGGCGGCCCGGGAAGCCGAGATAAAGAAGCAAAAACGTAATCTTATTATCGCCTGGACAATGGGTTTGTTGGTAATGCTGGGTATGTTTCAGCCGTACTGGATTCTGTCATCTTTCATTCCGGAATGGATGAACAATAAGATCTTTCTGTTCTTGCTGACCACCCCTATCGTTTTTGGGCCGGGACGGCAATTCTTCGTAAACTCCTGGAACGGCCTTCGGCGCGGGTTGACCGACATGAACCTTTTGTACGCCACAGGTATCGGGGCAGCCTACCTTATTGCCGTCATCAACACCTTCTTCCCGGAGGCAGGTTTCGGCGGCCCTGAAGCCACTTTTTACGAAGCAGCCGCCCTCCTGACCGCCTTCATCATCCTGGGACGCTATCTGGAAGCCGTCACCCGCGGCCGCACCTCAGAGTCCATTCGCCGCTTGATGAAGCTGCAACCCAAAATGGCGCGGGTGATCCGCGACGGTCAGGAACTGGAGATACCGGCTGACAACGTCGTCGCCGGCGACATCGTCGCGGTGCGCCCCGGAGAAGCGGTGCCGGTTGACGGCATTATTATTGAAGGTTATTCCGCCGTTGACCAGGCCATGATTACCGGCGAAAGCCTGCCCGTGGAAAAACAGGTCGGCGATGAGGTTATCGGCGGCACCATGAACAAGACCGGCGCTTTTCGCTTCAAAGCGACACGCGTCGGCCAAGAAACAGCACTTGCCCAGATCATCAAACTAGTTGAGGATGCCCAGACGACCCGCGCCCCCATCCAAAAACTGGCCGACCGGGTAGCCGGTCACTTTATCCTAGGCGTTCATATTATTGCCCTGTTGGTATTTCTCTTCTGGTTTTTCTTCGGCTATGACCTGTGGTTTACACCGGAAACGAAATTGATTCTGACCCCATATACCCTGCACGGGCTCGGTGTTTTCGGCTTCGCCCTGCTGACCTCCGTCACCGTGCTGGTCATCTCCTGCCCCTGTGCGCTGGGACTGGCCACGCCGTCTGCGGTGATGGCCGGCAGCGGCAAAGGTGCCGAATACGGCATCCTGTTTAAGGGCGCCGATGCCATGGAAACCACCGCCCGTTTAAATGCCATAATATTTGATAAAACCGGCACTTTGACTCGCGGTGAACCTTCGGTGACCGACGTAGTCACCACGGGAAGTTTTGAACGCGATGAAGTCTTACACCTGGCAGCGGCAGTGGAAAAACACTCCGAACACCCGCTGGGAGAAGCGATCGTCCGGGCCTATCAGGAAGAGAGTACCCAGCCGGCCGAAGCAACCAACTTCAGCGCTTTACCCGGCCACGGTGTCGCCGCCCTATTTAACAACCGCCGGGTGCTGTTAGGAAACCGCAAGCTGATGGCCGACCACGGCATTGACATTGCCTCAGTTGAAACGGAAGCCGTCAGGCTGGAACATGAGGGTAAGACGGCCATGTTTGTGGCTGTTGATGATGCAATGGCGGGAATTGTGGCCGTGGCCGACACGCTCAAAGAAACCTCCGCCCCGGCTGTCGCCGAACTCAAACGTCTGGGCATCCGCGTGCTGATGATTACCGGCGACAACCGCCGGACCGCGGATGCGGTTGCCCGGCAGGTCGGCATAGACCAGGTGCTGGCTGAAGTGCTGCCGGAAGATAAAGCGGGTGAGGTTAAGAAACTCCAGGCCGAGGGACTGAAGGTAGGCATGGTCGGCGATGGTATCAACGACGCCCCGGCGCTGGCCCAGGCTGATGTCGGCATTGCCATCGGTTCCGGAACCGATGTCGCCAAAGAAACCGGCCATGTCATTCTGGTCAGGGACGACATTCTGGACGTGGTGGCCGCGCTTCAGGTAGGACGGCAGACACTGGGACTGATCAGGCAGAATCTGTTTTGGGCTTTCGGATACAACACCCTGGCTATCCCGCTGGGGATGGGACTGCTCTATCCCTTTACCGGACAGATGGTTTCACCAGAACTGGCGGCACTGCTGATGGCCACCAGCTCATTATCGGTAACGCTGAACACACTGCGAATGCGCGGCTTTGTGCCCGCCATCCGCCGCAACGTTATTAAAGCCCGAGGCGCTGTATGAAAATAAAGCCCGGATTTGCCGCCGTCGTCTATACCGGTCTGTCGCTGCTGGGTTCAGCACTGTTTCTGATGGTAACTGCGTCTGGAGGCTATTCCGGAGTGGAGCGGATCGGCGGTTCCGTATGGATATTTATCCTGCTGATGATTGTGCTGATGCCGGCGATCACCGGCCTGACGAAAAAGTAGCCGCCCGGCTCACTCCAGCCCGGCGAGATAGCGGTCAATATCCGCCGCCGCCGCTTTACCGGCGCCCATGGCAGAAATAACGGTGGCGGCGCCGGTCACGATGTCGCCGCCGGCCCAGACAGCCTGTTTCCTAGTCAGGCCGGTTTGTTCATCGGCAATCACATTTCCTTTACCGGCGAATTCCAAATCCGGGGTAGCGCGGGCAATCAACGGATTAGGTCGGGTACCCAGCGCAATAATGGCCATGTCAACCGGCAGATTAAACTCGGAACCGGCCACCGGCACCGGCCGGCGACGACCGCTGGCATCGGGTTCACCCAGTTCCATCTTTTGACAGGTCATGCCGTTAACCCACTTGTGTTCGTTGATTTGAAAACTGACGGGATTGGTTAAATACAGAAAATCAATGCCTTCTTCTTCGGCGTTTTCCACTTCCTCAATCCGGGCCGGCATCTCTTCCCGGCTGCGCCGGTAAACTACGGTGACATGGGCCCCCAGTCTGACAGCACTCCGGGCAGCATCCATGGCTACATTGCCCCCGCCGATGACGACAACCTCCGTACCAACCTTTAGCGGTGTATCGTACTCTGGAAAGCGCCAGGCTTTCATCAGATTGACCCGGGATAAAAACTCATTGGCTGAATAAACTCCGGGTGCATTTTCACCTTCAATATTCAGGAAAAGCGGCAGTCCGGCACCGGTACCCAGGAACACCGCCTGGAAGCCGCCAGCCAGCAGTTCATCTATGGTCAGCGTCTTACCGATGACGGCGTTAAGTTCAATATTTACGCCCAGACTTTTGACGTAATCCACCTCAGACTGCACGATGCTTTTAGGTAAGCGAAACTCCGGTATGCCGTACATCAGTACGCCACCGGCAACGTGGAGGGATTCAAACACGGTGACCTCATGTCCCAGCCGGGCCAGTTCCGCCGCAGCGGTCAGACCGGCGGGACCGGCGCCGATGACGGCGACGCGCTTGCCGGTGGGTGCGCGGAGTTCTCCCGGGGCAGTTTTGGCCGACTGCCCCAATTCCCAGTCAGCAATGTAACGCTCCAGCCGCCCGATGGCGACCGGCGCTCCCTTTTTAGCCAGCGTACAAACAGCCTCGCACTGACTCTCCTGAGGGCAAACCCGGCCGCAGACGCCGGGCAACGCATTGGTCCGCTTAAGTATCCGGGCGGCTTCCGGCAGGTCGTTGTTTTTTAATGAACGGATAAAATCCGGTATTTCAATGGCCACCGGGCAACCAACCACACAGTTCCGGGCCTTGCAGTCAATACAGCGGGACGCCTCCTGTAAAGCCTCTTCAGCGGAATAACCCAGCGCGACTTCGTCAAAATTAAGCCGCCGTTGGTCTGCCGACTGCTTGGGCATCCCTACCCGGTTAAGGTCCAGCTTAGCCATGACAGACTCCGGTTTTCATCCCGGCCCCTCAGGACAGCGGCAAAGTTCCAGAGAACGCTTTTCTTCGTCAATATAGGTGCGCTGGCGCGACATGAATGAGTCCCAGTCAATGGCATGGGCATCAAATTCCGGGCCATCCACACAGGCAAAGCGGGTTTGTCCAGCCACCGACACCCGGCAACAACCGCACATACCGGTACCGTCAATCATAATGGGGTTCATACTGACAATGGTCTTGACGCCGTAAGGCTGAGTGGTCAGGGCGGAAAACTTCATCATAATGCTGGGGCCGATGGCAATAACCCGGTCAATTTTATCGCCCCGCTCCAGTTTTTCTTTTATCGGCTCGGTCACCACGCCTTTTCGGCCGGCGGAACCGTCATCGGTACTGATAATCAGTTCGTCACTGACCTCAGCCAAACGGTCCTGCCAGAAAAGCAGGTCTTTATTGCGCGCCCCGACAATGGTGATAATGTAATTACCGGCGGCTTTCATGGCCCGGGCAATGGGCATGATGGTCGCCGTAGCAAACCCTCCGGCCATCAGGCAGACAGTACCGAAGTTTTCCACTTCAGTGGGATTGCCGAGCGGGCCGACGAAATCAGCGATGCTGTCGCCGACCCCCAGCCGGGCGAGTTTGGTGGTAGTGGTGCCGACTTCCATAAATACCACAGACACGCTGCCTTCGGCGGCGTCCCAGTCAGCGATAGTCAGCGGAATGCGCTCCCCTTTTTCATCCACCCGCAGGATTACGAACTGACCGGCGGCAGCTTTTTGAGCCACCCGCGGCGCGTGAATACGATACAACCTGACTCTGGGGACCAGTTCGTCAACAGCAATAATGGGATACAATAAAACTCCTTGACGGCATTAACAGGATTAAGACTGAAGTACCAGTACCGTGCCATAATCTATCACTATAAGACCCCGTTGTTCAAGCCTGACGCGGCATAAAAAAGGGAGTGCGGCTGACCGCACTCCCTGATTCAGAACCGTAACGATTTTTAGTAATAGTCAAAGAATGACTGGTCAGCCGGCGGCTCATCGGCTTTGAGTGCCGCCTCATGTTTAGCTTCTTCTTCCTTGCGTTTGGCTTCCTCGGCGGCCTTGCGCTCAGCCTCGGCAGCCTCTTCAGCCTCTTTTTCTTCCGGTGTCGGCTCCGGCATCTTGACCTCAGCCGGGATGGACAGATGCATTTCCGAGAACTTCCAATTATCGTCAATCTTTTCCGCCACTGCCGTCAGGCGCATGTCCAATACCAGCTCTCTGGTATTTTTGGTCAGCGTCTCATAAAGATGGCTGGAGACCCAGGCTACATCACCGTTAGCCTTGATAGTGGTATAACCGTACTTCACCGCCACGGTATCCGCCATGGCGAAATGTTTCTCAAAACGTTCTTTAAGCTGTCCCGGGCCGATGCTCATCTCTTCCTGGCCCGGCCCGATGTTGAGCATATTGGGATCCTTGGTGGTTACATTCAGCAGCGCGTCAACATTTTTAGCCTCAAGCGCATATTTATACTCTTCAAGTAAGGCATTTATAGCGCTGCGTGTCTCAGAATCAGCTCTCATCTGTCATCTCTCCCTTTTTTATAAATCAATTGAAGTACTTTTATAGGCTAAACATGGCATCAGTGTCAAGCCTTTACGTTACGGTAATTATTGCTGACGCGCCACCGGCGACATGGCGCGCAGACGGCTGACAACCTCAGGCAAAACGGCCATCACCCGGTCAATCCCCGCCTTACCAGTCCCGCGCCCCAGTGATAAGCGCAGGGAACCGAAAGCCTGATGCGGCGGTAAGCCCAGGGCCGTCAAAACGTGCGAAGGCGAGGTGCTGGTCGAGGAACAAGCGGAACCCGGAGAAGCGGCAATGCCCGCCAGGTCCAGGTTAAGGCAAACCGACTCCCCCTCCACATAATCAAAACTGAAGTTGGCATTATTCGGCAGACGACGGGTCGGATGCCCGTTCAGGCGTGAACCCGGCACCCCGGCCAGAACGCCGGCAATCAGCCGGTCTCGCAGGAGCGTCAACCTTGAGGCTTCCGCGGTCAGGTCAGCAGCCGCCAGTTCAGCGGCTTTGCCGAGACCGATGATACCCGGCACATTTTCAGTACCGGAACGTTTGCCCCGCTCCTGCCCGCCGCCCCAAATCAGCGGCGCTATGCGGGTGCCCTTCCGGATATAAAGCGCACCGATGCCTTTAGGCCCGTACAACTTGTGGGCTGAAATGCTGAGTAAATCCACGCCCAGGGCCTGAACATCCACAGGAATCCGGCCGAACGCCTGCACCGCATCGGTATGCAGATAAACACCGGCCGGCCGGGTAATCCGGGATATGGCAGCCAAATCCTGAATGACCCCGATTTCATTATTAGCCAGAATGACGGAAACCAGCACCGTATCCGGCCGCAGGGCTTTTTCAACACTAACCGGGTCAACGAACCCCTGACCGTCAACCTGGAGTATCGTCACCGCGACACCCTGCTTTTCCAGAAAGTGACAGGTTTCCAGTACGGCGTGATGTTCAATCGCAGTGGTTATGATATGGGGATGACTCTTAGCCGAAGCCCGGCACACCCCAGCCAGCGCCATATTGTCGGCTTCGGTGCCGCCGCTGACAAAGGTTATCTCGTCAGACCGGGCGTTAATAACCCGGGCGCAGGCGGCGCGGGCGCCTTCAACCGCCTGCCGGGCTTGCTGGCCTTCAGCGTAGATTGCCGACGGATTCCCGGAAACAGCCTGAAAGTAAGGCTGCATGGCTTCTATAACTTCCGGGGCTACCGGAGTGGTGGCGGCATAATCCAGATAAATGCGAGTCATATCGTCTATTATAACCGAAACAAACCCAAAAAAGGCGGGCTAAAAATCATCCAGGCTGCTGAAAAATATTTCCGGTATTGAAGGGGTGTTTTCATTGACCCAGCGCTGCAGACAGGTCAGCGAACAGAAGCCGTAGCGTTTGATATCCTCCGGCCCTTTCAGATGAGATACGATATACCAGCCCTGCAACGTCAGGCATGGCAGATCCGAAGACTCCACCCCCTGGTTGCGGCCGCAGCCGTAGCAATGACAAGTACGTTCACTCAATACCGGTTCCAACCCTCAGGCCTAAAAGGGCCCCATATAACTGTATCTACCTTTCAATTATCCTTTTGATTCCGCGTTGTGTCAAACGGGTATACATCTGCCATCAGGGACCCGGTAGAATTCTGGCGAAAAGATTTCAGTTCCGGTATATTGGCATGAAACGCACAATGAATTAGAGAGACCCCATGTCTGATTATCCGCCCGCAGCAATGATAACCCGAACCCCTGAACTTGAGCGGGCAACTGCCGATATGCGACATTCCGATGTCCTTGCCGTTGACACCGAATCCAACAGCCGGCACCGTTACCCGGAACAACTCTGCCTCATCCAAATTGCCACCCGCCGTAAAATCTATCTGATTGACCCGATTTCGCTCAATGATATATCGGCGCTCCATGAGGTATTTAATGACAACACCATTAAGAAACTGTTTCATACCGCCGACTCCGACCTCCGCACGCTTGACCGGCACGGCGGCTTTCGTCTTAATAATGTCTACGACACCAAAATCGCCGCCCGTTTTATCGGCCTGACCCAATTCAGTCTGGTGGCCGTTATCCAGGAAATGCTCGGTCTCACCATTGAAAAAAAGGCGGCGTTGCAAAAAGCCGACTGGGGACAACGGCCGCTGTCAGGTGAAGCCGTTGACTATGCCGCCGGAGACGTTCGTTACCTCATCAGACTTCAGGAAGGACTGGACCAAAAACTGGAAGCTCTGGGCCGAACCGCCTGGGTATCGGAAGAAAACGCCCGGCTTGAAGCAGTCCGCTACAACCCGCCCGACCCCGAAACAGTTTATCTGTCGGTTAAAGGCGCCTATACGCTTAACCCGCGCGGTTTGGCCGTCCTGAAAAGTCTGGTTAGTTTTCGTGAAGCCGAAGCCCGGCGCTGGAACCGGCCGCCGTTTTATGTCATGCCGGACTCCGCCCTGATCAGCCTCGCGGTTAACCCCGTTGACGACCTTGCAGCAGTGCCCGGCATCGGGAAACACGTTTTGGACCGATTTGGACCAGCGCTCAAACAGGCCTTGCGCGCCGGGCTGTCGGCATCGCCGGTCATTCTGCCGTCAGTGAATCCGCCGCCGCGCCTGAACGCTCAGCAGTTGCAACGCCTTAACCGGCTCAAAGAATGGCGTTCCTCTATTTGCACCAACCTTTACCTGGAACCTGATCTCATCTGGCCGACCGCCAGCCTGGGACGTTTAGCCTTAGCACCGGACACGTTGCAGATTGAACTGGAAATGCCCGCCATTCGCCGGTGGCAGCGGGACAATTTTGGAATGACGCTTCAGGCGGTTTTGGATTCTGAGCCACCGCTCAATCCATAAACGGATGCCGGGCGGCCGAGATAGTACAGATAACTCAATTTGTTGATGGGTACACACTTCACCCTCAAATCAGGGGTTATAAGAGGACGTCAATATCTGAAGAGACAATACCGGGGTTTGAAAGGCAAACTGGGAAGAATTTAGAATACCCCCAAGGGAATTCGAATCCCTGTTGACGGCGTGAAAGGCCGTTGTCCTAGTCCACTAGACGATGGGGGCACGATAACCGAAGTAGTATAGCAAAAAACCTGTTCGCTGACAAACGTCAGGCGCGGTTTATGCTAAAATGACTGCCGATGAATAACCCGGATACACCCGAAGACTTGAAACCGCCGGCTGACGAACACCTGGCCCCTAAAAACGGCGTCTGGGTTCAGCGGCGGCTGTTACCGATACTGTCCATCGTATTCGTCGTCGTCATCGTCGGCGGCGTCCTGTATGTCTATAACTCCAACCCCGACCTGACCGCGAAACTTCAGGAATACGGCTATCTGGGTGCCTTTTTAATCAGTGCCATGCTCAATGCTACCGTTGTGCTGCCGGCGGGTAATTTTCTGGTACTCGCTGCCCTTGGGGCCGCGATGCCTTCGCCCACCTTTGTGGGTCTGGCCGCCGCATTGGGCGCGGCGATAGGTGAAATGACCGGTTATCTGGCCGGCTTTTCCGGCCGGGCGGTGGTGCCGCAACACCACAAGTGGTACCAACGCGTTCACGGCTGGTTGGACCGCTACGGCATGTGGGCTATCTTCGGGCTGTCGGCAGCACCGCTGGTCTTTGACGTGGCCGGCATTACCGCCGGAGTCATGCGTTTCCCGGCTCGCAAGTTCTTTATCGCCTGCTTCCTGGGCCGCAGCGTCCTCTACATCATCCTGGCCTGGGCCGGCGCACTGGGCTGGGATCAGGTTATTGACTGGCTGGCCGCTTAACCTTCAGAATCAACAACCCCCCAATCACAAAATAAAGCAGCGCCGCTGAAAGCATGACCTGATAACCCATATTAGCTGATACCCCGTTAAAATGGTCAATCACCGGACCGATGAGTCTGGCCAGCGCCGCCCCACCGGCGGTCGCCATATTGGCGATGGCCAGATAACGCGCTTCCTGACCGGGCACTACCAGATCCGCCGCCAGCGCCCAGTTAACCACCACAAAGGTACCGGTGGCATAACCGGTAATGGCAGCCGCCACATAAACCGCAGCGGCGGTCGGCCAGACGATCAGAATAAGAATACCAAATGCCCCGGTAAGCGCCGCCGCCATTGATAACCGGTGCCGCCCATACCGGTCTGCCAGATAACCTGCCGGAAACACCGACAACGCCATCCCCGCCACCGCTATTACCAGGAATCCGGCGGTCGCCCCGGCCGGGTCGCTCACGCCGATAACATCCCGGATATAATAAAGGGCAAATTGCTGGATTGTTGCCCCGGCCATAAGCACCAGAAGACGGGAGGCCAGAAACCAGCCGAATCCGGGCACTTCTTTAAGGTTAAAGCGGTAACTCAGCAGCGGGTTCTTGAATTTAGGCAGCGGTAAGACAATCGGCGGTTCCCGGAGGCGTTTCCACAGATAAACCAGGATTCCCATGTTCAACAACGCCAGTAGCCACAGCGCGGTCCACAATCCCCGGTCGTCTGCCATGGTATAGCCGGACAGGAGCCGACCGACCACCAGCACCGCCACCGCGCCGCCCATGATTTCCATCAATGACTTTAAAGATGAGGCCCTTCCGCGATAAGCCGGTGAAACCAGTTCCGGCAGATAACCCTGATAGGGACCTTGGGCGGTATTACTGGCCAGTTGCAGCAGACAATACAAGACAAACAAGGCTGCCAAACTGCCCGCCAGGCCGATGCCGGGCAACAGCAGCAGCCCGGCGATACCGCCGCCGATGACATAAGGCTTGCGCCGTCCCCAGCGGGTCACCGTAGAATCCGACAACGCCCCGGCTACCGGCTGCCACAGGGCGGCAATAACCAGACCGGTAAAAGTCAAAGCCCCCAAAGCGGTGTTTTTATCGGCTTCACCGACAAAATCCAGCACCCGCAGGGGCAGAATAATACCGTGGAGACTTTGGGACAAAGCGGTCAGGCCCAGACCGAGAATGGTAATCTTGAGATAATCGCTTATCCCCAGTACTGGAAACCTTAACCGTTTCATGCGGCCACTTTAGCAGAGCCTGAGGCTTTTCTCAATCGGCCCACCCGTTGCCGGAACCGCGCCGCCCGTGCTACACTTCCGGGCATGACAGCCTTAGCGAAAACGGAATTACTCCAGCTTATCCAGGGCACGCCGCCGCTCCTGACGGATTACCCTGATCTGGAAGCCCAGTTGCAGCCCAATGGTGTAGACCTGACTTTGAAAGAGGTTTTCAGTATTAAAGGCCAGGGAGTTATCCCGGTCAGCAACACCGGCCGGGAACTATCCACTTTGACCCCATTAACCTACGACGATACCGGTCGCATCCACCTGCCCCCGGGGAATTACCTGATCACTTATAATGAGGTCGTCAGCCTGCCTAAAAATGTTATGGCCCTGGGCCGCGCCCGCTCCAGCCTGCTGCGCTGCGGCACCGCCATCCACACCGCCGTCTGGGACGCCGGATATTCGGGGCGTTCTCAGTCACTGATGGTGGTTTATAACCGGGACGGTATTACCTTTGAGCGAAACGCCCGGTTGATGCAGCTGGTGTTCTTCCGGCTATCCGGCACCACCGAAGGTTATGAAGGCATTTATCAGAACGAAAACACCATCCGTTACTAAGACCTGCCGTTTCTATCGGTAACTTAGGTCAGCTTCAGTGACGCCCGACCCGCCGTGCCAAACGTCTGCCTGGCGGTGGCTGATAACCAGCGGATGCCCGGCCAGATAACGGCCGACCTCCAGTTTTAACACCCCGGTGCCCTTGCCGTGATTCACGCGCACCCGGTAATGCCCGGCTTGAAAAGCATCATGGATGAACTCATCCAGTTTATCCAGCGCCTCCATCACCGTCAGAGCATGCAGGTCAATCTCCGGCGCAAATTCAGCAGCCCCCGGTGACGGGTGGCCGGCAACCGGAGCAGTCTGGCTTTTTCGTGGTTTTTTACGGCCCATGACTGATTATAACACCTGTAAGCCCCGGCCGGTCGGAAACAGGCGTTTATTGACCCTGATTAGGTAAAAATACCTATTCCCTTTCGTATGAAGGACTATTATAATCAGTGGTGGAGGATACTGTCATGACAACAATAAAGCAGTTACATCCGCTGTCCCTCAATGAGGGTGCGCGTCCGGTCGGCTTGTTGCCGCAGTCGGAGAACCGCAAGGTTTTTTACGCCCTGCCTGAAGGCGGCTGTTTTCAAATTCCCCTGCCGGAATCAGGCGATGCCCGTCTTCATAAGAAAGTAACCGACCCGGACTGGCATTTTTACCTCGGCAGCCGCTGAGGCGCTGTTTTTCTGACCCTGAAACGCCCTGATATACCCGGTAATTCCCGTTTGTCCATTTCCGATTTGTCAATAACTATTGACACCCCCCTTGCCGCCTCTTATACTTCAAGCTAACGGGCTTTGACATCGGACAGGGAGGTCCCCATGGACGAACGCAGCATAGAAGAACGTATCCGCAAAGAGGCGGAAAGACTGGCCGCCGAAAGGCAGCGTCGGGATGCCCGTGAGGCCGAGGAGATTGTGCGCAATCTCCAGACTGAAGAACAAGCCCAACCTGACCGGCAACAGCCCTCTGCCGTCGTCGAAAAAGCGGGAGAGTCAGAAACGATGAAACCGGAAAAACCCCAGGCTGAGGTTCAAGACCAGGACACCGCCGAGTTGTCGGAAAAAGCCCGGAAAGAGTTGGCCAAACAACAAGCCCGGGAGGCCGAGGAAGCCCGTCGCCGGGCTGAACAGGATGCCCGCCTGAAAGCTGAAGCAGAAAGAAAAGCTCAGAAAGAAGCAGAACTTCAGGCCAAACTGGAAAAACAACAAGCCGAGCAGACCGCCAGAGAACAAGCAGAGGCGGAGAAGAAAGCTCAAAAAGAAGCGGAACTTCAAGCTAAACTGGATAAACAGCGCCAGGAAAAAGAAGCCCGTGAACAGGCCGAAGCAGAAAAGCGCGCCCAAAAAGAGGCAGAGCTTCAAGCTAAACTGGAAAAACAGCAGGCCGAGCAAGCCGCCCGGGAAAAGGCGGAAAATGATCGCCGCCAAAAATTAGAAGACGCCGCGAGGGCCAAACAAGAAGCGGAAGCTAAAGCCCGGGAAGAGGCTGAGGCCCGCGTCCGCGCCGAGCAGGCCGCCAGAGAACAAGCCGAAGCTGAAAAGCGTGCCCAAAAAGAGGCCGAACTTCAGGCTAAACTGGATAAACAGCAAGCCGAGCAGGCCGCCAGAGAGCAGGCCGAAGCCGAAAAACGCGCTAAAAAAGAGGCCGAACTTCAGGCTAGACTGGAAAAGCAGCAGGCCGAGCAGGCCGCCCGAGAACAGGCTGAAGCTGAGAAGCGTGCCAAAAAAGAAGCCGAGCTTCAGGCTAAACTGGAAAAACAGCAAGCCGAGCAGGCCGCGAAAGAACAGGCTGAAGCTGAAAAGATTGCCAAAAAAGAAGCCGGCAAACCAGTGGCAGCGGCTGCCGGCCCTCCGGCAACTGCACCGGATGAAATCCCGGAGGCCGCGGCACCGGTTGCTGCAATCATTGAATCAGAACCCGCATCAGCCGGGGAAATCCCGCCCGGAGTTTATGCCCTGCACCTGAACAGCTTCCCGGCGCAGACCATCGCCGAAATTAAGGAAGCCTTGCTGAACACCGATGGCTGCCGGCTGAACGCGCTGTCCGGTTCCGGTCACGTCATCACCATTAAACTGACACTGGAACAGCCGTTGCTGTTCCATGCTACCCTCCGGTCTTTACCCGGTGTGGTTGAAGTGAGCCACAAGGACAACATCTTCGTACTTGATGCGGTGGCGTCCCGCCCGGCGGAATAATCACCCCACCAGGTAAAAGTATAAAATCAGTAGTTCCGGTACCAATCCGCGTCCGGAAGGGCCCGCTCTTCTTGAATCCCGTCGGCACTCCGGTACCAGGGCCGGCCCCACTGTCGGGTCAGGTCAATCAATTCATTCAGCCGCGCTAACGCCGTCGTTTCAAAAAATCGCCGCCGGGCATCACGGTCTGTCATGGCAACGGCTTCCTGCCAGATTGCCCGGCCGCCTAAAAAGCCGGAGGCTCCGGCGCGGCAAGCCAGCTCCACCTGACGGCGGAAGACGCTGAAATCAGCCCCGGCGGAGAGAATCACCCAGGGTTTGGCGGAAGCCGCGTCCAGCGCCCGGCAGGCATCCAGCAGCCTCCCTTCATCGGTAACCAGCTTCATGTCAGCAGGGAACTCCGCCTTAAGCACGTCAATAGGCAGCGCCGTCATCATTTTCGCCGTAGCGATGACTATGTCGGTCTTTTTGGCGCCGTACGCTTCAGCGGACTCCCCGTCCAGCGCATAACTTACCGGTTCCACCAGAAACGGAATGTCATGCTCCCGGCATTGCGCAGCTGCCTTAGCCACCGTATCCAGTTGGATAGTAGCCAGGTCACCCGAATCCGGCCTGAAATAGACCAGCATTTTAACGGCTGAGGCACCGAGGCGTTTGATTTTCTCCACCCCCCAGCCGTCCAGCAGCCGGGTAACCCTGGCCGTTTTACCGCCCTCATAACCGGTGGCCTCCACACTGACCAGGAGGCCGGTGTTACCGGGCAAAGCGCCTGATGCTATGGCCTGGGCGGCCCCATAAATCGGGTCAAGCAGCACTCCGGATGACGCCGGGGCCAGAGCCCGGCATAAATCAAGCTTGAAATCCACCATCAGCCGGAAGCAGTCGGCGTCAGGGTCAATGCAAAGTCCCTTTTCCAATGAGCCGCGGTGATCCATGGCGGTCATAATAAATAACCCTTGAGCATCCGCCAGTTGCTGCAAGCCGCGTAATTTGCCGATGGTCAATGCATCATCAATTCCCATACTCTGATTATGCCCCTGTTTGGGGCTTAACGCAATCCTGACAGTATCCCCATCATGGAGTGACTAAGGTACTGAAAAATAAGTACTAATTGGGGTCTTGTATATGCCTCAGGGTTGATGTATAGTACTATTTGGTGAGCTATAGTTAGTTAAAGGAAGGTTTGAAGAGTTATGGGGCAAACAGTTAACCGGCCGGCGGTGACACCGATGCTGACCACCAGTGAAGTGGCCGTCGTTCTCAACGTTCATATCAATACCGTCAGACGCTGGAGCAACCAGGGCACGCTTAAATCCTATCAGTTAGGCCCCCGGGGCGACCGCCGCTTCCGGCGGGAGGATATAGACGCCTTTCTGGCTGGCCACCGCCACCCGGACAATGGTGCCTCCGGCTCTGAGGAACAAGGAGAATAGTCATGAATATGCACAAGACCAGAATCATGGTCTGCGATGAGCAGCCGTTCTTCCGTTCCGGCGTGGCCCACGCTCTGGGAAATAAGCAGGATTATGAAGTCATTGAGTGCGACCCTTCGGACAAGCCGCTGGAAAGAATAGAAGAAACCATGCCGGAGGTGGTGCTGCTCGGCTCGGATCTCACCTCCCAGAACGGGCTGGACCTGGGCCGGAAGATTGTGCGCCTGTTCCCCAACATCCGGGTCATTATCCTGTCACCCGACCCCAATGACGCGGAGCTTTTTGATGTCATCCGCACCGCTGCTGTGGCCTGTGTCCGGAAGAGTTCCACGCCGGAACAACTGCTGGAAACCATCCAGCGCGCTTCCCGCGGTGAATACCCCATCAATGAAAGCCTGCTGAGTCCCAACATCGCCCAGCGGGTGCTAAAGAACTTCCAGGAACTGGCCGATGATGATGACGGCCTGGACGTGGTCACCCCGCTGACACAGCGGGAGCGCCAGATACTTATCCGCGTCACCGACGGCCTGACCAACAAGCAGATTGCCACCGAGCTTAAAATAAGCGAACAGACCATCAAGAACCATGTCTCGGCCATCCTGCGCAAACTCAATGCCAATGACCGCGCCCATGCCGCCGTACTGGCCATCCGCCGGGGGTATATCCCCCTGGGTCAGGATAAAGGCCATGAACAAGCCGGGTAAAATAACGTTCGTTAATAATATTCAGCGCGTTTGAACTAACATAAATTGTATGATTAACTTGAATAAGGGGAATTAAAGAATGCCGGTATCCGCCACCGAAAAAAACATCGCCGCCGGACTGTCGGCCTATTTGCGCGGTCAGGGTTATGAGGTCACGGAAAAAGCGGCGCTTAAGGGCCGTTCCGGGCTGGAACACACTTTTGACATCCTTGGCCGCCGCAATGACGGCTTTACCCAGCGCACCATCGCTTTTGCCGTCCTGTCCGGTTTGTCTGATCAATCGGCCGCAGAATCAGCCATCTTCGCTTTTGCCAACAAAACCTATGATGCCGGCATCAATGAACGGGTGGTCATCCTGCCTTCGGCACTGGTGGCCAAATCCCAGGAATTCGCCGACAGCCAGAAGGTCCAAATATTTGACGAAGGGTCATTGGCTGCGCTGTTCAGCCAGAATGACCCGTCAACCGCCGCCGCGCCGACACTGAACCAACCGCTCAAGTTTGTCAGCCGGGCTGAACTGGTTGAAGCCTTAATTAAGACCGGTTACCGGGTGGAAGAACACGCGGTCCTGTCCGGCCGCAGCGGTGTGGAACACACCTTTGACCTGCTGGCCAGATCCAATGGCTCCCGGGAACACAGCCTGGGCATTGATATTTTTGATAACGTTCCCATGGTCAATCTGGAAGAAATCTCAGTTTTTGACACCAAGGCTTACGATACCCGGGTGGGGGCCAAATTTATCGCCACCACGGCACCGCTGACGCCGGAAGCCCGCAAATTCGCTGACAGCCAGAAGATCAAGATTATTGAACTGGAACCCAGGCCGTTATCCCAAGCCAAAATAGAGCCGGCAACCCAGGAAAAACCGGCTGAGACTGACGTCAAAACGCCGGAAAAGCCGCAGGCAGCCACCTCTGTCCCGCCAATTCCGGCTGTCCCGAAAACGGAACCTAAAAGTGATAAATCTTCCAGCCAGGAACCATCGTTACGACAGGCTCCCACCGCGGAAGCTCTCAAGCTTATTCCTGAAATCATGGCCCGCCGCTACTCCGCCATGCCCATCAAACTTACCGGCAACACGCTGGAAGTGGCCATGTGTAACCCGTCCGATATCATGGCTATTGAGGCGCTGTCCGCCTATTCCAAACGCCGGGTGAAAGCCGTCAAGGCCGACGAAAATGAACTCCGTGATGCCATGGATTTCAATTACAAGGGCTATGGCGAGGTGGACAAGTTCCTGTCGCGCGTTTCCATTTCTTCTGAAGCCAGCGACGAATCCATGGCCGTTGACGCCGCCATGGACGCCCCACTGGCCCAGGCGCTTAACCTGATCATTGAGGAAGCCGTCAAAGCCCGTGCTTCAGATATTCATCTGGAACCGGATGAAGAGCGCCTGCGGGTACGTTTCCGCATTGACGGCACCCTTCAGGAGATGATGAGCCTGCCCATCAGCGTCCAGCGGGCTATCGTCTCCCGCATCAAGATTCTGTCGTCATTGAATATCGCCGACCATCATCATCCCCAGGACGGCCAGTTCTCCACTGTTTCGGGCGGCCGCAACATTGATATCCGGGTGGCTAC
The DNA here is from genome assembly GCF_037094495.1 of Dehalogenimonas sp. W. Lineage (NCBI taxonomy): Bacteria > Bacillati > Chloroflexota > Dehalococcoidia > Dehalococcoidales > Dehalococcoidaceae > Dehalogenimonas > Dehalogenimonas loeffleri. The sequence continues at coordinate 432,630 of NZ_CP146612.1, forward strand.
CGCGCCCACCGTTCATGGTGAAATGGCGGTGTTGCGTATTCTGGATAAATCCCGTGGCTTGCTCCAATTACCGCAACTCGGCTTTAACGAAAAAACCCTGGCTAAATATGAAAGCATGCTCCGGGTGCCTTACGGCATGATTCTGGTATCGGGCCCCACCGGTGCCGGCAAGACCACCACGCTGTATGCGTCTTTGTCCACCATTGACACCAAAGGCCGCAACGTCATTACCATTGAGGACCCGGCGGAATACCGTTTCAAGGACATCAACCAGATTCAGGTTAATGTTCAGGCCGGCATCACCTTCGCCTCCGGTCTGCGTTCCATCCTGCGCCTGGACCCGGATGTCATCATGGTCGGTGAAATCCGGGATGCAGAGACCGCTAACATCGGCGTTCAGGCTGCTCTGACCGGCCACTTGATGCTGTCATCCATCCATGCCAACGATACGGTCGGCGTCCTCTTCCGGATGATTGATCTGGGGGTGGAGCCATTCCTGATCTCTTCAGCCGTCATCGGCGTTGTGGCCCAGCGCATGGTGCGCCGCATCTGCCCCTATTGCAACCATGAAGTGGAAGCCCCGATCATTGAACAGGTGGCTTATGAGCGGGAAACCGGCGAGAAACGCACCAAATTCACCTATGGCACCGGCTGTAAATCCTGTGCCTTCACCGGCTATCTGGGCCGGGTGGGTATCTATGAGATTATGTTTTTCTCGGAAACTCTGAAGCGGATGCTCCTTGAGGGTGCCAGCGCCGGCGATATTCACCACCAGGCTATCCGGGAGGGCATGGTTACCATAATGAAAGATGGCATGCTCAAGGTTCAGGAAGGTATCACCACGCCGTCAGAAGTACTGCGAAACGCCTATTCACCGGAGGAAGCGTTCTAAAAAAGCCTGATTTAAATCATATATACTATTGCAAAACGGAGTATAATACTTATTAGAACACTTAGCGTATGCAGGAGTAATCAACGAAACAAGCGGCATTGCCGGCAATAATTATGAGTATTAGGATTTAATAAAATGGATTTCGCTTACGTCGCCTACAATCAGGAACGCCGATTGGTACAAGGTAAGGTAGCAGCAACCGACAGGGATGCCGCGGCCAAACTCCTGGCGCACAATGGATTTCAGGTTTTATCCCTGAAGTCTAAATCAAAGCTGTTTTCCGCCGGTACTTCCAGTATGTTTGCCCAAAAGGTGAAGCTGGGTGAAATCATCCTGTTCTCCCGTCAGTTGGCGCTCCTGTTGGAATCCGGCACGGACATCGTCACCGCGCTGGAACTATTGCAGGATCAGACCACCAATAAAACATTCCGGGCCACCCTTGGGCATGTCGCCAATGATATCCGGGGCGGAACATCGTTGTCCGGTGCCATGAGCAAACACCCCAGGGTCTTCTCTCCGCTCTTTCACCGCGTCCTGTCCGCCGGCGAACAGGGCGGCAACCTGGAAGTAGTCCTGCGCAATATGGCGGACTTTCTGCAACGCATGAATGAAACCCGTAAAAAAATAAAAAGCGCCCTGACCTACCCCGTCGTGGTGGCCATCGTCGCCGTTATCGTGGTCGCGGTTCTGATGATCTTCGTATTACCCACGTTCACTGACATGTACCGGCAACTGGGCACGGAGTTGCCCGCTGCCACCAAGATTTTGATATCGGTAACAGACTTCTCCACCGCTTATGGCCTTTATATTTTAATTGGTTTGGCGGCAATTATTATCGGCCTGGTGGTATGGGGCCGCACCGCCAACGGCAGATATATGATTGATAAAGGCTTGCTTAGAATGCCGGTCATCGGCCGCATCATCCTGCTGTCTGAGCTTTCACGGGCCGCCCAAACAATTGCCCTGTTGTTCAAAGCCGGTCTGCCTCTGCCGGAAATCATGGTGCAGGCTAAAAACGCCACTTCCAACAAAGTTGTGAGTGAGGCTTTAGAAGAAGTCCAAAGGGAGCTTATCCGCGGTGAAGGCATCTCCGGGCCTATGTCCCGGCGCAAAGTCTTCCTGCCCATGATGGTCCAGATGGTCGGTGTTGGTGAAGAAACGGGCAAACTGGATGACACCCTCGCCACCGTGGCCCACACCTATGATATGGAATCTGATGACCGTATCAAAGGCGCCATTGACCTGATCCAGCCGGCTATGACCGTCATCATCGGCATCATCGTCGCCTTCATTGCTGTGGCGCTGGTATCTTCCATGTACTCCATGTACGGCCAACTATAAATAAGAATAACACTCCACCGGTAGCGGCGGACAAACGAGAGGGCCTTTATGGCCGCTATGAATAAAATAAAATTGAAGAAAAACGGCTTCAGCATGGTTGAAGTGCTGATTGCGTTGCTGTTGCTGGGTACCGTCGGACTCGGTTTCTTGGCGGTACTGGCCAATTCTTCCAGCCATACGCTTAATGCGGATGTCAGAGCGACGGCGGAAAGTATCGCCCGCAGTCAGATGGAATATGTTAAAGCCCAACCCTATGACGGATCCAATCCACCTGTTTATTTGGTGGATACTACAAAATTTGATGCCACGATATGGCAGATTACCATCACCGGAGAACGCCTGGATCCACGGGGCGATGGTACCGGCAACGATGACGGTCTTCAAAAGATTACCATCACCGTGGAATACTATCGTGGCGGATCATGGGATGACGTTGTGGTACTGGAGGGTTACAAGTACACAGGATGAAGATGCTGTTTAAGCGCCTGTTTAATACCAGGCGGGGATTTACCCTGGTGGAAGTGTTGGTAGCCCTAACCATCACCGGCTTGATCATGGGTGGTATTTCCACGGGTATCATCCAGCTTATGTCAATATCAGAGCGGAATACCAACGCCATCACCGCCCAACGTCAACTGCAACAGGCTGGCGATGCCATCAGCACCGATGTCGTGCAAGCACGCCGTGTATTATATGGGCAAGGAAATACTCCGGCGGGTACGGGCTTCAGCATAGTACTGGAATGGACCAATCTCGTCGGTAATGAATTCACCATCACCTATCGGATTACTAATGACGGCCTGCTTCTCCGGGACGAGTCCATCAATGGCGGCACAGCCACCACCAGAAAGATAGCCGAGCATATCAGCACCTCAGCGGCAAACACTTTTTTTGTTCCCAGGTCAGGGTTCCCCGGGACCTATACCCTGACCATCACAGCCATAATAGAGGGCAGATACACAGTAACAGAGACCCGGATTTATGAAGTCCGGCAGAGGTCAAGCTAATGAAAAAATCATTTTCCATACTTAATAAAAGCCAGCGCGGGCAAGCGCTGATATCAATGCTGGTGTTTATTGCCATCGGCGCCATTATCTTGGCTCCAGTCCTCAATTATATCGGTACCGGTTTAATTGTCGGTGAGGTTTTTCAGGAAAAAACTGATGATTACTACTCAGCAGATGCCGGCATCGTCGATGCTCAGTGGCAGATAAAATATGACCGCTTAAGCACCATTTTCCCTTCTCCGGAATATGATCAGTACAATTTTAATAATCCTGACTGGGGAGCCACCGTTGACGGAGATGGAGGTTGGTATTATCCCAGTGAAGTCGGTGACTATGATGGTATTCACATTGCTTCCATTAACGACCGGGAAGTAGCTGTACAGGTCAGTAACATCTGGGTACCCTCCAATATTGATACACCCGATGCCGCTACAGCCAAGAATCTGGCGGAAACCTATACGCTTGTTGTCACCGGCCGAGATACCGGGACCATAGATACTTCGGGCCGTAAATTTGAAGTATCCATTACTTATTATCCGGACGGGTCTAATCCCTCTCTTGAAACCATCGGGGTCTGGTTGCCTCCAGGCTTCACAGTCGTGACCGATGGTTCTCACGGGCTATACATAAATGGTGAGGAATATGAGTCTTTAACCAGCCAGTCTCAGTCAGCCAACGCCAACGGCACCGCGTTTGTCTGGGAACTGGATACCCCTACAGAATTCAGTGACATGCCTCAGGTGGCTTCCAATGACAATCCGATCCGCCTGATTGTGACTTTCTGGTATCGGTACGAAGTGACCGGTCAGGAAAACAGCCGGATCGCTCAGACAGTCGGCTGGGTAACAACCGACGATGATGACCTGTTCGCCTGGGACGCGGATGTTCATGTTATCGCCTTAACCTCCAAGGCCTCCAGCACCTATATTGACGCCATTGTCATCAGACAAGAAACGCGGCAGTTGGGCGAATCGGTTAACGGTGATTATTTTGCCACCGGCAACTCCCTGCTTTCTCCAACCTCCAACCAGGCCTTCCGTGACCGCTTCTACGGTGCCAGTGGAACCGAAGTGGCAGCAAACGACATACCGGCTGGAGCTAAGATAGAAGCGGTCTATCTCTACTGGAGCGGCTGGATAGACTGGCATGGTTACAATCCGTATGGTTCTTCAGACACGGTACTAAGCCCGCCGGGCATTGAAACAGCCTCCAGTTGGACCAGCTCTGCCTGGCCTACCTGGTCCAATGGCAGCAGGTGGATAATTTCCAGCGGCCAGTTCCGAGCCCGAGGAGGCAGCTATTCTGAAAGCCAGTTGACCCTGACCTCAGGCGTTGTCGACCTGAGTTCTTATTCCTCTGACACAGTGTATATTTACTGGAACCAATCGGAAGGCGGCACTTTGGAGGATGATGACCGGCTTTATTACGCCTTCAATGACGGCACCGGCTGGAGTTCCTATTTTGAGGCCTTCCGTAATGATGGTCCCCCATCTTCTTTTTCTGTGGTCATTCCTTCGGAATATCTGACAGCAGGATTCCAGGTACGGTTTTATGCCGATATTAATGCCACAAACGAATATATGTATCTGGATAATATCCAGCTGGTAATCCCCTCCATTTTCCTTGACTCCTGTTCCAGCCTGTCCGGCTGGATACAGACCGGTTCCACCTGGTCTGTATCCAGCGGCAGATTCCGCGGCGTCGGCGGCGGCACCACCACCGCCAGTTATCTGGAACTCTCTGGAAGCCTGAACCTGTCATCATATGCCGGGGTCAGCCTGGCGGCTTCCTTTGACCTGACCAATGTGTCATTAGGTTCCGGCGAAACCCTTATCCTCAGCTTTTCCGGCAATGGGGGTACTAATTGGGGCGGTGACGTCGTGGTCGCTAATTCATCTTCTACTTCCGGTTTTGTCAGTACTCTTATTCCGGACGCTTATAAAACAAATGATTTCAAGATGAGATTTAAAATCACAGCCGGTTCTTCCCTCAACGATTATGTCTATATTGACAACATCGCTATATCCGGCCCGACCTTGAAATATCCGACCAATGGCGACCCCAGCGCCATCAGCCATCTGGTGGAAGAAACAGCTAAGGTCAATCAGGTGAATTTCGGTACCACCGGCGGCAATACGCAAACCGTTACCGCAGATACTTATCAGGTTCTGGCTAACCAGTACGGCGCGATTGATGCAGATTTCATCAGCACCTGGTCCTATATGGCTATGGCTGATATTACCGATCAAGTGAATAACTGGATTCTCGATGGGGACGCGGCGAGCAATGGGGCGGCAACCTATACTTTGGGGCATGTAATCGCCGCCAACGCCGAGGATCCGCTGTATTCTTTCAATTTCTACGGCGGCGGCACTACTGGATACCCCCTGGGTACTCCCGCCCTTAATACCAGTGACTTGCCATACCAATACAGCTATGCCGGTTGGTCTATGATTATCATCTACTCCAGCCCGGAGACAAAAAGCCGCCAGTTATGGCTGTATGACATCGCTACGCCGGGCTTCACCTTCTCCGAGGCGTGGGAACCTTCCGGTATCACCGACCCTGATTTTGACGGTGATGGCAACGGCGGCGGCACCATCAGCGGTTTCCTGGTGCCGGAAGGTATTGAACTTGAGAATAATTCCAGCAAGATGACCGTCTTTGTGCTTGAGGGCGATAGTGGGATTACCGGTGATCAGATTATTGTTACCGGACAGGACGGGAACAGTCAGGCTTTAGCCAATGCGGCTTCTCCATCCACCAATGTTTGGAATTCTACTTCCCCCGGACTTTCATATCCGGGTATTGATATTGACACTTTCTACGTCAATTACCCGCTGATTGAACCTGGAGACACGTCAGCCACCATCAATCTACCGACACAGAGCGACGGTTTCCTTCTGGGTTATATCATAATTTCGTTCCGGAGCGACACCACGACGGGCGGTGCTATTTCGTATTTGATTCGTTGAGAGGAATTTCTTAAATGCACAAACCTAATGTCAAAAGGAGCCTGGCATGAAGATCAGTAAGCCATTAATTGTGGTTCTTTTCCTGGGCATTATTGCCATCGGTGCCGGTATGCTGTACATGCTCTGGCAGGATGAGCGCGACCGGGAAGCCCAGCTTAACGCCAGCCTGGACACCACACAGGCATTATTGCCGGTTGTTCAGGACGGAGTCACCAGCGCCGAAGATGAACTGACGGCGGCAGAGGCGAAACTGGCGGAAACACAGGCCCGCATGACCGCCGCCAGGGCTGCGCTGGATGAATTCATCGCCAAATTCCCGACGCCGATTCATCCGGCGGCAATTCAAACCATTGATTACGGCACCCGGTTATTTATCCGCGCCGCCAATCATTCATTGAACCTCGTGGAGTTTAACGCTGAGGACTTCAGTACAATAACCATTGACAAAATCAGATATCAGAGCACCTCTTTTGTGTTTCATGTTACCGGCAATATTGAAAACATCAATAACTTTATCGGCAGCCTGGAAACTGTGGCCTTGATTGAACCGTATCTTACGGTGACCATAGACTCAGTTCAGATAGAAATATACCATGAATACGACCCTGAAATAGCCGCGGTACCTTCGCCGGAGGCAACAATCGCCATAACCTTGATGGCACTGGAGGACAATTAAAATGTCAAAACAAGTATCTTTGTTTATTGAGGACCGCGAGATCAAACTACTGGTCACCAACGGTAAGGTCGTGGAAAAATGGGCCTCGTTGATGCTGGATTCCGGGCTGGTGACTGACGGCGTCATCCAGCAGGAAGACACCGTGGCCGAAATCCTGAAAAACTTTATGGCGGAACAGGAACTGGCCGGCTCTGCCGTGGTCGCTTCGCTGTCAGGCTTAAATTCCATCTTCCGCATTATCTCTCTGCCGGCAGATGTGCCGAAAAACATCCTGGATGATGCCATTCAGAATGAAGCTACCCGTGTCATTCCGATACCGATGGATCAGGTATATCTGTCCCGGCAATTGCTCAGTGCCGCCGATTTGGAACACCGCTATTTTCTGGTAGCCTATCCTAAAAATGCCACCGAAGCGCTGGTACGCACCGTTATGAAGGCCGGACTCAAGATAAAATTCATGGATGTTGCTCCATTAGCGTTAGCCCGGCTGGCTAACGTCAACCGGGCCGTCATGGTCAATACTTGGTTGTACAATATTGACATTATTATCCTTGTGGACAGGGTTCCGGAAGTCATCCGCTCTTTCCCGCTGCCGTCGGAAACCATGACCGATGCAGAGCGGATAATGAGTATCGCCGAGGAAATCTCACGCACCATTACCTTTTACAATTCCTCGCATACCGAGAACCCGCTGAATGCCGAAGTACCCGTGCTGGTATCCGGCGGACTGACCCGTGACGTGAACGCCTGGCCCGCACTGGGTGGGCAGGAAGGGCACCCGGTGGCGGCGCTGACAACGCCGTTTGAAGCGCCGGAAGGCTTTGATGTGAGCCAATTCATCGTCAACCTGGGATTGGTACCCCTGCCGAAAGAAGATACCGCCTTCGGCAGTGTGATCAATGTTAATGTGCTGCCGTCACAGTATCTGCCCAAGGGCATCAACTGGTTCAATATCCTGGCGCCGGTAGCCGGAGTTGTCCTAATCGGAGGGCTGGTTTATGGCTGGTTCCTGATAGATGACTTCAAGACCCAAAACGATGAAATACAGACTAGAATTGATGCTGTTCAGACACAGGTAACGCTGGCTCAGGCGGATATCGCCCGGATTCAGGCCGAGACGTCTGGTTTAGAGTCTCAGACTGCGGGTGTTGAAACTGCCATTACACCGATTATCACTAAAACCAATTCCCTGGAAGCCCAGTATCAGTATATGCGTGACCAGCGGGAGGAAGCGTCTGGAGATGTCCGCAACGCCTGGATACAGATTCCTTCAACCAAGGTCACCGTGGACACCATAGACTGGAATGACGGTGTTCTATCTGTGACGGGTATTGCCACCGAAAGTGAAACTAATGTTTTTGCTTACGCCGCGGCTCTCAGAGACCTCCACCGCTTTGAAAATGTGATTGTTTCTGAAATAACAAAAGAATTAACCGAAGATACCAAGGTTTATGTATATAATTTCACCCTGATTCTCTATTAGCTGCTGATTGAATCGCTGCCAATTGTAGAAAGAAAAACATGATAGACATCTTTGCCCTTATCACTGAAGCCCGGGATCGGGACGGATCCGACCTGCACATGGTGGTGGATTCTCCGCCGCTGGTGCGGGTGCGCGGCTCGCTGGAGCACCTTGCCGCGCCGCCGCTGACGGCACAGGATACCGAAGACGCCCTGGCCCAGCTGGCATTGCCGGAAGACGTGGAAATCTTCCAGAAGGAAAAGGAACTGGATTTCGGCTTCACCATGCCCGGTGTGGGGCGCTTGCGCTGCAATGCCGCCAAACAGCGGGGGGCCGTCAGCCTGGCAGTGCGGCTGTTGCCGCCCCAAATCCCGACAGTTGAAGAACTGGAACTGCCGGATATCTGCAAGGACCTTATCACCGTCCCCCGGGGACTGGTGGTAGTCACCGGCCCCACCGGCTCCGGCAAATCAACCACTCTGGCCGCCATGATGCAACACCTTAACCACACCGAAGCCAAGCATGTGGTCACCATTGAAGACCCTATTGAGTATATCCATCCTTCGGTTAAGTGCGCCATCACCCAGCGTCAGCTGGGGACCGATACGCTGTCATTTTCCCATGCGCTGAAACACGTCCTGCGGCAGAACCCGGATGTCATCATGGTGGGTGAAATGCGGGACCTGGACACCGCCGCGGCGGTACTTAACGTGGCAGAAACCGGCCATCTGGTGCTGTCCACCAGTCACGCCCCCAGCACTTACCAGGCACTGGAACGCATTATTGATCTCTTTCCGCCTCATGAACGCCACCTGGCCCAGACCCGGCTGGCCTCCCTCATGGTCGGCGTCCTGTGTCAGACGCTGGTGCCCCGCTCCATCGGTACCGGCCGTATCGCCGCGGTGGAAGTCATGCTGGCCAACGGCGCCGTCAGAAACCTGATACGCGAAGGCAAGATTTACCAGTTACCCAACGTTATCCGCACCAGCCGGGAAGAGGGCATGATTACGCTGGATGAGTCATTGGTGGATCTGTGCCGACGAGGCAAAATTGGCCGGGATACGGTATTTGAATTCTGTAATGAAACCGATGAAGTGGAACGGCTGATGGGTAGCAACAACGGACACTCCGGCAATGGCCGACGCAAGGCTAAAAGCACCACGCTGTCAATGTTGTTCTAGTCGTCAGTTAGCAGTTAGCAGTTGTCAGTAATCAGTTTTCAGACATCATCATTCAGCTGTCAGCTGTTAGTAGAGGCAGTAGGTAGTTTACAGTAACTAGTTGTCAGTTTTCAGCCGGCAGCTTTCAGCTATTAGTGGGCAGTGGGTGGTTACAGCAAAGGGTGCTGGGGCTTTAAGACAAACGTAAGCCTTATTCAGATATTGGAAATTGGTAGTATTTGTAGTATTGGTAGTATTTAGCGTTTGTACCTCCCCCCTCCTTCCCCCTATAATGTTGCCCATGAATTCACCCAAAATCATCGCTATGGTCGGTATGGCCGGCGCCGGCAAAACCGAGGTTTCCCGCTTTTTTGAAGAAAACGGCTACACCCGTGTCCGCTTCGGCGACGTGACCGACGATGAGGTTAAACGCCGCGGCCTGCCGGTGAATGAAGCCAACGAACGCACCGTCCGTGAAGCGCTGCGGCAGGAACTAGGCATGGCGGCTTACGCCCAACTCAATCAACCGCGCATTGACGCGGCGCTCCATGACGGTCCGGTGGTCATTGACGGTCTCTACTCCTGGGAGGAGTACATCTTTCTCAAGGACTATTACAAAGATGAACTGGCCGTGGCGGCGGTCTGGGCCTCACCCGGCACCCGCGCTAAACGACTGGCTACCCGCGGCATCCGGCCGCTGACCCGCGAGGAGACTTTTTCCCGTGACCGGGCCGAGGTGGAGAAAGTCAGCAAGGCCGGCCCTATCGCCGTAGCGGACTACATGATCACCAACGAAGGCGATTTTGAGGCGCTGCGGGCACAGGTGGAGCAACTCATCCACGGGTTAAAGTCATGAATGCGCTAACCCCAGCCCGTCTTTGCGACCCCTTGATCAAGGTTTGTAGGGGCGAGGCATGCCTCGCCCGCCAGATCCGTACCCTACCCGACCAACCCAAACAAGGCCACCAAATTCCAACACGAGAAATCCAGCAACTGAAGGCTAACCGATGAACAGACCGGAATCTGACGATTATTTCCTGAAAATTGCCGCCGTGGTGGCCGAACGTTCCACCTGCCGCCGGCGGCACGTCGGCGCAGTGGCGGTTAAGAGCAAGCATATCCTGACCACCGGATACAACGGTGCGCCGGCTGGCGTGCCGGACTGTCTGGAACTGGGTTGCCTGCGCGATGAAAATAACATTCCTTCCGGTACCCGCCATGAAATCTGCCGGGCGGTCCACGCCGAGCAGAACGTCATCATCCAGGCGGCCCAGCACGGCGTCAATCTGGATGGCGCTACCGTCTATTGCACTCACACTCCCTGTATCCTGTGCGCCAAGATGCTGGCTAACGCCCGCATCAAGCGCTTTGTCAGTTTCGGCCGGTACGCCGAGGACTCTTTTCTTGAACTCTTCAGGCAGGTCGGCATTGAAGTTGACCTGCGCAGCCGCCCGCCGGGCGTCATTGAGTTTATGGAATAGCCGAAAAGCTGTCAGCCATCAGCTTTCAGCCGTCAGCCTCTTCTCTTAATCGGCCTTTCATGGATTCACAATGCTCATCACCAACGGCTCTCCTAATGAATCCGCAGCGTGAGTGGAAATCCCAAATAACAAGCTCCAAATCCTACACAATATGTAAATCCCCGATGTTGAATGACCAAAACGGCTGCTGAAAGCGGCCCGTGGTCATTTTTAATTTTTCAGCTGCTTCGTTACCACGGACTGATTCATGATGGCCTGGTTTGAACATTGAGATTTTGATATTTGAATTTGTTCGGTGCTTTAGAAATTAGAGTCTGGATATTCGCAGCTGATAGCTGAAAGCTGACTGCTGACAGCTATCAGCTGCGTACTTTCGTACTTTCTCAAAATATTTTTTGAATTTTCAAAAAAAAAGTGTTGACATTGACCTGTTTCACCCATAAAATGGGTAAACGTGGTGAATTGTGGGGAACTGCGGAGTTAGCTGGTTATATGAATTTTTTTGGCGAATTTAATTACAAACTGGATGAAAAGGGCCGATTACCGGTACCTCCCCGTTTCCGCATGCCGTTGAAAGACGGTCTGGTGCTGTCTCCCGGCCCGGAAAAGTTCATCGCCGCCTATTCTAACAAAGAATGGGACCGTTTGTCAGAACAGATTGAAACCGCAGACACCAGCGCTTCAAAACTGCGTAAACTTAAACGTTCCGTCTTCGGCCAGGCCTTCCCGGTTATGCTTGACGGCCAGGGACGCATCAGCCTGCCGGAAAAGCTGAGAGCCTATGCCGGCATTACCGCGGACGCCGTCGTTGTCGGTGTGTCCGGCCATCTGGAAATCTGGGATGAAGCGGCTTGGGAAGTTGAAAAAGCCGATGACCTGGAACAGGCCTGGGATATCATTGAAGGGCTGGAGACCAGGTAATTGGCCGGCGCTGACCATATTTCGGTATTGTTGCAGGAGTCACTGCAAGCACTGGCAGTCGGTCCCGGCGGCCGTTACGTTGACGGCACCACCGGTGCCGGCGGGCATGCCCGGGCCATACTGGAGATGAGCGCCCCCGGCGGGCAACTGCTGGGTCTGGATGCCGACCCGGATTCACTGGCCGTCGCCCGGCAGAATCTGGCCGGTTATGAAGGTTCCTTCCTGCTGGTCAATGAGAATTTCAGCAACATGGAAGCCGTTTGCCGCGCGCGTGATTTTTATCCGGTCAACGGCATTATCCTGGACCTGGGACTGGCGTCCATGCAGTTAACCGCGTCCGGCCGCGGCTTTTCCTTCCAGCATGAGGCCCCGCTGGACATGCGTTTTTCCCCGTCGCAGAAAGTCTCTGCGGCCGAAATTATCAATACTTATTCTGAAACTGAGATTGCCGATATTATCTGGCGTTACGGCGAGGAACGCCGCAGCCGCATTATCGCCCGGCGTATCGTTGAAGCCCGGCCTTTGAAAACCACCACCCAGTTGGCGGAGCTGCTAGTCAAGGCTATCGGCCGCCACGGCGATATTCACCCGGCCACCCGCACCTTCCAGGCGCTGCGCATCGCGGTCAACAAGGAGCTGACCCGGTTGGAGAGCACCCTGGAGCAGGCGGTAAGCCTGCTGGGGTTCAGCGGGCGGCTGGTAGTCATCAGTTACCACTCGCTGGAAGACCGGATCGTCAAGCAGTTCCTGCAGCGGGAATCATCGGACTGTATCTGCCCGGTTGACCTGCCGGAGTGCCGTTGCGGTCACGCCGCCAGATTACGCCTGTTGAATAAGAAGGTAATCACCCCCGCCGATGCGGAATTGCGGGCGAACCCACGCAGCCGCAGCGCCCGTTTGCGGGCTGCCGAACGCATCCTGAGCCGCCGGGAGAATGAGGTTTCGCTCAGCGAGCATTTTTTTCTGAATATGACCAAAGATGAAGATAACGTATCGGATAGGCATTGCCTTGAGGCGGGCACCCCTACCCTCTGCGCACCCGGACTGACCCCTCTGAAAGGGAGGTCCAAGATGTGAATATGGCTATAAATAAAATCTAGCATAAACCTGCCAATCAATCTAAAGGAGGAGGAGAATGAAACGCAGAATTGTAACGGCGATAGATGTCGGCACAACCAAGATATGTACATCCATCGCTGAAATCACCGAAAACGGCAGCGCTCAGGTCATCGGCGTCGGCATCAGCCCGTCGCACGGCCTTCACAAAGGTCTGGTGGTCAACATCAGCGATGCCGCCCAATCCATCAAGGATTCCATCACCAAGGCCGAGCAGGCCGCCAACTATAAGGTGGAAAGCGCCTATGTCGGCGTCACCGGACGGCACGTCAGCTCGGTCAACAACAAAGGCGTGATCGCCATCACCCGGAATGACCGGCTGGTGCGCTCCGACGACCTGAAGAGGGTACTGTCCAACGCCCAGTCCATCAAGGTTCCCAATGACCGCAAACTACTGCACGTCATTCCGCGCAACTACGCGGTTGACGGACAGGTCGGCGTCCGCAATCCTGTCGGCATGCACGGCTTCCGGCTGGATGTGGAAACCCACGTCATCACCGCCGCCGCTGCTTCAGTCCAGAATCTTATCAAGTGCATCCGTTCACTGGGTGTGGAAATTGATGACCTGGTATTGGAGCCGCTGGCCTCATCAGAAGCGGTGCTGACCGAAGATGAGAAACAGGTCGGCGTGGTGCTGGCCGACATCGGCGGCGGCACCACCGACATCTGTGTCTTCAAGGACGGCGCCATCTGGCACACCGCCATTCTGCCCGTCGCCGGCTATCAGTTAACCCGCGATGTGGCCATCGGCCTGGGTCTGCCCTTTGACGTAGCGGAAGAGATGAAAAAGCGCTACGGCTCGGTCATGCCGATCTATGAAAGCCGCATGGAAGCCAACCCGATCTCCGAAGACGGTCACGGCATCAGCTATCAGGACCTGTGCGACATCCTGCGCGCCCGCATTGAAGAAATCACCCGCCTGATCCTGCTGGAGCTGCCGCGTTCGGATTACGAAAGCGTCGTCCCGGCCGGTATTGTGTTCACCGGCGGCTCGTCCAATATTGCCGGACTGGAAACCCTGGGCCGAGACATCACCCAGCTTCCCATCCGGGTGGGCATGCCGTCCAACATTTACGGTATCACCGACGCCCTGCGGGATCCGGCCTATGCCACCAGCGTCGGACTGCTGCTCTGGGGTGCCAAGAATCAGCCCAAGACCCGTTGGGGCAAACTGGGCTTCTTCAACCGCGTCAAGGGCATGCTGTCCAAGTTCTTTAACTAAAACCGAATATTAGAAATTAAAAATATAAGTGAGGAGAATAAAATAATGGCTAAGACAAGTTTCGTCCCCAACCCGGCCCGGATCAAGGTTTTCGGCTGCGGCGGCGGCGGTTGCAACGCAGTCACCCGCATGGTGCGGGAAGAAATCCAGGGCGTTGAATTCATCGCCCTCAACACTGATGCCCAGGCTTTGGCCATCACCGAAGCCCCGGTACGCGTCCAACTCGGTGAAAAGATCACCCGCGGCCTTGGTGCCGGCGGCGATCACACCATGGGCCAGAAAGCTGCCGAAGAAAGCCGCGATGAAATCCGCGAACTGGTCACCGGCTCCGACATGGTCTTTGTTACCGCCGGCATGGGCGGCGGCACCGGCACCGGCTCCGCCCCTGTAGTGGCCGAGGAAGCCAAGAAAAGCGGCGCACTGACCATTGCCGTGGTCACCAAACCATTCAGCTTTGAAGGCGCTCACCGCACCAAGACCGCCAAGGAAGGCATCCAGAAACTCCTGGGTAAAGTTGATACGCTGATCATCATCCCCAACGACCGCCTGCTGGAGCTCTGCGACCAGAAGACCGGCGTTGATGCCGCCTTTAAGATGGCTGATGATGTCCTGCACCACGGCGTTCAGGCCATTTCCGAGGTCATCACCGTCCCCGGCACCATCAACCTGGACTTCGCCGATGTCAAAGCCGTCATGAAAGACGCCGGCCCGGCCTGGATGAGCATCGGCCGCGGCACCGGCAAGAACCGCGCCATTGACGCCGCCCGCGAAGCCCTGGCTTCGCCCCTGCTGGACGTCTCCGTCACCGGCTCCCGCGGCGTTCTGTTCAATATCGTCGGCGGCCCGGACCTGTCTCTCTTTGAAGTCAATGAAGCCGCCGAGGTCATCCGCAAGTCGGTTGATCCGGATGCCAATATCATCTTCGGCGTCGGCTCCAACGCCAACATGGGCAACGACGTCCGCATCACTCTCATCGCTACCGGTTTCCACACCAACAGCGAAGACGTAGAGGATGAAGATGAAGTGACTAACCTGCTCCGCGGCATCAAGACCGAAGAAGAGCTGGACGTACCGTCCTTCCTGCGCAAACCGCTGTTCTCTCACCAGCGCCAGAATTACAGCGAGCCGGCCAAGACCCCGCGCACCCCGTCCCGCGCTCCCTGGGCCAGATAACCGAAAATTCACCGAAAGCAAAAGGCGGCGGTCCCGGAGGACCGCCGCCTTTTTTGTCATTGTAATTTTGAATTTGTTTAGGATTTAGGGCTTAGATATTGGAATTTCTCGCCCTCTAGCTTCTCAGCTTCGCGCCCAATTCAGAACCCAGCGTGGAGAAAATCTCGGCCATCACCTTGTCTATCTTCTCATCAGTGAGTGTTTCCTCCGCTGACTGGAAGGCCAGACGGTAAGCCAGTGACTTTTTACCGCCCTCCAGTTGTTTGCCGGCATAGACATCAAACAGGCTGACACTCTTGAGCAGCGGGAAGGCCGACAACGTGTCCAGTACCTGCTGATGCGACACGGCGGCATCCACCACCAGAGCGATGTCGCGCACTACCGCGGGATACCGCGGCAACGGCTCGTAAGCCCGGCCCGGCTTTACTTTTTGCATCAGCACCGCCAAATCAACCTCAAAAAGATACAGGGTTTCGGCGACATCAAAGCTGGCGGCTACCCGCGGGTGAACCTCACCGATAACACCGAAGGTGATATCGTCAATGGAGAAGGAAGCCTGCACGCCGGGGCGCAGTCCGGCGTCCTGAGATACTTCAACCTTATAATTGACCTGCATCCGGTTCAAAATGGTTTCAATCAGGCCTTTGACATCATAAAAATCAAACCCGCGCTTGCCCTGCTGCCAGCCGGCCGGCTCGGCCTCGCCGGCAACCACGCCGCAGACCATCTCGGTTTCCACGGGCAGCGGGCCGTCGCCGGTGTTATATACCCGGCCGATCTCAAACAACCGCATCCCGCCCGGCTCATAACGCCGGTTAGCGGCCACCGCGGCAAAAAGCGCCGGACGCAGGCTGGTGCGCAGGATTTCCTGCTCCGAGGACATCGGATTGAGCAATCTGACCGGACGGCCTTTCAGTTCCCCGTCAGCCGTCCCCCGCCGCATGGCGTCCTCTGAGGTCAGCGACAGCGACAGCAATTCCTGGAAGCCATAGCCGACCAGTGCAGTCCGGAACAATTTTTTGAAGCCCATGATCGGCGGCCCTACCCGTTTGGGGATGGGGCCGGACAACGGGCGCGCGGGGATATTGTCGTAGCCGATAATCCGGGCGACTTCTTCAATGATATCTTCAGGAATATTCAGGTCAGTACGCCACCAGGGTTGATAAACCCGGAGGAACTGCGTGCCGGCCGGCATACCGAAGTCTTCTTCGTCATTATTCTCAACATACCAGGTCAGCCCCAGCGCCTTGAGGGATTTGGTTACCACTCCGAAGTCATAACGGCTGCCCAGCACTGCTGAAATACGGTCAACGGCCATCATGATGCCGACGGCATATTTCTTACCGGGATAGGCATCCACAATACCGCTTTGGGCCTGACCACCGGCGATCTGCAGTACCAGTTGCGCTGCCCGCTTGAGGGCATGGGGCGGCAGTTCCGGGTTCAGATTGCGTTCAAAACGGGTGGAAGCCTCCGAAGTCAGCTTCAAACGGCCGGCGGTATGGTGAATGGAGGCGGCATTGAAATTAGCCGATTCCAGAACGATGTCCGTGGTGGTATCCGAAACCTCACTGTTAGCCCCGCCCATGACACCGGCGATAGCGATTGACCGTTCCGCATCGCCGATCATCAGCGTATCAGCGGTCAATGTGCGTTCTTCATCATCAAGGGTGACGAATTTTTCACCTTCTTCGGCACGGCGGACGCTGATCTTGCCGCCCTTGATGTTTTTCAAATCAAACGCGTGCAACGGCTGGCCGTACTCCAGCATGACGAAATTGGTAATATCAACGATGTTGTTAATCGGCCGCTGTCCCAGGTCCGTCAGCCGCTTCTGCAGCCATTCCGGTGACGGGCCGACCTTGATGCCTTTGATAACGGCGGCAGTATAGCGCGGACACAGGTCCGGCGCTTTAATTTCCACGGTCACCGATTCAGCGACCGGGGTTTCACTTTCTTCATAGGCGGTATCCGGCAGTTTGATGCCGTTCTGGCCGGTGACCGCAGCAACTTCCCGGGCAATGCCGGTAATGGACAAACAGTCTGAACGATTAGGGGTAACTTCAATATCCAGCACCTGGTCACCCAGCACGTCAGCCAGCGGCAAACCCACCCTGGTTTCGGCGTCCAGCACCAGAATGCCTTCATGGTTATCGGACAGACCGAGTTCCTTTTCCGACAACACCATGCCGCAGGACTCAACCCCGCGGATAACCGCCGGTTTAAGCTCCATGGCCTGGCCGGTATGGCCGTCAACCAGTTTGACGCCGACGCCGGCAAAAGCTACCTTCTGCCCGACCGCTACATTAGGGGCGCCGCAGACCACCCGGGGCTGGGATTCAGCGCCGGTGTTCAGCGTCACCAGCCGCAATCGGTCGGCGTTAGGGTGACTCTCTACCGCGGTAACCTCGGCCACCACAATACCGCCCCAGGCCGGAACGGTGGAGGTGATGGCGGAAACTTCATTGCCGGCCAGCGTCAGCCTTTCAGCGATCTCCTTGACCGGGCGGTTAATCTCTACATATTCTTTCAGCCAGGAAATTGGGGCTTTCATTAAAACTGCCTCAGGAATCTTAAATCGTTAGAATAAAACAGGCGGATATCATCCACCCCGTAGCGCAGCATCGGCAGACGTTCCACGCCGATGCCGAAGGCGAAGCCGGTGTAAATCTCCGGGTCAATGCCGACGCCTTTGAGGACATTGGGATGCACCATGCCGGCACCCAGTATCTCCAGCCAGCCGGAATTACCGCACACCCGGCAGCCGGCGCCGCGGCAGGAAGCGCACTCAATGGCCATTTCCACGCCGGGCTCCACGAAGGGGAAGAAGTCACAACGGAAACGCACCTTGCGGTTGGGGCCGAAGAAACGCCGGGCGAATTCGTACAGGGTACCCTTAAGGTCGGCAAAGGACACGTCCTTGTCCACCATCAGCCCTTCCACCTGATTGAACATCGGCAGATGGCTGGCGTCGGTGGCCTCATAGCGGTACACCCGGCCCGGCACCACAATCCGGAAGGGCGGTTCCTTATATTTTTCCATGAAGCGCACCTGCATCGGCGAGGTATGCGTCCGGAGCAGGGTATGGCGGGCTTCTTTAGGCGCGCCGTCATCCACCCAGAAGGTCTGCATGGTGTCCCGTGCCGGATGCTCCTTGGGGATGTTCAGGGCATCAAAGTTATAACGGTCCAGCTCCACTTCCGGGCCTTCCACGATGGAAAAACCCAAAGAGGAGAAGATATCGGAGATTTCATTGACGATGCGGGTCACCGGATGCAGCCGCCCCGCCAGCCAGGGCCGGCCGGGCAGGGTGATGTCAATGTCGCCGGCCATGCTCATCTGAGCATTGGCCAGTTCTGACTCACGGGCTTCCAGCGCCGCTTCCAATTCTTCCCGCACCACATTAGCCTGAGCGCCGACAGCTTTGCGTTCTTCCACCGGCAGCGTGCCGAGGCCGCGCAACACCGCGGTCAATTCGCTCTTTTTACCGAGCCAGGCAACGCGCCAGGACTCCAGCGCTTCAGCGGAATCTACCCCCTGCAATTCAGTCAGGGCTTTTTGTTTCAGAGTGTTAAAAGATTCAGTCATTTTTTACAGCTTTCAAGTTAAGGATTATATCTACCTGACCCCTCATCGGTCAAGCGGGCAAGCACCCGGCTTTCAGGTTTCAACTCGGGTTATCCGTGCCCGTCATCGCTTGACGAAGGGTGATGTGCCTGACCTTTCCCTAATACCCCAAAATTATATTTTGAAAATAGGACATTATTACGGTTTTTCAGCGTATTAATGTGCTATAATATATACGGTATTTCAAGCCTCTTTTTCCAATCGCAATCGGCTCAAACGGCAATATGACAGCCGGGAAACATGGATTGTTTTCACCAGCGGGAATTGATTTAATTGATGTTAATTTTATCTAAGATGCGGGCTCACGTTTGAGGTCTTTTTCAACCAAAGCTAAATCACGGAGTCGTTTCCTGAAATTGGCATCGGACTGAAAAATCAATTCACTCCCGGTTTAGCTTGAAGCTTCCGGTCTGGTTAGCGCCAAACGTCATTTTGTATTATCCTTAATATGGTACCTTCAAGGAGTTAAATAATGTCTTCACGTTGGAAAATCGCCCTCGGCAGTCTGGTAGCCGTCATCGCCGTCTTTTTTTCTTTCGGCCTCGGTTATTTTACCGCGGTTCTGGCGCCGCCGGACGGCGACGAGCTTGACCGGGTGGTTGAGGCCTGGAATACCCTGACTGAAAAATATGTGGAACCCGGCAGTATTGACCGCAATGCCCTGGCCGAAGCGGCCATCAGCGCCATGGTGGATTATCTCGGCGACCCCTACTCCGCCTATCTGGACACCGCCGGTTACCACGCCACGCTGGATGATTTCAGCGGCACCTATACCGGCATCGGCGCCGAGATGGCCATCCGGGACGGGGCGCTCATCGTGCTGACGGCTTACCCTGATTCTCCGGCGGAAAAGGCCGGCCTGGCTCCCGGCGACCGGATTACCGCCGTTGACGGCCAGCCGACCGAAGGACTGAATATGACCGAACTGGGACTGCTGGTGCGGGGCGATGCCGGCATTCCGGTGACTCTCACCGTTGACCGCGCCGGCGAAACCTTATCAATGACCATGGTTCGGGCGGTCATCACCCCGCCGTCGGTTAAATTGGAGATGCTGGGCAACGTGGCGTATATTTCCATCTCCAGTTTCAATGATCACGCGGATGAGGAAATGCTGCCCGTCATTCAGGAGATCAACCGCAACGGCGCTGAAAGCATCATCCTGGACCTGCGCTATAACCCCGGCGGCCTGGTCACCACTGTGGTAAACACCGCCGGCTATTTCCTACCCGACCAGACTATTTTTACCGTCAAGGACAACGACGGTAAAGTGACTACCCACAAGGCTGTCAGTCAATCGGCGACCACCGACCTGCCGATGGTGGTGCTGGTCAACGAGTTTTCCGCCTCCGGCTCTGAAGTCCTCTCCGGCGCACTCCAGGATCATGACCGGGCGGTCATCGCCGGCAAGCAGACATTCGGCAAGGGTTCAGTCACCCAGTTATTCAACCTGTCCGGCGATACCGGCATCTACCTGACCATCGCCCGCTGGTACACCCCCGACGGCCACCTGATTGAAGGCATCGGCATCACGCCGGACTTCGCGCTGGAATTAACCGGCGAAGACCTGGTGAACTGGGCGATTGACTACCTGAGCGGCAGCTGAAAGATTTCAGCCCGCCGGTGGAAGCAGTAAATGGGAGGAGATTTGCACATGAAAATACCGGAGTACGTTACCAAAGAAGAGGTGGCCCGGGTCTGCCGGGAACTGGGATTTAAGGATTGGTCATCCGCCACTCCTGAAATCACTGACGCCGAAGCCGCCGTCATCCATGACATCGTCAATACCGCCAGACTGGCGGTAACGGCGGCGGAATTCAAACGCGGCTTGGAAGTAGAGCTGGAACACGGCACCATGTATCCGGACGCCAATGTGACCAACAATCACCCTGTACTAACCGGCCTGATCGTCATGGCCCACCTGAAGGAAAGCCTGGATTATTACCAGCGGCTGGAAGTGGCGGAGATTGAGGGGGATATGTTCAAGGCCCATAAAGCCGGCGATGCAGATATACTCCAGGCTAAATACAGCAAGCTCATCGCCGCCCGGTTTGATTTGGCGAAAACCGAGGCCGGACAAGCGTAACCCCGTTGCGGCCCTGAGCTATTTAACAAAAGACCGGTTATTCCCATATAATAGGCGATGCGCCGGCGTAGCTCAGTTGGTAGAGCAGCGGTTTCGTAAACCGCAGGTCTGGGGTTCGAGTCCCCACGCTGGCTCCATAATCAGTAATCAACACAAAGCTGGACCTTATCAGCGTTATGAAGAATCCTGACCATCAGATTCCGTGTCTTGTGTTGCGGCGAGGTCACCGCGGCGGCAGCATCTGCCATGCCCGCAATCATCTGAACCTTTCAGGACGTAATTGCCGCCTTCAATGCGCAAGGCTTTACCCTGGGTGATGGCTTCAGCGACATGCCGCCGGGCCTGGGTCAAGACTCGCTGGACTGATGCTCTGGAAATTGACATCCTGATGGCACACCCTGCCTGATCCAGGCCTTCTAGGTCACACAACCTGAGAGTCTCAAACTCTTCAACGGTCAGGTTTACTTCTTCTATAAACCGCAAGGGTATTCCCGCCGGTTTGAAAAAACTGACCCCCGGCAGGGTGTCCACCGCTCGGCATTTTTTAGGTCTGGGCATGAGAAAACCTTTGCCTTGATATATTAATGACTATGCCCGTGCCCGTGGGTGTGACCGCAGGGCTCGTCGCCATGGGAACAGACATTTTGGCCGGATTTCAGCGTCTGATTAAGATGACTTTTAACCGCAGTTTCCGGGTCAGGTTCGGTGATTCCCAGGACAACTTCAATGCCGGAGCGCTCAAAAACCGTCCTGGGGGTATAACCCATACCGCCGGCCAAAACAATGCCGACTCCTTCACGGGCCAGCATCACCGGGGTCGCCCCGCAATTATGGGCGGCTGCTGCGACGACTTTTTTGCCGGTGATGTTGCCCTCGGCATCGGTATCAATCAGCATAAATTCTGTTGACTGACCGAAATGCAGGGATAAGCGCCCTTCATAGACTGGGATGGCGTACTTCATAACAGGTCTCCTTTTTGAGTATATGCTCATAATATCATTGTGGTATGCCGGTGTCAATACCTGACCGAGACCGCACCTTTATATACTGACGGTTTGATGTTAAAATGAACGTTCTTGATTATTCCGGAGGGTGAATGAGTATTTTTAAGGCAATCCTGGGTATCTGTGAAACCAAACCCCTGGCCGAAACCGCCTGGGAAGCTTCAAACGGTACGGCGACGGTAGACCTTAAAGCCGCCGCAGTCCTGGCAGATAAGGGCGGCGCCGCCTATCTTAAAGGCAAGGGACTGGCCAAACCGGTGCTGGTGATACGCGGTGATGACGGCAGGCTGTACGCCTACCAGGACCGCTGTACCCACGGCGGGCGCAAGATTGATCCGTTACCCGGAGAGGGCAAACTCAAGTGTTGCAGCGTCAACCATTCCACTTTTGATTATGACGGCAAACCACTGTCCGGGCCGGCTAAACACAATATCACCCGTTATGAAACCGAGGAATCAGCCGACCGGCTGGTGATTAAACTCAGCTAGGAAGTATCAATTATGTCAAACCGTTTCAACGACCAGTTAGAAAAAACCATGCGCGGCAGCGGCCGTCCGTTGGGCTTCGGGCAGTACACCACTCCGGTGAAAAAGCGGCTGTTTATCATCGCTCAGGCCGGCGATAACGATAAAGGCACCACCCTGCCGGGTATTGATGCCGTATTCGTGCCCGGCGCCTGTCAGTGCCGGGGTGAAAAATCCGGCGTACTTCACGGCTGCACCGGCCCGGCTGCTGCCGGCTGTGATTTCATCGTCACCGACCTGAACGGGGCGGTTGACGCCGACCCCGGTGAGGACACCGCCCGCCTGCTGGCCATTAAAGATGACCTAACCGATGCCCAATTGCGCGCCTTGACCGGCCTGGATACCGCCGCCGTGATCGCCGCCGTGGAACTGGGTGAGACCCTGACCTTTCGGGAACTGCTGGCCGTTCAGCGTCTGGCGGATTTCTCCGGCAAGCCGGTAATCCTCAACCTGCCGAAGCTCTATTCTAAAATCGAGCTTCAGGCCCTGTGGCACCGCGGCATCGCCGGAGTGCTGGTGGATTCAAACTCAGTTGATACCGCCGCCCTGCGGGAACTGGTGGATTCCCTGGAACCCAAAAAGCGGGACAAGGACCGCATGATGGCGCTGGCCGGGGTCACCGCCAATCCGGCTCCGGCCGAAGCGGACGACGAAGAACCGGAGATTGAACCGGATACTGAAGGGTAACGGACCAAAAGCCAACTATCTGAAATCCGATATCCCGGCCCTGAGCAAACCCCGTTTTGCAAATGTTCAAAAAGAATAACTGGATTTTAGATTTACCTGCCTTAGCGTTGCCTGGAATCGGATTTATGCGAGGGACTGATGCCGACACTTTATGTGGTGGCCACGCCCATCGGCAATCTGGAGGATATTACCTTCCGCGCCGTCCGGGTGCTGAAGGAAGTCAGCCTTATCGCCGCTGAAGATACCCGCCACACCCGCAAACTGCTCAATGCCCTGGATATCCGCACGCCGATGACCAGCTATTTTGAGCATAATAAACTGAGCAAGCTGGATTTCATTCTGGACAGGCTGTCCGAGGCCGATGTGGCCCTGGTTTCCGATGCCGGAACGCCCGGTATCGCCGACCCGGGTTTTGAACTCATCGCCGCCGCTATTGATCACGGGGTGAAAGTTGAAGTTATTCCCGGCCCTTCCAGCGTGGCCACTGCGGTGGCCCTGTCCGGCCTGCCGGCCGGGGAATTCCGCTTCAGCGCATTCCTGCCGCGCAAAGCAGCCGACCGGCGGCAGGCGCTTCAGAAGCTGACCGCCGAGAGCGCGGCTTTAGTCTTTTTTGAGGCGCCGCACCGGGTCACAAAAACCCTGGCGGCTTTACTGGAAATCCTGGGCGACCGCCGCACAGCAGTCTGCCGGGAACTGACTAAACTGCACGAGGAAGTCTTCCGCGGGACGCTCTCCGCAGCACTGGAACACTTTGCTGAGCCGCGGGGCGAATTCGTCATCGTAGTTGAAGGCGCCAAAAACATCAAAGCCGCGCCGGTAGCGGACGACGAGGTCGCTGACCGGCTCAAAGCCTTAAAATCAGCCGGCCTGCCGGCTAAAGAAGCGACGGCAACCGTAGCTGCCGACACCGGCCTGTCCCGCCGGGAACTGTACCGGGCTTGGCTTAAACTCAAGTAACGTTTATAATACGAGGATATTCGGAGGCAAGGAAAAAGAATGCGACGTGGTTGTATATCCCTGGGCAATATTAAATGCGACGCCTGCGGGCGTGACATCAATTATCCCGAACGCTATCTGATAGTGGACGAAAAAGACGGCGAAGAAGTAGCCAGTAACGGCGACCAGATCCGCTACTGCGTGGACTGCGCGCTGGCCAAAGGCTATGCGCACTACCGTCAGGACAAGAACGACCGGGTACTGACATTTCTGCCGTAAATCACGGTGAATCAGACGTACCCGGCGCGGCTTCAAAATACCCGTCCGCCGAGACTCAAACTGGTTTGGGATCCAGGCCGTTCGGGTTTTCCGGTCTGCGGTTTTCGGGTTTCGGATTAAAATATTAATAATATGACTGAACGTATTTACATCGGTGTGGCCTGGCCTTACGCCAACAACCGCCTTCATCTGGGTCATGTGGCCGGGGCGTACCTGCCGCCGGACATTTTTGCCCGTTATCACCGCACCCGCGGCAGTGAAGTGCTGATGGTTACCGGCTCTGACCGCCACGGCACTCCGGTCACCATCCGGGCGGAAGCCGAAGGCAAAACCCCGGCTGAAATCGCCGATTATTATCACGCCAAATTCGTGGAAAACTGGGCAGCTCTGGGTATTACCTTTGACCTGTACACCCACACCGGCACCGACAACCATCGCGAGGTAGTTCAGGACATCTTCCTCAGACTGCTGGAGAAAGACTATCTTTACAAGGACACTGTCTCCCAGCCCTACTGCGCCGGTTGCCGCCGCTTTCTGCCTGACCGTTATGTAGAAGGCACCTGCCCTTCCTGCCGGACACCCGGCGCCCGCGGCGACCAGTGCGACGCCTGCGGCAAGCCGATGAATCCGGTGGATCTGATTGACGTCCGCTGCAAGCTGTGCGGCTCGGTTCCGGAGTTCCGGGAAACAGAGCATTTCTTCCTGCGGCTGTCCGCCTTTGAGAAACCCCTGCTGGAATGGATAGAAACTCAGGCGGACCACTGGCGGCTGAACGTCCAGCGCTTCACGCGCCAATATCTGAAAGACGGCCTGCGCGACCGCGCCATCACCCGGGACATCACTTGGGGGATTCCGGTACCGCTGGAAGGCTATGACGACAAGCGCATTTATGTCTGGTTTGAGGCGGTTATCGGCTATCTGTCCGCCAGCAAGGAGTGGGCGCAGAAGACCGGCGACCCCGAAGCCTGGCGCAAGTTCTGGCAACAGGAATGCAAGACCTATTATTTTATCGGCAAGGACAACATCCCCTTCCACACCATCATCTGGCCGTCTATTCTGATGGGTTACGGCGGGTTGAACTTGCCTTATGACGTACCCTCCAATGAGTTCCTGACCATGGAAGCCCAGAAGCTCTCCAAGTCCCGCAACGTGGCCATCTGGCTGGATGACTTCCTGTCCCGCTATCAGCCGGACGCGCTGCGCTATATGCTTTCTGTTAATATGCCTGACACCTCGGATACCGACTTTTCCTGGCGGGAATTCGTCCGCCGCAATAATGATGAACTGGTAGCCACCTGGGGCAACCTGGTCAACCGTGTATTGTCCATGCTGCAAAAGCATTTTGAAGGCAAGGTGCCGGAACCGGGCGAACTTGATGAACGCAGCAACGACATTATTGCCCGAACCGAGGCCACTCTCAACACCATGGATGAGCAGCTGCACGGCTGCAAGTTCCGGGACGCCATTAAAACCGCTATGGCACTGGCCGCCGAGGCCAACCGCTATTTGGATGAAAAATCACCCTGGAAAACGGTCAAGACCGATAAGGCCGCCGCCGCGCAGTCCCTTTATACGGCGCTGACGGTTATCTCCGGCCTGCGCACCGCTTTCTATCCCTTCCTGCCGTTCAGTTCGGCAAAGCTCCACGGCTTCCTGGGCTATGACGGCACCATCCAGGCCGACGGCTGGAAGCTGAGACGTCCGGTAACCGGCGCCGCCCTGAACCCGCCGGAAGCGCTGTTTATTAAACTGGATGAAGCCGTCATTGAGGAAGAGGCCGCCCGGCTCGGAATCGGCGTCTCCTAAGGCCGCAATGGCCGGACGACGATAGTATATAGTGTTATAGCCGACAACTGACGGCTGAAATCCTGGATATTGATTTACAGGTGGTTGTTGTGGACTTAAAAAGCATGTACAATCCGGTCGCCCGGGACCTGGCCGCGGTGGAAGCCAATTTCATCGGACTGGCGGATAAATGGCAGACTGAATTTCCGGAACTCCACGACATGCTGCGGCACACCCTGACCGGTGGTAAAATCCTGCGTCCGGCGCTCACCTTCCTGGCCGGCCGCTGTCTGGATGACAAAACCGACCGGATTCTCAATATGGCCACCGCTAACGAACTATTACACATTTCCACACTGATTCACGATGATGCCATTGACCATGCCGACACCCGCCGCGGCAAGCTGACCGTTAATAATATCTGGGGTCTGGAAAAAGCCATCCTGCTGGGGGACTTCTTGTTCGCCCGCGCTGGTGAATTTGCCGCCGCCACCGATAACCTGCGTACCGTCAAAATGTTCTCCAATACACTCCAAACCATCGCCGTCGGTGAACTGCGCCAGGCCAGGGATGTGTTCAGCCCCCGGCAAAGCCGGGAAGGGTATTTTCAACGTATTTCCGGCAAAACGGCCTCCTTACTGAGAATGTCCACCGAGTCCGGGGCAGTACTGGCTGACGGCACTGAAGAGCAGATTCAGGCGCTTTCCGACTTTGGTTACAACCTCGGGCTGGCTTTTCAGATTGTTGACGATATCCTGGACTTCACCGGCACTGAAAAGGAACTGGGCAAGCCGGTCGGCTCCGACCTCCGCCAGGGCACCATCACTCTGCCCGCCCTGCTGCTGATGGAACAGCAACCGGAGGATAATCCGGTCAAGGACTTCCTTGAGGGCAAAGACCGGGAGAACAGTATTATCCGAGTCATCAACATCATCAAGAGCACCGGCCTGATTGACGAAAGCTACGCTCTGGCCGTGACTTATTCCGAGATAGCCCTGGCCCTGCTGGACACCCTGCCGCCCAGCGTTTACCGTGAAACGCTGAAAAAGCTGACGTCTTATCTGATCAGGCGGAGGGTTTAGTAAAGCTTTCAGCCATCAGCCATCAGCTGTCAGCTTACGGTGGTCAGTCAGTAGTAGGCAGTATTCAGTATTCAGTATTCAGTTTTCAGTTAGCAGTCCCAAGTCTCCAGCCCCTGCCGAGAATGGCAGGTAATGACGCGGTACCGGTTTACCGAGACTGCTTCGCGTCCGTGCCGCTCGCAGAGACGAGAGGCGGGCAGTAGGCAGTTTTCAGTTGGCAGTATTCAGTATTGTTTCATTAGGGCGAGGCCGATTCATAATGCTAACCTCCAGCGGTAGAGCAGCGTTGTATATGATATGACTGCCTTGAACAACGGTTTGGTACTTTGGTAATTAACGGTTATTTTATGCCCGGTCAAACGTGCTCCGGATTTCCATTGCCCGCTTTGCCTTGTTATAATACGCGTGATTCAAATTAACTTAAGAAATTCAGGAGGCTATAATTTTGAAAACCAAATTTAAAGCGCTGTTCCGCGCCCTGCCGGTGATGCTGCTGGCGACGCTGGCGTTGACAGCGACGGTAGTGCCGGTAAGTGCGGCGATATCCGTTAATATTGTCGGCACACCTAGTGGAACCGTTTATTCTCAATTCACCGTTAGTGCCACAGAGGTTACAGCCAGCACCCAATATTCTATTGTCTTGTTACAGAACGGAATTGAACGATTTGCCGGTAACGTGACATCCGATGGAGACGGTAATATCCCTAACTCCCCGGTTCAAGTACCACCCGCGCCTGCAGGTTATCACAGCGTGTTGCTTAAGCAAGGCTCAGCCACTATTGCTACCGCCAGTACGACCTTTACCGTTTATCCATCTATAAGTGTTACACCAACTACCGCCCCGGTCGGTTCACAGGTTATGGTTAACGGCACTGGATACGCTCTAAATTCTCTTGTAACTTTGACCTTGGGCACAACCACTTTACAACCTCAAATCACATACTTACCAAATGGTAGTTTCTCGGCTTCTTTCACTGTTCCTCCAGTCGCACGCAATACACATAATATTTCCGCCAAAGACGCTTTCAACAATATCAACGTCAACATTGCCAGCCTTGCGGTCACGCCCGGAATTGCAAATATCACACCCATAGAAGGCAAAGTCGGAGACACCATTACCGTGACCGGCGGCGGCTTTACTGCCGGAGGGTCGGTGCAACTTTATTTTGATACCGTTAGTGAAGCCAATCTGCTGAAAACAATCACTGCCAATGCAAGCACCAGCACCAACCCCGGTGCCATCTCAACAACGATTGTCATTCCCGCAGCGGCACGAGGCAATCACAATATCATCGCCCGCGATGTATCTTCAACCACCAATACGCCCGGTAAGGTATATACCGTCACCCCTAAAATCATCCTTACCCCGGTGTCTGGCGCGGTTGGTTCAGCGGTGACCGTGACCGGTTCCGGCTTCAGTGCCAACACCAGCGTCAGCTTTGAATGGGATGGGAGCGCCATTTCCGGTGTCGCTGCCGTCACAACCAACGCCACCGGTGGTTTTACCAAGACTTTCAATATCCCTAACGCCACCAGCGGCGAACATACCATCACCGCCCGCGATGCTACAGGGCCAGCTGAGGCTGTTTATACGGTCGCTGCAAAAATCACCTTGAATCCGACTTCCGGCACCGCCGGCAGCACCGTGTCCGTTCAGGGCAACGGCTTCCAGACCATCGGTACGGTCAGCATCACCTACGACAACGCCGTGATGACCACCGCCACTCTGACCAACGGCACCTTCACCGCCACCTTCACCATTCCCGGCGGTGTAGCCGGTAATCACACAATCATGGCTACAGACGGCTTGAGCAATACAGCAACAGAAACATTTACCAGCACCCTGTCAGCCACCCTCAGCCCGATAACTTCAACCGCCGCGCCGGGCCATGTGGGTCAGGAACTGACGCTGACCGGCACCGGATTCCTGCCGACTTCAGCTATTACCGCCAGCTTCGGCACCAGTGCCATCGGCTCGGCGACATCTGACGCCACCGGCGCTTTTACCATCACCTTCAAAGCCCCGGCGGTTACCACCGGCAACCACACCGTGACCGTCACCGACGGCACCAACACCCGCACCTTCACCTTCGTCATGGAAGGCGTGGCTCCGGCAGCGCCGGTACTGGTGGCTCCGGACGGCGTCAACAAGCCCAAGCAGCCCATCGTTTATGAATGGGATGACGTGACCGATGATTCCGGCGTGACCTACACTCTGGAAGTCTTCACCAATGCGGAACTCAACATCCTGATCCTCAAGAAGGAAGGGTTGACCACTTCCAGCTACACCGCTACCGAGACGGAAAAACTCCCGTCCGTTTCCAAAGACGCACCTTACTACTGGCGCGTTATCGCTACTGACGGCGCGGGCAACGTCGGCGACCCTGCTACTCCTATCAGCTTTGTAGTCGGGTTCTCCTTTGCCGACCTGATTCCGGACGATGTTCCCACCTGGGCCTGGATTACCATCGGCGTATTCGTACTGCTTATCGCCGGCGGTCTGGGCTACTACTTCTACCGCCGGAGTTATTCCTACTAATACCTGACAATTAACGCTTCAGGAAGCCCCCTCAATTGAGGGGGCTTCTTTTTACTCTCTTTCAGGGTATTTGTGACCAAAGTTATTTGGACCTCACCGCGGATGACCATATAATGGGTTCAATTAACTAACAGGAGGCTTGAACATGATAAACCGCAGACTGCCAGTTCTATTATTGACGCTGATTTTATCTCTATCTGCGGTACTGGCCGGTTGCGGGTCCAGTGCCGACCCGGCGCCGACTACCAGCGCGCCACCAACGACTTCCGCACCGGCGACCACACCTGCGCCTACCACTACTCCACCGCCTTCAACCACCCCGGCACCGACGACAACGCCTCCGCCGACCACTACTGTGCCACCGGCGACTACGCCGACTCCGACCGGATTAATCGCGGATATTATCAACGCATCAAATGCTATTACCACCTACACGTTTAACGCCACGGCAACCACGACCACCAATGTCGCCGGATTCAGCATTGCCGCGACATCAGTGACTGACGGCCAGTTTGATCTCGCCGCCAACAAGGCTTACCTGAATACCGTAGTCACCGCTCAGGGTATTGAAACCAGGGTGGAGAATTATCTCGTAGATAACTGGACCTATATCAAATATCTCGCGGCGTTCGCGCCTCCCGGATTCAATAACGACACCTGGTACAAGATTGCCATGACCGCGGGTGAATGGCAGGAAACCTGGGACAATAACAGCCAGGCCGATCAGAACGCCGCGTTGTTTAACCAGGCGACGGTGACCATTATCGGCAGTGAGGTCATTAACGGGATTGACACCTATAAGATTGATCTTATACCGGACAAGGCCTCATTCCTGGCTTATATCCAGGCTCAGGGCACCACGGACGCCGAAGATGTTGCCAATGTGGAACAGGCGCTGCAGAACATCACTTTCACCGGCTGGGTGGCCAAGAACACTTCTTATATGATTAAGACTGAAATGTCGCTGACGATGACGATTGAAGGGGTGGCCACGCAGATACAATCTGTCAGCACCATCACCAATATCAATCAACCGGTCAACATTACTCTGCCGGCCGCTGCGCTGGCAGCCACGGTCCTCGCACCGTAATCTCTCAAACACAGGCTAAGCAGGCAGGGCGGCGATTGCCGCCCTGCCATTTTTGTAGTGAATTAAATGTGCTTCAGGCGTCATTGTTCAGCAAAAAGTCCCCGACTATCTGTATTGATTAGAAATCCCTGAACGCGGCATCAATAGTCCTACCGGCCGCCGAAGGCGGCGCGGGGACGGTAACCGTCGGCGGCTTTGAGCGTCAGCGCCAGGCTGATGAGGTAGTCATCGTGGCCACGGGACGGGTCAACGTAGAAGTTCATAGACCGGTCAGGATGATAATCCGCCGCGGCATTCTCCAGTTGCCGCCAGCATTCTGTGCCGTCCAATGAGGCATCACGGTTGTAAAGGGTCAGCCGACCGGTACTGGCCGCGGCGAGCATTTCATAGCCCAGCTCACTTTTCGTCTTCCGGGTGAAAACGAAGGAAACGACTCTATTCCCCAATGATTGTTTCAACAGACCGGTCAACGGCTGTCCCAGACCGGTAGCGTCCGCCACCAGCCGCCGTAATTTCCAGGTCTGGGCGACAGTTGCGACGCTATTCACCAGCTTGTTAGCCGGCAGGCCGGTCCAGGCATAATGACGCACTACCCGGACAAGAGAGTCACCGGCAGCGCCCGGATTGATTTCAGCGATGGTCAGCACCGAAGAATCGGCAGCGGCGGCAGCATCACCGCCCAGATCCAACCCGGCGACATAGACAGCTCCGGGCTGCGGCATCCGGCTGGCCGGATATTGTCCGGCTAACGCCATCAACTGGGTGTCTGACAAAAAGCCGCCGCCGGAAGATACCGGCAGCAGAGCGTACTGGGTACGGAACATCGGATGGTTTTCGCCCAGCCGGGCCAGTTCATTTTCCACGTGCGCCTTATAGAACGGCCGGCAGGCGGCCACCACCTGCCAGTCAAAATGAAAGTGTCTTTTGATACCATCCCGCTGTTCCAGCGCCAGATTGGTTTGTTTGACCTCCCCCAGCAGTGTATCCGCTTTCCACGGCGTGCCGTAAAGTACGGTGGTAGCATTGGTCACCGCGGTCATGGGCTTGAAGTCCCGGTTGAATTTATCAATGGTCACATCCTGAGCTTCATCCACCTCAAGCAGCAGGTGCGCGGTGTTGCCGACGACATTGGCCGGTGGTGAGGCGGACAGGAAAATACACCGAGCTTCTCCCAAACGCACGGTATTACCGGTTTCAATGCGATAATCGCGGAGTGATTCGTTACTATCCAGTCGCCCGCACAACCGGTGCAGGGAAATCAAAGCCTGGGGGTTGAAGGTGGGAGCGCATTTGACGATATTACGCGGCTCCTTAGCACTGAAATTCAGGAGTATGGCCTCAATCCAGGCGGAGAGTTCATTCTTGCCGCCCTGCCGGGCGATTTCCACCGAGAAGGTCAGCCCTCTTCTGTAAAGCACACTGTCCAGAACGGCGTTGATGATTTCGCGTTGATACGGGAAAAGGGTCACGGCGGTCAATGGTATTTCTCCTGAAAAGCGAATGAAACGAAAGCCCGCCGACCGGCGGGTAAAAACGCGGGAACAGGGCTTCGGACGTCAACCTTCCAGAAACTCTTTAGCAGCGGCAACCGGCACGACCACGCCGTTCAACAGTTCCTTGAGGGCGTTGACTATGCCGTTATGGTCCTTGACGACTACATACCGGCGGCGAATGACAACGTTGGACAACGTGTTGATGGCTTGAACCATCAACTTGATGTTATCCGGATCAAGAAACTCCAGCTGGCGGATTTTAGAACGCAAAAGGGCGATTTCCTCATCCAGTCCCTGGATTTCTTCGGCCTGGGACAGAGATTCCTCCCGTTCATCCGGGAGCGGACGAGCATAGAAGCCATGGGTAACGGCGTTGCGGTTGCCGGGCTGGCCACCCCGACGACGAGGATTTTCAGGGGTTTTGGATTCGGTTTCCGGAGCGGGGTTCGGCTGGGGTTGGGCTAAATCTGTATTATTTATCATGGTATGTATTTTAGTACTTCTGTATGTATTTGTCAATAGGCAAATGTCTCATTTTGGGGATATATTTTTGCCGGCTGTCAGCTGTCAGCCATCAGCTTTCAGCGGAGGGGCACCCCGTGGCTCCCCGGCTTTCGCCGAGGATGACAGACACGCCATGCGGGAAATCCCAAGCTCAAAGCATCAAAATTCAAAAAACTACACAGGGTACCTACGCTGGCAGGCTATATTTGCAGGATTGCCACAGCCGCCTCGGCGGCCTCGCAAAGACAGCTACGGCAAGGAAACCGAGATTGCTTCGCTGCGGCTCGCAATGACGGAGGGTATGAGGTATGAGCTATCAGCTGTCAGCCATCAGCAGTCAGCGGAGGAGTACCCCGTGGATCCCTGGCTTTCGCCGAGGATGACAGACACGCCATGCGGGAAATCCCAAACTCCAAGCTCCAAATAACAAACAATATCTAATATTAAAATTCAAAAACCCAAACACGGCACCAGCGTCGGCAGGCTATACTTGCAGGATTGCCACAGCCGCCTCGGCGGCCTCGCAAAGACGGGTGAGAGTTGTCAGTTGTCAGTATTCAGTATTCAGTATTCAGCAAGCCGTTCGTTCATTGACAGGCTCAGGACGAACGGACTTCCATAACAGAGAGAGAGGGGACTGCTTTCGCAGCCCCCTCTCTCCCCCAGCGGATTAAACCTGTTTACAGGTTTCTCTTGATGTCTTCAAATTCCTCTTTGGTTATCTCGCCCTTAGCGTAACGCTCTTTGGCGATATCCATCGGCTCCCGCCGCGCCGGAGTACCGCCGCCGCCGGTGTTCAGATTGCCGTTTTTCACCAGAGAGAACACTCCCCATATGATCAAGCCGATAACCACGACCCATAGAATCATCATAAACCAGCCTCCTCCGAATAAGCCCCAGTCATGCATATACCACATTGCTCCTCCTATTGTTGACTATTCTAGTATATTTTAACTGCTTTGTCTGTGACACAGGTCACTCCTGCGTTTATACCTATTACCTACATTACCCATTATAAATGTCGGATATGGATAAAATATGGAGATGGTATGCGTTTTTTGTGAACAATCCATCTCAGTCAAAGCGCGGGCCGGTGATATCGGCGTTGTTATTAAAGCCCCGGCTTTCCCAGTAACCACGAAAAGCCGTATCGGTTGAAAGCTCAATCCGGGTAACCCACTTGGCCCATTTATAACCGTATTTACCCACGGCCACTACCTGAAAAGGGAAACCGCGGGACGGCGGAAGGGTCAGATCGTTAATCTTCAACGCCAGCATGATGTCCTGGCTTTGAATATAGGCCAATTCCAGTGAGGTGTAGCCTTCCGGGACATCGGTGGTGTAAAAGATGACGGTATCGGCTTCGGCTTTCACCCCGGCCAGAGCGAAGATGGAAGCCATCGTCGGCCCGGTCACCTTGGCAACAAACTCCCAACCCTCAACACAGTGCAAAGTAATCAGCCGGGACTGCTGAGGCAAATCCAGTAAGTCCTGATAGCTCAGGGTGACGGCATTGTCGGTCAAGCCGTTTACGGTTAAAACATAGGATTCCCGGTCAATGGACTGGGTACCGGCCAAGGCATTATTGCCCTGAAGGCGCATCGGCGTCAGTTCCACGCCCTGAAACTCGGTAGCTTCAACTTCACCGGCCGGGGGAACGTATTCTTCACCGCAGCCCACTAACACCAGACTGCCTATCAGAAAAAACGACAGAAACAGACCGAGTTTGTCACGATTAATGCTCATTAATGCTGCCCCTACTCTAATGACTGCAAATACAGAATCAGGTCGTCCAGGTTTTTGTCCGACATCTGCCACTGCGGCATCTGGTATTCCAGTTCATTACCCGCCGGGTCCAGCCCGTCGGTTATGGCCTGCTTAATGGTTGCCACAGTGTATGGCTCGTGTTCTTCATGCTGGCCGGTTAGTTCCGCCCAGGTGATATCGGGAACGTCAAAAGACTGCATCATGAAGAATATTTCCCCGCCGTGCCCCTGCTCGCCGTGACAGTTAACGCAGGCCAGCCGCATCATGGTACCCGGGCCGCCGCTATAGGTGATGAACTGGCCGGAGCTGGATACGGCATAAAAATAGATGCTTTGGCCATTCTCAAGGGCGGCAACCGTGGGATCCGGGGTGCCAGTCGGATCAGGGTCTCCAGAAGAAGTGCAGGCCGCAACGACCAGCAGTGCGGCAATAAAGACACCCGTAGTGATAAAACTGAACCGGCTTTTCATTATCAGCCTCCTGAGTAATTGACGATAATCCATAATTGGGACATACCAAAACCCAATACCCGATTTTATTCTACGCCCGCCGCGGCATGATGGAAATAGGTATTACTACCTGTTTTTGGCGAACCAGGGGCCTAATTGTGTTAGATAGCAGCTAAAATTTGGGGTAGTGACGCTTTAGTGGTGCGTTGACAAACGAACCGTGGGAGAATATCATCACCTTCAAAATAGAAGTATTCGGAATGTCCGAAATATGGACGTTTAAACGAGTCAGGGAGACTAAATGCCGATTTATGATTACAAATGCCGCGTCTGCGGCCAGATAACCGAACTGATGGTGTCGTACGCGGGTAATTGTACTGATTTTACCTGTGCCGCCTGCGGCAGTGCCGAACTGGAAAAACAGCAGTCCATTCCGATCGTGCTCCACCGGTGCAATCCCGGTGGTAAAACCTGTTGCGGCGCGGAGGAACGGTGCGAAACTTCACCGTGCCACAGCGGCGGCGGGCATTGTCACGGACATTAATCGGCGCAGAATAACCCGTGGATAAACGAAAAGACCTCATCAACGCCTACAAACAACGCAAGATACTCGGCGGTGTTTTTAAGGTGACCAATACTGTCAACGGCCGATACCTGCTGGACTCCGCCGCGGATATTCATGCCAGACAGAACTCCTTTAATTTCTCCGTGTCCACCAATAATCCGTTTGACTACAAAATGAGGGCGGACTGGCAGGCCTCCGGCGCCGCCGCTTTCACCTTTGAGGTGCTGGATACGCTGGAGAAGAAGGAAACCCAAAGCCAGGAACAGTTTATTGAGGACTTGAAATTCCTGGAAGAAAACCAGGCTGAGAAACTGGATTCAACGCTGAGATACTAGGCCAGCGAACGTCCCAATTCGGCTGCCTGTTTCAAGATTTTGCTGCGATCAAGTACCTGACCTCGGTAATAAACACCCAAAACCGGCAATTCTGCCGCGGTCTCATAACCCAGTGCCGTCATTGAACGGCGCAGCGTTTCCAGCGTCAGATCCATGCCGCTGTCTTTTTCGTCGGTCTGTTCCCCGATGGCAACAAGCACCACCCGACGGCCCTGCCCGGCCAGCCGGGAACGCCATTCGCCCGGCCGCTGCGGTCCGAACTCATAATAGCAGTACAGCCGGTCAATAAAGGCCTTCATCAAGGCAGTCATATTGTAATTATGGATGGGGGTAACCAGCACCAGGGTGTCCGCCGTATCAATTGCCCGATAGACCTGTTGCATATCATCATCCAGACCGGTACACCGTTTGGCGGCACGGCACTGCTCACACCCGTTACAACTGGAGAAATGCAAGTCCCGCAAGCAGACCACCCGGGGCTGCGCGCCGGCCTTCGCCGCCGCTCCAAGTATCTCCCGCAGCAGGGCATCAGAATTGCTGCTATGCCGGGGGCTGCCGCTGATACCGAGGATTTTCCGTCCAGCACTATTCATTACCGTATTATTATACATCGCAGCGCCTCACCGAAAAACGGCAGAATACCCGCCATCAGCATTCCCGGGGATAACTTTTCGCTGTCATCGGCGTTTTAGATGTTAGAAGTCGGCTTGAGGTTGATGCTCTATGAAAAAGTTCGGATTACTCGGTTTATCTTTTTTGGTACTCACCTCCATCCTAGTCATTCCCGGTTGTGCCGGTGATAAAAACGATCCAGCATCCGGCCTGCCCACGTTTACTTCGGAAAAAGCCTTAGTTTCCGCCTTCACCCAGGCGCAAAACAGGGGATACGCTGGCAACTGGTGGGCTATGGAGGCGATGCCGCCGGTCCCGGCCGCGCAAGCGGATGCCGCGGGAGTAGCCGTCAACAAAGCTTACTCCGACACCAATGTCCAGGTAGCCGGTGTGGACGAAGCGGACATCATAAAAACCGACGGCAAGTATATTTACGCAGTATCCGGCAGTGTTATTTATATAGCTCACGCCTATCCCTCTGAATCAGCCGAAATCGTCGGGCAAATCGCCATAGAAGAATTCTCACCCCAGGAGCTTTTCATTGACGGTGACCGTATCCTGGTATTCGGTTACACCTATACCGGCTATACGGAACCGGGCTATCCGATTACAATCATGCCTGACGATATGATGCCGGGCAGCTCATCTATTATCTACCCGTACCGGACCGGCCTGACATCGGTAAAACTTTACGATATTAAAGACCGTTCTAATCCCGAATTACTTAAGAGTATTGATATAGAGGGATCTTACCTGACCTCGCGGAAGATAGGATCTGACGTCTATTTCGTGATCAATTCTTATCCCAACTACTCTGATATCAAGCCAACCGCCAGCGATCTTATCCCGGGTTACCGGGAGACCAGCGGCGATTCAAAGACGCCCGTTAGTCTTAAGCCCATCGCCAGCTACGATCAGATCGGGTATATCCCGCCGGTCCAGGCGGCCAGCTTCATCACGATTGCCTCATTATCAATGACCGATGCGGATAAAGCCGTCAGTAAGACAGTCATCGTCGGCAGTGGAGAGAATGTCTACGCCTCGGCTGATAACCTGTATATCGCCCAGACCTCATGGCCGGTCTACGACGGCATCGGCCTGCCGATTGCCGATCAAACTCAAAACACGGTCGTTACCAAGTTCTCTCTAAAGGCCGGTGAGATCATTTACCAGGCTGCCGGAAAAGCAAGAGGGCACATCCTGAACCAGTTCGCCATGGATGAATACGACGGTTATTTCCGCATCGCCACCACCATCAGCGGCTATGTGAACAACCGGGATACCTCAACCAATAATGTTTTCGTTCTTGACGCCTCCCTGAAGGTAACCGGAGCCCTTGAAGATGTCGCCCCCGGAGAAAGCATTTACGCCGTGCGTTTCATGGGCAAGCGCGCTTACATGGTGACTTTCCTGCATGTGGACCCGCTATTCGTTATTGATCTGGCGCAGCCGGAGGACCCAAAAATCCTGGGGAAATTGAAGATACCGGGTTACAGCAATTATCTTCAGCCTTACGATGAGACCCACCTAATCGGTATCGGCCATGAGGTGGACCCCAGCATAGACGCCGGGATGGTCCACACGGAAAACGCGGTGTATTACACGGCAATTCAGGGTGTTAAGCTGTCCCTCTTTGATGTGAGCGATGTGAGCAACCCGGTTGAAGTCTACAAAGAAGTAATCGGCGACCGAGGCACCGAGAGCCTGGCGGCCAGCGAACACAAGGCATTTCTCTTTGACAAAGAGTCCGGTCTGCTGGTGTTACCGGTTACCGTGGCCGAGTTGAAACCGGGTCAGCCCAAGAACATGCAGGGAGAGTATGTCTTCCAGGGCGCTTATGTGTATAACCTGACGCTGAACGGCGGTTTTTCCTTACAAGGCAAGATCAGCCATTACGATACAAACGAGATTTTCCAAAAAAGCGGGGAGTATTTTTACGGAGGATCGGGCCAGATAACCCGGAGCCTGTATATAGAGAATGTCCTTTACACGCTGTCCCAGTCCAGACTTCAGTTGAATGATCTTGCCGACCTGTCAATTTTGAATGTACTGGCTTTAGACTCAAAGTAGATGACAATCGTCACCCTGGAAAAATCAATTCAGATTGACAATGGCCAGGAAAAATACGTTGATGAATAAATGTATCAGGAAGGCCGGCCAGAAGGAGCCTCCCCGGTAGGCCACATAACCGAATAAAATCCCGGTCAGTATGGTGCTGATGGTCTCCAATTCCGGCTTGCCGAAATGAAGCAGTACGAAAGGTATCATCTGTACCAGGATGCTGGCTTCTTTGAGCTTTTCCTTGAGACCGAAAAGCAGAAAACCACGGAAGATATACTCCCATCCAATCAGGTATACGGCGATTTCCAGGCAGTATCCGAGGAAATTATAATTCTCTTTGGTGTAATAACTCCGAAAGTCACCGAGGTAAGAGGCAGCAATGAGGATGGGGACACAAAGCAGGCAAATAACGATAACATAAGGGCCCCATATCCTGATCTTTCCCAGCCCCAACCCGAAATCCAGAGGGTTTTTCTTTAAGAGAAGAAGCACCACCACCGGAATGATGGCGTAGTAAAAGAAAGAACTGAACCAGTAATTCCAGACAGGGTGATACGAAGCGAAAGTCAGCAGAAGGACAGCGGAAGAAAGAATGATGGTCTCATTCCTGTTCACCGCGAGAAAGGCCAGAATATTCCGGAATTCTTTTGCCAGGTGTGTCACCGGTCAATGATTAGCCGAAATAGAGGAGCAAGTCAAGGATATTGTTGCCCACAGTCTGCCGCGATAGCGTTATTTGTCTATGGATTTTCGTATCGGCTTGATGCAGGTTTTAGAGATCACGTTCTGGCTACGGTTTTTCTTTGGCCTCTGGTGGCTGTCTCATTCCATTCCCACAAAACGATTATACATCTCAAAAAACACTTATTTTAAGGCATATATTTCAAAAAACGATTACAATGCCCCCAACCCTGCCGCATTATTGCCCATCCACGCAAAAATGTGACACACCGGAATTATGGCGTAGTCCACCCGTGGCTACGTGCCGGCCTTCGCCGCCGCTCCAACTATCTCCCGCAACAGGGCATCAGAATTACTGCTATGCCGGGGGCTGCCGCTGATACCGAGGATTTTCCGTGCAGAACTCATCATCACCGCTATATTATAATACAATGCGGCGATGAACGAGACGTAAACACCAAGAATAAAATCCTAATAAAAATAAGGAAGATAATAGAGATGTATTTATTAACGGGTTTAATCTATCCGGACAACCCCAAGTTTCTTGATGAGGAAGGTGTCTTGAAGGGCATCGAGAACTTGAATCTTGAGAGCATTGGAGTTTTTCTTTCAAATGTAGAAATTGAAACAATTCCTCGCAAAACAGGGTATATGGGGGGTAATAGACGGTTCGCATTCTCCTTATCGAATGGAGATAATGATGCAGTTGCTCAGTGCTTTGCTGATGCCATGATGTTTGCACTCGCTGTTATGTATGATATTGGAATTGATAACCCACCCGTTCCTCTGCGGATAAATAAAGACAATGTCAAAATTGGCGAAATTATACAAAGACAAGATATAGTAAACTGTAAGAACAATTACGAGAAAAATGAGCTACTTTATCACGAAGCGATAGGTGTTCCGCACATTATATTAAGTCGAGTATTTCAAGCAATACCCATTTTCTTCCTCAATCCGCCAATGATGAATTCAGGTAGTTTTTATAGGGAAAGTATACTAAAAATATGGCTCTGCGAAGATGATGTATCAGAATTGTCACTGGATGGTGATACTCCAACTTCAGTAGTGGAAAAGACAAATATTGAAACGGCATACCAAAATGCTTATAAAGCTATTGAAGCGATCATTGGGGAACCTTCCAGCGATAAGGATAAATTCAGAAATAAATTGAAAGCTCAAGGTATAAATCCTGATGAGATTATTGGTTATGATGCTTTGAGGGGAATAAGGGAAGAAACGATATTCAACAAAATCTTGAATATGCAGGAAACCAGAGATACAAAGGCCGCGCATGGAAAAACTGGGCGGCCAAGAGATATCGGCTATCTCGAATTAGCCGATAAGCAAAAACTTGCGAAATATATCATACTCCGGACTGTCTCACATTTATCTCAGTGAATGCGTTTAAAACCTAGAGCGCCTTGTTAATCACAAGGCGCTCAGCTTATATCCAGAATATTTTCAACTACACTAACTCAGACTGTACTAACACTTCGTAAACCCGCACCCCGGACAAATGAAGCACCCTTCCTGATAAACCAGGATACTGCCGCATTCAACACACTGCCCGGCGATATTCTTGACCAGGCCAAAGTCGTTGATAGCCTTTTTCTCACCATGACCGTTGCCATTGCCGTTACCTTTGGTTTCCGGCTTGCCCTGCTCCAGACAGTGCTCAATGACCGTGGCGATAGCATCGGCGCAGGAGAGAACACTCTTGCCGCCGTCCCAGGCAATGGACGGACAGCGGATGCCTTTGAGCTGCTTGGCAACGGAATCCGGGGCGACCCCTGACCGCAATGACAATGAAGCCAGACGGCAGGTGCTTTCAAGCTGAGCGGCGGCGCAGCCGCCGGTCTTGCCCAGATGCGAGAAAACCTCGCAAACGCCGGTTTCATCGGAATTGACGGTAATATACAGCGTGCCGCAGCCGGTATTGACCTTTTCGGTAAAGCCGTTAGTCACTTTGGAGCGCTTGCGCGGGCCGGCGGGTTTGGGCGCGGGCATGACCGCCTCAACCTTAGCCGGTTCAGCTTTGCCGGTGGACATCGGCTGGTCAGCCTTGCAGCCATCACGGTAGATGGTGATGCCCTTCAGGCCTTCATCAAAGGCCATCAGATACACACCCTCCACGTCCGGCACGGTGGCATCAGCGGGGAAGTTGACCGTCTTGGAGACGGCATTGTCAGTGTATTTCTGGAAAACGGCCTGCATCATGACATGCCCCCTGGGGGTGATGTTATGGGCGGTGACAAAGAGTTTCTTCACCTCCGCCGGAATCTCGGTCATATCTTCCAGATGCGCGCCTTCGGCAAGTTTCTTCATGAGGTCCTCGGAGTAGAAACCGCCGTCCCTGGCGGCGCGTTCAAAGCACGGGTTGACCTCAATCATGCGGGTGCCGTCCATGATGTTGCGGGTGAAGCACAGCGCGAAATGCGGCTCTATGCCGGAGGAACAACCGGCGATGATGGACAGTGTGCCGGTGGGAGCGATGGTGGTGCAGGAGGCATTACGCATCTTCACCTTGCCGTCATACATGCTGCCTTCGTAGGCGGGGAAAACGCCGCGCTCGGCGGCCAGGGCCTCGGAGGCGCGGTGGGATTCACTCTGAACAAAGCCCATGACCGCTTCAGCCGTGGCCAGGGCTTCCGGTGAGTTATAGGAGATACCCAGGTCAATCAGCATATCGGCAAAGCCCATGACGCCCAGGCCGATCTTGCGGGTGCGGCGGGTCTGCTCGGCAATCTGTTCCAGCGGGAACTTGTTAACGTCAATGACATCATCCAGGAAACGGACGGCGGTGCGGACGGTGTAGCCCAGCTTGTCGTAATCCACTTCTTTCTTACCGTTGCCCTTCACCATTTTGGACAGGTTGACCGAACCCAGGTTGCAGGACTCGTAGGGCAACAGCGGCTGTTCGCCGCAGGGATTGGTGGATTCTATTTTACCCAGTTGCGGAGTGGGATTTTCAGCATTGATGCGGTCAATAAAGACGATGCCGGGGTCACCGGTTTTCCAGGCCAGCTGGACAATCTGGTCAAAGATGGCCCGGGCCTTGCGGCGGGCGAAGACCTCCCCGTTATGGGGGTTGACCAGGTCATATTCACCATTATCCCGTACCGCTGCCATGAACTTGTCGGTAATGGCCACCGAAAGATTAAAGTTGGTCAGGACCCCGGCCTGCTGTTTGGCGGTGATGAAATGCTCAATGTCCGGATGGTCAATAGACAGGATAGCCATATTGGCGCCGCGGCGGGTGCCGCCCTGCTTAATGACATCGGTGGCCACGTCAAAGGCGCGCATGAAGCTCACCGGGCCGGAGGCGACGCCGCCGGTGGTGCCGACACGGTCGGATTCCGGGCGCAACCGGGAGAAAGAAAAGCCGGTGCCGCCGCCGGATTTATGAATCATGGCGGTGTGCTTCACGGCGTCAAAGATGCTTTCAATGGAATCCTCAATGGGCAGCACAAAACAGGCGGACAACTGCCCCAGCTCCCGTCCGGCATTCATCAGCGTGGGGGAATTGGGCAGGAATTCCAGCCGGGCCATCAGGCCGTAAAACTCGTTTTCAATGTCGCGCACATCGCATCTGGGGTTATAGACCAGCTCGGCGGCGGCTACGGTGCGGGCGACCCGGCGGAGCATATCTTCCGGGGTTTCAATGGGATTACCCTGCTTATCTTTTTTCAAATAACGCTTATTAAGCACCGCCAGGGCGTTTTCAGCCAGAGCGACCTTCTCAGGCACCTCGCGGTGCCCGGTGGTTTTAGGTTTGCGGGTGGCGGTTGTGGTCATGGTTTTCTCCTTTTTAACAAGTTTGGGGGTTGGCGCCTCTTTTACAGGCTCAGGGCGAACAGGTTCTTGCTCAGGTATGGCCGCAATAACCGGCGCAGCAGGAGCTTCCGCCACAACCGGAGTTTCGGCCGGCTTCACGGCGTCAATGATATCCTTGACCATGGCCTCAATCTCATTCTCAGTGGCGGCAATCGGCTGTTTGGCGCCGGCGGGCATAAAATCTTCCATGCCGGGCAGCGACACCGGCTTCTCCAGACGGTCTATGACCCGGGCGGCGATCTCCTCTACCTTGCCGCGCTCGGCAATACCCATGGCTGAGGCCTGGTTGAAGATGATCTGGGCGATGCGGTTCTTATCAACAATGGGCTTACCGGATGGTTGCGGTGTCATGGCTTTTACTCCGTTTTGCTTTCTTTATTTCAGTATCCAGCAGCAGCGGCAACTGGGAGCGGGTGTCCGGCTCCGGGCGGCCGATGAGCTTATCCACCATTTCCTTAAACTCGGTCACATCGGTAAACTTGCGGTAGACCGAAGCGAAACGGATATAGGCGATGTTATCAATGCTTTTAAGTTTCTCCATCACCTTATCCCCGACAGCAGAAGAGGATATTTCGGCGCGGCCGGTTTCAACCAGTTCCGCCTCAATTTCATCGGCCAGTTTGTCCACCGTACCGACCGGCATCGGGCGCTTTTCCAGCGCCTTGTGCAGACCGCCCAGGAGCTTGTCCTTGCTCCATTCCTCCCGGCGGCCGTCCTTCTTTATTACATAGACGGCGGTCGGCTGGATACGTTCATAGGTGGTGAAGCGGTAGCCGCAACCCAAACACTCCCGGCGGCGGCGGATGCCGTCTTCCACGTCACGGGAATCCACGACCTTGAGCTCATTCTGCAGGCAGTTGGGGCAATTCATACCATGTAAATCCTAATCACCAATTTCTAAATCCCAAATAAATCCTAAGTTTCAAATATCAAATTTCCAAAATATTTTTTGATTTTGTATTCTGACATTGTTCAGAAGTTACATAATGGATATTAGAAATTGTTTTCTCAAACACCATCTATTGTGTCGCCTGTGTAATGTACCACCAGATATAGTGGTTGTCAATAGGTAAATCGTCCTATTTTTCAAAGCCGGCAACGACAGCACGGAAAATATATTTTG
This sequence comes from Dehalogenimonas sp. W, assembly GCF_037094495.1. Classification (NCBI taxonomy): domain Bacteria; kingdom Bacillati; phylum Chloroflexota; class Dehalococcoidia; order Dehalococcoidales; family Dehalococcoidaceae; genus Dehalogenimonas; species Dehalogenimonas loeffleri. Next base: position 477,119 of record NZ_CP146612.1, read on the forward strand.
ATTTTGACCTCGCCGCGCAGGGTAATATAATTTTTACTTAAGAGACAGATATGTGTGGGTTTAATAACGGTACTAACTTCCTTTCCAAGCCAGCGACGGCAGCGCGGAATACTATTTGTATTTTGTTCTCACCGCGCCGGGTAATATAATTTTACTTAAGCGAAGAATATGTATGGATTTAATAACGGTACTAATCAATCATTGACAGTGTTAAAACAGCGGTGTTACAATCTCCCCGATTTCGCATGGTGCGCGATGCCTCTTCGAGTTCCGGTATCTAACGTCAGGTCAGTGATCACGATGCCGGTGCCGAAAAGCCGCAAGGCTTTGAGGGTGTGGGTGGAAACGCCGACACCTCCCGATTGGAAAGGAGAGTCTGGTCATGCATAAAAATATGATATTTGAAGACGCCCTCAGATGAGGCGTCTTTTTTATTTCCCGGAAGTTGTCCCAACCAACAAACTAGACACAGGAGAGGTGAATTAATGAAACACAAAAAAGCCCTTTACGCGGTTTTCGCCTGTCTGCTGGTGCTGTTACCGGTTTTAAGTGCCTGTACCCAGGACACCGAGGAACCAGCGCCGACAACGACCAACCCGCCCAATAATGAAGAGGCCCTGTTGCCCGAGACTCCGGGAATTGACGCAACACTGGTCTATGCCAGTCAGTGCGCTTCCTGCCACGGCACTAATCGCCAGGGCGGCGTCGGCCCCGGTTTAACCAAGAATATCACTATTGCCTACCTGAGTCAGTGGGTACCGACCCACCGCACCGGCGTCCAACTGGACCCGCGTCTGGCCAATTCCCTGATTAACTGGTTGAAGGTTAATTCCACCGTTTCCACCGTCCCCCAGCCCACCGAACCGGCTTTCGTGTACGCCCTTAACTGTACCGTCTGCCACGGTGCTACCCGTTCCGGCGGCAACGGCGGCCCGTCTATTAAACCGGATAACCTGACCCGGCTGACCGAAGGCTTCCTGGCGATTTTCCTCCAGGGGCATTACAAAGGCGTAGACCTGGTTCAGGATCAGCGGGATGCCCTGGCTGAATGGCTGAAAGCTACCCCGTAGGTTCCGCCCGGATCAAATGACATTGAACGATAAATAAGTTCCTACTCTAAAGGAGATAAAATGGATATTGCTAGCCTGAGAAAACCTGAACTGACCCGCCGGGATTTCATGAAAGTCGCCGGTATGACCGCCGCCTACTTCGGCATCAGCCAGGCGCTGACGCCCCAGATTGTCCAGGCATTGGAGAATAATGCGGGTAAGGCTGCGGTTATCTGGCTGGAAGGCCAGAGCTGCACCGGTTGTACCGAGTCCTTCCTTAATAACCTGGAACCCAGCGCCACCTCCATCCTGCTGGATACCATCTCGCTGCGTTACCACGAAACTGCCATGGCGGCTTCCGGCCACCAGGCTGAGGCCGCCCTGCAGGCGACGATCGCCGAGGGCGGTTATGTCCTGGTTATTGAGGGCTCAATCCCGCTGGCGGAAGACGGCGCGTTCTGCACCGTGGCCGGCAAACCCTTCACCGAAATCGTCCGCGAGACCGCCAAGAACGCCGCCGCTATCATCTGTGTCGGCGCCTGCGCCACCTACGGCGGCATCCCCCGCTCCGGCCCGACCGATGCCGTGGGTTACTTGTTCCGCGGCAAGGAACTGCATCACTACTTTGATGATGTCGGTGCCAAGCCGGTCATCAATCTGCCGACCTGCCCGCTCCATAACGAACGCCTGACGGCCACGATCGTCCACTACCTGACCTTCGGCACCGTACCGGAACTGGACCAATACAACCGGCCTTATGCCTTCTACGGCAAGATCCAGCATGACAACTGCACCCGCCGCGGCAATTATGATACCGGCCGCTTCGTCACCGATTTCGGCAATCCCGACCAGCACGGTTTCTGCCTTATCCTGAAGGGCTGTAAGGGCCCGGTGGCCAAGCAGGACTGCTGGGATCGGAAGTGGAACAACCGCGGCAATTACTGTATTGACGCCGGCCATCCGTGTGTAGCCTGTTCCAATCCGGAATTCTATGAAGATACCAGTCCTCTCTATGCCCATAATTATGACTTCGGACTGCCGCCGCTTTAATGCCGGCGCAAGAATAAACAGAGGACGGATACCCAACGCTAATTAAGGGAAAGGTAAACAGATATGACACGAATAGTCGTTGATCCATTAACCAGAATTGAAGGCCACCTCCGGATTGAGGTTGAGGTGGAAAACGGCGTCGTTACCGATGCCTGGTCGGCCGGCACCATGGCCCGCGGCTGGGAGAACATCCTCGTCGGCCGTGACCCGTGGGATGCCCCCTATGTCACCAGCCGCGTCTGCGGTGTCTGTGAAGGTGTTCATACAATCGCCTCCAATCAGGCGATTGAAGACGCCTTCGGTATTGAACTGACTGAAGCCGGCCGGCTGATGCGTAATCTGTTCTCCGCCGGTTATTATGTCCACGACCATTTTATCCACTTCTATGTCCTCTCCGCGCTGGACTTCCTGGATATCATGGCCATCGCTTCCTATGAAGGCAGCGACCCCGGTCTGCTGGCCATTAAGAGCAAGATTGTCGGCCTGGTGGTGGCCGGAGACACCTCTCCCTTCACCCCGCGTTACACGCCCGATGAATTCTCCGTCAGTGATCCGGAGACAGTCACCACCCTGGTGTCACATTACCTGAAGGCCGTGGAATTGAAGGCCAAATCCCAGAAAATGCTGTCCTACCTTACCGGCATTCAGCCCCATCCGAATGCGCTGATGCCCGGCGGCTGTACCGCTACCCCCAGTGTTGAAATCCTGATGGATCTCAAGAAACTGTGGCAGGAACAGGCTGACTTTGTTAATAACGTGTATGTGCCCGATGTGATGGCGGTGGGTTATGGGCCGCTGCTGCCGCTGGCGGCGGCCGGTTTCGGCGCCACCGATGGCAACTACCTGGCCTTCCCGATGCTGCCTCAGGGCAGTTCCGCTGCCGCCGGCGATATTTCCTTCGGCGGTTCCAATCCGATGTTCCGCGGTGGTGTTATCAAGGCCTCCGGCCCGCGCGGTACCCTGACTGACATCAGCGGCCTCACCATTGAGGACGTGGATTACAGTCAGATCACCGAGTCAGTCACCCATTCCTGGTATGATTACCCGGCCGGTACCGACGCACTCCATCCGTCCGAGGGTGTCACCGCCTTCAATCTCAAGAAAGAAGGCGCCTACTCCTTCCTCAAAGCGCCGCGTTATGATTCCATGACTATGGAAGTTGGCCCGCTGGCCCGCGGTATGGTCAATAAGTTCCCCGCACTGGTGGACTTCTTTAACGCCGGCGGCCGCGAAGGCGTGGTCGCCCGTCACCTGTGCCGCGCCGTCATCTCCAAGCAGATTATCAACGACGGTCTGGCCTGGATTGACCGCCTGATTGAGCTGCGCCTCAAAGGCCCGCTGGTGGGTATGAATGAAAAAGCGGTGCCCAAAACCGGCAAGGGCATGGGCGTCTGGGATGCCCCGCGCGGCGCACTGGGTCACTGGATTGAGGTGGACAACCACCGCATCAAGAACTACCAGCTGGTAGTGCCGTCCACCTGGAACGCCGGTCCGCGTGATGAAAACGGCGTCAAAGGCCCGTATGAGCAGGCGCTCATCGGCGCGCCGGTACCTGACCTGGACAACCCGATCAATGTAGTACGCATCATCCGGTCGTTTGACCCCTGCATTGCCTGTGCCGTCCACCTGATTGACCCGCATACCAATGATGTTAAAGTGGTCAAGGTTTCCTAGACCGATAATAACCGTTTCCCCCGGAAAAGCGGCAGAAAATCTTCTGCCGCTTTTCCTTCTAAACTGGATTTTGGCAGGATAGATGAGTTCACAAAGCGAAACCAAAACGGAACAAACGCTGATACTGGGTATCGGCAATGTCATCATGAGCGATGAAGGATTCGGGATTCATGTACTGCGTGACCTGAAACAATACACCTTCCCCGACCATATCCGGCTGCACGACGGCGCCGTGGCCGGTTTTGACCTGCTGGGGTATCTGGAAGGCGTAGAGCGGCTGGTTATCGTGGATGTGATGATTACCGACCTTGAACCGGGTGAGATTGGCTGGATGGAAATGGATGCCCGTTTCAACGCACCGAACAAAACCGACCTGTCATTTCACCAGATAGGCATCATTGAACTGCTGCAAATAGCCGAACTGATCGGCTACAAGCCCCGGGTCCAGTTCCTGGTCACCCGACCGGAGAAACTGGAGTGGGGTTTTGAACTGACTCCGAAGGCACGGCAGGCGGCCGATAAAGCCGTGGCTTATCTGGTGGAAAACTTCAACGGCCGCCCTGCCGCAAATGCTTGATTAACCGACCAGATAGCCGCCGTCGGCTACTATGGTAGCACCGCTGATAAAGTCCGCCCCCTGCGACGCCAGGAACAATGCCACCCGGGCAATGTCATCCGGTTGACCGATGCGGCCCAGCGGGATGGTGGCGACCACCCCTTGCAGCATCCCCGCCAACTGCTCCTGAGTCAGCCCCGCCGGTGCGGCGGCACCACTGGTCATGATAGGACCGGGGGCAATGGCGTTGACGGTAACGCCCTTAGGCGTCCATTCCTGCGCCAGCGCCTTGGTCAGCATCACTACGCCGCCTTTAGAGGCATTGTAGGCTGCCAGGTTGCCGGTGGGATGGAAGGCGTCCACTGACGCCAGATTGATAATCTTGCCGCCGTGACCTTTTTCCATCATCGCTTTGGCCGCAGCCTGAGCGAAGAACATGGTGCCCTTGAGATTAATGTTCAGGGTACGATCCCAGATTTCCTCGGTCAAGTCAGAGGCACTGGAAAAAGGATAAACACCGGCATTGTTCACCAGAATGTGCAGGTCGCCAAAGGCGGCCAGTGTTTCCTGAATGGTGCGTTGGGCACTGGCCGGTTTGCTGGTGTCGGTCTGGTTTTCACGGGCTTTAAATCCGGCGTTGCGAATCTCTGCCACGGTGGCGCGGGCATTGTCCAGATTGATGTCCGACACCACGACATTAGCTCCGGCCTCCGCCAATCTGAAAGCGATAGCCTTGCCGATACCGGCGGCACCGCCGGTGACGATGGCGGTTTTACCGCTCAGGTCAAAAAGCTGGCTGATAGTCTGTTCCACGGAAAGCCTCCTTCTGAATTTCCTGTTTATTATTATAACACCGGGTACTAGTACCTCACAGAAGTATTTTACTGCAAAAGGTATTGACATCAGGTGTATAATTGTAGTAATTAACTAAGATACTACAGTTTACCATCAAGATAAGACAGGATCTATTCCGGGACAGCGGTTATCTGAAGGAGACAGCGACATGACGGGCAACGTGATTGAAATTGAGAAACTCACCAAGATGTACGGCAAGAACCGCGGCATCACCGAGGTTTCTTTCAACGTACAGGAGGGGGAGATCTTCGGCTTCATCGGGCCGAACGGCGCCGGCAAGACCACTACCCTGCGGCTGCTGGTCGGTTTAATCTTCCCCACCAGCGGCAGCGCCCGGATTTTCGGTCAGGACGCGGTGGCCCACGGCGATACCATCCGGGCTGAGGTGGGCTATCTGCCTTCAGAAATCTTTTATTACGAGAATATGAAAGTCATTGACCTGCTGAACTACTCCGCCAGTTTTAATAAAAAAGACAGTACCAAACGCATCAAGGAATTGTCCGAGCGGCTGGAACTGGACGTTAACCGCAAAATTGATGAACTTTCCTACGGCAACAAGAAAAAAGTGGGCATCGTTCAGGGACTGTTGCACGCCCCGAAACTGATTATTTTGGACGAGCCGACCTCCGGGCTGGACCCGCTGATGCAGCATGAATTCTTTGAGATCATCCGGGAAGAGAATGCCCGTGGCGCCAGTGTGCTGTTTTCCTCTCATATCCTGAGTGAAGTGCAGCGGCTGTGCGACCGGCTGGCAATCATTAAAGAAGGCTCTATCATCCGGGTGGACGAGGTGGCCACCATCAGGAATGAAGCCTACAAGAAGTTCAAAATCATCACCGCCGACGGCCTGAATGAATCTAATCTGCCGATGAGTGAAATCAACGATTTCCGGCATGAAGGCAATGAGTTTTCCTTCATTTACCGGGGCAATATCAACTCAATTATCAGGGCTATTTCACAGCATGAGATTATAGATATCCAGATTGAGGAACCCACGCTGGAAGAGATCTTCATGCATTATTACGAGTAACCGACCGGTATTGAGGCAGACACCATGAATATATTTAAATACGAAGTATTTAAGCGGCTGGGCACCACCCTGATCTGGATAGTATCCCTAGGGTTGTTTATCTATGCGACCTTCGCCTTTTTTGAGTCTTTCCAGGGGTCATCATTCACCGACCTGCTGGACGGGTTTCCGGATGCCTTCAAGAAAGCTTTCGGACTGGAACAGGACTTGTCCACCATTCTGGGCTATTTTTCTTTTCTCGCCATCTATTTGTTCCTGGCCGGGGCTATCTTTTCCTCCAACCTGGGACTGAATGCGGTTTCAGTGGAAGAGCGCGACCTGACGGCGGACTTCCTGATCTCCAAGCCGGTGACCCGCAACCGCATTGTGACTGCCAAGCTGCTGGCCGGACTGGTCCACGTGCTGCTGTTCAATGTGTCCATGGGGCTGGTCTGCTACGCCGGCATTGAGTCTTTCAGCGGAGGACAGGAGTACTCCATGCAAGCCTTTGTACTGATTATAGCCGGGGTGTTCATCTTCCAATTGTTGTTTTACGCCGTTGGCTTCATTCTGTCTGTGCTGATGAAACGGATGGACTCACCTTTGCCGTTCTCCCTGGGTTTGTCAATCGGCCTGTACGTCCTGTATTCATTTGATGCGGTGCTTGAAGACACTCCTATTAAATACCTGGTGCCCTACGATTATTTCAATCCCGGCTATATCATTACCAACGAGGCCTTCCAGACGACCGGACTGGTCATCAGTATCGGGGTAATTCTGCTGAGCGTGACCGCGGGTTACATTTTATACAACCGCCGCGATATCGCCACCGCGATGTAATGGAGCGACAATGAACATATTCAAGCGGGAATTTAAAGCCAATTTCAAAGCCCTGATCATCTGGTGTGTCAGCTATGCCGGGCTGATGGGGCTGGCCTCTGTGGAATTCAGCGCCTATCAGGGACAGGCTGATTTGGTGAACGAGTTTTTGGAGGTACTCCCGGAGGCCTTAAAACAAGCCTTCTCTATGAACGAACTGCGCCTGGACGTGCCGGAGGGTTATTTCGGGTATCTGGCTGGTTTTGTTCTCCTGTCTTCCTGTATCTACGCTGCCCTGCTGGGGGCGCAGATACTTTCCAAGGAGATCAATAAAAAGACCGCGGAAACAACCTTCACCCTGCCGGTCAAGCGTACCCACACCGTGAGTATGAAGCTGGCCGCGGCAACAGTTAACTGCGCCATTCTGACCGGTGTTACCTTCATCACCGGACTGGCGGCCTTCGCTCCCTTCGGCATCAGCGGGGATTTCATCAGGGGAGTCGCAGTATTCATGCTGTTCATCCTGCTGTTACAGGTATTCTTCCTGGCCGCCGGACTGCTGATTTCAGTACTCCTGAAACGACACAAGCGCGCCGGTTCCATTGTGGCATCCATCGCAGTGGGTACCTACTTCCTGTCATTTATCGCCAAAATTAACGAAAATACCGAATTTTTAAAATATATCACGCCTTTTGAATACTTCCCGGCGGCAGACGTCATCAACGGCCGGGAGTTGGAGACATTCGGTTTTATAATTGTGCCGGTGGCATTGGCTGTATTCTTTGTCACCTCCTATAAACTGGTGGCACATAAGGATCTGTAGAATGAAGGCACCAAGAGCGGAAAAGCCGGATAAACGGCAGCGCATCATTGACGCTGCGGTGGAGCTATTCCGAAAGACCCATGACGTCCGCAAGGTTACCATTGAGGACATCGCCGGTGCCGCGCGCGTTTCCCCCACCACCGTTTATAACCAGTTCGGTAACCGTGACGCTCTGGTAATTGAAGTGTCCAAATCCTTGATATACGCTATTCTGGAAAACGCCCGGACGTTCCTGCGCTCCGACCTCCCGTTTCCCGCTAAACTGACCGGGATGATTTCCGGGAAATTGGAGCTGGCGGCCAACTTCAACAGCGAAGTAGTTACCCGCCTGATAACCCAGGATGCTAAAATCGCGCCTTTTCTGGAGCAGGTATACGGCACCGAAGTCAATGGGCTATGGCTGGAGATGCTGGAGGATGGCAAACGCCAGGGATACATTGAGGAATCACTGAGTCCGGAAGCCTTTTTGGCTTATATGGACGTCATGCGCATCGGATTTTCCGCCAAAGGCGATTTGTTCAAAGACTGGCAGAACCGCATGGATTTAGTTGAAGAACTGACCCGGCTGTTTTTTTTCGGATTCCTGAAAAAAGACGTTGACTTGTTCGGCAAGAAGGAAACCAAGAGATACTGACAGAATCACCCTCACCTTCCAGTTCCTCTCCCGTTCAGGGAGGGTAAATTGGGAGTAATGGATAAGAAGGAGTGCAGATGAACGTGGTAAATAAATCCATCATCGTGGAAAACCTGACTTACCGCTATGGCGACCTGCTGGCGGTGGACAGCGTTAGTTTTGAGGTCGGCGGCGGCGAAATTTTAGGCTTCCTGGGGCCCAACGGCTCCGGCAAAACCACCACTCAGAAGATGCTGACCGGCCAGCTTTTACCCAAAGCAGGACGCGCCCTGCTCCTGGGCATTAATGTGGCGGAAAAGCCGGATGCAGTCCAGGCGCGTATCGGTGTCTGCTTTGAGCAGACCAATCTATACGAGATGATGAGCGCCATAGATAATCTGAACCTGTTCGCTGAACTGTTCGACGTGAAGAATTTTGACGGTTACGCCCTGCTGAAGCGCGTCGGTCTGGCCGGGCGGGAAAAAGACAAGGTTTCCGGTTACTCCAAGGGCATGAAGCAACGGTTGATGATCGCCCGCTCCATCGTCAACACGCCGGAAATCCTCTTTATGGACGAGCCGACCTCCGGGCTGGACCCGGTGTCTGCCGAGGCCATCCGCCGGATTATTCTGGAGGAGCGGGACCGCGGCGCCACCGTGTTCCTGACCACCCATGACATGTGGGAGGCCGACAAGCTGTGCGACCGGGTGGCCTTTCTGGAAAGCGGCAGTATCGCGGCGCTGGATACGCCTCACGCACTGAAGCAAAAATACGGCAAACGCTCGCTGGTGGCCGAAATAGCCGCGCCCGACGGCAAACTCAGCCGCCGTGAAGTAGCTTTAGATAACGACCAGACGATGAATGATATCCAGAGCCTGTTTACCGACGGCAAACTGGTGACCATGCACTCTGAAGAAGCCACGCTGGAGGATATCTTCATTCTGGTTACCGGACGGAGGCTTTCGGAGTGAACGCCCGCACCATCAAAGCCTTGCTCAAGAAGGACCTGAAACTCTTTTTAAGCAGCCGGTTTTATTTCTTTATCACTATCCTGAGCCTGGTGTTTTACATCGCCGCTTACCTGATTATGCCCTCAGATGTAGATGAGCAATTCTCGCTGGGGATGCATGCCCCGGTATTGCCGCCGGCCTTTGAGATGCTGGCGGCCGAGGGGGCCGAGGTAACCTATTTTGATTCTGAGGCAGACCTTAAAGCCGCTGTCCTGGCGGGGGATTTTGAGGTGGGTATCGCCCTGCCGCCGGATATTATGGAGACCTGGGCGGGCGGGGGCAAGCCGGAGGTGACCGTCTTTTACACTTCCACGGCACCCCCGGAAATCGCCGAGGCAATAGTGACCCTTATCAAAGAACTGTCATATATCCAAACCGGCCAGGTGCTGGCATTTGACACCACTCAGGAAATACTGGGGCCGGACCTGCTGGGGGCGCAGATATCACTGCGCGACCGCATGCGGCCGATGATGGTTATCCTGATTCTACTGACCGAAATCATGACGCTGGCTTCGCTTATTGCCATTGAGATTGCCCAGGGAACGGCACGGGCACTGCTGGTGACGCCGATGCGTTCCGGCGATCTCTTTGCCGCCAAGGGCATCTTAGGTGTCGGCCTGGCGCTGGTACAGGCGGTGCTGTTCATGGCGATTGTGGGCGGTTTTGCCCATGAGCCTCTGGTTATTCTGACCACACTGGTGATTGCCAGTGTCTTCGTGGTCGGTGCCGGTTTCCTGGTGGCTTCGCTGGCGCGCGATGTGAATGCGGTTATCGGCTGGGGCATGATTATCCTGATCCTTTTTGCCATCCCCGGGTTCGGCGCTGTGGTGCCCGGCCTGCTGGCGGACTGGGCCAAAATTATCCCCTCTTTTTACATGATTGATACGGTGAACCAGGTCGTAAACTACGGTGCCGGCTGGAGCGACGTTGGGACCAACCTGGCGGTGATGACCGGCCTGACCGTGGTAATCGTCATGGCCGGATTACTGGCCTTGCGGAGGCGCTTCCAATGAAAATTAACCGAGTAGTCACCCTGGTCAAAAACGAAGTCCTGCACGGCCCCAAGGATTTCATGCTGGCGCTGGCGGTGGTCTTTCCCATTCTGGCGGCGCTCTTCATCAATCTGGCCTTCGGCAATATCTTTACCGACCGCGCCAAACTGGGCATCCTTGATCAGGGCAGTTCCCAGATAGTAATAATTCTTGAGGGATCGGATGCACTGAGCGTTACCGCCTTTGATTCCGAAGCGGCATTACGGTCAGCCGCCGCCGATGGCTCGGTGGATATGGGCATAGTGCTGCCGGCTGACTTTGACGCCGTCATTGATACCGGGGTGATCCGCCTGAAAGCCTTTGTTTGGGGAGAAAGCCTGGCCAAAAACCGGACGGTCATTCCCATTGCCCTGGCGGACGCAGTTAGAACCGTCAACGGTGCCGCGGTACCGGTGGCAATAGATACCGTGGCCCTGGGTGATGAGAGCAGTCTGCCCTGGAGCGACCGGCTGCTGCCGCTGATAGTCCTGATGGGCGTCTTTTACAGCGGCTTGATGCTGCCGTCATCGGCACTGGTCAATGAAAAACAAAACCGCACACTGGAAGCGCTGTACGTCACCCCCGCCACTCTGGGTGAAATTTTCTTGTCCAAGGGCGTTATCGCCGTCATTCTGGCCACCATGATGGGAATCCTGACGCTGATACTTAGCGGGGCCTTCGGCGGCCAGGTGCTGCTGGTGATACTGGTGTTGTTCCTGGGAGCAATCATGGGGACGGAAATCGGCTTGCTGGCCGGCGCCTGGGTGGGCGATATGAACAGCCTCTTTGCGGTGATGAAGGCCGGCGGTATTTTACTCTTCGGGCCGGCGATTGTGTATATGTTCCCGCAGATACCGGCCTGGGTGGGCTATATCTTCCCCACCTACTATGTGGTGCGCCCGGTCGTGGACCTGTCGGTCTCCGGAGCCTCATTCGGCGACGTGGCCGGCTTCGTCGGTATTCTAGCCGTACTGGTCGCGCTGGGTGGTTGGCTGGTAGCTACGGTGGTCAGGAAAATGTCCACCCAGGCACTGCGGCTGACCGGGTAGAATAATTTGAGACAGGAGCAACAAGAAAGTGGAAGCAGCGACAATCTGGGGTATTATTCTGGTGGTCTATGCCCTGCTGGTGATCGCCCTGGCGGTTTTCAAACCGGCGCCCGTCTGGCGACTGGGAAAGATCCAAGCCTTTGTTAAACTTCTGGGCGAGAAGGGCACCGTCATCTTCTTCCTGATATTCGCCATAATCGTGCTGGTTATCGGGATAGTGCTGCTGGTGTAACCCGCCAATAATATCTCCGGGCTGACCGCCGGCTACGTTTGTGTTATTATGTAGCCGGATATGAAAATAGACATCACCATTGACAAGGAATTCAAAAAAGCCCTGTCGGTACCCTGGCTCCGCAGCCTGGCACGGCAGATACTGATAGCCCAGTGTGCCGAGTCCGGCTCTGAAATGGGTATTTATATCACCGGGCAGGCTAAAATTCAGGAATTAAACCGCGTCTACCGGGGTAAAGACAAACCGACCGACGTGCTGTCTTTCTCCTTCTTCGTCAAGGAAGCTGCCGCCGACGCCACCACTGATGTAGAATTCCCCGCCGCCCCGGACGGCAGCCTGCACCTGGGCGAACTGGTTATTTCACTGCCACAGGCGGAACTTCAGGCGGCAGAACTGGGGCATTCGCTGAAGGCCGAGATTGCCCGATTGCTAATTCACGGCATCATGCATTTGCTGGGATTTGACCATGAGGTTGATGCAGATGCCGATATCATGGAAGCCCGGGAACTGGAAATCCTGAAGCAGTTGGAGCCGTCGCTGGCATGAAGGTCATCGGTCTGTCCGGCAGCCCGCGGCTGGGCGGCAACACCGAGCAACTGCTGTACGAGGTCTTACGCGGCGCCCGCAGTTGCGGCGCCGACACCAGGGTGATGGAAATCGCCGATATGGACATTGCCGGCTGTACTCACTGTGATTACTGCCGCCGCACCGGTGAATGCAAGATCAACGATGACATGGACAAGGTGTATGACGCCTTGCGCGAAGCCGACCGGATCGTGGTGGCCTCACCGCTGCACTTTATGTCCGTCACCGCGCAGCTCAAAGCCGCTATTGACCGCTGCCAGTGCCTGTGGGTCAGAAAATACGAAATGAAACTGCCGCCGTTGGAACCGGACAAGGCGCGCAAGGGTTTATTTGTATCCGTGGGCGGGCGCAGCACCAAAACCCTGTTTGACGCGGCGCGCACCACGGTGAAGGCCCTGTTCGTGGTGCTTGATATTGAGTATGCCGGCGAACTGCTCTTTGCCGAAGTGGATGAGGCCGGGGCGATTGCCGCTGTCCCCGATGCGCTGGCACAGGCTTTTGAAGCCGGGTGTAAGCTGGTAGAATAGGGGCGGAATATCCAAGGAGAACTTATGGCGAAGATTAAACTCGGACCTCAGTCACTGCTGTACCCCATGCCGGCCCTGCTGGTGGGGGCTCAGGTCAACGGCAAACCCAATTTTATTACCGTGGCCTGGGGCGGCATTGCCTGCGGCGACCCGCCGATGATATCCGTGGCCATCCGCCACACCCGTCACAGTCTGAAGGGCATCCTGGAAAATAAGTGCTTTTCCGTCAACGTACCCGGTGCTGACCTGGTCAAAGAGGTAGATTATTGCGGCATTGTTTCCGGCGCCAAGGTAGACAAAGTGGCCGCCTGTAATTTCAAGGTAACCACCGGCAAACTCTGCGGCGCACCGCTGATTGACCAGTGCCCGGTCAACCTGGAATGCGAACTGTACCACACCATCGCTCTGGGCAGTCACGTACTGGTCATCGGCCGTATCACTGAAACCCATATATCAGAAGATTGCCTGACCAACGGCCGTCCGGACGTTACCAAGATCAATCCGTTGATTTACACCACCGCCCAGTCTGAGTACCAGACGCTGGGTGATGTTGTCGGCAAGGCCTTCAGCGTCGGCAACGAACTCAAGGAATAGCCGACGCGGCCGCCTGGCCGCCGATAGATAACCGGTCGTTTCAACTACCGCTACGTTTGTTCGTGGCATTTTTTCGGGAAAAGCGCTAAAATTGTAATTTAGTGTTCATTCTGAGGAGTTCAACTTCATGGCAACAAAACGAGATTATTACGAAGTGCTGGGCATTGCCCGCGGCGCTTCTGATGACCAGATAAAAAAGGCCTTCCGCAAACTGGCCTTCCAATACCATCCCGACCGCAACAAGGAAGCGGATGCCGAAGCCAAATTCAAAGAGATCAACGAAGCTTATTCCGTCCTGAGCGATGCTGATAAGCGTGCCGGCTATGACCGTTTCGGCCATGCCGGTGCCAACGGCGGTCCTTTCGGGGGCGGTGGCGGCGGCGGTTTTGAGGACTTTGGTTTTGGCGGCGGCGGCGGCCTGGGTGAAATCTTTGAGACTTTCTTCGGCGGTATGGGCGGCATGGGACGTCAGGCACCCCGCCGCGGCACCGACCTGAACTATCGCATCAGTATTACACTGGAAGAGGCATCTACCGGCATTGAACGGGAAATCAACATCCAGCGGGTGGAAGCCTGCGAAACCTGCAAGGGCAGCGGCGCCAAGGAAGGGACCTCACCGACCAAGTGTGCCGAGTGCGGCGGCCAGGGAAAGGTTTACCAGATACAACGCAGCGTCTTCGGTCGGTTTACCAATGTCGTCACCTGCCCCAGTTGCCGCGGTGAAGGCCAGACCATCAGTGACCCCTGCCCGAAATGCAAAGGCCAGGGGCGGGAGCGCGTATCCCGCACGGTCAAGGTCAGAGTGCCGCCAGGGATAGACAACGGCAATCAAATCAGGATGTCCGGCGGCGGCAACCTGGGCGACCGCGGCGGAGGGGCCGGGGATCTGTATATCACGGTTAACGTGGCGGTCCATAAACTGTTCAAACGCGACGGCGACAATGTCATCCATGAACTGGGCATAAACTTTGCTCAGGCAGCCCTGGGGGTGGATCTGGAAGTGCCGACGCTGTACGGACCGGCCAAACTTAAGGTACCGGCCGGAGTTCAAACCGGCAAGGTCATCCGGCTCAAAGGCAAAGGCATGCCGATGCTGAAAAAAGAAGGGGCCTTTGGTGACGAGTGGGTGGAGATTAAGGTTATCACCCCGGAGAAACTGAACCGCAAGCAGAAGAAGCTGTTTGAGGAGTTGGCGGCTTCCCTGGGTACGCCGGCCGAGGTTGAGGCCGAAGTCGCCGAATAAGCAACCCTGGCAACGGCCTGATTGCCCGTTATATCAAGCGCCTGTTATAATCATCCGTCCACATGGGGCTGTAGCTCAGCTGGGAGAGCGCCTCCTTTGCAAGGAGGAAGTCAGGGGTTCGAGTCCCCTCAGCTCCACAAATTGTTTTAGTGCCGAACATGAAAGGTGGCTGGGAATACCCCAGCCACCTTTCTCTTTAGCTTCCAATGAAGTGAATTACGCCCAGTCGTCGGTGCCGGCGCCAAGGACGGTATCATGCCGCCAGTTGGAAAGGTCACGATTCCACCAACCTTCGTAGTCTGTGGAATCACCATAACCAAAAGCCCGATCCATCTGGGCAAAAAAGCCGTTGAATAGCGACGTATTGGCCACTACTGCCCGGATGGTAGTATGGACCGAGGCTAAATTCTTCTGGCTGAAAACGCAGTTGGCGTCACAGAAATTACATCCATGACACTTCGCGAAGTTCATCGGCCAGCGTTTGTAGCCCGGTCGGTTCCAGACATTCGCCTCTCCGTTCGGACCCGCGTCATTAGCTTCCCAGACCGGTTCGGTATCCATGGGAATACTGCCCCAGGGGCAGACTTCAGCGCAGGTTTTACACTGGTAGCAGAACTTGTACATGCCGGCGTCAATCGGGGTGGTTTCCGGTAGCGGCAGGTCGGTAACAATACTCGGAGTGTATCTGATTAGTGTGCCTTCCTGCGGGGTGCAGTTATGGGCGTTACGGCTGAGTTCCGACAAACCTGCCATGACACCATTTGCCACGTTATAAGATTCCAGTCCGGTCAAAGCGTGATAACCAAGCGACTTCAGGAATCTTTGAGTCCGGTTCTGGATAATGGGGCCCATAGCGTAACCGATGGTAGCCCCGATGTTCAAAGCAGAGGAATATTCCAGCTTAGGCGCCGTATGATCGCCGAAATTGGACATTTCCATGGGCTGTTTAACGACATAAATAATCGCCGATTTACAGGATTGGGGGATGACTTTTGTGGAGCCATCAGCATAAGGCTGATCGGTATTTTCAATTCTTAACGCATTGGCCCGTACGGAAAGGTCAATAAACCGCTGATTGAACGCCAGGAAACCCTGGCGGGGAGAACCATAGAAATGCATGGCTGCCCGGACGAGTTTGGCATTCTCCTCCGCAGTCCCCGACCAACGTGCCACACCTCGTTGCTCCGGAGTAGTAACGTCAATGCCATACCAGGGAACAGACGTCAGGCCGGCTCCAAAACTGAGAAAACTGGCGCCGGCGGAAAAAGCCACATCTTTGAGGCTGTTGCCGGGAGCGTTGGCTTTGAGTTGCTGGGCCTGCCAGGCGGCGCGTTTTTCCGCCTGACCATCACCGGACTTAACTCCAAAGTTATAACCATGATTGCCCAGAGTATAGGGCTTAATAAGGTTCCAATCCACATCGGCGGTGGGATTGTAGGCCTCCCGTTGCCGCACGAACCAGGGATGTTTAATATCCACCGCTGAAGCCATCATTTCGTCAAGGTCATGGAACTGGGGTCCTGCCAGAGCAGCGCCGCCGAGACCGACTCCGGTCAGGCCTATTCCTTTCATAAAATCCCGACGTGATACTGTATGATGAAATTTAGTCACTTGACTTCCCCTTTCGTTTCTTTTTTTTACGGTCTTTCCCGCCGCCACCCGGTCTCTCCCGAAAGCCAGTTATAATTCAACCTCCTTATTCGCTAGAGTTTGTTATTATGACTTAGCTGTTACTTACCGTAATACTATCATAATATCTTTTTATATACATCGTACTAAAGTATTAGTCTTTATTGTACTTTATGCGTATTTTTTATACTTATTTCAATATTTGAGTAACAAAAAATGGGGGAGCCTTTCGGCTCCCCCAATCACAGGTCGCAAGTTTTAACTTAACTCAGATTACCGCACGGCTTCCGCCTTCAAAACCATATACCGTAAATCTTCCGGACTGATTTTATTGGGTGAGAAATCCGCGCTCAGTCCGTCCAGTTCTTCAAAGTTAAAACCATCCCCTCCGGCCTCAGCCCTATCCTGCATAAACCGGTGCAAACGCAGCATGAAGAGGTTGACGGTGACATAGAATTCTTTGGCGGCTGGACAATGCATCAGTATGCCCAATCCTTCTTCCCCGGTGGCCTCGTCCTGCCATTTATTGAATGGGAAGAAGCGGCAACCGGCCGGGCGCAGCTTATAATGGCTGCAACGCTTGCCGTTCAATAACGGACAGGGGTATTTCATGATGGTTTTGCCGTTGCGCTTTTCCAGCTTGCACAGGTGCTTGAGCCGCAGAGCCTCATCCCGGGATAAGACAATCCCTTTATCCCAGTATAAAAAATTAGGCCGACAGCACTGGCTGCAACCCTGACATTTCAGGAATCGGGAAACCAGGTAGAATGGGAGAAAGGTCATCAACCGTTTTTGGGCGACACCGGCAGTACGCCAGTTAAACCGGAGCGATGGCACCCCCATGATCCGCTCAACTCCGAATTGCGCCGCCTCCTGGTCCCAATGCTGTTCAAGCTGAGACCGAGTCAACCCATCATGCGGTTCCTCAGCCCTACCGACGGATTCCGGAATCGGTGAGGCTGAGTGATCTGTCTCCCTGGCAACAATATTCCTGACGGCGCTCAGGAGGTCAGGTTTTTCAGGTGTAAATTCTTTCGGGTCTTTCAATTTATCTTAACCCCATCTCACCGGCGGTTTTCATGACGTAGGCTTTATCACTGCAGGAGATTTCGTTCGGCTTAAAAGTTCCAGCTAATTCCTCCATATCGGCTAATGTAATAGCTCGGCTGAACTGGCCGACGCTAATCACCCTTTGCCTGAGTACCTGAAGGAAAAGTGAGGTGGTGACATAAGTTTCCTTGCCGGCGGGGCAAGCCATGTATATGGACAAAGAAACCATCCCTTCGGGATTGCCCTCATTTACAACCGGGAATGCCCGGCAGCAATATGGCCGGCGCAGGTATTGAGTACACTTATTGTTCTTTTGTAAAGCGCACGGGTATTTAAGCAGGTGCTGTCCGGACCTTTTAGTCACACGGGCAAAAGGTGAAAGCGCCTGGGCTTCCTCACGGGTAATTTCCACCCCCCGGGCAAGTTTGGAATCAAATGCCCGACAGCACTGTCCGCAATTTTGGCATTTGTGAAACATGGCAGTCAGAAATAGAGGCAGAAAGGCTGACTGAACGGCCAGGCCCCAAAGTTCCTGGCCCCGGACAGATGACGGAATGACCATCACGCCGGTAAAACCGTGTGATGCCCCATTTTCTCCCCAAGATGATGCCAGGGCCGCCGCGGTTAAGTTCATTTCCATACCATGTTTTTAGAATAAAATAACGACCCCCAAGGATTGGCTTGAGGGCCGTCGCTCAAGTTAGTACGATTATATTACAGCTACTGGACGTTGTCACCTGCTTCCTGGGTGTCATGAATCCACGTTCCAAGATCCCGATTCCACCAGGTTTCAATACCCTCGGGGATCTCTTCATAGGTTTTAACGCCATAATCAAAGAGACGATCCATCTGGGAATAGAAACCGTTCATAACGGTGGTATATGGGATTGATGCCCTGATCAGATCGTGGGCAAAAGCATGATTCAATTGGTTGAAGGTACATTGTGTCCAGCACCTCAATATGCAGGTACAGTATGCATAGTCGGCGAACCATTTCTTGACGCCGGGACGCTTGTAGTCGGCGGTACTACCATCGGCAGCCGGAAGATTGTTAGGCAGGTCCCAGGTCGGCTCAGTTTCCATTGAAAGGGCATTAACCCCAAGTGCCTGCATTTCACAAATCTCAGCGCAGACCTTGCAAGTGTAACAGAACTTAGTAATGCCGGCATCAATCGGATTCTCAGCTGGTAAATCCATATCGGTTGCGTAAATATTCCACGTCTTCATACCCATACCGAATCTAGGACTACAACCATGATCAATACGGCTCAGTTCTGCACCACCTGCCAGAACCGAAAAAGCTACATTGGAAGGGTTGGGAACCGGGAGACAATTGTAGCCCAAACCATTCAAGAATGTCTGCATACGTCGGGCTACAACGCCGGTATGGCTGTAACTATAGGGATCGTTACCACCACGGCGTGACAAGGCAATATCCTTACGATTTAGAGACAAAATGATATTCTTGCATTTACCGTCTTCAATGTCTTGGGTAGAGGCATCTTTTGTAAAAAGACTGCGGGTTTTATCATCTATTTTGAGAAAATGTACTTCAGGCGACCCTAGATAACTCATCGCCGCGCGGATGATACCAGCCCCTTCTTCCGGGGTCCCCGTCCATCTATCGGCACTATCAACCTTCGTCCAACCTAAATCATCGGGATTGGTACCTTTCCAGTAATTTGCCGCACTCTTTAAGGCGCTGAATTTGATATCGTAACCTTCCAACTTTTCTGCAGTCCAGACATCTGTGTACGTTGCTTTGTTATATGCCGATTGTTCCAGATACTTCGGCGTTTGTTTTGGATTGGTCGGGCCTCGTTTCCATGGCTTGATTTGATCCCAATCAACATCAACTGTCGGATTATAGGCTTCGCGCTCTCTTACCCACCAGGCATGCTTGAAGTTACCAGAGTGTGAAGCAGCTAGTTCATCAATATCCTTGAAATTCGGCGCTACCAGGGCAGCCGCGCCGATACCGGCACCTGCCAGCCCCAGACCTTTCATGAATTCCCGGCGATTTACCGTAGTATGAAATTTGCTCATTGTTCTCTCCTTTAATTAATCTAAAAGTACTCTTTTATGGTCAGCTTCTATTTATCCCAGACAATTCCTCCTTCGCATTGTTTTTGGCTTACCGGTTTCCTTGATAGTTTTTCTTCTTTACCTTATTGTTGTATTATATTACTGTCTTGTTATATTTACATCGTACTAAAGGACTAGTGGCTCTAAGCATTTTGGCTATAGACTTTAGTCTATATTTTTCGCGACTTTAGTATATTTAGGACATTAGTTACGTATATCCAATGTTTAAAAAACAAAAAAGCTGCCACCAGGGTGAAATCCTGGTGGCAGCTTTTTTAAATGTGATGTTTTTAGATGTTTATAGCAGGTTATCACCACCCGGCCTGACATCATGCGGCCAGGTGACCAGATCACGTTTCCACCAAGTTTCAACGCCTTCTACAGTTCGGGCGTAACCGGCAGGTGACAATTCAGTCGGCTTGCTCCCGTATTCAAACAGCCGATCCATACTGGCGAAGAAACTGTTAAAAATCCCAGTCTGCGGTATGGTGGCTCGAATCAGATCATGCGCAAAGGCATGGTTCAACTGGTTGAAGGTGCAGTCCTGCCAGCAGGCATGGATACACCGACAATAAGCATAGTCAGCAAACCATTTCTTGACGCCAACCCGTTTATAGTCGGCGACATTGCCGTCTGAAGCAGGCAGTCGGGTCGGCAAATCCCAGGTCGGTTCAGTTTCCATGGACAGGGCACTTACTCCGTCCCCTTGCAGTTCACAATTCTCTGCACAAACCTTGCAGGTATGGCAGAACCGCGTGATGCCGGCATCAATAGGTTTCTCCTCAGGTAATTCAAGATCCGTCGCATAAATATTATGGACCTTAATAGCCATGCCGAATCTAGGGCTACAAGCATGATCGATACGACTGAGCTCTGAGCTGCCGGACAAAACACCAAAGGCTGAATTTGACGGCTGGGGAACACTGACACAATTATACCCAAGATTGGTGATGAATTTAATCATCCGGTTTTGAATGACACTGCGGTGACTGTAGCCGAAAGGATCAGCTCCACCACGACGGCCTAAAGCAGTGTCTTTCTGAACCATTGAAACTAAAATGGATTTACAGTTGCCAGCTTCCAGATCAGCCGTAGATGAATCTTTCTGGAAGAGTTTTCGGGTCTTTTCGTCAATTCTAAGAAAATGGGTTTCCGGTGAGCCCAGATAACTCATGCCAGCGCGGATGATATTAGCCGCTTCTTCCGGAGTGCCCTGCCACTTTTCGGTAGCCTCTAATTTGGTGAATTGAGATGGAGCCGTACCCAGAGTATCACTTGAACCCGCTTGCAACGCTTTGAATGGGCGTCCCCATTTCCCCTTATCAAGCTTATCAGTAATATTCGTAGCATCCGATATCGCTTTAGCTAAAAACCAAGGTGTCTGCTTAGGATTGGTAGGACCGCGCTTCCACTGGACTATCTGGTCCCAGTCAACGTCAACGGTCGGGTTATATGCTTCACGTTGTTTAACCCACCAGGCATGCCGAAAATTAGCCTCAGGCGCACCAATCAGCTCGTCCATGTCCTGGAATTGAGGCGCGACCAGAGATGCAGCGCCGATGCCGGCACCAGCCAGACCGAGACCTTTAATAAAATCTCTGCGATTTACCGTAGTATGAAATTTGGTCATTGTCTCTCTCCTAATAATTTCAATTCATTCCCGTTAAAAAACCCGCTTTCTTCCCAGGCATTCCTCCTTCACTCTATTAACCTTACCAGTATATTTACCAGCCTTTATTGTTGCCTATTATAACCTTTGCAGCATAATAAACAATACGCCAAATGGCGTATTTTTAATTATGAATAGGCAACCTATTTATTACATTTTTTTTCTTATATATCCGCTTGCCCCCTAAAAAGAAATGGGGGAGAGCATTTAAGCTCTCCCCCATTTACCCGTTTAAAGACGTGAGTTAAAAGAGTTTTATCGTTTCATAAATAGGTTGCTCATCCCCCTGGACGCAGAACACGTTGTCCAGATATTTCCGCGCCGCCGCGGCCACTTTTTCCATATCTGCAGGGGTCGGCCGCCGCCAGGGATTACAACCCGTCCTGATATAAGGCAACACTATATAGGGTATGGTTCGGTCAACACCGGCAACAAATTCTGCCATCTGTTCAGTCTCTTCAATGCCCACCAAACCCGGAATATAAACCGATTCAACAATCAGTTTCATGCCGGAGGCGTGTAATTTTTTGAAATTCTCCAATATTTTTTTATTGGACTTACCAGTGTAGGCGATATGCAAATCATCATCAATGGATTTAAGCGCAATTTCCACAGAATCAGTGTGGCTGAGATCGCCCGGCAGTTGCAACGCATTGGTCAGCAGGATATTGTGGGTCCCGAATTTTTCATGCAGAGTACGGGCGATTTCGGGATACAACGGGTCAAGCGCCGCCTCGGCACCTTCCATGACCACATGTTTGATTTCACGCCCTTCAAACAGCTTAATAACCTCATCAAATTCCAGGAATTTCGTCGGCGACGCGGTGATATCACCTGGTTCCTCATTCGCCGCCCCGATGTATTCTTTCAGCATCAGGCTGTAAATATTTTTCTGACGGTAACAGCCACGGCAAGCCAGATTACAGCCCCAGAAAAACAGCACCATCTGATGGGCTTCCGGGGAATAGGTAACATGATAAATATTGGTTGTCCGGGGCGTCACACCCACGGATTTATCAATCTGAGTGACACCGGGCAGGCCAAAACCAGCCATGGTGTTTTCACAACCGATTAATTTGTCATTCATGGGTATTTGATTTCCCTTTCAACAGGACTCCGACCCCAATACTGTCCCTCGGGATTATATTAAAACCGGTCGGCATTGTCATCTCATGCCACCTCAACAAGACCATTATTAGCTCTGAACTGCGAGCCCAAAGATCGTTCAGATGTTCACACCTGGTCTTCCCAAGGGCTTATATCTCCAACCGGTAACCGTTATCCTTAAGCCAGCGTTGGCGCTCCAAATAATCCGGACAGTACCGCTTAACCATAGACCAGAATTCACGGTCATGCCCGTGGCACTTCAAATGCGCCAGTTCGTGCACCACCAGATAATCAACCACTTCAAGCGGCGCCATAACCAGCTTCCAGTTGAAGTTCACCCCCCCGCCCGCCCCGCAGGATCCCCACCGCCGACGCGGACTGGTGATACGAATAATCGTCGGCTGACAGCCCATAATGGCGCCGTATTCAGCCACCCGCTGTCTAAATATTTCTCGCGCTTTAGCCTTGTACCATTTGATAATAACTTCCCGGGCCCGCGGCAGTGCGGTAATTGAAAGCAGCAGGCGTCCGTCAAAAACAACGTCCGGGGATGATGTCTCAACCACCTGAAGCCGGTAGCTGTGTCCCAACAACCAGAACTCTTCTCCGTCAATGAACGACCGGGGTTCCGGGCGAGGCCGCGTCAAAGCTATGGTCTGCTTACGGTCAATCCACTCGGCATGCTTCTCCACAAAGCAACGCACCTGGTCCAACGGCGTCCGCCGGGGGGCCCGGACTACCAGCGAGGCATCCGGCTTGATTTCCAGAGCCAGCGTCCGGCGTGATGAGCGGATTAACAGAAAGGTTTCGTTATGGGTCATTAAACTACAATACCAAAAAGCGGCGCGGGACTCACGTCCCGCGCCGGCAACCATCTATTCTTAAATTCTCCCGCGGGCATCAGCCGGCGGTACGCAAGGCTACAAACAGGGTGCCAGGGCCGGCGTGAGTCCCCAGCACGGCACCCAGACGCGCTTTGATAATCTGGTCCTGAGTAAAAGTACCAGCCAACAGCCCGGCCAGTTTGTCCATTTCTTCCGGAGTCGTGGTATGCCCAACGGACATATCGGCAATATCTTTGAAACTGCCGGCCCACTCCACCAGCCGCTCGATGCCCTTAACCCGACTGCGAACCTGACCGGCCGGTTGCATTTCGCCATCTTTGACAATCAGCACCGGTTTCACATTAAGCATGGAACCCACCAGTGCCTTGGCCTTACCGATACGACCGCCGGCGGCCAGATATTTCAAGGTATCAAACAAGGCTAGAACGTGAATCTCAGGGACCGCCTTTTCCACGGCCGCTTTAATTTCCGCCAGGCTGCGGCCTTCTTTAGCCATACACCCGGCCATCAACGCCAACAGTCCCAAGCCCATGCTCACTGACACGGAATCAACCACTTCAACCGAGGCTTTGCCCTCCAGCATCTGTTTAGCCTGCATGGCGGAATCGCAGGTACCGCTTAGTTTCTTGGATATGTGGATGGAGATAATTTGGTCATCGCCCTCAGCAGCCAGCTTTTCATACACCTCCAGAAAATCCTGGGGCGACGGCTGTGAGGTGTTGGGATGAATAGGATCGACCGGTAACCGGGCATAAAATTCATCCTGGGTGATACCAATCCCGTCCTTATAAACCTGTTCACCGAAGAGAACATACAACGGGACGGCAATGATACCGAGTTCTGACAGAATTGCGGGGGGCAGGTCGGCGGTGGAGTCGGTTACTACCCTGACGGCCATGTGAATCCCTCCTTTTTATCTTATCCTGAATTGGATTGATGGATTATCATATCTTGAATCATCGTTCAATGCAAAGAATTATTTTCAAGCCGCCTTATGGCGGTGAACGCCGCGTTCAGTCCACGGCAATATAACTGAAAGCCTTGAGATCTGCTAACATTGACACCCCGACCGTCGTTATGACTATATATCGGTAAAGCATGAGTAAAATGAAAGAAAAACTCCGCAGCTTCCGCCGCTGGCCGCATTTTTGGCTGGCGGTTATTATCACCGTATCTGCGCTGCTACATTTAGGGCTGATGTGGTTTCCTAATGAGCTGGTGCTGGATGAACAGTACTATATTGAGGGTGCCCGCAGTTACCTTGAAGGCGGCGCCTTGCAGCAGCCGGAACACCCCTCACTGGGCAAAGCCTTCATCACCGCCGGCGTGTGGCTGTTTGGCGACAATCAGTTCGGCTGGCGGTTCATGCCCGTGTTATTCGGTCTGGCGGCGATTCTGTTCTTTTATCTGATTTGTCGGGAACTCAAGCTGTCCCCGACAGTGACGAACATCGTTACCGCGCTTTTTGCCTTTGAAAACTCGGCCTTCCTGATGGCAAGTGTGGCCATGCTGGATATCTTTTCCATCGCACTGATGCTGGGTGGTTTCTGGGCTTACCTGGGTCGGCGATATCCGTTGGCAGCAGCGATTCTGGTGCTGGCTTTGCTCTGTAAACTGACCGCCGCTCTCGGCATCGTCGCCGTCGGTCTGCACTGGCTGTTCTTCCGGCGAGACCGGCTTCTAACAGTGGCTGCCTCCGGGCTGGTGGCGTATCTGGGCATCATGGCGCTTATCCCACTGACCGAAGTGGTACTGACAGGCACGTGGAACAACCCATTTACCCGGATAGGCGAAATTATATATATCCCCACCACCATCACTTTTGAAAATTCCAGTCACCCCTCGGCGATTCACCCCTGGCAATGGGTATTGACCTATCAGGTGATGCCCTTCTGGTGGACGCCGCAATATATCAGTGCCATCAACCCCACCATTTGGCTAGCGACGCTGCCGACCTTTTTCTTTACCGCCTGGCTGGGCCTTAGTAAAAAGCAGGAAGCCGCCTATTTTGCCGCGGCCTGGATTTTCACCACTCTTATCGTCTGGATAATCCTCGGCTTCATCACCGACCGCATCACTTACATCTTCTATTTTGCCCCGGTCGCCGGCGGTGTTGCCCTGGCCATCGGAGTATTTATGGACAAAGCTGTTAACTGGGGGCAGGAACGCGGCCGGGGCAGGCTGGTTACCCGGCTGATCGCCGTCTTTGTTATTATCCACCTGCTGTTTTTCCTGGCCTTGTCCCCGTTTACCGGTCTGTGGCCGGTTTCCGCCTGATTCGGTCTGCCAGAGAATGGTTGCGGCAGACTAAGTTTCAAGTGTTATAATGTAGGCGCCTGGTTTAATATCAGGCAGTAAATCTTTATTCTGAGGGAAGTACCGTCATAGAAGCATTTATTACATGGATGGGCGACCACGGCTGGCGAATCCTGCTGATAATCGTCGGCTCTTACTTCATCTACAAGACCCTCAAGGTTTTTGTCAGCCGCCTGGTTCAACGCTATATTGAATACCGCACCCGTACCCATCAGGCCAAGGAAGACAGCATCCGCCGGGTTAAAACCATCACCGGCATGATCGTCGGTGCGCTGGGTGTAGTCGTGGCTACCCTGGCCGGATTTATGATTCTGTCGGAATTCAATATTGATATCGGCCCGCTGATCGCCAGCGCCGGTGTGGCTGGCGTGGCTATCGGTTTCGGTGCCCAAAGCCTGATTAAGGACGCGCTCAACGGCTTGTTCATCGTGCTGGAAGACCAGTTTAATAATGGCGACGTAGTAAAAATTGCCGGCATTTCCGGCCTGGTGGAAGATCTTAATATGCGCCGGACAGTGCTGCGGGATCTTGACGGCATCGTCCATATCATCCCCAATGGGCAGATAATTACTGTTTCCAACTACACACGGGAATGGGCGCGGGTTAATCTGAACGTGCCGGTAGCCTACGCGACTGACCTGGACCGGGCGGCTGAGGTCATCAACCGGGTCGGCAAGGAACTGGCTGCCGATGCCGAATTCGGCCCGATGATAATCAGTTCTCCCCAGGTTCTGCGCATTGATAAATTTGGCGACTCCGGCATAGAAATCAAAATCTTAGGCGATGTTAAACCGATGAAGCAGTGGATGGTTACCGGAGAACTTCGCCGTCGGCTGAAAAAGGCCTTTGATCAGGAAGGCGTAGAAATACCCTTCCCTCACACCAAGCTGTTTTTTGACGATGCGCAACTGGCCAACATCGCCGGTCTGGCACGGCTGGCGGAGGTGAAAGCAACCACCACAGATAAACCAACTGATGAGTCGCCCGTAGAGTAATTATCAAACTCTGGCAACCGTAACCTGCATTTACCTCAAGCACTTATTGCCCAGCCCCAACCAAAATACCGTCCCACGTCAAGCATTTCCTCCGGGGGCTTGAAGAGTAAGGTATAATGTAAGGGTAATATTTATTCCCCTTGAGGTTATACTATGGTTGTCGCTCGTCGCCCGGAATTTCAAAGGAATGAATCCGCCACCACCGGCGGGGAGGTCAATACTCCCATCAATTTCAGCGATGCCGCTCAGGCACTGAAGATTACTAATCGCTTTTTGGAAATCGCGAACCGACATTCCACCATGCAACCGCTACTGGATGAATTCGCCGCTGAAATCAAAGCCATATGCAGTTGCGAAGCCATAGGCATCAGGGTGCTGGACAATAAGGGCAATATCCCCTACCAGTCATGTACCGGATTCAGCCCGGAGTTCTACCGTGAAGAGAGCGATATCTCCATCCATACGGAAACATGCGTCTGTCCGGACGTCATTACCGGGCTGCGCAAACCTCATCTTCTTCCATACTATACCGGTAATGGGTCCTTCTGCATGGGCAGTATTGCGCGGCACCGGGCCAACAATACTCAGTCAGTTATTACGAAACCCGGCCGCGGCGCCTGCCGCCGATCCGGTTATGACACGCTGGTACTGGTGCCCATCCGTCAGGGAGACCGTGTGCTCGGCCTCTTTCACCTGGCGGACCCCAAACCCGACATGGTGCCGGCCGAAATGGTCAGCCTGCTGGAAAAAGTGGGCCTCCAACTGGGAACGGCACTGGTCAGGGTACAGATTGAAGAGGAACTGCAGAAGTATCGTTGCCGGTTGGAAGACATGGTGCTGCAACGTACCAGCGAGTTGCAGCGGCTGAATGACAAATTGACGGCCGAAAGCGCAGAGCGTCAGAGACTGACAGAATCATTGCACCAGAGCGAAGACAAGTATCGGTCACTCTTCAACGCTGCCTCGGATGCCATTTTTGTACACTTCCCCACTTCTGATAATCATGCAGGGAAATTTGCCGAGGTCAACGAGGCAGCCTGTACGATGCTGGGCTATACCCACGAAGGAATACGACAACTCCGCCCGTCGGACATCATTGACGCCGACAAAGCCCCCATGACTCCGGAACAAGCGATTATAAAACTCAGGAAATCTGGAAAACAGTTACTGGAATCAGCTTTTATAACCAATAACGGTAACAGCCTGCCCGTGGAAATTAACCAACACCTTTTTGAATTCCAAGGGATACCGGCAGTACTCACCATCGCCCGAGATATAACCGAACGCAAAAACCTGGAAGCCGCTATGCAGGAGAGCCGGGAAAAGTTACGGCTGATGCTCAACCAAATGCCCTGCATCCTTTGGGCCATGGACACAGATTTAAGATATACATCAGCGTCGGGACTGGGTCTCAAACTGACCGGCAGAAAACCAGAAGACCTGGTGGGCAAAACTATTTTTGAGTATTCATCTTCATTTTCTGAAAATTCGCCTCTGGTAAAGGCCTTCAGGAAAACTATCAAAGGCAAATCAAACGTATGCGAACAGACCTCAATGTTGAATGATCGGACCATGCTGGTTCATATGGAGCCGATGTACGATACTCAAAACACGATTTGCGGTATTGTTGGAGTCAGCGTCGATATTACTGAAACTAAACGTACCGAAACAAGATTAAAAACGCAGGAAGAAAAAATCAACCAATTGATTAAAGCCTATATCCACGCTCAGGATGAGGAGCGGGAATGGCTGTCTCTTGAGGTCCATGACCGGGTAATCCAGCCTATGTCCGCGGTTTTCCAGCAATTACAGGGGGTTTTACCGGCTGCTGAAGAATGTTCCGGTGTCAGCCACGGCCTGAACCGCGCGATTGAACTTACCGATGAGGTTATCCGAGAAACCCGCGCCGTAATGAAAGAACTGTACCCTTCAACTTTAGGGCGCTACGGACTACCCAAAATCATCAGTGAGGAACTCAAACACATGAAGGCTGATATCGGCTGCCGGGTCAAATTTGACCTTGACTCTGGGTACATCACCGTGCCTTTAATGGAAAAAACCTTGTACCGGTTGTTTCATGAGTCCCTGCTGAATATCCGTAAATATGCCGCGGCCTCGCACGTCTCAGTCGCACTAAAGCAATCCGATGATTATGTCACCCTCCGGATTGCCGACAACGGGGTCGGCTTTGAACCTGAAAACATGCCGGATAAACCGGGCGGGCTGGCCTCCATGCGGAGGCGGACTGAGCTATTAGGCGGTACGTTTGAGATCAAGAGCCGCCCCGGCATGGGAACCATCATCATTTCCCACCTGCCTTGTAATAAACAGGTTTTGGAGACCACATAATGGAAGTAATCATTGAGCCGACCGAATGCCGTGAAAAAATCCGGGTCCTGATAATTGATGACCATGATGTGGTCAGAGAAGGACTCCGCACCGTATTGCAGAATGAAACGGATATGGAAATCGCCGGAGAGGCAGAATCTGGTCGACAGGGTGTGGAGATGACGGACAAAGTAAATCCTGACGTCATCCTTCTGGACCTCAAGATGGCCGATATGGACGGTTTTGCTACCGCCAAAGCCATCAGCACTACCCATCCTGACGCCCGAATAATCATGCTGACCGGATACGAGAGCGACCTTTACGCCGCTGAAGCAACAGAATCCGGCATCCACGGTTTCCTTGGTAAAAATACCCCTCGCAAACTGCTGCTCAACAGCATCCGGGTCGTCAATGACGGCGGCACAGTCTTCAATTACACCGACATGCTCCACGCCGATATTTCGGGCAACCCTCCGCTACCCAGTAGTTCCGGTGGTATGAATGCATCGGAAATCATACTTAAACCACGGGAACGAGAGGTTTTGGCGCATATCATCAAGGGCCTCACCAATAAGGAAATAGCCCTTAAGTTAGGACTGGCAGAAGTAACGGTCAAGAAAATCAACACCCGTCTGCTGCATAAACTAAAAGCCACCAACCGCACCCAGGCAGCGTTAAATGCCAAGCAATTGGGGATTGCCTAAATAAAACTCACTAAAAATTGCCACTGTGTTGTTCAACTTGCTTCGGATGGCATCCACGTCAAAATTCAACAACTTAAATGCAGATGGCTTGTAATATTATTTTTACTTTCCTTGTCATTATTTTATTGTTATTATTTTTACGCATATTGGCGGATATACAACACCCATATTTCGGTTTACAATGTGGCGAACTCAAAAAAATAAGAGTCAACGTGAAAGGAGAAATTACTCTCATGCCAAAGTTCCACGGTACCGTAAACAGAAGGGATTTCATGAAAGGACTTGGACTGGCTGGGGCTGGCTTAGGGGCTGCTGCCGCTGCCGCTCCTCATTTCAAAGATCTGGACGAGGTCATGGCGTCTTCAGATAATGTGGCCCCCCGGCCCTGGTGGGTGAAGACAGTTGACCAACCGGCGGTTGATGTTGACTACAGCCTGATGGAACGCTACGACCAGCGAGAAGGTGCTTTCCAGATCGGCCTTCAAAGGTATTTTGGTAATGGAGATGTTGCCAAGGGTACCATTGTTGTCAATGAACAAAATAAGCTATTCAGTGAAGCCGGGGCTAAATATTTCAACGAAGGCAAGCCTGGATATGCGTTACGAGATGTTGCTCTAACAACCGCCCGCGGTGCCATGTCCGGCGGATATAGTTTCCTGGGCCGTCAAAAAGCCGCCACACCTCAGGACCGCGGTGCCGCCAAGTGGCAGGGCACTGCCGAGGAAAATTTCCTCATGCTTCGTAATGCCGCAAAAATTTGGGGAGCAACTCATTTTAACGTTGTTGAACTTGAACCTGCGACTACCAAGAAGTTCGTCTGGGAGTGGGACCATGACGGTCGGAAAATTGAGTTTGAAGACATTGATGTCCCTTATATGACCAATGACAAAAAAGCCATACCCAATGCTATACGGTATGCTGTGGTTTTCTACGTTCCCGGTTCAATCAGAACTAACACCAGAGTGGGAGAGGCAATGGGAGACATTGCCCGCTGCTACGAGCATTTCTTCAACATGCAAAATCAGTTAATGGAGTTCATCCGGGGTTTGGGTTACCAATCCGTAGGCCAAACTTCTAATCAGTCCTTGACCACCAAAACCGGTATGGCAGTGCTGGGTGGCAGCCATGAGCAGTCCCGTATGCTCAGCGCCATCGCCCCTATTGCCGGCCCCACACCTCGCCCGGGCATGCTGTTCACTGATTTACCGCTCGCCCCTACTAAACCGATTGATGCGGGCATCCACCGTTTTTGCGCCACTTGTATGAAATGTTCACATGCTTGTCCGACCGAATCCCTTTCGTTTGAAAAAGAACCAACCTACGAAATTCTTGGCGGCTTTAACATGAAAGGTGCAAAGAGGTTCCAGGTGAATGGTGCAACATGCCGCGCTGGTGCCAACAACGGAGAGGTTAATCCCTGCCGCCTGGGCAACTGGAATACCTGCATGCGCGCCTGCACTTTCTCCAAGCTTGATGATGCCATTGTTCACGCAGCCGTGCATATGACCGTATCAACTACGTCGCTCTTTAATGGATTCTTCACTAATATGGACGAATTTTTCGGCTACAACTCACCCATAACACCTGCCGAATGGTGGACGATGGATATGCTGCCATTTGACCAGGATCTTAATCAGGGGCAGTGGTTGAAATAAGCCCCCAAGTAAGAGCGTAGCTTCAAAAAAGGCCGGGTGGCATGCCACCCGGCCTTTACATTTGCCACATCCTGGATATAACCCATAACGACTTCTCCGTCCAAACCAACGTTTTGCAAGTGTAAATATTTTATCTTTCTTTATACTTTTGTATATATACTTATGTATATTACCTTATTATACTAAATGCTTAGACATATTAGTCCTTTAGTACGATGTTTATCCATTCTACCCATGCTATAGTACCTACATGGGGGCACAGTAATGGCAAAGACCAGAAAGGCGAATGCTGAATTAAGCCAAAGGAATTGCACCATCTATGAGTATTATCGCTCACACCCGGATGTTTCTTATTCAGAGATTGCCAAGACCTATTCCATTTCCAGTCAACGGGTTCAGTTTTTGGTCCAACGCCAAATCCGCAATGAAGTCATCAAGGATAAGAATATCCTTGTGAATGAAATGCGAAAAAGGAGCGCCAATGAATAATGACTCCCGGAAGAGACCGAGTGGCAGAGGGAAAGACCTCAACCAGTAAAATAAGGAGGAATTTCTAATGTCCAAGTTTCACAGTACAGTAAGCAGAAGGGATTTTATGAAAGGCCTCGGACTAGCCGGGGCAGGTCTGGGCGCAGCTGGATTAGCAGCTCCGGCTTTCCATGACATGGATGACGTGATGAGTTCGGCGACGGCCGAAATTAAACATCCATGGTACGTCAAAAAACTAGAGCTTGAAAAACCGACGGTAGAAATTGACTGGACTATTTTTGAACGATTCGACAGGACGATAAAGTTCACTAGTCGAAAGTACCGGGAGGGACAAGGAGACGTTAGTGTAAAATACATGCAGGATCTTTTCCCAGATTATAAAGGTCCTAGTTTAAGAGATTTGGCTCTAGCAAATGCTTCTTCAGCCTCTTCCAAAGGTCGGGTATCTCCTAAATTTGATGGATCAATGGAAGGTGTTAACATTCCTACCCCGGCGAGCCAAGATATGGTCAAATGGCAAGGAACGCCGGAGGAAAACCTCAGAACACTTCGAAGCGCCTTCAGGTTTTTTGGTGCCAGTGATGTGGCTGTTGTTGAACTGACAGCCAATACTCGTAAACTTATCTATAAAAATAACGGGAAAAAGCCCTATAGTTACAAGGATGCGGATATTCCTGAGGAGACCGCCACCGAATTTATCATTCCCAATAAGACCAAATATGTCGTCTTTTTCAGCACCCTTGAAGCAACGAAACAAGCCATGCAGGCACCGGCACCAACTTGGAGTGGTTACGATCACTACAACCGAGTCACCAACCGAGTTCATTATTTCCTCGGAGCCTTGGGGTATCAGCATATTGAAGCAGGTGGTATCTCCACCTCAAACTCCTTTGCTGCCTTATCCGGTGTTGCAGAACATTCCCGAGCTGGTCACATAGCTACGTCCTACAAATACGGCAACATGCTACGCGGTATGCACCGTATTATTACGGATATGGAGCTGATGCCGACAAATCCGATTGATGCCGGAATTGCTAAATTTTGTGAAACCTGCAAAACCTGCTCCGAAAGATGTCCATATGAATGTATGGACATGGGGGAGAAATCTTGGACACACTGGGATGCTGAAGCCGAGAGCACCAAGAACTATGTACCGGGATTTAAAGGCTGGCGTACAAACGTCATCTATTGCCAGTTCTGTAAGAATTGCCATGCGCAATGTCCGTTTAATGCAGCGGATGACGCTGTCGTACACGAGTTTGTCAGAGCCACATCAGCCATCACACCTGTTTTTGATGGATTTTTCGCCACGATGCACAAATCTTTTGGCTATGGAACGAGAAATCCGAACGATTGGTGGGAAACGGACGTTCCAATTGGGCGTTGGGACCCGGCGTTCATCAAGCCGTAATCAAACGATGCACAGCTATTGGGGCAATTCGCGGAGAGAGAGGGAACTAACTTCCCTCTCTCTGGTCATTCTAAGCCCCCCAACCCCCGCCAAATACACCTCCACCCCGCCGTGCCGTAAAACCCGGAACACCTTGTCAGCCTCCGCCTTATTCCGGTGCAGGCTGTACAGTGCCGGGCCTGCACCGGAAAGATATACTCTTATCGCGCCGGCCTTGAGCATCTGCCACCGGCATTCCTGAATTTCCGGCCAAACCAGCGTGGTCACCCGGTCAAAGGCGTTCCCCAGCAATGCTGGCTCAACCGGTTGGTTTTGCACCAGGGCTTCCACCAGTTCTTCCGTCCTTGAGCCATCGCTGAAATCTTTGGCGTTCAGATTGCCGTAAAGCCAGCCGGTTTTATCGCCTTCAGCGTCCACCCTGGGAATCACAATTACCGCCCAGCCTGCGGGGTACGGCCCCAGCGGGGTCACCAGTTCGCCCCGGCCTTCAATCAGCGCCGTACCGCCGAAGAAAAAGAAGGGCACGTCGGAGCCCAGTTCCGCACCGATCTCCATCAATTGGCCTTTGCCGATTCCCAACCGCCACAACCGGTTAAATCCTTTTAAGGCCGCTGCAGCACAGGAAGAATCCCCCCCCAACCCGGACATGAGCGGAATCCGCTTTTTAAGCCGGACGCGGGCGCCGGCATCAATGTCGTATCTGGACTTGAGCAGTCGGGCCGCCCGGGAAATCAGACTCTTTTCACCGTCCCAGCCAGGCATATCGGCGCTGAAATCCAGTTCGGCGGCGGGGCTGAAATCCAGTTCATCGGCCAGTCCGATCGTCTGCACCACACTTTTGATATTGTGATAGCCGTCAGGACGCTTACCCAGCACCTCCAGCGACAGATTGATTTTGGCCGGAGCCATAATCTTAAACATGTCGCTCATCCTGAGCCTTCGTCAGTTTCAGCCATTCCTCAATAGTCAGGGTTTCCGCCCGTCGGGCCGGGTCAACACCCGCCAGTTGCAGCAGCTCCAGCACTTCAGCCTTTTCCAGCTTGAGCCCACCGGCCAGAGCATTGGCCAGTTGCTTGCGCCGGGTACCAAACCCCGCTCTGGCCAGGGTAAAAAACAGTTTTTCCTGTTCCGGAGACAGTTCCCGCTGCTCTTTCACGCTGATGTGTAAAATAGCCGAATCAACCTTTGGCGCCGGATGAAAGCACCCGGCAGCCACATACCCGACAATCTTCGGCCGGCCGAAAAACTGGACCCCCAGCGCCAGCAAACTCATTTCCGGAGGACTGGCGGTAATCTGCCGGGCAACTTCCTTCTGAACCATCACCGTCAGACTCAATGGCTGGTGTGCCCCCTCCAAAAAGTGCCGCAGCACCGGCGAAGTAATGTAATAGGGCAAATTGGCCACCACTTTATAGGGGGCCTGTCCCACCAAATCCGCCACTGGGGTTTCTAAGATATCACCGGAGATAATCTCAACGTTTGTCTTGTCACCCAATGTTTCCCGGAGCAGTCCAGCCAAGCCTCGGTCCAGTTCCACGGCGATGACCTTTCCGGCCTGGGCCGCCAGCGCACGGGTTAAAACCCCCAGTCCGGGGCCGACCTCAATAACGGTCTCCACCGGCCCGACGTCCGCCGCCCGAACAATCTTCTCCAGCACCCCCCGGTCAATCAGGAAGTTCTGACCCAGACTTTTGCGGGCTGCCAGACCATACCGCTCCAGCAAAGAGCGGGTCTCAGCCATCAATGATTGTTGATGAGGCAGACTTTTATCCACAGTTAATGTCTATCCTAAACTCACCGGCCATGGTATTAAAGTTCCTTTGGTTTCATAAATACCGGATGTTACAGCCCATAAATGCGCCCATCTGGTCATTATTATTGCCCTCGTTCCAGGCGGGAAATCAACCGGTACGGCAGGTTATAAGATACCATCTTACGCTGTACCGCGGCGACATCGTAATCCAGCCGCCTCAGCGTGATCAGGTTTTTATCAGTATCATAAATAATATAAGCCGCCCGCGGGTCGCCGTCGCGCGGCTGGCCGACACTGCCGGGGTTGAAGAAAAAGCGGCCATTCCCTATATTTAACGGCACATCCGGCGCCAGCGGCGTATATTCAACCCGGTCATCGTCACTCAACGCAAAAACCAACGGCAGGTGAGAGTGCCCTACCGCGCCGTGACGAGTCAGCAACACTCTGAAGTTCTGCCGGGCGGCGGCTTCCGTGGTCAGGTACTCAGAAACTGGTTGCCGCGGGCTGCCGTGAGCCAGCGTGAAATCCCGACATTCCAGTAATGTCGGTAAAGCGCTGAGATAGGCAATCTCCTCTGCGTCAATCTGTTCCGCCGTCCAATTAACCGCGGCGGCGGCTTCAGGATGAAAATTGAACGACAGCCTGCCGGCTTCTACCGCCGCCAGGTCATGATTGCCGGCCACGACCAACCCCGGCAGATCCCGTACCAAGGCGATACAGCTATGGGGATCCGGCCCGTAGCCGATGATATCACCCAGTACCCAGAACTCATCAACACCGCCCCGGCGTTCCGTATCAGCCAGCACGGCGCTCAGCGCTTCCAGATTAGAATGAATGTCGGCCAGTACCGCATAACGCATGTGCCCCCATAATATCATAAGAATAGTGAACCAGCATTCATTTTCAGAGTTATTACCGCGTATTTTTAAGTACCCGTTTAAAATAAATTAAGTATATTTACGAATTCCGCCATTGGCATCCGAGTAATAGAATGAGAGCTCTGAGTCAGGTCTGTGTTCTGAGAATGGCCAGATTTTCAAAATTAAAGAGGGGGAACCAAACAAATGAGTAAATTCCATTCCACCATATCCCGCAGAGATTTCATGAAAGCATTGGGGATTACCGGGGCCGGTCTGGGAGCCGCCTCCTTGCTCAGCCCCCAGTTTCAGGATCTGGACGATATGATTTCAGCCAGCGCATCCCAAAACCAATACCCCTGGTGGGTCAGGCGGGTTGACGAGCCTACAGTAGAAGTAGATTGGACCATGAAGTCCCGCTGGAGTGAGGTCAATACGCTTCGTGGCTCAAGTTTCTATATGAATTCATACATTACTCCGGAGGAGCAGAACGCCAGACAGGCCCAACAGGCCGCGTGGCATCAGCAATGGCTGGAAGAAAACAAACCCGGGTGGGCTTTACGAGACCGGGCGTTCTCCGGAGCGGCGGATGAGGGCGGCGTTTCCAACACTTTCATGGGAACAAAACGAGTCGCCGGTCCGGAAGACCTGGGTGTGCCAAAATACTCGGGGACCCCGGAGGAGAATTCGCGTCTGATACGAAGCGCTTTACGCTTTTTCGGTTGTATGAGCGTAGGTTTCGTAGAACTGGATCCATTGACAACCGAAAAATTCATCTACTCGTATGAACCGGGCGGACGTCGCCAAATCACCTGGAAAGCAGACGGGCCTTTTGAAACCGCCACAGAACACGCTCATCCGCTGGATGCCCGGAATGTGATTGTCATGGTCAACCAGGAGAACCATGAATTGTGGAAACGCTCCAATACCTTGTTACAAGTCCAGATTCGTTACCAGCGGGCGGCTAACATCCAGGAAAGGGTTCAGAACTTCCTCGGCGGTCTCGGATACTGGGCTTTGTCCGAGGGAGGAAATGGCACCGGTAACGCACCGGCTTTATCTATCATGGCCGGTTTGGGCGAGTTAGGCCGAATCCAGCGGACCATCACACCAGAATGGGGCCCGACTGTCGGTATTTTCCGTTACATTACCGATATGCCGGTTGAGGCAGGAAAGCCGATTGACGCCGGTTTCTGGCGCTTCTGCTTTACCTGTAAGAAATGTGCCGAGGCTTGTGGTGAGGGCGCCTTAAGCCTGGCAGATGAACCGACGTGGGATCCCTCGGAAAACGCCACCCCCTATACACCGGTAACCGGCCATGATCCGGCTGACCGCCCCGGAGCCCTCCCCGCTCAGCCCGGCGGCTGGCACCAGGGTGGCGCCAAGGTCTTCTATGAAGACTCACGCAAATGCCGGGCATGGAAGATGCACGCCAATACCTGTAACTCAGGCCGCTGTCACGGCGTCTGTACTTTCACTAAACACCACTATGCCTCTATCCATGAAACCGTCCTGGCGGTTCAGTCGGCAACACCTATTTTCAATTCATTCTTCAAGGAGATGGATGATCTGATGGGTTACGGCCTAGCAGGTTGGGCGCACGACGATTATTCCGCACCAGATGATAAACGGACCAGTGCGGTGGATGAATTTTGGAACTATCAGCTCCCAGTGTACGGCATTGATACGTCAGTGGGCCAGAGCTACCAATAAACATATCCCATCATTCGCCAACCGGAGGGGGTGCAGCACTGCACCCCCTCCGGATATTTAAGCCCAAACCGGCAAGGATGACCATGTCGGTCATCCTGTGCTATAATCAATGCACTTTGAACCCGTGACACACTGATTAACACATCTCTTCACTCCGCCTGGGACACCCGGTGGAGCTTCTTTTATTCACCATTGATTTTTAATTTCCAGGGGCTGTCGTGATTTCCAATATTGAAGAAGACAAAACAAATTTAACGCCGTTTCAAAAAGAGGTGGCCCGGCGGCGCACCTTCGCCATCATTTCGCACCCGGACGCCGGTAAAACCACCCTCACGGAGAAGTTCCTGCTTTACGCCGGTGCCTTGGCCTTGGCCGGTTCGGTGCGGGCACGCTCCAGTCAGCAGCATACCGCATCAGACTGGATGAGTATGGAAAAACAGCGGGGTATCTCCATCTCCGCCACCG
Source organism: Dehalogenimonas sp. W (assembly GCF_037094495.1). Lineage (NCBI taxonomy): Bacteria > Bacillati > Chloroflexota > Dehalococcoidia > Dehalococcoidales > Dehalococcoidaceae > Dehalogenimonas > Dehalogenimonas loeffleri. The sequence goes on from NZ_CP146612.1 coordinate 514,909, forward strand.
CCCTGGAAATGGAATATCAGGGCTTTCATATCAATCTGCTGGATACCCCCGGCCATCAGGATTTTTCTGAAGATACCTACCGCACGCTGATGGCGGTTGACAGTGCGGTCATGGTGCTGGACAGCGCCAAGGGTATTGAACCGCAGACTGAGAAACTCTTCAAGGTCTGCCGGATGCGGGGCATCCCGATTCTGAGCTTCATCAACAAGCTGGACCATCCCGGCCGGGACCCGCTGGAACTGCTGGATGAAATTGAACGGCTGCTGGGCATTACCGCCGTGCCGATGAACTGGCCGGTCGGGCAGGCACCGGACTTTAAAGGGGTTTATGACCTCAATGACCACCGGCTGCGCCTGTTCCAGCGGACGGAAGGCAACAAGTTCCGGGTGCCGGTACGGCTGTCCGGCATGGATGACCCTTCGTTACCTGCTTTAATCGGTGAAGCCACCCACCGACAGCTGACCGAAGAAATCGCTTTGCTTGCCGGAGTGGTCAGTAAGTTTGACCGGGCGCGTTTCCTGGCCGGTGAAATGACGCCGGTTTATTTCGGCAGCGCCTTAAATAATTTCGGCGTAGAGCCATTTTTAGAGGCGGTGCTGGAGCTGGCGCCGCCGCCGTCTATCCGTCATACCGAACAGGGTATTATTGACCCGATCAGCGAAGATTTTCGCGGTTTCGTTTTCAAACTCCAGGCTAATATTGACCCGCGGCACCGGGACCGCATGGCCTTCGTCCGGGTCTGTTCCGGACATTTCAAAAAAGATATGCAGGTGCTGAATCCACGTTTAAAGCAGCAGATACGCCTTTCGCGGTCCTTCCGCCTATTCGGTCGGGAACGGGAAACAGTTGAGGAAGCCTTCCCCGGCGACGTCATCGGCATCATCAGCCCCGGCCAGTTGACCATCGGCGATACCGTCACCACCGGCAAACCTATTGATTACGCCCGGATACCCACCTTCCCGCCGGAACATTTCGGACTATTGTTCAATGATGATGTCACCCGCTACAAACAGTTCAACAAAGGCCTGGAACAGTTGGAAGAAGAAGGCGCAATCCAGATCTTCTTTGCAGAAGATTCGCTCAAACGGGAGCCGATCATGGCTGCCGTCGGCGAACTCCAGTTTGATGTGGTAATGGCGCGGCTGAAAGATGAGTACGGCGTTGAAGCCCGGCTATCCCGGCTGGGTTTTACCGGAGCCCGGTGGGCAAGAAACAGCAAATCCGAGCGGCTCGCCCTACCCCGAAGCGTCCGGCGTTGCCGGGATCGCCACGGTGAAACGGTCATCCTGTTCAATTCTGAATGGGAACTGGACTATATCCGCCGGGAGAACCCGGGCCTGACGCTGGCGGAGATGGTCTGAACGGTGGCAGGATTGTTTATTCTTATTGACCCAAGCCCCGTTGGTGCTTATAATAGCCTGACGTGATGTTATTGCGTCGCAAAATATGATTGAATATCAAACTTTACTGGTTCCGGTGGCTGGACGTCCCGAGGATGAGGATGCCCTGGAGCTGGCCTGCAATCTGGCCAGGTGCGCCGGTAATCCCCGGGTGGTGGTGACCCACGTCATTTCAGTTGACCGATCACTGCCGCTGGATGCCGAGCTTGACGCTGAAATCGCCCGCGCCGAAGGCGTGTTGTCGCGGTTTGAAAATCTGGCCCAAAAATTCAACATCCGGATTGAAACCAACCTGCTGCAGGCCCGCTCGGTCGGGCCGGCCATCGTTGATGAAGCGGTGGAACAGAAAGCCGACGCCATCATCATCGGTTCAGGCTACAAGACCCACTTCGGAGAATTCTGCCTCGGCGAAGTGGTGCCGTATGTCCTTCAAAACGCCCCGTGCCGGGTAATTCTGGACCACCGGCCCCAGTTCCTGTAAGGAGTTTCGCATGAAAGTCATTATCATGGGTTGCGGGCGCGTCGGCGCTCAACTGGCGTCGCTGCTGGATGCCGAAGGCCACGACGTCATCGCTTTGGATACCGACTCCTATTCCTTCCGCCGTCTGCCGCAGGAATTCAAGGGTACCGCCCTGGTGGGCAACGGCCTGGAAGAGGACACACTGAAGAAAGCCGGCATAGAAGATGCCGATGCTTTCGTCGCCGTCACCGAGGGCGACAACCGCAACGTCATGGCCGCGCAGATGGCTCAAAAGATCTTTAACGTCCCCAAGGTGCTCTGCCGCATCTATGACCCGTTGCGCCGAGACCTGTATACCATCCTCGGTCTGGAGGCGTTGAGCCCCACCACCATTTTTGCCGAACTCTTGAAAGAAAAGCTGGAGAGCTAAATGTACATCATTATTGTCGGCGGCGGCCGCCTGGGTTATTCACTAACTAAAGCCCTGCTGGGCGAAGGCCATGAGATACTGGTCATTGAACGTGATGCTGCTGTTTGTGACAGCATCAACCGGGAACTGGGCAGCATCTGCCTGCGAGGCGATGCCTGCGAAACCGCCACCCAGGCAACCGCCGGAACCGGCCGGGCAGATATGATGATTGCCGTCACCGGTGGTGATGAGGACAATCTGGTAGCCTGCCAGGTGGGCAAATACCGCTTCAATGTCCCCCGCACCGTAGCCCGGGTTCGCGATCCCCGCAACGAAGCTATTTTCAAGAAACTGGGCGTTGACGTCACCGTCAATTCCACCAATATTATTCTGGAGCGCATTGAACACGAGGTGCCTTCGCATCCGCTGACCCACCTGTTCTGCATCACCGGTGATCAGCGTGACCTGGAGATACTGGAAATCAAAGCGGACACCGGGGAAGCCATCGGTAAGACGATGAATGACATTGACCTGCCGGATAAGGTGGTATTGAGCCTGATCATCCGCCGCAATGAAAAGCCGTTCGTCCCGCGTGGCGACACCGTATTTCAGAAGGGCGATCAGATTATCGCGGTGGCCCCAACTGAAGCAGAAGAAACCCTGCAGCGGTTGTTCAGCGGCAGTTAAAAAAAGAGCCGTCAGACGGCGGCTTCAGCCGGTTCCCCGTCCTCTACCAGCGGAATGCCCAGTTCCCCGGCGATCAGCCGTGCCGTTTCCTCAGCTATTTCACCAGTAATGGCAATGCATTGGGCCATATGCACCGGAGAACCCATGACCATATCACGGGTCAATTTACGGCAGCAGACGGAGTGCCGCCGGGAGATAAAAAATTCATGCAGTTTGCGGGACAGCGCCAGGGCTTTTTCTGACCGCGGATCTCCAGGTGCCGTCCGGCCGAAAAACATCCCGATGGCCAATACTCCGCCGGACAGGGCGCCGCATGTACAGCCAGCCCCGCCAAAGCCTACCGGAAAGCCTGATGCCGCCGCCACCAGCTCTTCCGGCCAATCGGTTTCAAACTCATCACTGATCGTCTTAACGATGGCTTCGGAGCAATAGTAATCCCAGTTGGTGTAATAGCCCTAGGCAATGCGCCGAACCCGCATCGGGTTAATAAAGCAGGCTCTGGATGTCATCGGCACGCACCTAACATTTTATAATTATTCTACCCGATAAACCTGATTCCGGCAATTTTGGTCCGGCCTGTGGTAAAATCAGGCCATCAATTCAGGAGTAACTCTATTTTGCGCTACCTGCTGGCTGGACCGGATGATTTTTCCCTCAAAGCCAGGCTGGCTGAGATTAAAGCCGGACTGGGCGACCCTCAAATACTGGATACCGCCACCAATGTTTTTGAAGGGGCATCCGTATCGCCGGGTGAATTTCGCCTGGTAGTGAACGCCATGCCTTTCCTGGCCCCGGTGCGTTTAATCATCGTAAAAGGGTTGCTGAGCCGTTTTAAGAAATCAGAAGCCGCCGGGAAAAAGAAGAAAACGAAGGAAAATCAGGATTCAGACGTTTTGGAAATGGCTGAAATCATCCGCAACGCCCCCCCGTCAACCGTACTGGTGCTGATAGAAAGCGAATTACTGAAAAGCAATCCGCTGTTCAAAGCGCTTGAGACTGACCTTAAAACCGAGGATTTCCCGCCGCCGAACAAGCCGCGAGTGAAGGAATGGGTCGGTCAGAGAGTGAACCAGGCCGGCGGACACATCACGCCCCCGGCCATCAACCTGCTGGTCCAATATATCGGTACCGATCTCTGGACAGCCGCCGCGGAAGTGGAGAAACTGACGCTTTACGCCGATAACCGCCAGATCACCGAAGAAGATGTGAAGTTACTGGTGGGCAACGCGCAGGAAGCAAGTATCTTCAGCCTGGTGGACGGTATTTTTGAACAACGCCTGAAAAACGCCGCAGCGGCGCTGGAAAGCCTGAAAGCCGGCGGCGTATCCTCTAGTTACATCATCACCATGATTGCCCGGCAACTCAAAATGGTCATTCAGATCAAGGACCTGAAAGGCCGCGGCGTAAAAGACACAGAAATCAGACGACTATTGGGTTTAAGCAATGATTTCGTCTGGCAGAAAACCCTGCAACAAGCCGGGCGTCAATCCATCGCCCGCTTCAAGGAGATATTCAGCCGGTTGCTGGAAACCGATGTCGCCATCAAGACCGGTCAACTGGATGAAATCACCGCCGTTGACTTGCTGGTGGCGGAACTGGCCTCTGCCGGCTGATTAAACTTGCGGACGAAAAGCTAAGGGGGAGTCTGAAAAGACTCCCCCTTGTTTTTACGATATTCAGTTGTCCTGAGATTAGGCCTTGTGGCGGACTACCAGCTGCCAGGTCACGACCAGCAGGATTACGGCCGGGAGACCGGTAATCAACAGGAACATGTTGGCGGCGGTGGGCTCCAGCTCAGCCAGAGAACCGAAGTAGTTCTGGATGGTGAAGAGGAGCAGGAACAGGCCGACCAAACCGACGACCCATTCGTACCATTTCATGGTGATGCCCTTGTCCTTCAGGAAGCTGAAGAGCCAGATCAGGAAGGCGCCCAGTAGAAGACCGATGATTAACCACATAGTGCTTGATACCTCCTTATTTTTTCCTTATTATTCCCTAACTTTTGACTTATTATAATGGCTGTCCGGCCACCTGTCAAGACCCTGTATCTTAATGTTTTAATCGTAAACACTGTTTTTAGGCCTAAGCATTTATGCTTAATTTTTTGAATTACCAAAAATAACCCCGGGCAAAGTTACCAAAATCTCAGTTTTACGGGTCAAACAATAACACCGCCGTCCGGTTATGCCAGTTTTCTGGCCGGTACCCGGATGTTATCCTGGCGGCGGGTCAGGCCCTCCTGATCAAGGCGGGTCAGGAACGGAATGCTGTACTTGCGGGAAAACCCGGTCAAGCTGCTCATGTCCTGAATGCTCAACTGCCCCTTTTCTTTCAGCAGGTCAATTACTTTTTGCCGGAGGGTGGTGTATTGGGCGGCCGTCAGCAGTATTCCATCCGGCAATTCAATAATCTTGCGTTGCTCCAGCATATAACGCAACACCGGTGACGCCCCGGCAACAGACTGCAGCAATTCGGTGCGGGTCGGCGGTGCAGCCGGGTTATGCTCAATAGCGCCCACAATTCGTTTTTCCATTTCGGTCTGGCCGCCGGAAAGCTGCGGCCGATGGGTTGACAACGCCAGCGTTTCTTCGGTGCGGCTGATAAGACCTTCTTTGGTCAGCTCTGCCGTCAGCGCCGTAAACAGCTCCGCTGGTAATTTTAGCCTGGCCGATGCTTCCGCCAGCGACAAGCCTTGTTTGAGCGGCTGCGCCTTGTGTTCCGCCGCCAGGTGTTCCAGGAGCGACTGCCGGCTGCTTTTCCAGAATGCGGCATCAACGAGCCATTCTCCCCTGATTACGATATCACCGTGTTTGGCCATTGCGTCAAGGGCTCCGGCAATGGTATTCGTACTGTAAGCACTGGCTTCCAGAAAACCGGTCCGCCGCTGAAAACGGGCTTTTTCAAGTTCGGTCAACACCAATGAATCCAGAGTCAGTGCCTGCCGGGCGGTGAGACGGGCAATCCGGTCGTCCGCCGTCTTAAGTTGGTAGCGTTCCGCCGCCGGATCCAGTATTTTTCCGCCGCCGATGGTATCCACCGGAGAACTCCTGCGTAAAACAAACCGTTCGCCGATAAAACCGGCCACTTCCTGCGGTAGTCGCAATTGCACCAGCACCGGGCCGGCCGCGGCGGATAATTCCTTACCGGCCAGCGGGATTACCCGGGCCGGAAGCTCCGCCGTCTCAAAGAACAGCGTTAATTCGGTGCCGGACTTGAGCGGCTGTTTAAGCCTCGGCAGCAGGCGCAATTCAGCGTCAAGGTAACGGGATAGCGGGGTCTCCGCGCCGCGGCGGACGATAACATCACCCCGCTGCAATTGTTCTTTCTTCACCCCGGACAGATTCAAAGCCACCCGGGAACCCGGTCGCACCTGCCCCAAATGTTCCTTATAACTTTCAACGCCGCGGACCTGGGCCTTAAGACCTCCGGGCAGCACCGTCACTTCATCGCCGACGGCTAGCGTGCCGTGGTGCAAGGTACCGGTAATTACCGTGCCGGCCCCTTTGATGGTGAAAACGCGGTCAATCGGCAGACGCGGTTTGCCGGTATCGTCCTGCCCTATCTCGTTCACCAGACTGCCGATGGCATCTTTCAGCGCGGTGAGCCCATGCCCATTTTTGGCGCTGAATTCAATGATCGGCGCCTTTTCCAGCGAAGTTCCGGCCAGATGCCCAGCGATGTCGGCCATAACCAATTGCCGCCAGTCTTCATCAGCCAGGTCAACCTTATTCAGTACCACCAGACCGCGTGAGATGCCCAGCAGGTCAATGATTTGCAGGTGTTCTTCCGTCTGGGGCATCCAACCATCATCAGCGGCTACAATAAGCATGACGGCATCAATCCCGGTCAGACCCGGAATAACGTTGCGCACAAAATGCTGATGCCCCGGCACATCCACCAGTCCGATTTTTTCGCCACTCGGCAGCGCAAACCAGGCGAAACCCAGGTCAATGGTCATGCCGCGCTCTTTCTCTTCAGGCAGACGATCCGGATCAATAGACGTCAGCGCCTTGACCACGCTTGATTTGCCGTGGTCAATGTGGCCGGCAGTCCCGATGGTAATCATAGATTAAGCTCCGGCGGCGGCGATAACCGCCTGGGTCAGGTCATTATCCTGAGTCAGAAAAACAGTCCGCAGATCAATAATAAAGCGGCCTTCCCAGACGCGCCCCAGTACGGGCGGCGTGCCCAACCGCAAACGGCGGCTGAACTCGTCCATGTTACCCCTGACCGCGACGGCAACCAGCTTTGTCGGCAGGGTTTCATCGGGCAGGGAGCCGCCGCCGGCCAGACTTTCACCGTCAATAACCTCAGCGGATAACCCGGCGGCGTTCAATAGTCCGGCCATCGCCCACCCCCGCGAGTCAAGTTCTTCAATGGGCGCCGCCATCATGGCATAAGCCGGCAGTTTGCCGGTGTCCCCCTTGAGATATTGCAACACTGTTGCGGTCAAAGCCACGGCGGCGTATTTATCCACTCTCACCGCCCGAAGCAGCGGATGCTTCCGGAGCTGGTCAATAAACACCTCTTTACCCAGAATGATGCCGCACTGCGGTCCGCCCAGCAGTTTGTCACCGGAGACACACACCAGATCGGCCCCAGCATCCAATGCCTGCCCGACAGTCGGCTCATGACTCATACCGTAGCCGGCCGTATCAACCACCGCCCCGCTGCCCAGGTCATAAACGAACGGCAATCCGAAGTTGCCGGCGATTTCCCTGAGTTCGGACAATGCGGGGTCATGGGTGAAACCGCGCAGAGCAAAGTTGGAACGGTGAACCGACAGCAGCATGGCAGTATTGTCGTTAATAGCCTGCTCAAAATCACGGGCAAAGGTCTGATTGGTAGTGCCAACCTCACGCATTATGGCGCCGGACTGAGCCATAACGTCCGGCACCCGGAAGCCGCCGCCTATCTGGACCAGCTCTGAGCGGGACACAATGACTTCACGGCCTTTGGCCAATGCCGTCAGCACTAACAGAACCGCGGCGGCATTATTGTTGACTACCAGCGCGCTTTCAGCGCCGGTCAGCAGTGTCAGCAGTTTTTCCATTTCCCGGGCGCGGATACCCCGCTCACCGGTATTGAGATCAAGCTCCAGCGCATAATAGCCGCCCAGAATGTTGGCCAGGGCGGCCATGGTCTCCGCCGACAACGGCGCCCGACCGAGATTAGTATGCAGAATAATACCGGTGGCATTGATTACCGATTGCAGCAGCCCCGGCCATTCTTCGGCCAAATGCCTTTTTACCAATTCAGCGACCGCTCCCGGCGCCGGTGTCTTGTTCCCCGAAGCCGCGCTTTGGCGCAGCCGGTCAATGACCGCCCGCACCGCTTCCGTCACCACCGGATGAGAATAACGTTCAATGGCCGCTGTCAGTGCCGGATCGGCCAACACCTTTTCCACGGCCGGCAGTTTGCGTAATTCATTCTGTATTTCGTTGGACATTCTTCAGCCCCTATTCGGTAATGACTATGCGCCCTGTTGGTTCAGCCAGAACCTCACCGATGATGGAAGTCTCAGAAAAACCTTGATTCTGAATACGTTCCACCATTATGTCAGCCGTCTCCGGAGAAGTGGCGATGAGCAAGCCGCCGGATGTTTGCGGATCAAACAGCACATCCAGCATCCATTCCTCCAGCGTAAATAACGGATCCATTATCCCCAGGCGGTATTCCCGGTTGGAGTAAGCCCCGCCCGGTACCAGGCCGGCTTCCGCCCACTGCTGTACGCCGGCCATCAGCGGTATCCGACTGAAGGACAGATTGAAAGACACCTCACCCAGGCTGATCATTTCGGCGGCATGGCCGATGAGCCCGAAGCCGGTGATATCAGTAGCCGCATGAGCCCCCAGTTCGGTCATCACCTCTGCCGCTGCTTTGTTGAGCGCCGCCATCTGGTTGATGACCGCGGACATTGCCTCAGCCTCCAGCAAATCCGCCTTCAGCGCAGTATTAAGGATACCTGTACCCAGCGGCTTGGTCAGTATCAGTTTGTCGCCGGGCCGGGCACCGCCCTTGGTCAGCACCCGCTCTGGATGGACCACACCGGTCACCGACAACCCGAACTTAATTTCCTGGTCTTTAACCGAATGGCCGCCCACCAGCGCACATCCGGCTTCATCCAGCTTGGACAATGCCCCGGCCAGTATCTGCCGCAGGACTTCAATATCGGTAGTCTCAAGCGGAAAGCCGACAAAGCTCATCGCCGTCACCGGGCGCCCGCCCATGGCATAGACATCAGAGAGTGAATTAGCCGCTGCGACCTGGCCGAAAGCAAATGGATCGTCTACCACCGGTGTAATGACGTCAATCGTCTGCACCAGGGCAATTTCAGGCGTAAGCTTATACACCCCGGCGTCGTCAGCCTTTTCCAGACCGACCATAACTTCGGGATAAGACTTGATAGGCAAGCCGCAAAGCGCTTTTGAAAGGTCACCCGGACCTATCTTGGCCGCTCAGCCGGAGTACGCAGAGTATTCGGTCAGGCGTTTATCATCCATGCGGCTCACCCCCTTTCGTGCCTGAGTGGGGTAGATGGCGGAGGGGAAGGGAATCGAACCCCCCGCGGCGGTTTGCGCCGCCGCCTACGGTTTTGAAGACCGCGAGGCCCACCAGAGCCTATCCGCCTCCACTAGAGGGGTATTATAGCATAAGATATTGGGATTGACGCCAGTAGGTATTACCACTCAGGGTCAGTCAGGGTTTCATTTCCAAATCCGCCTGACTGCTTGAACCCCCATCAGTAATCCGATAACGGCTAGAACGATAGGTATCATCACATACGATACGCCGTTCAACCACAGAATCAGGCCAAATACTACTAGGGTAATCCCGACAAATGCTTTGGTTAGTTCCGCGTTTATCCAATGGAGACCCGCCAGAAATAGCGCTAACCCCGGTAGACCGAAAAATACCCAGATAGCCACTACACCAGAGAATTCCACGCGTTCAACTGTCACCCATAAAGCCAGGGCAAGCATGGAGATTCCGGTAACAATGCTCGCTCCGATTTCAATTTTTCCCCGTTTCAAACCTGACTATCCTCCCGATACCCCGCTCGCCTCAACCAGTAATAGACACCCGCGCCAATCAATAACCCCGTTGCGATAATGCCGGCGTACATCAGCCACTGACTCAAGGGAATGGGGATTGAGGTTACGTTAGGGTACATATGCACAATCTTACCGGTCTCAAGGTTGACCATCACTTCAAGACCTTTCACTGTGCCTTCAAGATAATATGTCTTCTCATCGCGATAAGGTGGGTTATATATGTCCCCTTTGAATTTATATTCTTTATTAAAGGTGAAAGTGATGAATACTCCCGGTCTGCCGGTATCTTCACCTCCTGAACGCGGCAACATCCCGTCCATCCGGGCAATATCGTAAGGTTTACCATCAAGAAATGCGGCAACCAACGGGTCAGCCAGCGCCAAGTCCAATCCCCGTTGTTCCTGAAATTCGGTCAGCGCCACCCGCCCCATGATAGGCAACTTGTCTATGCCGCTGTCTATCAGATAGTAACCGACAACCTTCGTGATTGAGCTATTAACGAAAACCATAAGCTGCGCAACCTCATGACCACGGAATTGGAAGCGCTCGGTGAAAACCAGCGTTATCTCAATTTCACCGGTTGGCACGGGTGGCGGCGGTGGCACTGTGGACTTTGAAAACTGTGGCCCGCTATATACATAAAGTTTTATATCAGCGATAATATACTGCCTTCCATCCAGCAGTTCCGCTACTTCTGCATTGCCCTCCGCAACAGCCAGCGCCTGGTCGACATCTTCATCCGAGACTTGTGCCGCAATCGTTATTGGAAAAGCGGCGGAGGTCATCATCATCAATATTAAAGTCGCAACAAGCCGTTTCATTTTCTGACGCTCCAGGCTTTTGGCAGAGACTTGGCCACTGTCCATGCCCCCAACCCCAGAAGTGCCGCTAAAAGAAGCAGTATGGCGCCGTACCAGGCAGACATTTCATAATTTATAACGAGGGCGCTGATACCGGGAATTATCAGCATCACCGCCGCCGTTGCCACCAGCGATGCCCCAAGCAGCGGCCGCCGCCGGGTAACCAGCCATGCTGCCGCCAAAGGCAAGGCGTAAACCAATCCGTAGCCGGAACCGCCATATTTGAGTGTGACAAACACGGTGAAACCAAGAATAATCGCTGTTGGAACAGCTATGATTACCAGCCCCGCTTTCCTGAGTTGATGCCGCGCCGCTTCAACTTCATCCGTATCCTGAGAACGCTTGAACGCTCTGACTTTCAGCATTGAATACCGGAAACTGAGCAACAAAAGCAACCACAAGACTATCTGCGGTAGAAGGATGAATAACATCTGTTGAGTAGCAGCGCTCATGATTTGACCACCATCCCGAGGCATGAACCACCGAAAATTCCGGTCAAGCTCCATCCGAGTACATACATCGGAGTGAGCCCTGAATACAGGGGAGCAGTAACAAATTGTGCTATCCCGAATCCAAGAAGGCCCGCGATAGCTAGGCGAACAGCAAGACGCTTCCCATCCAAAACCATTCCTAAAGCTGCGCCTGTTCCTGCCCCGATTGCGGCACCTAAAAAGAACATGTGCCAGGTTTCTGTCCCGAAGCGGTCACTAAAAGATTCAAATCCAATTGAAGTAAGTAAAACATACAGGGGTAAAATCATGGTGAAATAAACAATGATAAAACCGGAAGCTCCCCAAAATGCTAGAGAAGCTAGTTGTCTTTTTGTTATTTTTAACGATATGCCAAGTGCGATACCGCCAAAGGCCCCCATGAGCACCGGGATAAGCATGAGGGCTCCGGAAAATAGCCGTGCTCCGATGAAACCACCTAACCCGAAACCGACGGCTCCAAGTATTGTTGATTTTAAAAACTGCATTTTTAACTTTAGCCTGTCATTACCATTCATTGTAAAACCGGAAATTGTTATTCAATATGCTCAACAACAATGAGCCAATAAACAAGGAAAAGAGTATGTATGCCGTATATTTCATATAACTGAAAAATGGAAAACCACGATGTCTTTTATTGACTATCGCCAGAACGGTCAATATTCCTGCTACGCCGTTTCCTATCAAAAACCAGGTGAACCAGCTGCGATCATGACCGAACGTACCCGCTCCCCAAATAAAGCTGATAAAAACGAAATAGAAATATGCCAAAACGCTCGCGTAGCGCCAATAGTATGCGCTCACGATCAATAATATACTTAATATGCCTGTGACGATGGCGAAACCTGTTAAAGTCATCTCCGTCAGATACCCTCTTCGTTATTTCAACTTAACCCGGAGTTTCACGACCAAAGCGATAGAAATCATGAGTGGTGGAGTTCATTGTCTACTTGTCCTTTTTGTTTGCTGTGGTCTTTAAAACTATCAACGAAATCATAAATACTACTCCCGCCATTGCTGCGTTAATTATCGGCAACAGGCTCGGTTCGATACTGATAATTAGGCCCATATAACTGAAAAATATCACACCACTGGCGATTGCAGAGACAAGCACGTAGCCCTTTGCCCGTTTGATCAACAGGTATATACAGACCGGAATCCAGCCGAAAGTGTAGGTCAAATACAATCCAAGACCGAATACGTTCATCTTTTTATCGCCTTTTCATCATTTCAAAATAATCCTGGCTTTTTTAGCCAATGCGAATGAGATGATTGACCCTGTAATGCCTATTCCGACAAAGGCGGCATTACCAAATCCCAACCCAAATCCAGAAATCAAGGTCCAGACACCAACTACAATTAGAAATACAAAATAGCCCAAACTAAGTTGAATGTAGTGAGGTTTCTTGACTGCCAATACCAACAGTACAACACTGTAAGCCGCAACTCCGGAGATAACAAGCAAAGCGCCCATCTCAGATTACATCGCATGGCAAATAGACTTAAATCGATCCATGCTTATGATACAATTGGCGAAGGGTTAATACATGGGCCTTTAGGCCTAAAAAAGAGCGAAAAAGAGGAATTGTTGAACATTCCCCGGTCTCCCAATAATCTGACTAAAAACGGAATAATGTATCCAACATGGCCATAATAAACGAGATAATAATCAGTGAAAAGAGAATATAAGCCGTATATTTCATATAACTGAAAAATGGAAAACCATGATGTCTTTTATTGACTATCGCCAGAACGGTCAATATTCCTGCTACGCCGTTTCCTATCAAAAACCAGGTGAACCAGCTGCGCTCATGACCGACCGTGCCTGCTCCCCAAATAAGGCCGATAAAAACGAAATAGAAGTACGCCAAAACGCTCGCGTAGCGCCAATAGTATGCGCTCACGATCAATAATATGCTCAATATACCCGTCATGATGGCTAATTCCGTTAGGGTCATCGCTTTGAGATACCTCTCTCAAATCAGCTTAATCCGGAATTTCACCGCCAAACTAACGATCCGGCAACGCTTATTCCGACGATTGATAGATTGACTACTCTAAACCCGTCGAAAAGCCCACCCACGACCCAGGCTATGACCAGAAACAGAAAATATCCCAGCTCAAAATGAATGTAATACGGTTTTCGGAGTGATAAGACCGGCAATACGACGCCGTAAAGTGCAAAGGGGGAGATAAATGATTAAAGCGCCCATCTGAAGGGTCCTTTCCGTTCGCACCGCTTACCCACCGCCGTTTCCTCTCCCCGCCTTCTTTTCAAGAAGCGGCTTTCCAATAATGTGAATTCGCTCATCCAGGCGCTTTTCTATACAAATAAACGTGCCAGGCTAGACCTGCATAGTAGAACGCCATATTCAAGAATGTAGCTTGCGAGAAGCTTCTATTCAATAGCCATGGATCGCCCATCATGCCTACCCATGCTGCGAAGATAAGGGGGCCATTTATAATAGCCGCGAATACCCCGCCAATAAAGGGCAAACGCATGGCTGTCCATAATCCGAATAGCATTGGAGAAACAATAATGAAACCATACACGGGATCTGTAAGAAATCCATAGCTAAGTTTAGAAATACTTAATCCGGCAAACACCTGTAATACAGATGCAAACAGCATTAATAATAATCCAAAATTGCGTGCCTTGCGGGATTTATCCATCAGTATGCCTTCCAAATTTATACATTCTTCCCGTTCCGCCGCCTATCCTTCGCCAGCAACTGCACACCATGAAACATCAGTATTATTCCCGGTATTCCAAAGAAAAATATTGCGAAATAGTCCAATAGAGGGTTTTCGCTAACCTTCATAAGAAAATATGCTGCAACGAAAGCCGTTACGCTCCAGAAAAACGCCCATAGTGCCTCATGAATTTGATATGCCGCATAACTTATCAACAATAATCCTATGAATCCGGTTATAAAGCCCCAGCCCCCGATTGGGATAATGCTGAGTTTCCCAGCCATTAGAGCCTGCGACGCAATCAAAAGGGCAATTCCGATCGTGCCCGTTATCGCTATTCTTTGACCTTTTCCCATTTCACTCCACTCCGGCGATGCTCCCTAAGATTTGAGCGCTAATTTTTAGATAGTATTAGAATCACTGCCCCAATCAGCATAAGTGAAGCGAAAGCTAGCATTAACGAACCTATCAACCGGCTGGCGTCATAATTGTTAAATATAAGAGCTAACGATGCTGCAATGGCAAGTAAAGATAGAATAATCGCCAGGCCTCCTCCAATACGCGGACTATTCAATGCCATTAGCGAAGCCATAAGAAACCCATAACTCAGAATCGCTCCTGACCAAAAAGGTCCACCTATTCCCACAGCCACAACAACGGATACAGATGAGGTAACCCACATTATGGTTCTCCCGGATTTTCGGGGAATGGTTATCATTGAGATGCTCCAACTGGCCATCCGCCAATGCTTATGGAGAATGCCAAGCCTTTCCACGCTTATGATACAATTGGCAAAAGCCCCGCAACAGGGCCTTTAGGCCCATAAAAGAGCTAAAAAGAGGAATTTTGAACATCAGGGAGATGGGACGCCACCCCAGCCGGGTCAATCGCCGTCACCTGCCTTCAGGTTCATATCGTTGTACACCATGCAAGTCATTGTCGTTCCCTATTTTGAGGATGCCCTCCGGCGTTTGAACAACAGCCGAAGGCCAAACACTAACAGCCCTGCCCCTGGGATTCCCATCAGCAATATGGCCAATATATCCGTTCCGTAATTTTCGCTGATACTTAGCCAATGAAGTGCGGATGCCAGAAACAGACTTCCCCAGAAAAAGGCCAGCAGTACTTCATGAACTTGGTATAGAGCATAGCTTATCAGCAACAGGCCTAATAAACCTGGTACGATGCCCAAAACCGCATAGAAACCTAGCTCGCCGACCATCCACAGCCATGACAAGGCAATCAGCGCGATTCCGGAAGCGGCGATAAATAAATATCTTTGCAATTTATTCACTTTGTAACTGCTTTATAGATTTTCAACTTTGCCGTTTTGCGTTTCATTTTATCGTTCCTCTCTTATTGGTATATTATTATCTATTGGAGCGGATATATTGCTACGATTTGTTGTCCGGTGGTGTCTATGACCAATACAAACTTAGATACCATCCCGGAGAAATGATTGATCTTAGGCACGTATCTGGAGATACCCATCTTGCTTTCGTCATAGTCGAATGCGGGCAAAACAGCCTCTATATCGTAAGTTTTGTCGAACCATATCTCTAAAACAACACCAAGCTTAACGTTGTCTTCTGAACGCCAAGTGCCAATTCTTTTTTCTGGCGCGATCTCAAACTCTTTGTCAAAGAGAAGATTCTGAAGTGTTGAATCCACGGCTACTATAGCCAAGGCGCTTTCTTTGTCGGCTTTTGTTAATTCTGGGAGGGTTGGGCCATTATTGGGCTTTTTCAAGAAATTTTCGACTGTCTGGTTTTCAAGGTTGATGGTAAACGTGTACATATCATTGTGACCTATATAAAGCAAACCCGCATATTCTTTTATGATGCTGGTATCTCGGGGTTCACTTTTTAACCATTCCATGATTTTGTCCGGTCCTAGTCCATTCATGAGCCTCGCGCCGACTTGAATTTCGACCTCGTATTCAGTCTCTTCTAATAGGGGCTTTATCTTAATATCACTCATGACGATATGCTTCAACAATTCTTCCTGTCCGGTTGGCATTACGAAAAATGGCTCAAGAACGAAGACATCCCCTTCGTTGGTTTTGGAGTTTTCTCCCAGAATAGCGCCCTGCAGAATGGCACCGCCGACTAGCAACAAGATGATCGTTGAACCGGCAAGGGCTGTCAAAAACGATTTTGAATTTACAAGTATTCTCTTCACGATTATTTCCTTTCACAATTTTATACCGGGATTTTGAACACTCTTTCACCTGTTCAAGTCTCATCACTACCTTTCTGTTGGGCTAACCACCAAGGCTTATGAGGAATGCTATGCCTTTCCTCGCTTATGATACAATTGGCAATAGCCCTGCAACAGGGCCTTTAGGCCCAAAAAAGAAATGATTTGAACATCAGAGAGTTAGGAAGCCGCCTGATTACCGGGACATCCGGTGATTTGACCGCCGGTCGCCTCTATGAGATGAAGCGCCTGGAATGGCTGTTCATCGGCGCCCGGTGGCTGTGGGTGTTTCGGGGCAACCGGTAGAAACGACCAGCGTCAGTAGAGCGGGTAGCGTCACCGAACCCCTCATGGTGATTAGCCGAGTCCCTTTTGCTATTGTCATTTCAGTCTCTTTGGCTATTCTTGTTTCGAGCAAACAAATGGACAGAGTAAATAATCAACACTATCCCGGGTAGGCCCATGGCTAATACCGGAATCAGGATGTCACCGGTCCATCCCGCGGCGATCGCCCGCCACATCAAACCTAACCACATGACCCCAAATACAAGCGGAAGCAACGCCTTGTGAAGGTTGTAAGCTGCATAACCTAGTAAGCCCATTCCCGGGATACCCAATAATAAAACGATTCCTAAAACACCCTCGGGATGCCCATATAAGTAATATACCCAGACTAGTCCCAAGAGAACTGTTCCCGCGTATAAAAATGGTAGGACTTGAAGGAATTTGTTATCCGTTTGATGAGACCATATGCTGACCATAATCCATAGAAACCACAACAGCAATCCAATTGCAAAAATATGTGAAATAAGCCAAGCGAATATTAATATTGATAGCGCTACGATGCCAATAAAAACCAGTTTATACGGTTTTCCCATAGACAAACTTCCTAATTTCAGCATGATGGGGTTATAAGGGGTTTCACACGTTTCACACCCCTTATAACCCCTGACACAAAGAAAGCGCGTTAGCAAAGATTATTAGGGCACATAAATCCAATCCGCATAACCATCACTATGAACATATTCATTGCCTGATACCCACCGGGGTGATTCCTCATTCCACATCCACCAATAGTTACGGTAGACATTATCCCACCCCACAGTGTCTGCAATTTTGGATGTTATTGCATATTGAGCATCCACGCTTATGATACAATTGACGACAGGTTAATACATGGGCCTTTAGGCCCAAAAAGAAGTGATTTGAACATCAGAGACTTAGGACGCCGCCTGATGACTGGGGCACCATTTGAGGCGCCCCAAGGCCACCTTTATGAGCTGAAATGTCTGGAATGGCTGTTCATCGGTGCCCGTTGGCTGTGGGTGCCGGCGATCTTCCTGCTGGCCTGGATGCAAAAGCCGTCGTCGGATACCGCTATCGTGTCAATCGGATTAGTAACCGCCGCAGTCAATACGGCAGCTACGTTCTTGAATATCAAAATCAGGACGCTGGGGATTCAGCGATCCCTCGGCACCGCCATGCTGGTTATTGATTCTTTGGTAGCCTGGGTCTTGATCCTTCTTTTCGTCAGCGATTTTTATACCGCCGCCTATGCCGGTTTCCTGTTTGTGGCAATGGAAGGGAGCATCCGCTACGGACTTAAGGGCAGTTTGGTTATGGCCGCCGCTGAGGCCTAGATTAGTTGTTAGAACAAGGTAACAACTGATACCGTCATTAGGGGCAGTTAGGCGTCTAACAGTGGCCCCATAGCGAGGACGATCTGGCCAATAATTAAACCGAATTTAATATATAGAACAGACTATACTCTAGCTTTTCCGATTGCGATAAGAACCGCTAAAATGGCAAGACCCATAATTGCTGGAGTGATGTAGATGAAAACCGCGTCGTATTCTCCAGATTGGTCTACGAGGTATAGCCCAAGAAGGACCACGAGTATGAAATAAGCTGCCCCAATTCGGGTAAACCATCTATCCTTTCGGGATAGTATTAGTAATAGTACGCCAGCCAAAAATATACTGATATTAAATATAACACCAAAAATCATAGCCCAAATTAGCATGTCGTTCTTCCTCCATTATGTTACCTGTTCTAGTCGCATCCCCACTTTTCCTTTGGCCAATTAGCCTTATATAAACCCGTTTCTGAGGCGGAGTGGCAGTGCTCCGGCCAATTGTCATAGAGAATACCAAGCCATTTCTTTGCTTATGATACAATTGACGACAGGTTAATACATGGGCTTTTAGGCCCAAAAAAGAAGTGATTTGAACATCAGAGAGTTAGGAAGCCGCCTGATGACCGGGGCATCCGGTGAGGTGACCGCCGGTCATCTATATGAGATGAAGCGTCTGGAATGGCTTTTCATCGGCGCCCGGTGGCTGTGGGTGCCGGCGATCTTCCTGCTGGCCTGGATGCAGAAGCCGTCGTCGGATATCCCCATAATATCAATCGGATTAATAACTGCCTCGGTCAATGCGGCCGCCATGGTCTTTAACCTCAGAATCAAGACGCCAAAGTCACAGCAGATCCTCGGCACCTCCATGCTGGTTATTGATTCTTTAGTAGCCTGGGTCTTGATCCTTCTTTTCGTCAGCGATTTTTATACCGCCGCCTATGCCGGTTTCCTGTTTGTGGCAATGGAAGGGAGCATCCGCTACGGACTTAAGGGCAGTTTGGTTATGGCCGCCGCCTTCGCAGTCGGACTTCTGGGTGCTTATATCTTCCGGGATGCGGTTTACGGCGTTCGTTTCAGTTATACCGGCTATACCTTTTGGGCTCTGCTTGTTTTTCTTGTAGCGGTACCCATGGGGCTGATCGTAGATGAGGGGCAAAGACAGCGTCGCCGAAGCGAAACCTATCTGAAAGAAAAAACGCTTCTTGAGGAGCGCCAGCGTATCGCCCGTGACATGCACGATAATGTCCTCAAAACCCTTCATGGTCTGTCGCTGGAGGCGACAGTGCTGGAGCGAAGGCTGGGCGACAACACAGAGTCTTCCGTGAAAGATACAATCAGTTATATCGGTGAAGTCTGTCAGCAAACCAGCCGGGAGATCAGAGAAGTCATTCTTGACCTTCGGAATGAGCCTGGAAACGTTGGGATCGGGGCGATAATTTCCAGCATACTTGACCGATGGAGCGTCAGAACAGATATCAAGATTGAATTTGAACTGATTGGGGAAGACCGCATTGTGGCTGATGCGACGGCGCATCAACTGCGCAACATCATCTCCGAAGCCCTGACCAACGTTGAACGCCATGCCGAAGCCTCACGGGTGGCAGCGACCCTAACCCTAACACATGACTCATTATCGCTGGTAATCCACGACAATGGCCACGGCTTTGGAGAAGGCGCAAGGGAACCTGATGTAAATATCGCTGCCGGAAGGTTAGGGCTTGCCGGAATGAAAGAAAGGGTATCATTGATGGGGGGCAGTTTTCAGCTTGAAAGTGCCGGCAGGGGCACCAGGCTGATCATTATCTTACCGCTTAACCGGGAGACTTCAGATGAGCCGAATTAAGGTGCTCATAGTGGACGATAACTTTGTAGCTAGGCGCGGACTACGCAGCTTTTTGGAGATGGAAAAGGACATCTCGGTGCTTGGAGAAGCCGCCAACGGCAACGATGCCGTCTCATGGGTAAAGGAGAATACACCGGATGTTGTTCTTATGGATGTGCGCATGCCCGGCATGGATGGGATAAAAGCTACCAGTGAGCTACTGAATCTAAAACCAGAAGTCAAAATACTCATGCTAACCGTCGTGGAAGACCAGACCACTATCTTACGGGCACTGCTGGCTGGAGCAGCCGGATATCTGGTTTACGGTCAGTTCACCCCCGATGAACTGTCGCTGGCTGTCCGAGCCGTCGCTGCCGGTCATACCAAAGTGACGCCGCCGGTCAGCCATGAACTGCTGGAAAAAATCCGCCGGAGCAATTCGCAGATTCATAGTATTGCCGAATCCGAAATCACTGAGCCGTTAACAGTCAGAGAGGTTGAAATATTAGGATTGATTGCCGCCGGAGCGGGCAATCAGGAGATCGGACAGACTCTGTACATTGAAGAAAAAACAGTCAAAAATCACATTAATGTCATCTACTCAAAATTACAGATCAAGAGCCGTTACGAAGCAATAAGCTATATGCTACGGCATAAGTCCAACTCATGATTCCCTGCAACTGACCTATTGCCATTAACCCTTTTTAAGGCTATCATTAATACAAATACCAGTAATTCATCACTTCAGGAGGGCCATCATGATCAAGATTTCCATCCAGGGATCCCGCGGTTCCTTCCATGATATCGTCGCCCGCAAGAAGTTTCCCGGAGACTCCGAAATCATTGAGAGCGAGACCTTCAAGCAGGTCTTTGATGATGTTCACAAGGGCGTATCGGACTACGGTGTGGTTGCTATTGAGAACTCTATCTACGGCTCCTTTCTGGATAACTATGACCACCTGCTGAAATACGATACCCGTATTGTCGGCGAGGAATATCTGCGTATTGTGCTGAACCTCATCGCCCTGCCGAATACTAAAATTGAGAATATTACCGAAGTCTATACCCACCCAATGGCCATGAATCAGGCGGAGGAATGGCTGGAGAAGCATCCCAAAATGCAGCGCATTGAAACCGATGACACCGCCGCCGCCGTCCGGTTGATTAAAGAAGATGATATGCATACCGCTGCGGCGATTGGTTCCGTATTAGCGGCTGAAATTTACGGCATGAAGGTCATCGCTAAAGATATTGAAACGGAAAAGAAGAACTATACCCGCTTCCTTATCATCGCCCGGCCCGACGCCCCGTATGATCTGGATGCCGATAAAACATCGCTGGTTATCCGAGCCAAAAATATCCCCGGTGCCCTCTATAATGTCCTTAAGTGTTTTAACGATGAGGACATCAACCTGTCTAAGATTGAGAGCCGTCCCATCATCGGCAAGAGTGCCTGGGACTACTATTTTTACCTGGACTTTGAAAAAGGGCTGAACGCCCCGGCTACCCAGCGAGCGCTGAAGGGATTGGAAAAAGTTGCCTCCATGATCAAGATATTGGGGACATACCGCCGCGATGACAAGGTAGATGCAGAATAGCCGCCGATAACCTGAATTCACCGGTCTCTCCTTCGTCAACCGGAACATGCTCATTAGGTGCGGCACAGGGGCGATGGATACTGGCCGCAACCCTGCTCGCATCCAGTTCTTCATTCATATTATGGAGTTCAGTATCAATCGCCTTACCCGCCATTCAGGAATCATTCGGCAGTAACGTGGCCGGCCTCCAATGGGTGGTCAATGCCCATTTGCTGACCCTGGCCGCATTGCTCCTTATCGGCGGTGCCCTGGGCGACCGTTATGGCCGCAGAAAGATTTTCCTCATCGGCATGTCGGTATTTGCCGCCGGAGCCATCGCTTCGGGATTCGCTTCGTCAATCAGCCAGCTTATCCTGCTTCAAGCCCTCCAGGGCGTCGGCTCGGCACTGATGGTGCCCCAGAGTCTGGCTATCATCAATGTCTGTTTCCGCGATACTGAGCGCGGTAGGGCCATTGGCTTATGGGCTGGCGTTTCCGGCGGCATCGCCGCCTTAGGGCCATGGCTCGGCGGCTGGCTGGTGGAAACTTCCGGATGGCCGGTGGTGTTCTGGATGGTACTCCCGGTCATTGGGTTGGCCATGGTGGTCACCGTCAGATTTGTACCGGAAAACCAGGAGCGGGCCGCCAAAAAACTGGACTGGCCGGGTACGATATTTATCTTTTTGGGTTTACTGGGTATCGCCTTTGGTCTGATTGCCGGCCCAAATTCCGGCTGGGGCAGTCCGCTGGTGCTGAGCAGTTTATTCCTGGGTGGTGCGTCATTATTCGCCTTCATCATCATGGAAAAACGCACTTCAGCGCCGCTGATTCCCCTTGGATTATTCAAAAACCCACTGGTTTTCGGGGCCAATGTCGTCACTCTCCTGCTGTATTTTGCCTTTAACGGTGTTATTTTATTCAGCGTCTTGAACCTCCAGCAGATCCAGGGTTATTCCCCTTCCCAGACCGGCCTGGGGTTGCTGCCCCCTACTATTATCATTACCCTGTTGGCAGCCCCGGCCGGAGCACTGGCGGATAAATTCGGACCCCGACCCCAAATGATCGGTGGCCCGTTAGTAGCGGGGCTGGGTATTGCCCTCCTCATGACCGGAGGTACCGACGCCGCCTATTTCCGGCATTTTCTGCCGGGTTTGATTGTTATAGGAATTGGCATGGCCATGGTAATCGCGCCACTAACCAAATCAGCCCTCACAGTGAATCCCGGCAGTTCCGGAGCAGCGTCCGGAGTGAACAACGCCATTGCCCGGACGGCCGGACTTCTGGCAGTGGCCGTACTGGGCGCTTTCATGCTGCTGATTTTTACCCCCACTCTCCGGCAAACGATCCAGTCATCTGCACTCAGTCCGACCCAGCAAACAGCGATTTTGAGCCAGAGCGACCGGCTTGGCGGTATCGTTATCCCTGCTGATTTTAGCGAATCTGCCAAGGCGGCCAGTCAAAATGCCATAAGCGGATCTTATATCATCAGCTTCCGTTGGACGATGGGTTTGTGCTTCTTACTGGTTTTATCAGCTTCCGCCGTCTCCTATTACACTATTGAATGGAAAAACCAGTATGGCAACAGAATTTACACCGATCGGGAATAACCCACTCAATAACACCAGGAGCCGCCTGTACGATACAGACGGCTCCTTATTTCATCGTTCCTGATGTCAACTAAATGTGGATATAATCATCCACCATTTTCTGAATCTCATCACCCTTGCCGTAAAAACGCTCGCTGAGGTCTTTGTCCTCATGGTGTTTTAGAATCTTGACTAAACCGTCAATTACAGACGCAGGGAAAATGCCGTCTTTTTCATAGACCGCCCTGTCTTCCAGCAGGCAATCAGCCGCATCCCAGCAGGAAGTCGGTAACTGCGGCAGAGCGCTCTGGATATCCTTATTACTGGAAGCAAAGATATTGACATCAACATACAGTTTTTTCGCCAAATCCAAAGCGTTTTCCATTTCCAGACCGTGCTGAACCGCCACGGCTAACCCGGCCATTAACAGGTGGATATTGGCTGAACCGTCCGGAGAACGGAACTCCACCGTCTGATTATTGCTGAAATTGCAGGAACTCACGGCTTCATCCAGATTAGCATCGGCGGCCATGTCCTTGGCATGCAGCCACCCTAGCGGTACGCGGACCAGGCCGGAGCGATTGCGGTCGCCCCAGCAGACATTGGTCGGGGCTTCCTGATGGGGCACTAACCGCAGGAAGGACAGCGGAATGGTATTACCGAACGCCGTCAATGACGGGGCTAGTTTCAGGTAACCAGCGATGACACGGCGGGCAAAATCGTTCAGCTTGCCGTCATCCACCAGCATGTTCTTGTCGCCCTTCATGACCCGGGTATGAACGTGCATACCGCTGCCGGCGTGGCCAACCAGGATCTTCGGTGCAAAGGTCAGAGTCACATTATTCCGGCGACCCAACATCCGCAGTATCCACTTGGCGACAACCAGTTGGTCGGCAGCGTCCTCCACGTCTACCGGAGAAAACTCAATCTCGTTCTGCTCCATCTCGTGGTCGTCGCTGGAGATGTGCCCCACCTCGGAATGACCGTATTTGATCTTCCCGCCGGCCTGGGCAATCAAATTCATGGCCTCATACCTTAAAGTTTCCCATTTACAAAAGGGCGCGGATTCCTGATAACCCTTCTGAGCCACAGTTGGATAAAGATGCTGCCTGGGAGCGATAACATAGTATTCCAGCTCACCCATGGCTTCAAACCGCAGTCCGGCTTTTTCCTTCAGGTTGTCCTGAGCTTTTTTAAGGATATTTTCCGGAGAACTGGCTAACCGTTCCCCTTCCTTGGTGAAGTATGTCCCCAGAATATCTATGGACGGGATAGTGGCGAAAGGATTAACAAAGGCCGTCCGGTAACGGGGAACCACATACAAATCGCTGGAGGCGGAATCAATGTAAGAGAACAGACTGGAGCCGTCCACCCGTTCACCGGCGGACAGGATTTGGTCCAGTTGCTCCCGACTGTTGACTATGAAATTAAGGGTCTTCAGGCGACCGTCGCCGCCCAGATGCCGAAAATTGACGGCGGCAATACCGTTTTCTTCTACAAACTTGATGATGTCGGCCTTGGTAAAATCGGCTGGAGCCTTATCCAGATACCTGGCGATGGTGTTGGCATTGAGATTTGCAGCTTGGGACATGCTTGATTACTCTCCTTGTTATTTGATTCTGAATTCACTGCCAGTACCGCCCGGACCCGGCTTGAAAAACAACAACATGCCTCCTCACAAGCACCGCGGGAGGCCGAGAACAGGAAAAAACAAACCGTACTTTAGCCAAATAGAGCGGCATTGGATTTATTAAACGCGGAGTATGATACCCCAGACCGCCGATTTTGATAATACGGTATTTATACCTATATAATACCCATATAATATAGGTAATAAGGACGATATACGATGCCGCAAAACCCAAAAGCCGATACACCGGCGAATGATACGGCAGCCAGCCACCATGAACCGCCGCCGTTATGGAGACTGCCGCTGCCGGCGACAATTTCCGGGCGCACGGAAATCGCATTGAGAGAAAGAGTTAAGGAGCTTAATTGCCTCTACGGTATTACTAAATTGGCCGGGCAACACCACTCTTCTTTGGATAACTTCCTGCAGGAGTTGGTGGAATTTCTGCCGCCTTCGTGGCAACATGCTGACCACACCTGTGCCGAAATCACCTTTGAGGATCGGCTTTACCTATCCCTCAACTTCCAGGAAACGCCCTGGCATCAATCAGCACCAATATTTCTGAACAATAAAGCCGTTGGCAAATGCGCCATCTACTATACGGTTGAATACCCCACCGCGTATGAAGGCCCTTTCCTGCGGGAGGAGCGAGAATTGTTGAACGCAGTTGCCGATCAGATCGGCAGCATCGCCGGCCAGCTATCTGCCGATCTGGAGCTTGAGGAGCTGAATCAACA
This sequence comes from Dehalogenimonas sp. W, assembly GCF_037094495.1. NCBI lineage: Bacteria > Bacillati > Chloroflexota > Dehalococcoidia > Dehalococcoidales > Dehalococcoidaceae > Dehalogenimonas > Dehalogenimonas loeffleri. The sequence goes on from NZ_CP146612.1 coordinate 540,149, forward strand.
GCTGAAACTGGAACGCCAAGCGCTGCGGGAAAGTAATACCGCTCTCAAAGTAATCCTGTCTCGGAACGAGCAGCAGCAACAGGACATACGCTGTGACATCCGGCATAATGTAGAAAAAATACTGCTCCCGATCATGGACTCGGTGGTAATACACCTGCCGGCTTCCCAAAAAAAATACGTGGAACTCTTGAAAGAAAACCTGAAAGAAATCACTTCGCCGTTCATAGGCAATTTATCCAGCAACTTTTTCGCCCTGTCGCCAACCGAAATCATCATTTGTAATATGGTTAAAAACGGCATGACTTCCAAGGAAATCGCCGAAATCCGGGGCGTATCCACTACTACCATCCACCATCATCGGGAGAAAATCCGCCGTAAGCTCGGTATTGCCAATCAGGAAGTAAACCTGGCCACTTTCCTGCAGCACAATATCATTGAAACCGAGTAAAGGTTAGTTCAGGCAGAAGCCGCGTCAGATTCGCCGAGTTCAGCGCCGATAAAGATAATATGGTCTCGGTTAACGGCGACGAAATTAAAGGCCTCAGTCCCATCAACCAGCGGATGATCGAGCCGAACTCCGGTTACCGGTAAAAAGGACTCGTTGCGGTGCAACGCCCCCGGGAGGTCCTGCCAGGTCTCGGCGTAAATAGCCCCCTTTAGCAGTACCTGCGGCAGTTCTATTTCGGTCATGATCGGTTTCTTGTCCCGCATCGGATGTGGTTTATCCACCCGGCAATGTTCCAGACATTCCCGTTCACCGACAAAAATGATGTTACTGCGGCGGGCATATCCGACTTCCAGGCGCTTGACGGGGCTTTGGCCAGTGCGGTCAAAAATTGTCATGTCCCTGATTTCCAGAAAATCATGGCTCAGTTGATTGTTCATATTGGCACGGGCGTTGAGCACGTCCAGCAGACGCTGTTGCGGTTTACAGATGATGCGACCGTTGAACTGGGCGTTAACGGTAAACACCGTTACCTCAATTTGTTGAAAGGCTTGCGCCCCGATCTGTTGCGGTTCACCAGATTGAAAATCCGTATCCATACTCCACCTCCCAGGATGGCGTGTCGTAAAGAAAAGTAATCCTAAGCAAGTCAATACTAGCACTTACTGAATGGATGTTCAATAGGATGTTTCGGCGCAGTGCCGCCTGTTATCTGATAGCTTTCACCCGTCCCACCTCACCGCTTGCCAGCCGCACCTTGATGCCGTGTGGATGCGCCGGGGATTTGGTCAGAATCTCCTGGACAACCCCTTCGGTTAGCTTGCCCGATTGCTGATCAGCTTTCAGGACTATGGAGACCCGTGTCCCCGGTTTTATGTCGGACCGGCTGGTTCCGTTCAAATTGCAACCTGCCTTTCTGATTCGTGCGGCTTGAATATACCGGAAGTGTTGGTCATAAACAACCTCAAGGCGTGTTCTCAGGCCGAATGGAAAAACAACGTTGTGTTCAAACCGGTCATCAAATTAACCATGACTAATACTCCGGCAGTATGAAAATCACATACTCCGTTGCTGCCCGCCATCCTAGAGGGAACGCCTATCTGGCTGCAATACTGGCAGCGATGGGCGACGCAACACCTGCACCTAGAATAGAAAATCAATGACAAAAAAGCCGCCGGGGCAAACCCGGCGGCTTTAAGATTTACTGGTGGAGACGGGGGAGAGTCGAACTCCCCGTCCAGAGTAGACTGTCCGGAATATACTACAGGTTTAGCCGGCTATTTGTTCTTGCCCTTTGAGCTTCAACCGGCGGAATATCGCCGGGCAAGCCGATTTTTCTTTCGCATCCCATATCGGCATCAGGTCAGCGGCACCCCGGCTGTCAGCACCCGGTCCGCACCCGTCGGGGTAAGGTGCGGCGGATGCGCTAGCTGTTTTTAGCCAGCGAGAACGAGTTCACGTTCGCCAATTGTTTTTTGCCGCCAGGATTAATGAGCTTAGCGACAAGCTCAACCTGCAATTCCGTAACTAACCTCCACTGTCGAAACCACGCGTCCCCAGATTATTTGAGCCGGCTTTTTAGTACCCGGCCCAGCTCACGGTCGGAATCACGCTTTTTGATGACCTCGCGCTTGTCGTAGAGTTTCTTACCCCGGCCGACGGCCACTTCCACCTTAGCCCGATTGCCCTTGATGTAAATCTTCGTCGGCACCAGGGTCAAACCCTGTTCCTTGATACGGGCCAGCATCTGGCGCATTTCCTTTTTATGGATGAGCAGTTTACGCCGCCGGGTCGGTTCATGACTCATGTAGGAGCCGGGGTCATAACGGGCGATATGCGCGTTAAGCAACCACATCTCACCGTTGTCCGACCGCACATAAGCGTCGCCCAAGCTAATCCGACCGCCCCGGATGGATTTAATCTCCGTGCCGGTCAGCACCAGCCCGGCTTCCATCGGGTCACTGATGTAGTAGTTGTGAAACGCCTTGTGATTGGTGGCGACGACTTTTATCTCAGCCATACACCACAATTATATCATAAAGGCGTTGTGTTGGGTGTGCCCCGTTCAACTGGAAACACTGCTAATCAGCCGCTGCCGGTTAAGCTGAGGTCTGGCCGGCTTCCTCTTCAACCCGACCGAAAATCTGACGGAAGGTCTCAATGGGCTGCGCGCCGACAATAGCGTAGCGATCGTTGATGATAAAGGTCGGCACGCCGGTAACACGAAGTTCGTGACCCAGGTCTTGCGACTTCTTCAGCCGCTCCTCGTACCGGTTTTCGTCAATCGCCTTCAACATTTCTTTCCCGTCCAGACCGGCGCGATCAGCTGTTTCAGCGATAACTTCCCGCAGACCAATATTCTGTCCCCGGGCAAAAACCGCTTCCAGCATCTCGCGATGGAACTCTGGAAAGCGACCGTTGTCCCGGGCGTATTCGGCCCCGGCCAGCGCCAGCGCAGAATTAGCCAGAATCGGCGACGGGTTATAAGGCAGCCCCAGCTCCTCGGCCCGGCGGGCCAGCATGGCTTTCATCTGAGCCATGTCATCGGGATCATAGCGTCCGCTGAGGTCGGCGCCGCCCGGCGGCGTTTCGGGATGAATTTCAAAGCCCAGCCAGGTCTCTTCAATGTCAAACTCATTATGCAAACTGTCGACAAGGCCCTTGCCGATATAGCAGAATGGTCAGATGTAGTCGGAAAATACCGTAAGTTTAATCGTCATATGACTATTATAACACTGGTCGCTGATAACTCCTTTATCCCGGCCATTAGGCCTTGTGTTGCTGCCTTGCGGCGGTATTGCTATACTTACAAGGTTAATTTTATGAGTAATACAGCTACCACAACCAAATATGAAACGGTCATCGGGCTGGAAGTCCACGCCCAATTGGCCACCGCCAGCAAGATGTACTGCCGCTGTGCTTCGGATTATGCCGCAGCACCGCCTAATACTCGTGTCTGCCCGGTGTGTCTGGGTTTACCCGGCGTCCTGCCGGTAATTAACAAACGGGCTGTAGAATTCACCATGATGACGGCGCTGGCGCTTAACTGTACCATCGCCCCGCACTCCAAGTTTGACCGCAAAAACTATCCTTACCCGGACCTGATGAAAGGTTATCAGATTTCCCAGTTTGATGAGCCCATCGGCCGCAACGGCTGGCTGGATATTACGGTCAACGGTGAGGTCAGACGCATCGGCATCACCCGCGTCCATCTTGAGGAGGATGTGGCCAAGCTGCTCCACCGTGATGAACTCGGCGGCGGTCATTCTCTGGTGGACATCAACCGCTCCGGCGTACCGCTGATGGAAATTGTTTCCGAACCGGACATGCGGGAGCCGGAAGAGGCCCGGCAATATCTGATGAAGCTGCGCACCATCCTGCGTTATCTCAGCGTCTCGGTCGCCAATATGGAAGAAGGCTCCTTCCGCTGTGACGCCAATATTTCACTGCGCCCGACCGGCCAGACTGAATTAAATCCCAAAGTGGAAGTCAAGAACATGAACAGCTTCCGCGCCGTTTTTCGGGCGCTGGAATACGAGGTAATCCGCCAGACCGAGGATTATGACCTCGGCGTCCGCGTCGCTCAGGAAACCCGCGGCTGGCTGGATGAAAAGGGCGAGACCGTTTCGCAACGCTCCAAGGAATTTGCCCATGATTACCGCTACTTCCCGGAGCCGGACCTGCCGCCGCTGGAATTTGACGCTAAATGGATAGCTGAAATCAGGTCTCGCCTGCCGGAACTGCCGGAGGCGCGTCAGTCCCGTTTTATCAAGGACTACGGTCTGTCGGATTATGATGCCGCCCTGCTGACCTCGGCACGGGAAACGGCGGATTATTTTGAAGCGGTCTTAAGTGCCGACCTGAATGTAACCGCCAAGGACGCCGCCAACTGGGTCAACGGCGAAGTGTCCCGAATCATGAACGCGGAGAACGTTGATATTGCCGTCTTCAGCAATCAGGTATCGGCCGCCGGCCTGTCCGGTCTGATTCTCATCACCGATAAGGGAACCATCAATAATGCCACCGCCAAAAGTGTGCTGGAAGAGATGTACCGCTCCGGCCACAGCGCCGAAACCATTATCAAGGACAAGGGATTGGCGCAAATCTCCGACGACAGCGCACTCCGGGATATGGCCGCCGAGGTCATCGCCGCTAATCCTGCCGCAGTGGCTGATTATCGGGCTGGCAAGGAACAGTCTGTAAAATTTATGGTCGGTCAACTGATGAAACTCTCGCGGGGACGCGCCAATCCGGCGCTGGCCGCTGAAATTATTCAACAGAAGCTCAAGGAAGGTTAAATAAATGCTCACCTTTTTGTTAATAGCCCAGATTATCATCGCCGTGACTCTCGGCCTGTCCACCCTGCTTCAGGTCAAGGGCGGCGGGCTCGGCGGCATCTTCGGTCAGGCGGACACCGTTTTCCGGACCAAGCGCGGGATTGAGAAAACCCTGTTTCAACTTACCATCGCGCTGGTAATACTGTTCGTCCTGATTTCCATCTGGATACTGCTGATCATTTAGGGCTGACAACAGCCCGGACCGGGGAGCGGAAATGAACTCCGTCATCACCCTGACAACTGATTTTGGTACCACCGATGCCTATGTCGGAGCGGTTAAGGGTGTTATCCTGGGAATCAATCCCGCCGCCCAAATCGTAGATATCAGCCACCAGATCCAGCCACAGAATATTCACCAGGCGGCTTTTATCCTGTCGAGAGCGTTTCCCTATTTCCCTCATTCCGCCGTTCATCTGGTGGTAGTTGACCCCGGCGTCGGCTCCAATCGCCGCATCATCATCCTCAGAACCCCGGTGGGCACTTTCATCGGCCCGGATAACGGGGTATTGTCCTATGCCGCCCGGGGCTATATTTTGCAGGAAACGGGCAGTGCCGCCCGTGGGCCGCAACTGGCCACTTTGACCGGCGAGGCCCGCGCCGTGGCGGTCACCAACAGCCATTTCTTCCGCCAGCCGGTATCCGACACCTTTCACGCCCGGGACATCATGGCGCCGGTTGCGGCGCTGTTATCGCAGGGATTTCAGATCAACGCCTTCGGTGAAACTATTGACCGGCTTCAGATGTTACCGCTGTCCCGTCCGGCCAGTGACGGCGCCGTTGTACAGGGGCACGTTATCCATATTGACAGCTTCGGCAACATCATCACCGACGTCCGCTGCGAGGACCTGCTGCCAGGCAGCAACGACCTGCGACTGGAACTGCACGGCCATTTGATCAGCGGGCTGGCCCAAAATTACGCCGACACTAACGGCCTGCTGGCGCTGTTCGGTTCATCCGGCTATCTGGAAATTGCCTTGAAGAACGGAAGCGCCGCGGCAATTACCTCCGTCCGCATCGGTGATGAGATAAAAATAAGGGCGGGTGCCAGCTAGTCCGCTTAACACCCACCCTTTGAAGTCCTTATTAAATTTTCTTGTTTCCTGGATTTGGCTTTCGCTTCGCTCTTTACTTCTCCAGCACTGGTCAGGAGACCAGACGGTTTTCAACCGATTTACGAAAAGCTCAAGAGCCTTCTTCCAGGCTCCTCGCTACAGTCAATCTCTAGGATGCCCAGCCTCCCAGCGAGGAGCATTTGCAAGGAAAGAGCCACATTCCCAGAACGGCTTGTCTCTTTACCAACCATTCCTCCCTTCGCTAGATAATTATTTCGCGAGTTTTCTCCCGCAATCTCAATATACTCGCAAATATCATTCTGGTCAAGACCGGAGGCAGGCTGTAGGAGATAATTAGCCGGATTGAAGTTTAATAATGACTGATGGTTTTTCCGCCATTAATTCAGTGTATCTCCCAAAATCGTCGTTTTTCTGCCTTTTTCATTCGTGAAAGCGCCCCACCGGCTGCCGGCAGCCGGTGGTTGTGGTAAAATCCAGCCATGCGGATAGATATTCTGACTCTGTTTCCAGAAATGTTTGCCGGACCTTTCAGCTCCAGCATCCTGAAGCGGGCTGTTGACCGCGGCCTGCTGCGGATTGAACTACACAATATCCGGGATTACACCCATGACCGCCATCATGTGGTTGACGACACCCCTTACGGCGGCGGCGCCGGCATGGTCATCAAACCGGAACCAGTGTTTGAAGCGGTAGCAGCGGCGCAATCAGCAGCGGAAGAGCCTGCCGAAATCATCTTGCTGTCGCCGGCGGGGCGGCTTTTCACTCAGGCGATCGCCGCCGAGTTGGCGCTCAAGCCGCGACTGATTCTCATCTCCGGCCATTATGAAGGTCTTGATGAACGGGTCAGAACCATCATCAGCGATGAAATCAGCATCGGGGATTATGTGCTTTCCGGCGGTGAACTGCCGGCGATGGTGGTTGCTGACGCGGTCGCCCGGCTGGTACCCGGTGTTTTAGGTTCTAGTGATTCCCACCTGGATGAATCCCACAGTGACGGGCTGCTGGAATACCCGCACTATACCCGCCCGCCGGAGTACCGGGGTCTGACCGTCCCCCCGGTCCTGCTGTCCGGCAACCATGCCGCCATCGCCCGCTGGCGACGGCGGGAGTCACTGAAGTTGACCCTTAAACGCCGGCCGGACCTGCTGGACTTAAAAAACCTGTCCGCCGCCGACCGGCGTCTGTTGGCAGAAATTGAAGCTGAATGTCCCGATACCCCGGATATCGCCGGCTCTTAGCAGTCGCCGGCGGAGCTAAAATGGTTGATTTCGCCGCCCGACTTGAATTTTAGGTGCTATTTGTGATTTACTATTCAGTCTGTTACATTTAAGTTTTCCCCGGCTGGTAAACACCGGACCGGCAGGATAAAGGAGTTCACAAAGTGAGAGTTTCAGAGCTGGTACCGGCCGAGGTCAAAGCTGATTTCCCCGAGGTTAATCCCGGTGACACCGTCAAGGTTCATGTCAAGATAGTTGAAGGTGAGAAGGAACGTATTCAGGTATTCCAGGGTGTGGTGCTGCGGGTCCGCGCCGGCGGCGACGGCGGTAATTTCACCGTCCGACGCGTCAGCTACGGCATCGGCGTGGAGCGGGTGTTCCCCTTTGCCTCCCCCCGGGTAGATAAAATTGAAGTGCTTCGCCGCGGCAAGGTTCGCCGGGCCAAGCTTTACTATCTGCGCAACTTGTCCGGCAAGGCTGCCCGGATTAAGGAACGTCGCGAGCCGGTCGCCAAGGCATCCGAATAAACTAAGCGAGTAAACGCTTGCTCTATGCCGAGGTCAGTGTCAATGCACCGGCCGCCGGCCGGAGTGCCTTCAGCTACCAAATTCCGGCCGGCATGAATGTCCGGCCGGGGCAGGCGGTGCTGGTTCCCTTCGGTCAGAAAATCCTGCAGGGCATTGTCATTGAGGTGGCTGAACAGCCACGTTTCGCTGAAACCCGGCCGCTGGACGGCCTTATTCAGCCCCCGATTTGCCTGACACCGCAGCAATTAGCCGCCGGTCTCTTCATCAGCCGTCACTACCTCGCCCCGCTCTTTGCCTCTCTGGCCTTATGGCTGCCGCCGGGCTTTGAACGACAGGCTGCGGCCGAAATCTGCCGCACCAGTCAGCCGGCAGACGTTGCCCTCACCCCGCTGGAATCAGCCATTATGGCGGTGCTGCCTGACACCTGTATCGGGCAAAAAGCACTGGAGCAACAGTTCGGAGCCGCCAAAACCGGTCCCGCCTTGCGTCATCTGCTGGAACAAGGCCTTATTGACCGCTCATACCACCTGGCTCCCACCCGGATTAAACCCCGCCTAGAACGGGTCATCATTTTAAATATCAGTGCCGACGCCGCTGCGGATACTGCAGCCGGCCTCACAATCAGAGCCCCCAGACAAGCCGATATTCTATTCCGACTGGCCAACTCGCGCGGCCGCCTGCCGCTCAGCGAACTGCGACGGGAACTCGGCGACATAACCTCTTCCGTGAACACCCTGAAAAACAAGCGCCTTTTAAACGTCATTGAGGAAGAAGCGCCGCGAGTGCCGTGCCTGCCGGCCGCCATGGAATTACCCCTGACCCCGGCCTTGACGGCCGCACAACAATCGGCCTTGACTGCCGTCAACCAGGGACTGGGCACCGCGGTCCCCGGCCGGGCGCCGGTTTTCCTGCTGCACGGCGTTACCGGCTCCGGCAAAACAGAGGTTTATCTGCACGCCACCGCCCACGCGCTGCAACAAGGACGTCAGGTCATCATCCTGGTGCCGGAGATTGCCCTGACGCACCAGATCGTGGAACGTTTTACCGCCCGCTTTCCCGGCCGGGTGGCGGTACTCCACAGCCGGTTGTCGCTGGGCGAACGCTTTGACCAGTGGCGCGCCATCGCCGAAGGCGGCCTGGATATCGTCATCGGCCCCCGAAGTGCCTTGTTTGCACCGGCCGCCCGCCTCGGCCTGATCGTCATGGATGAAGAACACGAATGGGCCTACAAACAACAGGACACCCCGCCGCTGTACCACACCCGCACCGTCGCCCGCCGCCTGGCGCAGGAATACGGTGCGGCGCTGCTGCTCGGCTCCGCCACGCCGGATGTTGAAAGCTACCACCTGGCGGTCACCGGCCGCTACCAGTTGCTGGAACTACCGGACCGGCTGACCCCCCACGTCAACACCCCCCTGCCGCCGGTAACGCTGGTGGACCTGCGCCAGGAGTTGAAAAGCGGCAACCTGTCCATTTTCAGCCGCCGGCTTAAAACAGAAATGACCGCCGCCCTGCGCAACGGCGAACAGATTATACTTTTTTACAACCGCCGCGGCGGGGCCACCTTTATCCAGTGCCGCGACTGCGGAGAAGTCATCAAGTGCCACAATTGCCGATTGCCGCTGGGTTATCATCCGGTGGAAAACCGGCTGGTCTGCCATCATTGCAACGCCGGCTACCGGCTGCCCGAAACCTGCCCGGTTTGCCGCAGCCGCCGCATTAAATACCTGGGACTGGGCACCCAAAAGCTGGAAGAGGAAACCAGGCGGGAGTTCCCGGAGTCCCGTATCCTGCGCTGGGATTCGGACGCCGCCCGGGGCAAAGACGCCGGTTACCGCATTTTTGACGAATTCCGTTCGGGCAAGGCCGATATCCTCATCGGAACTCAGGTCGTGGCCCGCGGTCTGGACCTGCCGGGCGTCGGCCTGGTCGGCGTCATCAACGCCGATACCGCTCTGAACCTGCCGGATTTCCGCGCCGGTGAACGCACCTTTCAACTGCTGGCCCAGGTGGCCGGCCGCGCCGGACGCGGTGAATTTGCCGGCCGGGTGGTCGTCCAGAGTTACCAGCCGGAACATTACGCCGTCGCCGCCGCGGTCGGGCATAATTACGCCGAGTTTTACCAAAAAGAGCTTGATTATCGCCGAATGCTGGGCTATCCGCCCTTCGGAGAACTGGCGGTCATCACCACCCGGCATGTCCGCGAAGCCGAAAGCCTGCGCCAGGCCCAAAACATCAAACAGAAATTGACCGGGCAACTTGACGCTCGCGGCCTGACCGGCATTTCCTTCATCGGGCCGGCCCCAGCGTTTGTCCCCCGCCGCCGCGGCTGTTATCGCTTTCAGTTAATCGTCAAGGGTGCTGAAGTCACCGATTTTCTGAACCGGGCCGGTCTGCCGGCCGGCCTCAGCATTGATGTTGACCCGCTCGGCCTGAGCTGAGTCACCTTCCGGCCGTTTCCTGAGGACAAAAGTATTCAGCAAATATGAATATACATGAGTATACACGAATAAATTTATCCAATTGTGGCTGACGTGTTTTGAAAACCGATAATTTATGACTATTGTCCAAATAAGCCCTTGATTATCAATAATTGTATGTTATAATACGGCCATGGTCAGGGTTATTGACTCCAGCGTGCCCGACAACGTATCTCCGGTGGAATTCGGAAAGATGCTGCGTCTGCGGCGGCAGGCGATACCGCTGACCCTCCAGGAACTGGCTGAGCGCAGCGGCATTTCCACCTCCCACATCGGCCGGATTGAGCGGGGCGAGCGCTTCCCCTCGGCCAAAGTCCTGCTGAAACTGGCCTGTCATCTCCAGTATGATGAAAATGAACTCTTCACCCTGGCTGGCTACCTGACCTCTGCGGACAGCCCTAATCTTCACAGTGACCTCGCCAAACCGTCGCGGCAGCTTGACCCCCAGGTCGCCCGGGTGCTGGCCGCCGAAACCCCGGAAATTCAGCGGGCCGTCATCAGCCTGCTGCCCGCGCTGAAAACCGCCGCCCGGGATATCAACCACCACTAGTTCGGCTCTCTGATTCCTTGCCCCGCCTTTTTAATGCCTGTATAGTTATGGCGTTGGCCATGACTGAACAAATGTCATCTGAAATAACCGTCGCCGCCTCGCAACGCGCTGTCATCGCCGCCGTGGCGGAGACGGCTGCTTCCCTGGACATTCCAGCCGCAGTCGTCGGCGGCTTTCTCCGGGATACTGTGCTCGGCCGCCCCTCCGTTGACCTGGACGTGGCGGTCTTCGGCGACGCCGGCTTAATGACGCAGCGCCTGGCCGAAACACTGAACGGTACCGCCTTTGCCCTGAGCCATGATAACGGCATGTACCGGGTCACCCTGCCGCCGGGCAGCGCCTTTGACCAGATAGACCTGGGCACGGCTGCCAGCACGCTGGAGGCTGACCTTGGCCGCCGGGACTTCACCGCCAACGCTCTGGGTGCCCGGCTGACAGATTTTAACGCCGATTCCGGCCGGCTGGCCGTCATGGACACCACCGGCGGACTGGCTGATATCAAGCACCGCTGTCTCCGCGCCGTCGCGCCGGACGTTTTCCGCCAGGATCCGGCCCGGTTGTTGCGCGGCGTCCGGCTGGCCGCCGAACTCGGATTCACCATTGAGCCGCAGACTGCCGACCTGCTGCGCGCCGATGCCGGGCTGGCCGCCGGAGTGGCCGGCGAGCGCACCCGGGAGGAACTGCTGCGGCTGTTGGCGCTGCCGGGTGCCGGAGCCAGCGTGACCCAACTGGATCGCCTGGGTCTGTTGACGGTCATATTCCCGGAATTAACCCCTTCACGGGGGGTGGAACAACCCAAAGAACACGCCTGGGATGTCTTTAACCACCAGTTGCAGACCATCTACGCCCTGGACTGGATCATGGGACAGGGTGACTGGCCCCATGCCGACGATTCCGTCGGGGATCTTATTCCCATGCCGCCGGAAGTCACCGGCTACTTTAACACTCCCACCGGCCGCGGCGCTGGCCGACTGGCACTTACCCGCCTGGCGGCTCTGCTCCATGATGTAGCCAAGCCGGAGACCAAAATCCTGACTGACTCCGGCCGTATCCGCTTTTTCGGCCATGCTCAGAAAGGCGCGGAAGTCGTCCGGCAGATTCTGGAGCGGCTGCGCTTTTCCCACCGGGAAACACTGCTGGTAACTGCCATGGTACGGGCCCACCTGCGACCGGTGCAGATGGGGCCGGAGCGGGTCCTGCCGACCCCCCGGGCGGTGTTCCGCTACCTCAGGGACACAGGAGAGGGCGCCGTCGGCACGCTGTATCTCAGTCTGGCCGACCATCTGGCCGCCCGCGGTCCGGCGCTGGAGCTTGATAACTTTCGTGAACATGTTACAATAGTGAGCTATATTCTGGCAGAGTTGGAGCGGCAGGCAGTCAAGTCACGGGAAACGCCGCTGATCACCGGGCATGAATTACAACAACGCTTCGGCCTTAAGCCGGGGCCGGCCATAGGCCGGGTGCTGGCCGCGACGCGGGAAGCCCAGGCCACCGGGGAGATTCACACTCCGGCAGAGGCCGCCGAGTTCGTCCGCGAGTTCATCAACCGGCCGGACGACAATTGAGAACAATTTTTTACTGGATTCAGGAACAATAATGAAAAAACATCTACCCAAGCTTATTACCATTCTGGCATTGTTCGTGCTGTCGGCGCTCATCGTCCTGCCGGCCGGCAAAGGCCTTCTTTTAGAGAAGCCCATTGAACTGGGACTGGATCTTCAGGGCGGCATCCATCTGGTCTATGAAGCCGATCTGAGCGGTGTAGCAGACGGGGACAAGGGCGCCACCATGGAAGGCATCATGGGCGTCATCAACAACCGGGTCAACCCGCTGGGTGTCAGCGAGCCCAACATCTTCGTCCAGGGCGATAACCGCATCGTGGTGGAACTGCCCGGCACGGAACTGTCCGACGCTCAGAAGCAGCGCATCGGCTCCACCGCGCTGCTGGTCTTCGGTGAAAAAACCGAGAACGAGGACGAGGCTGTCTGGACCAACTCATTGGGCATGTGGAAGCCGGCCACCGCCGAGATTGACGGTGTGGTTTATGAGCTCACATCCTCCTATTTCAAGGAAAACACCTACGTCAGCACCGACCAGTTCGGCCGCATCCAGATGAACTTTGAGTGGACTGAAGAAGGGTCCAAGATTTCAGAAATCGTCACTGGGCGACTGGTCGGCAAGAGCCTGGGCATCTTTGAAGGCGATTCCGCTCTTTTGGGCGATGACGGTCAGCCCATTGCGCCGACGGTGAACACAGTCATTACCGATTCCGGCATCATCACCGGCCTGTCCACCACCGAAGCCCAGCTGCTGTCCAAGCAGCTTAACGCCGGCCGCCTGCCGGTATCGCTGGAAGTCATTTATGAAAACACCATCTCGCCGGTACTGGGTGCCGACTTCGTAGACCTGAGCGTGCTGGCCGGGGTTATCGGCCTGCTGCTGGTCATCATCTTTATGGTCGCTTTCTACCGCCTGCCCGGCGTTATGGCCGGCCTGGCGCTTATTTTCTATGTGGTGCTGGTACTGGCGGTCTACAAGATTGTGCCGGTGACCCTGACGCTGGCCGGTATCGGCGGCTTCATCCTGTCCATCGGCATGGCGGTGGACGCCAACGTGCTCATCTTTGAACGCATGAAGGAAGAACTGCGGGCTAAACGCACCGTGGGCGCGGCCATTGAGTCCGGCTTCTCCCGTGCCTGGAGCGCCATCTGGGACGCTAACGTGACCACCCTCATCGTCTGCGCCGTACTGTACTGGGTCGGCTCCAGCGTGGCGGCCGGCGCGCCCGTTCAGGGTTTCGCCCTGACGCTGGGCCTCGGCGTCCTGGCCAGTATGTTCACCGCCATGTTCGTCACCCGCACCTTCCTGCGGTCGCTCATCGGCTCCAGCTACGCCAAAAAACTAAATCTATTCACCACCGAAACAGGGGAACAGCATGCCTAATATCATCGGTAAAAGAAAACTATTTCTCAGCATTTCCGGGGCACTGATTGCCCTGTCGCTGGTGTTCCTGGCCGTCTTCGGCTTGCGCGCCGGCATAGACTTCTCCGCCGGTTCCATGCTGACCATCGCCTTTGACACCACCCCGCAGCTATCCGAACTCAACGCTGAACTGGATAACCTGGGCTACGGCACCGCCATCGTCCAGGAAACCGGCACCGAAGATTTCATGATCCGGCTGCCGGCCATTACCGATGGGGAAAAAAACAGCCTCAAGGCCGGCCTGACCGCCGCCCTGGGCAACCTGACCGAACGCAGCTTTGAGACGGTTGACCCGGTCATCGCCAGTCAGACATCCCGTGTCGCTCTGATTGCCGTGGCGCTGGCCGCCCTCGGCATCCTGCTGTACCTGACCTACGCCTTCCGCCGCATGCCCAAGCCGATGCATTACGGAGTGGTAGCCGTGGCCGCGGTGTTGCACGATGTGCTGGCAGTGCTGGGCATTTTTGCCCTGCTGGCCGCCATCTTCGGCTTGGAAATTAACCTGGTCTTTATCATCGGCATCCTGGCGGTCATCGGTTACAGCGTCAACAACACCGTGGTCATCTTTGACCGCATCCGCGAGAACAAGCTCCGCGGCGTAGCGCCCACCTTTGAAGGCGTAGTCAACCGCAGTGTCGGCGAAACGCTGATCCGCTCCATCAACACCTCACTGACCACCATCATCGTGGTGCTGGCGCTGATGCTGTTCGTGGGCGCCACCATCCAGAACCTGGCGGTGGTGATGCTGATCGGCATTATCGTGGGTACTTATGATTCGGTGTTCGTAGCCCCGGCCATTCTGGTCATCTGGGATAACCTGGACCGGCGGCGGCTGGGCGGGCGGGTCACCGCGTAAAATATCACCGGAAAAAGCTGAAGGGCGGTCAAGATGACCGCCCTTTTTTTATGGATAACTGGAGTAATGGCGCGCTTGGCGGGGCTCGAACCCACGACCTCAGCCTTCGCAGGGCTGCGCTCTATCCATCTGAGCTACAAGCGCACGTCGCCTGATAACCAGGTAATCGGGGATGGTTGCCTTACTTGGTTATAAAATGGTGCCGAAGGAGAGATTTGAACTCTCACGCCCTTGCGGACACTACGCCCTGAACGTAGCGCGTCTGCCGTTCCGCCACTTCGGCTGGTTTGGACAACAGGCAAGTGTCAATTATACTTAGCTGGGTATATACTGTCAATCGGAGGCGTTGATGCGCGTAATCCTGTTCACCGGCAAGGGCGGCGTCGGTAAAACCAGTATGGCGGCGGCTACCGCAGTGCGGTGTGCCGAACTGGGCCACCGCACCATGGTGCTGTCCACTGACATCGCCCACAGCCTGTCCGACTCCCTGGACCTCCAACTCGGCAATGACCCGAAGCAGATTGCCCCCAACCTCTGGGGTCAGGAGATTGAGATCTACCAGACCATGGAGAGTTACTGGGGCACCATCCAGCGCTATATCTCGGCCTTAATGGCCTGGCGGGGTATGAGCGGCATCACCGCTGATGAGATGGCGGTCCTGCCGGGTATGGAAGAACTGGCTAACCTGCTGTATATCTCCCGCTACAACCGTGAGGGTAATTACGATGTGGTGGTGGTGGACTCCGCCCCGACCGGCGAAACGCTGCGGCTGCTGTCCTTCCCCGACATGCTCAACTGGTGGATGAACCGGCTGTTCCCCATCCAGCGCCGGGTGGCCAAAGTGATGCGTCCGGTGGTCGGAGCGGTATCGGATATCCCGCTGCCGTCCAACTCGGTGATGGACGCCGTGGCCGAACTTTACGCTGAACTGGAGGAAGTCCACAAGCTCCTGATTGACGGCGAGCGGTCATCCATCCGGCTGGTGGTCAACCCGGAGAAGATGGTCATCAAGGAAGCCCAGCGGACGCTGACCTATCTCAACCTGTTCGGCTACGTCACCGATGCCGTTATCGTCAACCGCATCCTGCCCGAAGGCCTGAATGACGCCTACTTCCGCACCTGGCAGTCCAGTCAGCTCAAGTACCGGGAGTACATTGACGAGGCCTTCTCACCGCTGCCCCGGCTCAATATGCCGCTGCTGGATCAGGAAGTGGTCGGCCTGGAGATGCTCCGCCGCATGGCCCGGGCTGCTTACGGCGACGATGACCCGTCGCGCTTCTATTACCACGGCGTATCCCAGACGGTGGTAAAAACGGACGAGGGCTACACCCTCAAGCTGAAACTGCCCTTCGCCACTAAAGAGCAGGTGGACCTCAGCCGCAACCGTGATGAACTCAACCTCAAGGTGGGTCATTACCGCCGCTCGGTTGCCCTGCCCCATGTCCTGAGCCGGCTCAGAGTCACCGGCGCGGCCATGGAAGGCAGTGAACTGCACATCCGCTTTCACGACGATAACCCGCCGCCGCCGGTCAAAGACCGGAAGAATCACAAGTAAAGGAGAGCTGAAATGAGCGACAATATGTTTGAATTTGCCTTCAACCCCGGCGAAGAAGTAGTCATCAAGATCAAGGCGCCGGACCTGAAGAACAAGATGGGCGGGGAAACCCTCCAGCACCTGATGGGCGCCAAAAGGGAAATGCTGCTGGCCCTGCGGAGCCTGCTGGATGATGCCATCGCCCGGACCGATGCCGCCGATTCGCCGGCGGAGAAGACGCATATTGATATTGAGTAAACCGAAGCTGTCCGCCGTCGGCTATCAGCTTTCAGCCGTTGGCTTTCAGCTTCCTGGATTACCCGCTTTCGCGGGTAATGACAACAAACAAAATGCCATCCTCGGCGAAGGCCGGGGGTCCACCGGGGCGGGCTTGGCATGCCAAGCCCCTACAAAAAGTTCGGGGGCTATTCTTGTATGATTGCCCCGATCGCTTCGCGCTTTCACAATGACGGTGAAGGGACGGAATCAGTAATCAGCAGACAGCTGTTAGTAGGCCGTATACCGGGGAGTTGTAGGCAGGAATTGTTTTTTGTAATTTCAGCCCGGTCTCAATTGAAGGAAACGACTCCAATTTTTTAGCTTTGGCGGCGGACAGCCTCAAACGTGATTAGTTTTCCCTCAAAAATATAAATCAATTAAAACAATTCCTTGCTGTGCCGACTGGGACCGGTTTTGCCGGGAATCCGGTGAGAATAGTTAACCGGAAGCGACGGCAGATGAATTTCTTGTCAGACTGGTGTTCTTTTTTAGAGAACAGTATTTTAGTGCATATTAGTAATTTTGTCAATAAGCCCATGTCTCATTTTCCCGTTTTATTTTCGCCGGGACCGTTTTGCTCCCGGTTGAAAACCCTCTATACTATACAGAGTAACAAATATTCATACATTTATAACGAATACCGCTTTGACGACTGCTATTATCTACGACCAGATTTTTTTGAAGCATAATCCCGGCCCGCTCCACCCGGAGTCGCCGGAGCGGCTGAGTGCGATTATGAACCATCTGACGGAGACCGGTCTTCTGGACCGGCTGACCAGTCTGCCAGCGCGCCCGGCCGAACCGGCAGAATTAACGGCGGTCCATACCGCGGACTATCTCCGGATGGCGGAAATCCTGGGCAGCAACGGTGGTTCGCTGGATGTGGACACGGTGCTATCGGCCGATTCCTGGCGGACAGCGGTGACCGCCGCCGGCAGTGCGGTGGCCGCAGTGGCAGCAGTTACTGAAGGCGGCGTTGACGGCGGCTGTTTCGTCCTGTCGCGGCCGCCCGGCCACCATGCCTTCGCCGACCGCGGCAGCGGCTTCTGTCTCCTGAATAACGTCGCCGTGGCAACCCGGGCGGCGCTTGGGAAATACGGCCTGGGACGTGCCGCCATCATTGACTGGGACGTCCACCACGGCAACGGCACTCAGGCTATCTTTGAAGGTGACGAGGCCGTCTTTTATGTGTCGCTGCATCAATCACCGCACTATCCCGGCTCCGGCGCCGCCAGCGATACCGGCCGATATCATAATCAGCTCAATATCCCCCTGCCCGCCGGCAGCGGCGACCAGGAGTATCTAAACGCCTTTGATAAACTGGTGATCCCGGCCATCATCCGGCACTGCCCGGACATCATTTTGGTTTCGGCCGGCTACGACGGCCACCAGGCTGACCCGCTGTCAGCGATGAATTTGTCGGCAGCGGGCTTTGCCGGCATGACGGAGCGGGTGAAAAAACTGGCGGAAGAGTTTTGCGGCGGGCGGCTGGTGTTGCTGCTGGAAGGCGGCTACCATCCGACGGCCACGGCCGAATCGATTGCCGGCACGCTGAGGGCGATGATGGGGGAATTTCAGTAGACAGTAACGAGTAAGCAGTACGGGGGAAATCCTAATATCCAATATCTAATCCCTAAACAATATCAAATACCAAAATTATAATGACCTAAACAGGAACCGGGATTGCCACAGCCGACAGAGAAATACTACCAATACTACAAATAATACCAATTTCAAATAATTCAATAAGAGTACCGAGACTGCTTCGCGCCTGCCGGCCGCTCGCAGTGACGGGGGAGGGTGTACCGGGCGGGCCGATCTGAGTTCGGCCCCTACGAGAACGGTGGACTATACTTGCACGATTGTAAAGCCGCCTGACGGCGGCTTCGCAAAGACGGGAAAATACTACCAATGCCACAAATACTACCAATTTCAAATATTTGAATAAGGGGACCGAGACTGCTTCGCGCCCTGGCAGGAAATCCTAATATCCAATATCTAATGCCTAAACAATATCAAATAACAAAATTATAATGACCTAAACAGGAACCGGGATTACCACAGCCGCCTGACGGCGGCTTCGCAAAGACGGGGCGGAAGTCGGTATTAGATTGCCACGGCCGCCTTGGCGGCCTCGCAATGACGCATATAGGTAGCTGACGGCTGACAGCTGATGGCTGATTGCTTCGGATACTACCAATTTCCAATATTTGAATAAGGCTTACCGTTATTATAACCGCCGTGGTCTGCTGTTTACTGTCTACTACCTACTAAAAAGCTGACCGCTGAAAGCTCGCTTTGCGAGGCTACGCCGAAACAATCCCGGTGCTTTTTACTGATAACTGTCTACTGCCTACTAAAAAGCTGAATGCTGATGGCTGATGGCTGACTGCTTTCAGCCCGCCCGCTACCGCTTCATATTAACGAACTGCAGCGGAATGTCATAGTCCTGCTCTTTAAGCTGCCGCATGATTTCCTGAAGGTCATCAATGCTCTTGCCGGTGACCCGCAGTTGTTCGCCCTGGATGGCCGGTTCTACTTTCAGCTTCAGGCTTTTGATGAACTTGACGATTTTCTGGGCGGTTTCCTTGGCAATGCCTTCTTTGATTTTGACTTCCATCTCCGCCTCGCCCTGCGCCGTGGCATCCATCTTGCCGAAATCCAGGCACTTGGGGTCCAGGTTAAAGCGCACCGCCTGGCCGATCAGCATTTCGGTCATGGCCTTGACCTTGACGTCATCCACGCTTTCCAGGTGAATCTTCTTTTCCTTGCGATCCAGCGTTATCTCGCTCTTAACGTTGCGGAAATCATAGCGGGACGTGGTTTCCCGTTTTACATTATTGATAGCGTTGTCCAGCGCCTGCAGGTCAACGTCGCTGACGATATCTACTGAGGGCATGTCTGAATCCTCCTTCGTGCCGGTTTGACTGCGCTAATTGTACCTGAAAAGACCCCCTGTCGTCAGCCGCCGCCGAAATCCGGACTGACAGCTGTCACGGTTTTGGCTTATACTGTACATATCAACGGGAGGTACCGCTTGTCGCTGGATATTACCAAAGTAGCCGGGCAAATCGGCGCCATGGCCGCCGGCCTGAAACAGGGCGCCGCTGAAAAGCGGGCTCATCTGGATGCCGCGGCTAAAACCATCAGCACCGCCGACGGGGCCGTACTGAGCGAAAAGGTTCGCCTCAGCAAAACCTCCTTCCTGCTGGCCGCCCCGACCGGCAACCTTAACGAGCGCTACCCTGCCCCACCGCCGCCCGCCGATTACTCCGTGGTGGCCGCCGACGGCTCCCATATTGACCTTGACCGCCACCAGGCCGCCGCCTGCCGGCTGATCAATATCGGCACGGTGCGGCTGGATTACGGCGCCATCCCCGACGCGGCCCTGGACAGCCGCCCGCGGCTGCTGGCGGATGATGCTGATTTATACATTCAGGACCCGGACGGCCCCCGGGCGACGCCGCTCACCGGGGCTTTGCTGGGCATCAAGCGGGACGTGGAAGAGTTCCAGGCACTGGCGGAGCTCTCCGCCGCCCTGCCCCCGGAACATCCGGCGCTGGCCTTGTCCGACGGCTCGCTCATCCGCTGGAGTCTGACCACCGCCAATTACGAAGCCTACGTCCTGCGGGAACTGCTGGAGAACGGCTACGTCAAGTGCCTGGACGAGTTTCAGCGCCGGTGCAATGAACGGGAACTGGCCGTAGCCTCTTATATCTCACGCCCCGGCGGCGAGGAGGTGGTCAACACCCTGCGGCTGGCCGTCTGCCCGTACGAACCGGCTAACTGCGACCGGCACTGCGGGCAGCTCAAAAACGGCGCCCGCCCCTGCGACACCCTGTCCGGCGTCAGCGATGCCGAATTATTTGAACGTTTTCTGGAAACCGGACAGCGCTCCGCGGTCTTCGAAAGCACCTCCAAGGTCATCGGCCAGTACTACGGCGGCCACCGCATCGGCTTCTTCTACCTCAAGCTGGAGGACGAGGTCGCCAGGGTAGAACTGCCGCTATGGCTGGCGGAACTGCCGGGTCGGCTGGATTTGCTGCACACGCTGGTGCTGGAACAGGCCAGGAAGGGCCAGGGTTATCCCGTCGCCCTCGCCGAGGCCCATGAGCAGGCCGTGGTCACCGGCGCCGACCGGGCGGTTTTTTACGAGGTAATTGATGTTTATCTGCGGGAAGAAGGTTTGAATGAGACCGTGTCCGCCAAGAGTTTCAGCAAGCAGGCGAGGTGGTTGTGAGGCGAGCTGTCAGCCGTCAGCTGTCAGCCGTCAGCTTTCAGCTATCAGCTGAGAAAGAATATCTAATGTCTAAACAAATTCAAATATTCAATACTCTAAACATGGGAAACCTGGGCGGGTCGGGCATGCCCGACCCCTACAAAGCTATTCGTAAAACCCGGCTTTTCCGTAGGGGCGAGGCATGCCTCGCCCGCATCGTAAAGAACGTGACATTCAAATACAACGGTCAAACTAGTCACCACCATCCACGAATGGCCATCCACCAGTTGGGCATGCCTTGAACCCTGATTACCGAAGTGCTAGGCTTATCGCCAGGAAAATCGCAGGAGGCCACATATGAGCTTGAGAGGCAAGATCATCATCTCCGTCGCGCTGTTCATTGGATTGCTCGGCATGGCAGGACTCAATGCTTCCTTCATGAAAGCTGGAGGCTTCATTCAAAGCGTTGAGGTTGATTCGCTTCTTTACTACGGCTCAATGCTTTTTGCCAGCATCATAGCCATTGTGTTCACTCTGGATCATGAACAAAGGAAATCCAGGTAAAGCTACCGATACTATCGGCTCACAGGCCGGTTAATGTGGCGGAGCGGGGTTTCTCACGGGGGCGAGGCATGCCTCGCCCGCATCGTAAAGCAGACGTCATGAATAAACCAACCCGCATAAAGACTGAATCTTTCCCGGTTCGGAAAAATACCCGGCTAAAAGAGTATGATTATTCCACGGCCGCAGTGTATTTTATTACCGTTTGCGTACAGGACAAAAAATGCCTGTTCGGTGAAGTCACAGATGGTACGATAACCGTGAGCGCTCTCGGCACGATGACCGAACAATGCTGGAAGGATATTATCAAACATTCCCCCGACATTGAAATTGACGAATGGGTGGTCATGCCGAACCATTTCCACGGTATTGTTCATATCCCGGACATAACGGGGCGGGCGAGGCATGCCTCGCCCCTACAACACCCTGCCCCTCGGCGTACTGTTGTCGGGACTGTCATCGGTTCATTTAAATCAGCGGTAACCCGACGTTTGAAGCAGGACGGATTGATATCCGCATCAGTTTGGCAACGCGGCTATTATGAGCACGTCGTCCGGAACGAAGAAGACCTTGCCCGTATACGGGAATACATCGCGTGGAATCCAGCCCGGTGGACGGACGACCCAGAATACCACGAGGGTGACATTCAATGAAGACGTGTTTCCGTAGGGGCGAGGCATGCCTCGCCCGCATCGTAAAGATCTTGACGTTCAGACCTAACGGCCAAATCAATCACCACCATCCCCGATTAGCCATTGACCGGGGCGGGTCGGGCATGCCCGACCCCTACAAAGCTATTCATAACGTCGGGTGTTTCCGTAGGGGCGAGGCATGCCTCGCCCGCATCGTAAAGATCTTGACGTTCAAACCTAACGGCCAAATTGACAATCACCATCCCCGATTAGCCATTGACCGGGGCGGGTCGGGCATGCCCGACCCCTACAAAGCTATTCATAACGTC
Organism: Dehalogenimonas sp. W; assembly: GCF_037094495.1. NCBI lineage: Bacteria > Bacillati > Chloroflexota > Dehalococcoidia > Dehalococcoidales > Dehalococcoidaceae > Dehalogenimonas > Dehalogenimonas loeffleri. Next base: position 562,170 of record NZ_CP146612.1, read on the forward strand.
CCTGGACTTCAAACTTTTCTCCAGTCTGATAACGCTACACTGATATGGGAGCTATAATCCAATGAATCCAGAATCTAAAATCGCCGAAATTATTGAAACCGCCTCCACCGGCTTCACCGCCCAGTGCTATGACCTGAACGCCGCGCCGGCGCTGGGGGCGCTGGTGAAAACCACCGTGGACGGCATCGTCGTCTACGCTGTGGTATCCCACGCCGCCACCACCTCCATGGAACCCGGCCGCAAGCCGGTGGCCCGCGGCCGGGACGAGACTGACGAAGACGCCGTCTTCGCCGCCAACCCCCATCTGGAGAAACTGATGCGCTGTGAGATTGAGGCGGTCATTGCCGGCCATGCCGGCCCTGACGGCACCATCCGTCACCACCTGCCGCCCCGCCCCGCCCGGCTCCACGGCTTCATCCATGAATGCGCCGCCGCTGAGATCCGGGACTTCAGCGCCCGGGCCGGTTTCATCCCGCTGCTGCTGGCTGCCCAAGGACCGGTCCCGCCGGAGGAACTGACCGCCGCGGCGTTGCGGGCTATCGGCGCCGCCTATGAAGGCGAGGAGCGCCGGGCTTTCCTGGTCGCCGCCGGACAGACGCTGGCGCGGCTGCTGGCCGCTGATTATAATCGCTTGAAAACCATACTGGAGAGGCTGGGGTCATGAGCATGGAACACCACCTGGGCATCGTTACCGCCGGTTCACTGAACAAGGGCATTGAGGTCAAGCTGGACGGCGCGGCCTCCATTGAAGACATGGCCGTCGGCCGCTACGTCACCATTGAGGGAAACAAGCGCCGTTTCTTCGGCATGATTACCGACGTTTCCCTCGGCGTCACCGACCCGGCGCTGACCGTTTCCCCGCCGTCCGATGACGGCTTTCTGTCTGAAATCCTGACCGGAACTTCGGCCTACGGCTCGCTGCATGTCGCCCCTTATCTGACCATAGGAGGCACTGAAACGGCCATAGACGGCCCCCAGCCGGTCAAGACGATACCTGGGCACTTCTCGCCCGTCAAGGAGGCCTCAGCGGCCGACATCGAGTTGGTCTTCGGCAAGGAAGACGCCAAAAAATTCTGGATCGGCAACCCGCTGGACATGGAGGTCAAGCTCTGTCTGGACTTGCAGAATCTGGCCAAACGCTCCAACGGCATCTTCGGTAAAAGCGGCACCGGCAAGACCTTCCTGACCCGCATGCTGCTCATCGGCCTGCTGCAGAAATCCGCCGCGGTCAATCTGGTCTTTGACATGCACTCGGAGTACGGCTGGGCCGGGACATTTGAAGGCAAGGGGCGCAAGGTCAAAGCCCTGAAACAGCTCTTCCCGTCCAAGGTGGCCGTCTTTACCCTGGATGAAGAAAACTCCCGCCAGCGCGGCGTATCCACCGATTTTGTCGTCAGGATCGGCCTGGAGGAAATCGAGCCGGAGGACATCTCCCTGCTGCGTCAGACCCTCAACCTGACCGATGCCGCGGTGGAAGCGGTGTATCAGTTGCGCCGGCATTACGGCAAGGGGTGGTTCACCGCCGCTGAGGACATTGAGGATTCCGCCACCCTGGATGAGCTGAAAATTCATGAAAGCACCTTCCAGAACCTCAGGCGCGGCCTGAACACCATCCGGCGGCTGCCGTTTATCGCCCCCAACGCCCCCGGCGATGTGGTGGACACCATGCTGAAATACCTGGAATCCGGCAAGCACGTGGTGCTGGAATTCGGCCGTTATACCGATATCACCGCCTACATGCTGGTCGCCAACCTGCTGACCCGGCGCATCTACGCTTCCTACCGCGACCGCACCGAGAAAGCGGTGGCTGCCGACAGCGGCTACCCCACGCCCCTGGTAATCACTATCGAGGAAGCCCACAAGTTCCTGAACTCCGGCGTGGCCTCCCAGACCATCTTCGGCACCATCGCCCGCGAGATGCGCAAGTATTCCGTCACCCTGCTGATCATAGATCAGCGGCCGTCGGGCATTGACGATGAGATCATGTCCCAGCTCGGTACCAAGATCACCTGCCTGCTGGACTCGGAAAAGGATATTGACGCGGTGCTGTCCGGCGTGTCAGGCAAGAACGAATTGAAAAACGTGCTGGCCAAGCTGTCTTCCCGCCAGCAGGCGCTCATCTTCGGCCACGCCGTGCCCATGCCGGTGGCCTTCACGCCGCGGGAATACGGCAGTGACTACGGCGACTGGGGCGACACCGCGGCGCAGGTGACGGATAAGGAGATTGAGGAGTTGTGGGAATAAAAGCTGTCAGCTGTCAGCCATCAGCTTTTTAGTAGGCAGTAGACAGTAAACAGTCAGCAGTTTACAGTAATGAATACCGGGATTGCTTCGGCGCAGCCTCGCAAGGCGAGTTGTCAGCTGCCAGCCGTCAGCTTCCTGGATTACCCGCTTTCGCGGGTAATGACAAAAAGTGAGGGTAATGACAACAAAATAAATGTCATCCTCGGCGAAAGCCGAGTACCCACCGGGCGGGAGAGGCATGCCTCTCCCCTACGGAAAAGTCCACGTTTTGAAACTTTTGGTTTAGCTTTCAGCCATCAGCAGTCAGCTATCAGCTTTCAGCCCCCCTCCCCGTCACTGCGAGCGACCAGCCGGCGCGAAGGAGTCTCGGTACTTTTGTTGAAGTATTGGAAATTGGTAGTATTTTCCCGTCTTTGCGCCGCCCCGGTACTAGTCCTTAAGGCCCAGACATCCTTGACAATAACGAAGCGTCATTGTAATATCAAAACATTAACATCTTTTTAGGAGGGTTCCAGGTATGTTCAAAAAAGCACTGGTTGTGAAAATCCTGGGGGCACTGCTGGTTATGGCCTTGTTGATTCCGGCCGCCGGCTGTTCCAAGGACACCATTAAAATCGGCGCGGTCATGGACCTCACCGGCGCGCTGTCCGGTATCGGCGGTCCTATCCGCGACGGCATCGTTCTGGCTGTTGAACAGATCAACGCCGCCGGCGGCATCGATGGCCGCGACGTCGAACTCATCGTTGAAGACGGCAAGACCGACCCCACCGCTGGATTCGAAGCCGTCAAGAAACTAGCCACCGTTAATCAGGTCAAGGTCATCATCGGCCCCATGATTTCCGGCGCTGTCATGGCTGCCGGCCAGTGGGCTGCCGACAACGGCGTTCTGCTGATTTCACCTTCAGCCACTTCACCTGACATCGGGCAACAGTCATGGCGACAGTACTTCATCCGCACCGCGCCTTCCGATACTCTTCAAGGTCGCGCCATGGCCCAGATTATCTCTGAAGAAGGCTATCAGAGAGTCGGCATCATCGTTCAGGACAATCAGTACGGCGTCGGTATCGGTAATGAAGTTCAGAGCCTGGTCGGCGCCGGCAATGTTGTATCCTACATCAAATACGACCCGCTCAAACTCGACTACCAGTCCGAGCTTCAGCAACTCAAGGCCGCGAATCCGGATGTCGTCGTTCACGCCGGCTACCAGGATGACGCTCAAATCGTCTTCCGCCAAGCCGCCCAGGTCGGCCTGGATACCGCACAGTGGATCACCTCCGAAGGCGTCAAGGCTGATCGCACCCTGGAAGACGCTGCTGCCGCCGCTTTCATGCGGGATAATGTCATCGGCACCAACCCGGTCGCTCCGGAAGGGTTGGCTATCGCCGCCACCTTCGCCCAGCAGTACGAAGCCCGCTTCGAACGCGCTCCGGGTACCTACAGCGATACCGTCTATGACGCCGCCAAGCTGGTACTTCAGGCGATGAAGAACGTTGACTATAACAGTGCTTCCGCCATCTCCGCCGAGATCAAGAGAATCGGTAGCAATTACTCCGGCGTTTCCGGTGTAATTACCTTCGACCAGTATGGCGATCGCCAGAATGCTACCTTTGAGGTCTGGAAAGTCGTCGCAGACGGCGCAGGCTTCAAGTACGAGCAGGTTCGGCTCATCGACCAGTAGTTTTTAGTTTACGGTAAAGAAAGGAAGGGCGCCCGATGGGCGCCCTTCCTTTCTTTTAATATCTAATGTCTAATATCAAAGCACCAAACAAATCCAAAACTACAATATCGAATGACCGAAACAGGGTGCCGAGATTGCTTCGCTCCCGTCACTGCGAGCGACCAACAGGCGCGAAGCAGTCTCGGTTAAAGGTCTGTATAAAGGTCCTTCCATTCGGGATTCAATTCGTTTATAAGATTGATTTTCCTCTGCCTTGAACTGCCTTTGAGCTTTTTCTCACGACTAATGGCCGATTCGGCTGTTTCATGCACTTCGTACCAAACAAGTTTGTCTATCCGATATTTCTTTGTAAATCCATCAGCCATCTTTTCCTTGTGTTGATAAACCCGGCCTGGGAGGTTGCTGGTCACACCTACATACAGTGCTGTACCGGTTTTATTAGCCAAGATGTATACGCAGAATAATTTGTCCATTGAATAAGTAATTTATCAGAAAAGTCTGTCAAGAACGAGAAACCGAGATTGCTTCGCCGTAGGCTCGCAATGACGTATGGAGGAAACGACGTACGGAAAAGCAAGTTCGCACCACTCCCATCTCTGCGAGAGGCCGGAGGACGCGAAGCAGTCTCGGTGCTCCAAGCTAAAGACTGACTGCTCTTAATCAGGACTGTATTCGGCCGAAGACTCCGGCGACTCCCACACCTTGACCGATTCCAGCGTCACGCCGGTGATCTCCGGCGCCAGCGCCTCATAGATGACCCTGGCGATGTTCTCAGCGGAAGGGTTGATGCCGTCGAAGGGCGGTACGTCATTCAGGAGGGTATGGTCATAGCGCGCCAAAACCGGCTTCAGCAGGGCTTTGAGTTCGGTGAAGTCACAGGCCAGACCGGTGTCATCCAGTTCGGCAGCGGCCACTTTGACCATTACCCGGTAGCGGTGGCCGTGGAGCTGTTCGCATTTGCCGCCGTAGCCGCGGAGGAAGTGGGCGGCGTCGAAATGGCTTTCCACACTGATACGGTACATAGGTTTAATCTCCCCTGCCGGCCGGCAGTGCTATCAGCCCAGGCCCAGGTAGCGCTTGCGGGCGTCCTCGTTCTCCAGGATGGTGGCCGCCGGGCCTTCCAGCGCCAGCTTGCCGGTGACCAGCACGTAGGCGCGTTCGGAGAAAGCCAGAATCCGGCGGGTGTTCTGCTCGATAATCATCAGCGCCGTGCCGGACTCGTTGATGAGCCGGAGCTTGTCGATAATGGTCTCCACCGCCTTGTGGGACAGCGAGGCCAGCGGCTCATCCAGCAGCAAAGCCCGCGGGTTGGCCATCATCGCCCGGGCGATGGCCAGCATCTGGCGCTCGCCGCCGGACAGGCTGCCGGCATAAAACTTCTTACGCCGCTCCAGCTCCGGGAACATCTGGTACATCCGCTCGATATCGGCTTTAACGCCGGCGCCGTCGTTCCGGGTAAAAGCGCCCATCTCCAGGTTCTCCTGGATAGTGAGGTTAGCGAAGACATTATCGGTCTGGGACACGTAACCCAGCCCCATGGCCACCGTCTTGTCAGGTGTAATATCGGTGACGTCCCGCCCGCCGAAGGTGACTTTGCCCTCAAACAACCGGGCGAAACCCAGCAGGGCTTTCAAAAGGGTGGATTTGCCGGAGCCGTTGGGTCCGATGACCGCCACGTTGCCGCCTTCTTCCAGGCGGATGGAAACGTTCTGGACGATATGGACGTCGCCGTAGCCGGCAACGATATTTTCAGCGGTCAGGATATCACTCATTACCGGCCTCCACAGCCCCGCTGCCGATATAAACCTCAAAGAACACCGGGTCATTGACCACCTGCTCCGGTTTGCCCTGAAGCACTACCCGGCCGCGGTCCATGACATACACCCAGTCAGCATGCGCCATCAGGAGTTCCAGCCGGTGTTCAATAACCAGGAAGCTCATGCCCTTTTCGGCCTTGAGCCGGTCAAGTTCTTCAAATATCTGCTTGCCCAGCACCGGATTGACGCCGGCGGCCGGTTCATCCAGCAGCAGCAGTTCCGGCTCCGACATCAGCGACCGGCCGATCTCCAGCAGTTTCTGCTGGCCGCCGGACATCTCGCCTGCCTTGGAAAAGGTCAGGTGGGATATATTGAGCAGCTCCAGCAGTTCCATGGCGCGGATAGCCAGACGGTCCTCGTCCCGGTGCCACGCGCCGCGGCGGAACAGGCTGTTGAAGATGTTGTCGCCGGGCTGGTTCCGGGCAGCGATTATCATGTTATCCAGCACCGACATCGTCGGGAACAACCGGGGGAACTGGAAGGCGTTGGCCATGCCCAGGTCATATATCTGGTGCGGCATCATTTTCTCAATGTCGCGTCCGGCGAAGGTGACCCTGCCGGAAGTGGCAGGACGCAGACCGTAAATGGAGGACAGCAGCGTCGTCTTGCCGCAGCCGTTGGGACCCACCAGGCCGACAAACTGTCCGCGCCCGACTTCCAGGTCCACCCCGGCCACGGCGCACAGCCCGCCGTAGTATTTTTGCAGGTTTTCTACTTTGAGGAGGGATTCAGCCATCGCATGGCCCTCCTTTACGGAAATTCCAAATCCTAATTTCTAAATCCCAAACAAATCCAAAATTCCAATATCCAATACCAAAACCTGACCGGTTTCGGGCTTTGTTCAGAAGAGTCTTCGGCGTCATTTCGAGGAGGGGTTCAACCATCGCATGGCCCTCCTTTACGGAAATTCCAAATCCTAATTTCTAAATCCCAAACAAATCCTAAATTCAAATATTCAATACCAAAACAGGTTGCTACCCGGTTCCGGCTATTGTTTACGGGATTAATTGAAGCACACAGCGTCATTTTGAGGAGGGATTCAGCCATCGCATGGCCCTCCTTGTGCCCAGGGTGTTGATCTTGCTCTCCTTGAACAGGCCGCCGGGGCGGTACATCAGTATCAGGATAATGATAAGGCCGAACATGATGTTCTGGAGATTGGTCGGGTCAATCGGTAAAGTAATATAGTCCTTGAGGATGATAGTGCCGCGCTCGAAGAGTTGAACCGCCGCGGCGCCGACGATAACGCCGATATTACTGCCCGGACCGCCCAGGATGACCATCATCCAGATAGTAAAGGTGATAATGGGCAGGAAGGAGTCCGGGGTGATATAACCGACGAAATTAGCAAAGAGCGCCCCGCCCAGGCCGGCCATGGCCGAGCCGACCATGAAGACGATGGCTTTATACTTGACACGGTTCTTGCCGATGGAGTCGGCGGCTACTTCATCGTCACGCAGGGCGCGCATGATGCGCCCGAAGGGTGAATTAGCCAGGTAACGCATGAAGAGGTAACTCAGCAGCAGCACGAAAGCCACCAGAGCCAGGTTGAGCCACAGCCGGAGAGCGAAATCACCCTGGGCGAAAACCGAGGGAATATTGATGCCCCAGACGCCGTTGGCCAGCCAGTCCTCGGCCTTGAAGAAGATGCGCAGAATTTCGCCGAAGGTCAGGGTGACGATAGCCAGGTAGTCTTCCCGGAGCCGGATGGCCGGCAGGGAGATTAAAAGGCCGAAGAGTGAGGCGATGACCGCCGCCAGCACCAGCGCCAGCCCCCAGAACACCCCCGCCTGTACCAGCAAGGCGTAGCCGTATGCGCCGATCATGAAGAAGGCCACCTTGCCGAAGTTGGCCAGACCGGTGTAACCGTATTCGGCGTTAAGAGACTTGGCTACGATGGCGAAGATGCCGACGTAAACCAGGGCATTCAGCGCATATACCAGTAACGGCTCCATTTAGTTACCCTTGAACGCTTTCGCCAGCCCCTGAGGCCGGAATATCAGCACGATAATTAAAATAACGAACGGTATTGCCATGCGGTACTGGGTGGACAGGCCTATTTCGGACAACAGCACCACACCGATATTCTCCGCCAGCCCGATGGCAAAGGCCGCCACCATGGCGCCGTAGAAGCTGCCGATGCCGCCCAGCACCACCACGGCGAAGGTCGGCAGGATGATGTCCCAGCCGACATAGGGCGTAATCCGGGTTTCCACGCCGCGGAACAACCCGGCGATGCCGGCCAGACCGGCGGACACAAACCAGGTAATCATCAACACTTTGGTGGTATCGATGCCGGCAGCCAGCGCCAGACGGGGGTTGGATGAAGTAGCCCGGATGGCTTTGCCGATCTTGGTGCGGGTCAGCATGTAATGCATCCCCGCGCCGACGGCAACCGCGGTGGCGATGATGATTATCCAGTGGAGGCTGACACGCAGAGAGCCGATCTCGTAAATGGGCCAGATGATATTGAAGGTGCGGGAGGAAAAGCCCCAAATTTCGCCGGCGGTATGGCGCAGGATGAAGCCCAGAGCCATAGAGGCCACCATCAAATGGATAATAGTCGTCCCGGCTTTATCGGCCAGCGGCTTGAAAACACCGCGGTAGCTCAAAAAACCAACGACACCGGCGCCCATGAAGGCCACCGGATAGGCTATAAACAGCGGCCAACCGAGCTGTTCGGCGATGAAGTAGCCAAGGAAGCCGCCGATGGCCATGAATTCGGCGTGGGCGAAGTTGGGGAACTTGACCAGGCCGTATAGCAGCGTCAGCCCGACCGCCGATATCAGATACAGGCTGCCGGTGACCGCTGAATTTACAATTATCTGTTCCCAGTTCAAATCTTGTCCCTGGTCGGAAAATCCGCGTTAATATAACAGATGAGGCCGAAATCGGCAACCATCGCGGTATTATACCGTAATAAGCTATCAGCCGTCAGCTATCAGCTATCAGCCTTTTAGTAGGCAGTACACAGTCGGCAGTTTACAGTAATGAATACCGGGATTGCTTCGGCGTGGCCTTGCAGGGTGAGCTTTCAGCTATCAGCTTCCGGCTGGCAGTAATCAGTACACAGTCGGCAGTTTACAGTAAAAAAACCCGGGATTGCTTCGGCGCAGGCTCGCAGGGTGAGGGCTGGCTTAAGTACCAGTCGCAGTTTCAGCTATGAGCTTTCAGCTAGCTTTCGCTGCTCAGTAATCAGTACACAGTCGGCAGTTTACAGTAAAAAATACCGGGATTGCTTCGGCGTCGCAGGGAGCTTTCAGCTATCAGCTTTCGGCTGGCAGTAATCAGTACACAGTCGGCAGTTTACAGTAAAAAATACCGGGATTGCTTCGGCGCAGCCTCGCAGGGTGAGCTTTCAGCTATCAGCTTTCGGCTGGCAGTAATCAGTACACAGTCGGCAGTTTACAGTAATGAATACCGGGATTGCTTCGGCGTGGCCTTGCAGGGTGAGCTTTCAGCTTTCGGCTGGCAGTAATCAGTACACAGTCGGCAGTTTACAGTAAAAAATACCGGGATTGCTTCGGCGCAGCCTCGCAGGGTGAGCTTTCAGCTATCAGCTTTCGGCTGGCAGTAATCAGTACACAGTCGGCAGTTTACAGTAAAAAATACCGGGATTGCTTCGGCGCAGCCTCGCAGGGTGAGCTTTCAGCTTCGGCGCAGCCTCGCAGGGGAGCTTTCAGCTTTCAGCTATCAGCTTTCGGCTGGCAGTAATCAGCTTTTACAGTAAAAAATACCGGGATTGCTTCGGCGCAGCCTCGCAGGGTGAGCTTTCAGCTATCAGCTTTCACTGGCAGTCACAGTCGGCAGTTTACAGTAAAAAATACCGGGATTGCTTCGGCGCAGCCTCGCAGGGTGAGCTTTCAGCAGTCAGGTTTCAGCTTTCAACCCCCTCCCCGTCACTGCGAGCGACCACAAGGCGCGAAGCAGTCTCGGTACTCCTATTCAAATATTTGAGATTGGTAGTATTTGTGGCATTGGTAGTATTTTCCGGCCATCAGCTACATGGATTACCCGCTTTCGCGGGTAATGACAACAAAATAAATGTCATCCCCGGCGAAAGCCGGGGATCCACGTCCTCAATAACTCGTTACTGTTTACTGGATATTAGAATTTCCTGGGGGATCCACTCCTACGGATGCGGGCCGGCGTACTCCACCTATACGCTGCGCGCCTCCTGGTTGATCCAATACCGGATACGGTGGCTGTCAGTGACATCATATTGCAGCAGCCACTTCAACTCACCTTTGAGACGTTTGGCTTTCCCCGCTGAATTAATGGTATCAGCCGGCGATTTCTCCAGAAAAGCCTTGCAGCGCTTCATCGGCTCCGGATACTGGCTTTCAAGCTGTCGCCAGCCCTTAAGCACGGCGTTTTTCTCCAGATACACGGCATACTTGCCGGACGGCTCAGTCAAGACGAACATACTCCCGGACAGCCTGGCCGTCCTTCAAAAGCACGGCAGTGGCGGGGTTGCTTTTAGCCTCGGCGGTCGCCTGCCAGGCGGCCAATAGCTCTTCCAGTTGTTCCCACTGGTTATGGCTGGCAGCTTCCTCAAATCCGGCCAGCAGTTCATCATAAAATTCGTCAATCTCACCAGCGTTAAGGTGAATCATCCAGGAAAATACCTTACTCCCGCTCGTGGGGCTTAACCGCAGCTCCCGGCCGAGCCTGATCAATAAATCTGCGTAATAGTTGAACGCATACATCTGACGCGCGGTTTCCCGATTAACGATAACCAGTTTCTTTTTACCACTGGTCACCGATACCGGATTGCGCCAGGCCTTTTCAAACCACATCTTCTGTTTAGCCTTGAGTTCAGTCGCAGTGACGATTTCATCATTGAATATTGTTGGCATTTTTCCGTACCTTTTTTAGTATCTTTTTATATACTTATTATGGTACCTTGCGCCGGGGATGTCAATATGAGGCCGAAAGCTGTCAGCTTTTTAGTAGGCAGTCGACAGTTGGCAGTTTACAGTAACAAATACCGGGATTGCTTCGGCGTAGCCTCGCAATGACGTTGGAGTGTGACAATGACCCCCTTCCCCGTCACTGCGAGCGACCACAAGGCGCGAAGCAGTATCGGTACTCCTATTCAAATATTTGAAATTGGTAGTATTTGTGGCATTGGTAGTATTTTCCGGCCATCAGCTACATGGATTACCCGCTTTCGCGGGTAATGACAACAAAAATTAATGTCATCCTCGGCGAAAGCCGGGGATCCACTCCGTACTGAATACTCGTACTGTCTACTGTTCACTGAATATTCTGCCCACTCGGTATATTCAAATATTTGAAATTGGTAGTATTTGTGGCATTGGTAGTATTTATACCCATTAGATATTAAAAGAGGGAGCCTCCATTTCTGGAGGCTCCCTCTGAAGCTGACAGCTGTTAGCTGAAAGCTGATAGCTTAAAGTTTAACTACACTACCGCCCGCGTCCGGACAATCAGCACAGTCACCAGAATGGTCAGAATACCGCCGATGCCGATGATCAGCCAGATATAGGTCGGCACTTCGGCGTCCGGCGCTCCCAACTGGGTCAGGGTAATGCCCGGCTGTGCCGTCTGGGTCACCGTCACCTGCGGCTGAGCCGCCGCAGCGGTAGTGAACACGCCGCTCACCCAGGCGGACTGCCCGGTAGCCGTCTGTGCCGCCACGCGCCAGTAGTACACCGCGCCGTTATTCAGCGGGCTGCCCGGCCAGGCGAAGGCGGCGATGGGTGAGGAGAAACGCTGCGGGTTGGTGAATCCGGAATCGGTGCCCACCTCAACCACATACCCCGTAGCCCCCGGTATGGGCGACCACTGGAACGAAGGATTGGTCGGCACGTCCTGGGCCGCCGGCGGCGGCGCCAGGTTCGGGTCGGTCTGTCCCGGCGCGTTCGGTTGAGTGGCAAACGAGGTGGTGCCCACGAACGAGGTCACCGGAGCCACCGCCCAGACGCTCACCGAATACACCGTATTGGAATCCAGGTTGTTAAAAGTATAGGTCAGGGTATCCAGGTCGTCCGCGGCCAGCACAGCCGTGTACACGTCACTGGCGGCCTCTGAACCGGCCACAATGGCCACACCGTAAGTGTCGGCGGTCGGCAGACCAGTCCAGGTAACGGTGGCTGAACCGGTATTGAAAGCGCCGATGCTGACACCCGGCACAGGCACCGCCAGGTGGTCGGTATAGGTATAAAGCTCATTGCCGTCGCCGATGGTCCACAGCTTGTTGGCTCCGGCCTGAGGCTGGATATAGAGCTTATTGGCCCCGGTAAAATCGTCGGAGGGCGAAATCTTACCGGCACGGGAAGCATCGGCCATAATCCGGCTGAGTTCAGCATCGGCATCCATGGCATAGATGACATAGTCGCCGCCGACAGCGATACCGGAGGCAATGCCGACGCCCTGGTCGACCGTGTTGGGTACGGAATTAGGTGAATCAAACAGCGGCGCGTCGCCGCCGTCATCAAAGCGGTCGCCCCATGAAGGCGTAGCGGCGGTCAGATTCATGGCAAAAACGCCGCTGTTATAGCTGGTAGCCCAGATCTTGGAATTGGAGCCGTATTCAAAGGTAATGGATACCGGAGCCGCAGCGCCCGGCAGAGCCGCTTCGGGCGACGCTGACCAGGTCACACCCAGGTCGGTGGAACGGGTCACCCGGCCGTTGTCATCAATGGCCGCCAGGGTGGAGCCGTCGGTGGAGCGGATAATGGCGGCGATATAGCCGGTCATCTCCGTGATGTTGGTGACATCCCAGAAGAAACCGCCGTTGGTGGTGCGGGCGAACCGGCCGTCGGTAGTGCCCACCACAAAGGTATTCAGGTTAATGACCTCATAGGAACAGACGGGACTGCCGGCAAACGGCGGCACCACCTGCGCCTCAAAGGTCTGGCCCCGGTCGGTGGAGCCGACGATAACGCCGCCGGTTGTGCCGTTGTCAGTGCCGTCGATGAAGAAGACACCGCCGTCGGAGGCGTAATTGGGCGAAAGTTCCAGCTTGGTCAGGTAATTGGGTTCCTGGTTGCCCAGCACCCGCTCCCAGTTGCCGCCGGAATAGCGCCACAATGACCGGTTGTCATAATTTTGGATTTCGCCCATGCGGTGTGACTGATCCGGCGCTACTGAAGACGTAATCATGAAGATGTCGCCGTTGGCGGCGAAAGCCACGTCGTCAATGGTATAAATGGTTGAATTCAAAAGGCTCAGGCCGTTCCAGTTGACGCCCTTGTCCACTGAAAGGTGGAAGCCGGCTTCATCATAAGGGGAGCCTTCCATTCTCGGCGTGGTCAAAGCATAGGCAACGCCGGAAGAAGCGAAGTCGCCGCGGAAGAGCACCTCGGCCGGCCCGTCGCCGGTGAGCTTCTTGCCCTGGGTCCAGACCTGCCCGTAGTTAAGAGTAGTATAAACTTCACCGTAAGCGGTGCCGGCAATCAAAGAAGCCGAAGTAAAACTACCGGTTACATCCAGACTGCCCACCGGCATCGGTTCGCTGATCAGCACGGCCGCGCCGTTCATTACCCGGTAAACGCCGCCGTCGCCGCCATAAGCGCCCACGCCGACATAGTAACTGGGGTTGGATATGGAAAAACCGGTCGGCAGGGCCAGTTGGCCGAAGATATCGTAAGCGATATATGAGCGTTCATTACTTTCAGCCAGCGTGATCTCCACGCCGGGCGTTGCTCCCCATGAGCCGCCGCCGACGTTATAGGAGATGAGGGCTGCGGTATAGGAATCGCCTAATTTATATGAATTGTAGATATTATCGTCAGTGGACAGCACCACCACACCCCTGTCGGTGGCGAAGCTGGGCGAAAGTTCGATGTCGATAATCCGCGCCCCCGGATTGGCGGTGGCAAAATCAGGCGTGCCCACCGGCACCAGGGTATTGAAGAATTCGGCTTCGTCCATTATGTAAACGTTGCCGCCGGAAAGCTCATAAGGAGTCGCACTCATTTTCTTTGAGGTGGCACCGCCGTAGGAAGTACCCACTATCACCTTATAGGCACCGCCCACTTTGGCCACGGCCATGGCGGTGATAAATTCGTAACTGTTCAGGGACGCCATAGTGGTGAAGTTCTTGCCGCCGTCAGTGGATTTCATGATGGTGGGGGTATAACCGGCGGTCATGGGTGTAGCCGTCGTTGTGCCCTGACCGGCGAAGGGTGTTGTGGATGGCGGCGGAGTGGAACTGGGCGGCGGTGTATTCTCCACATTAACTGCGATATAAATCACGTTAGCCTCGGTCGGCGAAGCGGCAATGGCGGTAATCTCGCCGGGCACTTCAGTGGCCGTCCAGGTGCGGCCGCCGTTGGTGGACTTGACCAGATTATAGCCCCAGTCAAGTAAGACCACATTGTTGGTCTCTTCCCCAAACCGGACATAGGCGTACAGCGCGCCGTCAGCGCCCATGGTCAGTAGGCCGGAGTCATATATGTTGTTGGGCATGACCAGGCCTTCCTCGGAAGGAGTGGCAAACTGCGTCCACTCATGAGTGCCGGCGCTGACCGGCATGACTGAGGTAATCAGCAGACTGGCCATAATCGCTGCGGTCAGCAGCACGTTGAAGATCCGGTGGAGTTTTTTCATGTTTAAGAAGCCTTTCTAAAAACTCTTATTGTACCGAATGTGATTCGGCATATATTAAATCAACCCATACTATAGTACTTTTAGTAACCGGAGTTCAAGCGGACGAGCTGTCAGCCATCAGCAGTCAGCTATCAGCTACCTACATGTGTCATTGCGAACACCCGCAGGGTGTGTGGCAATCTAATACCATCTTCCATTCTGTCATTGCGAAGCCGCGCAGCGGATGTGGCAATCTAATGAGTAACTGGATTACCATGATTTAGATTACCACGTCGCTTCGCTCCTCGTAATGACGGAGGGGGTAAGGGTTTTGTCTTTGCGGACGAGCTGCCATCTACCCTTATACGTCATTGCGAAGCCGCGTCAGCGGCTGTGGCAATCTAATACCAACTTCCGCCCTGTCATATCTCATCATATAAATCTCGCCATTCAGGGTTGAACTTCTCTATCAGGTCGTTCTTCCGTTTCCGCGACCATGACTTCAGTTGTTTCTCTCTGGTGATGGCGCCTTCGGCCTGAGGACAGGTTTCGTAATACACCAGCTTATTGATATTGTATCGGCTGGTGAAGCCGTCGGCCAATTTGGCTTTGTGCTGATACACCCGCTGTTTTAGATTTGAAGTAACACCGATATATATCACCGTATTAAACTCGGATGCCATGATATACACGGCGAATGTTTTTTCACGCATCGTCGCCATATTAACACAAAAGGCTCCTTGCCGTACCGGACATTCAAGACGAGATTACCACGTCGCTTCGCTCCTCGTAATGACGGATGGGTTAAGCGTTATCGTCATTGCGAAGCCGCGTCAGCGGCTGTGGCAATCTAATACCATCTTCCATTCTGTCATTGCGAAGCCGCGCAGCGGATGTGGCAATCTAATGAGTAACTGGATTACCATGATTTAGATTACCACGTCGCTTCGCTCCTCGTAATGACGGAGGGGGTAAGGGTTTTGTCTTTGCGGACGAGCTGCCATCTACCCTTATACGTCATTGCGAAGCCGCGTCAGCGGCTGTGGCAATCTAATACCAACTTCCACTCTGTCATATCTCATCATATAAATCTCGCCATTCAGGGTTGAACTTCTCTATCAGGTCGTTCTTCCGTTTCCGCGACCATGACTTCAGTTGTTTCTCTCTGGTGATGGCGCCTTCGGCCTGAGGACAGGTTTCGTAATACACCAGCTTATTGATATTGTATCGGCTGGTGAAGCCGTCGGCCAATTTGGCTTTGTGCTGATACACCCGCTGTTTTAGATTTGAAGTAACACCGATATATATCACCGTATTAAGCTCGGATGCCATGATATACACGGTAAAGGTTTTTTCACGCATCGTCGCCATATTAACACAAAGGGCTCCTTGCCGTACCGGACATTCAAGACGAGATTACCACGTCGCTTCGCTCCTCGTAATGACGGAGGGGTTAAGCGTTATCGTCATTGCGAAGCCGCGTCAGCGGCTGTGGCAATCTAATGAGTAACTGGATTACCATGATTTAGATTACCACGTCGCTTCGCTCCTCGTAATGACGGATGGGTTAAGCGTTATCGTCATTGCGAAGCCGCGTCAGCGGCTGTGGCAATCTAATACCAACTTCTACTCTTCTGTCCATCTTAGTGATGGTAAAGAAATCAGTCCAGCCGTGCCCAAATCAGTGTTTTTTAGCCTGTAAAGCCGCCAAACGGCCATAGAACGATTTTAGCTTTACAAGTCACCCGTCTTTGCGAAGCCGCTGCCAGGCGGCTGTGGCAATCTAATACCTACTTCCTCGGCGAAAGCCGGGGAGCCACCGGGGCGGGAGAGGCATGCCTCTCCCCTACGGAAAAATCCCCGTTTTGAACCTTTGAGTTTAGGATTTTAATATTGTTTGTTATTTGGTGCTTTGGATTTGTGATTTCTCTTTTTGCTGTCGTGACAGCAAAAGAGGGAGCCTCCAGAAATGGAGGCTCCCTCTTTTCTAAGCTTTTAGCTGAAAGCTAATAGCTTTGCGTTACACTACGCGGCGGGTGCGGACGATCAGGACGATCACCAGGACGGTCAAGATACCGCCGATGGCAATGATAATCCAGATGTAGCCCGGGGTCGCTACGTCAGGAGCCGGCAGCTGGGTCAGCGTGATGTTGGGTGAAGTGGTGGAGGTCACGGTGACCGGAGGAGTCGCGGCAGTCACGGTGGTGAAGACGCTCTCAACCGCAGCGGAAGTTCCGGTAGCGGTGGTAGCGGTCACGCGCCAGTAGTACACGGTGTTGTTGGCCAGTGAAGCGCCATCCCAGGCAACAGCGGCAATGGGGGTGGTGAGGGTTTTGACGATGTTGGTGAAGAGGGCATCAGTGGCAACTTCCACGGTGTAGCTGGTAGCACCGGCAACGCCGCCCCATTGGAAGGACGGGTTAACCGGGACACCGATGGCGCCGGCAACCGGAGCCAGGCTAACCGGGGTGGTGACAGCATCAGGTTTGGTAGCTACTGAGGTAGTACCATAGAAGGTGTCAACCGGGTCAACGCCCCAGACAGATACATAGTAGGTGGTGTCAGCGGCGAGGCCGGTGACAGTCAGGGTGGTGGCGTCAACGGTGGCATCACCGAAAGCGAAGGTGGCGCTGAAGTAATTCTTTTCGGCAGAGCCGGTCTTAACGTTAACCGCATACTCTTCAGCATCAGCCAGAGCAGCCCAGTTGATGGTAATGCTGGAGGTGGAGTTGGCGGTAGCGGTGACACCGGTCACGGCGACAGCCAGGGTATCGGTGTAGGAGCGGATGGCATTACCGTTGACCAGAGCGGTCAGGGTGTTGCCGGCTCCAAACAGAGCGGTACCGGAGGTGAAGTCGCCGATGCTGGTGGCTTGGCCGTTGGACAGCAGGCGGATAACCTCACCGTTGGCATCCAATGCGTAGACAGCATAGGAGTCAGACGGAGCGGCACCGGAGAAGACGCCGACGCCGTTGGTCAGCAGGCCTTCGTCTAAATCAGTGCTTGGCTTGGAGGATTTTACCAGTTTGCCGTCATCGGTCACGCCCCAGGCGGCGGTATTGGAACCCATCTGGAGAGCTACGGCATTGATTTCGCCGGTAGCGGCATCAGCGGTCTTGGTGGCCGCGCCCCAGGTGGCGCCCATGTCAGCAGAGAAGGCAAAGCGGCCGTCGTCAGTGCCGACGACAACGGCGGTGCCGTTGGTGGCCATGGCGGTGATATCGCCAGCGGTGGCGGGAGTAGAATCGCCGCTCTTGATGGTGGTGGCGGTCCAGATGAAGCCGTTGTCGGCACTGCGATGGACCACACCGTTATTGTCGCCGACGATGAAGGTCTGAGCATTGACAGCAATGAAGGTGTTCAGGGACGGGGGATCGGAGAAGATGGTGCCGTCAAAGTTCTCGCCGTTATCCATGGATTTCTCCAGGCTGTTCACGTCACCAAAGGTGCCCATGAACAAGGCGGCGCCGTCCTCAGACAGGGTCAGCAGATCAATTGCCGCATCATCTTCAGTGAAGAGGACGCGTTCCCAATTACCGCCACTCATGCGCCAGATTGAGTTGGTGACATTGGCGGTAACGGGAGTGATGGGATAGGCAAGGGTAAAAGCGCCGGCTACTGGCGGGTTGGCACCGGCATAAACCGGGGCAGTGCCCGAAGTAGTGACGACAGTGCCAGTTACAGTGGTAGAACCCGTTGCGGTAACTGTGTAGGACTCACCATTGACGTCAAACGTCATAGTGCCATCCCCACTCCCACCACTCCAGTGAGGGCCAGAGACGGAAATTGTACCACCAGTAACATCAACGGTAACAACAGTGTTGACATTACTAACAACTGCAATGTCGGGCAGGACTACAGTGTAGTTCGGAGGAGTTCCCGTGATTGATATGTTATCACCAGAGCCGTCAAAGTTCTCAATGAAAGAATAAGTACCACCACCAGTGACGTCCATATCAAAACCAATGCCGGCTAGCAGGGCAGAAATAGTAACCGAATCCCCACCGTTAGGCAGAGTGATGAACATTGTACCGGCAACAATATTGTAACTACCAGCAGCGGAGAACGCGACACTGATATCATCAACATCGCCGGTAACCCAAGTATTCAACTCAGCAGTAAGCGAAACACTGCCTGTATTAACCAGAGTAACCGAATCAGCCGCAGTTGTGACTGCAGTACCTAAGGTCGGAACAGTCACAGTAAAAGTGCCGGCGGTTTGGCCAACGACACCATTATAGTCGTTCTGGGTGGACAGCCAGGTGAAACCGCCACCGACTTCCATCGCTTCGATGGAGGTGATATCGGTGTTGACCAGGCTGACCTGGTTCCAGTTGACGCCCTTGTCAACCGTCAGGTTGAAAGCGGATTCGTCGTTGATGGAACCGGAAGCGGCGACCATGGCACATGCAATACCGGAGGTAACGAAGTCATCAGCTAAGCAGACATAAACTTCATTGCCGGGGCCGGTTAGCTGGTCTGAGCCTTCGGTCCAGGAAGCGCCGGCGTTGGTGGAGATAGCGACTTCACCTTCGTCGGAGCCGATGATGATGCTGGCGGAAGCGAAGTTACCGACAACATCAATGCTGAAGACATCCATCTGTGAGATGGCGGCCGGCAGACGGAGCACGGAAGAAGTGGTGGGGCTACCGACTACGCGGTAGACACCAGAGGTTGAGCCGGTGCCGTCAATACCGACATAGAAGAAGGGGCTGGAAACGATATTGAAGTCAGCGGGCAGAGCGATCTGGCCGCCCCAGAAGGAGCCATCAATATCAGTTTCTTCAACAGCATCAACTGCGGAACCCCAGGCGCCGCCATTGACATTAAAAGAAATCAAGGGGCGATTGTCATCGCCTTCAGCCAGAACAACGATACCCTTATCGGTGGCAAAATTAGGGGACAGCACAACATCATAAATCTGGTCGGCGTCATGCTGAGTGCCGAAGGACGGGGTACCGATGGTCTGGAAATTGAAGAAGAAGTCGCTCTCATCCATGTAGAAGACTTCACTGTCCGGCCAACCGGTGTAGTTGGCACCGACGACCACTTTGTAGGTGCCACCGGCCATGGCGACATCCATAGCTACGATATCGTAGCTGTCGCCCCAGCCATTAGCCGGAACGGATGCCATCTTGGTGAAGGTAGCGCCACCATCGGTGGACTTGAACACGGTGTGCAGGGAGGCAATGTACACCACAGCAGCATCAGTGGGTGAAGTGGCGATAGCTTGAATCTCCCATTCACCAGCATCAAAAGTGACGCCGGTATTCAAACCAGTGAAAGAGGGAGTTTTAACGGTGGTCCAAGTGCGACCTCCGTTGGTGGATTTGCCAAGAAAGTACTCACCATCAATCCCAAGCGACGCAAACAGCGTGCCATCTGATGCCTGAGTCAATAAACCGGTGGATTCGATTTCATTACTGACAACCAACCCGGTAGCGCCGGGGATGGTGACAGTGCTCCACTCATTGGTACCGGCGGCGACCGGGATGGCGGAGGTGATCAGCAAGCTGGTCATGATCGCCGCGGTCAGCACGATACTAAAGATTTTGTTTAACTTTTTCATCGACCTTTAAATTTCCTTTTCGAATTATTTATTTTGGATTATTAATATGTCTTTTTGGTTATTCCCTAAAGACTCCTGGAGATCTATTTTGTTTTTCTTTCTGCCGACCCGTTTTCCTGATAAGTGGTTAGTCTATATAAAGGAAGAGGGGTCTTAACGGCTGCTTTCGTATTCCATCACCACCTTTCTGTATGTTTTATGAAATGCAGACAACGCGACACCGCGCAGCCTGCTTTTTCTGCGTTATTAATATAATACCACGGGTGTCAAGGGGGTAGGGGGGGAAAGCTTTCAGCTATCAGCAGTCAGCCATCAGCTTTTAGTACGCAGTTTTCAGTAAACGGTTCACAGTATTAGGTAGACCAGGGGGTTTTAAGGTATCCGTAAGCCTTATTGAAATATTTGAAATTGGTAGTACCCGAAGCTATCAGCTATCAGCTTTCAGCAGTCAGCTGTTTTGTAGGCAGTAGACAGTAGGCAGTATACAGGTATCAGCCACCTACATATGTCATTGCGAAGCCGCCGCCAGGCGGCTGTGGCAATCTAATGAGTAACTGGTTTACCATGATTTAGATTACCACGTCGCTTCGCTCCTCGTAATGACGGATGGGATACACGGTTTTGTCATTGCGAAGCCGCGTCAGCGGCTGTGGCAATCTAATGAGTAACTGGATTACCATGATTTAGATTACCACGTCGCTTCGCTCCTCGTAATGACGGAGGGGTTAAGGGTTTTGTCTTTGCGAAGCCGTCTGGCGGCGGCTGTGGCAATCTCGGTTCCTGTTTAGGTCATTATAATTTTGGTATTTGATATTGTTTAGGTATTAGATATTGGATATTAGAATTTCCCGAAGGGCTTTGTCATCCTCGGCGAAAGCCGGGGATCCACCGGGCGGGAGAGCCCGGCCGTCTTCCTTATATATATATCAGGGGTTCTTCAAACATTCATCATGGTTATCAACATTGCGGAGGAACAGTACCTCGCCGGACCGCTCAAAGGTCATGCGGTATTTATCATCCACATAAGCCTCAAAAATGCCCGGCGCGCCCTGAACCGGGTGACTGCGGAGGCCGGGGTGCCGGTGATCCGCGTCCAGCAGCTTCAGGGCTTTATCAACCTTGCGCTGGATTATCTTTGACAGCTCCGCGTAACGGCTGACAAAACGCTCCGACAGACGGATGGTCATCAGGCGCGGCGGCCACCGGTGCGTTTATGGAGATAGGCCACGGCCTGGCCGGCATCGGCAAATTCATGAACCCGACCGGCAGTTACATCAGCCTCAACCCCGGCCTCACCCTGCTGCCAGCGGCGGCTCCAGAACCAGGCCTGATCCTTATCTACCAGCTTCTTGAGCTTGAGGATGATTTCCCCGTCCTGCACCCGGACGTCAACCACGTCGCCGTCCTCAATATTCAGTTGCCGCCGAATAGACAACGGCAGGGTCAGCTGGGCTTTTTTCCGTATCTGAATCAGTTCCGACATATTTTCCTACTTTCTGATTTTCAGAATATCAGATGATCAGCTAAAAAGCAACATGAACGGGCGAGCTGTCAGCTGTCAGCTTTCAGCTTGTAGTAATCAGTTGGCAGTCAGCAGTTTACAGTAAAAATACCGAGATTGCTTCGGCGTAGCCTCGCAATGACGCTTAGAATATAACAATGCCCCTCCCCGTCACTGCGAGCGACCACCAGGCGCGAAGCAGTCCCGGTACTCTTATTCACATATTTGAAATTGGTAGTATTTTGATAAGGCTATCAGCTATCAGCAGTCAGCTTGTAGTAATCAGTTGGCAGTCAGCAGTTTACAGTAACGAATACCGAGATTGCTTCGGCGTAGCCTCGCAATGACGTTGGGGGTGTGGGCGGCCGTGGCAATCTAATGAGCAACTGGAATACCATGATTTAGATTACCACGTCGCTTCGCTCCTCGTAATGACGGAGGGGTTAAGGGTTTTGTCTTTGCGAAGCCGCCTGGCGGCGGCTGTGGCAATCTCGGTTCCTGTTTAGGTCATTATAATTTTGGTATTTGATATTGTTTGGGGATTAGATATTGGATATTAGGATTTCCCGTAGGGGCGCAGGCAATTTTTACACTATTACCAAAAGCGCTTTGCGTTAACAGGCCTGTATCGCAACGGTTGTCATATAATCACGGCAGAATTTCAGGCAAAAAAGATCGCCGGAAGCACAATATCGTTTGTTTCCGCCCCTATCCCATGTTTGCTATCCATGAGATTGTTGTTGTATCATGATGGTACAAGTAGTTATCCCCCCTGCGATTTAGGTTGCAGGGTCGCAAGAGCCGCCGCAAGGTGGCTTTTGTATATGGAGAAAAATTGAAAACCAACGTCTATATTGACGGTTTTAACCTTTATTACGGCGCATTAAAGTATTCCCCATTCAAGTGGCTGAACCTGGCCATGTTATGCTCAAATCTGTTTCCCAACGATACCATCAATCAAATCCGCTATTTTACCGCCAGAGTCAAACCATCGCCCCATGATCTGGAGGCACCGCTGCGGCAGGATATTTACCTGCGCGCTTTGCGTACTCTGCCGTCGCTTTCAATATATCAAGGAAGATACGTCCAGCATCCTACCTTGTCCGCCCAGTATCCCCTTGTTTATATCAACCATCCTAAAAGGCATGCAGCAGTTAAGCCGGTGCTGATAGACAAGCCGGAATATGCGTATATTGCAAATGGAGAAGCCAAACCTGAAGGCTCGCCGGTTTGTGCGTACGTCCTCAAACGGGAGGAAAAAGGTTCTGACGTTAATCTGGCCTCAATGTTGCTGGCTGACTGTTACGAAGATGCCTTTGATAAGGCGGTAGTCATCAGTAATGATTCAGATTTATGCATGCCGATAGAGTTATCTATCAGGCGTTGCGGCAAACACATCACTGTTGTTAATCCCCACGATAAATCTTACCAGTCAGTGCATCTTAAGAAGATAGCCACTGCATATATGCAGAACATCAACCGCAGCGTTCTCGCCGCTTCCCAATTCCCACACACCCTCAGCGACTCAGTAGGCACCATAACCAAACCCGCAGGCTGGTGAAGCCGCCGCCAGGCGGCTGTGGCAATCTCAACGGGCGAGCGTTCAGCTATCAGGTTTCAGCCTGTAGGGGCTGGACATGTCCAGTCCGCCCGGTCAGTCCTTCCCCTATCGTCACTGCGAGCGACCACCAGGCGCGTAGCAGTCCCGGTACTATTATTGAAGTATTTGAAATTGGTAGTATCCGAAGCTTTCAGCAGTCAGCTACCTGGATTACCCGCTTTCGCGGGTAATGACAAAATAAATGTCATCCTCGGCGAAAGCCGGGGATCCACGTCCTCAATGACTCGTTACTGATGACTGTTTACTGAATACTTGGCCCGTCTATTGAAATATTGGAAATTGGTAGTATTTGTAGTATTGGTAGTATTGATCCGGGGCAATTGGCCCGGTGTTCAGGCGCTTTACCAGGTCCTTCCAGGTGACCGGGGAGAGTTTAGACACCGGCCTTAAGGCGGCGGGGGATTTTCAGACGGGTTTTACCCAGTGCGGGGATGTCCATACCCTGACTGAGCCGGAATACTACCCAGGCGTCAACGGCATCGGCCAGATTACGGCGACACGCTTCCAGATTGGCGCCGGTAGCCCAAACGCCGGGGAGCTCCGGAATCTCACCATAATACGGCTCTGCGTCTTCAATGATTTCATATTTGGCCCGCTGTAAAGCGGCTTCAATGTATTCTCTAATCATGACGATTTTATTATAGGCTTTCACCAACACAGGGGCAAGGGAGGTGGCCGTGAAAAGCGACCAGCAGTCAGCAGTCAGCTTGTAGTAATCAGTTGGCGGTCAGCAGTTTACGGTTAATAATACCGGGATTGCTTCGGCGTAGCCTCGCGAGGCGAGCTGTCAGCAGTCAGGTTTCAGCCTGTAGGGGCTGGACATGTCCAGCCCGCCCCGGTCCGCACTCCCTATCGTCACTGCGAGCGACCACCAGGCGCGAAGCAGTCCCGGTACTAGTATTCAAATATTGGAAATTGGTAGTATTTCAATGCTGTCAGCTTTCAGCGTCTTTGATTATGGCAGGCTAAAGTCTGCTCGTTAAGGGGAGGGGCAACACTTTGAACACATCTGATGCTACGGGGCGCGGGGATATAATTTTCTTTCAGGATCCCAGCGGCAATATCTCGGTCAACGTGCGTTTGGAAAGAGAAACGGTTTGGCTAAGCCTGAACCAGATGGCCGAACTGTTTGAGCGAGACAATTCAGTTATATCCCGACATCTCCGAAATGTATTCAGGGATGGGGAATTGGAGCGGAAGGCAACTGTTGCAAAATATGCAACTGTTCAAACAGAAGGGACACGAACGGTAATCCGTGAGGTTGAATACTTCAATCTGGATGCCATACTGTCGGTTGGCTGGAGCTGCGTGAAGCCCTTGAATACTGGGTCATGATAAGCATTGCCCGTCACCTGCCGCTGCCGATTGTGGATAACATAGAGCTCAAGATACCGGCAGAAATCTCCTGATGCCGCCTTTCGGTCCGATAAAACGCCCTGACCTGGTGGCGGCGTTGCGCCGGGCAGGTTAGCCCTTCATCAAAGCAAGAAACTCGGCTACACTGACGCCGATACTCCGCAGAATAGCACGCAAAGTACCCCGGTCCAGTTCATCATGAAGAGGGACAGTTACCGGCTTGCGGCCTGGACAGCGCAACCTGACATGGCTACCCTTGACACGGGCTACGACACAACCGAGACCGGCAAGTATTTCAATACAACGGGCACCGGAAATAACGGGTAAGGGCGGCAATCAGGCACCAACCTCAACTTGATTGAGGCTATAATGCCTGGGGAGTGTCCAGCCTTCTTCATCCATACTTTCCAGGCACAGTTCAGCGGCTTCCCTGATGTTAACCAGGGCTTCGGCCTTGGTTTTACCCTGAGAGATACAACCGGGCAACACGGGCACCTCAGCTGTATAATAGCCGTCTTCGCCTTGTGATATCAGCACCGGTAGTTTCATAGTTTTCTCCAACATGGATTGTTGATTTCAGTATAGAGCCACGGATGGAAAAATCCAAGTTACGAGCGAAGCTGGCAGCGGGCGAGCTGTCAGCGGCCAGCTTTCAGCTATCAGCTTGTAGTAATCGGTTGGCAGTAAACAGTAACGAATACCGAAATTGCTTCGGCGCAGCCTCGCAAGGTGAGCTGTCAGCAGTCAGCCGTCAGCTTTCAGCTTCCTGGATTACCCGCTTTCACGGGTAATGACAACAAAATAAATGTCATCCTCGGCGAAAGCCGGGGATCCACGTCTTCAATAACTCGTTACTGATGACTGTTTACTGAATACTTAGCCCGTCTATTGAAATATTGGAAATTGGTAGTATCCGAAGCTTTCAGCAGTCAGCTTTCAGCTTCCTGGATTACCCGCTTTCGCGGGTAATGACAACAAAATAAATGTCATCCCCGGCGAAAGCCGGGGATCCACGTCCTCAATAACTCGCTACTGATGACTGTTTACTGAATACTTGGCCCGTCTATTGAAATATTGGAAATTGGTAGTATTGGTATTATTTGCCCGTCTTTGCGAAGCCGCCAGCGGCTGTGGCAATCTCAACGGGCGAGCTGTCAGCATTCAGCTATCAGGTTTCAGCCTGTAGGGGCTGGACATGTCCAGCCCGCCCCGGTATATCTATTGAAATATTGGAAATTGGTAGTATTTGTAGTATTTGTAGTATTGGTAGTATTGGTAGTATTTCTCTTGCGTCTCCCCTTAATACAGTATATAATACTTTATTTAAAGTAATATTTACTACATTATGAATCTGCTTGAAATCATATCCGGCTCCAAACTCAGGGCTAAACTGCTCGGCTGGCTGTTCAGTCACCCCGATGAACGTTTCTATGCCCGCCAGCTGACCGCATTGTTACAAGAGGATTCCACCAACCTCAGCCGGGAGCTGGCGCGCCTGGAAAAGGCCGGTCTGCTGAACCGGGTCATTGAGGGGCGTCAAAAGTACTACCAGGCCAACCGGCAAAGCCCGATTTTTGACGAACTCCACCGGCTGGTCATTAAAACTTCCGGCATCGCCGACACGTTGCGGGCGGCGCTGATGTCCGTGGCCGAACAAATACGCGTCGCTTTCATCTACGGCTCTTTTGCCGCCGGCACGGAAAACCGCCACAGCGACATTGACCTGATGGTAATCGGCGACATCTCGCCGGAAGAGTTGACCGTCCCGCTGGATATTGCCGAGGCGCGGCTGGCCCGGGAGATAAACCCGGCGCTCTATACCCCGGCGGAATTCCGGGATAAACTGGACGAAGGACATCATTTCCTGAAAACAGTAACCGGAGCTGAAAAAATGTTCCTGATCGGAGACGAAGATGAGTTTGGCAGACTGGCTGGCCGAGGGCAAACTAAAAACACATACGACAAGCCGTCAGGAAATAGCCCACTTGATGACCGTATTTGACCGGGATCTGAAAGACGCCCGGGCGGACAACATCAGCCTGGACAGAAGATTCACCACCGCTTATAACGCCGCCCTGATGACCGCCAAGGCAGCACTGGCGGCTAAAGGCTACCGCACCGCAGGAGAAGCTAACCACTTTGTCACCATCAAATCCCTGGAATTCACCCTCACACCGGATCCGGTAAAAATCGCTGTCCTCAACCGTTACCGGCGACAGCGCAACCTGCTGGACTATGAAATGGCCGGCATCATTTCAGACCGGGAGGTGGCGGAAATAATCACACTGGCTGAATATCTCCGCGCATCGCTGACGATGTGGCTGAAGGATAATTATCCGGAGCTGAGCTGAAGTATATTGCCGGTTGGGGGCATG
Source organism: Dehalogenimonas sp. W (assembly GCF_037094495.1). NCBI lineage: Bacteria > Bacillati > Chloroflexota > Dehalococcoidia > Dehalococcoidales > Dehalococcoidaceae > Dehalogenimonas > Dehalogenimonas loeffleri. The sequence goes on from NZ_CP146612.1 coordinate 588,890, forward strand.
AGCTATCAGCTTGTAGTAATCAGTTGGCAGTCAGCAGTTTACAGTAACGAATACCGAGATTGCTTCGGCGTAGCCTCGCAGGGTGAGCTTTCAGCAGTCAGCCGTCAGCTATCAGCTGTAGGGGCTGGACATGTCCAGCCCGCCCCGGTCAGTCCTTCCCTCCACCGTCACTGCGAGCGACCACCAGGCGCGAAGCAGTCCCGGTACTAGTATTCACATATTTGAAATTGGTAGTATTTGTAGTATTTGTAGTATTTCAATGCTGTCAGCAGGGTTTATTTACCGATACCGTATTTATCAATGAGTTCCATAAGCCCTTTTCGGCCGATTCCGGTTTGCTTAACACCAAGGATATCATGCAGGGTGCCGTCAGGCAGCACGGCGCGGGTATCATCAACCATGGCCACTCTGGTTCTGCCGGCTGGATCAGCCTTGACTACACAAACGCAATGACGGGTTCTTCTTTTCTCTACCCAGCCATCCTTGAGAAACAGCTTCAGCAGTTGCTTGCCGGTAATGGCAGGAAACTATGACATTCAGTTTACGCCGGCCAGCGCTTTCATATCGTGCAGATGGGTCTTAATAAAGGAGGCGCTCTCCGCCGGCATTTCAACTTCCACCATAGCCCGGCCGGCGGCTGCCGGGCGGACGACAATGTGATGATCCCGGAAAAACCGTTCCCGTTCACCGACTTCTTCCAGAGTGTTCAGGTGGCAATCCACCGCCTCCCGGAGTTTGGCATCAGCTTCCGTGAGCGTTCTGCCGAAGGTGGAAGTGCCCAGTTCCCGGCACCGACCCAGCCAGCGTCTGCCTTCTCTGGAGAACTCAAGGGTAAGCTGGATGTATCCGTTGGATGATGTCATGTTTTCCTCTTGATTACATTACGCTTTCAGCGCGGACACACCATATTAACACCGGAAAAGTTTAATGACAAACGTTGAGGCTGTCGGCGGGCGAGCTGTCAGCCATCTACATGTATCTTTGCGAACATCCGCAGGGTGTGTGGCAATCGTACCGGTGTTCAGCACAAACCAGTGTAGGGGCTGGACATGTCCAGCCCGCCCCGGTCAGTCCTTCCCTCCACCGTCACTGCGAGCGACCACCAGCCGCGAAGCAGTCCCGGTTTCCTCTCCAGCGTTCAGCTTTCAGCAGTCAGCTTTCAGCTTCCTGGATTACCCGCTTTCACGGGTAATGACAACAAAATAAATGTCATCCTCGGCGAAAGCCGGGGATCCACGTCTTCAATAACTCGTTACTGATGACTGTTTACTGAATACTTAGCCCGTCTATTGAAATATTGGAAATTGGTAGTACCCGAAGCTATCAACCGTCAGCTTTCAGCACTCAGCATTCAGCTTCATATATGTGTCATTGCGAAAGCGCAAAGAGCTTGTGGCAATCTAATACCAACTTCCACCCCGGACTGAATACTGAAAACTCGTTACTGTTTATTGGATATTAAGATTTCCCGAAGGGCTCGGGGAACAGCTTAAAAATACCGGCCTTACAGAGCTAAAACAAAGAGGGGAACAGGCGCTGCCTGTTCCCCTCTTATAAATCTTTCCGCTTTAGCTGAAACCTGATGGCTGAGAGCTGAAAGCTCTACTACGCCTTCTCCCGCGTCAGATTGGTCAGGAAATCCACGTTATTCTTACTCTTCTTGAGCTTATCCAGCACACGCTCGGTGACCTCGGCGAAGTTGTTGGAGTCATCGGCGATGATGCCCACCATGCGGCGCAGGAGCTGAATCTGCCGGTAAGCGGCGTCAGGATGCAGCAGTTCCTCGCGCCGGGTGCCGGAGCGGGGAATATCAATGGCCGGGAAGACGCGGCGTTCCGCCAGCCGGCGATCCAGGTGCAGTTCCATATTGCCGGTGCCCTTGAACTCTTCGTAAATCAGGTCATCCATGCGGGAGCCGGTTTCCACCAGGCAGGTGGCGATAATGGTCAAAGAGCCGCCTTCAGCGGTGTTGCGCGCCGCGCCGAAGAACTTCTTGGCCGGGTGCAGAGCGACCGGGTCCAGACCGCCGGACAGGGTGCGGCCGGACGGGGGCATGGCCAGGTTATAGGCGCGGGTCAGGCGGGTAATGCCGTCCAGCAGGATAACCACATCCTTACCGCTTTCCACCATGCGTTTGGCGCGCTCCAGCGCCAGTTCCGCCACGCGGGTCTGGTTCTCCACCGCTTCGTCAAAGGTGGCGGCCATAACCTCGCCCTTGATGGAGCGGCGCATGTCGGTGACCTCTTCCGGGCGTTCGCCGATGAGCACCACCATCAGGTGAATATCGTTGTAATTGGAGCCGACGGCGTTGGCGATGTTCTTCATCAGCATCGTCTTACCGGCCTTGGGCGGTGAAACCACCATGCCGCGCTGGCCGCGACCGATGGGGGCCACCAGATTAATCAGGCGGGTGGACAGGATATTGGCATCGGTTTCCAGGTTCAGCAGCCGGTCGGGGAAGGTGGGCGTCAGTGAGCCGAAGTACGGGCGGCGCTTGGCGCCTTCCGGATTGAAATCATTGATGGCCTCAACGCGCAGCAGCGAGTAGTATTTCTCACCGGGCTTGGCCTGGCGGGACTGGCCGATAATCATGTCGCCGGTGCGCAGGCCGAAGCGGCGGATTTGTGATTGGGAGACGTAAATATCCGATGACGAGGGCAGCAGCGTCCCCTGCCGCAGGAAACCGTAGCCGTCCGGCATGATTTCCAGGATGCCGGAGCAGAAGATATTGCCCTGCTGCTCCGTCGTGGCCTGGAGCAGCCGCAGGATGATGTCCTGCTTCTTGGCACCGGTCATGCCGGTCACCTTCATGCGCTTGGCCAGCTCCAGCAGGTCCTCACGGCTCATCGTCTCCAGCCGCGACAGCGACAACGGCGGCGGCGGCGGTTCGGGGGGGAGGGGCGCTTCATTTTCAAAGTTGTTCAGATTGGGATCTTGTTCAGTCATTGTGGTTCTCCTGGGGGTTTAAAGTTTACAGTTTACAGTTAGCAGTTTTCAGTTTGCATTATTCGACAGGGCGTTGGACGCCTTAACTGTCGTGGTCAGGGAAGAGATCATCCGCTTAATCTCAGTGACTTTTTCGTTGAACAGGTTGGATTGGCTCTCCGAAATATAGTGTAATTCGCCGGCCAGTAGCAAATAGTACTCAAGTTCACAGGCAGAACCGGTGGAAATGTGTAGAAAACGGGACAGTTCCGCCTTTCCATTCCTGCCGCAACCTTCGGCAATATTGGCTGGGATTGAGACACTGCAACGCCTCATTTGGGAAGTCAGCCCATATATTTCATTGGAAGGAAACCCTTCAGTAAGCAGGTAAACATCAACCGCAAGTCTATGTGCTTTTTGCCAGACACTCAGATTCTTATAATTCTGCATCCGAACCGTCTACTATCCACTTCCTACTGTTTACTGTCTACTGTCTACTCGTTACTCGCCCCTGATTTCTTCCAATCCTCCATAAACGCCTCAATCCCCTTGTCCGTCAGCGGGTGTTTGAGCATCTGCTCCAGAATCTTATACGGCACGGTGGCCACCTGGGCCCCGGCTTTCATTGACTCTACACAGTGCAGCGGGTGGCGGATGGAGGCGGCGATGACCCAGGTTTCTAACTCGTAGGTCTTGAGCATGGCGACGATATCCTGCACCAGCGCCATGCCGTCGTGGCCGATGTCGTCCAGCCGGCCGACAAACGGGCTGACGTAGGCGGCGCCGGCGTGCGCGGCCAGCAGCGCCTGATTGACCGAGAAACACAGCGTCATGTTGACCTGAATACCATCCTTGGCCAGTTCCCGGGTGGCTTCCAACCCGGCGGCATTAGTGGGCAGCTTGACCACCACGTTGTCCGGCGCCCATTCAAAGAAGCGCTTACCATCGGCCACCATGGTTTTAACATCCTCAGCCACGGTTTCCACTGAGATCGGCGAGCCTTCCGGCAGAATACCGGCAATCTCTTTCACCAGCGCCTGGTAATCCTTGTGCCCGGCGCGGGCCACCAGCGTGGGGTTGGTGGTCACGCCGTGGATAATGCCCATGGCGGCGGCTTTTTTAATCTCTTCGGTTACGGCGGTGTCTAAGAATAGTTTCATTGGGGTACTCCATCGCTATTAGCTTTCAGCGGTCAGCTTTCAGCTTTTGTTGTAGTATTTATTCCTTTTGGTCTTAAATATTTAAAGTTCCGAAAGTCTTTACATATGGTTGGACGATAAATCTATCCATTTCCAAATTAGGCTGACGGCTGATGGCTGACGGCTGACGGCTCGTTATTGTCAAGCGGTAGCGCTCTCTGCGCCCCTTCCCGCATCACCTTTGAGGCCGCGCCGATGAAGTCCCGGAATAACGGCTGGGGCTTGCCGGGACGGGAGGTGAACTCCGGATGGAACTGGCAGGCCACCATCCAGGGATGGTCCTTCAGTTCGCAGATTTCCACCAGCCGCCGGTCGGGCGACAGGCCGGAGAAGACCATGCCGGCAGCTTCATATCTGTCCCAATAGGTGTTGTTAAACTCAAAACGGTGGCGGTGGCGCTCATAGACCAGTTCCTGGCCGTAGGCGTCAGCAGCTTTGGTGCCGGGCGTTACCTGACAGGGCCAGTTGCCCAGGCGCATGGTGCCGCCCTTGCCGCAGACGTCCTTCTGCTCCGGCATTATGTCAATTACCGGGTGGGCGGTGGCGGCGTCAAACTCAGTGGAATTGGCGCTGTCGGCAGCGATGACGTTGCGGGCAAACTCAATCACCATGATCTGCAAGCCCAGGCACAGGCCGAAGTACGGCACCTGATGGACCCGGGCGTATTCCGCCGCCTTAATCATGCCTTCAATACCGCGGTCGCCGAAGCCGCCGGGCACGATGATGCCCTGAGCGTGGTCCAGCAGGTGCTCCCCGCCAGGTTTTTCCAGGTCTTCGGACTGTATCCAGTCAATCTGGACGCTGCGGCTGTGATGCAGACCGGCGTGGCTCAAGGCTTCCCGCACCGAATAATAAGCGTCCCGCAGCTCAACGTACTTGCCCACCAGGGCGATGCGTACCGGCTCGCAGGGATTTTTCAGGCAGTCAATCATCTTCTTCCAGGCTTCCAGCTGTGGCGGGTGGGCATTGGTCAGGCCGAGGCGGCGGACCACCAGGTCGCCGACGCCCTCTTCTTCCAGCACCAGCGGCACCTCATACACCGTTTCCACGGTGGGAGCGAAGATGACGGCTTCCCGGTCAACGTCGCAGAACAGCGAGATCTTCTCGCGGATGTTTTCAGATATGGGCACATCGGAGCGGCAGACGATGATGTCCGGCTGAATACCGATGCGCCGCAGCTCGTTGACGCTGTGCTGGGTGGGCTTGGTCTTCAGCTCCTGAGTGGAGCCGATATAGGGCAGCAAAGTAACGTGAACGTAAAGTACGTTGTCGCGGCCGACGTCCTTGCGCATCTGGCGGATGGCTTCCAGGAAGGGCTGGCCTTCAATATCGCCGACCGTACCGCCGACCTCAATCAGGATGACATCAGCCCCGGATTTCTCCGCCAGCTTGTGGAAGCGGTTTTTAATCTCCGTCGTCAGGTGGGGCACTACCTGAATGGTGCCGCCGAGGTAGTCGCCGCGGCGCTCGCGGGCGATGACCGCGGAATAAACCTGGCCGGAGGTGGTATTGGATTCAGCTGACAGATCAATGCCGATGAAGCGTTCGTAATTGCCCAGGTCCAGGTCGGTCTCGGCGCCGTCGCCGGTCACAAAGACCTCACCGTGCTGATAAGGCGACATGGTGCCGGGGTCAACATTAAGATAGGGGTCCAGTTTCTGAACCGAGACGGAAACGCCCCGGCTTTTAAGTACGGTTCCAATACTGGCGACAGTGATGCCCTTGCCTACGGAACTGACCACGCCGCCGGTCACAAAGATATATTTAGCCATATAACAGCATACCGAACGTCCTGAAAATAGAAATTGTGATGTTCATTTGGGAAACGGACTTTTGGGGAAATTCTCAAGCCCGTAGCTTATTATAGGAGTGCCCGGCGGTTGTGTCAACAGAAATGTGGGGGGGGTAGCCGTCAGCTATCAGCTGTCAGCCGTCAGCTTGAAGTAATCAATTAGCAGTCAGCAGTTCACAGTAAACCGTACCGGGGTTGTTAAGACGACCATAGACTATATTCAAGTATTTGAAATTGGTAGTATTGGTAGTATTGGTACGTATTTCCCGGTCCCCCGGAGAGGCCGCCTAAGCGGCCTCTCCAGCCTTAAACACCAATTCCTCACCCTCCAGCTCAACCACCACGGTTGACCCGGCCTTGAAGTCCCCCTTCAAAATCCGGGTGGCCAGCGGGTTCTCCACGTATTTCTCAATGGCACGCCGCAGCGGGCGGGCGCCATAAACCGGGTCATAACCCTTCTTGGCCAGCCAGCCCTTGGCGGCTTCGGTGATTTCCAGCTTGATTTCCATTTCCTCCAGCCGCCCCTCAACGTCTTTGGCCATCAGGTCAACGATGTGCCGCAACTGCTCCTCAGCCAGTTCATGGAAGACGATGATCTCATCAATCCGGTTAATGAACTCCGGCCGGAACTGCTTGCGCACCTCGCCCAGCACCTTGTCCTTCATCTTCTCGTAACCTTCTTTGGCATCGGCGCCGCCGCCGGTAACGAAACCCAGCCGGGACTCGCGCCGGATGGTTTCCACGCCGGCGTTGCTGGTCATAATGACCACGGTATTCTTAAAATCCACCGTGCGGCCATGGCCGTCGGTCAGCCGGCCGTCATCCAGTAATTGGAGCAGCACGTTAAAGACCTCCGGGTGGGCCTTTTCCACCTCATCCAGCAGAATAACGCGGTAAGGGCGCTTGCGGACGGCTTCGGTTAACTGCCCGCCCTCTTCAAAGCCGATGTAGCCGGGAGGCGCGCCGACCATCCGGGACACGGTATGACGTTCCTGATACTCTGACATATCCACCCGCACCATGGCTGTTTCATCACCGAACAGGAACCAGGCCAGCGAGCGCGCCAGCTCCGTCTTGCCGACGCCGGTGGGGCCCAGGAACAGGAAACTGCCGATAGGCCGCCGCGGGTCCTTGAGACCGGCGCGGGAGCGGCGGATAGCCTCGGAGACAGCGATGACTGCCTCCTCCTGATCCACAAATCGCTCGTGGATACGGTCCTCCATATGCACCAGCTTGGCCGCCTCCTCTTCCAGCATCTGGGTTACTGGCACGCCGGTCCAGTTGGCAATAAGCTGGGCGATATGCTCGGCGGTAACTTCGCCGGATATTTTCTCCTTAGCCAGCCAGGCTTCGCGGGCGGTATTGTATTCCTCTTCCAGCCGCAGACGCTGACTTTTAAGTTCCGCCGCCGCAGCGAAATCATCCCGCTGGGAGGCAGCTTCTTCCTCAGATTCCAGCAGCTTTAACTGCTTTTCCTGCTCCCGGATCTCCGGCGGGGCGCTCTCAGAGTCCAACCGCAGCTTGGAGGCGGCTTCATCTATCAGGTCAATGGCCTTGTCCGGCAGATGGCGTTCGGTCAGATAGCGCTGCGACAGCTTGACCGCCGCATCCAGCGCCTCATCGGTGATCTTAATCTTGTGATGCGCCTCATAACGGGGCCGCAAACCCTTCAAAATCTCAATGGCATCTTCAATGTTAGGTTCAGCCACAAACACCGGCTGCAAGCGCCGCTCCAGCGCCTTATCCTTCTCAATGAACTTACGGTAATCATCGGAGGTGGTCGCGCCGATAACCTGAAGTTCGCCGCGGGCCAGGGCGGGTTTGAGCATATTGGAGGCGTCCAGCGCGCCCTCGGTGGCGCCGGCGCCGACCAGGGTATGAATCTCATCTATGAACAGGATGACCTCACCGGCCGAAGCTCGCACCTCGTCCATGACCGCCTTCAGACGCTCCTCAAACTCACCGCGGAACTTGGCGCCGGCCAGCAATGACCCCATATCCAGCGCCATCACCCGGCGGCCTTTGAGGGAGGTGGGGATATCGCCGTTGACAATCTTCTGAGCCACGCCCTCGGCGATGGCCGTCTTGCCGACGCCGGCTTCACCCACGATGACCGGGTTGTTCTTGGTGCGGCGGGTCAGTATCTGCATCACCCGGCGGATCTCCATGTCCCGGCCGATGACCGGGTCCAGCTTGCCCTGCTCCGCCAGTTCGTTCAGATCACGGGAGTATTTTTCCAGCGAGCGGTACTTGCTTTCAGCACGGGCATCGGTAACCCGGTGGCTGCCCCGAATCTTCTGTAACGCCAGATAAACCTTTTCCTTGTCAATGCCGAAGCTCTTGAGGATCGCCGCCGACAGACCTTTCGGCTCACCGGCGATGGCGATGAAGATGTGCTCGGTGCCGATGAACTCATCCTTCAGCCGGGCAGCTTCCTGCGAGGCTTCCTGGCCGACCTGGTTAATGCGGGGGGTGGGGTATATCTGCTGCGCATCATAGCCCAGTTTAGGAACTTTTTTCAGAGCGGCGTCCACCTCGGTCTTGATGTCGTCGGCATCGGCGCCCAGTTCTTTAACGATATCACCGACCAGACCCTGATCCTGACTGAGCAGGGCCATCAGCAGATGCTCCACATCCCACTGGTTATGCTGGTATTGCCGCACCAGTGCCTGGGACGCGGCGATGGCTTCCTGGGCCTGTTCGGTAAACTTTTCCTGTTTCATGATGTGTCCTTTCACGGCGGCCGCGGCCGTCTATTCTTCTTCCAGTTTGCGGTACAACCGCTGCAATTCAGCCTTCAGCAATTCATTTTCACGGGCGAGCTGGTTCATTTTCTCCAGCATGTTGTTGATGACTTCCACGCCGGCCATGTTGACCCCCAGGTCATCCATCAGGTTCCGCACCCGCCGCAGTATGTCAATATCATATTCCGAATACAGCCGGATATTGCCCGGCGACCGCTGCGGTTTGACCAGCCCGGAACGCTCATAATAACGCAGGGTGTGCGTTTTAACCCCGATAAGCTCGGCGGCAACGTGAATCACATAACGCGGACGGTGCATTTCTTCTGTCATCTTGTCCTCCCTGCGGGGAAATCTTTAATCAGTTATTGGTCATTTGAGTTCTAATATCGGGTATTTCCAGCTAGCCGTCCGGTCTGAGCTTCGCCAGTTCGGCAAACAGTTCTTTCTCCCGATCTGTCAGATTGGCCGGCAGTTTAACGTTGATTTTGGCAATAAGGTCGCCGTGGCCGGTCTTGCCGAGGTGCGGCATCCCCTGTCCGGTCAGCTTGAAGGTGCGGCCGTTCTGGGTTTCCGGCGGCACTTTTAGTGCCAGTTTGGTGCCCTTGATAGTGGGGACGTGAACCTCGCCGCCCAGGGCGGCAACGGTCAGCGGAACATCAATGGTTTCCATCAGGTCATCGCCCTTGCGTTCAAATCTTGAATGCGGCGCCACCTTGACCACCAGGAACAGGTCGCCGCGCGCGCCGCCGCCGGAGCCTTCGCCGCCTTTGCCGGCCAGCCGCACCCGGGAGCCGTTGGTCACCCCGGCCGGGATTTTCACTTCCAGCTTGGAATCCTGCATCGCCAGTTGCCGGGCGGTGCCGTGGTAGGCTTCTTCCAGCGATACTTCTACCCCGTATTCCAGGTCCTGACCCTTGTGAGCGCGCCGCCGGCCACCACCGCCGCCGCGGAACATCTGGTCAAAGATACTGCCGATATCTTCACCGGCGTAACCGCCGCCGCCCTGCTGAAAATCAAAACCGCCGAACGGATTGCCGCCGCCACCGAAGGGGTTGCCACCGCCGGGCTGCTGCTGGTAACGGGCGCCGCCCGCCTTTTCAAAAGCATCGGCGTGCTGCCACTGGTCGCCGTACTTGTCGTACTTGGCGCGCTTGTCTTTATCAGACAGAACTTCGTTGGCTTCGTTGATTTCCTTGAATTTGGCCTCGGCGGCCTTGTCGCCCGGGTTCACATCCGGGTGGTATTTGCGCGCCAGCTTGCGGAAGGCCTTCTTGACCTCGTCCGTGGTGGCAGTCTTGTTGACTCCGAGTATGGCGTAATAGTCTTTACCGGCCATCGGGACCTCTTCTCATGCGGGAAAGTTGACTTATTATAGCATTCATCAGCTTTCTTGTCCAAGTTTAGCCAGTTTTCTTAACACTTCTATATTAAGTTCCACCGACCCTGAATAATAGCTGAGTCAATTGTAACGCGACCGATGGTGAGGTCAAAAAAGCGGGGCTAGTTGTCGGCCGTCAGCTTTCAGCCGTCAGCTGTCAGCTGTCAGACACCTATATATGTCATTGCGAGAAGCGCAGCGACGTGGCAATCTAATACCAACTTCCACTCTGGCTTCCTCGGCAAAAGCCGGAAACCAAAAACGTAATGTCATCCTACGCGAAAGCGTGGGATCCACGTCCCTGGTCACTGAATATTGTCAACCGTTTACTGCCTACCCCGGTACCCCGTTTGGGTTTTTGAATTTTACTATTTGATATTGTTTGTTATTTGGTGCTTGGGATTTGGAATTTTCCTGCGAAGCGGGCGATGCCTCGCCCGCCCGGTAAAAGCTGACCGCTGACTGCTGTTAGCTAATGGCCGACAGTTTGCCCAAAATATATATTGCCTAAATGGGACATTTACCCCTTGCATATCTCGCAGTTTTATGCTATTATATGTTCTGTTATTTTCCGCCTTATGAGATTGTTTGAATTGTTTTTTGGCTGATAACTCCTCTGAGCACTGTTTTTAATCGTAAATAAGAGAGTCGTTTCCTTCGCTTTTCAAAAAGTATACCAATACTTGACGATGTTGCCGCTCCGGACCGCCGGCAGACGCTGTAATTCGCCAAAAAAGGGGTATCTGTTACTCTAAAGTGACTCCCAGCGCCTAACTGACCGACTTGCTTTTCACTGCCGGCTGACAGCCCGTCCCCTTTTTGTTCACTGTGATTTGGCTATTTAGTATTGTTTGGGATTTGGCGCTTGGGATTTTGAATTTCCGTAGGGGCGCAGGCATGCCTCGCCCGCCCGGTAAAAGCTGACCGCTGACTGCTGATAGCTGATAGCCCCCCCCCGTTGCGCCTCCCCGCGCCAGATGTTATCATTCAGCTATCACCTCAAGGAGAAATCCCATCAACAAAGACGCTTACGCCGCCGCCGGCGTCAGTATTGACACCGCCGCCGCAGCCAAGGAACAGATTATCAAGCTGGCCCGCGCCACCTTCACCCCCGGCGTCCTGGGCGGCCCGGGTTTCTTCGGCGGCATGTTTGAACTGCCGGGCGGCTACCTTAAGCCCGTGCTGGTCTCCAGTTGCGACGGCGTGGGCACCAAACTCAAAATCGCCTCCGTCATGGGCAAACACGACACCGTGGGCATGGACATCGTCAACCACAGCGTGGATGACATTCTGACCTGCGGCGCGGCGCCGCTTTTCTTCCTGGATTACATCGCCATGGGCAAACTGGACAGCGCCCTGGTGGCTGATATTGTCAAAGGCCTGTCCACGGCGTGTCAAGAGGTCGGCTGCGCCCTGATCGGCGGGGAAACCGCCGAGATGCCGGGGCTTTACCACGGCAAGGATTATGACCTGGCCGGCTTTATAGTCGGCATTGTGGAAAAAGACCGGATTGTCAACGGGTTGACCATTAAACCCGGCGATGCCGTGCTGGGTCTGCCGTCGTCCGGTCTGCATACTAACGGCTATTCCCTGGCCCGGCGCGTGCTGGGCGAGACTCCGGAGGCCCTGTCAAAGGTTTATCCCGGTTTTGACCGCAGCATCGGCGAAGTATTGCTGGCGCCTCACGTCTCCTATTTCAAAACACTCCAGCCGGTAATGAGCGATGTCAAGGGGCTGGCCCATATCACCGGCGGCGGTTTCACCGACAACATTCCCCGCTCCCTGCCGGAAGGCGTGTCCGTCCGGATCAACACCGGCACCTGGGACGTGCCGCCGGTTTTTGAACTGATTCAGAGCTTAGGCCAGGTTGCCCCGGAGGAAATGTTCCGGGTATTTAACATGGGCATCGGCATGACCGTATTTGTTGACCCCTCACACGTTTCCACCATGCTGGCCGCCATGCCGCAGGCCAGGGTTATCGGCGAAGTGACCGCCGAGGCCGGCCGAAAAGTAGAGATTGTCTAGGGGATTCCATGCTGAAGCATAAGCTATCCAAAACCCTGATTACCGCGATGACCGCGGGGCTGATCCTGCTGGCCGGTTGCGGCACTCTGGACATGCAGCTGGAAACCGATGTCAAGGCCTCGGGCGACTACACTCAGAAGGTGGTCATCAACGCCACCGGCGCCATCGGTGCCAGCCTGGTGACCGAGGGCGGCGCCGACGAACTGACCGGCGACGGCTGGCAGGTGAGCCAGACTCAGTCCGGCGACACCGTCACCCTGACCGCTTCCAAGGATTTTTCCCCGGACGACCCCTTCTTCCTGCCCGATGCCACCGGCACGGAAACCGCCTCCCCGGTACTGGATATTCAACGGCAGAACAGCTTCCTGTTCACCGATTACAGCTTCACCGTTAACATCCCGTCAGACCCGGAAGGCATGGGGTTTGACGGCGGTGATGAACTTGATATGCTGGCGCCGAGCCTGCTGAAAAATATGTTCAGCATCTCCTGGACGGTCAATATGCCCGGCAAGATTACCGCGGCCAACGCCGATATCATCAACGGCTCTTCCGCCACCTGGAATTTTGACGTAGTCTCCATGAGTGAGGGTGTCGTGATGACCGCCGACGTGCGGGTCATCAACTGGGCGATTATTTCCGGCCTGGCGGCCTTTGCCATCATCATAGCTATATTAAGCCTGATTTTTGTCAGGCGCCGGCGCTAATAAACAGGCGAGGAAAAAGATTATGCGAGCAATCCTGAGCGTTTCCGACAAGAGCGGACTGACCGAATTCGCCACCGAACTGGCCGGACTGGGCTGGGAGATATTCTCCACCGGCGGCACTAAAAAAGCCCTGGCCGGGGCCGGCGTGCCGGTCCACGGCATCTCCGACATCACCGGTTTCCCTGAGATACTGGACGGGCGGGTCAAGACCCTTCACCCCGCCGTACACAGCGGCCTTCTGGCCCGCCGTGACAAGCCGGAGCATATGGCGGAACTGGAGAAGCAGGGGTTGTCCACCATTGACATGGTGGTGGTCAATCTATACCCCTTTGTCCAGACCGTGTCCAAACCGGATGTCACTTTGGAAGACGCACTGGAAAACATTGATATCGGCGGACCGACGATGATTCGGGCCTCCGCCAAGAATTTCCCCGGCGTCATCATCGTCACCGACCCGGCGGATTACGCCATGGTCATTGACAAACTCAGGAGCGGCGCGCTGTCTATGGACGACCGCAAGATGCTGGCCCAGAAGGCCTTCCAGCATACCGCCATGTACGACACCGCCATTTCCCAGTATCTGTGGCAGGGCAACGAGGAATTCCCGGAAAATATGACCATCGCCCTCAAGAAAAAATACGGTCTGCGCTACGGCGAGAACCCGCATCAGGCGGCGGCCTTCTACGCGGAACAGCGGGTCGGTGCCGGTAACAACCTCGGCATCACCAACGCCGAACAACTCTGGGGCAAGGCACTGTCTTATAACAATATCCTGGACGCCGATGCTGCCTGGAGCGCCGCCACCGATTACGCCGCGCCGACGGTAGCCATCGTCAAGCATACAAATTCCTGCGGCCTGGCCAGCCACGACGACGTGGCCGAGGCCTACCGCCGCGCCTTCGCCGGCGACCCGGTCTCCGCCTTCGGCGGCATCGTGGCCGTCAACCGCACGCTGACCGCCGAGATGGCCGAGGCCATGCGCGGCACCTTTTATGAAATCTCCATCGCGCCGGATTATGAACCGGCGGCGCTGGAAATCCTGCAAAAACGCAAGGATCTGCGCATCCTGAAAGCCGCCCTGCCGGTGGCCGAGGCGCAGACGCCGCTGGTGTACCGCCGGGTCAAAGGCGGCGTGCTGGTGCAGCAAGCCGACGCCCTGCCGGAAGACGCAGTTACTCTGACCACCGTCACCAAACGCACCCCGACCGCTGAAGAGGTGGCCGACCTGCTGTTCGCCTGGCGCGCCGTCAAGCACATCAAGTCCAACGCCATCGTCCTGGTCAAAGACCGGATGATTCTGGGCATGGGGGCCGGCCAGCCGAACCGGGTGACCAGTGTGGACATCGCCGTCAAGCGGGCGGGTGACAAAGCCAGGGGCAGTGTCATGGCTTCCGATGCCATGTTCCCGTTCAACGACAGCGTCATGCAGGCCGCTGCAGCCGGCATCACCGCCATCGTCCAGCCAGGAGGCTCCATCCGCGACGAGGATTCAGTCAAGGCCGCCGATGAGAACGGCATAGCCATGGTCTTTACCGGTACCCGGCACTTCCTGCACTAGAACTCCTGAATAATATCAAATGACCAAATTTTCAAAAGACGCTGAGACAGGCAACCGGATGAAATTCAAACCCTCCGAGGCAGTCCTGCGCGGCGATTCTGCCGACATCTATTTTCACCGCACTATTGAGATCTTGGACAAAGAAGGCATCAATGCCGCTGCGGTGATGGAGGTCTTTCCCAACGGCTCCGGCATCCTGTGCGGTATTGACGAATCGCTGGCCTTGCTGGACGAGGTTTTGCCGCCGGACAACCGCGAAGTCTGGTCACTAGCTGAAGGCGACAGCGTGAGTTCCAAAGAGGTGGGGCTGCGCATCAAGGCGCCTTACCGCAGTTTCGGCTTGTATGAAACCGCTCTGTGCGGCATCCTGGCCTCCGGCACCGGCTGGGCCACCGCCGCCCGGCAGTGCGCCGAGGCGGCAGGTGATATCCCCTGCATCAGCTTCGGAGCGCGCCATGTTCACCCCTTCGTCTCCGGACGCATGGACTACGCCGCTATTATCGGCGGTTGTAAAGGCTGCTCCAGTGTTGAAGGCGCAAGACTGGCCGGACTCGAACCGTCCGGCACCATGCCCCACGCCCTGATTATCGTCATGGGCGACACTGTCAAGGCCACGCTGGCCTTTGACCGGCACATTGACCCCGCCGTGTCCAGGGTGGCGCTGGTAGACACCTTCAAGGACGAGGCTGAGGAAAGCCTGCGGGTGGCCGCGGCCCTGGGCGACAAATTAAAATCAGTCCGGCTGGACACACCGGTGGAACGCGGCCGCGTCACCGCTGAACTCGTGAAAGAAATCCGCGCCCGGCTGGACCAGGCCGGACACCGACAGGTCGGCATTTTTGTCAGCGGCGGCATCACGCCGGAGCGCATCAGGTATTTTCTGGATCGCGGCGCGCCGGTAACCGGCTTCGGCATCGGCAGCTATATCTCCGGCGCGCATCCCATTGATTACACCGCCGACATCCACGAAATTGACGGCAAGCCAATCGCCAAACGGGGCCGGATTCCGGGAATTACCGAGAATCCGAGATTAAAGCGGGTTATTTAACAGGCTTAGCCCTACGGCACAGCGGGTAATTTCTCAGCCCGACACTGAAAGAAGCCTAAATTAGGAGCCTTGCGATATCAGCTACCCATTTTTTTATGTTGACAACATCAGTATTTTCTGATTATACTGATTTATCTCTTTTTACAGAGGACAATTATGGCCAAAGAAAAAACAGCTGCCAATTCCTGTTGCGACACTGGTGAATGCTGCCGCGTTGAAGCGGTGGTGGGCGTGGACGCCCGCGGCCAGGTAGTCTTACCCAAAGAAATCCGTGAGGGCATGGGCATCACCGCCGGGGAGAAGCTGGCCCTGGTCACCCTCAACCGTGATGGTAAACCGTGCTGCCTGGTGATGATGAAAGCAGACAAACTGGCCAAAGGCGCCGGCGAGTTTCTGGGTCCGATACTGAAAGAAATCTGAACGGAGACCACGATGAAAGACACCGAGATTAAGAGTTATGTCAAAGAGCGCTACGGCGGTATTGCCCGCTCCGGCGGGGGATGTGGCTGCGGTTCGGGGTGCTGCGGCAGCCCGGCGCCGGACACCATCGCCAAAGTCATCGGCTATGCCGAAGAAGACCTGGCTGCCGTACCCGACGGGGCCAATCTCGGCTTGGGTTGCGGCAACCCCACCGCCATCGCCGCCCTGCAGCCGGGAGAAACGGTGCTGGACCTGGGCTCCGGGGCAGGTTTTGATGCCTTCCTGGCCGCCCGCCAGGTCGGCCCGACCGGACAGGTGATCGGAGTGGACATGACGCCGGACATGCTGTCCAGGGCTAAAGCCAATGCCGTCAAGGGCGGTTTTAGCAATGTAGAGTTCCGCCAGGGCGAGATAGAAAACCTGCCGGTGGCATCAGGCACCGTGGACACCATCATCTCCAACTGCGTCATCAACCTGTCGCCGGACAAGCCGAAAGTTTTCGCCGAGGCCTTCCGGGTGCTCAAGCCCGGCGGCCGCATCGCCGTTTCAGATATTGTGCTGACCGAAGCCCTGCCGGATTATGTGCGGGATTCCGTGTCGGCTTATACCGCCTGCGTGGCCGGAGCCATCCTCAAAGAAGAATATCTAGATGCCCTCAGGCAAGCCGGGTTTCAGAATATTGAGATAATCGGAGAAAATGTCTTTGATCTGGACTTTCTGGACATGGCGCTGGAGCTGGTGAAGGAAGCCGGGACTCTGGGACTGACCGAAGAAAAGATTCAACACATATCGGAGACAATTGTCAGCGTGAAAGTGACAGCGGCAAAACCGGTTTAATGCTGAACCAGGCACCAGCCCGACGCATCCGGCAGGCAGGTTTGACGGAGACGTTATGACGTTTTATCTCCATGACATTATGATGCTATAATATCAGCGGAGGCTGTTATGAACGAACCGTCAAAAAGAACCACCATCTATCTTGACCCATATCTTTACCGGGCCCTCCGGCTGAAAGCCGCAACTGCGGACCGTTCGGTATCTGATCTGGTCAATGAAGCCCTGCGCGAAAGTCTGGCCGAAGATGCCGAAGACATAGCTGCTTTTGAATCCCGGCTGAACGAGCCGCTGGTCAGCTATGAGGCTATGATTAAGAAACTGAAGGCCGATGGCCGCATATAGCCTGTTCTTCAAGGCGTCGGTGGACAAGGATTTTCAATCCATTCCCCGAGCTGATGCCAGGAAAATAATGCTGCGGATCAGCACCCTGGCTGAAAACCCCCGACCGGCCGGCTGTGAAAAACTGACCGGACAGGAACGCTACCGCATCCGCCAGGGGCGTTACCGCATTGTTTATTCCATTCAGGATAAGGAACTGACGGTCTGGGTCGTCAGGATAGGCCACCGGAAGGATGTTTACCGGCAATAACAGCCGGCAGACACCTGTACCCTGCGCAATTAGATATACGTAAAATCCAGCCGCAGCACCCTGACAGTCGCCGCCGTAACCTTCACCCGGTCATCCAGCCGGTACCCCGCCAGCCCCACAATCTGTCCAGGGCTGACAACCACCGGCACCCGGTCGCGCCACGGCCGCGGCACCCTGGCGTCAATGAAATAGTCTTTAAGTTTTTTCTCCTGGCTCATGCCCTGAGGCTGAAAGCGGTCGCCGGGGCGGCGCGCCCGAACCGTCAGGTCACCGCCGGCCTTGTCATAATCCATCAGCATCACCATGCCTTCAGCCGCGGGCCGGTCGCCAGTATTGTCAATAATCTCCGCCGTCACCCGCCGGCCGGAAAACTCCGTCACACCGGGGATGTTCAACCGGTATTCACCTTCCAGCGGCGGTAGCGGGTTCAGACCAGCCAAATCACGCCCCAGATACAGTTCCCCGTAACCGGCGGCAAACACCAGCCCCGCCGGCAGGTCAATCGCCCGCCCGGCGTTACCGGCGGCAATATCCATCATATCTTCAATATGCCCCGCCTCAATATCCTTGGGGCTGCCCAGAGCCTCAGCCAGGGCTTGTTTCAGGACCGACCGCCGAAGAGCCGGATGCAGGGCCGCCAATCCTCGCTGGTCAATCACCGCCAGGCCGGACTGCCGTATTATCAGTTTCTCCGCAGCGCACCCGGCTTCGCCGCTGATAAAGTCCTGTTCATCAGCCGCCAGCTGTGACAGCCGGTCCAGCGCCTCATCAATGCGGGGGTTAAAATCACGCCGGATTTCCGGCAGAAGCTGTCGCCGGATTCGGTTGCGGGTAGGAGTCAGTGATTCGTTGGTGCTGTCGGTCCGGAACTCCAAACCAGCCAGCCGGCAATAAGTCTCCACCTCAGCCCTTGTAAGACAAATTAAGGGCCGGATGATTTGAAGACACTCAATGCGCTTATAGCGCAACGTAACCGCCTCTTTCAGCCCTACAAGGCCGGAGAGACCGCTCCCCCGGAGCAGGTGAAGCATCACCGTTTCCACATGGTCGCTTTTGGTGTGGGCGACGGCAACAGACGTAGCACCGCCGCTTTCAGCCACCTCGGACAGAAACTGGTAACGCACTTCGCGGGCGGCTTCTTCCGGAGTGAGGCGGTATTCCGCTTGGTAGGCGGTCACGTCGCGCCTGGTAATAACCGCCGGCAAATCCAGTCTGGCGGCCAGCGCACGCACGAATTCGGCATCGGCGTCAGATTCAGCCCCGCGGAGACCGTGGTCAAGGTGGGCGACTGCCAGGGTAATGCCGAGTTCAGTTTGGTATTTATGTAAAATAGATAACAGGCAGACAGAATCAGCGCCGCCGGAGACCGCCGCTACCACCCGCTCACCCCTGGACACCAGGCGATGACCGGTGATGAAATCCAGTACCCATTTTTCCAATTGTCGCATCGGCTAGATTATAACAGGAATTACAAGACGATTGACGGCTGTCTGAAACGCGGAGAGGTTGTGAATTTGGAATTAAGCGGCTAAAGCCATCACCAGGGCAGGCTGTCCACCTGGAAACAGGCTTCATTGAAAGCGACCAGTTTGGCGCTGTCGGCGGTCACTTCTATAATGGTCAGGCTGCCGGTGTTCATGCGGAATTTGCGGATAGCCTCAGGCGGCAAATCAAGCACCCGGCAAATCAAGCTCAGAATGGTGAAATAATGACTGACAATCAGCACTTCGCCATCGGGAAACCGCTCTGTCAAACCGGCCACGACCTTCCAGACCCGGTCGCGGACGTCCGCCAGTGATTCACCACCGGGCAGGCGCGCCGGACCGTCGTTGGCCGGCGCCGTCAATAGCTGCGCCAGACTGCCGCCGAACTCGCTGGCCAGGACCCCTTCCAGGTCCCCGGCATCAATCTCGCGCAGGTCGCGGTCAAACTCAATGGCGACGTGACCATGCTCCTGAGCGATGGCTTCAGCGGTGGCTCTGGCGCGGCCCAGCGGGCTGGAAACAATCGCCTCCAGCTTTTCGGTCGCCAGACGCCCGGCCAGACACTTGATCTGCTTCAGGCCGGTCTCATTCAGCGGCGTATCGGAACCACCGCCCTGAACCCGCTTGTGGCGGTTCCAGTCGGTTTCGGCATGGCGGGCAATAAATATTCTGGTCATCGGCAGTAATGATCAGCCGGTCAACATTTTGATGATATGTTTGGCCAGGCTGTCAGTAATCTCTCTATGTCTTGGGATTGGCTGGGACACCTTGGTTGCCGGATTTTGATACCAATCGTGGTTGCTCCCATTACGGATCAGTACACAACCGGCTTTGGTAATGGCTTTAACAAGGTCAATCCGCTTCACCCGACTACAAGTTCTCCGTATTTACGGACACAGGGAATGCTCCCCGTCCCGATATCGTCGTAGATCGCTTTAAGGTTCTGTTGCAGTTCGGTCAATGATTCGCCTTGAGTTTTATAATCAGGATATTCCTCCAGCCAACCCACCAGCATGCCGTCTTCCTGATAATACACAAATCTCATCTTTTCCATGATCCACTCACTTTACCAAAGGCTGTTCGCCAGCACAAAGCCGCCGCTACCACTAACAGTGTATTATTATATAACAAATCTGCAAATAATCCTTCAGTTTCTGACGGAATAGTCTTCAGCCATCTTCACCCGATCCTCATAACTGGGATGATCCTGTCCCAGTCTTTCCAGCCAACCGGACGGCCGGGCTTCGGCCAGGTTCTGGTCGGTCAGCCTGGTCATGGCGGAAATGAAGACTTCCGGATTGCCGGATACTTCCAACGCATAGGCGTCCGCCGCCTTTTCCCGCCGGCGGCTGAACCAGGACAGCAGCGGCATAGCAGGCAGACCGGCAACGAAAAAGACCGTCAGCAGCAGCGGCAGCGCTGCCGGGTCGGTGATATTTACATAATCCAATACCGGCACCAACAGGCTGAACAGCCCGGCGGCCAGGGCGAAAACCGCCAGCAGCGCCATCCCTTGAAAGGTATAAAGCCGCCAGACGTCATTATGCCGCTGGTGCCCCAGTTCATGAGCCATGACCAGTTCAATCTCTTCCGGAGTGTATTGGTCAATCAGCGTATCGGAAATAGCCACCCGTTTGGTCCGGCCCAGGCCCATGACCGCGGCGTTGGCCTGAGCGGTCTTGGCGGCAAACTCCATGACATAAATGCCGCCCACCTGGACGCCGGTGCGTTCGGCCAGTGCTTCCAGACGGTCTTTCAAATCGCCTTCAGCCATCGGCTTCAGCTTGAAAAACATCGGGATGATGAACACCGGCGCCAGTACCGTCAGCAACAGAGTGACGACCATCAGCCCCGTCCAGGCACCGAGCCACCACCAGTCCGGCAGCCACAGCATTAAGCCGTAAACCGCCCCCACGGCGACAGCGCCGAAGACAATACCCATTGACAAGGACTTGACATGGTCGCCCAGCCAGCCGCGGAAATCCTGACGGGACAGCCCGTAATCCCGCGGCAGCTTAAGCCCGCTGACATAGATCAAAGGCAGGGTGACCACATCCAGGATAACCATAAGAAAAACAAAATACAGCGCCGCCGCCGGTATCACGGCCGTGGGAAAAATGGCGGCGAAGGTCGCGGACAGCGGACTCAGCAGCAGCACGGCGGCTAGCACGGCCGTCAGCCCGAATTCCAGCCGGCTCCAGCGCCGCCGGCGGCGGGCGTACTCGGCGGCTTGTTGCTGGCGGTCAGCGTCAAGCCTGGACATCGGTCGGCCTAAGCCAGCACCAGCCGGGTTCGATGAATTGACCGCGGTTTAGCGGTAAAGCCCAGCGCCAGCGCCATCTGTTCGGGACGGCCGGAGCCGGACGGGTCGTTCTTAAGCCGCATGAACAGGGTGACGGCATCATCCTGAGTGCCAACGACATACATATCATCAATCTGAGCCCGCAGGTCATAGGTCCGGGTCGTCTTGTCCCGCTGATGGCTCCACTCCAGTGTCGTCAATTCCAGCAGGTTGTCAACGGCTTGTCCTATCTGCGCCGCCGGGCGGTCCAAAGGTAACGTTACCTGATATTCAGCGAAACGCACCAGTGATTGCAGCGACGGGGACTCCTGCGGCATAAACATCGCCTGTTCCACGGTTACCCCCGCCGGCATCCGGGCGGCTACCAAACCAAGCACCGTGGACGCTGCCGGCGGATTTTCCAGCCAGGCTTCCATCAGCTCTGTCTCGGAGGTCCAGCCGACCGCCAGCGGTGCCGCCACCGCCAGCCGGGGGTGGGCATTGAAGCCCTCAGAATAGGCCATATCCAGCCCGGCGCGCCGGAACACCCGCGGCCACAACCGCATCATGTCCAGGTGCGAGATATATTTCAATTCTTCCCCGCGGGAATAGCGAAAGCGAATCTTTTTCATTCAGTTTCCAGACATAGTTTAAAATTTATCAGCGGCGTCAGGGAATCCCGGGGCTGTGGACCGTGAAGACCGGTGCCGGGGCGCTAGTTTTTAACCGGCGGCTCGCCGGCGGCGCCTTCAGCGGGCGGCGCCGGGCGCTTTTCCCGGGTAATCAGCACTTCTTCAATCTTCTTGGCGCGCATCCGGGTGATTACCAGCTTCAGCCCGTTATACCGCAGCACCTGTCCCTGCCGGGGAATCTGCCCCAGTTGTTTCAGGACAAACCCGGCGATGGTTTCATATTCATCGTCCTCCGGCAATTCAATGCCGATCTGCTCGTTGGCTTCATCAATACGCATGCCGCCGTCCACCTGAAAGGTGTTTTCATTGATGGATTCAAAGTCTTTTTCGGCACTGGAGAGCTCATCACCCACCGGGCCGACAATCTCTTCCATCAACCGGGACAGGGACACCACCCCGGCGGTACCGCCGTATTCATCCACCAGCACTGTCATGCGGAAATTCTTGTCCCTCATCTCGTTAAAAAGTTCACCGATAGGCTTGGTTTCCGGGGCAAAATAAGCCGGGCGCGCCAGTTCATCAACCGGATCGTCCAGACTCACTTCACCCCTGGCCTGGGCCATCAGCACGTCCTTGATAGACAAAATACCGACCACATTGTCCATGTTTTCTTCATAAACCGGAAAACGGGACATGGGATATTTTTCATACAGCCCGAAGAAATCCTTCAGCAAAGTGCCTTTCTCCAGGGCCACCACTTCAGGGCGGGGTACCAGCACCTCAAAAACCGGCCGCTCCCGGAAATCCAGCACGGCATGGAGCATCTCAGCCTCATCCTTCTCCACAGTGCCTTCCTTGTGGCCGACATCAATCATACTGCGGATTTCTTCCTCGTTGAAGAGTGAACGATGATACGTCTGCCCGCCGCCGAACAGCTTCATAAACACCCCGGCAATCCAGGAAAGAAAGGCCACAAACGGGGCGAACAGCCAGGCCAGAAGCATTATCGGCCGGGCATACAGCAGGGTTAGCTTTTCGGCGTGCCGGGTGGCCGCCGTCTTCGGCGTAACCTCGCCAAAAATGAGCAGCGTAATCGTCAATCCCACGGTGGCGACGATAACGCCGTTCTGCTCGCCAAAAGCCGAGATGGCCAGTACCGTGGCCAGAGCGGAGGCGGCTACATTGACGAAGTTGTTGCCGAACAGCACCGTGGACAGCAGCCGTTCCGGTTTTTCCACCAGTGCCGCTACCAGCAGCGCGCCCTTGACCTTGTTTTCCACCATGGCCTGCAGCCGATAGCGCGACAATGACATAAACGCCGTCTCGGAGCTGGAAAAGAACATGGAGAGTAACAGACACAGGATAAGGAGAAGCAGATACACCGATTCTATTGACATAATACTATTACAAAGCCAGCCGAATTAGATTTTATTTCTGATAATACCATTTGCGCGAATATGATACCATAAAACGCCACAATGTCCACGGCTGTTTTTCAGCAGATTCGGGGCAAAAGCTCCCCTGACAGCATGTCCAGCACCCGCCGTGCACCCAGCGCCGTCCTGAGGATGACCTTGCCCGGCCGTTCGGCGGTTACTTCGCCGATAACGGCGGCTTCGGCTCCATACGGATTTGACCGTATCGCTGCCAGAATGCGGTCGGCATCATCGGCTCCGGCAATGACAATCATCTTGCCTTCATTGGCGACATACAACGGATCAAAGCCCAGCAGCTCACAGGCGCTCCGCACCGCATCCTTGACCGGCACTGCATTTTCATTGATGGTGATGCCGGCCTGGGACTGACCTGCAATTTCATTCAGCGTCGTCGCCAGACCACCGCGGGTCGGGTCCCGCAGTACCCGGACATTTTTTGAAACCGCCAGTATGGCGGCAATCATTCCGTTGAGGGGCGCGCAGTCGCTGGCAACGGGCACTTGGAAACTGAAACCTTCGCGCTGAGCCATGATGGCCATGCCGTGGTCGCCGATGCTGCCGCTTAACATAACGACATCACCCGGCCGGGCATTGACCCCGGAAATGTCCAACCCTTCGGGGATGACGCCGATGCCTGAGGTGTTGATGAACAGCCGGTCGGCCTTGCCGCGGTTGACCACCTTGGTATCGCCGGTCACAATCTGCACTCCGGCCTCGGCGGCGGCGGCCTTGATACTCTGGACAACCCTTGACAGGTCCTCCAGCGGCAGCCCTTCTTCAATAATCATGGCCAGACTGAGGTATTTCGGCACGGCGCCGGAGGTGGCCAGGTCGTTGACCGTCCCGCAGACCGCCAGTTTACCAATGTCGCCGCCGGGAAAAAATATCGGACTGACCACATAACTGTCGGTAGTGAAAGCCAGCCGTCCGCCGCCGATATTCAGGCTGGCGGCGTCGTCCATGCGGTTCAACAGGTCATTTTCCAGTTCGCTGACAAACATGCTGCGCACCAGTTCCTGGCTCAACTTGCCGCCGGAACCGTGGGCCAGCAACACATTTTTGGTTTTCTCCACTCAATCCTCCAGAGTCAAACCCTGATTTTCCATGTCAAAGCGCTCAACAACCGTCGCTGACAAAACCGTCCATTCCAGATCACCGGCTGTTAAGGGTTGGGGCTTCCGGTTGTTACCGCCGGTTTAACGCACCAATGTTTGAATCAATCAATTACTTCGGCAAAATGATAATACGCCGCGCACGAACCCTCACTGGATACCATGCACGGACCGACCGGATTTTCCGGCGTACAGACCTTGCGGAACAGCTTGCAGTCTTCCGGCGTCTTGACGGCCCGGATAACCTCGCCGCACAAACAACCGGCTGGCTCGCGGGACGGCTTATCAAGCTTTATGTCAAATAGTTTATCGGCATCATAGGCGGCATATTCCGACCGTATCTTCAGTCCGCTGCCGGGAATCTCGCCTATCCCCCGCCAGTTGGCGGCCGACGGCTCAAAAACGGTATCCAGCATTTTCAGGGCAATCGGATTCCCTTCCGCTTTCACCGCTCGGCTGTAGGCCGTTTCCACCTTCGGGGTACCGGCTTCAATCTGCTCCACAATCAGGTTGACGCACTGCAGGACGTCCAGCGGTTCAAAGCCGGACACGGCACAGGCAATGCCATAACGCTCCGGGATGAACTCCCAGGCATCAGCGCCGATGATGGCAGAGACATGACCGGGGCAGATAATCCCCTGAAGCTTGACCTCACCGGCATCCAGCAACACTTTAGTAACCGGCGGCGTCACTTTATGCAGGGACAACACCGAGAAATTGGACAACTTTTCGGCTGCGGCCTGCAGAATGGCGGCAGCAATGGTCGGTGCCGTGGTTTCAAAACCGATACCGACAAACACCACTTTCTTATCCGGATTTTGCCGGGCGATGTCCAGGGCATCCAGCGTGGAGTAAACGGTGCGCACATCGGCCCCGGCGGCCCGTGCCCGGTCCAGACTGGAATAACTGGCCGGCACCTTGATCAGGTCACCGAAGGTGGTGATGACCACCCCCGGCACAGCGGCCAGCGCCATAACCTTGTCCAGATCAGCGCTGGCGGTGACGCACACCGGACAGCCGGGGCCGGACAACAGCTTCAGGTGCGGCGGCAGCAGCTCCCGCAAGCCGTACCGGAAGATCGCCACGGTATGACCGCCGCAGAACTCCATGATGTTGGCCGGGGTTTTGGACTTCCGCCGGATGTTCTCCAGCAGTTTTTGTGCCAGAGCGGAATCACGGAAACCTTGGGTAAAATTCATGAATTCTCCGGAATCATCTCCATCTCTTTGAACAGCTTGAGCGTCTCCAGGGCATCGGCTTCATCCAGCACCTGAATGGCATACCCGGTATGCAGCAAAATATAATCTCCCACTTTGGCGTCGGGCACCATCATCAGGCTCGCCCGAACCTTGGTGCCTGCCATGTCGGCTTCGGCGATATCGCCGTTAATACTCTCAATCTGAGCCGGTACCGCTAAACACATCTTAAAACCTCCTCAGGTTTAATTTCCTGCTAAAAAAAGCTCTGTCAGGCCGGATCCGTTAACCATCCTGGACGCCACCGCGGCCTGACCCAGCGACAATCCGCCGTCATTGGCCGGGACGTCACGATGAGTATATACCTTGAACCCCCGGGCTTCCAGCCCGGCGATGGACTGACGCAGCAGCCGCCGGTTCATAAAACAGCCGCCGGACAACGCCACTTTGTCTATGCCGGTGTCTACCCTTAGACTCTGACAGACTTTTATATTTATGTCAACTACGGTGTTGTGAAAACGAGCCGCCATCTCCGGCTCCGGCACCTGGGCCGACCGGTCCGCCAGCACCCCGGCCAGCAGCCGTTGCAGCCGGATTATCTTCATGCCTCCGGCGACTGCAATGTCAAAGGGATAGACCGCATCGGTGTCCACCCCTTCAGCGGCCATCTCCAGTTCCACCGCCGCCTGGGCGTCATACTGTATTTCCGTCCGGATGCCCATCAATGCGGCGACGGCGTCAAACAGCCGACCGGCGCTGGAGGTTTCCGGCGTGTTCAGCCTGTGGTCTGTTTGCCGGGCGATAAGCTCCAGTTCAGACCTATTGACACCCCTTAGACACCCAGCGGCTTGTGTCAGGCCGGCGGCGCCGAAAAGCCGGTACAGATAACCAACGGCGGTGCGGTAGGGCTTCTTCACCGCCGCCTCGCCGCCCGGCAGCGGCAGGTATTCCAGATGAGCCCGCCGTTCAAAACCGGCGAGGTCGGCCGTCATAAATTCACCACCCCAGATTTTGCCGTCTTTACCGTAACCGGTGCCGTCCAGGGCGAGGCCGATGACCCGACCGGTTTCCCCGTTTTCCGCCAGACAGGCGGCAATATGGGCATGATGATGCTGCACTCTGACCAGCGGCAGCCGGCCGGCGGACGCTGATTCCTCCGCCCACTTGGAACTGACATAATCAGGATGAAGGTCACAGGCAATGATTTCCGGGTCAATACGGAACATTTTCCGGTACAGACCCAGCGTCTCTTCAAAATGCTCCCGGGTTTCCACGCTGTCCATGTCGCCGATATGCTGCGACACAAAAGCGTTATCATCACGGGTCAGACAGAAGGTGTTTTTTTCCTGAGCGCCCACCGCCAGCACCGGCGGCCCGCTGGCCGGCAGCCTGACGGGGTACGGGGCATAACCGCGCGCCCGCCGCAGCATCCGGGGCGCCCCGGCCTCATGCATCACCACCGAATCATCGTAGCGGGAATATATCTCCCGGTTATGCAGCAGAAAATAATCGGCAATTTCGCCCAACCGGTGCAGCGCTTCATCATTATCGCGGGCAATCGGCTCTTCTGCCAGATTACCGGAGGTCATCACCAGCGGCTGGCCGGCGTCCGCCATGAGCAGGTGATGCAGGGGGGTATAGGGCAGCATGACGCCCTGGTATTTCAGGCCCGGAGCCACTCCCGGCGCCAGACCGGTTTCCGCCCGGAGTTTCAACAGCACAATCGGGGCCGCCGCGGCAGTGAGCAGGCTTTTTTCAGCCTCACTGACCAGGCAGATTTTTTCCACCGCCGCCATATCCGGCAGCATGACGGCAAAGGGTTTGGCCGGCCGTTGTTTGCGCCGCCGCAGTTCGCTGACGACTGCCTCAGAGGTGGCGTCACAGGCCAGTAAAAAGCCGCCGAGGCCGCGGACCGCCAGTATCTTGCCCTGGCGTAATAAGGAGGCGGCGGTCGCGACAGCATCATCGCCGGCGACTGCGCTGCCGTCAGCGGCAACCAGCCGCAATCGGGGACCGCAGACGGGACAGGCGTTGGGTTGGGCGTGAAAACGCCGGTTTAACGGGTCCTGATACTCGGCGCGGCAATCCGGGCACATGGTAAAAGCCTTCATGGTGGTCAGCGGCCGGTCGTACGGGATGTCCTCAATAATAGTGAACCGGGGCCCGCAGTTGGTGCAGTTGGTGAACGGATAACGGTACCGCCGGTTCGCCGGGTTAAATATTTCAGCCCGGCAGTCAGCACAAACCGCCAGATCAGGAGAGATAAGCTGGTACTTGTCCGGCTCGGCGATACTCGGCTGAATCTCAAAACCCGCGTAACCACAGGCCGGCAAACTACTTGACATAACTTCGGTGATATAAGACTGTGGCGGCGCTTCGGCCGTTAACGCCGCCAGAAATGTTTGCAATGTTGCCGGCTCGCCCTCAACTTCCAGCCGCACTTCACCGGAGGTATTGGTCACCCAGCCGGTCAGCTGGTGGCGTTGCGCCAGTTGATAAACAAAGGGCCGGAAACCCACCCCCTGGACAATACCTTTGACAGAAACGGCCAGCCGCTCCATCGCCCGGGCGGTCATGCTACATCTCCTGCCGGAGCGCCTGGGCTTTGAGCCAGTCAATCCAGGCCTCAAAACCCTCGCCGGTCCGCGCCGACAGCGGCAGAATCAGGACGCCGGGATTCAACCCGGAAACCGCCTGTTGAAACTTAGTCAGGTCAAAGTCAAAATAGGGCAGGACGTCAATCTTGGAAATAACCACCACATCGGCAGTGGCAAACATCCCGGGATATTTGAAGGGCTTGTCATCACCCTCCGGCACGCTCAGGATAACCACCCGCTTATGCTCGCCGAGCTTGAATTCAGAAGGACAGACCAGATTACCGACATTTTCAATCATGATAATGTCCAGGGTATCCAACGGCAGGTTGTCCAGTCCGGCGGCTATCTGGTTGGCATCCAGGTGACAACCGCCGCCGGTGTTAATCTGCACCACCGGCGAGCCATGCTGCGCCACCTTCTCGGCATCTACCGAAGAAGCCAGATCGCCTTCAATAACGCCGACCTTCAGGTGCTGTCCAAGACTGTCAATGGTACGCAGGATAAAGGTGGTCTTACCGGAACCGGGGGAAGCCATGATGTTCAGCCCGACGATCCCCTGAGCGTCCAGGCGGGACTGGTTAGCCTCCGCCGTCGCCGAGTTAGCCGCCATAATATCCTTAAGGACCTTTATCTGCATCGTCCACCTCAATAGAATCTATATAAAATTCTTTGCCGGCCACCACTTCCGCCTGCCACTGACCGCACTCCGGGCAGATCCACTCCTCCGGAGCCGGCACAAATTCCGCAGCACACGCCCGGCACTTCATCCGCGCCGCAACCCGCTTGAAATTAAGTTTGGCACCGGCGGCAATGGTGTCTTTGGTCATAAAATCAAAATAGAATTGAACGCTGTCATCCACCAGGCCGGACATTTCGCCGATGACCAGGTTGACCGCGCTCACTTTCTGCGCTCCGGCTTTTTCCGCCTCTTTGAGCACAATATCCAGCAGGCTTTGGGTAACCGCCATTTCATGCATTAAGTCATAGTCCTAATACCAAAGTACAATGTGAATTATACTTCAAAGCCGTTTTTCGGGCAATTTATAGCTGCAGAAAAACAAGGGAGCCGCCTGAAAATTCAGGCGGCTCCCAATGAAAGGGGAAACTAAGTCAATTGCCTTCTAGTATTCAGGCATGGGGGCCGGCGGAGCCTTCTCCGGGATGTCGGCCACCAGGGAATTGGTGATGATGATCATGTTGGCGACTGAGGTAGCGTTCTGCAAAGCGGAACGAACCACCATGGTCGGGTCAATGATACCCATCTCAATCATGTTGCCGAACTGGTCAATCTCGGCATTGTAGCCGACGCCGACCGGTGAGGTGCGGACCTTGTCAATGATGACGGAACCGTCGCGGCCGGCATTGTTGGCAATCCAGCGTACCGGAGTCGGCAGTGCGCGTCTGACGATCTGCACGCCGGTCTCTTCGTCGCCTTCCAGCTTCAGCTTGTCCAGGGCGGGCAGGGCATTGATCAGGCCGACGCCGCCGCCGGGCAGGATGCCTTCTTCCAGAGCAGCGCGGGTGGCAGCCAGGGCATCTTCAACGCGGGCTTTGCGCTCTTTCATTTCGGTTTCGGTCGCGGCGCCCACGGCGATAACGGCAACGCCGCCGGCCAGAGCCGCCTGGCGCTCCTGCAGCTTCTCGCGGTCAAAAGCGCTTTCAACCTCATCAATCTGAGCCTTGATCTGCTTGATGCGATCCTTGATGGCCTCGGGAGTACCGGCGCCGTCAATGATGACCGTCTTGTCTTTGTTGGTAACCACGCGATGAGCGCGGCCCAGGTCTTCTTCGGTAACGGAATCCAGCTTGCGGCCGGCTTCCTTGGAGATAACACGGCCGCCGGTCAGGACGGCAATGTCTTCCAGCATCTGCTTCTGGCGATCGCCAAAGCCGGGGGCTTTGACAGCCAGGACGTTCATGGTGCCGCGCAGCTTGTTTACCACCAGGGTGGCCAGGGCTTCGCCTTCAACGTTCTCAGCAATGATGAGTACGGTCTTGGTCCACTGCATGACCTTTTCCAGGGCGGGCAGCAACTCAGCCATGTTCTCAATCTTGCGGTCGGTAATCAGAATGGCCGGCTCTTCCAGAACGGATTCCATGCGGCCGGAATCGGTTACGAAGTAGGCGCTGATGTAGCCGCGGTCAAACTGGAGACCTTCAACATAATCAGTTTCGTACTTAACGCCCTTGGACTCTTCAATGGTGATAACGCCGTCTTTACCGACTTTCTCCATGACGTCAGCGATCAGCTCACCGATTTCCTTGTCCTTGGCAGTGATGGTGGCTACCTGGACGATCTGCTCACGGCCCCGAATCGGAGTGGACATCTTCTTCAGTTCCTGGGCGATAACATCGGTAGCCTTTTCAATGCCGCGCTTGAGCGCAATCGGCTCGGCGCCGGCGGTGATGTTCTTGAAGGCCTCGTTAATGATGGCCTGGGCCAGCATGATGGAGGTGGTGGTGCCGTCACCGGCAGCGTCATTGGTTTTGACGGCGGCTTCCTTGACGATCTGACAACCCATGTTCTCAAAGGGATCGGGCAGGTCAATATCGCGGGCAATGGTCACACCGTCATCAATAACGGTGGGAGCGCCCCATGATTTGGCCAGAGCAACCGGATGGCCCTTAGGACCCAGGGTTACCTTCACGGTATCAGCCAGCGTATCAATACCGGCTTTGAGGGCTTTTCTAACTTGTTCACCAAAAATAATCTGTTTTGCCATTTTGCCTCCTTAATTTATTCTTTCTATTTTTTTTATGACTTAGTCGGTCCGTTTGGCCAGGATCTGGTTCTCCGGCATGATGACCATGTCATTGCCTTCTACTTTGATCTCAGTGCCGCCGAACTTGGGATAGATGACAAAGTCGCCGACTTTGACGTCCATGGACTCGCGGACATTGTCCTTACCCAGACGGCCGGGGCCGACGGCGATAACTTCGCCTTCCTGAGCTTTTTCCTGTGCGGTATCGGGGATGATGATACCGGAGCGGGATTCTTCTTTCTTGCCAGGTTTGACGATGACAAAGTTCTGCAGGGGTTGTACGTTTACTGCCATGAATACCTCCTTTTTTATTCTGCTGTTTTCAATTTTTTAGCAGTCCCCAGCAGAGACTGCTAACATTGCTAATGATAACCCAGACCGTGGTCTTTGTGCAAATGGGACTTTGACCGTGAACAAGTGTGTATCAACACTGAACATGAATAAACCGCCTATTTTTTATCTTGTTTGGCTGATTATCTTTATTTTTCGGTGATTTTCTGCCATTTTAGCAAACACCACCCCCGGCTGCCAAAAACACCCACCCCTTTGACACCCCCGCCGGCGGTGAAGCCCGGCCGCCGGGTCTGTTATAATAAAATCATGCTGGTATTGGGTATTGAAAGTTCCTGTGATGAAACCGCCGCCG
This sequence comes from Dehalogenimonas sp. W, assembly GCF_037094495.1. Taxonomy (NCBI): domain Bacteria; kingdom Bacillati; phylum Chloroflexota; class Dehalococcoidia; order Dehalococcoidales; family Dehalococcoidaceae; genus Dehalogenimonas; species Dehalogenimonas loeffleri. The sequence goes on from NZ_CP146612.1 coordinate 620,255, forward strand.
CCGTAGTCCGCGACGGCGTTGAAATTCTGGCCAATGAAATAGCCTCCCAGGTAGACATCCACGCCCGTTATGGCGGGGTGGTGCCAGAGGTGGCCTCGCGCCAGCACCTGCTGTCTGCCGTGCCGGTACTGGAAAAATGCCTGACCACCGCCGCCGTCACCATCAATGACATAGATGCGGTGGCCGTGACCTCAGGACCGGGGCTGGCCGGTTCGCTGCTGGTGGGGGTGAACTTCGCCAAGGCCGTCGCCATGGCCGCCCAAAAGCCATTGATTGGCGTTAATCACCTGGAAGGCCACATCTACGCCAACTGGCTGACCGGGGATCTGCCGCAGTTTCCAGTCATGGCCCTGATTGTCTCCGGCGGCCATACCGACCTCGTATATATGAAAGACCACGGCGAATATGAGATTATAGGCCGCACCCGGGACGACGCCGCCGGCGAGGCCTTTGACAAGGCGGCGCGGCTGCTGAACCTGGGCTATCCCGGCGGGCCGGCTGTGGATAAAGCCGCCCGGCTGGGCAAACCGACCCTGAAGCTGCCTCGCGCCGTAATCCGCAACAGTCATGACTTCAGCTTTTCCGGTCTGAAAACCGCCTTGTACCGTCTTGTCCAGACTGGACAGACAGACACCCCGGAAAATGCCGCCGCCAGTTTTCAGGAAGCGGTAGTGAAGGTGCTGGTGACCAAAACCATAGCTGCCGCTATGGAATACGGCGTCAACCAGATACTGCTGTCCGGCGGCGTGGCCGCCAATTCCCGCCTGCGGGAGCGCATGGCGGCTGATTCGCCCATCCCGGTGCTTATCCCGCCGTTGAAACTGTGCACCGATAACGCCGCCGTCATCGCCTCCTGCGGCTACTTCCATCTTCAGCGCGGCGAACGCTCCGGCCTTGACCTGGACGTTTACCCCACCATGGCCTTCACCCCGTCATCTTCCTCCGGGTAGGGATCAGTCTCGGACCGACCCGCCGCTAGCTGTCTTTGCGAGGCCGCCTCTGGCGGCTGTGGCAATCGTGCAGGTATTCAAACCCTACCTAACCATCTGTAAGCTGATAGCTGACGGCTGTTTGCTGAAAGCTCCCCTTTGCAATTTGTCGGCGGGTCGGTTGTCCACTGACCCGCTTCAACTTTCCGTCGCCTGAAGAAATACACTCTCCAGCGTTGACTTGGCACGCGTCATCCCTCTGGGATATATACCCTCCGCCGCCAGACAAACTCCAATAGCTTCCGCCTGGCCTTCATGCGCTGTCACGATGACTAGATCCCCCTCGATACGGGAATCGAAACCGGCGTCAAAAAGTATCGCCACCGTTTTCACGGGATTGGCGACTGATAACTCCATTTCACTGCGGCCGTGGAGGAACAGCAGTTCTTCCATCGCACCCTGCCTGACCACCTTCCCTTTCTTGAGGATAGCCAGGTGACTGCATACCTGCTCTACCTCCGCCAACAGATGGCTGGCCAGAAACACGGTTTTGCCTTGCTCAGCCAATCTGATTATCAACCCGCGGATATCGGCAATACCTTCCGGATCCATTCCGTTGGTCGGTTCATCAAAGATATAGAATTCCGGGTCGCCCAACATGGCCAGGGCAATCGCCAGCCGCTGTTTCATACCCATGGAATATGTGTGGAATTTGGTTTTAGCCCGGTCGGCCAGCGATACCGTTTCCAGTACCTCCGCCAGCCGTTTTCTACCCACAGGCTGATGCAGCCCGCCGAAGATAAGCAGGTTGTCCAGACCTGACAGATCGGGGTAAAAGCCCCCGGTGTCCATCACCGTGCCCACCCGCATCAGTGCTTCCGGAGAAAGCTCCTGGCCGAACATATATACCTTGCCGGCGGTCGGGCGGATCAGACTCAGCATCATGGCGATGGTGGTTGTTTTGCCACTGCCGTTAGGCCCCAGGAAGCCGAATACCTGGCCGCGGCTGATTTCCATATTGAGACTGTCAACCGCGGCAATGTCACCGAAGCGTTTGGTCAGGTTTTCGGTTTTGACGATACAATCACTCATCACGTTACTCTTTCAATTCTTTCCGCTGGAAGATACCATAAACAAGGGCGGTGAACAGACTGATATAGGCCAGTACCAGGGCAACGGCCGGACCAACCCCCCGAAAACACTCCACAGTTTGGGCGGAACCACCCACGATAACGACATTTTGCCCGGATGCGCCGCCGATGAATTCCTGCCCCGGCCACATATAATGCATGATACTTCCAAAGTTATATCCCATGGTTGCCGGGGAGATGGTGGCGAAAAGTCCCTGACCACAGGGGGTGACTGAAAAGAAACTGGTGGAAACAAGGCCGATGACAATGCCGACCATCACCGCCGAACCGGGGGAGGCCAGGAATATACCTAAAAATCCCCCTAAAGCCATGTATGCCACAGCAATAAGACCAAAGACCCAAAATACGTTCCAGACGATGCCCAATGACAGTGTCGCCGGGTGAATCGCTCCGAACCCATCATAAAACAGCCGTATCGTAATAAGCAGGGTGACTGTGGTAATGACTGTGAAAACAACCGCCAATGCCGCAGAAACAAGTATCTTGGCCGTCATTATGCGGTGCCTTCTGACACCCCGGCTGACCATCACACGGTAAGACCCGCTGTTGAACTCACCGGCGACAAGGTTGACTGCCATCACCAGGCTCAACACAGCCAGTATCCCGGCGCCCTGGCGGGCCCCTTGGGACAGAAGGCTGGTCATTTCGTACCGCCCTCCTTCGGCTGTCAGAGCGTCTATCTTCGCCTGATAATGTTCCCGGATAAACCGTTTATAGACTTCGGCGTTTTCCGGTATCAGCTTACCCTGGGAATCAACCAGGGGATAATCCTCAGGGTCATAACTCTCCGGCCACTCACTGAGAATAACCGGGGACCCACGGTCTACTGCCGCAATATCAAATTCGGTCAGGCGCTCAAAACTGTCGGCCATGACTTTGTACTCGTTGCCCGGAACCGTCGCAAACAGAGCAACGAATACAATCATAACCAACAGAATGATGATAACCGTTTTGTTTCTGGTCAGCTTGAAATATTCGGTGGCGATCATGCGCCCTTTTGGATTTTCATTGTTCAAATTCCATTGACCCCGGCTATTTTTCCGGCCATTGTACCACCCCGACATTAACCTAACCTTAACGGGTTTTACTTTTTTTCAGCCGTCAACTACCATCTAAGCTGTCATGCGCTTATTACTAATTGAGGACGATAAGAGCCTGGGCTGGACAATCAAGTCCAGTCTGGACAAACAGCACGGCTATGTTATGGACTGGGTAACCAATGGCCTTGAAGGCGTTGAGATGGCCGAGGCTTACGAATATGACCTCATCCTGCTGGACATCATGCTGCCGGGGCAGGATGGCTTTGCCGCCTGCCGGTCTATCCGTAACACCGGCAATAAAACCCCCATCCTGATGCTGACCGCCCGCTCCCGGGAGGATGACCGGGTGCGCGGGCTGGACCTGGGCGCAGATGACTATCTGGTGAAGCCGTTCAGCTACCCGGAACTTTTCGCCCGCATCCGGGCGCTCATCCGCCGTGCTGGTAATCAATATGATTCGGTTATCACCGCCGGCCTTCTGGTCATGGATACCGCCGCCCGGAAGGTGGTATACGATGGGAAACAGATTGAACTGACCGCCAGGGAATATGCCGTACTGGAATACCTGTCCCTCAACAAGGGCAATGTGGTAACCCGGGAAATGCTGGAACACCAGCTCTGGGACTGTGAATCCGGTGCTTTCTCCAACGTCATTGAAGTCATGATCTGCCACATCCGCCGGAAATTATGCCCCTCCGGTGAGAGGGAAACGGTGGTAAAAACGGTCAAAGGACTGGGCTATGTTATCCGCGATTCGTAAGCGATTCAGCAGTCTCACCTGGCGCTTTCTGGGAGTGTATCTGCTGTCGCTGGTGGTCATACTGGCAACCTTCGTCTGGCTCATCACCGCCATCAACACCCAGCAGGCATACAACGCCATCAACAGGACTCTGGAAGTTGGGCCGGGCTACCTTGACGGCTTCAGCGCAGATAATACCCTGGCACCGCCGAATTCCTATTATACGGGGGAGAGGGTAATTACCGAATTCGTTCCTTTTGGTGACCGATCCGCCAACGGTGTTTCAGTAGACGGAGTCCTGTTTAAATACTTAATGACAGCCCCGGACGTAATGGCAACCACCACCACAAATTCTGATCAAATCTCTCTATACCGCTCCGACTTCCCCAGAACCTTTGAACTTGGTTTTACCAACATGAACGCCTACCGTATCTTTTACTACTACCCGGTACCCGGTTTTGACAACGTGGTACTGGTGGCCTCAGTGGACGGCCAGACGGTCCAGACGCTGGAAGCCGCTGACCGCACCCTCACCCAGGCTGTTTATCTCCTACCGGTTCTTTTGATTCTGGCCGCTGTCTTCGGACAGTTCGTCGCCCGGAAAGCGGTCGCCCCGGTGCTGACCATCGCCCGGGCCACGGAATCCATGAGTGAAAAGAACCTGTCCGAAAGGGTCTGGCGCGTTTCGTCATCGGACGAAATTGGCCGCCTGGCGCATTCCTTCAACCGCATGGCTGACCGGCTGGAACAGGCCTTCACCGCCCAAAAACTCTTCATATCCGATGCCGCCCACGAACTCCGGACACCGCTGGCTTCCATGAAAACCGCCGTCACCTACGCCCTCAGCCGTCCAGACATCGCACCGGAACACCAGCAGCTGCTTATCGGGTTGTCAACACGAGTAGAAACGATGGAACACCTGGTCAATGAGTTGCTCCTCCAGGCCAGAGTAGATGAGAACCGGACTTTAGCCGCGGGTATTCCGGTAAGTGTCGCCGTCATCGTTACCGAAGCCGCCGATATCTTCCAGCCGCTGTTTGAAGAAAACGGCATCACATTTACCCTGGACACCCCGGACAAGGCCTCGACAGTCAGGGGCGACGGCAAGCAACTGTTCCGGCTGATTTCCAACCTGCTGGACAACGCCGCCAAAAACACCCCCGCCGGCAGAGAGGTGACATTGGAACTGACGGCGGAAGAAGGGGAAGCCGTCATCAGGGTGCGGGATACCGGTCGCGGTATCGCCCCGGAACATCTGAACCGAATATTTGACCGTTTCTATAAGGTTTCGGCCGAGCGTTCACCGGAATCCGGCTTCGGCCTGGGCCTATCCATCTGCCGCGGCATCGCCGCCCGTCATGGCGGCAGCATTGCAGTGGAGAGCGAACCAGGCAGGGGCACCGTCTTCACCGTCCGCTTGCCGCTGGCCAAAGGATAACTCGCGTCTTTTGTTTCCCTTTTAATTCTCCAGTTCCGTTAATGTTAGGTTAATGTTGCCGTGGTAGAATGCTTTGCAAATGAATAAATTGCTTAAATGGCCGCTCATCTTCCTCGGTTCCCTGGCCGTGATATTTGTTGTCGCCAACGTGGTAAGCGTCATTGAATCCCGCTTCTGGGTCAAAGCCAAAGACTGCAACGCCACGGCATTTGAAATCGCCGGTCCAGCCTCGCCGGTGTGGCAGAACTCAAGGGGCTGGGCGTTCGACGGCGATCATCTCTGGATCATGGCCGCTAACGCCAGCCAGGTCATCAAGGTAAACCCCGCCACCGGGGCTACCGCGGGCGTCGTTATGCTGCCATCGAAACCCGTTGACCTCTCTTTCGACGGTACGCACATCTGGGTCTCCAGCGAGCGTTACTACTATGTTATAGATATCATAAGCAGTGTTTTTGTCGAGCTACCGGCGGCCGATGAAAAGGGCCGGCAGCTGAAGTCCGCTGTTGGGAATCTTATTTTCGATGGCCAGTATTTTTGGAGCGGCACCTTCGGCGTTTCCCGCATCTGCCGTGATACTGGTGAATTCCTCGCATGGAATATATCAGGGGGAGCGGGAACGGTCGGGATTTATGATGGACAGTTCTTGTGGGGAATTTCTCAGTCAGGGCTACTCCAAGTCGACCCTTCGGCCGGGTCCGTGGTTGCGGAGCACGCGCTGGATATCGGCGGTCCGTTGTACTATGACGGCGACGCTATCTGGGGTATCGTCGTTGAAGGAGGTGTCCCGAATGAATACGGCGGCATCCATTACACCGACGACAACTTCACCACCTTTCTGGTCAAGACTAATATTTCCCAACCCGCCTTTCCGTATATCTCGGCTAAATATGAATTGGGTGCCGTACGGATAAAAGACATTACGTTCGCCGGAGGTCTGACCTGGCTAATCTCTGACACTGGCAAAGTGATAACCTTCGACCCGCTGTCCAGGCAAATAACCGAATCCCGACAGGTGTTCAACCGCATGATGGGTGATTTCTCTCTGGTCACTGATGGAATTATAGTGTTCGCCCTCGATTATTCCAGCGGTACCTTAGTCAGCCTGGCGGATTGGCCGGCTTTCGTGCGGTAGTTAAATTAGGGTATTGTGCCTGGTCGGAGCTGGACCTATAATGTATTGTAACAGGAGTAAGACATGCAATCACCGCTACTTAGTTTTTTGTTGCTTACCGCGCTGGTAGCGGCGATCGTCTGGGTCATTTCCTGTACACCGCCGACGCCGTCCGCCGAGGAATGAGTAGCGGCCAGCTATATCTCCTGCGAGTCATGTGCTTCTTTACCTTCCCTTTCGGCCTGTTCGCCTGGATGCTGCTCCGGCCTTCTTTGAGGAGCAATGTTTAAAATGAACCGCCAGTTACTTAGCCGTGTCGTCAGAGCAGCCACCATCGCCGGGCTGACGGCCATCGCGGTTCCGTTGGTGGATTCTTTCATCTCCGGCCCCATTATGGGGTTAAGGTGAAATCTCATTTGCGGCCCGCTCGTGGGGTGGGGCTTGTTCTTTCTGGGCTTCACGCTCCTGGTCTCTTCCTGGTTCCTTGACCGAAAATTAAGAAGAAGCGCCCCTCCGTCAGGCTGAACCCGCAGCTTCCCGGCCTGGTGCCGGTCAGGTGAACGCATTTTCATTTTCCGTATATATTGGCTCTGCCTATATTCAATCCGACTTTGCCCGCGCCCCAAAAACCGGTACAATTAGCGCCAAGAGGAGTCATTAATGTACCGTAAAACCACCCTGCCCAACGGCCTGCGCATCCTGACCCAGGAAATGCCGTCCACCCTGTCCGCAACTATCTGCCTGTTTATCGGCACCGGTTCACGTTATGAACCGGAAAACCTCAGCGGCGTGTCTCATTTTATTGAGCACATGCTCTTCCGCGGCACCGAGAAGCGGCGCACCGCACATGACATTTCCGAGGCTATTGAAGGCGTCGGCGGCATCATGAACGGCGGCACCGATAAAGAAACCACCATTTACTGGGCCAAAGTCGCCAGCAGCCATTTCATGTCCACACTGGACACCCTGGCCGACATGCTCCTCAATTCACGCTTTGACCCGGAAGACCTGGAGAAGGAGCGCCAGGTCATCATTGAAGAAATCCACATGACTGAAGACCAGCCGGACCAGAAGGTCTGCCAGTTGATAGATACTATCCTTTGGCCGGACCACCCGCTGGGCCGCGACATCGCCGGCACCGAATCCACCGTGCGGGACATGAGCCGGGCTGATATCCTGCATTTCATGGCCGGACACTACCGGCCGGACAACACCGTGGTTTCCATCGCCGGCGGCATGAGCCACCAGCAGATGATTGAAGCCGTTGACGCCCAGTTCGGCAGCTGGCAATCCGCCAAACCGGCGGCTGATTTTGAGCCCTTCAACAACAGCGGCTTTGAGCGACTGGTGGTTGAACACCGGGACATTGAGCAGGACCACTTCCAACTGGCGGTACCGGCATTGTCCACCGTTGACCCGCGCCGCTACACCCAGAGCCTGCTGAATGTGATTCTGGGTGAGGGCATGAGTTCCCGGCTATTTTCCGAGATTCGCGATAAACTGGGCCTGGCCTATGCCATTCAAAGCTATGCTGATTTCCTGCTGGATACCGGCGCTTTAACCGTAGCCGCCAGCGTGGATACCGACAATCTGGAACTGGCTATCGGGGCCGTCATCAAGGAACTGGAAAAATTAAAAACCACCATCACCCAGCATGAACTGGACAAAGCCCGGGAATTGTCCAAGGGTCGGATGGCCCTGCGGCTGGAAGACTCGCGGCATGTAGCCACCTGGCTGGGCGGGCAGGAAGTACTGGCCGGGGAGATATTTACTCCGGAGGAGATCATCGCCCGGCTGGATAAGGTTACGCTGGAAGACCTCGCTGAACTGGCTGAGGAGATTATCCAAACCGATAAATTCCACCTGGCGGTGGTCGGTCCGGTGGCGGATCAAAAGCCGCTGCGGCAGCTTATCGGCGGTGTTTAGCCGCCAGTTGTCTAGCCTTGTCTAAGGCTCCGTCGGCTAAACCAGACCCCAGTCCCGGTAGCCCTGCTGTAAAATGGCCAGGTATTCCGGTGCCGGTTTATCTTCCGCCGCCTGGTGCTTGGGCACATAGGTAAAGCAGTTCAAAGATTCGCCGCTCTCGGTATTGACCACCACATTGATCTTGGTATTCTGGGTTGGAAAGCTCTCAGCAATATCCAGGCGTTTGGTCGCCGTATCTGGAACATCATAGACACCGCCGTTGACGTGCGCCCCGCGCAGCGGCCGCAGAGAGGCGGTAGCGCCCCGGTACACCCGTGACCAGCCGGTAAAAACCAGCTGGTACTGGGCCAGCGTCGCCGAGACTTTAGGCTTACAGCCGGGACACTGGGCGGCCATGTGTTTGCGGCTGAGAGCCGCGCCATAGGCAAAGAATAAAGGCATGGCGCTATTATAGCATAATGCAGCCTGACTGCCGGCAACAGGGTTTGTCAATGGGTTGTCAAGCCCTTGTCGGCAACCGGCGGCGTTTGACTTTTAGCTTTATGAGCATTATATTGGCGCTGGACGCTGAGATGGAGAAAACCGCCGCATGCGGGCAACCGATGAACCAATCATAATTGAAAGCCTGGGCCGGTTGAATGAATACGGCGCGGATGACCTGTTCATCTGCTGTGCTTCGTTTGAAGAACGCTCAATCTCTGCGGTGGAACGCCTCTCCGGTAACTTCCGGGTCCGTTTTTCCATCATCTTCGTCATTGAAGAGCCGGTCTATCAGCAGCAGATAGACACTAACTTATTCAAGATTCAGGGCATGCTGTCCCGTAAGACTTCGGAGGGCGTCTTCGTCATCCGCTGCCAGCGCGACGACCCGCCAGAAGGCATCTCCCAGCTTAAAGCCGTTTGGAAACGCTGCCGCCCCAAGGACGATGACGAGCCGCACATTACCCTGGACATCAGCGGATTCTCCAAAATTTACCTGCTGGGGCTGATGCACTATCTGGTCGCCGAACTCAACCTGGGCCTGCCGCGCATCCTGCATACCACCCAGACCTATGCCCCGTCGCGCCTGACTCAGGGCGTCCACCAGATTACCACCGTGGCCAATTTCTTTGGTTCCATGTCGCTGGAAAAAGAAACGGTGCTGGTGCTGTTCCTGGGTTTTGAGGCTGAGCGTTCGCAGTCAGTCTGGAAGCAGTTCAATCCGTCACGCACCATCTGCCTGATTACCGTGCCGCGGGACGGCAATGAGGAATACGTGCGCTACGCCGAAAAGAATAATGAACTGCTGCTGGCTCAGCCGAACGTTGAAGTCCGGCACGTCGCCGCGGATTCCCCCTATGAAATCCGTAATACCCTGGAAGCCATCCACGATGAATTCAAGACCACCGCCAATATGATTATCGGCCCCTTCGGCACCAAACCGCAGACAGTGGGGATTTTTGTCTTCTGGCTGGAGCACCCGCGTATCCAGATCGTCTATTCCTTCCCGTCGCAGTACACCAAAAGCTATCTCAACCGCAAGCCGGGCAAGACCCTGATGCTGCCTTTGGCTAACGTGACCCGGGGCGCAGTCTAGTACTTTTGGGCTATATGGACTCCCAGCTTTGAATTTTTCCGCCCAAAGCTCTTGACAATCGCGTCAGCTTGGGCTATCGTATATTCAAATTTACGAAGGAGGTTACTTGTGGAAGGTTATTGCATGAAATGCCGCACCAAGAGGGAAATGAAGGACGCCAAGGCGATTACCATGAAAAACGGCCGTCCCGCCACCCAGGGCGCCTGCCCGGTCTGCGGTACCAAGATGTTCAAAATCGGCAAAGCTGCCTAATTACCCCGATTAGATTTAAACTGATGAGCCGGGTGCAATTGCACCCGGCTCCGGCTTTTTGGACAATAAAGCCCTTGACACCAATTCTGCCCCCACCTATAATCGGCCCGTATGACTGAGCATTCAATTAACCCCTCTGCCCCGAAGCGCGCCACCCAGCGTGATGAGAAAGCCGTGGAACGGCGCACCCAGCTGATTGACACCGCGCTGGAGGTCTTTGCCAAAAAAGGCTTTGACAAGACCAGCGTCCGGGAACTGGCCGCCGCCGCCGGTGTCGCCCAGGGGCTGATGTATCATTATTTCAAGAGCAAGGACCAGTTGCTGGAAGCGGTAGTGGAGCGGCACAGCTTTCTGCCGCAGCTCAAGGCCATGCTGACCACCATGCACAATGAACCGGCGGCTAAGGTGCTCAAGATCACCGGCAATCAGTTCTTTGCTTTGCTGGGCCAGAAAGAAAGCCTGATGAACATCTTCTTTCACGAAACCCAGAGCCATCCCATTGTGCCGCGCATCTGGCGCAATATCCTGAATCAGGGCATCGGCCTGTTCCAGACTTATCTTGACGAGCGGGTCGCCGCCGGCGAGCTGAAACCTCACACCACCGACGTCACCGCCCGCACACTGGCCTATACCATCGTACTGCTGCGGGCTACCAGCGTCGCCTTCCATCACCGCACCCGGCCGGAGGCGTTCATCAACGAAATGGTGGATAACCTGCTGAGCGGCGTAGCCGCCCCCGCCGCCTGAAGAAGGCTCTTTCCGGTCTGCATAATTTTCTCTCCCGCAGGTCTGCCGCCATTGACAATTCCAAACTGCTTGCGCTATGCTATTTACTCGCGCCTGCATTGTAGGAGTGTAGCTCAGTTGGTAGAGCAGTGGTCTCCAAAACCACCGGTCGAGGGTTCGAGTCCTTCCGCTCCTGCCAGTGGCCGAGATGGTGGAATGGTAGACACGCTAGCTTGAGGGGCTAGTGAGTGATGAGCTCGTGGGAGTTCAAATCTCCCTCTCGGCACCATTTTGTGTTAAAATTGCGTTTAAATATGCGGAAGTAGTTCAGTGGTAGAACGCCTCCTTGCCAAGGAGGAGGTCGCGAGTTCGAGCCTCGTCTTCCGCTCCATTAAAGACACCGCGGACTTTCCCCCGAAAGTCCGCTTCAATAACGCCGGCGACGTAGCCAAGTGGCAAGGCGGGGGTCTGCAAAACCCCTATTCACCGGTTCGAATCCGGTCGTCGCCTCCAATTTTCCAACCCCGTATCAGCTGTTCTTGCCCGCCTTCAGATGATAGCCCCAGCTTGCCAGCACCACCGTCACTGTAAAATAACTCAACAGCAGCACATTGCTGTCGGCATTCAGGTTCAGCGGTTCAGCCAGCCCGAATATCAGCACCACGCCCATCACGGCGCCGGCCAGCGCCAGCCAGATGGATCCGGGATACTTGAACACGCGGCCGTAAATCCAAATCCCCAGCACCGCGCCCAGCGGATAGCCAAAAACCATCCCCATGATACCGCCGACCAGGTCGCCGAAGCCGCCGGCATCGTTACCGGATACCAGGGCGGCACCGAGAACGATACCCGGAATCGCTATTAAAAAGCCGGTAAAAGCCCCGGCCAGCAGCATACCGGCGAAGGATTTGAAAGTGCGTTTTGCTATCGGTTTTATCATTGACATCTCCTTGAATCCATTATAGCATTACACAGTTTCAATATTATTACGGGAGGACACAATGAAAAACACCAAATTATGGACCTTAATCACTGCAGGGCTGGCAATTCTGGCCGGCGTCGGCGGTTTCCTGGCGGCGGGTGAAGATGGCAACGCCGAGATTCATGTAATCTTAGGTGTTTTGACGCTTATTTCAGCGTTGATTGCCGCTTACTCAGCCAGATAAACCGGGGAAATGCCACCTGGCAACAGGCAGGAAATTCCTGTCTGCTGTCAGGTGTTGTCTTTCTTCCCCCTAAATCGGAGCCGGGGGTTTTTATCACCATCTTCATCATCGCCGTGTGGGCGGTCTGGCATGCCCAATTCAACTGGCTCAAATTCGGCTGACCGTCCCTTATTTAAAATATTGGTAGTATTTGTTTTTGGTAGTATTGGTATTATTCCGGCTCTGCCGGCCCCTGACCCCTTGACACCCCTTGCCATGATATATAAACTATGGGCACTATGTCTGATACAAGCATGACCATCGCCCAGGCTGCGGAGAAACTCAATGTTTCCACCCGCACCATCCGCCGCTACATCAAGGCCGGCCGGCTCAAGGCTGACCTGATTAACGGCCCCTTTGGTGAAGAATACCGCATCCGGGAACTGCCGGATGACCTGCACAAGACCGAAGGGGTGGACAAGTCCGGACAGACAGCCCTTGACAGCCATGACCCCGCTGCCGGTGCCTCCGGCGACATGCTGGCCGTCTTCCGGGAACTCCAGGAAAAGAATCTGGCGCTGGCGGCTCAGTTAGGCGCCGCTACCGAACGGGTACGGCACCTGGAAGGCCAGCTTAAACAGCTGACCGACGGCAAACCGCCCAAATCCCCGTGGTGGCAGAAATGGTACGCCGATATTAAATCCCGCTTGAACGGCCGTAAAAAAGAAACCGAAGAATAAAATACCGGGCTAACACAAAAAGGCGCTGAAATCAGCGCCTTTTATTATCTCAACTACCCCTGGACAATCCGGTCCGTTTTTTCTACTTGGGCTTGGTTATTTGAGATTTGAAGTCTAGTTAGTGGTGCCGGGAGAGGGGATCGAACCCACATGACCGAAGTCGGCGGATTTTAAGTCCGCTGCGTCTGCCTATTCCGCCATCCCGGCGCCGCCCAGATTATAACACAAGACCCCATCACTTTTGCCAATTCCGCTGCGGTCAGATAACCGAACCCAGCACCACGGCAAAATGAATAGCGGCGCCAATGAGTATCCAGACGTGAAAAATATCGTGAAAGCCAAAGACCCCAGGCAGGGGATTGGGCCGCTTCAAAGCATAAATCACCGCCCCGATGCTGTACGCCACCCCGCCCGCCGCCAGGCCCCAGAAAGCCCACCACGGCATGGCCAGCCACAGTTCCCGCAGCGGTATCAGTGCCAGCCAGCCCATGCCCAGGTAAAGAATGGGCGATAATACCCGCGGCGCCTGCAGCCAGTACAGCTTGAGAAAGACGCCCGCCACCACTATTGACCAGGGGGCAATGATCATCCCCCAGCGCCAGGCCCCTTCCAGGTAGATGTAAACCAGCGGCGTGTAACTGCCGGCGATCATGATGAAAATCGCAATGTGGTCCAGCTTGCGCCAGATGGTAATTTCGTTGTCACGCTTCTTGAGGGCATGATACACGGCGCTGAAAGAAAACAGGGTGGTCACCGCCATCCCGTAAATCAAGGTCACCGCCATGTAATCCCAGCGCCCCCAGGTCAGCACCAGCAGCACCAGCAACCCGATGACCGCCGCGACAGCACCGCCCAGATGGGAGTAATGGGAAAACCGCTCGGTTCTGTTAACTACGATAACTCAGCCTCCGTCAGCACAGGTCTGCCATAGTGAATTATACCAGTTTTCGGCAAACTGAAAGCCAGCTGAAGAACCGGAAATCCGCCGCTGCGCCGCCTGGCGGAGGCATTATTTTTTACCCGTATCCGGTTCAGGTGTTAGAATTAAATGTCCGGCTGTTTTCTGTCGGGCGAGTTAAAGGAGAGGAACAAAAAATGCCCCTCGGTCTGTTGTTCGTCGGCATCCCGCTTATTGAGCTGGCGCTGCTGATTTATATTGGAAATTATCTCGGTGTGTTCAACACCGTACTCCTGGTCATCGTCACCGGCCTGGTGGGAGCCGCGCTGGCCAGAAGTCAGGGTTTCACGGCACTGTCAAAAATCCGCAATAATATGGCCCAGGGCACCCCGCCCGGTGATGACATCCTCCAGGGCGGCCTGATTCTCATCGGCGGCCTGCTGCTGCTGACACCCGGTGTCCTGACCGACCTGATCGGCTTTGCCCTGCTCATTCCGCCGTTCAGAATCCGGGCTGCCGCCGCCCTGAAAGCCTTCATCATGAATAAAATCCGCCGCGGCGATGTCCGCTACCACCGCATCCAATAACGCCCCGCAGTCCCGGTTGTCACCCCTGGCGGTCAGCCGGATACCGCTTTACGCCCGAAATATTCCTTCACTTCCGGCTTCATCAGATAAGCCAGTTGCAGGATACCGATGACCGTACCCACCGGAAACCCCGGCAGCAGCAAGGCTCCCTGAATAATAGCCGTTATCCGGCCGAACTCCCGGCCCCGGAGCAGCCCGACAGCGGAAACCACCGCCAGAGTGATGTAGGCCAGCAGGACAAAGGCCGCGATACTGATGCCGAAGAGCACCCAGATACGATCACCGTCCAGTAGGGGCGTATCCGGATACCACAATGACTCCGGCGCAAAGGCTATCAGCGCCAGCACCAGAATACCGATTGCGGCGAAAAAAGCCGTCGCCAATTCCCAAACCGCGATCAACACCACCAGATCAGGTCTTTTCATTTCTCTGTTCCTCCGAATGATTCTATTCTAAACCTTATGGCAAAAGAATCAATACAGCCGGACCCCGCGTCAATGACTTAACATAATCTTCTTACCCATTGACTAATGGTGTCCGGCTCTGCTTTAATAAACGTTTGTTAAGTTAGAGAGGAAATGAAACATGGACAAGATAGTTCTATCAATCAGCCAGCGTGAGGCCACCGGCCAGAAAAACCGGTTCCTGCGCCGCGACGGGTTCACCCCCTGTCATATTTACGGTCACAACATCGCCTCGGAGACCGTTCAGGCTGATTCCGCCGCCCTGGAGCACGTTATCGCCACCGCCGGCAACACCCGGCTGGTCGCCCTGGAAGAAGCGGGTAAACAACCCCGCATGGTCTTCATCCGGGAGATTCAGCGCACTCCGGTCGGCAGCAATGTACTGCACGTGGATTTTTATCAGGTTAAGATGACGGAAAAACTTACCGCCCGGGTGCCGCTGCATCTGGTCGGCGAAGCCCCGGCGCTCAAGAGCAAAGGCCGCCTCCTGGCCCACCCCATTGATCATGTTGATGTAGAAAGCCTGCCGGCCGACATCCCCGCCAGCATTGCCGTGGACATCTCGGTGCTGGCCACTCTGGACGACGCCATCCACGTCAAAGACCTGCCGCTTAATAAAAAAGTGACCATGCTGACTGACCCCGACGCCCTGGTCGCCAAGGTCAATGAACCCACCGTCAAGGCTGAGGCTGAAGAAGCCGGCGCAACCGCAGAGGCACCTGAAGCCGAGGGTGCCGGAGCTGAGGACAACAGCTAGTTTTTTACAACTCAACCAGCCCATTCATGCGGCTGCAGCGGTAACCATCCTTCGGCTCTCCCTTTACAGGGAGAGCCGAAGTCATTAAATATCCGGAGTTGAAGGATGACAACTGCAAAAACTGGACATCCGGTCAGGTTAAAAACCCACCCGGCGACCGGTGGTTTGCCGGCGGATTTGGTATATTCTTGTCACAAACCTGAAGAAAGGACACAGTCATGCCCACGGTCCAACTAAGTCATATCAACAAGACCTACGGCACCGCCCGGGTGGTTGACGACGTATCGTTTGAAGTTGACGGCGGCGAGATTTTTGCCCTCATCGGCCCCAACGGCGCCGGTAAATCCACTACCATCCGCATGATGATGGACATCATCAAGCCGGACAGCGGTGAGATTCTCATTAACGGTGACCACCTCGGAGAGGCCGCCAAAAACCGTATCGGCTACCTGCCGGAAGAGCGCGGCCTGTACCGTAAGTTAAAGATCATAGATACCATCGTCTACCTGGCCAGTCTGAAGGGCGCCGATACCGCCGCCGCGGTGACGCGGGCGGAGAACATGCTCAGAAAGTTTGACCTTTTTGACCACCGCTTCAAGAAGATTGAAGAACTGTCCAAGGGTATGGGCCAGTTAACCCAGTTTGTGGTTACCGTGGCCCACAATCCCGACCTGATTATTCTGGATGAGCCGTTTGCCGGCCTGGATCCGGTCAATTCCCGCCTGCTCAAGGACACCATCAGAGAGTTGCGGGCTGAAGGCAAGGCCGTCATTCTGTCCACCCACCGCATGAACGAGGTGCAGGAGATGTGTGACCGCCTGTTCATGATTAACAAAGGCCGACGGTTGCTGTACGGCAAACTGGATGACATTCGCCGCCAGTACCGCGCCCATGCCGCCGTGGTGGAAAGCCCGACGCCGCTGCCGGAAAATCTTACCGGCGTGCTCAACCGTCAGGTCAAAGGCAATCTGACCGAACTCCAGCTGGATACCGCCACCTCACCGCAGGCCCTGCTGACGCAACTGGTTTCCGCCGGCGTTGCAGTGGAACGGTTTGAAGTGGTAACCCCCAGTCTGGATGAAATCTTTGTCCGGGTGGTGAAACAGTCATGAACAAAACGATGCTTATCTTCAAACATGAATTCCGCACCCTGGTGCGGCGTACCGGTTTCATCCTCATGACCGTAGCTTTCCCGCTGCTGGGGCTGCTGGCCATCGGCGGCGGCGAACTCATCTCCGGCATCGCCGGCGGCGATGACCCCGGCGAAGTTACCCAGGTCACCATCGGCTATGTTGACGATGCCGGCTTGATCGGTGCTTATGACCAGCAGACCAATTTCACTTTTGAGTCTTTCACCA
This sequence comes from Dehalogenimonas sp. W, assembly GCF_037094495.1. NCBI lineage: Bacteria > Bacillati > Chloroflexota > Dehalococcoidia > Dehalococcoidales > Dehalococcoidaceae > Dehalogenimonas > Dehalogenimonas loeffleri. The sequence goes on from NZ_CP146612.1 coordinate 637,092, forward strand.
GTGTTGAAGCCGCCAATCAGGCCCTGGTTGCCGGCGATATCGCCGAATATATCTACATCACCCCGGACTACCTGCAGAACGGTTCGGTCGCCCGCTTCACCGTCTCCCGTGAGCTGGAAACGCCCGGTGACCGCTATGATGCCATCCGTAATTTTGTGTTGCGCAATCTGCTGGGCCCGGAAGCCGACCCGGATATTGTTGACCGGGCGGTTTATCCCCTCAACCTGTCCAACATCGTGATTGATCCGGTCACCGGTCTGCCGGCGGACACTCAGGGCGGCTTTTCGCAGTTCATCCTGCCTTACATCTTCGCCATTTTACTGGTCATGTCCATCTTCACCTCTTCCGGCTACCTGCTCCAGGGCCTGGCCGAGGAGAAGGAAAACCGGGTCATGGAAATCCTGCTGTCGTCGGTCTCCAGTCGCCAGCTCATCACCGGCAAGGTCCTCGGACTGGGGGCCGCCGGACTGTTGCAGATGGCGGTCTGGCTGATTTCGGCGCGTTTCCTGGCCAATATGGCTTCGGAGAATTTCTCCGAAATCCTGGGCACCATTGAGGTGTCCACCACCTTTGTCATCATCGGCCTGGCCTACTTCATCCTGGGCTACCTGCTGTTCGCCATCATCATGGCTGCCGCCGGCAGCATCGGCTCCAACGCCCGGGAAAGCCAGCAGATGGCCACGGTTTTCACCCTGCTGGCGGTGTCGCCGATGTGGGGCATGGTTTTCCTGATTGAAAACCCCGACCACCCGGTCAGTATCTTCCTGACCCTGTTCCCGCTGACCGCGCCGATCACCACCATCGTCCGCATCGGCGTCGCCGACGTGCCGTTGTGGCAGATCGGCCTGAGCATGCTGATCATGGCGTTGTCGGTAGTCGGCTTGCTCTTCCTGGCGGCCAAAATCTTCCGCACCTTCCTGCTGATGTACGGCAAAACACCAAAACTGGGGGAGATTATCCGCCTGATCCGGCAGTCATAGCACCGGCATTGAACCCTTAGCCGAAGAAGAACTAATTGAAAACAACTATTGGAAATTGGTAGTATTTGTAGTATTGGTAGTATTTCTCTGTCTTTGCGAGGATCGCAGCGACGTGGCAATCTAGCAAGAATAGTCCCCCGTTTTCAGTAGGGGAGAGGCATGCCTCTCCCGCCAGGTAAGCTGATGTCTGACTACCGACGGCTGACAGCCCCCCCCCATCGTCATTGCGAGGCCGCCTTGGCGGCCGTGGCAATCTCGGTTCCCCGTTTCGGTCATTTGGTATTGTAATTTTGATATTGTTTAGGATTTAGGTATTAGATATTAGAATTTCCCGCAGGGCAATGCCTGCCCCGCCCGGTATTAAGCTGATGGCTGATGGCTGACCGCTGACAGCTCCGGAGTGTTAGCCTATGGCTAACACTCCGGAAACCACAAACCACCCCCCAAACCCCATCAACAACAACCCGCAAGCCACAAACACCGCCTCATGCAGCGCCGGCGCCCACAACCGGTGCGTTTTATACACCAGCCCCGAAACAATGGAAAGCCATATCAGGTCCACCGCCCAATGCGTCAACACCAGCGCTGTCAGGCCGCCTAAGCCATAATCAGCGATTTTCAGCACCAGCAGGGCCCCGACAGTCGCCCACCAGATAATAAAGAACGGATTTCCCGCTGACAGAATAATGCCGGCAGTAAATGCATTGTAAGGCGTGTCTTTGGTCCCGCCGGCATAAGCCTTGCGGGCGCGCAGCATCCCCAGCCCCATCCAGATAATCATCCCGCCCCCGACGATACCGAGGATGAGATGCGTAATATCGTTCTCAAGGATGGTGGCCGCGCCGAAATAGATCAGCAGGATCAGCGGCACCTCCACCACGGCATGCCCCAGCGATACCTGTGCCCCGGCCCATGGCGATTTATAGCTTTTGGCCAGAACGGTGGCAAACATCGGCCCGGGCATCAGCGCACCGGACATGGAGATAACGAAAACAGAAGCAAGAACAGCCAGCATAATCCGGCATTATAGCACCGCGCCGGGACTCGCCGCACGGCAGGGGAATCACTTTTTTGGCTTGAGGTCGTCCCGTCCCAGAGCGGCCAGCCCCCGCTGCCGGAAATCCACCCGGGCGACCGGGTAATATTTGACGGCAATAACACCGCTGAGAACTGCAGCCAGCCCGGCGACCAGGCCGGAATCGGTAAAATACCAGGTGATAAACGGCAGTAACAGCAGACTGACGGCGTTGCCCAGCACCAGATTGCGGCTCACCAGCCACACTCCCAGAATAACAGCCATCATCGCCGCGATCACCGCCGGATAACCGTAGATGAAAGAAGCCCCGGCCACAGCCCCCACCGCCGCCGCCATCCCCTTGCCGCCGCGGAATCGGAGCCACACCATCCAGTTATGACCCGCCACCGCCGCCACTCCGGCAGCCAATACGAAACCGGTCTCAACATCAAGGACATAGTAAGCCGTCAGCACCGCCGCGGCCCCTTTAGCGACATCAATAAAAGCTACGGCCAGCCCGGCCTTCAGCCCGATGCGCCGGAGGGTGTTCAGCCCGCCGATATTGCCTTCGCCCAGCGCGTCGCCACTGCCGGCAACCTTGCGGGCGATGAGATAAGCGGTCGGAATACTGCCCCAGAGATACCCCAGAAGCAACGCGAGAAATCCCATACCTCAACCTCCAACGGTCAGGTATCCGCCGGCCGAATGATGATTAAGGTAGTTGACGCCGGCCAGGCGGTATCCGGCTATCAGTATAAAACTCCCACCGGCCTTTGTCAGCAAAAAAGAAGCTGAAAGCTGACGGCTGATAGCTGACAGCCCCCCACCAGTCATTGCGAGCCTACGGCGAAGCAATCTCGGTTCCCCTATTCAAATATTGGAAATTGGTAGTATTTGTAGTATTGGTAGTATTTCACTGTCTTTGCGAGGAGCGCAGCGACGTGGCAATCTAAAACCCACTTCCATTCTGTCATCCTCGGCGCAAGCCGGGGATCCACGTCCCTGGTTACTGTCTACTGCCAACTGTTCACTGTAAACTAAAAAGCTGAAAGCTGACCGCTGACAGCTGCCAGCTCGTCCTCCTGCGTCCTTGCGAGCCTACGGCGAAGCAATCTCGGTTTCCCTATTCAAATATTGTAAATTGGTAGTATTTGTAGTATTGGTAGTATTTTCCCGTCTTTGCGAGGAGCGCAGCGACGCGGCAATCTAAAACCCACTTCCATTCTGTCATCCTCGGCGCAAGCCGGGGATCCACGTCCCTGGTTACTGTCTACTGCCAACTGTTCACTGTAAACCAATAAGCTGAAGGCTGACCGCTGATTGCTGACCGCTGCCAGCTCGTCCCCCGTTTCGGTCATTTGGTATTGTAATTTTGAGCTTGTTTGTTATTTGGGTGCTTAGAGCTTGGAATTTCCCCCAGGGCAATGCCTCGCCCCTGCGTCCTTGCGAGCCTACGGCGAAGCAATCTCAGTTCCCCTATTCAAATATTGGAAATTGGTAGTATTTGTAGTATTGGTAGTATTTCACTGTCTTTGCGAGGAGCGCAGCGACGTGGCAATCTAGCAAGAATAGTCCACCGTTTTCAGTAGGGGGCAGGCATGCCTGCCCCGCCTGGTAAGCTGACTGCTGACTGCTGATGGCTGAAAGCTCGCCTAGAAAACGGGCGTGCACCACCCCGCATACTTCGGCAAATTCCCCTTAATCGCCTCAAAATACAGGTCCTTCAACTTCGCCGTAATCGGTCCAACGCCGCCATTCCCCAGCGGATGCCGGTCAATCTCGCACACCGGCGTCAGATGCGCAGCAGTACCGGTCAGGAAGCACTCGTCAGCCACATAAAGCTCATAACGGTCCACCGGCCGTTCCACCACTTCCAGCCCCAGTTCCTGCCGGGCCAGAGTGATGACGGTATCGCGGGTGATGCCGTTCAGTATACTGTTATAAATAGCCGGCGTGATCAGTTTGCCGTTCTGAATCAGGAAGATGTTCTCGCCGCTCCCCTCAGCCACATGGCCGTCCGGTCCCAGCATAATCCCTTCATCAAAGCCGTTCTCAATGGCTTCGGTCTTGGTCAGGGCGTTATTGATATACAGCCCGGTGGCCTTGACGGAAGGCGGGAAGACGTTATCATCCGGTCTGCGCCAGGTAGACACAGCCACCCGACAGGCATCAGTGTCCAGATACCGCCCCCAGGGAATAGCAAACACCAAAAACTCAGACTCCAGATCATGCAGCCGCACCCCCAGCGCTTTGCTGGATTTATAGGCCAGCGGCCGGATATAGGTGTCTTCCTTGAAGCCGCTTCTTTTGGTCACTTCCAGTGTGATCTGCCCCAGTTCAGCAGCCGTCTTCGGAATATTGATCCGCAGCACCTTGGCGCCGTTCTTCATCCGCTCCATATGCTCCTGCAAGCGGAAGATATATACCTGCTGGTGAGCTTCGTTCCAGTTGCCGCGGATGCCTTCAAACAGGGCGGTGCCGTAATGCAGCGCATGAGTCATAACGCTGATCTTGGCGTCCTCCAGGGGAATTATCTGACCCTCAAAATAGCAATATGACGGCATGGCGGCTCTCCTTTTATGGTGGTGTGGCTATGGATTATAGACTGATGGGGGCTAAATTCCAAGTCAATTGGGACAGGCGTTTATCATCAAGGGGCACTGGTTGTTTCTGATTTCAACTTGAATACCTAACCCCGAATTGTTCCAATCGACTGTCCCGAATGTATTACCTGATCTTGAAAACGCGAAGGCCTACCTTTTCCCTTTGAAGTTCCATCTCAATGGGGGTATTATGAACCGCATAATGAATAGTTCAAATTCAAGCTTGAAAAACAAATGGTCAAGAGATGAACTGATTCTCGCTTTTAATCTATATTGCAAAACTCCGTTTGGAAAAATCCATCATAATAACAAGGATATAATTTCCCTTGCCTCGATTATCAAACGTTCTCCGTCAGCGGTATCGTTGAAACTCTCCAATTTTGCACGGCTTGATCCAGCTTTACAAGAGCGAAACATTGCCGGCATGAGTCATGGCAGCAAATCCGAAGTTGATGTGTGGGAGGAGTTTAACAATAATTGGGAAGCACTTGCATATCAAAGCGAAAGTATTCTTGCCCATTACAGAGATATACCTTTAGAAGAATCCGCCAAGATTAACAATACCGATTTGCCACCGGTGGGTAAAGAACGTGAATCCCTGATTAAAATCAGGGTCAATCAAAGCTTTTTCCGCCAAATGGTCATGGCGTCTTACGACAGTAAATGCTGCGTTACAGGTATCTCCGTCCCTGAATTACTGGTCGCCGGCCATATTGTGCCTTGGTCCGTTGATGAATCTAACAGACTGAATCCTTGTAACGGATTATGTTTGAACTCTTTACACGATGCCGCTTTTGATAAAGGCTTAATGACCATCACTCCTGAATACCGGATCAAACTGTCCAGTGTGTTAAAGGAAGATAAGAACACAAGCCTATGGTTCAATCGTTTCGACGGTGCAAAAATAACACTGCCTAAAAAGTTCGTACCTTCCACTGAGTTCATTGAATACCACCACGATCATGTTTTCAAAGGTTGAACGTTCCTGGTTGATTACTTTGAAGAATTAAACCTCACCAGGCATTCCCAATCGATCTTCCCGTCATCAGCGCAGAAATCCTTTTGAAATTCGGCGGTGAATCGGTTGACAACACCAGCATATTCTTCGGCGAATTCATGGTTCTTTTCTTTGGCCTTATGCCCTAATGGTTTGATTAACTTAGTGTATAAATCCGGGTCGCCGGAAATAAACTCCCAAAAAGCCTGTCCACAGTATTTATAATACTCACCTTTGTCAGGCTTAGTTTCCTTCCCGTAAGCACAGCCATTGACCGCAACAATATTATTTGGGGCATCCGTCGTTCTCAAGATACGTTTAGTCCTGGTAAAATCATCTTTCATCTTGCGTATTTGGCTACTGTTGCCCCAGTTCGGACCGGATTTGATGGCCACGATATACCAAATCCCGTCCTTTTCAAATTCCAGGTCAACGCCTTCAGCCCCGGACTTCTTACCGCTGAATACTGCCCCGTTGATATAAATCGCCAATCCTTCCAGAAAACGGCCGAATATCGCTTCTTCCTGTGAAGATAAGTAGGCATCTAGAAGTATTTTCACCAGATCCTGAGCCAGAAGGACATTTTTCGCCTTGAAGAGATAAGGGTTTTTTCTTTTGAGGATATTGCCAAGTTTAAGTTTCCTGATGCTTTGAAGCCGGTTTTGGTGAAAAGTACCGATGTTATTCTCAATGTAGGCGGTAACATCAACGATAGCCAAGGCATTTATTTCTGCCATTCGGTTTCCTCCTCCAACAAGTAACCTGCCGTCTGTGAGAGCGCCAACTCGTAATATTCAGGCTGGATCTCAATGCCGATGGCGTCGCGCCCCATCAGATGCGCAACTTTTAGAGTAGTGCCAGAGCCGGCAAACGGATCCAGAACAGTATCGTTCTCTTTCGTGAATAAATTGATAAACCACCGGGGTAATGATTCCGGGAATACCGCGCTATGGTTTTTATTACTGCATTCAGTTGCCATTCGTAGTACGTTGGTCGGATACACCATGTCTCTACCGACCCAGTTAGAAATGTTTTTACCAAAACCGCTTTTGACCTTGGATTCATCGCGAACCTTGTCAGTGGGGCTTAACTTGGACAAGCGGGTTTTAGCCCAATCTCCCACCGGTACCATCGCCGCGTCCTGATACATGTTGAATTTGGTGTTTTTATTGAACTGAAGCAGTCTCTCCCAGGCATCCCGGAAGCGGTTCGGCCATTTACCTGGATAACAATTCTTTTTATCCCAGATAAACTCTTCCGTCCATAACCAGCCCTGTTTTCTCATTTCCAGAATAAGCTCAAGGACATAGGTGTGACGTTCGCCTGCCACAACCCGTTCTTTGATATTGAGGATAAACGTCCCGGTTGGTTTAAGAACTCTCAACAATTCTGCCGATATCGGCAGAAACCACTCAACGTATTTATCAGGAGCAACTCCCCCATAAGTATGTTGCCGCTGGTCAGCGTAGGGCGGAGATGTTACCACCAGGTCAATACTGTCGGTGGGTATTTCTTTCAGCTTCTCCGCGCAATCGCCTAAAATCACTTTAACTGTCATAGCTATCCTATAAATCTAATACCGTTATTATACCTGTTGATTACCCCTGATACCATGATTTTATATATTCTTGCGCATCCCCGCCGGTGTTAAAGGTAATTTAAATCTACTTACCATAATAGTTTGTGTAAAGTCATTCGCTTTCCAGATACTAACCTTTTACCTCCCGTTACCGTTTTAACCTGTGAAGTAAGAAAAAGGAGAATGGTAACACTAGTGACAAACAGATTTATTGGAAAATTGCTGGTCCCGTTGTTGATTGTAACAGCCTTGACCGCCGTGGGTTGCTCCGCAGCCGCCAGCGGCGCACAGGATGAATTTACCGAAAGTAAGGCGCTGCAACAGGCGGAATTGTATGTTGAATACAGCCCGACTTTTATCTATGACGGCATTGACCAAAGCCTGAAACTGGTAGAGACGCTTTATCCTGACACTGAAAACACCTGGCAGTTTGTATTTCAGTTTGAAAGCCGCCACTCCGGTTACGGAGACAGGGACGGCCAGATACTGCTTCAGGTTATTACCCCGCATGAGGTCATAATTACCATCCAGGACGGCGAGGTGACGACAGCCATCATGGATTCTGTATGGGATATGGTCAACCAGGATCTGATTGACGGATAGTCAGAATCTATCGTACTGGTAACAATAGACTTAAAACTGACATACGGGCTGGGAAATAGATTCCCAGCCCGTATTGTTTTGATGGTATTGGTTAAATAATCACCGAACCTGTCAAACCCGTTGCCCCGTCCATTTTCACATCCCTCCTCAAAAAAACCACTTGTCCACCATCGCCATTCCAAATCATCTGAACAATCTCAAATACTCCTCAAAACTGAAAACACGGTTACGCTGGTAGCCGGTCTTTTCCTTCAGAATATCAGCCTCCACAAAAGCAGATACCAAATCATTTGCGGCTTTAGGTGACAAACCGGTTATTGTTCCGACATCGGTGATCGTGATCCGTGGCTGTGAGAAAAGCGCCGAAAATAAAATAGTGGCATTTTTCTGTCTTTTCCCCATTCTGGGTATTTTCTGGCGTTCAATCTCGTTCATCAGACCGATGATTTTATGCAGGTTTGAGGTGGCATTCTTGGCGGTCTCGATGACACCGGCAAGAAAGAACTTGAACCATTGCCCCAGATCGTTGTTGACTCTTACCCGTTCCAGATTGTCGTAATAAAGTGTCCGGTTCCGGTCGAAGAATTCAGATAGATACAGCAGGGGCAGATCCAGCACGCCATTACTGACAAGATACAGAGTTATCAAAAGGCGTCCGGTTCTACCGTTGCCATCATCGAACGGGTGGATGGTTTCAAATTGATAATGGGCTATCGCAATGCGTATCAGGTGTGGTAGACGGACTTCATCATTGTTCAGAAACCTTTCCAGATCACCCAGTAACTCCGGTAACTCATGGGGCGCCGGGGGAACGAATACGGCATCGTCCAGCGTTGCCCCGCCGATCCAGTTCTGCCCGGTCCTGAACTCACCCGGGTTTTTGTTTTGCCCCCGACCGCTGGACAACAATCTCCGATGAACGTTCTTGATCAGCCTGTTCGACAACGGCAGTCGGTCCAGTTCAGAGATGGCATAGTTCATTGCTTCCACATAATTATTGACCTCTTGCCAGTCTTCTCTCCTTTCAGGGGCAAGGTCTTTTTGTGAAACCACGGCTTCATCGATGCTCGTCATGGTGCCTTCGATATGGCTGGACATGACCGCTTCTTTGAGTACATGCATCTTGATGAACATATCCGAGTCAGGCACGAACCGGGCGAAGGAATTCAGTTCCCCCAGTCTCAACGATGCTTTCTCCACCATTTCGTTAATGATATCGTCTTCCCAATAGAAGGAATGGTTTATCTTCTCTGGAAGGAAGTATTTATATCCGGTGGTTCGTCGCCATGTCCCGGATTTGAATTCGGCAATATCCATGAAAATATCCTTGGCAAATTCTTATTTTACTTTAATACCTTAAAGTAAAATATACTCTCGCATATTTTACTTTGTCAATACCTTTGCCGGGATGGCTGGCCGATACTATGCCTCCTCCCCCAAAAATAAACCTCCGAAATGAGACATCTGCCTATTGACAATTTTGGAACTATATAGTATCTTTATCAGTATGATTTTTGAGAACACTAGTACACATCCAACGCCGCCGAATGAATCTGGCGAAGCGCCAAACCCGGAGCCGTTGCGCCGGAAGCGCGGCGGCCAGGCGGGAAATCAGAACGCCCGCAAGCACGGTTTCTATGCCCAGTACCACCGCTGCCTCCGGGAAACCAAAGAAGCCAGAATACGCAAAGTCCGGGCAATGCCGGCTATTGACCGGGAGATCGCCGAGGCCCGGGCCAAACTGGCTGACATTGTCAGCAAGACCCCTGACAATTACCGCGTCTTTCTGCTGGCCGTGGCTTCGCTGGGGCGCTTAGTGTCGGAAAGGGAGAAGCTGGACCGTGAGCAATTAAACGATAAGCTGCGGCGAATACTGGCAGACTTGCCTGTTTCGGCCGAACTGGAAGCCGCCGGCCTGAATGTTGCTGCAGCCGGATTGACATTCGTCTCAAATATTGAATCCCACGAAGGGCCCAAAGCTGAAGAAAATGATTCGTCTTGAAAAAGTATTTCGCTGATTTTGCACAAAACAATGTTTGCCGGCGTGCCGGAGAGCAAAAAGATACCCGAACCGGGTAAAACCTTACCCTGATCCGGGTATCGTCAGCATAAAAAGGCCGTCAGTGCCGGCGGGAACTCCGGTGTTAAACCTTCTTCGCCGCCCACTGCTCCGCCAGATCACCGGCGATGGGCAGTTTATACTTCTCTCCCTGGTAGGCCTTAACCATCAGCACCAGCCACAGGACAAAAGCCACGATACCGAGAAAAGCGTTAATCACCCAGCCAATGAAAGGGATGACCGTAAATATCGCGGTAACAATACTCAGACCGCCGAAGACAATAATTGACTGGGCGGCGTGAAACCGCACGAACTGGCTCTTGGTCTCAACCAGATAGAAGATTAACCCGCTGACCCAGGCCGCCAGATAGCAGAGCAAACCGGCGACATTGCTTTTTAGCCCGGTAGAACTATCATCCATAAACCGCCTCCAACTCTCAGTTTCAATTGAATATAAGAATATACTTGGTGACTGCCGGGGTCAAGACATTATTTGAAAAAAGAAAAGCCCCGTCAATGCGGGGCATTTACCTGGCGCTGATTTGAGTTATTCCAAATTTATTCAGTCAGGGCTAAAACTGCCCTGTCGCTACTGATAGCTGATAGCTGATGGCTGACAGCTACTTGGTCCGGAGCGTCTTCACCAGCCACAACACCTGACAGGCCTCTTCCAGACCGGCGGTGTACTTGCAGGCTTCTTCCAGGTCGGCGCCGATGGCGAAGGTGCCGTGGCCGTACACCAGGGCCAGCTTCTGGGTTTTAAGCGTCTCGGCGATGGCCTCGGCCATGGCTCCGGGTTTGACGTTCTCATTCCAGCCCAGCACCTTGATGGTGCCCAGTTCATAAAGCTCCGCCTGTTCGGAGACAATCTCCGGCTCGGTCATGGACAGGGCGATAGCGTGGGGCGGGTGGGCATGGACAATAGCGCCGGCGCCGGTGGCTTCCAGAATGGCGCGGTGTACCGGCAGTTCCACCGAGGCCAGTTGCGTCTGGTCATCATCGGTGCTGATACCGGTAACAATGATATCCTGGTCCCGGAGCGCGCCGAGTTGAGAACCCCGCCGGGTGATGGCCATGCGACCGCCGTCCAGCCGGACCGACAGATTGCCGCTGTGAGAGGACACCAGACCGCGGGTGAACAGGGACTTACCGATTTTTTTAAACTGGGCGTTAGGAACAGATCTACTCAACTTTTCGCAGCACTCCGATAACCCGCCCCTGGATGACCACGTTCTTGGCATTTTCGTACATCGGGGTCATCAGCGCATTAGCCGGCTGCAGGCGAATCTTGCCGTCATCCTGCTTGAAAACGCGCTTGAGCGTGGCTTCCTTTTCGGATTTCAGCCACACCGCCGCCATCTGGCCATTTTCCACATCATTGGCGGCCTGCATGATGACGATGTCGCCGTCATTGACCAGGGCATCAATCATGGAATTGCCGCGCACCTTAAGGGCAAAGACGTTCTTGCGGTGGCCGATCATGGTTTCCGGCACATCCACGTTTTCGGCGGCCAGTTCCGGCTTCCAGGTGTCAACATCAGGCACCGGTATCGGCCGGCCGGCGGCGATTTTACCCAGCAGCGGCACCAGCTGGCGGGGACGGCCTTCGGCCCCCAGCAGTTCAATACCGCGGGAGACATCCTTGTGGCGGCGGATATAGCCGGCGCGCTCCAGATGTTTCAGATTATAGTCGGCCACCGAAGTGGAGCTGATTTTGCACCCGGTCACGATGTCCCGGATGCTGGGAGGGATGCCGAAGTCATTAAAATACCCCCGGATGAAATCCAGCATTTTGAGCTGTCTCTCGGACATGGTTTTTCTGGCTGTTCTAGGCATAATTCCCCCCTGTCTGGACATTTGTTCTTTATAACTCTACTCTACGGCACGATGGTTGTCAAGAGGTACCGCGAATAATCCGAACTAACGGCGTTTTTTTATTCTACCATGGTGGCAAAAGTGACCACACGGTCGTTCTCATCCGGCCGGATAACAATGACTCCCTGGGTACTGCGCCCCATGACGATAATACCTTTTTCTTCGTCCTCGGTACCCACCGGGGTGCGGATAACCACTCCTTCGGCGGTGGCAATCATCACCTGGTGTTCACGGTCCACGACCTTGCCGGCCACGACCTTGCCGGTCTTGTCCACCACTTTGAAGGTCAGCACGCCGGAACCGGCGCGGTGCTGCAACGGATATTCTTCTACCGGCGTCAGCTTGCCGTACCCGCCGGCAGTGACCACCAGCACGAAGTGATCCGGTCGGGCCACATCCAGGCCGACCACCCGGTCGTCCACTTCCAGAGTCATACCCTTGACGCCGCCGGAAGCCCGCTGGGAAACCCGCAGGTCCTCGGCCGGGAAGTGAATGGACTGGCCGTTGTGGGTGATAAGGAGAATATTCTGATCGGCATTGACCAGGACGGCGCCGATAAGTTCGTCGTTCTTGGGCAGGTCCATGGCGATTAAACCGCTGGAACGTACCGCGGCGAAGTCAGCCACCAGAGTACGCTTGACCTCACCGCCGGCGGTTGCCATGACCAGCGAGGTGTTTTCGCTGAATTCAGACACCGCAATCATGGAGGTAATCCGTTCGTTTTCCGCCAGCGGCACCAGATTGATAATGGCCAGGCCCTTGGCGGTCCGCAGCATGTCGCAGGGGATCTCATGGCAGCGGATGGAGAAGATCTTGCCGCGGTTGGTGAAGAGCAGCACGCTGTCGTGGGTGTCAGCCACCATGATGAAGCGCACCGAATCCTCTTCGCGGGTCTTGATGATGCTCTTGCCGCGGCCGGCGCGGTGTTGTAGCCGATAGACATCGGACGGCACCCGCTTGATGAAGCCGCGCTCGGTCAGGGTCACCACCATGCTCTCGTGAGGGATCAGGTCTTCCTCACGGAACTCAATGACCCCCTGAGACTGGATCTCAGTCCGGCGGGCGTCGCCGTATTTGGTTTTGATTTCGCTGATATCGGATTTGACCAGCGCCAGCACCTTGCGCGGATTGGCCAGCAAATCCTCAAGGTAGGAAATCTGCTTGAGCACCTCGGCGTATTCGTCCAGAATCTTCTGGCGTTCCAGATTGGCCAGGCGACGCAGCTGGAGGTCCAGAATGGCCTGAGCCTGAAGCTGGGACAGCTCAAATTTGGTCATCAGGTCACGACGGGCGGAGTCGCCGCTCTCGGCGTGGCGGATGAGTTTAATAATTGCGTCAAGATTATCCAGGGCGATCTTGAGACCTTCCAAAATATGAGCCCTGGCTTTGGCCGCCTTGAGTTCAAACTTAGAGCGGCGGGTAATGATCTCCTGGCGGAATTCAATGTAGTGGACCAGCGCTTCCTTGAGGTTGAGCACCACCGGGCGGTTGTCCACCAGCGCCAGCATATTGATGAAGAAAGAGGTCTGAAGGTTAGTATGCTTATAGAGGTTATTGAGAATCTGCTGCGGTTCGCCGTCGCGCTTGAGTTCAATGACCATCCGCATGCCCTGACGGTCGGATTCGTCCCGGACTTCGGCAATACCGTTGACCTTGCGCTCGCGGGCCAGGGTCACAATGCGCTTGACCAGGTCGGCCTTATTCACCTGGTAAGGCAGTTCGCTGATGATGATCTGACGCCGGCCGCCGGTTTCCGCCACGTCGGCCACGTGGGCCCGGGCGCGGATAACCACCTTGCCGTGGCCGGTGGCATAGGCGCTGCGGATGCCGTCCCGGCCCAGAATCAAGCCGCCGGTGGGGAAGTCGGGTCCCTTGACGAACTGCAACAGGTCGTCAAGACCGCATTCAGGGTTATCAATCAGATAGGAGATGGCGTCACAGAGTTCAGTCAGATTGTGGGGCGGAATATTGGTCGCCATACCCACGGCGATACCGGACGCGCCGTTCATCAGCAGGACCGGCAAACGCGACGGCAGCACCGTCGGTTCCTTGAGCGAGGCGTCAAAGTTGGGCATGAACTCAACGGTTTCTTTGTCAATATCCACCAGCAGTTCACCGGCCAGCCGCATCAAGCGCGCCTCGGTGTAACGCATGGCAGCCGGGGGATCGCCGTCAACGGAACCGAAGTTACCCTGACCGTCCACCAGCATATAACGCAGGGAGAAGTTCTGGGCCATGCGCACCATGGCGTCATAAACCGAGGTGTCGCCGTGGGGATGATATTTACCGAGGACTTCACCGACGATACGGGCGCTTTTCTTGTACGACGTGTTGTAGTGCATGCCCAGATCGCTCATGGCGTAGAGAATCCGCCGGTGTACCGGTTTCAACCCGTCCCGAACATCAGGCAGCGCCCGGGATACGATTACGCTCATGGCGTAATCCAGGTACGAGCTTTTCATCTCGTCCTCAATGTTTATGGGACGGATATTACCGATTACCATCTAGACCTCCAGTTCGTCGTCATCGTCGTCGTCATCATCGTCATCGTTATCTTCATCATCTTCAGCGAAGGCTTCCCCGTCGGCTACGGCCGGTTTTTCAGTTCCTTCCACGCTGTGGTCAACTTCTTCCTCATCCGCCAGGGAATCATCCAGGTCCGGTTTGCGGGCGGCGGTGGCGGAAAGGCGGGCCGGGAAGGATATTTGTCCCGCCTGAGACGGGTGCTGATAGATTTCCCGGATCATGATCGCCAGCTTATTGTCATCAGAGCTGACTACGGTCGCCGAATAACGGTTGCCGCCCTTCATCAGCTTGAGTAGGCGCAGTGCGGTGCGGGTATCCACAACGCCGAGGTATTCTCCGTTCAGGCTGTCCACGAACAAAACACCGGGGCCGGGACGCAGGCTGACGTTATCGCCGGCATCCACCCGGGCCAGGACTTCCCGGGCGGCCAGCTTGGACAACACCGCCACGCCGGCCTTGCCGATTTCCTCAATAAAGGCCTGCGCCGGCACTCCCTGGCCGTCGCCCCGGGTCGGCCGGACACCGGAAGCCATCAGAACTTCCAGCCGCTTCAAATTGCGGTCGGCAATGCTGTTATAAGGGTCCAGATCCCGGGACCTGGTGTAGGCCTTGCGGGCTTCTTCGTATTCACCCAGTTCCATCTGCGCCCGCCCGAGACGGTTCAAGGCTTCCAGGTCATTGGAGAAGATTTCCAGGATAGCCTGATTGGCTTCCGCTGCCTCTTTCCAGCGCCCGGATATGGCGAATTCAATGGCCGCCTGGGCATTGCTCTTCTTGAGCTTGGCCTGTTCATCGTCGTTGTAAGCCATCAATCGCTCCTGTTACCAGATTTAGATGTGAGATTTTACTTGATTGGCGCAACGCGGGCAAATTGAGGCACCAACGACGTCTAACATAATGCCCTATTATAGCATTTTTGGTCTTCAAACGTCAGCCGAAAACGGCGAACCGGGGACTGGTTTCAGGTCCGGGCAAGAACGGACAGGCGGTGTCAGGTGAAGTGCCGGGCTATAATGCTGACAGCGTCGCAGCCAGGCCGTCCAGCGGCAACGGCCGTTGTTCGGAGTTGCCCATGTCCCGCAGAATGATGGTCCCCTCAGCCAGTTCTGATTCACCCAGAATCAGCGTATAGCTGACGCCGAGGGCAGAGGCCTGGCGCAGTTGGGCCTTTAAGCTGCGGCTGCCGAGCGACTGGGCCAGCGGTACGCCGGCGCGCCGGAGTTCGGCGCCAAGCGTGAAAGCCGGGACAGCGGCGGCCTCGCCCAGCCAGGCTAAAAAGAAACGGGGTGCACTCAGCGGCGGCACGGCAATCTCCTGCCGCTTGAGATTCAGGATGATTCGCTCAATGCCGGTAGCGAAACCGACCGCCGGGGTAGCCTCACCGCCGAGTTGGCCTATCAGGCCGTCATAGCGGCCGCCGCCGCCGATGGTGGACTGGGCGCCCTCTTCCAGCGGCTGAATCTCAAAGACCGTGCGGCGGTAATAGTCCAGACCGCGCACCAGCCGGTGATTGACGGCAAAGGGGATGTTCACCGCCCCCAGCAACGCTTTCAGGCGTTCAAAATGCGTCAGACAGTCCGGACAGAGGTAATCAGCGGAATGAGGCGCACCGGCGGCCGCAGCGCTGCAATCCGGTTTCTTACAGTCCAGCAGCCGCAGCGGGTTGTTGTCATAACGGGTACGGCAATCCTGACACTGGCCGGCGACACCGGCGGCATAATAATCCTTGAGCGCGGTCGTGTAGGCTTTGCGGCAGTCCGGACAACCGATAGAATTGAGCTGCACCGGCAGGGTCGTCAATCCCAGTTCCCGGTAGAAGCTCCAGGCCATATCAATCACCTCGGCATCCGCTGCGGCATCGGCATCACCGATCAGCTCAAAACCGAACTGATGATGCTCCCGGTAACGGCCGGCCTGAGGCCGGTCATAACGGAAAATATTGGCCAGATAATACAGTTTGACCGGCTTGGGACGTGACCCCATGCCGTGCTCAATATAAGCGCGGGCCACCGGAGCGGTGCCTTCCGGACGCAGCGTCAGGTCCGAGCCGCCGCGGTCGGCAAAGGTATACATTTCCTTGCTGACAATATCAGTCTCCTCACCCACGGTGCGGGTGAAAAGACGGGCATCCTCAAAGGTGGGGGTATCAATGCGGGCGTAACCGTAACGGGCGGCGATATCCGCCGCCTTGTCCTGGATAAAGCGCCAGTACGGCTGCTCCTCCGGCAGGATGTCCTGGGTACCCCGGGGTGACTGATAATCCATGCGGCTCCTTTAACGCCTGATAATACTATTGCAGCGGGCTTGCTGTAAACAGGAGCTTGTTTTCACCGGTCCGGCCTTAAACGTTAAACAGGAAGTGCGCGATATCGCCGTCTTTCACGATATAGGTCTTGCCTTCCAGCCGCAGGACGCCCTGTTTCTTAGCCTCGGCCATGGAGCCGGTGCGGATGAGGTCATCATAGGCCACCACCTCGGCGCGAATAAAGCCGCGTTCAATATCCGAGTGGATCTTGCCGGCTGCCTGTTGGGCCGGCAAGCCGGCCGAGATACTCCAGGCCCGGACTTCGTCCGGCCCGACGGTAAAGAAAGAAATCAGCTCCAGCAGCTCATAGGAAGCCCGGACGGTCCGCGCCAGACCGGTCTCTACCAGCCCGTAATCGGAACGGAACTCCGCGGCGGAGTCTGCGTCCATGGCTGCCAGTTCGGCCTCCAGCCGGCCGCACATGGCGATAACCCGGCAGCCTTTGCCTGAAAAGCGCGCTGACAGGTCTTGTTCTATCTCCGCAACGCGGGCGAGGTCTTCCTCGCCGATATTAACCACAATAAGCAGCGGTTTAGCCGACAGGAACTGATAACCGGAAATGGTTCGTTCCTCCTCGGCATCCAGCGGGACATCCCGCAGCGGAATATCCTTTTCCAGCTCACCCTTGAGGCGGGCTAAAAGGTCCTGTTCCGCGATGAACTTGGGACGTTCAATGGCCTTGGCGCTTTTGAGCGACTGCTCAATGCGGCCGAGGCGGCGTTCCAGGATGGCCAGGTCGGAAAAGGTGAGTTCCAGATTCATGGCTTCAATGTCCCGCGCCGCATCTACGGTGATCTGAGGATGGGGCACGGTTTCATCTTCAAAGGCCCGCACCACGTTGATGAGTTCATCCATGTTGGACAGTTCCCTTAGTGCCTCACCGCCGACACCGGACTGCGCCAGACTTTTGACCGAGGCGCCCAGGTCCAGATACTTCACTTCAGCGAAGGTGGTTTTTTTGGGATTGAACATCCCCGTCAGCTTATCTATGCGGGCGTCAGGCACCCGGGCCACCCCCACGTGGGCTGCCTCGCCTGATTTCGCCGCCGCGCCGCCGGTGGCGGCTTGAAAGATGGTGGTCCGGCCGCTCTGGGCCAGTCCGATGATACCGATATCTAAGGACATGGTTTCCCCTTTTGTAAATAGTCAACGGTGAAAAGAAAGATGTGATATCCGATGGCGGTGCCGGCAGCCGCCCGGCCGGGATTATTTTTCGTTGCTGATGATGTCCCGGGCACTCACCAGAGCCTGGTCCCGTATCTCGTAGTCCGCGTCCTTGTTCGCGGCAATATCCAGCAAAGCCAGGAACGCCTGACGGCTGCCGAGGCGGGCGATGTCGGCGATAGCCTGAGAGCGCATCCCGGCGGACAGGCCGGTGTCCTGGGCGATATTCATCAATTTCTTAAGTTCCGGGCTGAACGTCTCCGCCATAACCGGCCTCCTAGTATTACTGGGGATTATTGTTACACAACCCCGCGGCGAGTTCAATACACCGGTTTTTTGATCCGCGCCCACCGCCGCGTTTAAGCACTGTCCGCGGCCTTGTTCCGGTCATTCAGCCACTGGCGCTTCTGACTGAGGCGCACTGTTTCATCGGTCGGCCGGTAGTCGGCAAGGAAATCCCGGGCAAAATCGCCGTAGCGGCCGGCCACAATAGCCTGCCGGATATCAGCCATCAAACGGCTCATGAAATACAGATTATGCAGCGTCGCCAGACGATGGCCCAGCAATTCCTTAGCCCGGAACAGATGATGGACGTAGCCGGCGGAAAAAGACGTACAGGCCGGACAGGCGCAGCCGGTCTCAATGGGATTTTTGTCACCCTGGTAGCGGGCATTGACGATATCAATGCGCCCCTGCCGGGTGAATAACGCTCCGTTGCGGGCCACCCGCGTCGGCAGCGCCGAGTCAAACATGTCAACGCCGGCTGCTACCGCCCGGATAATATCTTCGGGTGAGCCGACGCCCATCAGGTAGCGCGGTTTGTCCACCGGTAAAACATCAGTAACCGCCGCGGTGATTTCTATGGTCTGGTCTTTGCTTTCACCGATCGCCAGCCCGCCGACGGCATAGCCGGGAAAATCCAGGGCCACCAGCCCTTCCGCCGAACGAAGCCGCAAGTCGGTATGCAAGCCGCCCTGGATAATGGGGAACAGCGCCTGGTCAGTGCGGGTTTTGGCTTTTAAACAACGTTCCGCCCAGTCGTGGGTGCGGGCCACGGCGGCAGTAATAACGTCACGGGACCCTTCCACCGGCGGGCACTCGTCCAGCGCCATGATGATATCGGCCCCGAATGATTCCTGGTATTTAATCGCCAGTTCGGGACTGAAAAAGTGTTCCGAACCGTCAATATGCGAGCGAAAGGTAACGCCGGCATCAGTCACCTTCCGGAGCGGCGACAGGGAAAATACCTGGTAGCCGCCGGAATCGGTCAGCAGCGCACCGTCCCAACCCATGAATTGGTGCAGTCCGCCGTAACCTTCAACGACTTCGGTGCCGGGGCGCAGGTACAGGTGGTAATTATTGGCCAGAATCAGTTTATAACCGATTGCCGCCACCTCATCCGGCGTCAGTGTCTTGATGGTAGCCTGGGAGCCGACGGGCATGAAACAGGGCGTCTCCACTTCAGCATGAGGCAGACGCAAACGGCCGGTCCTGGCGGAGCCTGATTTTTCCAGTTTAAAAGATAGTGCGGTCATAAATTCCTCAAAATAAGTCTACCAGATAGCGCCCCAACGCCCGGCGGGTCAAGGCCAGAGCAACGGCGAAAATAATAATAGCCGGTATGGCTAAAAGAGCTCCGTCATAAATCAGCATCCCCAGCGCCGTCGCCGCAGCCGGCGGGTGTTCCGTATTGGTGGCCGCCATCAGAAACATCGCTACAGCCACCGACGCGGCGTAGGTGAAAACTGTCAACACCAGCGGCGCATCACCGGCTATTAAACCCGTCTGATAAAAGATAAATTGGCAGCCGGTGCCGGCGATAATGCCGACAATATGTCCGCCTACCAGCCGTCGCGGCTGAGCAGTAATGGAGTGCGGCATGGAAAATACCACAAAGGTGGAAGCCCCCAAGGCTGCCACAATAACGGCCTGAGTCAGGCTTTCCACAAAGAACAGGATGACAAACAAAGCGGCCAGCGCCATCAAACTCTGGACAATGTATGGCCGGGGATTTTTCTTGAAATGAGGGTCTATTATTTCCATGGTAAAGTCATCGGCCGGTTTTCGTCCAGCCAGTCCTGCAGAATCACCGCCGCCGCCACCGCGTCGTCCCGCTCCCGGGAATAAAAACCCTTTTTCCGCTTGCGGTTAGCCTTCATGATTTCCTGGGCACCGGCGGTAGAAAACCGTTCATCCTGAAAAAGCACCGGCGTATCGGTCAGCGAGGCCAGCCGTTGGGCAAAGCCCTGCACCCGTTCGGCCTGCGTGCCGACAACCCCGGTCAATAACCGCGGCAGACCGACGATGACTTTAGCGGCCTGATACTGGCTGATGATTTTGACAACCGCCTCAGCATCAGTCAGTTCGTCGCAGCGCTCCAGAATCGTCAGCGGGCGGGCAATGATGCCCATCGGATCCGACAAAGCCACCCCGACCCATTTATCCCCGACGTCCAGACCAATGACGCGCTCAAGCACGGTATCCTACCTGACGAACTCGCTGACGGCATCCAGGGCTTCCTGGAGTTTGTCTTTATCGCGCCCGCCGCCCTGGGCCAGATTAGGTTTACCGCCGCCGCCGCCGCCGGCAATCTGAGATAATCGCTTGATGATGTTACCGGCGTGATAGCCCCTGGTCACCAGTTCGGGACTGACCGCGGCCAGAAAAACCGGCTTATCCGCCCAGACCGAACCCAAAACGATAACCGCGGCACCAAGTTTAGGCCGCAGTTCATCAATCATGTCCCGCAGCGTGTCCATGTTGACTTCATGCACCGCCGCCGCCAATAGTTTACCGCCATCAATTTCCCGCGCACTGCTGATAAGGGCAGCCGCGTCCTGCCGGGCCAATTCCCGTTCCAGCGCGGTCACAGTATGCCGGCCGGCATCAATTTCTGCCTGAAAACGGGCGGTTTTTTCTTCAAATGCCTTGAACTGCTCCCGGAGCCAGGCTTCAGCCCCGCGGCCGGTGACCGCTTCAATGCGCCGGAGTCCGGCGCCGACGCTGGATTCACTGATAATCTTGAAATACCCGATTTCACCAGTCGTCTTGATGTGAGTGCCGCCGCACAGCTCAGCAGACACTGGTTCGTCGCCGCCAATCGCCAGCACCCGCACCGTCTCACCGTACTTTTCACCGAACAGCGCAGTGACGCCGGATTTCAGGGCCTCCTGGTAACCGGTTTCGGCAGCAGTGACGGGATGATTCTCGCGAATACGCTCATTAACGATATCCTCAACCCGGGCGAGCTCTTCCGGCGCAACCGCCTTCAGATGGGAAAAGTCAAAACGCAATCGCTCCGGCGCCACTACCGAACCCCGTTGCTGGACGTGTTCACCCAGCACTTCTCTCAGAGCCGCCTGCAGTAAATGGGTAGCTGTGTGGTTACGGGCAGTGTCGTAGCGACGGGATGGGTCCACACTGGTCAGCGCCTCGTCGCCGATACCGAAGCCGCCCTGACTGACATAACCCTGATGCAGCGTCACTCCTGGTGACAGCAGCACCGTACCGGTCACTACAAAGATGTTGTCACCGGCGGTAATGCGGCCAGTATCTCCGGTCTGGCCGCCCATCTCAGCATAGAAGGCGGTTTTGTCCAGTATCAAGCCGCCCTGCTCACCGTCGGCAATGGCATCAGCCTGGTTATTGTGCTTGATGATACCGTTAACCGTGCCGTATTGTGCCAACTGGTCGTAACCGGTAAAGCAGGTGGCGTTGAACGAGTGACTGCCATGACCGGCCTTGTCCAGCACAAATTTAGCTCCGGCCCGGGCCTTCTCCCGCTGCCGCTCCATTTCCTGCTGGAAACCTGCCGCGTCAACTTCAAAGCCATTGCCGGCGGCTATTTCAACGGTCAGATCCAGCGGAAAACCGAAGGTATCATACAACTTGAAGGCCTGTTCGCCGGTAATACGGCGGTCGCCGGCAGCCGCCGCCATCATGTCCTCCAGCAACTGCATGCCGGTTTGAAGCGTTTCTGCAAAGCGGGACTCTTCCCGCGCCACCAGTTCAATGATGAAATCCCGGCGGCTTTTAAGTTCGGGGTAAACCTGCCCCATATGAGCTATAACCGCCTCCACCAGCGGCACCATAAAGGGCTTTTCCAGACCCAGCATCCGGCCGAAAAGGGCTGTCCGGCGCAACAGCCGCCGCAGCACATAGCCCCGGCTTTCGTTGGACGGTATAACGCCGTCAGCGATGAGGAAGGTGATGCCGCGTGAATGCTCGGCGACAATGCGCATGGCGCGGTCGGTTTCAACGTCGGCCCCGTATTTTTTCCCGGACACTTCAGCCACTTTATTCAAGAGGTAGTCAAACCGGTCAGTCTGATAAACGGTGGATTTGCCCTGCATGATGGCCGACAGTCGTTCCAGGCCCATGCCGGTATCAATATTGGGCCGGGGCAGCGGCGTACGGGCGCCGCCGGTATCCTGATTAAACTGCATAAACACCAGATTCCAGATTTCGCAGAAGCGGCCGCAGGAACAGGCCGGGCCGCAGTCAGGCTTACCGCAACCCACTGCCTCACCGAAGTCATAATGAATCTCGGAGCAGGGGCCGCAGGGACCAGAATCTCCGGCCGGGCCCCAGAAATTATCCTTCTCTCCCAGCCGCACGATACGCTCCGCCGGGACCCCCTTGTCACGCCAGAAACGGATGGCTTCATCGTCATCCAGAAAAACCGTGACCCACAAACGCTCTTCCGGCAGCCGGAGACGGTCGGTCACGAATTCCCAGGCGAAGTCAATGGCCTCTTTCTTAAAATAATCCCCAACCGAGAAATTGCCCAGCATTTCAAAGAAGGTCAGATGGGAAGAGTCCCCGACCGAGTCAATATCGGTGGTGCGGAAGCATTTCTGCGTGGTGGTCAGTCGGGTCGCCGGAGGCTTTTCCTTGCCCAGAAAATAGGGCTTAAACTGCACCATGCCCGCCGTGGTTAACAGCAGGGTCGGGTCGCCATGGGGAATAAGCGACGCGGAAGGCATGACCTTATGGCCTTTCTCCGCGAAATAATCCAGAAAAAGTCTGCGTAACTCATCACCATTCATGGGCATGATAATCTAACACCTGTCTTGAATAATATAGCTTTAGATTGTAGGCGAGGGGTATGGGGATGTCAATTCATCCATCGGGCGGAATGTCCGTTGAAAAGCCAACTGTTATCAGTGCGGTTTTAACTTATCAGCCCAGGCATTATTGGCCGCCAGCCAGCCCTCCGGGGTACCGGTGTCATAACGGGTGCCTTCAAATTCACAGGCGAAGACCGGCTGGTCTTCCAGAAGCAATTGAATGGCGTCAGTCAATTGAATCTCGCCGCCTTTGCCCGGCTTGACCCTGGAGAGCGCCTCAAATATCTGCGGCATCAGCAGGTAGCGGCCGACAATAGCCAGGTTGGAAGGCGCGTCCTGCGGCCTGGGTTTCTCCACCAAACCTTTCACCCGGTATACCCCCGGCGCCGTTGTTTCGGCATCAATAATACCGTAATGCCCAGTATCTTCCGGACGGCACTTTTCCACCAGCAGAATATTGCCGGGGTGCCTTTTGTACACTTCCAGCATCTGCTTGAGCACCGGCTCTTTGGCGTCAATAACATCATCGGGCAGCACCAGAGCGAATGGCTCGTCACCCACCGTCTCCGCCGCCAACCCGGCGGCATGACCCAGCCCCAGCGGTGCTGACTGATACACCCGGCTGAAATGCGCCATCCGGGACAGGCCACGAACCTGTCGCAGGCTTGAGGCGTCACCCCGAGCCACCAGTAAGGTTTCCAGCCCCGGGTCCGGGCTGAAATAGTCCACGACAGACTCCTTGCCGTGAGCGATGACAAAAGTAATATCTTTAATGCCGGACGCTGTTATTTCCTCCACCGCGTATTGGACTACCGGCTTGGCCGCCAGTGGCAGCATTTCCTTGGGAACACTTTTGGTAATCGGCAGGAACCGGGTGCCGGCGCCGCCGGCGGCAATGACCGCTTTCTTGAAATGACTCATAAACCGAGCTCCTCCCTGGCGAACAGCGCCGCGCCGACTGCGCCAGCTTCATCGCCTAAAGCGGCCGGCACAATCTTCACCCGTGACGCCGGCAGCTTGTAGGCGTGTTCGGCCACCGCCCGGCGCACCGGCGCAAAGAGCTGCTCCCCGGTCTGGCTGACGCCGCCGCCGATAACAATTAGCTCCGGATTAAAGACATTGACAATACTGATAATACCTGTACCCAGTGCCCGCATAGCGGCGTCAAAAACCTCTTTGGCCAGCGGGTCGCCGCTCAAAGCCGCGGCAGCCACATCCGCCGCGGTAATCCGGCCCTGTCGCGCCAGCACATCAGCCAGACTGGACGCCACGCCGGAATTGAGTAAATTGACCGCCTTCCGCGCTATGGCGGTGCCGGAAGCGTATTGTTCCAGACAACCGTAGCCGCCGCAGGTATCTGCCGGGCCGTTAAGATCAATGATCGTATGGCCGAATTCACCGGCGGTGCCGTCCGCGCCCTGATAAAGCTTATTATCTACGATAATGCCGCCGCCGATACCGGTGGACACTGTCAGAAAAATCATGTCGCGGCTACCCCGCCCGGCACCCAGATGGTGTTCCGCCAGCGCCGCGGCGCTGGCGTCATTAAGCATCACCGCCGGGATACCGTAGCGCTGAGATAAGAGTTCCCGCAGCGGGGCACCATTCACCGCCATCATATTGGGCGAATGGGTGACAACGCCCTTTTTCAGGTCAATCGCCCCGGCAGAGGCCAGTGCCACCGCCGCCGGAGATGAAGCCGCAGCGGCCAGCACGTCATCAAGGGCGGCGTAGAGGTTGGCGAGAATGTCTTTCAGCTCGCCGTCACCCGCCGATTCCCGTTTGCGCCGGTGTTGCAGCTTGCCGTCACCGCTCACAATACCGGCCAGCACCTTGGTTCCGCCCAGGTCGGCCACCAAAATCTTCGGCACTTCTTTCATCGCTTAAAATTATAAGCCCCACCTTCGGCACCGCGCAAACCTGCATCATTGACTCATCCGGCGCCTCAGGCATATATTGGTAGGCAATACGCAATTGGAGGCTGACATGGCTGTATCGGAATTCAATCTACCCACCAAAGTAATCTTCGGCGAGGGCTCATTCAACCGCCTTGCCGATGAGGCGGCAGGGCTGGGCCAGCGTGCGGTGATTGTTTCCGGCATGAAAAACCTGCGCCGTCTTGGTGTTTTGGATAAGGCAGCCGATATGCTGGAGCGCGCCGGAGTCCAGGCTTTTCTGTTTGATAAAATTGAGCCTAACCCGCGGGCGGCCACCATTGATGAAGGTGCAGCGCTGGTCCGCAGTGAGCATATAGACCTGGTTATTGCCCTGGGCGGCGGTAGTGCCATGGACGCCGCCAAAGGCATCGCCCTTGCCGGCGCCGACACCCACCCGGTCTGGCACTATATCACTACCCATGACAATCCCGCCGGTAAGGTGCCGCCGCTGTTGACGGTGCCGACAGTGGCCGCCTCCGGCTCCGAAGTCAATTCCGGAGCTGTCATCACCGATTGGGAGAGTCACCAGAAACGGGTATTATCCCGCCCTTCATTACAACCCCGGACCGCCATTATTGACCCCGAACTGACACTGTCTTTACCGCTGAAACCGACCCTCCAGGGCGGCGTAGATATTTTCTGCCACGCCCTTGAGCCATACATCACGGCATCCGAACCTGAAGACCTCAACGACGGGTGGCGTGAGGCCATGATGCGCAACGTGGTCAAGTATTTGCCGATACTTTGCGATAATCTACATGACCTTGAAGCCCGGCGCGCTCTGGCCTGGACTTCCACCATGGCTTGTTCCGCCTTTTCCGGCCTGGGCGGGGGCAACGGCGCCATGACCCTGCACGGTATGGAACATCCGGTTTCCGGGCTGTATGATATCGCCCACGGCGATGGTCTGGCCGCCATGCTGCCGGCCTGGCTGGCTGATGTTGCCCGGGTTAAGGCTGACCGGATAAACCTG
This sequence comes from Dehalogenimonas sp. W, assembly GCF_037094495.1. NCBI lineage: Bacteria > Bacillati > Chloroflexota > Dehalococcoidia > Dehalococcoidales > Dehalococcoidaceae > Dehalogenimonas > Dehalogenimonas loeffleri. The sequence goes on from NZ_CP146612.1 coordinate 662,777, forward strand.
CTTGGTGAGCGCGTCTTCGGCGCCGGTAATGGACTCAGTGCCGTTGAAGACTGGCTGAAAGGCATCGGCATGCGGCTGCGGCTGGAAGGTTTGGGGGTGGCCAAAAGCGCCATTCCGGAACTTGCCCGGCTGGCGCCGGTCTCCTCGCCATGGATTGTCAATAACCCCACTGAAGTCAGTAAGGCTGATTTGGAACGCCTCTACCGCATGGCGTGGTAACGTCAACCGTTGTTTTTTGTACGGGGGGGGGTAAAATAGCCCGATACTATGAATCGGGGAAAGGTTAATATTATGGCGGCTAAAAAAACACCCACCAAAGGGGACCTTCAGTCCCTGCTGCTAATAAATATCCTGGCTACCGTCGTTTTCATCGGAATCATCATCGCCGTAGGACACTACCGCCATTTTGAGTTCTGGCTGGTAGCCGCCGCTTACATCGCCTTCGCCTACATCGTTGCCCGGATTCCTGCTCGGTGGGGCAACTGGCGATGGGTACTGATCGTTGCTGGTTATCTTGCTGCCATGTTGATGGGGCAGTATATTCCCATTGAACCCGATATTTCTTCGGTCAACATCATCTTGCTGCTGGCGCTGTTCTGGCTGCCGTTCATGAACGGCTATCGTCAGTAAAAGACCGCTTAAGGTTGAGCACAAGTGCCTTTCTCACCCTTGCGTGGTGAATTGTGGCATCCAGGAGGAGATGTTGCCTCCTTCGCCGCACTGCCGCTAAGGCGATACCAACCGCACATCACCAACGCGAAGCAGGCTGTTAATTACTGTTACGGCTCCCTCTTTCTTTGCCCCTTACGTTCCTAAAATGTTATAATACTCGGGCTTGAAGCACATGATTTACGAACATTCATCCCCTCTGACATTCCTGCCCGGCGCGGTTTTCGCCCGGTGCTTCCCGGCCAGACCGTCAAATTTCGTTTTAAGGTAGAACTATGGCTGAAGAAAAGCTCACTGATACTCAAAAAGCAGACAGCTACACCGCTGAAGATATCCAGGTTCTCGGCGGACGGGAAGCCGTACGCAAACGCCCGGGCATGTACATCGGCTCCACCGATTACCGCGGTCTGCACCACCTGGTCTATGAAGTAGTCTATAACTCCGTTGATGAGTCCATGGCCGGCTATTGCGACAAAATCAACGTCATTATCCACAGTGATGAATCCATTTCCGTTGAGGATAACGGCCGCGGCATCCCGGTTGATATCCAGAAGAAAACCGGGGTTTCAGCGCTGGAAACGGTGATGACCGTGCTGCACGCCGGGGCTAAATTCGGCGGTAAGACCTACCAGGTATCCGGCGGCTTGCACGGCGTCGGCGCCTCAGTGGTTAATGCGCTGTCGGAATGGGTTTCGGTGGAAGTCCGCCGCGATGGCAATCTCTATCGCCAGCAGTACCGGGAAGGTATCCCGGAGGCCCCGGTGGCGATTGTCGGCGAATCCTGCGGCACCGGCACCACCACCACGTTCAAATTTGACCCCAAGATTTTTAATGATGCCAGCTACGATTTCAAGACCCTGACCGAGCGGATGCGGGAAATCGCCTACCTCAATAAAGGGTTGGAGATTTCCATCACCGATCGCCGGGTTGATAAGGAACAAACTTATTACTTTGAGGGCGGCATCACCGGTTTCGTACGCCACCTTAATCACAACCGTATAACCATCCACCGGTTGCCCATCGCCATCTACAAGAAAGTAGATTCCTCCATGGTAGAAGTGGCCATCCAATACAATGACGGCTACTCCGAGACCAATTTCAGCTTTGCCAATTGTATCAATACTCAGGATGGCGGCACCCACCTGACCGGCTTCCGTTCGGCTATGACCCGCGTCATCAACGACTATGCTTATAAGAATAAAATGGTCAAGGATTCCGACCCCAGCATCATGGGCGATGACTGCCGCGAGGGTCTGGTCAGTATCGTGTCGGTTAAACTGCCGGAGCCGCAGTTTGAAGGCCAGACCAAGGGCAAACTGGGCAATGCGGAGATGAAGAGTATGGTGGAAAGCGTGGTCGTTGACCAGCTGGCGCTGTACTTTGAAGAGCATCCGGACGAAGCCAAGAAAATTATTGATAAAGTACTGACCTCCGCCCGCGCCCGGGATGCGGCCCGCAAAGCGCGCGACCTGATCATCAAGAAGAACTCACTGGACGGCGGTTCACTGCCGGGCAAACTGGCCGAGTGTTCAGAAAAAGAGCCGTCACTGTGTGAGCTTTTCCTGGTTGAGGGTGACTCTGCCGGCGGCTCGGCCAAGCAGGGGCGCAACCGCCGCTTTCAGGCAATCCTACCGCTCCGCGGTAAGATTCTGAACGTGGAAAAGGCTGCCCCGGACAAGATGTTGTCCCACGAGGAAATCCGGGCCATCATCACCGCCCTCGGGGCCGGCATTGACGATGATTTTGATTTCAATCGGTTGCGTTACCACCGGGTGGTACTAATGACCGATGCCGATGTTGATGGTTCTCACATCCGCACGCTGCTGTTGACCTTCTTCTTCCGTCACATGAGTAAGCTCATCGCCAACGGCGGGCTTTACATCGCTCAGCCGCCGCTGTATCGCATCAAGCAGGGGCAAAATGAACGCTGGGTCTACAACGACGCGGAAAAAGAGGAAGTCCTTAAGGAGTTCAAAGGCAAAAGCGTTGACATCCAGCGGTACAAAGGTCTGGGTGAAATGTCCGCCGAACAGCTCTGGAACACCACTATGAACCCGGCCACCCGCACCATGCTGACCGTTGAGGTAGAGGATGCCGTCGGTGCCGACGCCACTTTCAACCTGCTGATGGGCGACCAGGTCCCACCGCGCAAGGCCTTTATTCAGGCTCACGCCAAGCAGGTTAAAAATCTGGATATATAATTCATCGTAACGCTTTATGACAAATAAAAGGGGCTTACAGCCCCTTTTATTGTATCGCCCGACCGGCGGTGACCCATTGAAATAACCACCCCCTTGGAGTATGCTGGAAGCCGTAATATGACTGCTATTGAAACCGAAAATAAAGACGCCCCGCCTGACAAGGAAGAGCATCAGGAGCTGCCGAGTTTAGAGCTGGTTTACACTGAGGTCAAGGACCGGCTGGAGGTACAGCTGGCGCAGATTGACGCCCTGGACGGCAAGTTCGGCACGCTGATGTTTGTCTCCAGTGTCGTTATCGGTATGGGGGCTGCGGCTCAGGCGGCCATTCTGGGCACCATTCATGAAACTATTCCGATGGTGCTGTTCTCGGTTCCGATTATCTTTTACGTGATTACGGTTATTTTGGCGATGCAAAGCTGGGTCAGACGGCCTTATTTTCGGGACCCGGAGCCCCGGCCATTGCGTGACTATTATATATCCCAGCCTTATGAGTTCACAAAACGGCGGCTGACCACTCACTTCATTTCGTCGTATGAGTGGAATGCGGTGGTAATGAGAAAAAAGGTGAACGGCCTGCGCATTGCAGTCTGGTTCTTCCTGCTTCAGGTGGTCTCGCTGACTCTGGTGCTGGCCAGCCGCCCGTGGATAAGTCAAATATTTGGAGACTAACATGCCCAACGATAAAGCGGATTTCCCTCAGCAAAAGTCGGAAACCGAAAACCAGACTGATAAATCAACGAAATCGGAAGATAAAGAAGCCCCGGGCGAAATCCATCCGGAAACCGATAATCCGGATGAACTGGATCCGCGGCTTTTCAGCCCGTTGCAGGCTGCCGATGCGGCGCCGCCTGAAGAACGTATTCCGGAAATTGTGCCAACCGAAGAGCCTTCCACCGATAATGAAAGTGAAGAGGAAACCGATCAGCCACCAAGTGGATCCTGACCTGTCGACCACGAAACATTCCTAACGATTAGACTGACGGCTGACAGGAGTCAGCCGTTTTGTTATACTTAAGAATCAACCATTTTATGGTAAATACATGGAAATAACCGTCCTTCTTGATGCCTGTGCCCGCTACCTGCCGCCTGAGAAACTGGAAATTATCCAGGCGGCCTATGATTTTGCGGCCGAAGCGCACCTGGGACAAACCCGCCGCTCCGGCGAACCCTACATTGAACACCCCCTGGCCGTCGCCCTGGAACTGGCCGATCTTCAGTTGGACACCACCGCTATCGCCGCCGCCCTGCTGCACGACGTCCCGGAAGATTCCAATGTTACACTGGCCAAAATTGAGGCGAGTTTCGGCCCGGACGTCGCCCGGTTGGTTGACGGGGTAACCAAGCTGGCCAAGCTGTCATTGGCCGCCCCCGGTGAAACCCGATTTTCCGGCAATACCACCTACGAACGCCAGGCGGAAAACCTGCGTAAAATGCTGGTGGCGATGGCCGAAGACCTGCGGGTAGTGTTTATCAAGCTGTCTGACCGTCTCCATAATATGCGCACACTGGATGCCATGCCGCCGGACAAACAGAAGGACATCGCCCGGGAAACGATGGAAATATACGCCCCGCTGGCCCATCGGCTGGGTATCTGGGAGATCAAGTGGCAGCTTGAAGACCTTTCTTTCCGCTTTCTGGAGCCGGTACGCTATAAACAATTGGCCCGCCTCATCGCCGGCAAACGCGGGCAGCGCGAAGAGTTTATCGCCAAAGTTATTGATATCTTAAAGGCCGAATTTGAAAATTCCGGCCTCAAGCCGGAAGTCAACGGCCGGGCTAAGCACATCTTCTCGCTACACCAGAAAGCCGAAAAATACGCCGCTCAGGGACGGCATTTTGACGAAATTTATGACCTGTCGGCCATCCGGGTGCTGGTGAACTCCGTCCACGAATGTTATTCCGCCCTGGGCGCCGTTCATAATCTGTGGCATCCCATTCCCGGTTCTTTTGATGACTATATCGCCAACCCCAAACCCAACGGCTACCAGTCGCTCCACACCGCCGTACTTTCCCTTAACGGCACGCCGCTGGAGATTCAGATCCGCACTTATGAGATGCACCGGCTGGCTGAATACGGTGTGGCTGCACACTGGCGCTATAAGGCCAATGAACGCTCCGCCAGCCATAATGAAGACCGTATTTCCTGGTTGCGACAGTTGGTAGACTGGCACCGTGACTTGTCCGGCGCCGAGGAGTTTCTGGAATCGGTCAAGACCGACATCTTCAATGACCAGGTATTTGTCTTTACCCCGGGCGGTGAGATCAAGGACATGCCGAAAGGGGCAACCCCGCTGGATTTCGCCTACCGGGTACATACCGAACTGGGCAACCGTTGCATCGGGGCTAAAGTCAACGGTAAACTGGTCAGCCTGGACTATCAGCTCAAAAACGGTGAGGTCGTGGAGATTGTCACCACCCGCAAAAATAAGGGGCCGTCACGAGACTGGCTCAATCCAAATCTGGGCTATGTCAAGACCTCGCACGCCATTACCAAGATACGCCAGTGGTTTAAAAAACAGGAACGCACCGAAAACATAGAAAAAGGCAAGGAGATACTGGAGAAAGAGTTCCGCCACATGGGACTCAAGTTTCCGGAACTCAAGTCTCTGGCCGCCGGATATAACTACGATACCACCGATGATTTTCTGGCAGCCATCGGTTACGGCGGTCTTTCCGCCCATTCGGTGGCACTGACCCAGGTGCCGGTAGTTGACACGCCGAAAACAACCACACCGGAGGTGACCCAGCCGGTTAACCCACCGCCGGGGAAAGTGATTGATACCGGTATCTCTGTCATGGGCCTGGGTGACATTCTGACCAGGATGGCCGGGTGTTGCCAGCCGCTGCCGGGGGACGACATTGTGGGTTACGTCACCCGTTCTCAGGGCGTAACCATCCACCGGGCGGACTGTCATAACGTGACCAAGGAAGACGAGCCGGAACGCCTGATTCGGGTAGCCTGGGGCAGGAATGACCGCCTGTACCCGGCGCGCCTTCAGATTACGGCCTGGGACCGGGTTGGCCTGGTACGTGATATTTCCACGCTGATCGCCGATGAAAAGGTTAACATCACCAGCATGACCGTCTCAGAAAGCCCGGACCACGTCACCACCGTCGTGTTGTTCATTGAAACCAAGAGTCTTTCCCAGGTTGCCCGCCTGATTTCCAAGACAGAAGGCATCAAAGGCGTAACCAGTGTCATCCGGTTGGGAGAAGACGTAAAACGGCCTAAAGCCGATAGTTAACCGGCTCTGAGCCTTGAGGCTAACCTACCACTGCTCCGAAATTACTGGTGGCGTGCCGTTTCATGCCTTTATCAATGAGTAAGGCTTGAACACCCGGCAGCGTCTCAAATAGTGCCAGCGACTCCGAAACACCCATGACCATGGCGGCAGTAGCCAGGGCATCGGCATAGGCAGTATCGGCGGCAATGACAGTGGCGGAAGCCACTTCCCGCGGTGAATGTCCGACTCTGGGGTCAATTATATGGTGCCAGGAATAATCAGCAGTAAAAGCGTTCTCGTAATCACCGGATGTCGCCAGGCAGTCATTGGATGTTTGGATAACTTCATAGTAACCAGCCAGCGCCCGCGGATGAGTCAGACCAATCTTCCAAGCCTGACCATCCTCTCGCATCCCCCGTAGCGACATATCGCCCCCGGCTTCAACCATCACCTGGGTCAGGCCCCGGGCTTTCAACAGCGCCGCAGCCTGGTCAACCACATAGCCCTTGGCGATACCGTCAAGGGTCAGTCCCATGCCCGGCGCGGCCAGTGTAATACTCCGGTCTTTGGTTTCAATCAAACGGTAATCAACCGCTGCCCGGGTTGCTTCAATGTCACGTTCAGCCGGCGGGGAGCCGCCCTCAGCGAAACTCTGCGAGTAGAGTTTCAGCAAAGGCAGAACACTCACATCAAAGGCACCGGAACTTAGTTCAGAAAACGCCCGGGCTTTTTGAATAACCCCCACCAGTTCCGGGGAGGCATTGGCGATGGCGCCGGTTTTATTCAGAATGGACAGTTCACTTGCCGGGTCATGCCGTGACAGAATAAGTGACAAGCGCTGGATCTCGGCAAAAGCGTCTTCAATGGCACCGTTGGCCCGCTCAGCTTCGGTCTCAATCAGTTTGATGGTGATGAAAGTGCCCAACAAGGGCCTGGTTTCGGCAAACTCCCGAGCGCTTCCGGATTCAATGAGTTCCTTTATTCCGAACCCGCCGAGTGCCAGAACCCCGGCACCGACAGCGGTAATACGGACGAAATCCCTGCGGTTGATATTATTCTTCATATTCCAGACTCCCGATGGTATTAGGCTAGTATATCAGTCAATTTCATAAAAGTAACGGCCGCAATCAACACCACGCCGATTGCCACCAGTACCGTCAAAACAGTAGCAAAGCGTTTGTCCTTGGCGGAAACCGCCTCAGCGACCTGCCGGGCTTGTTCATAGCCGGCACCCGGCGTGATGGCGTTCCAATAGCAGGCCTCAATACAGCGGCCGCAATACACACAGACACCGGTTTCCAGCTGGTAATCCTTGAGATTATAACTCAAATCACACTTGAGGCACCGCTTGGCGTCAGCTACCGCCGCGGCATCAGGCAGAGTCTGTTCCGAGGCCGCCTGACTGCCGTCCGCAGCCCGAACATATTTTACCGGTACCGGGGAGGGGAACTTGCTTTTCAGGTCTTTGAGCGGCGTCACCGCTGCGTCTGACTCCGGCACGGCCAGCGTCTGGGTTAAATCGCCGGAACCGCCCAGATACCGGTCAACCGCCGCAGCCACCCACCGCGCAGCGGCGATGGATTCAATAACTGAGCGTTGCTCGTTAACGGCATCGCCGGCGGCAAAAACCCCCGGGCTGACCCCCATCGGCTCGCGGGAAATATCCTCACTGCTGATGGTTGATACCACACTGTCAGCCTCAAAGAATTGCTCGTCAAGCGGCAACGGGTCATAACAGGCCTGATTATCGCTGTCATATCCCAAAGCACGAATCTTCAAACCCGCCACACCCTGAACCTTGCCATCCGCCGATACTACCCGGTAGAACAGCGATGAGGAATGAACGGTGACCCCCTCAGCTAGGGCCTGGTCAACTTCCCAGGCGTCGGCGTCCGTACCGCCTGTGTGTTCCTGCCCGAAGATATGGACCTCGGCTCCTTCACGAGCGGCAGCCAGAGCAATGCGGAACGCATCAGTCCCGCCGCCCAACACCATAACCCTGCTGCCCAGTTCCAGCGGCCATTCAGCCGCTATTTTCTTTAGCAGTTCCGACCCGGCGACAACCCCCTCGGCATCACACCCCGGAATCGGCAGTTTGATGGATTTGCCCCAGCCCTTGACCCCGATGGCCAGCGCTACGGCCTCAAACCCCTGGGCGAACAAGCTCGCTGTTGAATCAACGCTGGAGTTGGTTTTCACCTCAACCCCCAGGCTTTCAATAATACCGATTTCGGCAGCCACAACATCTTTAGGCAGTTGATAATCCGGGATGCTGGAGAGCATCTTACCGCCCTTATCTGGTAAGGATTCAAAAACGGTGACATCATGCCCCAGTATTTTCAAGAAGTAAGCGATAGACATACCGGCCGGACCAGAGCCGACCACGGCAACCTTTTTTCCCGAATCCGGCGCAATATTCAGCCGCTCCCGCCACACCCCATCATCTTTGGCCGCGGCAAAGCGCTTCAACGCACGGAGTTGCAATGAACCTTCATATTTACCGCGCTGACACTCTGATTCACAGGGACGTTTGCAGATATGCCCCAGCACCAGTGGCAGGGGCGCCCGTTCCCTGATAACCGCCGCCGCTTCAGAATACTTGCCTTCTCCGATAAAGCGGGCATAGCGGGATCCGTCAAGCCCGGCGGGACAAGCCTGCGAGCAGGGCGCGGCACGCATCCGCTTGGTCAGTTCGTCCGTACGATCAATCGTGATAGCGTCAACCGGACAGATACGGCTGCAACGACCGCAGGCCGTACAATGGCTTTCCGTCCATTTAAATTCTTCCTGACGTCCAAAAGTTTTAGCCCTGCGGCTGACCTGGTCTTCAGTTACTATCGTGATGTTTTTCATTTTTTGCTTCGTCATTTCTGCTATCCTTTCCAGCGGCCTAACGAGAGGTCAGCCGCCCGAAAGCGCCGGCAAACCAGGCTCTGATTTTCAACACTATGTCCATGGTAGCGCCTACCGGGCACAGGTAGTGGCACCAAAAGTCGTGGATAAACATGGCAATCCCAATCGTGACCGCAACCAGCAGCCACTGAATTACACTACCTTCAAGACTAAACAGCGTATTCCACGGTTCAAACACCGCCAGTTGCGGCTGACGGAAGATCAGCACCATCAGCACCACCACCCAAAGGATAATGTATCTGGTATTCCGCAGCATCAATTGACGCCGGGTAACCGGACGGGCCTTACTGCCGCCGATAAAATGAGCTGTCTCCTGAACAGCGCAGTAAGGACAGATCCAAAAACACCAGAAGTTCTTTCCGAAAATCAGTGCGAGTCCGATGATACCGAAGACGATGAGATAAAGGTATAGATTAGTTATCGGAGATGGTGCATAGCCGATAGGGAAGAGAATAAAATTGATGAGTGAGAGCATTCCGGAGAGTGCAATACCGAAGATGATGAAACCAAAGGCCAGCATAACTCCCCGGGTCCATCGCAATTTCCGTAAGGCCGGCACCAGTCGGAACAACATCACCAGTCCAAGACCGACCAGCAATAAGATTTCCGGGGAACCAAATTTGATCGGCACCTTAGGCCCAACATAGGGCTGCCCCAGATGTTCAGCCAAGAGCAATCGGGAATTATAGACACCCTGCGCCACCCCGGTTGATGACCTGGTGGCCCCGCTGACCTTATCAATATCTTCACCAAGAGTGAACGGCTCAGAAAAAGTGCGTCCGATATACTGAATAAAATGTTCATTTTCAGCTAGGCGCCCATACCACGCCTCAGTTTCCTGATGCTCCGGCACCAGCACATTCAGAATAGTGCCATCCATGCCCCAGGCCACCTCAATCAGCATTGGACCGCCGTAGCCCTGCCCCTGACCGGTGGTAATAAAACCCACCTGGGTACCGTCGGCACTGGCGGAGTAAAGGTATTGATTTTCCGAGGGAGCACTGGCTATAAGTTCAAATGTTGTCGCTTCCGGCATGACTTCTGGAAAATACTGTTCAACATCAGTACTGAGGTTAATCTCCCCGTATGTCCAAGCACCAATCAGGCTTAAAATAACGCCAATGACCAGAACTTTTTTTCCATGCAATTGCCAAAATGCGTTTTTTACCAATTATGCGCCCTCGCTTTCCATTCAATGGCAACCCGGCAACTAAAGCGTCCGATCATCCTTAGGTCAGGTGAATATTTATCACTATACCCGGGACAATTTTAAGATTTAAGGGGAATATTACCGCTAACTCAATTTTTGTGCAAGGTAAGAACTGGAGCTAAACCTGAATCCTTATTATGATTATACAGTCAGGAGGGGCTTTTTACAGCCCCTCCCAACCCTAATCTCTACAAAAGCCGTAACTTACCACCAGCGCCCGGATGTAGCGTCATATTTAAACGGAATTTCTCGGTTCCACCAATCATCCGTATCGTAATTATTGTATCCGAAAGCATCATCCATATTTCGGAAGAACCCATTGAATATTGTTGTCGTTCCCACTACTCCTTTAACCACTTCATGCACACTTGCAGCATCCAATTTCGAGAACACACATATTCCCTGGCAGTTACCACACAAGCCTGGATATCTCATGTTCCTATATGGCAGACATGTTTTCCAATTTGCATACCAGGTTCGTACGCCACCAGCATTCCAAGGTCCCGCCGTATCCCAACTCGGCTCTTTTTCAGTGCTTATTGAACCGCTGGGACAGGTGTCAGCACACTTCATGCAGGTTTCGCAGAACTTGAAGGCTCCGAAATCAATCGGCTTTTCATTCGGCACCGGCAAATCGGTGAGCAACATATTTGGTACCCGCCCGACCATCCCATACACCGGATGAATCATAATATTTGCACGCCCCAGCTCACCCTGACCACCCAGTACTGCAAATCCATTCACGTGTCCTGGGTTACTCCCTACGCCGGTATACCCTAGGGTACGCACAAAGGTCATAACCCGCCCCTGCAAAAAGTTCAATTCTGAATAAGCTTTAGCGACTGCCGCCCCACCAATATAGCTATCCCAGCTTTGGCCCACTTTATTTGAATAAAGGTTCTGGACAACGAGATAACTTATAACGTATTTACACTTCTTGGGAATAACGTACTTTTCCGGAGTAGCATAAGGCTGTTCAACATCCTCAAAAACATAGGGCCGACCGCCGCTGTCGTTGGCATAAATCAATTTCAAGGTATTGTCGTCAAGTTCTTGAAAGGATACATGCGCTGCTCCAAAATAATGAAATGCAGCTCTAATCATCCTCGCATTTTCTTCCGCGGAACCCTGATGCTTTGGAATTCCCACTTCCTGTGGTGTTTGAAAACCGCCTGGTAAGACTACCGGGAAATTTGAATCAGTAAAAAAACTATAGTAGCGATGAGCTTCGTGAATCCAACCCCATTGGGAACCCAATGCTATTCCCAAATCTTTCAGTTCAGCGCCTTTTTTGCCTGATTTTGCGTAGTCGATCATGCTGGCACGTTGTTCAGCCGCCCACTTTGCGGCAACATTCGGATACCCCTCAGCGCCCTCGGTATCTGCACCAGGATTGTATTGCTTCCTCAGGTCATACCTGGACATGGCGCTCCAGTCAATTTCTGCCGTAGGTGTATCCTTCTGTTTAACATACCACGGCAGCTTGTGACCGGCCTTTTGACTCGCCGCCAACTCATCTAAATCATGAAAAGATGGACCGACCGCTGAAGCGACTCCTAACCCAACACCCGTTACACCGAGTGCTTTCATGAAATCCCTCCGGGAAACTGTGTTGTGGAATTGAGACATGAACTTCACTCCTAAAAATAAAGAATGGTCATATATTACCATCTGAATACTTATCTGACATCGTACTAATAGCCTAATCATATATAGTCCTTTGGTATACTTTTATATACTTCTGTATATATACTTTCGTATATATACCTTATATACTAAATGCTTAGTCAAACTAGTCCTTTAGTACGATGTTATTTTTCGCAACTTAGCGCATAATTCCTCTCGTACCATCCATCATCTTGATGAAAACAGGAGGGCCTTTGGTTTTTGACCTCCGGGAGAGACCGGAAATTGTTTGCCGTAGTACCTTTGAAGTTTTTTAAAAATGGAGGTCGTTCGATGTCAAATTTTCACAGTACATTAAGCCGCCGTGAGTTTATGAAGGGATTGGGATTGGCAGGGGCTGGTTTGGGTGCGGTGGCTGCGGTTGCCCCACAATTCCAAGACTTGGATGAAGCAACCGGCTCAGAGAAAGCTGGCTGGAAAAGAGCATGGTGGGTTAAAAGTGTTGATGAGCCTTCAAACCCCATTGATTGGTCGCTGATGCAGCGATTAGACCAACGCCAGGTCAATGACTGGATGCCAGGCGGAAAATTCAATGACTCCCCAGAAATGAAGGCTATCCGCGAAAACAATACTGAGTATGTGGAAAAGTGGAGTACTGAGCGGTTTTATCCCGAGTACAAAGGTACGTCAACCAGAGACAACGCGATGAATCTGGTAGCCGGCGTGTCTACATCCATATATTCCACCGGTTACACCACACCATTCGATGGGATACAAATAGTCAAAACACCAGAACAACTTGGAATCCCTAAATGGGAGGGTACACCAGAAGAAAATCTGAAAACCCTCAGAGCCGCGTTCCGCACTTTCGGAGCTGCCGACGTCGCATGTATTGAAATAACGCCTGAAAAAACCAGGAAAATTATATTTAGCTACCAGCAACAATGCGCTGAACGACCCTACCCATATAAGGTAGCTAGGAACAAAAGATACGACTTTGAAAATATTGATCAGGCGTATTACACGGATGAAAAAATGGTAATTCCAGAAAAATGTCGCTATTTGATCGTATGGACCACTCTGATGCCACCGGAATTAACACTGAGAGAAGGTGTCCCGCTGGGAAAATCAAGCACTAGTCTGGCTTATGCGCGGTCTCAAACGATCAATACCAATGTCATGGAATTCATCAGAGCCCTTGGATACCAGACTTTAAGTGCATTCCGCGCAACCATGACACCGGCTGCCCCTAGGGGCATTCTATCTGGGATTGGTGAACACAATCGTATGTGCTTGCCAACCATGAGCCCGGAATACGGCATGTTTATCAGGACGGTAAACGGGATTTTAACCGATATGCCGATAGAAACCACCAAACCGATAGACGCTGGCATGTATCGTTTCTGCGAAAAATGCGGTATTTGCTCTGTCTCTTGCCCTTACGGCGCGCTACCGCAGGGTGATCCCTCTTGGGATACTGAATTTACCGGTCGCAACCCAGATCATCATATTTTCAACGGTAATACCCCCGGCTATGAAGGCTATCGAATGTATGTCAGTTTGTGTACCAAATGTGGTGTTTGCCAGGGCAATTGTCCGTTCAACACAATTAACCAGTCTTGGGTGCATAGTCTGGTAAAGGCTACAACAAGTACAACTTCATTATTTAATAGTTTCTTCCATTCAATGCAGAACAACATGGGATACGGAATCAAAAATCCGGCCGAATGGTGGGACCTTAAGGAGCATTGGAGTTGGGGATATCCCCCTAATTTCGTTGGATAAACCCTGAAACAAATTAATCGTGAGAGGTTTTTTTATGGAGTGGATAATATTTGCATTTATATTTGGCGCAGCGCTTGTATGGTTCATCGTCTGGCTAAGAAACAAACAATTATCATTGAAATGGTATGAATGGCTGGTTGGTGGGTTGGGAATTTTGTTGTTGATAGGCTCTGTTCAGCATTACTTGGGATCGCTTCGCGAGGATTATGCAACTCCAGGGGCTATCGGTGCCTTAATATTTGGACTGCCCGCATTGATTTTGTTAGCTCTGGCTTGGCAACTGGTTGTTAGACGAACCAAAACTCAACCAAACTAAACCACCAAGCGGTTGTGTGAATAAACCGAAACGTCCAGACAAAATAATGAGAGGAAGCAATAAAATGTCAAAATTTCACAGTAGTGTAAGCAGAAGGGATTTCATGAAAGGTCTTGGCCTCGCAGGAGCAAGTATCGGGGCTTTATCAGCAGTGGCGCCCATGTTTAGTGATATGGATGAGGTGATGGGAGCTCCCGCCGGGGATCTCAAACGACCTTGGTACGTAAAAGAAAAGGATACGCCAGCTGTTGAAATTGATTGGTCGCTAATGAAACGTTATGACAAAAGGATTTTTAGCACCGGTGATTTTCAAAAAATCAATGACGCATCAAAGGATTTGGTTCTCAAGCTTGAAGGCACGACTGACATAAATGAAGCCCATAGTAAATGGGCCAAAGCCAATACCCCAGGGATGACACTGAGAGACCAGGCTTTATGGAACGGGACTCAAATCAGTCGCAGCTTTGAACCTCCATATACTTTCTTAGGCCCCCAGAAATCAAAAACCCCGGAAATCCTCGGAGTACCGAAATGGTCTGCAACACCCGAGGAAAACACGCGTATTTTGAGAGTAGCCGGAAGATTGTTTGGCGCCTTCACCGTGGGCGTTGCCGAACTCAATGAACAAAACATCAAAATCATTTGGTCAAACAATGGCAAACAAGACATTGTGTTCGAAGATGTTGACGAACCGTATACTACGGCAACAAAATATGTAGTTCCCCGTAAGTGTAAATATGTCTTTGTTGCCGATACTCGTCATGGAGAACATGCGACCAAGACAGCTCCCGGAGCAATAATCAATTCCGCCCAACAGATAGCATATTTTACCGCGGCCCATATGGATTCAAGATTCCAGGAATTCTTGCGGACACTTGGTTACTCCTGCCTGGGTACCAGCCCTGCAGGCTCGGCATCATGGCCTGTGATGACAGGCGTAGGTGAGCTAGGGCGTGGAGCCAATGTTATTACACCCGAGCATGGGGCAATGCACCGGAAATTCAACTTCTTTTTCACCGACATGCCTCTGGCGCCCACTAAACCAATCGACGCAGGAATGAATCGTTTTTGTTATACATGTAAAAAATGCGGTATTCAATGCCCAACCAGTACCATTCCTATTGAGACAGAACCTACCTGGGAAGGTCATGGAGCATGGAATAATTCCGGCGTAAAGGCTTGGTTCCTCAATTACCCAACTTGTGGTGGTAAATTTGACTACAAGAGTACTTGGGGGCCAGGATACTGCGGTATGTGTATGGCCAATTGTGTCTTCTCAAAATTCGATGATGCCAACGTTCATGAGATTGTAAAGGCAGTCGCGTCCACCACCTCAGTATTTAATGCCTTCTTCAATAACATGGACGATACCTTCCAATATGGACAAAATTGGCGGGCGCATCAAATGGGCGACACATATATTGAGGACTGGTGGAATACTATGGGACCTGAATTCGGTTATCTCACTAGAACCGGATAAAATAATAAATTCCGACTAATAAGGGAAGAGGGGGTTAACCCCCTCTTCCCTTATTTAAACCAAAGTATTTCAAATCAGCCACCCAACCTCAATATCACGAGAAAATCAATATCGGGTGGTTCTTTGAAACGCGCTAAAATTAATATAAATGAGCTTGATCATTTTTTGATTGCTACACCTGTCCCAGCACCTCAGCCATCTTGTTAATAATAACAATCATGACCATGACGGCGCCGGTCAGCACCAGCAACCCTACAAAGATGTTGGAGGCGTAACGCGGTTTTGGACTGGTTTGTTTTTTGACCATTTTTCAACAATCCCCCGGCGGACTTTCAGAATAATATCCATTACGGCGCCGATTGGGCACAGATAATGGCACCAGAAATCGTATACAAACATGGAACCAGCCAGCGCAAAGAACATCAACACCCACTGGTCTTGAGTGCCCTTGAGGCTGAACAATACATTCCAGGGTTCAAACACCGATACGGACGGGTTCTTCAACGCAAGCACCAGAAACAGTGCTATGAACAACAGGACATAGCGCATATTCCTAAAGACCTTAAACCACTTTGCATCCGGCTGGATGCGCATGCGGAAGACCGTATGGATGAACTCCTGTACAGCCACGTAAGGGCAGAGCCAGAAACAGTAGAAGTTCTTGCCCAGTATTACCGCCAGGCCTAAAAAGCCAAAAACGACAATATATATGATAATAAATGTTTCCAGGTGCGGTGAATACCCGATTAGCCATGAAGCAATGTTGGTCAGACTGAGCGGAACGGAAAGCCAGATGCCGAAAACGATCAAGCCATAGGCCAAGCTGTAATTACGCAACCAGGTATAGCGCCGCAACCGGGGCGTCAGCCGCAGCAGTACCACCGAGAGAATGCCGAAGACAACCGCGATTTCTGGCCAGCCGAATTGGATGGGATCACCCGGTCCGGTATACGGCTGGCCCAGATATGATGCCATTATGGCACGGCCGTCACGAATACCGACCGCCACGCCGTTGGACGAAACCGTTGACCCGGTTACATTGTCTATGTCATCAAAAAGCCGCAGCGGCTCGCTGAAGCTTCGCCCAACATACTGCCCGAAGAAGTTATTGCGCTCCAACGCCCGCCACCAGGGCAGGTCCTCATGGTGTTGGGGAATGTTGACGGCAGTAATCGTGCCTTCCAGTGTCCAGTTTACCAGCACCGCCATCGGCCCGCCGTACCCGGGTCCTTCGGAGGCGGTGATATAACCAATTTCCTGACCTTCGGCATCTTTAGCCGCATAGACAGTCGCGCCACCGCTTGAGCGCACTGCGCTGAAGCTGTCAGCTTCGGGCATCGCATCGGGCAGAAACTGCTCATAACCGGTCAGCCCATGGCTGGCCTGACCATATATAGCCGCGCCAATAAGAGCAATCACCGCCAGGCCTAAAAATACCCGGGAAGTGTGCTTTCTAAAATAATTATTCAAGGATGACGCAACTTTCCGGATAGCGGCACGCGTTCAGCCTCAAGCCTGCTAATATGGTACTTCCGATACATAACCTGCTAATCACCGGTTTGTTTTCTCAATGTTTGCTCACAATAAAAATCCCGGCCTGCCCGCACGGGTAAGCCGGGACCACGGCGATATTATATGCTCCGGATTGACAGCTTACAAATCAGCTTTTGGCCTTTTTGCCCTTTTTGACAATCTTAGTCAGCCAGATACTGAGTTCATACAGAACAATCAGCGGTCCGGCTACAATTGCCTGATTGATGGGATCCATGGTCGGTGTGATAAAGGCAGCCAATACAAAAGCCATTACTAACCATATTTTCCGTTTTGAAGCCAACCATTTTGATGTAACAATCCCCACCGCCGAGAGAGCAGTCAAAATAATTGGCAGTTCAAAAGCCAGGCCAATACCTACCAGCAAGCGGAGTACCACATCAATATAATTAGAAACCCGCGGCATTACTTCAATTGTCTCGGCACCAAACCCAAAGAGAAATTGCACCGCTGGAGGCATTGCCACCCAATACGCAAAAGCAACACCGGAGAGGAACATGATGACAATAAAGGGGAAGAAAGTGAAAATGAACCGCTTCTCTTTTTGAGTGAAGGCAGGCATCAGGAAAGCGAAGAACTGATACAGCACCCATGGCATAGCCAAGATGAAACCGGCGGTCAAAGAAACCCGAAAATACAGGCTGATCATTTCCAGCATCTCGATAGCCACAAGCTGACCAGCGAGATCCCCTGCGGGACCTTTCAAGACTTCAATAATGTCAAACCCAAAGAAAATAGCGATTGCTGTACCAACGCCAATACCCGCAAGAGAACGAATGAAGCGTTGCCGCATCTCGGTAAAATGCTGGGTGATGGGCAAACGATGTTCTTCTGCGGTGGTCATGTTTTCGGTTTAATCCTTCTGTTCAGCTGGTTATTTTTTATCGCTGCCGCTCAGGAAATTATCCAGTGTTTTACTGCCGGTAGAAGTACTTGATGGCTTTGAGGTGCTGGAAGGTTTGGTGGGGGAACTGTCAATGGCCTTGGTAAATTCCTTGGTCATGTCAGAAGTGACCTTACGGAAACCACGCAGGAACTCACCCGCCTTCTTGGCAAATTCCGGAATTCTGTTGGGACCAAAAATGAGAGTGGCGACAATGAGTATCGTAATGATCTCAAATGTACCCATACCGAAAAAATTCATCTAGCTACCTTACGCCTCAGCACTTGATTGATTTTACCACAATTGGCTGACATCAGCCGGATTATGAACTACTCTTACCCTTGGCCCGGCGGTTGATTTCTTGAGCGGCTTCACCATCCTCAAGTTTGGTGATCACCTTCGGGCTGTCATCGTTCTCTTTGCCGCCAAGGGCCTGCCGTAACTGCCGCACACCCTTGCCCAGATTCTTACTCACCGCGGGAACAAAGGCCGCCCCGGTGATCAGTAATATAATAACGACAACCAGTATGATTTCTAAAACACCAAACCGCATCTGTCACCCCCTGGGTTGGGGAGATACCTCCCCTTAAGAAAGAGATTACCGGTTAATACCGGACTATCAGGCCTTCTCGGAAGATTCCGGCTTGGGGGCTTCAGCTTCGGGCTTTGCCTCAATAACCTCAGCCTTGGGGGCTTCCGCCGGCTTTTCAGCCTTAACTTCTTCCTTTTTCTCTTCTTCTTCATCCTCACCGGAAGAGGCCTTCTGGAAGGATTTCAAGCCTTTGCCCAGCGCCTCACCGACCTGCGGCAATTTGCCGACACCGAAAATCAAGAGAACTATCACCAGGATAATGATCAGCTCCATTGGTCCTAAACGCATTTCTAACCTCCTGAGTTAGTGCAGGTAATTTCTGCTAACTGAGAATAAATGATACCCCGCCACCCGGACTCCTGTCAATCGTCACCGGACATAAAACCGCCCAAAACGGCCATAAATTAGCAAACTCTTACTTTGACTGCTAATTTTGACTGCCGCGCCACATCGGGTGATAATTACAGTGGTTAAACCCATGGGTTATACTAGAACACTTGTGTAATTAGCCGGGCTGTGATATTATGCCGGTAGCCACCCTGATTGAAACTATATAATATAAAGGAACGAATTGAATTTATGAGTACGGAAAAACAAAACGCGGAAAGGGATAAAGCCCTGGAGGTTGCCTTCGGACTGATTGAGAAACAGTTCGGCAAAGGCGCCATCATGAAGCTTACGGATGCCGCCTCAACCGTGGCCGTTGACGTTATCCCCACCGGCTCACTGGCGCTGGATCTGGCGTTGGGCGTCGGCGGCATCCCCCGTGGCCGGGTCACCGAAATCTACGGTCCGGAAGGCTCCGGCAAAACGACGCTGGCCCAGCACATCATCGCCGAATGCCAGAAAGCCGGCGGCAAGGCGTTCTACATTGACGTTGAACACGCCTTTGATCCCAAATACGCCAAAATCTGCGGCATCAATCTGGATGAGTTCTTCATCGCCCAACCCGACGCCGGTGAAGAAGCGCTGGATATCTGTGAAAAACTGGTCAGAAGCGGCGGGGCAGACCTGGTGGTCGTAGACAGCGTCGCTGCCCTGGTACCCAAAGCTGAATTGGAAGGGGACATGGGTGATTCTCATGTCGGCCTGCAAGCCCGCCTGATGAGTCAGGCCCTGCGTAAGCTGACAGCTACCATCGGCAACACCGGGACCGCTGTTATCTTCATCAACCAGTTGCGGGAAAAAGTGGGCGTCATGTTCGGTAATCCGGAAGTCACTCCCGGCGGCCGGGCACTCAAGTTCTATTCATCGGTGCGCCTGGATATCCGCCGGATGGAAACACTGAAAGCCGGCAACGTGGCCATCGGCAGCCATGTCAAGGCCAGAGTAGTAAAAAACAAAGTAGCACCGCCGTTCCGTGTGGCTGAATTTGATATCATGTTTGATTCCGGCATTTCCAAGGAAGGCAATCTGCTGGATCTGGGAGTGGAAAGCGGAATCGTTAAAAAATCCGGTGCCTTTTTCTCCTGGGGCGAAACCCGCCTGGGTCAGGGCCGGGAAGCTGCCCGGACTTTCCTGTCGCAGAATAAAGATATCGCCGAAACCATTGAACAGGAAATCAGGGCTAACGCCGGCGGCTGCAAGCTGGACACAGACATAGACTAACCAGTCGGTAAAAACAAAGGCAGATTAACTATGCCGAAACGGCAGACAGGCGCCAGGCCGCTTGCCGATGGCGCTGAAGACAATATTAACTCACCTGCGGGTGAATCCGGGCAGCGGGCAAAGTCTGAAACAGATAATGCCTGTTTCCAGGCAGCTGTCAGGCTCCTGGCTCACCGGGCGCGTACTGAGACCGAAATGCGACAGCGCCTGACTCGAAAGAAGTTTGAACCTGAGACTGTCGACCGAGTCATAGACCGTCTGAAGCAATCAGGGCTAATTGACGATGCCGCTTTTGCCCGGGCCTGGAGTGACAGCCGGTCATTCGCCAGCCCGCGCTCAACCTACGTTATTAAACAGGAATTGCGGTTGAAAGGCATCCCTGTTGATACCGCAGAAGCCGCCGTTGAAGACCTGGATGACGCAGCATCAGCCATGAAGGCCGCCGCCGGGCGGGCAGGGCGGCTGGCCAATTTACCGGCAGAGGAAGCCAAACAGAAACTGGCTGATTTTCTGCGCCGCCGCGGCTTCGGCTGGGAACTGACCCGCCAAACACTGGAACAACTGGAGTCCGAAGGACTGCTGGGGCAGGTTGACACTACAGAGGGAACACCTTAGTATAAGCCGGCTACCCCCAGGTAACGGCAGCCAATTAAATATATATCGGGGGTTTTTTATATATGGGTCTTGACAACGTACTGGCAATCTTTTTTAGTTTTGTAATCGGCGCCATCTTCGGCGGCATGGCCATTTTCATTTCCCGGGGCACCATGATTTCCCGTCAATTGAAAGTTGCCCAACGCAAGGCGTCCCACACCATTGCCGAATCCCGTTCTGAATCCAGAAACATCATTCAGGAAGCCCGGGACGAGGCCGACAAACTGCGGCAGACCGCGGAGGGAGAACTTCGCGAACGCCGCACCGAACTGGTCAAACAGGAAAACCGGGTTACTCAGAAGGTAGAAACCCTGGAGCGTAAGCTGGAGAATCTGGATCAGCGCGAACGCGCCCTGCTTAACCGTGAAAAGTCCATTGAGGAAGAGCTGGAGAAGGTTGAAGATCTCCGCTCTCAGGAACAACAGAAACTGGAAGCAGTCGCCGGCCTGACTACTCAGGAAGCCAAAGATCACCTGCTTGAGATGGTTGAATCTGAAATGCAGCAGGAGACTTCCCGCCGCATCCGTCAGTGGGAACAGAAAATCAAAGAAGAGTCAGATGAAAAAGCGCGGGAAATTATCATTCAGGCGATTCAGCGCTGCGCCTCTGATGTCGTCGCCGAAACTACCGTCAGCGTCGTGCCCATCCCTTCGGATGAAATGAAGGGCCGCCTGATCGGCCGGGAAGGCCGCAATATCCGCGCCCTGGAACAGGCTACCGGCGTTGACCTGATTATTGACGATACCCCGGAAGCGGTGACCGTCAGCAGCTTTGACCCGGTGCGGCGCGAAATCGCCCGTTTGGCCCTGTCCAAACTGGTCCTTGACGGCCGCATTCACCCGGCCCGCATTGAGGAAGTGGTAGTTAAAGCCAAGGAAGAGGTGGACGTGGCTATTCAGGCTGCCGGTGAACAGGCTGCTTATGCCGCCGGAGTCCACGGGTTGCGTCCGGAATTGATTAAGATTATGGGTCGGTTGAAATACCGCACCAGTTACGGGCAAAACGTGTTGCAGCACAGCGTTGAAGTTGCCCAGTTGGCCGGTCTGGTCGCCACTGAGTTAGGTGTTAACGTCAATATCGCCAAACGCGCCGGCTTCCTGCATGACATCGGCAAGGCGGTTGACCGTGAAGTTGAGGGCACCCACGCCGCCCTCGGTGCTGATTTGGTCAAACAGTGGGATAAATCTGCTGACGTCGTCCGCGGTGTCGCCGAACATCATTTGGACATGCCTGACACCTCCATCTGGGGTTTCATCATTTCCGCCACCGATGCCATCTCCAGCGCCAGACCCGGCGCCCGCCGCGAATCACTGGAAAATTACATCAAGCGGCTTAAAGCGCTGGAGGAAATCGCCAACAGCTTTGAAGGTGTGGAACGCTCTTATGCCATTCAAGCGGGCCGCGAGGTCCGCATCATGGTCAAACCGGAGGTCGTGGATGACCTGGGTGCCATGCGCCTGGCCCGTGACATCGTCAAGAAGATTGAGGACGGCCTGGACTACCCCGGCCAGATCAAGGTGACGGTACTCCGGGAGACCCGGGCCACCGACTACGCCAGATAAGCGTCGCTAATCACAAATAAAAGGGGAGAGGCTTCCGGCCTCTCCCCTTTTTTGTTATCCCTTGACCTCGCCGTTCTCGCATGTCATAATTATTGCAAAAGGTCGCAATAACAATGAGTTGCAATACCATACTTAAAGCCAAAGGCTACCGCCTGACGCCGCAGCGCCGGGTGATTCTGGACATTCTCCATGGCGGAGATGCCCACTTAACCGCCGACATCATCTATGAACAGGTCAGGGACAAGGTGGCCGGTGTCAACCGCTCCACGGTTTACCGTACTCTGGAACTTATGGAAAGCCTGGGGCTGGTCGTCAAAGCGGAACTCCATGGTACTCATGTATACCACCATTCCGAAGAAGGCCACCATCATCATCTCAAGTGCCGCCAATGCGGCCGGGTGGTGGAACTGCCGGAAGAGTCAATGTCACTGCTCAGAGAAACTTTACTGGAAAAGCAGGGTTTTGCCGCCGACCTGAACCACCACGTTATCACCGGTTTGTGCCGGGAGTGCCGGGAATAACCCTTTAAGAATCGGAGATTGCCCATTTGTTTTATCTGGAAATTGGAATTTAACCGATGCATATTCCTGACGGATTTTTGAATACAGCAACCGTGGCCACCACCGGTATCGCCTCGGTCGGCGGACTGAGCGTCGCCGTAAAAATAGCTGCCAATAAACTGGGCGAGAAACAGGTGCCGCTGATGGGCATTCTGGCCGCCTTCATCTTTGCCGCCCAGATGCTCAATTTCCCGGTTGCCGGCGGCACCAGCGGCCACCTGATCGGCGCAGCGTTGTGCGCCGTTTTGATCGGCCCCTGGGCTGGAGTGATTATCATGTCCGCTGTTCTCATTGCCCAATCACTGATCTTTCAGGACGGCGGTCTGCTGGCGTTGGGCGCCAATATCTTTAATATGGGCTTCGTAGCCGTTTTTGGGGCTTTCCTAACCTATAAACTGGTCTCCGGCATCCTGGGCAACAGCCGCCGAGGACGGCTGACCGGCGCGGCCATTGCCGGCTGGGTATCGGTCATGCTGGCAGCATTTGCCGCCGCCATTGAGCTGGCTGTTTCCGGGGCTTCCCCTTTTGCCGTGGTGACACCGGCCATGCTGGGCATTCACGCCCTGATTGGTATCGGTGAAGGGGCAATCACTGTCTTCATTCTTCAGGCCGTATTAGCCACCAGGGCTGATATTCTTGATTTGGAGCGGGTATAAGTTCATGAATAGCTATCGGAAATGGTGGCTGATTGCGCTGGGGACAGCTCTAGTCCTGGCTACCCTATCACCTCTGGCTTCCGGCTCACCTGACGGTTTGGAGCGGGTTGCTGAAGATCATGAGTTTATTGACACTGCCAGGGCCGCTCCTTTTGAGATCATAGCTGATTACGTTTTTCCCGGAATCCAAAATGAGGCACTGGCGACGATACTTGCCGGCTGGATCGGGGTGTTAATCCTGTTTGCGCTGATGTATGCCTTCAGCTGGCTGATAACTCGCAAGCAGCTAAAGCATAAAAGCAACAGTCACGAATTTTAAGTATAGCTGATCAGGATATATCTTCCATGCGACACAGTTTTTTAGACCAATACAGCCACTTGAACAGCCCGGTACACCGACGTGACCCGCGGCTGAAGTTCCTGTTATCACTGCTGTTCATAGTGGCAGTCGTCCTGACACCCGAAGCCGGTTGGCTGACCTTTGCCGCTTACTTCGGTATGCTCGCCGTCGTCTTTGCGCTGTCGCGGCTGCCGCTGGGTTACGTTCTAAAACGCTCGCTCGTTATTGTTCCTTTCGTTCTGCTGCTGGGCATCATCAATGTCTTTACCCGGCCCGGACTGGAACTCCTGGGATTCAATCTCGGCAGCTGGCATCTGGGCCTTACCGACGGCGGTTTGATTTTCCTTGGTACGCTGCTGGCCCGTAGCTGGTTATCGGTGCTGGCGCTTATTCTTCTATCCTCCACAACCCCCCTGCCCAGCCTGTTGAAAGGCCTGGAAAAGCTCAGAATTCCGCGGGTAATAGTGATGATACTTTCCTTCATGTATCGCTATCTGTTCCTGCTGATTGATGAAGTGATGCGGATGAAACAGGCCCGGGACTCCAGAACCGTGGGGCACTTATCCCGTTCTTTCCAGGCCAAAACCGTGGGCGGGATGATTGGCGCGTTGTTCATCCGTTCCTATGAACGAGGCGAAAGGGTCTATGCCGCCATGGTGGCACGGGGCTTTGATGGCACCTCCCGGACACTGAACGACCTGACCTTCCGCCGCGGTGACGCCGGAGCCGGCATTTTGATGGGGCTGGTTATTCTATTGCCCCTGATAGCCGGACGGTGGCTGTCATGAATAAACTGATCAGTATTAACAACCTAAGTTACTGCTACCCCGACGGCCATAAAGCGCTGGACGGTATCAACCTGAATATCAGCCGCGGCGAAAGTGTGGCCATTGCCGGCTCCAACGGTGCCGGTAAATCAACCTTGCTATTGCATTTCAACGGCATCATCCACGGCACCAACGGCGCCGTGAAGGTAGGCGGGTTGCCGGTAACCGCCGCCAATTTGAAAACGGTACGGCGGCAGGTTGGCGTGGTTTTCCAGAACCCCGACGATCAGCTTTTCTGCCCTGAGGTTTTTGATGATGTCGCCTTTGGCCCCATTAATATGGGCTTATCCGAAGCTGAAGTGCGCCGGACCGTAGCCGACGCACTTAAAGCCGTCGGTCTGGCCGGTTTTGAACGGCGCTCCTCGCATCACCTGAGCCTGGGTGAGAAAAAACGCGTTTCGCTGGCCTCCGTCATGGCTATGTCGCCGGAAGTGCTGGCGCTTGATGAGCCGTCCAGCAATCTTGATCCGTCCGCCAAATGGGGACTTATTGACCTGCTTCACTCACTTGATATCACCAGGATTGTCGTTACTCATGATCTGGAATTAATTGAAGCCCTCTGCCCGCGGCTGATCGTCATGAAGCAGGGGAAGGTGCTGGCTGACGGCGCCACTACCGACATCATGGCTGACCGGGAATTGCTGTTGGCCGGCGGCCTGGCAGCGCGAAGACACCAGTAATCAGGACCAATCGGCCGGGCTGATCAATGCAGGAAAGCGCCGTAACCTATCCGCCTCATCACCGTTGGCCTAAACGGTTGGATAAAGGTTTTTCGCCTCAATGTAAGCGGCCACCTGCGGCGGCACCAGGTCATCGGTTGCCAGTCCCTTTTTCAACCGGGCCCGGATATCCGATGCTGAAATTTCCACGTGCGGACCGTCCAGGATAACCGTGGCCGTTTTTATACCCGGTATCCGGGCATCCAGTGCGTCCAGATCCGGTCGGGGAAAACCGGCGCGCGGCGCGGCAGCTAGTTTGGCAGCGGTAATAATACGACCGGCGTGATGCCATAAAGGCAGCGCCGCCAGATTATCCCAGCCGAGAATAAAATAGAGCTCATCATCAGGATACAAATCCCGCAACTGGACCAGCGTCTCCCAGGTATAAGAAGCGCCGGGGCGCCGGACCTCAATATCACTGACCTTGAAACAGGGCCGGCCGGCGACAGCCAGTTTGACCATCTCCAACCGTTCTGCAGCGGGACTGACCTGCTGGGCGGCTTTAACCCACGGTTCACCGGCGGGAATAAAGATGACTTCATCCAGTCCCAGGCAACGACAGGCTTCTTCCGCCAGCATCAGATGACCCATATGAGGCGGGTCAAAGGTGCCGCCCAATATACCCCGTTTTACCAATAGAACTCCATATTGCCGATATAAAACTTCTCACCGGGTTTTAATTTAGCGGCTTTCAGGTGCTTGCCCACTCCCCAGCGCCAGAGTTCCCCGAACAACTGCCGCCTCACTTCCGGATCATTGGTTTCGGAACCGGCCACCAGACGTTCAAATTCATCAGAATAAACATGCCAGCCGTCTTCTTCCTGAACAGCTGTCACCTTTTCCTTCTCCGGTTCAGGGCGGAAAACCTTGATATCGCCGCTTTTATCTTCTGTTTGATCCTGCTCCTGAAGCAGACGGTCAATTTCTGCAAGCAGCTTATCAACACCTTCGCCGGTCAGGGCTGAGATGAATAACGCATTGAAGCCGGCCGCCTTGAACAACTTTTTAAGTTCCGGCATTCGCTCCCTGACCATGTCCAGATCTATTTTGTTGATGGCCACAACCTGCGGTTTTTGTCCCAGACGCGGGTCGTACAACGATAGCTCGGTGTTTATCATCACCATGTCATTGACCGGTTCCGCGGCGGAGCCGTCAATCAGATGGACCAAAACACGGGTGCGGGATACATGGCGCAGAAACTGGTGCCCCAGCCCTTTACCCAGGTGGGCATCCTCAATCAGTCCCGGAACATCAGCCATCACCCAGCGGCGATCGGCGGCTTCAATCACGCCCAGCGCCGGTTCCAGTGTGGTGAACGGATAAGCACCGATTTTGGGTGTGGCCGCCGACACAGCGCGTAACAGGGAAGATTTACCGGCATTAGGCAGGCCGACAATGCCGGCATCCGCAATCAGCTTCAGCTCCAGCAACAGCGTTTTGGTTTCACCCGCAACGCCCGTCTGCGCCAGTTTCGGAGCCTGGTTGGTGGAAGAGGCAAAGTGAGTATTACCCAGCCCTCCTTTGCCGCCGTGGGCAGCCACAACCCGTTCCCTGTGCGCCATCAGGTCGCCAATAACTTCCCCGGTGTCCCGGTCCCTGACCACCGTGCCGATCGGCACTTTAATAACAACGTCAGCCCCGCTTTTACCGGTACACCGCTGTCCGGCTCCCCGGGTGCCGTCGCCGGCCTTGAAATGCCGCTGATGCCGATACTTCATCAGGCTGCCGGTATCTTTATCGGCTTCCACAATAACATTGCCGCCGCGGCCGCCGTCACCACCGTCCGGACCGCCCCGAGGCACAAACTTCTCCCTCCGGAAGCCCGGCGAACCGCGGCCGCCGTCGCCGCTCTTAACTTCTATTTCAGCCTGATCAATCAACTGGAATATCCTTTTTCAGGTCGTCAAATACCTGTAACAACAATATCTTAAATCAGTATATCAGAATTAGTTATCTTTAACAGTTATATTTATAGGCAGATGCCGCATTCAAACGTAAGCTCTCCGCCGAGTGGCCTTTTCCTGAGTAACCCGCCGCTGACTTATCAAAAATAAACCATACTTATCTAATTTCTGTCTAATAGTTGTTTGATTTCATCGGGAAGTCATCAAAAAACGGCACCGGTTGTAAAATACTTTACTGCTTTTGCTGATGCTTTTGCGGGACAATGACCGGAATTAAAAAGAGGAGGTTTCACCAATGTCATTATCAGTTTGGAGCGCTATCTTTGTGGTCTTCGCGGGCGTTTGTGCCTTTACACTGAAGGCACCGGGTAATCCCTTGAAGGGCTTTATCACGCCGAAGCTGTTTTTTGTCCACATCCTGCTGGGGTTGACTGCGATTGTACTTGCCATCGCCGCCGCCTTGTAGTTATTGAACAGTTATCAAAAGAAGAAGGAAAGAGCGTTTACACTCTTGAAAAGCTGAATTTGAGAAGCAGATTACAGTGACCTTGCCCGTTTAAACGGCTGGTTCGGAAAAACACAGACAGCGCCGGGACGATAATGTTTCCGGCGCTGTTTCCGTCTCAATATTTAGCAGGTGCGGGGCTATGACCAGGCGCCGCAGTTCATTATCGGTGGTGACCAGCCCTTCTTCCCGGAGTGCTTTAAGGACGTTGGTTACCATTACCCGGGAAGTCCCAATCAATGCTCCCAGGTCGTCGTGAGTCAGCCGGAAGCCCAGACGGATGCCGTTTTCTGTAGCTTCTCCGTTTTGCCGGGCTAACCTGCCCAGTGTCCGCAACAGCCGGTCACGGGCATCATATATGGCCACATCCGCCAGGTGTTCGGTCAGTTGGGCCAGCCGGTCAGCCATCACTTTGATCACCCGGGTTGCCATTGCCGGATGACTGGACAGCATCGCCTCCATATCCTTCTTAAAGCAGGCGCAAACCCGGGTGTCTTCCACCGCTTCGGCATTAAAGGTACGGCGGTTGTCGGCAAACAGGATTTCCTCGCCGAACAGGTCATTCAAGCCCAGATAGCCCAGCGTGATTTCCCGACCGTCTTCAGATAGTTTGAAAAGCCGGAGGCGTCCGGCGGTTACCAGGAAAACCGCTTCAGCAGCATCTCCCTCACTGAACAGGCTTTCACCACGCTTGTATTCCAGCCGTCTTACTGAGGAACGCTGCAATTCTGTCCGTTCTTCATCGGACAGGGCCGCGAAAAGCCACATGTCAGTCATGCAGCCGAGTCTGGTCATCGGGTTGCTTAGCGCCTTCCGCCCATGAGGAGCATGACGAAGTACAGTAGCTGCATTACGGCCTGGAGCATGGCGGCCACATAGGTTAGCGCCGCTGCCGACAACACCGCTGAGGCACCGTTCATTTCGGTAACCGAGGCCAGCCCAGTGGAACGGAGCATGATCCGGGCTCGAGTGGAGGCGTTAAACTCCACCGGCAGGGTGATGACGGAAAAGACGACGGCAGCTCCGAAAAGTGCCACGCCGGCCCAGGCGATATTAAGCCCGAAAGCGGTGCCGAAACTGTAAAGGATGAAACCTAAAAACACTAAAATGAAGCCGAAGTTGGAGCCGAGGCTGGCTACCGGGTAAATGGCATTACGGATTTTAAGGGGGGTGTAGGCGGTCGCATGCTGCACAGCATGACCGACCTCATGGGCCACAATCCCCAGCGCCGCCACCGAGGACTTGTTGGCCACATCGGGTGACAGCCGGAGCACCCGGCCGCGCGGGTCGTAGTGGTCGGATAGTTTACCCTTGGACAGTTCAACCCGGACTTCCTGAAGATTGTGCTGGTCCAGCAGCCAGCGGGCGGCGGCCAGCCCGGTCATGCCGCGGTCATTGGCAATCTTGCTATATTTGCCGAAAGTTGAAGAAACCCGCCACTGGGCATAAAGCATCAACAGCAGCGGAGGTATGATAAATGCCAGATAAAGTCCCATCGCACCCTCCAGTTAGACATAACGATACACCAGAATTATACCAGAAATCCCCCGTAGCTTAAAGCTGTAGACACCGCTATGCGGTTGTCAGGCCGGTGTCCATGGGTACCGCTGTTACTCGCCCCCGCGTCTGGCCAGTGTCTCCTGACAGGCGGGCACCACCTCATGCAAGCCGCAGGCCAGACAAGAGCCGTCGTGACAGTCACCGGTGGCTTCCGCCGCCAGCGCCCGGCGGTATTCGCGTTTAAGGTGACCCGGGCTGACACCGATATCAATGTGCGACCACGGCAATAACTCTTCCAGGGACCGGGTCCGGCGGGCGTAGAAATCCGGATCAAGACCGGTCTCGGTAAAGGCCTCCGCCCAGCGCCCCCAGTCAAAGAACTCGCTCCAACCGTCAAGAGTACTGCCCCGCTGCCAGGCAGCGTAAATCACCGCCGAGATTCGCCGGTCCCCGCGCGAGAGCGCCGCTTCCAGGAGGCTCATTTTAGTATCACTCCAGGACAGGCGGATACCCTTGTTTTTAACCAGTCCCAGCAAATGGTGCTGCTTGGCTGTGACAGTGTCTTCGTCGTCCTGAGCGACCCACTGGAAGGGTGTATGCGCCTTAGGAATAAAAGTCGCCAGGCTGACCCGGAGACTCGGCCGCCGGCCGGGTGAAGTACGGCCCAGGTTATAGACCCGGTGCAGGGTTTCGGCCATGGCGGACAGGTCTTCCATTGTTTCGGTCGGCAATCCCAGCATGTAATATAACTTGAGGGTGGTCCAGCCCCGGTTGAAGGCGGCCGCTGCGGTCGTCAGCAGCTCTTCTTCGGGGATGACTTTATTGATGACCCGGCCCAGGCGCGGACTGGCCGCTTCCGGGGCGAAGGTCAGGCCGCTGCGTCGTTTTTCCGGCAGGCTTTCCACTAGTGATACGGAACCTGGGGTAACTCTGAGGCTGGGCAGCGAAATTGCCAGATGCCGGCCGCGGTAGCGCTCGCCGAGTTCGGCCACCAGTGTTTCAATACCTTCATAGTCGGAGGTGGACAGCGATAACAGCGATATTTCATCGTAACCGCAGTTATGAATAATCGCGTCGGCGGCTTCCAGCACTTCCTGATGCGGGCGCTGCCGGGACGGCCGGTACACCGTTCCGGCATGACAGAACCGACAGCCGCGGACACAGCCGCGGGAGATTTCAATAACGCCGCGGTCCTGCACCGCTTCCAAATAAGGCACTACCGGTTTGGTCACCGGCGGCGGTAATTCCCGGATAATCCGCCGGTTGATAACCGCCGGCGCGGCCGGGCTTTCGGGCACCAATGCAGCCAGCGTGCCGTCATCATGGTAATCCGCCCGGTAAAGAGAGGGAATATATACCCCTTCAATACCAGCCAGTTTCTCCAGCAGGGCAGCCCGCCCGCCCGCTTTGCCGCCTGATTGCCACTCGCCTAAAACATCCAGAAATTCGGTGATGCTGTCCTCGGCATCGCCGACAAAAAAAGCGTCAATAAATGCCGCCATCGGTTCCGGGTTAAAGGCCGAAGTCCCCCCGGCGATGACCAGCGGGCAGGTATTATCCCGCGCTGCCGCCCATACCGGCAAGCCGGCTAGATCCAGCATTTCCAGCACCGTGGTATAGGATAATTCGGCGCCCAGCGAAAACCCGATAACGTCAAAATCCCGCACCGGCCGCTGGTTTTCCAGCGACAGCAGGGCCAGTTCGTTTTCGCGGATAGCTGCGGCCATGTCCGGCCAGGGCATGTACACCCGCTCGGCCAGGGCATCCGGACGGCGGTTGATGATGTCGTAGAGGATCGGCAACGACAGGTTGGCCATACCGACCTCGTAAATATCGGGGAACGCCAGCACGCTTTTAACCAGCGTCCGGCTGAAATCCTTTTTCACGGCGTTCCATTCGCCCCCGGTATAACGGGCCGGTTTTTGAACGGCATTCAGAACCTGGTCAGGGTAAGACAAATTATTTCTCCATATTCAAATAACTAAAATACAATGGTAATCGCTTCCACGCCGGACACCCTATTCAGGCTTGGAAACATTCCCGTCAAGATCGGCGAGGCGGAATACCATCCCGTCCCGGGCGGCGATGACGCGCACCCCTGTTCGTAGGGTCATCTTTTCCGCGGCTTCCCACGGGTGGGCGCGCCAGACGTTCATGCCGAAGTGGGTCAGCAAGGCCGCCCCCGGCCTGACCGTTGCGATAATCTTCTCTGCGTCGTCCAGCGTCAGGTGGTCCACTGTTGGTCTGGGTTCGGTCAATACCACGTTGATGATTAGCAGGTCGGCCTGATAGACCTCGGCCAGCCGGTCAAAATACCGGGTATCGGTGATATAAGCCAGTGACCGGCCGCCGGAACGGAAAATAATACCATATGTTTCCACCGGATGCCGGTGCCGGAGCGGTGTTTCAAATGACACGCCGTCAAGGTCATATTTACCGCCCTCCTCCAAGGTGGTGACCTTGCTCAGGAACTTCCGGAGATAGGAAAACATCACCGGTTCCGGGCCGAAGGCGTCGGCGGGAGCGAAGAACTCCCCGTGACCGCGGAAACCGCCCCCGGTCATCGCCTCAATCATCACGTTGGTATCGCCGGAATGGTCCAGGTGACGGTGAGACAGCACCACCGCGTCCAGGGTTTCGGGCTTAAGCTCACGTTTATTTACCTGCACGATACAACCCGGCCCCGGATCCAACAGGATGTTTTTACCGGCCAACGACAGCCACAGGCCGCCGGAGGCCAGCACCTGATGGGCGACCATGAAACGGGCGCCGCCGGTACCGAGAAAGGTTATGGAATCATCAGTGGTGACAGATTCAGACATGACCGCCCCAGTATAGCGGGATTTTTTGGCAGGCGCTATTCAGCAATCCCTTCCCCTGTGGTAATATGGTAAAAATGTATTGTCGGGGAGTTTATGAGCGATAGACGTTTTATCACTGTTGCCGGGTTGATTGCCGTGGGCCTCTCCGGCCTTTTGTACACCCTGCATTACACCATTTTTGCTGATGCTCATCATATCTTCATCTTTGCCTTGCATGATATCGCCTTTTTACCTCTGGAGGTGTTTCTGGTTGTCGTGGTGATTGAACGCCTGTTGTCGCAGCGGGAAAAAAAGGCGTTGCATTCCAAACTCAATATGGTGGTGGGCACCTTTTTCATGGCCATCGGCAATCGGCTGATGGCGGAATTATTAACCGATTTCTGCGAGCGCGAAACGCTTTACCAGCAATTCAAGATCGGTGAGAACTGGCAGGCCTCAGATTTCCGCCGGGCTCGAGAGCAGGCACTCAATATAAAAATGGAAATTGATTTTGAACGGATTGACCTGGAAGGCTTGAAAGGTCTTTTAGGTGAAAACCGGCAATTCCTGATGACCTTGATGGAAAACCCGAATTTACTGGAGCGCGAGGCTTTCACCGACCTGCTGTGGGCCATCACCCATCTGGCTGAAGAGCTGGAAGCCCGGGGCAATCTGACCGCTTTACCGGCAACCGATCGCCGGCACCTGACCGGTGACATCAACCGTTTCTATGACCGGCTGGTGGCCGAATGGCTTTCCTATGCTGAGCACCTGAAAGGGCATTACCCCTACTTCTATTCCCTGCTGTTGCGTACCCACCCCTTCCAGAAAGCCCCGACTGCGGTCGTCGGGTAGTGACAACCGCTTCCGGCCCCGCCCTGATTGACTAGAGGGCGTCGTCCTGTTGCAGCGGGTTCAGGATGTGGTCGGGACCGGTACCGTCGCCCAACGGGGTCAGGGTCAGCAACCGTCGGGCAGTGTGCGGGTATCGGGCGATGAACAGCAGCTCTTCTTCCACCAGTGGTTTGTGAGACAATACGTTGGCGTAACGCACCAGCTCCAGAACTTGCTGCGCCTCTTCCTTGTCCTTGAAATGCCAGGCCATGCGGTCGCTCATGATGTGAGAGAAGCCGGAAATACCGGAATACTCGCCGGCACAGATTTCCCGGCCGGTTTCCACCAGTTCGGCGTCGCCTCGCCCCAGTTCTTCACAGCCGTAAAGCTCATAGTTGTGGGGGTCTTTCAATATGCCGTCGGCATGGATGCCGGATTCATGAGCGAAGGCGTTGGCGCCGACCCCCGGCTGATTGATGGGAATAGGCACGCCGAAGGCGTAAGAGGCGAATTTGGCAATCTTCCAGCTCTTGGACATGTCTATCGGACTGCCGAGTTCGTATTTGCCGGCAAAACTCTTGCTCTTTGTTAAGGCCAGCACCGTTGCAATAAGGTCGGCATTGCCGGCCCGTTCGCCGATGCCGTTGATGGTCGTGTTGATATAGGCGTCCTGGCCGCCGTCAATAACGCCGCGGGCTCCGGCAATAGAGGTGGCTACCGCCATTCCCAGATCGCCGTGGCAATGAAGCTCAATCGGCATCCCCACCCGCTCGGCCAGTGCCCGGCCGGTCTCATAAATTGAGAAGGGGTCGTCATAACCCAGAGTGTCGCAGTAGCGCAGGCGCACGGCGCCGTGCTCCCTGGCCGCCAAGCCATATTCAATCAAGAATTCCAGGTCGGTTCGGGAAGCATCCTCGGCATTAACGCCGACCGTCTCCGCACCCAGCCGGTAGGCGGTGTCTACCGCTGCGGTCATGTCATTGAGGACGTCTTTACGGGTCTTTTTGCCCTTGAACTTGCCGTTAATCATCTGGTCGGAAGTTGAGATGGACAAGTTGACGTGCTTGATTTCCGGTACCATCTTGAAGGCCAGTTCCACGTCCGAGGTAACTGCCCGCAGCCACCCCTCCAGGCGCAACGGGGTAATGACGCCTAACTCGGCCAACCGCAGATTGGCTCTCAGGTAGTTAGTTTCATGCTTGGTCGTCGGGAAGCCGAACTCAGACTGGAAGACGCCCATCTCCGAGAGATACATGTTGACCATGGTTTTTTCCAGTTTGGACAAGCCCAGTCGCGCCGTCTGTACGCCGTCGCGGTTGGTTACGTCAATGATATATATTTTTGGCATTTTTCACCTCGTTTTTGGGGGTTTGTTGCCCGAGTGGGCTAACTATCAATATACCATGAATAGACATTTTTGACCAGTATTCCGGCTTGTCATTGCGTTGGAAAACCAGGAAAAGAAGAGAAGCTTTTGCCTTACAGACAGCAGCCGGTGGCTCAATCGGCTTATGCCCCCGCCGCCATGCCCGACGCCCAGGCCCACGCCAGATTGTAGCCGCCGCGCCGGCCGTCAACGTCCAGCACCTCGCCGGCGAAATAAACCCCGGGGTAAATCAGCGATTCCTGAGTATGAGAGTTGACCTCAGTAACGGCCACGCCGCCGCTGGTGAATTCGGCTTCATTCCAGCCGCGGGTGCCGGTGACTTTGAACCGGCGGTCTTTCAGGAAGCCAACCGCCGCCTCCGGATTGTTCTGTTGGGTAAACAGCTCCCGCAGCAGCGGCCCGAATTTATTAGGCAGGAAGCCGGTAAGCATGTCTTCCGGCTGGAGGCCCATCTGGCAACGTCGAGTAATTTCTGTCCGCAGGGCAACCCGGTCCAGAAAAGGCACCAGGTCAACTGATAACTCAATATCGGCACGACGTTCCCGGTTCAGAGCCACTGAAATTTCCCGGCTGATATCCAGGATACAGGTGCCGGACAGGCCGTACTTGGTGAACAGCAGCTCGCCGCTGATCGGTTCGCCCGGTTGTCCGCCGATGATGCTGCGGGCACTGGCGAAGATGCGCTGTCCCTGAAGCTGTTGACATAAACCGTCTTTTATCACCAGCGGCACTGCGGAAGGCACCGGTTCCACGATGGTGTGTCCCAGTTTTCCGGCCAGCGCAAAGGCGCCGCCGTCGGCCCCGAACGCCGGATAAGTCTTGCCGCCGCCGGCGATGATAACTTTAGCGCCGTTTATCTGTCGGCCTGTTTTAGCTGTGACCGTCAGGCCGGCGGCTGTCCGGCTGATGGATGTGCATTCAAAATCGTATTCCACCGGTACGCCCAGCCGCTTAAGTTCCAGATCCAGAACTTTAAGTACCGATGCCGCCTGGTTGGTCCGGGGGAATACTCGTCCGTCCTGGGAATAGACCTCCAGACCGAGGTCTTTGAAAAAATCCAGGATTTCCTTTTTGCCGTATCGGTCAAAGACGGAACGCACCAAATCCTTGGCGGCCGGGTTGTAATGGTGTTCGCTCAGGTCGTCGTTCAGCAGATTACACCGGCCATTGCCCGTGGCCAGGATTTTCTTGCCCAGCCAGGGGGTCTTCTCACAGATAACCACCGGCCGGCCGCGTCGGGCGCTGGTGATGGCGGCGCAAATGCCCGCCGCACCGCCGCCGACAATAACCGTTAAATCATTCTGCATTGTCCCGGATTATACCGCGACGATACCGGGTGGGCGCAATAAACCTGTCTTTCACCCGGTTGATTAAAATTCAGTAACGCGGGCTTCCTCAACCAGCATGCTACCGAGTATCTTCTCAATGGCCATGGTGTGGGAGCACCGGCCCCAGGTGACAAAAAAGTCACAGTTGCAGTGCCATTTGCCGTTTCTAAGTTCTGTATCATGAATATCGTTCTCGCCGCGGAACTTTACACTCAGGTCGGTAAAGGAAATGCGGTCGGGTTCCTGGGCGTAGCGGTGGGCTTTTTCGATCTTGCCGATTAAGCTGGATTGCATGTCACCCCTCCTCAATTCTTCCTGTTAATAATTAAAAAGCACCGCCGCGTACGACGCGCCAGTGCTTCAGCACCCATTTTCCCGGGGGCTGACTACTCGCATATCTGAATATTCCTCAGTACGCTTTTCACTCCCTCATTTTACCCCTCTCCGGGGCTTAAGTCTAGGGGGTTTTGGGGAAATATTTTCTCCGGCGGGGCGTGAAATATCCAGCATTCACGCCCCGCCACTTCCGTTTTATTCCAATTTTTGTGTGTAACGAGTTGTATCAAAGCCGTAAACCGGGGCATTCTGGATGTCCCACCAGGTATTACGTTCTTCCCTTAATGAAAAGCCGTCTGCGCCTCGCGGGTCATAACCAAAGGCTTTGTCCATATTGGTGAAGAAACCGTCAAAGACAGGGGTAAAGGAGGCAATCGGCTTCACCACCCAGTCATGGATACTGGCTTTATCCTTCTGAGAGAACGGGCAGGATGCTCGGCAGATACCACAGCCGAACACGCTTTCAAACCAGTAGGTGAGACAGGTTGCTCCGTTGTAATAGTAGTTCTTGATGCCCGGTTTGTTGTAAGGCCCTATGATTTCCCAATACGGTTCAGTTTCAGAACTGATAGAACCGGACGGGCAGGTCTCGGCACAAAGTTTGCAAGTACGGCAGAAACTAAACATTCCGGCATCAATTGGTTTGGTCGCCGCTAACGGCAGGTCGGTAAGGAATTTGTAAGTCCGCATCGCTGGGCCGAAATCCGGATTTAGTGTTGACAGACTCATTCGACCCATTTCTGCCATCCCGGAAAGAGCGTTGCCTCCGGCGCACTGGACAATGGCATTAGACATCATCTCAACTAATCCCTGGTAACCAATGCCGCGTAGGAATTGCTGCATCCGGTTTCCTACCAGCGCGCCCTGGTTGTAGGCTAATGTCGTGGTGGCTGAATTAATGTTGTCGGGGGCGCGTTTTAGCATCTCCTGTGATTCCAGGATTGAGAACATGACCACATATTTGGCCTTTTCCGGAATCACTCTTTTAGTTTCCGTTTCCTCTGCCTGGTCAACGTTTTCGAATGTATAAGCCTTGCCGTCAGCTTCATGGGAGTACACGGTTTTTCGGGTGTTCTGGTCAAGTTCAAAGACACGGACGTCCTTCGCTCCAAAAAAGCGTGCAGCGGTTTGTATCATTCGCAGGTTCTCTTCCGGATTACCCTGCCATTTCGCTGCGCCGTATTCTTCTGGTGTTGATACTATCGGGGGAGCAACGAAATGACCCTCCAACCCGTAAGCAAAACCGAAACCGGTGGCATTATTCAAGGCAACGTCGCGGAGGGTCGCGCCCGGTTTATTTTCTTTAATCCAGCTTTTTGTATTTGTATCGTTGAGCTGAGCAACCTGCATCAGCTTTTCAAAGCCGATCACTTTAATGAATGCGTCGTTGTTAAACATCGTCTCCCGGTTATCAAAATAGGGCATCTGGCTCCAGTCAACTTCGGTAGTCGGCTTGTCAACGTCTTTAACCCACCAGGCGTTCTTGAATCCGGATGCGGCGCCGCTCATTTCATCAAGATCATGAAATATCGGTCCTGCCGCAGCAGCGGCTCCCAGTCCAACACCGGCCAATCCCAGCGACCTCATGAAATCGCGTCTGCTTAAAGTCGTGTGAAACTTCCCCATAGTTATGTTCCTTTCGTCGTTTTTTGTAAAGGTGTTATTAGGGAAACGAGATAATTTATTTCATGCCTTATCCCCCTTTGACGTTACAAGATGTTACTGAACAGGTTAGATTATACTCCCTGATTTATAGAAATACTAGATAGTTAGCAGAAAAATATGGACAAATATTACATATTCGCTGCCAGTGGCACGGTAGAACCAAATTGTCCTACAATAAGCCCGTGAAAGCCTTAATCCAGCGGGTCAGCCGGGCGCAGGTAAGCGTGGATGATGAGGTCATCGGCCGCATTACCGCCGGCCTGCTGGTCTTTATCGGCATCGCCCGCGGCGACGAACCGGCGGACATTGATTACCTGGTTAATAAGCTGGTCAATCTGCGTATTTTTGCCGATGAACAGGGTAAATTTAATTTATCGATGCTTGACGTTAAAGGCGACCTGCTGCTGGTCAGCCAGTTCACCCTCATCGCCGACACCCGCAAAGGCCGACGCCCCTCTTTTACCGATGCCGCGCCGCCGGAACAGGCGGACCGTATGTTTAATGACCTGGTCGCCGAAGCAGTTAAGACCGGCCTCCGGGTGGCCACCGGCCGTTTTCAGGCGCACATGATGGTGGAACTGGTTAATGACGGGCCGGTGACTATCATGCTGGACTCGCGTGATCGTCTGCTGCCGCGCGCCTGACCGGCGCGGTTGAATCATCCCTTTATGCGGCGTACAATGCAACCGATGTCCGACTTTAATCCCTACACATATCGCGACAGTGGTGATTTCAAGGTTGAGCCGGTGAACAGCTCCGGGGCTTTCAAGAAGTTTGAAGTCAGCTTTTCCTCTGCCTGTCCGACCGACTATCCGCAACTGGATACTGTTACCGGTGAATATTGTCTGCCTAATACTGATGACAAGCCGCCGCTGGTGCTGCTGGTTCATGGTGTCGGCGATACCAGCACCGTCCCCTGTCGCTTGCTGGCCGGGGCGCTGACCAAGTCCGGCATCGCCAGTCTCACGCTGACCATGCCCATTCATTCCCGCCGCCTGCCGGCAGAGATGAAGCGGGATTTTTATAGTCTGTCCGCTCAGGACTGGTACAATCTTTACCGTATTTCGGTGGTTAACATCCGGCAGGCACTGGACTGGGCGGAAAGCCGCTCGGAGCTGGATTCCCGGCACATGGGCGTCGCCGGTATCAGCTTCGGTGGTTATGTTTCGGCTATTGCTCTTGGTCTGGATCAGCGTCTGCGTGCCGGGGCACTGCTTTTTACCGGCGGCAATCTGGAGAAACTGGCTCGGACCCGATCATCTCGCAAATACGCCCGATACGCGGTCAGCGACGAACTCTATCGCAAAAATCAAAGCCGGTATATGGCTTATGTCGCCGAGGTCGCCGCCCGCGGTTTTGAAAATGTTTCGCCGCCCCAGCTCGGTTATCTCTTTGACCCGTACACCTTCACTCCGGAACTGAAAACGAAGCCGGTACTGATGATGAATGCTTTATGGGACGAATATTTTCCCAAAGAGGCCGTCAATGATTTCTGGCAGGCCAGCGGCAAACCCCGTCAGGTATGGCTGCCGGCCGGCCATGCCACCGCCTGGGTCTTTTACCCCGTGATTCGCCGCCAGGTAGTGGACATGTTCCGTAAAACGCTGCTGCGTTGATTTTAAAGCCTTTCCACCAACTCCGCCACCCGTTGCTTAATCTCGTCCCGGATTTCCCGCACCGTCGCCAGATCCTGCCCCTTGGGGTCGGGTAGTCCCCAGTCTTCCGCCGGAGTGAAGGTGACCGGGCAGACGCCCTCGTCTTTCATACAGCCCATGGTGATCACCTTGTCCGCTGCGGCGATCATTTCCGGCGTCAGTAAACGGGGTTTCTTCCGGCTCAGGTCAAAACCGAGTTCCGCAATGGCTTCGGCGACCACCGTATTGACGTTATCCCCCGGTGCCGTCCCGGCTGATTCAGCCGTCGCTTTGCCGCCGGCCAGGGCGTTAAAAAATTCCTCGGCCATCTGGCTGCGGCCGGAGTTGTGGATACAGACAAAAAGCACTTTTTTCACTGCCTAATACTTCCCGCCGATCTCCTCCTGTTTGCCGGTGACCACAAAGACCACCCGCTCGCAGATATTGGTTACCCGGTCGGCGGAGCGTTCCAGGTTATGTCCCGCCCAGATAAGCCGGGTCGCCCGGCTGGCGGTTTTGGGATTTTCAGCCATGAACAGCAGTAATTCACGGAATATCTGGTCATAAAGGGCGTCAATTTCATCATCGTCCTCGGTTACCTTCCGCGCCGCCGCCGCGTCCCTGGCCACAAAGGCGTCCATTGAACGCCGCAGCATATCAGCCGTTTTCTCAGCCATCCGCGGCAGGTCTATCAGCGGTTTAAGGGGCGGTTCGTCGCCCAGCATGACGGCAATCTTGGCATTACCTGCCGCGTGGTCGCCGATGCGTTCCAGGTCAATGATGATATTGAGTACGGCCACGATGACTCTCAAGTCGCTGGCCATCGGAGCCTGAGTGGCGATCAGGTGGATACAATCTTCCTCAATCTCAAAACGCCGGGCGTTAATCTTCTCATCCTGCTTAATGACCTTGTCGGCCAGTGCCAGGTCGCGGTTTTTCATGGCGTCCATGGATAAGATCAATGCCTGCTCCACCATGCTGCCCATGCTTAGTACTTTATCCTGCAATTTTTTCAAACTACGTTCATAATCTGTTCTCATTAATTACTCCTTTAGCCGAAGCGGCCGGTAATATAATCTTCAGTGCGTTTGTCCCTGGGATTGGTGAAAATTTCGGTGGTCGGCCCATATTCCACGAGTTGCCCGGAACGTTCTTCATCCACCATGAAGAAAGCTGTCTGGTCGGAAACTCGGGCTGCCTGCTGCATGTTGTGTGTCACAATCACGATAGTATATTGGGGCGCCAGTTGCCGCATCAAATCCTCTATCTTCAGGGTGGCGATGGGGTCCAGTGCTGAGCAAGGCTCGTCCATCAGGATAACCTCCGGCTCCACCGCCAGCACCCGGGCGATACACAGCCGCTGCTGCTGGCCGCCGGAGATGGACAGCCCGGATTGCCCCAGCTTGTCTTTGACCTCATCCCACAGCGCTGCCCGCCGCAGGCTCTGCTCCACTATTTCTTCCAGCACCTGCTTTTTACGGATGCCGTGTCGTCGCGGCCCGTAGGCGATATTATCAAAAATGGACATGGGGAAGGGGTTCGGCTTCTGAAACACCATGCCGATGCGCTTCCGCAGCTCTACCACGTCAATGTTCCGGTCATAGATATTGACGCCGTCAAATTCTGCCAGTCCCTCCACCCGGGCAATCGGGATCAGATCGTTCATCCGGTTAAATATCCGCAGCGCCGATGATTTACCGCAGCCGGAGGGCCCGATGAGCGCGGTGATGCCGCAGGATGGAATGTCCAGTGACAAGTCTTTAATCGCCTGGAAATTGCCGTAGTACAGGTTGATGTGTTCCAGCCGGAGCTTGCCGCCCTCGCCGGGGCCGGACGTGTTTTCAGTGTCTTGGTTAATTACAGGTCTGATATCCATTGTTACCTCTTACGGGTTTTTGTTCTCACTATACTGACCAGGATGTTGAAAAACAGCACCATGGCCACCAGCACCAGCGCCACGCCCCACATCACTTCTTTGGGCATCCCGGGCACATGGGCGGAAACGGTGTACAGGTGATACGGCAGCGCCATGAATCGGTCCAGCGGTGAACCGGGCAGGCCCGGCACCAGAAAAGCAGCACCGACCACCAGTATAGGCGCTGTTTCGCCGGCGGCCCGGCTCATAGCCAAAATAGCCCCGGTCAGGATACCGGTGGAGGCTTCCGGCAGCACCGCGTGGCGGATGGTCTGCCATTTGGAGACGCCGATAGCCAGACTGCCCTCACGGTACTCCGTGGGTACGGCGTTGATGGCTTCCCGGGAGGTGGTAATGGTCATCGCCAGTGCCTGAGCGGCCAGGGTCAGGGAAGCCGCCAGAATGGACATACCGAAGTCCAGCGCCAGCACGAACACCGCCAGTCCGAACAGACCAAATACGATGCTGGGTACGCCGGCCAGGTTGATAATGGCCAGATTTATCAGCCGCGTCAGCCAGTTGTTTCGGGCGTATTCGGCCAGATAGATACCGGCCAGAACGCCGATGGGCAGGGCAAAGAGGATAGTCCCCAGCATCAGGTAGAAGGTGCCGACGATGGCCGGCAGGATACCCCCGGCCTTGCCCGCCTGGGAGGGCATCTGAGACAGGAACTCCCAGTTGATGACGCTGTAGCCCTGGATAATCATGTAAGCCAGGATGAGGATAATAGGTATCACCACCAGCAGCGTGGCTGTCGCCAGCAGCGTCATGGCGGTGCGCTGGGTGAATATTCTGCGGTGATGGACGTGACTTTTAATATAACCGCTCAAATCAGTTCCTCGCGAATTTGCGCTTCTGGGCTTCCATGACCCGCGCCGCCGCCAGATTTACCAGGAAGGTCAGGATAAACAGGATCAGGCCGATGGCAAACAGTGACTGGTACTGCAATCCGCCCCGCACTGCGTTGCCGATACCGGACGCCACGGCCGCGGTCATTGGCATCATCGGTTCAAAGGGAGAATTGGGTACCGCCAGCGCGCCCCCGGCCACCATCAGCACCGTCATCGTTTCCCCGATGGCCCGGCCCACTCCCAGCATGACCGCGGCCGAGACTCCGGATAGCGCCGCCGGCAGACTGACATTCCAGATAGTTTCCCATTTGGTAGCGCCCAGGCCGTAGGAAGCCTGTCGGAATTCATCCGGCACCGCCCGCAACGCGTCTTCAGAGACGGAAACAATGATCGGCAAGCTCATCATCGCCAGCATGATGCCGGCGGTGAAACCGGTCAGGCCGGTATTCAGGTTAAACGTCGTCTGAACCCAGGGCGATAACAGCGCCAGCCCGATGAAACCCATGACCACCGAGGGGAAGCCGGACAGCAATTCCACCAGCGGTTTTACCAGGTCGCTGACCCGCCGCGGCGCCACCTCGGCCAGATACACCGCGGTGCCCACTCCCACCGGTACCGCCAGAATGGTGGAAACAGCCGTTACCCACAGGGTGGACACAAAGAACTGGGAGATGCCCAGCACCGGCGGTTCCGACAACGGCTGCCAGGTACTGCCGGTCAGGAAGTCCCAGGGGTTGGTCACGAACAAAGCCGGCAAACCCTGTTGCAACAGGATGAAGAAAACACCCAGCAGCACGAAGATTGCCATAAACCCGGCCAGCCGGATGCCCAGCTCAATCAGTCTTTCCGTCGGACGGCGGCGGGTATTCAGCCGGATACTGCGGGTCATTGTTTTCATCGGTTTTGCGGCCCCTTAACTTTCCCCGGTGCTTGCGCCGGACGGTGCAGCGTCTCCGGTGTCTTTACGCTGGATTTCCTGTTTGTGCCCGTCGCGGTCAACGGCAACGAAAGTAATTTTAGTTTCAAATAGAATGGCGTCGGGGCAACTGTGACGCCGGGTGCCGAAAACCCGGACATTATACTGCGCCGAAGTCCTTCCTATGTGGTGCCGGTTCACTTCAAAACGGATGATTTCACCGCCGGTGACCGCGTGGTGAAAGCTGACGTTGT
Source organism: Dehalogenimonas sp. W (assembly GCF_037094495.1). Lineage (NCBI taxonomy): Bacteria > Bacillati > Chloroflexota > Dehalococcoidia > Dehalococcoidales > Dehalococcoidaceae > Dehalogenimonas > Dehalogenimonas loeffleri. The sequence continues at coordinate 705,983 of NZ_CP146612.1, forward strand.
CCAGCGCCACCGTAACGAAGCGGTTCTCGGGAAAATCCTGGGAGGCGGTGATGTAAGCGAATTCATCAATCCACTTGAGCATATTGCCGCCGAACAGAAAGCCGTCGTGGTTCAGGTGTTCCGGTAGAATCAGTTTGTAATGGTTCATGTTGTTTACCTGCTGTGTTTAAGATGACCGATTATAACACGGTATACCCGCCGCCCCGGGAGGGTTTCGGGGCGGCGGGTATCGGCCGTATTGTCAGGTTAGCTCAGGGCAACGAACCCCTGCTCTTCTACTATTTGCTGTCCTGCGGCGGACAAGGCGAAGTCAATGAAGGCTTTGATGATGCCGGTAGGAGTACCGTTGGTGTAGAAGTAGAGGTACCGGGCAATCGGATAGCTGCTGTCTTTGGCCGCGGCTACGGAGGGCAGTACCGCCGGGGCGTCGGCCGTGGCTTTGATGCCCACGGCTTTGACCGAGTTATTCAGGTATCCCAGTCCGGCGTAGAAAATGGCGTTGGCGTTCTGGGCCACCTGAGTGATACCTACTTCGGTGGACGGCAGCAGTTGGACAGCCGGAGCGTACTGGATACTGGTGTCCTTCTTGCCGGCCAGTATCAATTGCACCACTTCTTCCAGGAAGTAGGCGTAGGTGCCGGAGTTGGTATCGCGGGACAGAACCACTATCTGAGCGTTATTGCCGCCCACCTGGCTCCAGTTGGTGATTTTTCCGGAGTAAATGTCGGAGAGTTGTTCTATGGTTAATTCACTGACCGGGTTGGCCGGGTTGACCACCACCGACAGGGCGTCCAGGGCAACCTTGGTTTCCACCACGGTCAGGCCGGCGGCCGTCGCCTGGTCTTTCTCAGATTGTTTCATCGGCCGGGATGACTGGGCAATGTCGGTGGACTTGTTGATAAAGGCGGCGATACCGGCGCCCGACCCGGGGCCGGATACGGCAATGCTGACGTTCTTGTGCAGTTTCATGAATTCTTCGGCCCAGATAGAGGAAATCGGGGTAACCGTGTTGGAACCGGTGACATCAATAAAACCGGACAATGTGTCGGTGGTGCCGGTCGGTTCGGGATCATCCCCGTTGTTGCAGCCGGTCACTACCAGTGACAGCGCCAGTATCAGGGTCAGCGGCAGGGTGAGCCATTTCAGTACCTTTTTAGATTTCAATGTTATCTCCTTTTTTTATTTAGGGTATCCTATATTTCTACAGAGCCGAAACGACTCCGGTTAAAAAACGCGACCGTACCGAGGCCTCGTCAATAATGGCTGCGTGTTCAAAAATGAGGTGTAACACGGCTTCGGCGGTCGTCACATTCGTCGCCAGCGGGACATTATGGACGTCGCAAACCCGCAGCAGAGCGGTGACATCGGGTTCATGCGGCTGGACGGTCAGGGGATCGCGCAGGAAGATAACTGCCTTAACCACGCCGGAGGCCACCAGGGAACCGATCTGCTGGTCGCCGCCCATCGGGCCGCTCTGCATCAGGGTGACCGTCAGGTCGGTACGGGCCTGAATAAGCATGCCGGTGGAACGGGTAGCCACCAGCGGCAGGGACGCCAGTTTTTCCCGGTGGTTTTTGACCAGGGACAGCATTTCCTCTTTTTTGTTGTCGTGGGCGATCAGCGCCAGCGTGATACGGTTCAATTCGTCTCCTTGAGCCTTGTTACTTTTATTCATCTGATAATCCCAGTATAAAGGCCCCGCTTTAACGCGCTGTTAAGGCCATGTTAAGGTTTTGTTAAAGATTCCGGATAAACAAAAAACGGAGGCCGGGAGGCCTCCGTTTGCGGGACATGGCAATATTTTTGAGTGTTCTAACTGCCGGGCGTCTGCCCTCGTTTTTTCAGAAACTCTCTGGCCGCCTTTCGCGCCCGGGGGCTGGGAGCTTCGGCGTAAACTTTGGCAAATTCAATAACCGCCCCCTGGTCTTCAATAAGTTCAAAACAGCGATCCAGCGCCTCCAGGGCGCAGGCGGCGATAAGCGCCTTCCGGCTGGGGGTATGATGGGTCTGTTCAATGTTAAGGAGGTAGCCGATGATGCGCCGGCCGCATGAAGGTTTGGCCTTTAACACCCGCCCGGACTGCATGGCGACGTGTTTAGGGATGATCAGGCTGTTATCATCCAGTAAGCCAAAATACTTGTCCAGCAATGGTTCAAACAGGGTATCGCCCTTGGCGGCGGCCATACCGGCCAGCAAAGCCACGGCGATATATTTATCATCAATACTGCGGCTGTCCAGCATCGCCGCCGTATCCGCCCAGTAATGCACGTGCATCCGCTCCGGATAGGCTTCGGCCAGCGTCTGCAACGCCAGAAAGCACCGCTGGCGCTCAGCCAGGTCTTTCGCCTTCAGGCCCTGCCATAATTCCTTCAGCGTAGCGTCTGAGGTCACTGCCTCGCGCGCCAGGCTGATCACTTCCAGTTCGGTCGGTTTCATCAGCGGTTTTCCACCACTTTCTTTAGCCGCTCCACGGCCTCGGTTATATCGGCTGCCGTCACCATCCGGTGAGTCACGGCGCGTACCTGGCTGGGGCCGATGGTGATTAGCCGGACCCCCGCTGCCGCGGCGCGGTTCACCAGCTCTTCGGCATCGCCCCGCGGGGTGAACATCACAATATTGGTCTGCGGCGTTTCCACCGTCCATCCGGGTATTGTGGCCAGTCCTTCGGCTAGTTGCCGGGCGTGGTCATGGTCGTCGGCCAGCCGTTCGGTCATGGTTTCCAGGGCGTTGATGCCCGCTGCGGCGATAATCCCCGCCTGGCGCATGCCGCCGCCGGCCATCTTCCGCAGCTTTCGGGCGCGGCTGATAAACTCACTGCTGCCGCACAGCAACGACCCCACCGGTGCCGACAAACCTTTGGACAGGCACAGGCAGACTGAATCCACCGGCGCGCATAATTCACGCACCGGCACTTTGAGCGCCGCCGCTGCATTGAAGATACGCGCCCCGTCCAGATGCACCTTCAGCCCGTGCCGCCCCGCCGTTTCGGCCGCCGCCGCGGTATATGCCGCGCTGACCGCCGCCCCGCCGCAGAAATTATGGGTGTTTTCCAAACACAGCAATGTTGAAACCGGATAGTGGATATTCTTGCCGCGCACTGCCTGTTCCACCAGTTCCAGGTTGAGGGTGCCGTCGGCGTTATTAGGTATCGTCCTTAAGGATACCCCGCCGAAAGCCGCCGCCCCGCCGCCTTCATTGAGAAAAATATGACTGCGGTCGCCTAAAATTATCTCATCGCCGTGGCGGGTCTGGGCGAGCACTGCCAGCAGATTGCTCATGGTGCCGGACGGCGTATACAGCCCGGCTTCCTTGCCGGTCATTGCCGCTGACAGCTCTTCCAGTCGGTTGACAGTCGGGTCTTCGCCGAAAACATCGTCGCCCACCTCGGCTTCAAACATGGCTTGGCGCATGTCCGTCGTCGGGTGGGTGATGGTATCGCTTCTCAGGTCAATTATGTTCATCAAGATACTCTCGTTTACGGCAGGTGGAACGATATGGTCGTCCCCTGGCCCGGCACGCTTGCAGCCTTGATCTCACCGCCGTGCGCCTGGACGATATGCTTGGCAATGGCCAGTCCCAAGCCGGTGCCCCCGCTGCTGCGGGCCCGATCCGCCTTGTAAAATCGCTCAAAAATCCGCGGCAGGTCATCGCCGGAAATACCGGCGCCGGTATCGTTGACGCTGATTTCAATCCCCTTATCCGCCGGTACCGCCCTCAGGGTGATTTTACCGCCCGGCGGGGTGAACTTGATGGCGTTATGGGTCAGGTTCATCAGTACCTGTTCAATCCGTCCGGCGTCAGCCTTGACCGGCGACAGGCCCTCCGCGGTTTGCACTTCCAGCGTCAGCTCCCCCCTGTCAGCCTGGGGCCGCAGCCGGCAGGCAACGGCCTCCATCAGCGCGCCGGCATCCATGGTCTGCTTGTCCAGCGGTGCCGCCCCGCTTTCAATGCGGGAAAGTTCACCCAGTTCATCCACCAGCTGGCCCATTTTATCGGCTTCTACGCTGATACGGGTCAGGAAGTCATCCGCCACTGTCGGGTCGCTCATCGCCCCGTCTTTAAGCGTTTCCGCCAGCAGTTTCAACGAAGCGATGGGGGTGCGCAGTTCGTGAGAGATATTAGCCACAAAGTCCCGCCGCACCGTTTCCAGCCGCTTGAGATTGGTCAGGTCCCGCACCACAATCACCGCGCCGCTCTCATTCAGAACAGGGGTCACCGTAACGCTGTATTGCCGGCGTCCGGGGCGGGACTCAATCTCGCCTTCCTGCCGCCGCGCGGTCGCGGTGCATTTTTTCAGCATTTCTTCCATTTCATGGTTGCGTACTACGCTCATGAATGTCTGTCCTTGAGCCTTCCGGTCAAGGTGGAACATTTTAACCGCGGCATCGTTGAATTGAGTGATTTCGGTATTCTTGTCCACCATGAAGATGGCGTCATTGACGTGAGCCAGCACCAGATCCATGCGGTTGCGTTCCGCCGTCAGGGATTTCAATCGGTCGCCCACCTTGCGCGCCATTTCATTAAAGGCGTGTTTAACATCGGTCAGCTCGCCGATAGTCACCAGCCGGACCTTGTCCGGCGGTTCGCCACCGCCCAGCCGCTTCAGCGCCAGTTCAATCTCGGCTTCATCATCGGTAGTGGAAGGCACCAGCAGATAGATGGTCACCGCCACCGCCACACTGGCGGCCAGACCGGCAATCAGCAGGGTCGTGGAAAAACCCCACACCAGACCCACCACCACCATCGCCACCGCGATGGTGATAATCGCCGTCATGATCAAGCGCCGCAGCAATTGTTCGGTCATGTCATTCCTCAAATTTATAGCCGACGCCCCGCACCGTCACCAGGTGAACCGGTTGCGATGGATCGGCTTCTATTTTTTGCCGCAGCCAGCGGATATGGACGTCTACCGTCCGGTCTTCGCCCGGGTAATCGTAACCCCAGACCCGGTCCAGCAGGGCGTCGCGGGAGAATACCCGCCCGCGGTTATTCATTAAAAAGTGCAGCAGCTCAAATTCCCGCGGTGTCAGCTCCATGGCCTGTCCGCTCACCGTCAGCCGGTGCCGCACTGTGTCCAGTTCCAATCTGCCCAGCCGCAGTATGTCGCCGCTGCCGCCCGCTGCCGCGCCGCCGGTCAGTTCAATCCGCCGCAGCATGGCTTTGACCCGCGCCAGCAGTTCGCGCATGGAAAAGGGTTTGGTCAGATAGTCGTCAGCACCCAGTTCCAGCCCCAGCACCTTGTCAATTTCCTCGCTGCGGGCCGTCAGCAGCAGTACCGGCGCCGTGGTTTCAGCCCGCAGGGTGCGGGTGAGTTCAAAACCGTCCATTCCCGGCATCATCACGTCGGTGATAATGATATCTGGCTTTTCCCGGCGAATGACCTCAAGACCGCTGCTGCCGTCAGCGGCGGTTACCACTGTAAAGCCTTCCCGGCTGAGGTTGTACTTCAGCAGGTCGGCCAGGGTGCGGTCGTCTTCAACAACGGCTATTTTAGCCATGCCGCTTCAGTATAGAGCTTGCGGGTCAGGGAGGCAACCGGCGCTATCCCAATGGTGTAAGGCGTTCAAACGGTTTTGGCCGTCTGGTATTTCAAACGCGACAATGTGTCACAATATTCCCGAAAATCACTTTCGCTAAAAAAAGCCCGCCGCGGGATGATTAACGGGGACGTATCCGGCGCGTCCAGCCACAATCCGCGCCCGAACACCCCGAATAATTTGGCGTCCCCGCTTCGCCGTACGGCCAAATATAGATAAGAATCATCCGCGCCGACATAATCAATGTCCCGCCAGAAGACGCTCCGGTGTTTCCCCTCGGCTTCATCAACAAGGCCTTCCGGGGAAAGGCTCAGGTTATGGCTGCCCAGATTTGGTCCGGGATGATTGTTCAGTGCGCGCTCAATATCCGCAATCCAGCGGCCTAACAGCCACCGCATGAAGAAGCCCGCACCGAATGCCAGCAAGGCAATGTACACCATCCCCCAGGCGCCGCCTGTATTGCCGTTCACATAAAAAATCAGGGCGACTACCAGACATATCGTACCGACTAGCATTGGCCCGTGCCTGGCTCCGAAGAATATTCGGCGGATCAGCGGGTGTCTCCTGGTGACATGAGAGGTGTAAGCCATGATATCGTCAGGATAGGACTCGTAGCTGATTTGTTTTGAGTTTAACGCTTCAGACATGAATGCTCCTCCATCCCTGACTCTTTGTATTGTACCAGACTCCGTCAAATCCGGTCGGGAAATCGTCCGAATTCAGTTCCCATTTCCATTGCCGTCCGCTTGATTTGCCTCAAAGAGGCTAACCCTTTATCATTAAGAGGTTATGTACCAACAATATGGCCGCCCCGTCTGGCAGAATCCGCTGTTTGTTCTGATCGGTATTAATGTCCTGATTTTCCTGCTGACTCAGGGGATGCCGTCACTGGTGGTTCAGCTCGGCATCATGCCGGCCGCTTTTACCAGCGAACCCTGGACGGCAGTTACCAGTATGTTTGTCCATGGCGGTCTGACCCATGTGCTGTTCAATATGCTGGCGCTTTATTTCTTCGGCAGCTACCTGACCCAGACCATCGGAGAGCGGGCCATGCTGGGCATCTATTTTATCGGCGGCATCGTCGGCAGTCTGTTTTTCTGGCTGCTCGGCCCGGCTAATGCGGTGGCCGTCGGCGCTTCCGGCGCTATCTTTGCCCTCGGTGGCGCGCTGGCCGTCCTGCGCCCCATGACCCGGGTCATCATTTTTCCCATCCCCCTCCCCATGCCGCTGTGGATTGCCGTCATCGGCGGCGGTCTGCTCATTTCCCTCATGCCGGGCGTTGCCTGGGAAGCCCACCTGGGCGGCCTGCTGACCGGCATCATCGCTGCCACGCTTCTCAGCCGCGGCCGTCTGCGCCTTTAACCTTTTCGCCGCTGTTTTGACAGGGGTGAAGTTGTCTCTTTTTACTAACTAATTATTGCCTCATCTGGACAAAAGTCGCGGAATTTCGTCGTTTGCCTCTGAATAACCAGCTATTAGTCATAGTACCCGGTTGACATTTGTCTACATCCGAGTAAACTAGAGTGGTCATTCATTCAAAAGGCTTAATAATTTGTTAACCTCACCCGAAAACCGCATATTAGTCGCCGACGATGAGGCATCCATCTGTGAAATCTGTTTCCGGGTGCTGTCTGGTTTGGGGTTGGAAGTTGACTGTTGCCCCAACGGGCAGGAAGCCTGGGAAAAGATCACCCGGACTGATTATGCCATCATTCTTTTAGATATCCGCATGCCCATAGCCTCAGGCAAGGATGTATTCCAACATATCAAACAAGAACTCCCCGACCTGGTGGAACGGGTTATTCTGACTTCGGGCGACCTGATGAATAACGACACCAGTAATTTTGTCCAAAAAACCGGCCGGCCGTTCCTGCCCAAGCCCTTCACGCCGGACGAACTGACGGCGGTAGTGAAAGAACTCCATACCGCGCTCTATGCTGCTGAGATAGAGTGAGTTTCCGGTAAATTATTCCGGCGCGGAGACTATTCGTGCAGTTGGTAAGCCCCGTCCGCATCATGCACCTCGTCGCCCCGCAGCGGCGGCGTAAAGACGCATATCATCTTCATATCCACGGTGCCGCCGCGCAGTATATGGCGGTCATGTTTATCCAAAGCGTACAGCACCCCCGGTTCAATTTGGTGAACTTCGCCGGTGGCCAGGTCTTCAATGCTGCCGTTGCCGGCTACGCAGTACACTGCTTCCAGATGGTTTTTATACCAGATGGGCGTTTCACTGCCGGCATGGATGATGGTTTCATGGAATGAGAAGCCCATCCCATCGTCCCGCAGCAACAGCCGCCGGCTGACCCAGTTGCCGTTCGGCGCTTTGATTTCCCGTTCGTTGCCGGTACACTCTGCTATCGTTCTAATAATCACTGCCGTTCCCCGTTATCAGGTTTTCCTTCTTTTCCAGTACCGCGCCGATAGCCTCGTCAATGATATCCAGGCCGGCCCGCAGCACCTCTTCTTCAATAATCAGCGGCGGCAACAATTTCAATACATCGTCATTCGCCCCGGCCAGTTCAATGATCAGCCCCCGCTCAAAGGCTTCTCTGGAGACTTCCGAGCAGAAGTTCTGAGCCGGGATCTTCAGCCCGTTAATCATGCCCTTGCCCCGCACCGTCGCTTCAATCTGGGGGTATTTGGCGGCAATTTCGCCGAGGCGCTCGCGGACTATCTTTTCCCGGTAAGCCACCGCCTCGGTCATATCCGTGCCCTGCCAGTAACTGAAGAGTTTGGTAGCGGCGACAAAGGCCAGATTATTGCCGCGGAAAGTGCCGGTGTGCTCGCCGGGTCGCCACTGGTCCAGTTCCGGCCGCAGCAGCACCATGGCCAGCGGCAGTCCGCCGCCGATGGACTTGGACAGGGTGATGATGTCCGGGCTGATGCCGGAGCTTTCAAAGCTGAAGAAGGTGCCGGTGCGCCCGTTGCCCACCTGGATGTCGTCCACGATGAGCAGGATGTCATAAGCCCGGCAGATCTGCTCCACCTCTCGCAACCATTCATCGCTGGCCACGTTGATACCGCCTTCGGCTTGCACCGTTTCCAGGATGATGGCTGCCGGCAGGTCCACGCCGGAGGAGTAGTCGTCCAGAAATTTCCGCAGGTATTCGGCGGTATTAACCTCCGGCCCCAGGTAGCCGTCAAAAGGCATGAAGGAAACGTTGGTGCGGTTGATGAAGGACTCGTCGCGGTAGAAGGCGTTGCCGGTCACCGCCACCGAACCCATCGTCAGACCGTGGAAGCCGTTGGTGAAGGAGATGACATTACTGCGCCGTTTGACCATCCGCGCAATCTTAAGTGCCGTCTCCACCGCGTTGGTGCCGGTCGGTCCGGTGAACTGCACCTTATATTCCATGTGCCGCGGCTGCATGATCGTGGAATAGAAAGTTTCCAGAAAGTCGCGCTTGGCAGTGGTAGCCAGATCCAGACCGTGGATAACGCCGTTGCCCTTGATGTATTCAATGAGCGCCTCGCTGACCATCGGGTTATTATGACCGTAGTTCAGCGTACCGGCGCCGGCGAAGAAATCTATGTATTCGTTGCCGTGGTCATCGGTGAGCTTAGCCCCCTCGGCGGTGGCGAAAATGGCCGGGAACGCACGGATATAACTCCTGACCTGGGATTCCATTTGTTCAAAAATTCTCATGTGTTACTCCTCGTTAATCATATTCAGGTTTTCCGGCAGCGGTCCGATTCTCAGCAGTATCTCCGCTTCGTGGCCGCTGCCCAGCAGGTCTTCACCAAACAGCACGCTTTCCCTGAGCGGTGCTCCCAGCCGTTCGGCCAGCCGGGTAAACAGTTTGCGCGATGCTTGATTTGACGGGTTGACTGAAAGCTCCAGAAACCGCGGCGGCCGGTGCCGATAAACCGCTCTCAGTAGTTTCTCCAGCAGTCCCCGGGCCACCCTGTGACCACGGCAGTCCGCATGGACCGCAATCTGCCAGGTGAACAGGGTATCCGGGGCGTCCGGCCGGAGATAGGCGGATACAAAGCCGACTATCCTTCCGCTTTCGCTATCTTCAGCCACCACGCAGGTGTGGCGGAAATGATCGGCCAGCAGCAGGTAACAGTAGGGTGAATTAAGGTCCAGCGGCGGACAGTCCCTGACCAGTTGGTAAATGGCGGGTCCGTCCTGGGTTTCGGGGTGACGATAAATAATATTCATAATAGCAAAAGAAAAATACACGCTTTAGGCGGGGATTAGTGTTTGGTGAATTAAGCAGGTACACCGCTCCGGCGGCAGCCTGTCAAGGGCAACCGGAGAAAGGTCAGGGGAAGAAGCGGACGATAAGGAAATATTTCATTTTAGATTATTTCGCGGCATGCAGCGGCGGTGGCTGTGTTATTTGGGTGTTAAAGCCATCATAACCCATTGGGGTTATCATTTCAACCCCCCGGAGCGGATTTTCAGCTTCCAGAACCGTCCGGCAGGATTATCCGGAAGGTACTGCCCTCACCCGGCGCGCTCTCCACTTCCATCCCCCCGCGGTATATCTGCGCCGTCCCCTGGACAATGGACAGCCCCAGCCCGGTGCCTTCCACCCGACGGTCAATGCGGTAGAATCTCTCCCCCAGGTGGGGCAGGTGTTCCGGGCTGATGCCGATGCCGGTGTCGGTTACTCTTATGATGATTTCGCCGTCCTGTTGTGCCAGCGTGAGGTTGACCTTGCCGCCCGGCGGCGTGTATTTCACCGCGTTGGACAGCAGATTGTCCAGGAGCCGGTCAAACTGTTCCGGCTCACCAAAGATACTGACCCCCGGTTTTATTTCGGCAGTCAGTTCAATATCTTCGTTAGCGGCAGGGGCCTGCCACCTGTTCACGGCCTCTTCCGCCAGTTTAGAAAGCTCCAATTCAGCACTTTTCGCTGGCCTGGGCCCGGCGTCCAGTCCCGCCAGTGTCATCAGGTCATCCACTATCGCCTGCATTTTGTCGGTCCGTCCGATAATGTTTTCCAATGATTGGCGATACTCCTCCGGCGTCCTCTCTTTCATCAAAGCTACCTCGGCGGATGATCTGATGCCGGTCAGCGGCGCTGTCAGATCGTGTGAGGCGTCGGCGGTGAAGCGGTGCTGCCGCTGGATAAAGCCGTGGATACGGTCAAAGAGTGCGTTGAGTGTACCGGAAAGCCGGCCCAGTTCGTCTCTATGCTTTACCGGTATCCGTTCTTCCAGCTTCGCCGGGTCAATCTTCTCGGCAGTATCAGTGATCACCCGTACCTGTCTTAAAGAACTATTGGCCAGTACCCAACCGGCAATTGCAGCGATAATCAGGGCGCCGGGTAAGGTCATGAATAAAATGTTTCTATAGGTCTTGAGGGCCGCTTGAATATATGCCGTGTCGCGGGCCACCACTACCAGTTTATCTGATCCGGGCGTCAGGCTTATGAGATACAAACGTGACTGTCCGTCAACGGAATTCATTGAATGGGAATTGATACCCGTTTGCCAGTCTGTGATTCCGCGGAGCGTTTCCTGAATGACGGTGTTTGAAGGGCTGTCCCCGATTAACGATTTGGAATTCAGGTCATAAACAAAGAAGGAACTGACTGACTTATCTTCCAGTTCGGCTAACGCCTGAGGGTATTCGTCACTGGGTATAGTTGAGAGCGTGTTCAGTGCTTCTATGATATCTTCAGCAAGCGAGTTATTTAGATTGGACACCAGGCCGAAAGATAACATCAGGGAAGATGCAATGGACATGATCACCAGCGTGGACAGCAGGACAACGGAGTAAAGTCCGGTTAGTTTGAGTTTGACACTCACGATCTCAGCCTGTAGCCTTCCCCCCTTACCGTCTGTAAAGGTCCGGTACGGGCGTCCCACGCCAGTTTCAACCTCAGTTTGGCAATATGGCTGTCAATGACATTAGATTCGTAATTGCAATCCGTGCCGCGGATACGGTCTTCCATTTCCAGCCGGGTTATCAGCTTGTTCGGGTTGGTGATGAAGTATTCCAGTATCCGGTATTCAGTTGCGGTCAGCGCAATCTCCCGGCCGTTGAGATTGACCTGATGGCATGTAGTATCAACGCTAACATCCCCCACCGCAATCTCCGGTGATCGGTTTCCGGTCAAACGTCTGTTCAGCGCCTGAATTCGGGCCAGTAGCTCTTTGTACTCAAAGGGCTTGCCCAGATAATCATCCGCTCCGGAATTGAGGCCGGTTACTCTGTCGTCTATCTCTTTTCTGCCGGTCAGCATGAGGACGGGGATATTCAAACCTTGCCGTCTCAGTGTCCGGCAGACTTCTAACCCATCCTTGTCCGGCAGTGACAGGTCCAGTATCACCAGGTCAAAGTCGGCAACTCCGGCGAAGTGTACTCCTGAAGCGCCGTCATGGACGCATTCAGCCACGTGACCGTTCTCCCCCAGCACCTGTTTGATGTCGCAACAGAGTTCTTCGTCGTCGTCAATAACCAGAATTCTCATACCGTAGTACTATTTACCCATTACTAAATTCTTTTCAGAATCCGTGTTTTCTTCATCTGGCCTTCATCTTCGTATGGTAGTCTGTTTTAGCGGTATCCCAAAAAGGAGGCTATCGGTGAAAAGAAATGTCTCCGCTCTTCATTAACGAAGTCTTAGAATAATAGACCATCATAACTTCTACGAATAATAACATGTTTACATTGGTGACGCTAAAATCTCAAATAGGATGGTGGAGAAATGATATGAAATTATTGTCCAGAGTTGTTTCGAATTTGTCATTTTGGAGGGAGTAATAACATGTCGACCAAAATTAGGATGCTATCATGTGTAATTAGTATGGTTTTTATTTTATCAATACCCGTTTCAATTCATGCTGAACAAAACGAAGAATTTGTTGAATCTAAGGTGGAGGTGAGTGTAAATCAGGAGTCTTTTCTAGATATAGAACCCGTCGTGATTGAGCTAGTTTCTGATGGTAATATCTATGAAAAAACCGGCGTAAAACCGATGTTGTATGATGATGGGGTGGATGTCAAATCATTTGAAGATTCCGCTTTAGCTATTGATAGGTTTATGAAGACTTTCCAATTCAGTGAAAAGGATGTTATTGGTTATACAATCATGGGTACTACTGAAATCGTGTTGCTACGGACAAATCGCGATACTGTTGCTGAGTATATGTTTCAGGATGGGGAAGTGTTTGAATTTAACCTTTCGCTTGAAACTAAGGGAAGTTGGACGAGTGAAGATGGCACGGTTACAATGTCTATCAGTGATTTAACCTTCTACGGCCCTGCTTCAGATAACAAAAAGGAAGACTTTAGACTGCTGTCAATCAGACAATATTATTATTCTTACACTCAGTCGTACGCAGGTTTGTCTTGCTCTTATGTTGCAGCGGTGGAAGCTTGGCTAGATACTTCAGCTTGGGATTTTATCGCGGTTATTGATTGTTGTTATGAAGTTCCTTCACTTAGCTTTTGGACAGATTGGGAAAATTCTGATGCAGCGGATCAGGGTGAGGAAGGTTGGGCAGGTGGTGACGCTGAATTTTGCCAATTGTTGAACATAGATTATATTTATTTCATTTTCCACGAACAACATGGTGCATGGGTTACAATTACTTTAGGCGGCGCGACAAACCATGGGGGATATTCTGACTCTTGGTGGACCTTATGGTAAAAATGGACTGAGATTATTTTTGATTTTATCACCGAATTGAAAAAGAGCGAGTTCCCGTTCAAAATCCGTCATTGTTGAGTTTAACAAGTATTTAGCTTCTCAAAGTCAAAGATAAATTCTACTGATTGGTGTTATTGGTAGATGACCAAATCAATATCGTATCGGACTCCGAGTTTTCAAAATAATAGGAGGCCCTGAATGTTTAAGAAAAAATGGATTTCAGCCATTGCCCTGGTACTCGTGGTTACTTCGTTTGCCGGGTGTGATACAGGGAAGGAAGCGGTATTCTCTATTACCTCTCCCTTGACCGACACGGAAACACGTTCCAATATCGTTAAGGTGGAAGGTACGGTTTCGTCCACCGCCTCGTCCGTTGAAATTAACGGTCAGTCCGCCTGGGTGGATAACGGTTCCTTTTTCGCCTGGGTGGAACTGGAGGAAGGGACCAATATCGTTAAAGGTACTGCCGTAATTGGCGGCACCAAACTGGATGATAGCGTTACTGTCACCTTTACCCCGAATCTGACGGTGTTTCTTGATTACCCCAACGGCGGTACCCAGGTTGATTACCGGGTTTCGCCGGTGACTGTCAACGGCAGGGTAACGGTGCCCGGTGCGTCGGTCACGGTGAACGATTCGCCGGTTTCCGTTAATACCGACGGCTCTTTTTCCACAAAAGTTCAGCTTGGTGAGGATGGTGGAACTCTGGAAGTTATCGCCGTTTCAGGTGATGATCAGGACAGTTTGGTTTACTCCGTTCCTCTGGATGACGCCGGCCATGTCGTTTTTGATCCCTATACCTCCGGTTTTCTGGACTACAACGGTTCAGTGGATTTTCCGGATTCAGTAACGGTCACTCGAGGCGACATAACCGTGATGAACTGGACGCTGTTGACCGGAAAAAGCATTGACTCTCCCCAGGTGTATTATGTGACGATTACCGGCAAAGAGAATTATTCGGCCGGGGATAAGCCGCTTCCGTCCGGCTTGAGCGTTACCCCGGTACCGGTTGATCCGGTTGTCTATCCGAATACCGAGTATTCATTGGCGTTTATCATTGAGGCGTCGGCGGACCTGACACCGGGAACTTATTCCCTTGAAGCCTCGGTCTTCGTCCAGGAAGGGTTCCGGAGTTCTCAGCGCATCGTGATAACAGTGGGGTAGCGTAATGCTGGATTATCTATTAGAACAGATCACTCCGGAAAACCTGCATCATGAGGTTGATGTCGGGATTCCGGTTGGTAATGAAGCATGGTGACCACCGGTGAATAATCTTCATACTTGAAAAAATTCTCTAAAAACCCCGTTTCGTTCATCTCCCGTTCATGTTGGGGTGGTATAATCGCTCCGGATAACGTCTATTAAGCCGGATTCCTAAATCCCATAAATGGAAGGGGGCCGTAGTGTTAAACACCTCTGTCAGCTCAACGGAGCCGGTCAAAAATACCTGGCTGCCTACCGGCGCGGGTTTCCTCAACATCATCAACGGCACTATTGAGATACTTGGCGGTCTGACGCTTATCGGTGCTGTTGAGGTGCTGTCGGGAATCAGGAACACCTGGGTGGGTGACACCTTTTTTGGTTTACCGCTGATTATCGCTGGAATAGTCGCTGTTATCGGCGGTATCTATTCTTTCCGAAGAAGGTCTTGGAAGCTGGCTCTCGCTGGAGCTGTCTGTTCATTATTTTTACTCCATTGGACGCTGACCGGCATATTTTCCATCATCCTCCTCTTCCAATCCAGAAAGGAATTCAAATAGAAAGAATGGATGCCAGAGTTCATAAATCGGAAAGGAGTATGTACTGATGTCGGGATTAGGGCTGATAGTATTCATCGGTAGTGCATTACTGATAGCCGGGGTCACATATGTCGTAGTGAAAGCGTTGTTAGCGTATATCAACAAGAAAAAATGATGTTAAGACTCTGGCTCCTTGAACTAAAGAAGATTTTCAAAGGGAAATCCTTCTATCTTGTGACTCTTTTACTGTTACTGTTTACCGTAATCACCATGGCGGGGCCGGGGGATTACTATGAACACCAGGTCATTGCCACCACAGATAGAATGAATGAAGCTATCGCTGCTCTTGG
The DNA here is from genome assembly GCF_037094495.1 of Dehalogenimonas sp. W. NCBI lineage: Bacteria > Bacillati > Chloroflexota > Dehalococcoidia > Dehalococcoidales > Dehalococcoidaceae > Dehalogenimonas > Dehalogenimonas loeffleri. The sequence continues at coordinate 721,222 of NZ_CP146612.1, forward strand.
AGCAGACTATGACCTTGTATATTCTGAGGCGCTACCCGCCGGTTTTGACCGTAGCCGGTATCCGCTGCGGGATGAAAGCGGCAATAAAATCCCTGGAAATGTTGAGGTTTACCAGCAGATGTACCAGGAATATTATCAGGGACAAATTGACGCCCTTACGGCCGATGGCGCTGAATTTTCGTTCTCAAGCTTAATGTCGCCCGGCAAAATTGTTCCCATCATGCCGGTTTTTGCCGTTATTCTGGGAGTGATTGTTTTAGCTATGGAATATAATGGCGGTGTTTACCGTCTGATCATCGGGCGCGGTGTCAAAAGGGGCGATCTGATGTGGGCTAAATTCCTTGCGTTAGCCTCATTGGCGTTGTTGCTGGCAACGGTGTTGGTGATTACTTCATTTATTATCGGTCTGGCGAATTACAACAGTCTGGCCGCGGCGCAACCGCCCGTTATTGATCCCGGAGCCGTGTTTGAAATCTATTGGGTATTATTCCTCCTGCTGTTTGCTTATATGGTGTTTGGCGGGGTGCTGGGTACGCTCCTAGCCTCGCCGGTGCCGGCGTTGGTGGCAGGGGTGGTCATTGCCTTTATGCTGTCTCAGTTTTTTGTATATGGGCTGACGCCTTGCGGGGACGACATGCTGAGTGCAATTTCCCCGTTAACCCTGGGCTACAATTTCAACAGTCTGACCCACCTGTTGTGGGATTCGTCCGATAAAGTGGAATGTTACCGGAGTGTCCCCTGGGCTGTCGGGATGGCGTTGGCGTATATCACGGTTATGATTATGTTTGTTCAAGCCAACTTCGGTCACAAGGAGTTGAAGTCTTGACCGGTAGTATTAATGGTAGTATTATTAGTATGCCGATATTATGTTGCAGGATGGAGGATTCAAATGGGTGGCAAAGCGAAGACGGAAAAAATGTCGGTTACTCTGCCCAAGGAATTAGCCGGGGAAATACGTACGGTCGCTTCTCAGGGAGAAATCAGCGCCTTTTTTACCGAGGCGTTGGAGTATTACCTGGCCCGGCGCAAGCAGATGATTGCCTTGGAGAGAGGCTTGGGTGCCTGGAAAGATAAAAGCCATCCTGACCTGATGACTCCTGAGGATTCAACAGCCTGGGTTCGCGGTATCAGAACGGCGGGTGAAGTACGGCTGCCCGGGCCTGTAGAGACTAGTGTCGGGTAGTCGGGTCAAAGGCATCGCGTGTGTCGTTGATACGGATATCGCTATTGATTTTCTTAGAAAACGAGAATACGCCCGCATACTGTTAAATCGGTGGGCCGATGACGGTCTGCTGGCTGTAAGCACACTCACCCACCTTGAAATATACCAGGGTATGAAGCCCGCAGAGGAAGCGGACACCAATGCTTTCCTGGATGGTCTGGTTTCCATTGGTGTTGATGTCCCGGTTGCCCGGCAGGCGGGTATGATGTTAAGGGCGCTTCGTTCAACAGGGATAACCATCGGTATGGCTGATGCTATTATCGCCGCTACTGCCCTTTGGCTGGGGGTTCCGCTGTTGACCAACAACGTAGAGCACTATCCGTTTACTGATTTGCAGGTCATCAGGGGTTTGAAAATTTAAGTAATTGGTAGCTGACCACCAGGCGGATGGGATGTCCGATTTGTTCCGGTTTCTCACAAAAAAAAACCTCAAAAACCCCGTTTCGTTCATCTCCCGTTCATGTTCGGGTGGTATAATCATCCTCCGTGGCGGCCTAATTAAAAAGCGGGGGTAAAATGAAAAAGTGGCTGTTTCCCTCTGTCGTTTTTATTCTGTTGATGACTTCAGCGTGTTTTTCGCCGGTGTCTGAACCGGTGAAGACCGCTGTCCCTGTTTTGGATTCCTTGCCGGTATATGATTTGAAACGGGGGGATGACCTGGTTCCCACCCCCGGCGGCCTGGCTTATCGAGCCTTGGTTGCCTCAGCAGAAGATACTGAATATTGGCCGGCTGTTGAAACCAATCCGGTTGATCTTTATCGGGCTCAAGGCCGGGAGAGTCTTAATTATCGGAAAAATATTGAGACTGCTCCAGGTGAAACGCATTACAGCATGTTTTACCTCAGCCGTCCAAGCGGTTTTTCAGCTGAGGAGGAATTGAATTTTTATACCGCCGATCTCCCTGAAAGCATCCAGCTTTCCCAGTATGGTAGCGGCGGGTTGTGGTTGCCCGGGACGCTGGCCTCAGCCTTGATAATCACGGTTTCCGAAAACATTGAGCCGGGTGAGCACTCGTTTGAAATCGGGTTGCGTACTTCGGAGTTTGATTACGGCCGGTTTCCAGTTCGTTTGAAGATTGTCGGCACCCCCGCCTTGGCGATGCCTTTCAATGAACCGTTACTGTCCCTGAATTTGAATCATACCATGGCCGGGGATCGGGTGGTGTTGGATGTTTACCCTGACGGCTTGATGGTTCAGATTTACGATGAAGGAATCCGGTTCCCGGTTTTTGGGAACCCTGCCACCCGCACCTGGAAAACTGCTGTGCTTTCGGAATCCGAACTGAACAGTTTACTGGCAACCGTATCCGCGAGTGGCTTTTATGAACTGGCGTCTGCTTATTCCTTTCCCGGCCGCCTTAACGAAAGCGGATTGTCTTTCGGGGACATGATATTGTCCATAACCGCAAGCGTCAACGGCCTGACTCATACGGTGAATGCAACCGGCTATCTGTCTCCTGACGGTGACCGGTCATTCCCGGATATGCCGGCGCAACTGTCTCAAGTCTATGAAGCCATCGTTAGTCTGACCGATAAATTGGTTACCGTCATCCAACAAGAGATACCTCAGGGGTAGTGGGGCAGAATAATGATGTGTTTGAAAGGACTATGAAATCTTGAAGCGTTTCAGGCAATCTGTTTTTCTGGTGCTAGCGGTAACCCTTCTATTGTCGGGAGTGTCATGTATTGATCAAAAGGACACGTCTGATATTATGGTCAATACCGGTTTAATCCAGACTCAGGAATTCATCGTTACCTCAGAATCAACGGAGTTGGAGACGTCGGTCAGGGGTTCTATCTTGCTTTTCGGCAATGATAGCGTCACCGAACGTATCTCAATTATAGCCTGGGTCAATATTGATCCGAACGATTGGGGTGGGGTTGTCTTTTATATCCCGGGAAACTGGAATATTTCCGGTGTTACCAGTAGTTATCAACAAAATACAACACCCGATAATGAAGCAGTGATCATCTGGCGTACCGGTGACACCGATGAAGAATACGATAAAAGAATAGAAATCGGAATGAACCGTTATACACCGTCAGGAGGTGGAACCGGAGTGGTCGTTATTGAACTTGACAGGATTGATAAAAGTGCCGATTCATCGGCAATATTCAGGGTACTGATTGGAGTGGGTAGTGATGAGAAAGACGGAATTAGGATTTCTCATCCTGATTATAAAGTAATTGAGGTGCTGAATTAGTCGGAGAATAATAGAAAAAAATGCTAACTATAATAGTGCTTCAACGAGGGTTCAAATGAGGAATATAGTTTCCAGCTTAATCATAGTCACCAGTATTATTGCAGGTATCATGTTGTTCGTATTGATGAAACCGGACTCTGCCCCAATCATCACGATCGGCTTTTTAGCCAATTTGGTGGTATTTATCGTTGCCTTGATTAATTTAATGCGTAATCGCTTGAGGCAATTAATAATAGGCGGAATAGCCGGCGGAGTTTTGTTGCTGGTAATTGTAGCAAACGATGTTGTTGGCGGAACGGGCCATCAATTACCTGTAATAGTGGGAGTATATTCCAGTTTTTTGGTTTATTGTTTTTTGTTGGGATGCTGGTCGCCGCGGGAATCGTAGTCAAAGGCCAAAGCCGGGTTTTGGCTTTAGCCCCGGCAGTGACGATATATCTGATCTATTCAGTATTATTGTTACAAACTCGTGCGGGTTGGTACGTCATATTGGTTGAATCTTTTCTGATCTTCCTGCCGTTTATTCTTGTGTTGGGATTATCTACAGTCTTTGTTCTTCACGGATCAACCAAACAAAGTCACAGGTAGTTTATAGGAAGCAAATCTGATGTTGAATCCGGGTTTTTGGCCAAGAGCTGGTATCTTATTTGTCGGGATGATTCTTACGGCAACAGGGATGATTACCGGTTCGGTTTTTGCCTCGGTAATGGGAGCTGTTTTCTTTCTCGTTGGCGTAGTCGGAGTTGTCGCCCATTTCATGAAAACCGACGGATAATATTTTAAAAAATTCTCTAAAAACCCCGTTTCGTTCATCTCCCGTTCATGTTGGGGTGGTATAATGCCCCGAAAGCCGTGGAAAAACGGCAAAAAACCATCCGGAGGTGCCCATGTCCGACACCAGCAGTCTCTTCCGGCTCAGCCGCCTGGAGTTCCGGAAGCTCCGCAAAGGTGCATCGCTCTACATCATCGCGGCGGTCATTATCCTTTTCTCCATACTGATAAGCTCCAATGCTAGTGATTCCTACAATTTTCAGGTGCGGCAGTTAGACCAGAATTATTCTGAGATAGTTTCCCAACTGGATGCCGGTCATATGGTATTGTTCTCGAATTTTATTCCGGACGACTTTGACTGGCGGGCCTACCCGGTAAACGATGAAGAGGGCAACCCTATTCCAGAAAATATAGAGTTCTGGAAGGACTTCTACCGGGATGCCGTCCAGGCGGAGAAAGACAAGCTGACCGCTGAAGACGGACGTTTTTCGCTTGCGCAGCTAACCAGTAGCGCCGCTATCAGCTTTTCCAATCTTATTCCGGTGCTGGGAGTGGCGGCCGGTGTCAGCCTGTTTGCCGGCGAATTTCGTAATTCCACCTACCGGCTGATGTTATCCCGCGGCATCCGCCGTAACTCCCTGATGAGTGCCAAAATACTCACGGTAATCGGCATGTCGCTATTCTTTGCCCTGGTGCTTGGTCTGGCGGTGACGCTGAGCGGTTATATGTCCTATTCCGGTTTGTCCGCTGCGGCGCCGGCGGCGTTCAGTTTCGGCGCTTTCCTGTCTATTATCTGGCTGGGGGCTTTGATGTTCCTGGGCTACACCATGGGCGGGGCAGCCCTGGGCATACTGCTGGCTTCGCCGGTAACCGCCATGACCGTCGGCCTGATCATTGCCTTTGTCGGCGGCACCATCTTTCTGTTCGCCCATCCGGGTATGGACGGCATCATCGGTTCGTTGTCGCCGCTGTCGCTGGGCTATAACTATGGTTCCATGATTCAGGAAACCTGGGTCAACACCACCAGTTTGGGGGTTACCGTTCCGGGCGAAGGGCGTAATGACTACCGTGACCTGCCGGCGGCCTTCATCGGCGCCTTCATCTATATCAGCTTGTACACCACAGTTGTCTTTACCGTGTTCGGTCGCAAGGAGTTGAAAGCATGAATGTAAGTAACAATATTCTGGAAACTGAAAATCTGACCAAACGCTTCGGCGAGGTCACCGCCGTTAAGGATTTGAATATCACCGTTGAGCGCGGACAGGTCTTCGGCTTCCTCGGCCCCAACGGCTCCGGTAAAACCACCACCATTTCCTGTGTCCTGGGTCTGCTGTCTCCCACCTCCGGGAAGGTACGGCTGTTTGGTGAGCCGTGGCAGGCGGAGTCTTTACGCCGGGTCGGCGTGGTCATGGATCTGCACGGCTTCTACCCCAATTTCTCCGGCCGGGACAACGTTCAGATTTTTGGCGAACTGACCGGGCCCGTGTCCGATGAGCGGGTGGATGAAGTGTTGAAACTGGTCGGTCTGGCCGACCGGGCTAAAAGCAAGTTCCGCACCTATTCCATGGGTATGAAACAACGCCTGGCGGTGGCCCTGGCCCTGCTGAATGACCCGGAGTTTCTGATACTGGATGAACCCACCAACGGTATGGACCCGGAAGGTATTGTTGAAATCCGTAATCTGATTAATGATCTCAACCGGCAGGGCAAGACTATCCTGCTGGCGTCTCATCTGCTGTCGGAGGTGGAGCAGGTGTGTACCCATCTGGCTATCCTCAAGAAAGGCGTGGTCGTCAGTCAAGGGGCACTGGCCGACCTTATCAGCGGCGCCGGTCAGGCCGGGGTCGTCTTTGAGATCATCACCTCTGACCTGGCGGCATCGGCCGCTGTGCTGGAAAAAGCCGGCTACGAGGTTAAGCAGGGCCGGGACAGGGTTCTGGTGTCCGCTCCCGCAGACGCGGCTGAAAAGATATCCGCCGCTCTGGCCGGAGAGAAGCTCTATGTCACCGAGATGCGCCGCACCACCGGCAGTCTGGAAAGTGTCTTTATTGAGGCCACCCAGCCGGGCAAGAAATAGAATGGATAAAGAGAGCCACCCGGCGGAAAATCGTATGGACAAGGAAAAAAGATTGTTTTACGGCCTGCAGTTGACGGTCGTAGTTAGTGCCACCATTCTCAATACGGCCTCGTCAAGCCACCTCAGAAGTAACCAACCATGAATAACACAATCAGGTCTCAATTAGGATTGCAGCGGATGATTGCCTGTCAGGCGGGCAGACGATTCGGTATGTCCGGCATGTCGGAGCCCGCTACGCCGGAGAGAAATATGATGTTTTACCGATGAGATTCGGGGTTTTTGAGATTTTGTTCATCGGGCTGCTCCTGGCCGGGCTGGTTTGGGTTGTTTACTAGATTGCCCGGCCACCGGCGGCGCCTGAGCATGAATCGCTGAAACAGGAACTGCGTGACCTGCGCCGCCGCCTGGCGGCTCTGGACTCCGCTGAAGGGGAAAACTCGGCTGAGGATAAAGGAGACACGCATTGATGACATTCGGTTTTATGGAATTCATAATCATATTCATCAATATCTTGCTCTGGCTTGTCCCCATCGCTATCGTCGTCATTCTGGTGCGGAACTACCTTCTCAAACGTCGTCGGGAAGAAAACCGGGAACTTCGGGAGGAAATAGACGCTTTGAAGGATCAGGTTTCCTCTCTGGAGCAGAAAAGGAAGGACTGAGATGCTTGGATTTTACGCTTACCTTTTAACATGGTATATCCTCGCCGCCATTATCGGTGTCATCGTATTCCGTGACGCCCGGAAGCTGGGCCGGCGCACCGGCGAAGCACTGCCCTGGGGTATCGCTTCGGGGCTGTTGCTCCCCTTTGTCGCCCTGATTTACTATTTTATTACTCGCCGGGACTGGCAGAAGGAAGCCGCCGGTGAGGTTCCGGTGGCTGATGAATCCGCTAGTCCGTTTATCCGTTTTCTGCACTCAGCCGGTCGTAACCGGGGCGTTCTCGTCGTGTTGCTGCTGATCCTGTTCTCCGTGGGTGCCAATCTCTACGGCCAGGGCTGGTTCTGCTTCAACTTCGGTGGTTCGGAGGATGTTGACCCGCTGACGGTCCAGTGGCAGAGCGGCATCGGTGCCTGTTTTGACGGTCAGTATCTGTGGGTGGCTGACGACGGCGACCGCTCGGTTCGCAAGGTAGACCCGGCTGACGGGTCGGTAGTGGCGGAGGTCCCTATCGAGGGCCGGGCCGAGGGCATGGCTTTTGATGGGAAGTATCTATGGGTATCGGTGCTCAGCGGGAGTTACCCGAGTGGTCACTTGGTGAAAATAAATGCCGCCAATCTTAAGGTGACAGTGTATGACCAATGGACGGTCAACCCTGATGATTACGGCTCCCTGTATTATGACGGCAAATATCTCTGGGGCGGTATGGACAGCCTCAGCAAGATCTGCCGCACCAACGGCATCGTTTTGGAAGACCATCTGGTGAATAATGGCCTTAGCTATCTTTCTTCCGATGGGCGGTACCTGTGGGCGGCTGGGGAGTCCTTTTATCGTATTGATCCCGAAAATGGCGTTATCGGGGACCCCATCGGCCTGATGCCCGGTGCTCTTGGTGGTTCGCTTGTCTTTGACGGTGAAGATTTATGGTATTATATCGGCCCCTTTCTCTACTGGCTGGATCTGGACGCTGCCGGCAATCCCATCTCCGTGACCACTATGGATATGCCGGTATACGGCGGCAACTCCGTTACCGACGGCAGCAGTATCTGGATGGTGGACTATGAGGACGGCACGGTGGCCGAATTTGATATTGCCACTCAGGAAATCATCGGCCTGACTACTTATTCTTTCGCCGAAGGTACCTATGCCATGAGAGCCGCTCTGGCTTACGACGGTCAGGACGTCTGGGTCGTCAACCGCGCCAATGGTTCGGTTTTCAAATTATTAGACTGAGGAATAACCATGGCAATACCCCGAAAATATCTGGTTCCGGTAATCATGCTCCTGGCGGGGCTGGTGGCGTTCTCCGGTTGCGCCAATCCGTCAGTTGCCGTTTCCAGTCATATTGATGACCTGGATCTGACCGGGGTCTGGCACCAGGTCGTGGATGTCATTGATGTTCAGGAAGAGACGGCCCGGCTGGACACGTTCAATCTGCTTACCGATGCTGATGGTGACATACAAAAGTTGTCTCTGAAATTCTATGGCTACGATACTGACGGGAGCCCGAAATTCTATTCCGCCGAGATGAACTCTGCCGGTCAGCTGGTGGTAAAAACGTTGGTCACCACATCGGTTTTGGAGTACCGGCACCCGTTGGGGATTCTGGCCGAACTTGATGCCGTGGGCATCGCGGCGTTGGAGCGTGGGGATGGCGGGTTGGCCGTGCAAATAAGATTCCAGCGTAACGATATCGGCTACACATATGACTATGTGGATGTCTTCCATCTGGCACACGGTCATTTGCGGCAACTGGAACTAATAAGATTATCCAGCAATTATTATAGCTGTACCATTGAATATTTCCGGCTTCAAAAATCTGATTCCGGTATCAATACCACGCCGCCGATGCCTGTTCCGCCGGGTGAAAGGACCGGACAGGTCTGGTTTTTAACCGAAGATATTAACCGGGCCACCGACGTGGTTTATCTGGGAGGTTGATTGTAACGATGACCAGGAAATCATTGGTGTTGGTTGCCGTTTCGCTGCTGGCCGTACTGTCTGCATGCGGTGATTCTCAGAATCCCGCGACGCAACCGCCTGCGACAACCAGCGTCAATTTTGATGTCGCGGCGGTTGCCGCCCAATACATTCCGGCCGAAATACTGGCAGCCGGAGAACTCTCCCCAACCAGCGTTAACATCAACCCGATCACGCCCAGGCATTTTAAATTCACCCTGACGGAGCCGGTTACCCTGGCGCAAATGGGATTGGAAGATAACCCTCTGGTTGATGACCGCAGCACCGGCGAGTTGCCGGCGGGACAATTCGTTCAATTCACCTTTAAAGTCCAGGCTGAAACCAACGAATTGCTGGAAGTTACCGCCACCGACAAGGTTATCCCGGATATTACCTTCGGCCCCTTCCCTCCGCCGCCGCCGAGTGTTAACCCGATTATGCTCATCGCTGCCTTTACCGCGGGCATTTCGCTGGCCGGGTTGTTATTCACCTGGTTCCGCCGCCGCCGCCGCACCGGATAGAACTTTCGGCCCGGTACCGTTCCCATCCAGTCATTGCGAAAGCGCGAAGCGCTTGTGGCAATCCAGCAAGAATAGTCTGAGACCGTTTTGTAGGGGCTTGGCATGCCAAGCCCGCCCGGTAAAAAGCCTGACAGCTGACGGCTGACACCTTACACCTTACGCGCCGCCGCCGAAGCAATCTCGGTTTCCCCCATTGTCATTACCCGTGGAAACGGGTAATCCATAAGAACCGATACTGTACGATTGCTTTCGGCCTGGTACCCCGTTTCGGACATTTGGGTTTGTAATTTAGAAATTGTATGGGATTTGGTGCTTAGAGCTTGGAATTTCCATCGCAACGTAACCATGCCGCGTCCACCCGGTACCGTTCCCATCCAGTCATTGCGAAAGCGCGAAGCGCTTGTGGCAATCCAGCAAGAATAGTCTGAGACCGTTTTGTAGGGGCTTGGCATGCCAAGCCCGCCTGGTACCCCGTTTCGGACATTCGGATTTGTAATTTAGACATTGTTTGGGATTTGGTGCTTAGAGCTTGGAATTTCCGTCGCGACGTTGCTCAGGCCCGCCCTGTAAAGGCTGAAAGCTGATAGCTGACGGCTGACAGCTCGCCTAAAATATATTTCCAAAATGGGACATTTACCTCTTGCCTAACACACAATAATATGCTATTATATGTTCTGATAAAAAGACGTTTTGGTTGTCAGCCTATTTTCGTAGCACTCCTCTGGAACAGCAGTTACATTCATAAGAAGAGGATTCGTTTCCTTCGCTTTTAGAAAAGGGTACCAATACTTTACCATGTTGCCGTCCCGTAACATCAGCCGCTGCTGTAATGCGCCGGAAAAGGGCTATTATTACACTCCAGCCATCCTCGTGAGGCTGCTGCCGAAGTAATCCCTGTACATTTTACTGAAAACTGCCCCTTTTCGGCTGGCCGCTGATAGCTGAAAGCTGACTGTTGACAGCCAATTGCCGTCCGCTTAGCCCTGAACTCTCAGGACGGAGAGTCCCCGGTGATGTTATAATGACCGCGGATTTTACCGCATGTTTACACACCTTCACGTTCATACTGAATTCAGCCTGCTGGATGGCATGTGCCGCATTCCGGTGCTGGTCGCCCGTGCCAAAGAACTGGGCATGACCGCCCTGGCCATTACCGACCACGGCAATATGCACGGCGCCCTCCGGTTCTACCGGGAGTGCCGCGCTCAGGGTATCAAGCCCATTATCGGCTGCGAGGTCTATGTCGCCCCCGGTTCCCGGCTGGATAAAACCGCCGCTGACAAGAATCATCGTCACCTGGTGCTGCTGGCCCGCGATCTCACCGGTTACCGTAACCTGCTCAAGCTGGTTTCCCTGGCCAATACCGATGGCTTCTACTACAAGCCCCGCGTGGATAAGGAAATCCTCGCCCAGTACCGGGAAGGGTTGATTGCCATGTCGGCCTGTCCTTCCGGCGAGGTGCCGCGGCTGATCATGGAGAGCCGGCTGGATGAGGCCCGCGAGGCAGCTGCCTGGTACCGGGACAACTTTAATGGTGAGTTTTACTTTGAGATCCAGCGGCATCCAATGCCGGAACTGGATAAAATCAACAACGCCCTCATCGCCCTGTCCAAAGAACTGGATATTCCGCTGACGGCCACCGGGGATGTGCACTACGTCCGGCGGGAAGATGCCCAGACCCATGACCTGCTGCTGTGCATCGGCACCGGCGCCATGGTGAAGGATACCGCCCGGATGAAAATGCAGGCGGACTCGTTCTACCTGAAAAGCGAAGCTGAGATGGCGGAGCTTTACCGGGACATTCCGGAGGCGCTGGCAAATACCGGTAAGATTGCCGATAAATGCGACCTGACGCTGGAGTTCGGGCGGCTGCACCTGCCGCAGATAGACCGGCCGGCCGGCATGACCTCCGACGAATATGTCGCTGATCTATGCTATCAGGCACTGCCGAAATACTACCCCGATGCTTCCGACGCGGTGAAGGAACGACTGGCTTATGAGCTGGATGTCATCAGACAAACCCAGTTCGCCGATTACTTCCTGGTCGTCTGGGACATCATCCGGTTCGTCAAGGAACGCGGCATCTACTTCGGCGTCCGCGGCTCGGCGGCGGCTTCCATCGTCCTGCGCTGCCTGGACATCACCGAGGTTGATCCGCTGGAATACAAGCTGGTTTTTGAACGCTTCCTGAACATTGAACGCAAGGAAATGCCGGATATTGACATGGACTTTCAGGATGACCGCCGTGACGAGGTCATTGAGTATGTGTCGGAAAAATACGGACTGGATCATGTTGCCCAGATCATCACCTTCGGCACGCTGGGTGCCCGGGCGGCCATCCGGGACACCGGTCGGGCGCTGGGCATTGATCTGGCGGATGTGGACCGGGTCGCCCGCCTGATTCCCTTCGGTCCCAATATGACGCTGGATAAAGCCCTGGAAGAAAACACTGAACTGCGCGAGGCGGTAGCCTCAGACGGTACCGTGCAGAAGATAATTGATGCTGCGCGCCAGGTTTCCGGTTTATCCCGGCATGCCAGCACCCACGCCGCCGGCGTGGTCATTTCCAAGGACCCGCTGGCGCTGCATACCCCGCTGCAACGCCTGAACCGGGAATCATCTCAGGGCGGCAAGGCCGACCTGGTGATGACCCAGTACCCCATGGAAGACATCGGGCTGATTGGTCTGCTGAAGATGGACTTCCTTGGTCTGGCCAACCTGTCCATCCTGTCGCGGGCACAGCAGATTATCGGCGAACGCCGCGGTCAGCCGCTGGACGTGCACAGTATTCCGCTGGATGACGCCAAAACCTTTAAACTGCTGGCCGCCGGCGAAACCATGGGCGTCTTCCAGTTGGAAGGCGTCGGCATGCGCCGCTACATCAAGGAATTGAAACCGACCCATTTTACCGACATCGCCGCCATGGTCGCCCTTTACCGGCCCGGCCCGATGGAGCAGATTCCGCGCTTTATTAAAAGCAAACACGGCGAGGAACCTATTACGTACCCGCACCCGGCGCTTGAGGAGATACTGCAGGAAACCTATGGCGTTATCGTCTATCAGGAGCAGGTGCTCTTTATCGCCCGCACCTTCTCCGGCTTCTCGTTAGGCCAGGCGGACATCCTGCGTAAGGCCATGGGTAAAAAGAACCCGGAAGTCATGCAGAAACAGAAGCAGAACTTTATCGCCGGGGCGCTGAAAAACGGTTATACCGCAGAACTGGCCGCCGAAATCTTCGGTCTGATTGAGCCGTTTGCCGGTTACGCCTTTAACAAAGCCCACGCCGTCAGTTATGCCCTGATTGCCTATCAGACGGCGTATCTCAAAGCTAATTTTCCGGTAGAGTACATAGCCGCCTTCCTGGCCACCCAGCGTGATGTCGCTGAAAAGGTCGCCGCCGCCGCCGTGGAATGCCGCCGCCTGGGTCTTGAACTGCTGCCGCCGGATATCAATGCCAGCGATGTCAATTTCACCATTGAAGAAACCGGCAAAGGCTCGGCCATCCGTTTCGGTCTGGCGGCGGTCAAAAATGTCGGTGAAACGGCGGTCGCCGCGTTGGTGGCGGAACGCAACACCGGCGGGCCTTTCCGCGGCGTAGAGGATTTCTGCCGCCGGGCTGATGCCGCCTGCATGAACCGCCGCGTCCTGGAGAGCCTGATTAAGGCCGGAGCGCTGGATTCCTTCGCTGACCGGGGGGCTTTATTACATAATGCCGGCCGCCTTCTGGAGTTTGCCGAACGGGAACGCCGTATCCGTGATTCAGGTCAGGGGACGCTGTTTGATCTTTTCGGCGGCGTGGCCGAAGCCCCGCCGATGGTGCTGGAACTGGACGGCGGCAGTGCCTCGCTCAATGATATTCTGGCCTGGGAGAAGGATTTGCTCGGGCTGTATATTTCGGCGCATCCTTTTTCCCGCTTTGTCGGCCATATTGACCATGACACCACCGCCACCTGCGGTGAGATCACTGAAGAAATGGACGGTCAGTTGGCCACCCTGGCCGGAATGGTGGTGACCGCCCGCCAGTCCCAAACCCGGGACGGCAATACCTTCGCCTCCGTGGAACTGGAAGACCTGAATGGCCGGGTGGAGGTAGTGGCCTGGCCCAAGCTGTTCGCCCAGACCCGGGAATTCTGGCAGGAAGGCAACGTCTTGCTGGTGGAAGGCAAGGTGGTGTTCCGCGGTGACCGCGGCTCCATTCATGCCGATGCCGTCAGGCTCTATCAGCCCGGCGCTGAGGAAGCCGATGTTCAGGTGGGTGAGATGGTCCGCATCCAAAGAAAGACCGGCGGCAACGGTTACAACGGCCGGCGGGATTTCTCTCCCCGGCCGCCCAAAGCTGTTGCCAAACCCAAACCGAGTCCGGTCAAGGCGACGGCCGCCGCTGAACCGGCTGAAAAAATTACCCCGCACAATTTACCGTCAGATAAGGAAACACCGCATAACATGTCCCGTAGCTTAAATGTTGTTCTTAACCAAACCGAAAACGCTGAAGCTGATCTCAAACTATTTAACAAGGTCATGGATATTCTCAGTCTGTATCCCGGCCCCGGCAGCGTTAATCTCCAGATTGCCTGCCCCGGCAAGTTGTACCGGCTAAAAATGACCCAGGTGAGAGTAACCTGTAACGATGAATTACTGGAGGAACTGGTGACCCTGCTGGGTGATACCGGCAGTGCCGCCTATGAAGGCCATGGCTGATAACGAGTGGGTTGCCGCCGCAACGGCGGATAATGAGTTTGCCGCCACTTTGTGGCGGGATATCCTGGTTGATTCCGGTATTCCGGCCTATATTGAATCCTCCGGTTCGGCTACCTTTCTGCAGGTAGCGTCGGCGCTGATGCCGCGCCGGGTGATGGTGCCTCAGGAAAAGCTGGAAGAGGCCCGGGCGGTTCTGGCTGATATTGAAGAGGTTGACACTCCACCTGTTGAGAGCGATGAAGCTGACGACGCCTGATTGGCCCCGGCTCAGCGCCTGGACGCTGGCGGTCGTGCTGCCCCTGTTGATTATCAGTGCCGTTATCGCCGCCGCCTTTAACTTCCAGCCGCTTTATGAGTACGGCTTCAGCCGTTATAACGTCGCTGAGGCCACCGGGCTGGCCCCGGCGGAACTGACTAAGGCCGCCCACGGTTTGACGGCCTATTTTAATTCCGGTGATGAGTTTATTGATCTGGTCGTTGTGAAGGACGGCGAGCCCTTTACCCTGTTTAATGAGCGGGAAATTATTCACCTCTATGACGTGAAGGCCTTGATCCGCCTGGACTATCTGGGGCTGGACGTCAGCTTGGGGTATTCGTTGCTGGTGGCCGGGCTTTTGTTTTACCGCCGGCAAAGGCAGCTTTTAGCAGCCCCGGTTTTCTGGGGCGGGTCGTTGACCCTGGCCGTGGTCGCCGCGCTGGGTTTGGCCGCCGCCATTGACTTCAACGCCTTTTTTACCCGCTTCCACATGATTAGTTTTGCCAATGATTTCTGGTTGCTGGATCCGTCAACCGACTATCTCATCATGTTGTTTCCCGGCGGTTTCTGGCAGGACGCCGTGATTTTCCTCGGTCTGGGCATTGTAATAATCGCTGCGGTAGCGGCGTTTATCGGCTGGCGGAGTCTTGGCCGCCAGAATATTGATAAGAACAGTGGAGATTAAGTCATGACCAACATAGAGCGACTGAAAGCCGGTTTCAAGGTGTTCCGCGAGGATTACTACAGCGGCCACCGGCACCAGTTTGAAGATTTAAAACAGGGGCAGCGACCCCGGGTGATGATTATATCCTGCTCGGATTCCCGGGTTGACCCGGCCATTCTGACTAACAGCGGGCCGGGAGAGATATTTACCGTCCGCAACGTGGCTAATCTGGTGCCGCCGTATGAAGAAACCGGCGGTTATCATGGCGTCAGTGCCGCCCTGGAATTCGCCGTCTGTAATCTTCAGGTGTCTAATATTATTGTGCTGGGTCATTCGCAATGCGGCGGCATCGGCGCACTGATGGCTGATGGTGTTTCCGGCAGGGACAAGTTCATTTCCAACTGGATGACTATTGCTGAACCGGCTCGACGGCAGGTGAACGCCGAATTACCGTCAGCCGATATCGCAACTCGTTGCAGGGCGGCTGAGCGAGCCGCAGTCGCTCTTTCACTGGATAATCTGCGGACCTTCCCTTTTGTCGCCGAAAGGCTTTTAAGCGGTGAATTGACGCTTCACGGCTGGTACTTTGACCTGGAGAACGGCGACTTACTGGAGTATCAACCCGAAACAGCTATGTTTCAGAGTATCGTGTAAGCCGCGTAGGCGGCCGCGCTGAGGTTGTCTGTTTTACTACTCTTCCGGTCGGTTGAGTTCGCTGTGTCCGGCTTCAATGGCTTTGAGCAGCACTTCCGACAACCGTAAGTCCCCGATGACCTGGCCGTCGTCATCAACTACCGGCAGAATGTCCTCGCCGAGGTCCATCATGCGTTGAAAGGCGTCTTCAAGTCGGTCGTTTTCTTTGAGGCCGAAGGACCGCCGGCTGCCATGCGCCAGATCCTTCGCTTTAATTGAGGTAACCAGCTCACTGATCTGGGAGTAGGAACCTTCGTTGCGCCATTTACCGAAAAGCTGGTATTCCGCCCATTTCTGAATAGCCAGCCGGGATACCATGCCGGCAAATTTCTTATCTTCATCAATTAAAAACACGCCCCGGACTGACGGGTTCGTGGCATAAATATTAATCAGGCGCTCAAGAGTCGTGTCCTGATCCGCAATAAGACTGGCCGTGCCGTGGAGCAGATAAACATCTCTTACCAGCAGTACCTGGTTCATCGGTAGCCCCCTTGAGTTAGTCTCCTGCTTAATTGTAAACCGTACCAACGGTAGAGGCAAAGATAGCTTTAAGAAATAAGGAGGCGGCTCGTACGAGCCGCCTCCTGAAAGACCGGAGATATTGAATTAGTAGAGATAAGTCGGGTCAAACTGGAAGGTGGGAACTTCTCTCTGCCACCAGTCATCCGGGTTGCGGGTACCGTATCCGAAGGCTGTTTCCATGTCGGCGAAGAAGCCATTGAAGATAGGCGTGATGGCCTGGGTGGTTCTAACTATATTGTGAATAATGGCCTCATTACCGCCGTTGAACACGCAGGCGCCGTGGCAGTTTTTGCAGCGTGGGCAACGGAAGTTGAATAGCCTCCAGCCCTTGAAGCCGGGGATATAGTTCTGGATAGCTTCCTCTTCCGGATTCTCGTGATCCCAGCGCTGTTCACCCAGCGGCATGCTTTCGTAAGGGCAGGAATGAGCGCAGGTCATGCAGTCAATGCAGAAGCGGGCGATGCCGGCATCAATAGGCTTGGTGGGAGTCAGCGGCATATCGGTGATGATGCGGCCCATCCAGCGGAACAGGTTACCGTGGCTGTAAGAGGTGCCCAGCATAGCGGAGCGGGAATGCTCGGTGGTCCCGGCAAAAGCGCCGACACCGGCTGCGGGGGTGAAGCCGCCGGCTTCAATATGCATGAAGCCCATGGAACCCAGGAAGTAGTGGACATTATTTCTGACTTTGTTGCCGTGACAGTAACCGGAATAGGTTGGTGCCGGGGCCTGGCGGACGTGGTCGGTCGCCTCCAGACAAGCGTAATTGATAAGGTATCTGGCGGTATTGGGGATGACATATTCCGAGTCGGTTTCTTCCGGTTGGTCGGCATCCTTGAAATTATAGGGCTTGCCTCCGGTGGAGTTTTTATAGACTAGCTTCTTGCCTTTGTCGGTCAGTTCCATGACGCGGACACGGGTGGCGCCGAAGAACTTGAAGGCGTTGGTGATGGTTTGCAGGTTCTCTTCGGGAGTACCCTGCCATTTAGCCAAACCACGGTCTGCTGGGCTGGGAATATTAACTCCATCCATTTCTCCGATATAGTTTGGAGAAGGTAGTTTTCTGGAAGCGCCACTAGCTCCAGTAAGTGAATAATCCCGCAGACTCGGACCCTGGTAGGAGGGGAATTTCTCCTTCATGTACTCAATATCGCGGTTCTCCTCCTGCTTCATGGCGCGGTACTTGGCGATTTCCGGATGCAGGGTGGCATGAGTACCGTTGGTGGCCGTCAGGGGGAATCTGGAACCTAAGACTTTACGGGTGCGGTCAACGCGCTCAAAGACGTTCCAGTCAATTTCCAGAGTAGGATCGTCATACTCACGTTCCTTAACGTACCAGGGATGTTTGAACTGAGCTGACGAACTGGTTACCTCATCCAGGTCATGGAAATTGGGGGCAACCACTGCGGCAGCACCCAGGCCGGCACCGGCGAGGCCGATGCCTTTCATGAATTCGCGGCGGCTGATAGTGGAATGGAATTTGGACATTTGTGTAGTTCTCCTCATAAGTTTTCTTTTTTCAGCGGACTTTCTCGCCAGTCAACCGGTCTCTCCCGGCAGTCAAAAGTTCATCAATTAACCCTCCGCGTAAATATGAATAACCACTCTCAAACAAGTATAAGGGTGATTTTGTGATTGCGCATCGTACCAAAGGACTAGAGGTTCTAAGCATTTCGGCTATGGACAAAAGGCTAATAATACAATTACTAAAGATGGAAATAATGGGAATAAAGGAGGTATTTAACAAAACGAAAGGAGGCGGCTCGTACGAGCCGCCTCCTGAAAGACCGGAGATACTGAATTAGTACAGGTAAGTTGGATCAAACTGGAAGGTGGGGACGTCGTGTGTCCACCAGTTGTCCGGGTTGCGGGTGCCGTAACCGAACGCCTCTTCCATATCGGCGAAGAAGCCGTTGAAGATGGGGGTGACGGCCTGGGTGCCCCTGACCACTGCGTGAATGATAGCTTCGTTGCCGCCATTGAAGACACAGGCGCCGTGGCAGTTCTTGCAGCGCGGGCAGCGGAAGTTGAAAAGCCTCCAGCCTTTGAAGCCGGGGATATAGTTCTGCAGTTTCTCTTCTTCCGGGCTCTCATGATCCCAGCGCTTTTCACCCAGCGGCATACTTTCATAAGGGCAGGAATGGGCGCAGGTCATACAGTCTACGCAGAAACGGGCGATACCGGCGTCAATGGGTTTGGTGGGCGACAGCGGCATATCGGTGATGATGCGGCCCATCCAGCGGAACAGGTTGCCGTGGCTGTAGGAGGTGCCCAGCATGGCGGAGCGGGAATGCTCGGTGGTGCCGGCAAAGGCGCCGACACCGGCCGCGGGAGTAAAGCCGCCGGCTTCAATATGCATGAAACCCATGGTGCCCATGAAGTAGTGAACGTTATTGCAGACCTTGCGGCCGTGGCAATAACCGGAGTAGGTGGGTGCCGGAGCCTGTCTGACGTAGTCGGTGGCTTCCAGACAAGAGTATAAAATGACATATTTGGCTTTATTGGGGATTACGTTCTCGGTAGCCGTAACTTCCGGAGCATCAACGTCCTTGAAGTTGTACGGTTTGCCATTACCTTCATTCTTGTAGACCAGTTTCTTGCTTTTTTCGGTTAGTTCCATGACGCGGACACGGGTGGCGCCGAAGAACTTGAAGGCATTGGTGATGGTCTGCAGGTTCTCTTCCGGGGTGCCCTGCCACTTGGGAAGGCCGCGGTCTTCCGGTCCCTGGGGAGTGAAGTTCTTGGATACACCCAGGAAATCGGGAGTGCCCAATTTATCCGTGGCGCTGGAAGCGCCGGATAAAGCGTAATCCCGCAGGCTGGGACCCTGATAGGAGGGGAATTTTGCCTTCATGTACTCAATGTCGCGGTTTTCCTCTGTCTTTTTGGCGCGATAAGCGGCAATTTCCGGATGCAGGGTGGCATGAGTCCCGTTGGTGGCCGTCAGGGGGAATCGTTGACCTAAAACGGTGCGAGTGCGGTCAACGCGCTCAAACACGTTCCAATCAATTTCCAGGGTTGGATCGTCATACTCACGTTCTTTAACGTACCAGGGGTGCTTGAAGGCGGGGGACGAACTGGTAACTTCGTCTAGGTCGTGCCATGCGGGGGCAACGGCTGCTGCGGCCCCTAAGCCGACACCGGCCAGGCCGATACCCTTCATAAATTCGCGGCGGCTGATTGTGGAATGAAAATTAGACATTTAAGTTATCTCCTTAATTGATTTTTCTTTTTGCGGACTTTCCCGCCAGTCAGCCGGTCTCTCCCGGCGGTCATTTTTGTTTTTCCTCCTTTTAAGTGATCGTAAAGTGTATAAACAACAAGACTTACGTTACTATTGTAAACACTAAAGTCAGGGAAAACATCGTACTAAAGGACTAGTGGGTCTAAGCATTTCGGGTATAGACTAAAGTACAAAATAAGCGCGACTAAAGTATAATTAAACGCAAAAAAGGCGGGAGCGAATGTTCGCTCCCGCCGGAAGTGATAAGGCTGTGGTGTTTTAGATGATGTTTAATTGAGAAGATTTGAGGGCAATCTGAGTACGGTTGGTCACGTTCAGCTTGTTCATGATGCGGGTGACGTAGCCCTTAACCGCTGACTCAGAACAGCTTAATTTGATGGCGATTTCCTTATTGGTCAGGCCGTCGGAAACCAGGCGCAGGGTGCTCATCTCGCGCGGGCTGAGCTGTTGGACAATGATATCAGCGCTGGTAATCTCCTGGGTATCGTTGGATACTTCCTGCATCCTGGTGGGCAGCCTTAAAAGTCGGATCGCCCGGTACAGCAGGTTGCGGTCCCAGATACCGCCGCCGGCGGCTGCGGCGCGGATGGCAATGGCAATCAGGGCCTTGGAGCTTTCCCGGGTAATAAAACCGGCGACCTCGTATTGCAGCGCCTGGGCCAGGCTGTATTCATCACCTCGGCTGGTTAATACCACCACCGCGGTTGATGGCGAATTAGCGCTCACCGCCCGGGCGATTTCCATGGTGTCAATCTCGGTCAGTTCGCTGTCCACCACCACCACATCCGGAGAAAGTTCTTCAATCATCTTGATGGCTTCCCAGTTACCTTCGGATTCGCCAACCCAGTCCATATTAGGTTCTTCTCTTAAAAGAGTCTTGAGGCCGGTGCGGACAATCGGGTGGTCATCCACCAGGAAAACACGGATGGACGCCGCGGCTTCACCCAGTGCCAACTTAGCTAGATCGTGGACTGTCGCTTCGTCTTGATTATTCATCCCAGCTCCTTTTCGGTTGCTATCTTTGGTTTCCATTGTCGTTTATCCCTTCAATGACCGGGACGGTTTTTACCGGACACACCAGACAGGTCATTTTCCTGACGGCTTGCTGTACGCGGTAGTATTGTTTTGGCCGGGTTAAAGCAAAAAGCTCACCCGGCACGCCCTCGCCGGTGATCACATAGCGGTCATAATAACGCACCAGCATCTGGTTACGGCGCTTGATAAGAATACGGCAGAGCTGAGAGCGGATCAGTTGGGAGACGCGCTGCTGGGAGAGGCCGTATTGCTCTCCGAGTTCAGCCAAATTTACTTCGGGGTGAGCCTGATGGTATTCAAATATCTCGCGGTTTCTTTTTCGGGTGTCGGTTTGGTAATTTTGCATGGCGGTTCTCCGTTTCTTAAGGACAACCTGCAAAAACTGACATTCACTTCCGGTTGAACCGGACGGTGTGAGGTGACGAAAAATCGGCAGCCGGTATTTGCCGAACTCTATTTGACGGCCCACGCCGGAAAGATCAAGGTTGTCCTTGTGGCAGATAATTGAGACGGGGGAAGGGGGCAATTTTCTTTTTTTAATGTGCTGTGTTTCTTCAGCACCTGCATTGTAACATGTTGCGATATATATATGTCAAGGTAAAATAAAACTAATTATTTAGCTGAAACGCCCAATCAGCCGGCCGGGTGCTACTTTAGGACCGCCCCTGGTTGCTGTCGCTTAATAAAAATTCAGCCAGCCGGGTGTAAATCGGGCCGGTCGGCGTCAACCGGCTTTGCATTAAACTTACTGTTTCCACTGTGAAAGCCGAACCACTGACGGGCAGGTTTTCTGAGAGCCGGGCGGCCAGTTGGTGACGCACATTAACTCCGGCGTCCCGGCGCAGGCGGGCCAGGGTCAGGTGTGGTGAAAACGGCTGGGTCTCTGCCGGGAATTCCAGTGGCCGCAGACTGTTTTCAATCTGTCGCTGAAGCTGAGTCAATTGGTAGGTCTCACCTTGCAGACCGCACCAGATAACTTCCGGCCTTTGGCGGCTGGGGAAGGCGCCCAGTCCGGCTAATTCAAGGCGGAAAGGCCTTGAGCGCGAGGTCGCTTCCTCAATGACTTTCTGCAGTTCGGGAATTCGTGTTACAGGTACATTACCCAGAAATTTCAGCGTCAGGTGGATGCTGTCGGGTGCTACCCATTTAATGCCCGGTTCCAGTCCCGGCGACAGCATATTCTGGAGGTCAGCTAATTCCTCGCGGATAGTGGCCGGCAGTTCAACGGCGATGAATACGCGAAGATGGTCCTCCGCCGTCATTCAGACAGCCCCAGCATGCCGGCTGCATTGCCGCCGGAGATACTGCGCATAGACCAGGTTGAGAGGTTGGTGGCGCGCAGTTCATCCAGGCATCGCCGCTGTTTCAGGAGCGGCCAGTCCGAGCCGAAGAGGATTTTATCTGCGCCGACGAGTTCACTCACCCGCTCAAATATCTCCGGCTGGTACAGAAAAGGTGAAGCGGCGGAGTCAAACCAGACGTTGGTCAGGGCTTTTTCCACTTCCGGCATCAGACCGTAGAAAGGCAGGCCGCCGCCCCAGTGCGACAGTATCAGCCGGAGGCCCGGATGGGCTTCAATGAAGGGAAACAGAACATCCGGGGTGAGGGTGCCTTTACCCGGATAGTGGTGTCCTACCGGTTCGTCGGCGTGGCAGGTCATGACCATACCCAGGTCGGTTAAGGTTTTAACCAGCGGCTTGATCAATCTTCGGTCGTTCAGGTCAAAGCCCTGTACATCCGGTCTCAGCTCTCCAAGCCCCCGGGCGCCGGCTACGGCACAGCGTTTGAGTTCAGCCAGCGCCGCTTGCCCTGCCGCAGGCTGGACGGAGACAAAGGGGATCAACCGGTCGGGATATCGGGATGCCGCCTCAAGAATGTAATCATTGGTGCGGACGCAAAGTTCGTGACTGCCCCAGCCGATATTAAGGATGACCGCTTTGTTCACGCCGCTGTCCTCCATCTCGGAGATCAAGTCTTCGGCCGTACGCAGTTTGGCTTTGGCGTTGCCGTACAGCTGCGCGAAACAGACATCATTAGCGGCGTATTCTTCCCGCCGCATGGTCACTTCCGGTGAAA
Organism: Dehalogenimonas sp. W; assembly: GCF_037094495.1. Taxonomy (NCBI): domain Bacteria; kingdom Bacillati; phylum Chloroflexota; class Dehalococcoidia; order Dehalococcoidales; family Dehalococcoidaceae; genus Dehalogenimonas; species Dehalogenimonas loeffleri. The sequence goes on from NZ_CP146612.1 coordinate 743,819, forward strand.
AGACGTGGGTATGAACGTCAATAATCATCAGCTCAGTTTAACAGCCCGGAGTCACACCTTCAATGGATTTATTAATTTATCGGCGTCCCGGCAATCTATTCTCAGGCAACATTCGCTGCACCGCGGCCGGACTCGGCAGAAAGTCTTGGCATGGTTGACGATCAACGCGTGAAATTCATTGTAAAGTGCCGGGTCAGGCGTCAAGGCCGTGGTAAATAATTGCTGCCAGTCATCATAGCGGTCGGGGCATGGGGCGATACCCAGGCGGGAAAAGAGTCGTCGGGTATAAGCGTCAATCACAAAAAACGGCATCTCCAGCGCGTACAACAGAATGGAATCCGCGGTTTCCGGGCCGATGCCATGCACTCCCAGCAGTTCTTGTCGGAGTTCATTGGGGGCGACGGATTTTAAGGCCGTCGGGTCGTCATCAAGAGTTTCCAGCCATTCTGCCAGGGCCTTGAGCTTTTTAGCCTTGGCGTTGTAGTAACCTGAAGGGCGAATCAAAGCGGCCAGCTCGGCCACATCCAAATTCCGGAATGCCGCTGGAGACAATGATCCGGCTTTTTTGAGGTTGGCGACGGCTTTTTCCACGTTGCTCCAGGCGGTGGATTGGGTCAGGATAGCCCCGGCCATCATTTCAAACGGTGTTTCGGCTGGCCACCAGTTCTGAGGTCCGTAACACCTGAAAAGCGTATCGTAAACGTGGTTTAAACCTGCCGCTGGTGACGGGTCGCCCATTCCGGTGCGCTGGCTCCTTCCGCAGGCGAATCATAACCGGGGATAAAGGGTTTGATATCCAGTACCGGAGTGCCGTCAATGGCGTCCAGCCCCTGAACGAGCAGAATGTTATCCCGCCGCTCCAACAGCCGCACTGTTGCCCGCCCGATGGAGTTAGGGCGGTAAGGGCTGCGAGAAGCGAATACGCCTACCGGCGGCAGTTCCTTGCGGCCCCGCGGGTAAACCTTGAGCGCCATTTTCGCCGGGTCGGTAGCCTGATGCATCCACCAATACACCATGATATGAGAAAAGTCGGCCAGCCCGTCCAGACCCTCGGCCAATTCAGGCCTGATGACGATTTCCGCCACGATTTCCCGCCAGTTGAAGCCGTTCGCCGGCTTCTCTCTGATAGGGCTGTTAACCAGTCCTATCGGTTTAAGTTCCATTTTGAGTTCGTTATCCATTTTGCTCAATCCAGTTTACAGTATCCGGTTGTTAGTTGTCAGTGTTTCTACCGCAACCCGTTGCGATTGCTCCTGCCATAATACTGCCCTTTCGATTCTACAGCCCTATGAGTCAACGCTGAATCCGGACTTTATGGCAGAGTCTGCCGTTATCAACCGTTTGAGAACATAGGCAGGGAACAAAGTACACTGTTTTTATCGCCGGTTACGAACAGGTTTTTAGCTGGACGGAGTTTTAACCGAGATGCTGGATTTCAATAATTTATATTGATAGTACAGCACGCAACCGAGGCAGCGCCCGCCAAGGGCAAAGGACACGACCACGGCCAGCACTCCGGCCACCACGAAACCGGCAATCGTCAAACCCAGGGTAAAGAGGATGGCCGCCAGGCTTAAAAAGATAACCGCCAGGGTGTTGTTGAAGCGAGCCAGTTCGCGCGCTTCAGTCGGGGACCCGGCTATGAGGTTTTTAAGCAGAGGTTTGGCAATTTGGACAAATAGGTTAGCTTTGAGTCCAAATATCAGCCCTGCGAGTTCAATCAGCAGTAATGCTGTCAGGATCAAAGGGCTTTGGGTCACCACAGCCAGAACAACCAAAGCCACTATGCCGGTCTGATTCGCTCTTAAATAGGGGACGGGAATTTCTTTCATCATATATTCTTCGCTTTCATTAAATTCGTGCCGTTTATGTTGATTGCCGCTTACCAGCCTCTGTTGGCCGGCAGGAGTTCATCCGGCTGATTTCCTGTCCGGCGTGGACAACGATGGTTTCCAGTTTGTGAGCAGTCATTATCTTCTTATTTCCTTCTCTTTTTGTTAGCGGTTAACTATATTACCGGTGAATCCTGCGTCAGTCCCTGGAACAACCAGGTGCTTAAATAACGTTCCCCTGTGTCCGGCAGAACAGCTACGATAAGTTTGCCTTTGTTTTCTGGCCTTTTGGCCACCTGAATGGCCGCCCAGGCCGCGGCGCCGGAGGATATGCCGACCAAAATACCCTCTTCCCGTGCCAGTCGTCTGGCGGTATCGCCGGCATCTTCATTCGTTACCTGCACTACTTCGTCAACCAACTCTTTTTGGTAAATATCCGGCACAAAACCCGCCCCGATACCCTGAATCTTGTGGGGGCCGGGCGCCCCGCCTGAGAGAACTGGTGACAGCGTCGGTTCCACGGCTATGGTGTGAAAGCCGGGCTTGCGTTTCTTCAACACATCAGACACTCCGGTGATGGTTCCGCCGGTGCCGACACCGGCGACAAGAGTATCCACCCGGCCCTCGGTGTCCCGCCATATTTCCTCGGCCGTCGTCAACCGGTGGATCTCTGGATTGGCCAGATTTTTAAATTGTTGCGGAATAAATGAATTGGGGTTTTCAGCGGCCAGTTCCTCTGCCTTTTTAATGGCGCCTTTCATGCCCTCAGCACCTGGGGTCAACACCACCTGGGCACCGAAAATAGCCAAAAGCTGCCGTCGTTCAACCGACATGGTCTCCGGCATGGTCAGAATCAATTTATAGCCTTTGGCGGCCGCAGTGAAAGCCAGCGCAATACCGGTATTGCCGCTGGTTGGTTCTATAATCACCGTATCCTTGTTGATAAGGCCCTTTTCTTCAGCGGTTAACAACATCGCCACACCCAGACGATCCTTGACACTGTGCAGGGGGTTAAATGATTCAAGCTTGACTGCCACTTCAGCGCCGGCATCGCCGACAATTCTATTCAATCGGACCAACGGCGTATTACCGATGGTTTCGGTAATATCCCTGGCGATGCCCCGGGTGAGGCTGGGAATCTGGATTGATTTGTAACTGAGTTTTTCAATTTTGCCGGCCATGTTATTTCTCCCTTTCGTAAAGTTGACAAAAAAGATGTGATTTAACAACAAAGATATGATAGCAGAGGTAAAAATGTATTGTCAAATCCGGTGTGGTGAGTAGAAAGGTGATGACATGGTAGTGTATTCAGACCGGGCCGGTGTTCCGGCAAGATTTGACGCCATGGGGCTGGTTCTGGATAATATTGTGATTAAACAGATGAAAAATAACAACTATACGCGGGTGCAGTTCGCTGGTAGAACTGAAAAACCGTGTGGGAGGACTCAATGAATCTGGATACCACCGTCATCCATGCCGGCGACCGGCCGGATCGTCATTACGGCGCCTTATCGGTCCCCATCTATCAGACTTCGTCCTTCGTGTTTGAGGATGTCGGCAAGACCCGCGGTTATGACTATACCCGCTCCGGCAATCCGACCCGCAAGGTGCTGGAAGACACCATCGCCCGCCTGGAAGGCGGGCATGCCGGATTTGCCTGTGCTACGGGCATGGCGGCCATCGCCACCGTGCTACATCTGCTCAAGGCCGGCGACCACGTTATCTCCGGTGACGACATTTACGGCGGGACCTTTCGCCTGTTTGAAAGTGTCATGAGCCGCTTCGGGATTGAGGTCTCGTTTGTCTGTCTGAGGGATAAAGCAGCGCTTGAAGCCGCCGTCCGACCGAATACCCGGATGATCTGGCTGGAGACGCCGTCTAATCCATTACTCAATATTACAGATTTGGAGATGGTAGTAGCAGTGGCTAAGTCGCGGCATATCCTGACCGTGCTGGATAATACCTTTGCCTCACCGGTTTTCTTACAACCGGTTTCTTTCGGCATTGACCTGGTCGTCCATTCCACCACCAAGTATCTTAATGGTCATTGCGATGTGGTCGGTGGCGCTATTGTGACCACTACCCCGGAATTGTCGGAACGCGTGGGGTTCATGGTCAATGCTCTGGGGGTAGGGGAAGCGCCCTTTGACGCCTGGCTGGTGTTGCGGGGAATTGAGACTCTGCCGCTCCGGATGGAGCGGCATCAGGAAAACAGTCTGGCCGTTGCCCGGTTTCTCAAGGAACAGCCCGTCGTTGAGCAGGTCTATTATCCGGGACTGCCGGAGCACCCCGGCCATGAAATTGCCAAAAAGCAGATGACCGGCTTCGGCGGCGTCGTATCCTTTGAGGTCAAAGGCGGTCTGGAAGCAGCCTCAAATGTCTTACGGCGCCTGCGGCTATTCGCGCTGGCGGAGTCGTTGGGCGGCGCGGCGTCGCTGGCGGAACACCCGGCGACCATGAGTCATGCCTCTATGTCCGCCGAACACCGGGAGCGTGTCGGCATCAAGGACAATTTAATCAGGTTGTCAATCGGTCTGGAACACCCTGATGATCTGATTGCTGATTTGCAGCAAGCGTTGTAGCCTGTCGCAAATCAGCCGGTTACTCAGGCGTTAAGTCTGGCCGGACGACGCTCTTTGGGCGTCTCAATGGCTACGATGTTGGTGGGCAGAACTATCAGACTGGAAAAAAAACGGCGGGTGCATTGCACCCGCCGTTTTTGGTCATTAGTGTCAGACCTATTCCGCTTTAACCGGCACCCGGTTGAGCAGGCTGTAGACCACCGGTACCACATAGAGCGTTAGTGCAGTGGAACTTATCAGACCTCCAATCACCACGATGGCCAGTTCGCCGGCGATGATGGAGCCTTCACCGAATCCCAGCGCCAGCGGCAGCATGGCCAGTGCGGTGGATAGTGAGGTCATCAGAATCGGCCGCAACCGGATGTGACCGCCCTCCAGAATAGCATTGCGCGGGTTCATACCGCTGCGGCGGAGGTGTTCTATCAGTGTTATCAGAACGATGGCGTTGGTCAATACGATACCTACCAGCATTAAAAAGCCCATCATGGCTGAGATGCCCAGCGGATTGCCGGTGACAAGCAGCCCTGCCAGGGCACCGATGCAGGCCACCGGCAGGGACAACATGATGATGAAGGGATTGCGGAAGGAGCGGAAAGTAACGACCAGTACCAGATAGGCGATAATGATAGCTGCTCCGATGGCTAGAAACATCTGACTAAAGCCTTCGGTCATCTGCTCATAGACGCCGCCGATGGTGATTTCAACCCCGGATGGCAAGTTCAGGCCGTCCAGCTGGCTGATGATTTTGGCATTAACGGCGCCGACGTCCTTGGCGCTGATGGTGGCAGAGACGGTGGAAGCCGGCTGTTGATTGACCCGGAGCAGTTCAACCGGCTGGGGGACGAAAGAGACCGTGGCAATTTCACCCAACGGCGCGGTATGCAGCCCGCCGACCAATATTTGCTGCATCTGCTGAGGGCTTTGGACCCCGGCCAGCAGAGGTGACAGGAACAGGTCATAGTTATTATCATTTACTGTAACCTGGCCGACAACGGCACCGCGCGCCAGCAGGAAAAGCTCACCGCTCAGTGTCTCCGGATCAATGCCGTACTGCGCCGCGGCGGCCACATCCAGTTTAATATGAGGCTGCGGCACTACCTGAGTGACGGCCGACTGGATGTTGATCAGTCCCGAGATACCGGAGAGCATGTCAGTGATCGTGATCACCGCCTGATCCACCTCGGCCGGGTCACTGCCCCTGACGGTCAGTTCAAAAGCGCCGGAGCCGAATCCGGAACCCTGAGCCATACCCTCAATTCCGGAGGATACAGTGATTTCGGCATCAGGGGAGATGTTTTCGGTTAGAGTGCGCAGCATTTCGGCCTGAGTTTCCAGATCGGCATCCGGGTGCAGAACCACGGTGATGGCGGCGACATTGGAGTCACCGCCGGCGGCGGCCATACCGCCCATCATGCCGGCGGTACCGGCGGTGGTTTGGTAAGTCTGCCAGTCCAGATTGGTGTGGATTAGTTGTTCCACTTTACGGGCTGTGGCTGCGGTGGTATTCAGGTCCGTACCCAGTGGCATCTCCAGATTCACCACCAGCATTTTCTCGGAACTGGACGGCAGAAAGGTAGTGCCGATAATCGGTACCAGGCCGAAGCTGCCTACTACCAGCACGGCGGTGGTAATCATCGTAAAAGCGCGATGCCGTAGGGCCCAGTCCAGAGAAGGCCGGTAGGCCCGCTGGTACCAGGTGCCGCCCGACTCTATTTCCGCCTCCTTCTGAACCTCCTTGCGGCTGATGAAGCCCGACATGGCCGGGATTACGGTCATGGCAATAATCAGTGAGGCCAGCAGTGCGAAGGTAACGGTCAGGGCGAAGGGCGTGAAAAGCTCACCCACCATGCCACCGACAAACATTAATGGGATGAATACCACCACGGTTGAGATTGTGGCTGAGATGATGGGTGCCGCCACTTCTTTGATGCCGTCAATAGCGGCGGTTTTGAAGTCTTTGCCGTTTTCCAGATGCCGGAAGATGACTTCCAGCACCACGATGGAGTCATCCACCACCCGGCCGACGGCTAGGGCCATGGCGGAAAGGGTCAGCATGTTGATGGTAATACCGGCGGCATACATCATCAGGAAACCCGCTAGGACGCTCAATGGGATGGAGATGGCGGTAATCAGCGAAGCGCGCAGGACTCGCAGGAAGATAAAGATGGCTAACACCGCCAGGATGGCGCCAACGATGGCTTCCCGGTAAAGGTCGGCGATTGATTGTTCAATGAATTCAGATTGGTCAAAGATAGGCGTAATGGTAACGCCGGGCGGCAGGTTTGTGGAAATGAGGGCTATTTCTGCCATCACAGCGTTCGCCACCTCAACGGTATTAGCCTCCGTTGCCTTGGTGATCATGACACCGATGGAGGGACTGCCGTTGGTGGTGGTAACCGCGCTACCCGGGGCTGCGCCCAGGGAGATGAAAGCCAGGTCTCTCAGCAGCAGATCTGTCCCTAAAGGAGTGCTCAGTAACTCATCTAGTGAATTGAACTGGGAAGAGCCCAGTATGCCGGCAAGTTGTGCGGCGGAGACTCCAGCGTCTATCATGGCTTGAATGTCCGGGATTAGCACTGCCTGCTCTTCACCCCCGGTGACACTGGCGGAGAAGACACCATCAATAGAACTCAGTCGCGGGATGATATTATCTGCGGCGATATTTCTGAGTTCCGGCCCGGTCAGGTCGCCTGACAAGCTCAACATTACCACCGGCATGGCATCCAAACTGATCGGGAATAACTGAGGCGCCTGGGTTCCTGCCGGCAGGTTCAGGCCGGCCAGCTCACGGGAGATGGCTTCGGTAGCTGCCTCCATGTCAACGCCGTATTCGTAGGTGATGATCAGCATTGAAAGATTGGCGGAAGACACCGCGTTTATCTGCTTATAGTCACCGGCGCGGGCTACGGCCTGTTCCACCGGCTTAGTGACTTCCTCTACTACCTGCTCCGGAGTCGCCCCGGGATAAACAGTGATAACGCTGGTTACCGGCATCTCAATAGCCGGCATCAGCTCCACTTTCAGGTTTACCAGCGCCAGGACGGAAACGACGGTGATTACAGCCGCCAGGAAAAAGGTGGCCCAGCGGTTTTTTAGTGATAATCTGGTCAAAAAGCTCATTTAGTCTCCGTGATTCTTTTTGTTGCGGCTGGGCGGTTCCCGCCCTCTTCAAGGTTCAGTTCTGCTGCCGCCGCCAGCAGGTCGGCAATCCCCTGTTGCATATGTTCCAACTGGCCGACATTCATCTTTTCCAGGAGTTGGGTCATTCGGGCACTACCGATTTCCCACATCTGGCCGATAACTTTCTTTCCTTTAGCTGACAGATCGCAGATAACCGCCCGCCGGTCGGCGGGGTCGGCATATCGGACGATAAACTCGTGCTGGACAAGTCGGTCGGTGATACCGGTCATAGTGGCGGTGCTGACGCCCAGAAAGGCCGCCAGCGTGCTGACTCGTGAAGGTCCTTCAGTAGCCAGATACATGGCTGTCTTGAGCTGGGTCATCGTCAGATCCAGGTTAAGCCATTCCTGAGGCACGATCGGTCGAATGGTACGGAAAAAATGCTGGTGGGAATCCACCAACTGCTTGATGATTTCAGTCTTTTGTGACTCCATGACGCATGGCTCCGTTAATAAATATTACCTGTCGTGCTAATAGTTAGTAAGAAGCTAATTATAAATCAGAAAACGAAAGGCGTCAACTTGTAGCGTGATGAAGCGCGGGCGAAACCTTAAAACGCGGCGTTGACCAGATAGGCCATATAGCCTGTGAAAACCATCACTAACAGCGCCCCTTCAACTCGGTTGACCCGTCCCGGTCTCTTGCAGTTGTAGCCGATGGCGAATAACGACAGTGTCAGTAATCCCATGACCAGGAAATCCCGGGAAAGTACCTCAGGACCTACCGCAATCGGCTGAATCAATCCGGCGATACCCACTACTGCCAGGGTGTTGAAGAGGTTGGAGCCGATGACATTGCCCAGAGCCAGGTCGTGCTGGCCCTTGCGGACGGCGATTATTGAAGAAGCCAGCTCCGGCAGTGAGGTCCCGACAGCCACCACCGTCAGGCCGATGACCAGGTCGCTGACGCCGAAATTCTGGGCAATCTCCACCGCGCCATAGACCAGTAAACGGGAACTGACCACCAGCAGCACCAGCCCGGTCACCAGGCGGGTCAGCGCCTGACGCAGGGTGCACTGGCGGGTTTTCAGTTCCTGAGACACATCCTTGGTCAGGGCGTCGCCGGAGCCGGCGCGCCGGCCTTCCCTGATGGACCAGAACATCAAACCGCCGAAAACAGTAATAAGTACGATTGCGTTAAGACGGGATACCTCGTCGTCCCAGATCTGCCAGGCTGCCAGCGCGGTCACCAGAGTCAGTACGGGCAATTCTTTGCGCAGTATTCCGGAATTGAAAGGGATTGGGCTGATCAGCGCGGTCAGTCCCAGAATTAACGCGATGTTGGCGATGTTGGAACCGTAAGCGTTGCCGACGGCGATGCCCGGGTTCCCCTGTGCGGCCGACATGGCCGAAACCACCATCTCGGGTGCCGAGGTGCCGAAGCCGATTACCACCATGCCGATAAGCAGAGGCGCCATGCCGAAATGACGCGCGGTGGCTGACGCCCCGTCAATAAACCGGTTGGCGCTCCAGATGAGCAGTATCAGGCCGGATATTACGGCGATTATCGGAATGATCATAGTGCTGAATGTGCTTTGGGCTAACTGCTGAACTCTAAGATACCGAAAAAGCCTCCGTCGCCACTGAGGCTTTTTGGATGCCTATAAAAGATTTGATGGTGGAACCGGAGGGGATGATAGGTCGTACTTTTGAAGTGACCTTCAATCTAACTCAGTAACTTACGCTATTCTAATATTCGTTAATACTACCCGAGGCTTGGCGTTGCTGCGTCCCAGGCCAAATCGTACATCGCCTTCGCAACTTCATAGGCCATAGCTCCGGGGTGATTCCAGATTTCGCTCCCACTCAATCGGAATACACGAAAACCCTGACTGACTAATGCTCTATCTCTGGCTTTGTCACGGGAGGCTTGAGCCTTCGTCTTTTCATGAAACTCATGACCGTCACATTCTACAACAGCTCTGACTCTTGAAAAACTACTACCTGGTATTTCATGTCCCTTAAAGATTTCCCTAACATCAAAATTTGGCCACATCCCGTAGTGAGTTAGAGCAAAGTCTACTCTCATATCTGAGATTTGTGCTTGGGGGGCAACTAAAAGAGTTGGATCCGGTGTATTACTGATTCGTTCGTACTCCGCCCCTAGGTCAGGCTGAGGGGCGCCTAAATCAGGGACATAAGCAAGTGTAGTTAGCCAAAACGTGACTATAAAAACCCTTTCGATTGGTGACTCGCACTTCGCCAAGACTGTGTATAAACGTGAAAGTGCTGAATTATCAGAAAGACTCTGTATTGCAGCGCCTAATTGCGCGTGATATTCCCCTTCTTCAGGGGATATTTTCGGTAAACATGGCCAACTTGTCAGTGATTTAGTGTGCAAAACAAAATCAGCTGGTAGACCGCAATTATCAGCAAGCGCGTCAATTTGCACAAAGTCTTTTCTCAAAGCTTGAATAAGAGAATTCAACTGGTCTCCGCTATTGATTTGATATCATCTTAATTATTGTAGGCCAAAATGTAAAATCATTACAGAAAAGGACAATGTAAATAAAAGGTCGGTGCTACTTATTGGTACCTTAGGTCGGAAATCTTGAAGCTAAATTGAGCAGTGGGTATTTGACCCTCTGACCCTTGCGATGCGAACGCAATGCTCTTCCAACTGAGCGCATGCATACCGCTCCCAATTGCGGGAGAATTTTCGCTTGACAGCCCCGCTATAGAGTGATACTATATAGCGGTAGTAAGTGTCACAGCATACAAGTCTTACAATATAGCAAGGAGTCACTATGGGGGAGAACCTAACGGAAATGCTCAAAGGCGTGCTTGAGGGCTGCGTCCTTGAAATTATAAGTCGCAAGGAAACCTATGGCTACGAAATCACACGACGGTTGAATGCCCTTGGCTTCACAGATGTTGTGGATGGAACGGTGTACACCATCCTGATCCGGCTTGAAAACAGCAATCTGGTAGAGGTCACCAAAAAGCCTTCCATCATGGGGCCGCCGCGCAAGTTTTTCGTGCTCAACGACGCAGGGCGCAAGGAGCTACGGAAGTTTTGGGGAAAATGGGAGTTCGTATCATCAAAAATTAACGAGTTAAAGGAGAAAAAATAGTGAATTTCTGGGAACAAGTTACAGGTAGCGACATGACTAAAGGAATGAAAACTTTTGAATCGCGAGCCAAAAAGCTACCGGTGGATTATCAAGCGGCATGGGGGAAAATAAATGCTTATCTATTGACGCGCTCAGACTTTACAGGTCGCAATCTCATGCCGATTTTTGACGGTGTACTTGGCCTGCTTGAAGAAACGGCGGCGGAAGGTAAGAATGTCCATGAGGCTTTGGGCGACGATATCCAAGGCTTTTGTTCAGCTCTGGCCAGCGAGGAAGGAGCCAGGTCTTTTAGGGACAAATGGCGTGATCAACTTAACAAAAATGTCGCTAAAAAATTAAACAAATAGGAGGATAAAATGAGCATACAAGATATCATCGAAGGCAAAAAAGAGTGGCGAGCGCACATGGCGCGTGTCAAAAAGCTCCCTCAAGATTATCAGATTGTTTATAAAGAGATTCTAAAATATCTCTTTAAAGTCGGCCCTGTTGAGCTAACCGGCGCGACAGGGTTGCTCTCGGGGATTGTTGATCTTTTTGAAGAAGGGGCGGCTTTGGGAAAGGGTGTGCTTGAAGTGACGGGCAGTGATGTTGCGGCTTTCTGCGACGAGCTGATAAACGATTCAGAAACCAATGCCGACATTCTTCAAGAGACCGTTGAACAAGAAGTTATTAAGGCCATGAAAAAATCTTACGGATAAAACAAGTCAAAGGGGGATGTCGGAATGGAAATCGCAATCCAAGTAAAAGGGCTGCAAAAGTCATATAAGGAACTTCACGTACTAAAAGGGGTGGATTTTGAAGTGGAAAAGGGAAGTATTTTTGCCCTGCTCGGCCCCAATGGCGCAGGCAAAACAACCTTGATTAATATCCTTTCGACGCTTCTTAAGCCCGACAACGGTATGGCAACCGTCTGCGGTTTTGACGTTTTACAACAGCCGGATAAAGTGCGGCAATCAATCAGCCTGACGGGGCAGTTTGCTGCCGTGGATGGTATGCTCACTGGACGGGAAAACCTTATACTGATTGCCAAACTCCGCGATATTAAAACCCCCTCGCAGACGGCCGAAAGCTTGCTTGAGCGCTTTGGATTAAGCGAAGCGGCAAACAAGCGGGTAGGTAACTACTCCGGCGGCATGGTGCGCAGGCTCGACATCGCCATGAGTCTTGTCGGGACACCCTCTGTCATCTTTCTGGATGAGCCGACAGCGGGGCTTGACCCGGAAGGGCGGCTGGAAGTATGGAAAACCGTCAAGGAGCTTGCAGGAGGTGGAGTAACAATTCTGCTGACGACGCAGTATCTGGATGAAGCCGAACAGCTTGCCGACAGAATCGCCATCCTGCACAGTGGCAAAATCATCACCGCCGGGACCCTAGAAGAACTTAAAAAACAGTTCCCGCCCGCGAGGAAAGAATATATCGTAAAACAGCCTACTTTGGAGGAAATATTCCTCGCCATCGTCGGCAAAAAGGAGGAATAATAAATGATTTGTCAAACACGTATATTATTCGGACGCTTGGTGCGCCACATTCTGCGTAGCCCGGACACGATCATTACGGTTGCGCTCACTCCAATTGCTACGATGCTAATGTTTGTTTATGTGTTCGGCGGAGCGGTAAAAACGAGTTTGGGCGAAAATGTGAATTATGTGAATTACCAGTTGCCAGGCATACTACTGATCGCAATTGCCAGCGGCATAGCCTATACTGCCATGCGGCTTTTTATGGACAAGGAAAAAGGGCTTTTTGCGCGGTTTCATTCCATGCCCATCAAACGCTCGTCGGTGTTATGGAGCCATGTTCTGACCTCGCTTGTGTCCAACATGCTTACAGTCATAATAATTATACTTATCGGGTTCATTATGGGGTTCCGTTCAGGCGCAGGAATATTGGAGTGGCTCGCGGTGGCGGGGATTCTCATGCTGTTTACCCTGGCCTTAACATGGGCCGCGGTCGTTCCGGGGATTACGGGGAAATCAATGGAGGGCGCAACCGGATTTGCTTACCCGCTGATATTCCTGCCGTTTATAAGCTCGGCGTTTGTACCAACCGAGACGATGCCGTCGGCCGTTCGCGCTTTCGCCGATAATCAGCCGGTGACATCGATAGTGGAGTCTATCCGCGCTCTACTATCCGGTCAGCCGGTGGGCAACGATATTTGGGTTGCGCTTACATGGATGGTCGGGATTTTGCTCGTTGCTTATGTCTTTGCAATGAGGGCATACAACCAGCAGGTTTAAAAAGAGTAATTGCGGAAGTAGTGGTGGAGCCGGGGTATCAATAGGTAGAACTTCTGGCGACTTCAACCTGACTTTCAGCCTGAAACCGCTGTGATGGTTCGAGGATAAGCGCTACTCATGCTATAGGAATGACTTGTCCAGTTGATACATCGAGTAATCAATAGCGTCATAGCCGCCGTCAACAACCAGTTGTGTGCCGTTGATAAACCTGGCTTTATCCGACAGAAGGAATAGAATGGCGTCAGCAATTTCCTCTGGCTCAGCGTTTCTGCCTAGTGGTGTAATTTCAGCCGTCACCTCTGGTATGTACGGTTTGGCGCTCTCCGTATTCACCCAACCCGGCACAACCGCATTGACCCGCACGCCATATGGCCCAAAATTTGCCGCCAAGGATTGTGTAAGATTGATTTGTGCCGCTTTCGTGAGAGTGTAGGGGATGCTTGCGTAGGCCGCGTGGCGGCCGCCGTGGCTGGATATATTAACGATGGAGCCTCCCTTCACCAGATTTTTTCTGAGTCCGTGGCAAAGGCGTAATGGCGCGGTCAGATTTGCTTCGATTGCCTTGTCCCACTCATCGAAATTGAATTCTTCCCACGGTGAACCAAGTATCTCGGCAGCGTTGTTGATGATGCCAAACAATGGCTTATTGTTTAAACTCTTGATTGCATCTTCAACTTCATGTTTTTTTGATAGGTCAGTATGTAGCCAATTAATGCCGCTGAATTCAGGATTGCCGGCATCTATCTTCACTTTGTCCAGCCCATATACTTCATAGCCACTGTCACGGGCTTTTTGTGCGGTAACTTTACCAATGCCATTTGCGGCTCCGGTTATTATGATTGCCTTTGTCATGATTACTCACCTCATTTGACGCTAATATAGTTGCCCTATGGCAACTATATGGTTTTAAGCGACTCATTGTCAAGTGCGGCGGTAATCTTTACAGCCGTTCGGGCAAATTGTTCTGCTTCGTTGGTGGTTAAAACATTCAACGCGAGTTTTACATTATCGTGCTGACCTTTAAAGATGTTTTGAATTATTTGTTTCGAGAGACTCGTGAGATGGATTGTATATGAACGGTGGTCGTTTTTCGATGTGCTCGTCGAAATCAGTCCGTGGGCTTTGAGATATTTGAGGTATTTTGAGGTTGTCGGACGTGATAATCTCAATTCATCACTTATTTGCGAAGGTAAAATACTACCGTGTTCTTTGACAAGGGCCATGATATTAAAGTGGTTCCAGTTCAAACGAACCTGCTCATCACTTGCTAAGACACGTCGTGCGATAAGTACGTGCTGAAGATTGGTTAGAGCGTTTTCAAAGGCTTCTTCGTTTTTTGTATTCATGCGACTCTTAATTATAGCAATATTCATGATTCAATGTTATTAGAATATGGGCAAATGCCTTCCGCTTTCCTCATAGGTCTTCCTACACAAGATGTTGAGGAGGAAAAGCCTTGCGCGAAGGATGGCTAGAAGCGTCGTCGGATGTAGAGATTCAGTTGAGGAAAAGTTGCACAGAGATAGTAAAAGTGGAGCCGGGGTATCAATAGGTAGAACTTTCAACTTTGATTTCAGTTTGGCATAAAATTCGAATACGTGAAATAGATGAGAGCCAAAATCAGCTTATAAATAGTTCATTTAGCATTCGAACCGTGGTATAGATGACCAGCCGAGCTTCCTCAGGGTCTATTTTCTCTCGCCGATGAACGCCAATGTCACCGTAGCCTTTTATAGACGTGGCTAGGGCATAAATCTTCGCGCCAAGAAGGCCGGAACTTGTCGCTTCTTCCAGCATTTTTCCTAGAGGCTTGTCCTCAATACCTTTATCTATAAGCGAAAGCTGTAAAGCCCTACGACACATGGCAACGCAAGCTTTATAGCATTGGGAATAATTCGCTCTTTCTGCTTCTTCTATGTCCTCTTTAATATCGGCAGGGACTGAAGAATTGAGAAACTTAGATTGGGTGCCCGGTAGCGCTAAATCCAAACTTTGAATAAAGCCCTTATGCATTGTAATCGGTATTTCATGTTGGCACTCGAGGCAACGAATTATGCCGTGCAATTCTACATTTGTTTTGCACTCGATGTTAATCTGGTTGGAACTCTTCTTGCCGTAGCATTCTGGGCAGACTAATTGGGCCATCCTTACGACCTCCTTTCGCTTGAAGAAAAAATTATATCACATTGTTTATCTAGGTCTTCTTCGGAGAAGTCAAAGAATATTATTTGCCGCTGCTGTCGGGTCGGGCAGGAGTCCGGGTTTGGTTCTCGGTATCGTCCCTTCAAGCCCACCATTGATTTAGGTTCAGCCTGTTCACAAAAGTTTGTGAACAATTTACTGGAAAAGTTCATTGCCTCTCGTCCTGACGATTGTAGCCCGAGAACTATTGAGTTCTATCGGTTTACCCTTAGCAAGTATGTGGGCTATCCTCTAAGTCCCGAAGGTGTTAATGCCTATCTGAAATCTCTCACTTGTGTTAATGGCAAAGCTAGATACTACCAAGCTCTCAAAACACTCCTTTTATGGCTATATAGCAATGAGATTACTCATGAGAAGATCATCGACAAAGTACCTCCGCCTAAGATTCAAAAGAAGCTACTACCCGCAATATCCGGCCTCCGATAAAATGCACATATAAATCATAAAGCCTGTCCAAAATTTGGACAATCTTCTTGGCATGGTTCAATTTGACAATGGGAACACATTTCCACCTTCTTAATCGATGCTTCAATCTCCTTCTGAATATCATTGAGTTTCATTATCTCTGCCTTGGTTTTTACTTTTTGGATATTCAATAATTTCATTGTATGGTCCACGATACCCTGACGGGATTCAGCAGTCGCACCATATTTCATCAGTGTCTGAATTTCTTTAATAGGAAACCCGATGTGTCTAAGTCCTTTAATGAATTTAAGGCGATTTGCATCTTGAATGGTATACAGCCGCATACCACTGGCAGTATGCGAGGAAGGAGTAAGCAGCCCCTTCTCCTCATAAAATCCAATAGTCCGAACGCTCACTCCAACCTGTTTTGCAAGATCACCTATTTGAAGCTGTACAATAGCCAAAATCAACCTCCTGCTAATTACTACCGATTATAGTATTACATAATAACAATTGTCAATACCTTAGATGATATATATAACCTATGGTATTGACAACAACTATAAGTAGTGTTATAGTTAACCCCGAAACGAAAAATGAAACGGAGCAATAACATGGGTTTAATCCAGGCAATACTTGGTATCTGTGAAACACAGCCACTGAACAACGAGGTGTGGCAGGTTAAAGAAAAAAAAGCGTTAATCGACCTAGAAAAAGCAAGTGCTTTAAAGGGTAATAGTGCTGTCTATCTAAAAGGTAAAGGGTTAGCTAAGCCAATCCTTGTAATCCACACTGGTGATGAGTATCGTGCGTATACTAATCGGTGCAAACACATGGGCAGGAAAATAGACCTGGTACCCGGTGAGAACAAACTACGATGTTGTAGTTTAGGGCATAGTGAGTATGACCTTGATGGCAAAATACTAAAAGGACCCGCCAAAGAATCTATCAACAAGTATAAAGTGCGCACGAAAGATGGGTTATTGATTATAGACCTGTAATAAATAACCCTAGGAACTAAAAGAGTTGCCGGGGATATCCAAAACAGAACCCCAATAATAACTTAAGGAGGTTGGTAGGATGGCTGAAATGCCCAGCGAAGTGCTGGAACTGGTTAAAGATTAAGAATAATGTGGTAAGGAACGATGTCGAACTATTAATCATGAGTATATTTAAGGAGATCATAAAATGAAAGTATTAGTTACATATTTTAGTCAAACTGGAAATACGGAAAAGGTCGCTAAAAGTATCTACGAAGAAATATCCCAAGCAAATGATGTGGATTTGAAAAAGCTTGATGATGTCGGAGTTGAAGATTTTGCTGGATATGATTTCGTCTTCATTGGTTCGCCCCTCCATTCAGCCAATCTGGCTGCACCGGTCAAGAAATATTTGGCTAATATTCAGGCAGGTTCGAATCAAAAAATGGCTGGTTTCATAACCCATTTTTCTGCGGCTTATCCGAACCAGGACATGGAGGGATTTACAGAGCCTATCAAAGCAGTATGCAAGGAAAAAAAGATTGAATACAAAGGGTGTTTTGACTGCCAGGGATTTCTCGCTGAAGCCTTGCACGAACCAATAAAAACTGCTCTTAATCTATCTGACGAGGCATGGGGTGAAATGCATAAACAGATGACTGGACACCCTAACGAAGAAGACCTGATAAGCGCCAAAGCTTTTGCCAGAGAAGTTTTAAACTGATTTCAAATCCGTATACGCTAATTGTGTGATAAGTGAAGTTGGCTACTAAAACACAAATCTATCATAACGGAAAGGTGTGTGGTAAAATATCAGACACCTTTTTTTGAAGCAAGTTTTATTACCATTGAACAAACATAGGAACGTATAGATCTAGCCATAAGCAAGGGTGATGTACCCCGTATCAATAAAGAATGTCAAGCTATCTTCAATTGAGATATGACACCAAGAAATGTTGGAGCACCGGGATCAATTCCTTCTTGTCGAATAAGAGTTCGGGGACAGTCCCCCACGGCCCACCAAAGGTAACCATAGGCAGAACTGATACTTCCTCCTTTCCCCCGGATACCGGGATCGGCAAATTATAATAAATCGTTGCTGTTTCCTTGCCGACCTCGATCCTTTTTATGAACGAACGCAAGAAAGCTTTGCTTTCGGCAAAATCGGCCTCATCCAGCAACGTCTTTAACTCCTCAGCGAAAGCCTTGATTTTTACGGCATCAACATGGGTCACCCCTTGGGCAATGTCTTCAACTTCCACCACTAGTCTTCGCTTGCTCAGTTCTTCCTGCCGTTGACGCAATTCCCTGATCCGTGGAGCCAAGTCGTCAAGGCTCACTTTGCCTGTCTCCAGCGCTTCATACAGTTTGGACAGCCTGTTCTTGATCTCTTTTAATTCCACGTCAATCTGGACGAGTTGTTCTTTCAAGTTGCCGTGGTTTGAATCAAGATCTTCATTGACCAATTTCACCAGATCTTCTAACCAATCGTTGTTCAGGATTCGGCTTTTAACCTGATCGATGACTGCCTTTTCGAAGCGGTCTTTGGCTAGAGCCCGGGCGCTACAGGCTTCACTTCCCCTCTTGTTCCCTTGATTGCACATGTAATAGTAGTACTGGTGGGATTTAGCGCTCCTGCCGGTCATGGCATGACCGCAGGTGCAGAACAGAAAGCCGCTTAGAAGGTAGAAACTCGGCACAGTGCGCGGATGGATAATGGTTGGTTTTTTGGCACTCATCCGATTTTGAAGCTCAATAAAAGCTTCCTTACTGACAATTGCCGGTATCGCACTTTCTATTCTGACGCTATCGCTCTCTCTGCCCCGATGTCCACCCCAAACAAGGGTGCCACAATAGGCCTCGTTAGTCAGTATTTTATAGACGGTGGTTTTACCCCATAGCTGCCCGGTCGAAGTCTTTATCCCCTCACGATTCAGGGTTTTGGCAATTTCTTTGCTACCGATGTCTGTAAATGCCAGCTCAAAAATGCGGCGTATCGCACGCATGGATTGGCTTTCTTCGGCATCCGGTTCGAGCTTATACCGGGTTTTAGCTCCGTCCTGAACCGGCACTTTATGAAGGCCATAAGGCGGGTGGCTACCGTTATAGAAACCACGCTGGGTGTTTTCTTTTAAGCCCCGTTTAATGTCCTGAGCGAGGCTGGCGCTGAAAAATGAATCCATGGTTTCGATTACGCCTTCCAGAAGCTGACCAGACGGGCTGTCATCAAGTGGCTCATTGATCGAGATGACTTTGATGCCCCTACTCTTGAGTAGCGCCTTGTAGGTGATTGAGTCGAGTCTGTTTCGAGAAAACCTATTTAGCTTCCAAACTAGTACCACCTCAAAAGGTGGTTTGACAGATTTGGCCATGCCAATCATTCTTAAAAATTCTGGCCGGTCGGCGGTGCGGCCGCTCTCTGCTTCATCAACAAATTCCCGGACGATTTCATGCCCCTGCCTGGCAGCATAATCCCTTAGCGCCCGAAGTTGGGCTCCTATTGATAGATCAACGTCCTGAGAATCGCTCGAAACTCGGCAATAGATAACGACTTTCATCTTTCCTCCTAAATCGGGCAATAATCACAACGCCCTGGCAAAACACGCCGTAGCGTGATCGCCCACAAATCTTCGGCCAGATTTTTCTCAACCCGCTTCAGTTCGGAATGAGCTTTTTCCAACTCCAGATATTCGGGCCATTGCCGAACGCGCTTTTGCCACTTCTTAAGCATCAACCGCATGATAGGTATTTCGGTCGAGTCCATCTCGCCCATGCGGCTAAAACCCACCCCATAATTAACAAAACCCAGCTTGCTGGAACGTTCCTGAATCTCGTTTAAGTCCAGATCGAGTCCATGATACCCTTGAGCCCACTGCTCGGTTTGATGTTTAAAAAAGGCATCAACACCGCTCATTATCGCTGGGACTCGGTTACCGAATGGCCGCAGTTGCGGGTCAGATTTAAGTCCGGCAATTCTCTTCTCAATCCGATCATTGATATCGTTGATAGTCTTTTGGATGCCATCGAGTTTGGATAGATTTTCCCAGATGGGCGATCGTGGCAGGTGTTTCCGGAGAGCGATTTTGATGTGCTCTTCCTTGGGAGATAGATATTTGTCTTTAACCGGGGACTGCGGATTGAGTTTTTCAGCTACGGCGCACATATCTTGATAGTGGCTCTCGACCGCATCGCGCAGAACCGAACGCCGCATTTCTTTGGCTTCGATTTCCTGCCTGGCATGTTCAAGATGGACTTCCACTGTACGCTTGTCATAGCCATCTTTGTCGGCTATCTGTGCCGCAGATTCTCCCTGTTGGTTACGACGTAGCCAATCTTGGTCCTGTTCCGGGGTTACCGCCGGCTTTTTGATGCGTTTCAATTCGCTCCCTCCTTCGACAATTTCGCTTTACAGCTGAAACGATTCATATTGATAGGTGCAAATAAGTGCTGATTTACAAATGATAGTCTGCTTATAGGTGCTATATTGAAGGCGTCTAAATCTATCGAACATAGATTAATTGTAAATCTGGCTCAAAGATATGTCAAGAACCCAAGGGCCACAGACCCCAACCGATGCCAAGGTTATTTTGGCCAGCATCATCGCCAAGGCTATCAGGCGAGAATGGGCTGCGACAACTAGTACTGTGCCTCTGGCTCAATCTGAAAACGATCCCCTAGAAGCTACTGAAAATCGGTGTGAAAATGACCAAAGCATATCTTGAACTCGGAGAGGTCAGCCAATTGATCGAAGCCGCCACTAACCTGCGTGACCGGCTTCTACTAACGCTACTCTTTCACTTGGGCTGCCGGATCAGCGAGGCTTTGTCCATTAGCACCGATGATATCGACCTTATCAACGGGATCGTAACCATCAAGCACCTTAAGAGCCGAATCAAATTGAAATGCCCGAAATGCCAGGCAGCACTCGGGCTGAAGTCGGTATATTGCCCAAAGTGCGGCGAAAAAATCGAATCGGCGATCAAGGATCTAAAAGACTTCCGCAAACAGCGGGTTCTGCCTGTTGATGAAGAATTACTCGCCCTCATAAGTGAATATATCACCCGGGGCGGTCCGGTTAACCGTAACGGAAAAAGAATGCTATTCGGCATCAACCGGCACCGCGCCTGGCAGATCGTTAAGACTCTTGGCGAACAAGCCGGATTACCGCACATCGTCAACACCGAAACCGGCAAGGTACATAATGTCAGCCCTCACAAGCTCCGGGATGCTTTCGCCGTACATGCCGTGAAACACAATGATTCCGGGGACGGCCTCCGCATGCTCCAGGAGCATTTAGGCCATCAGAGCTTCAATACCACAGCCAAATACCGCAAGGTGGCCGGCGAAGAGCATCGGAAGTGGTACGACGATCTCTGGAAGAGCGATGGTAATTCAGCTAAGACCTAAGAAGGGTGGTTTCCTCCGGCCTTTCGGCTGCGGCTGGTTCATTAGAGAGTTCCTGTTAGGAAACGCGCCTTACGGATCGCCTACCGTCAACCCGATCGTCGGAGCTCCGCAGGCGGAGATATTCCATAGTTATAAGATCGCCATAATCAACGAAACGGCGATGGATCGGGCGGTGAGAATGGCGGAGAAAGTGGCGAAGAAACAAGACCAACGCTTTTCACCGGATCGGGTCGATGACCTGCTTAAAAAGATCACTCCAAGTATCCCCTATAAGACCACTGCCTGCCGCTATCATTCGTTTGTAGTTTACTTCTCAATGCTCAAAAGACTTGGCTGGGTAGAACCGTCAAGCCACACAGAGCGGTCGGCTTTTCAGGATAACTACCCTCAAGGTCCGGCACGGAAATACTATCGGTTGACACGGGTAGGGCTCGGGGCTGGAGACAGCGCCTGGGCGAATCCGCAGAAAGCCGAGAGGGGCTGAGCCAGTCGTCTCCTGAAACGAACAGCATCCGGCATTAATGGAATAGGCGGCGCAGTTTAAGTAAGCACCGCCGAACTGCCCAAACGGCCGACCATCAGGCCACCAAAGGCCGAAAGAGCCCCCAAAGGCGCCAAAAAGGTATTCCGGTATCCCCGCCGTTTGATTGCACAATTCACCTGGCCAATATCGGATTGTATTGTGGCAATTGGCGGTGAAACGCACTAAAAGGCCAATTCAGGCGCCATCCGGTGAGGAAAGAGCCCGAATTGTGTGATTAAGCCTTATCCGAAGCTAACCGATTTTTCTAATCCGCCATCGTGGATACGGGCATTGTTGTAAATAAAGGTTCATTTTGTAGCTGAACATAAGCGAAGATTGTTGGATGATGGGTGCTGGACTCTACCAGCACCTTAACAACTAAATTGCTATAAATCACTCACCTGAACGCTTGCCCCCTCTTTGAAAGGGGGTAGCAAACTACATGAAAGCACCTTCAGGATGTTCCGACGATCACAACAACCTTCCACTATCCTACAACCGCCTAACCGGAGACTGGCTTCTATATTATGCCGTCGCCAAACGCTTTGAATGGAAAATCCCGCCGCAAGACAAAGCGGACGTCCGGCACAGCATAATGATGGAGCTGGCAGACGCCCAGAACCGCAAGGGCGGCCTTCCCTTACCCGAAGCGGCAATGTACCGTATCGCCAGTTTCGAGGTGGCTGATTATTGGCGCAAGAAGAAACGGCAACCCGACCTTATCAGCCTCGACGAAGAGACCGCCGACAATGACACCGGCCTTGCCACAGTTCTACCCGATGATTCTGCCCTCGACCTCGATGCCTGGGTGGATGCCCGGACTTTCCTTTTGTCCTGTCCCAAGCGCCTAATCCAAATAGCCTTCAAAAAAGTGAACGGCATAACCCTCGAAAACGCCGAATATAAGTACATGAGCAAGTGGCGCAAACGTGAACAAAAAAAATTAGTGTTTTGTGGGTAAGGTTTTCACCCCTTTCAGCGGTTATATAAGTAGAAGCATTTAATTAGGCCAGCGAACGGCGGCTAGTTAAGGGCTTACTACTTTGCGAAGCCGATGGAGTTGCCCACTATCGGATAGCTAAAAGGGGGGAATACTATCGAACAACTTAATATCGAGGGCAAGCGTTCAGGTGAGGGTTTTATCGCACAGCGTCAAAGCCTTATAAGCGCCCTGAATAGAGCCTTAGCCGACAAGGTGAGCCTTATGGGCTTCACTTTAGGCCGCAAGGGCTTCCTTAGCTATCTTAGAGCCTTGGGCGGGAGCAACATCATCAAGATTGTCCCGTCAACCAGTGACGCCAGCGAATCGCGGGTCAGTGGTAAGTGCTTAAAGGTAGTCTGCGGCGCAAATCAGGCATACCTTACCAACAACGAATGGACCGGAGACAAGACGACTTCCGGCTACTGCGAGCTTAAGGTCAATCCGAGGTACTCGATTATCCCTAACCTCGGTGCTTTGGAGATGTCCGAGGCACTGGAGCGGGTACTTACTTTCACCTCAAGCCAAAGCTCGCGGCCAGTCCTTCAAGGCGTCTGCCTTAAGGCGGCAAACGGCAAGCTCGACCTTATATCCGCCGACGGCTATCGCCTCGCCATCGCCACACTCGACTTCAACGGCGAAGGGACAGCGGTTATCCATCGGGACGAGCTACGGGGTATCGCCCAGGCGCTTAAACGTGCCAGGCGGGTGCGCCTCGCCTTTGAAACGGACGAGGCAGCCAAGCGAACTTACCTTATCCTCGAAACGGAGCTTATCCGTTACCGATGGTCTGGAATGTCCGGCGACTATCCCGATCCTAAGCCGCTCATCCCAACCGCCTTCAAAACGTCGGTAAGCCTCGAAGCTACGGAAACGCTACGGGCTATCGCCAGTCTCAAAGTGCTGACCGATGTTAAAGGCTGTCCGGTAGACCTGTCCATCGGTGATGGTAAGGTCATTATGTCGGCAACCGACGACAAAGGCGTGACGGAGCTATCCGCCGAAACTTCCGGTGAACCAATACGGGTAAGGTTTGACGGCGGCTATTTTACCGACGCCTTGAAAGCCTGCGGCGGCATGGTGGAACTCAATATCACTGAGCCGCACTTGCCGACGCTCTTCAAGGCCGACGGCTTTCAACTTGTTGTCATGCCGATGGCGGTTGGTAAGCCGCAACCGAAGCCCGAAGCCTCGAAAGCGGTAGCGGCTAAGGCGGCGGAAGCGGTCAAGCCGGAAGCACCGAAAGAGGCGGAGACGAAGGCGCCAGAACCAGTTAAGGCAGAAACGCCGAAAGAACCGGAAGCCAAGCCGGATAAGGAAGCTGAAGCGGCTATAGCAGAGGCCAAAGCAATCACCGAGAAACCCAAGATGCCCAAGATTGCTAAAAAGATCGCCCGCGAAGCTGTCGCGGTTTAACCCAAAACTGAACGCTTGAACTCACAAAACAACCAACGCAATTAGCGGGGTGTGCGCCCCGCTTTTTGCTTTTTTAAGGGGGTATTCGTCTCCCCATGCGTGGGAACGGATACCCCCTTTTTTGTCTTAACGGGGTAGTTTCACCAATCTCAAATACAATTTTGAAGGAGACAATAACGATGAGGCAGGAATCATGCCAGGAACGGCTTAATTCGGAACTTCAGGATCGGCTGAAGGATATACGGACGCTTTGGCGGTTGTCTCAAAGAAATCCCGAGGTAACGCATCAGGAGTTAGGCAAGTTCGAGGAATACGGCTTAAGTTTCGACTATGTCGCCAAGGGCACTTTCCAAGACCAAAAGCGGGGGTATTTCCGCTGGCAATTATCTTGGGGCGGCCCCGCTGATGAGTTCCGCATTTACACGGATGAAAATCTCGACGCCGTTAATATCGAGTACTGGTTTCTGGATTGGAACGACGGAGCCAGTAAGAGGTTATCAGGGGGAGCCTTCAAACTACTCGATGAAATCTTCCAGTATTTCAAAGAGTTAGGCCTCGTGGAGGCCGAACGTTCCAAATCTTTAAGCTATTAGCTCTCAAACTACTTTGAGGATTCTTAAAGGGGATTTCCCGAAATCGGGAAGTCCCCTTTTTTATTGTCTCCATGCCGATGAAAAACCATCGTTTTTTAGACTCGAATGTTATAATTACATCATGGTTAAATCATTACTACTTAAACGTGAAAAAGCGTTGATCCACGAATGGATTACCAGGTTCATGGATTTCTCCGACATTATAGCCTATGCTTCGGGTTCAGATGTAGCTCCGAGTGAACAGGATCAAAACAAATACTCCGGGTTTCGTCACTGGTTCATCCAAAATGAAGCCGCATTTCTTCCACTTTGGTGGAAGTACCTTGAGGGCAAGAACCTGGAATCTGGTGGCACCACGGGCAATGATTTCGATTCAGATGGTGAAGAATCAGCCGCTTTTATCAATAATCCATTCGGCAATTACTACCACCCCAAAACCCTGGTGCAGACTTTCGTCCACTTAGGTTTACAAAAGCCCAACGTGAGTTGGGAGTCATGCGACGACCGGGCCGGAGACATGAGGACCGTTCTCATCGGCGTTTTGGGAATTGCTGTCGAGTTTTATCAGTGGGCGCTTGGGATGACGCGACCAGTAGACTAGTTCAATCGATAATTTCGAAGGTTGCCAGTTACACAACAACCTATCGTTAATGATCACACATAAGCAGAGAAGGTGTGATACTAGCCTGTATCGGGAAACAGAGGAGAGTCGGACTCTATCTAAATCGCAGGCTGGGATCTGGTCTTTTCTGGATATAACAACCGAGGGGCTTCATCAGCCCCTCGGTCAGTTTCGCAGAGAGCCACCCCAGGGTCTCCCGTGTTTCGGAGCGAGTTCGACGTCACGAGGAGGACTAAGACGGAAAGCCCTTGTTACAACCAAGGGACTTCCTCAGCCCCTCGGTAATTCTCGTAGAAACCCACTCCAGGATAAGTCGTGTTTCAGACCTAAATAAACTAGCGATTTACAAAGTACTATAATTGCATAAAGGCGATATTTATTTAACAAACAAATGAGAGGAGACCAGCATGGTGAAATCAACCGGTCAGAGATCCAAGAAATTTAAAATTGTGATCACCAAGGACGGCCCTTATGTGGTATCCGGAGGTGTGCCGCTTTCTGAACGTTTTACTTGCGTCGATAATGACGACCAGTGCCACGGCTGGAAAGAAGGGCAGAAATTTCCGATCCAAGAAAACTACGCACTCTGCAGATGCGGCCGATCTAGTACCAAACCCTTTTGCGACGGTACTCACGCCAAGATACATTTTAACGGTACAGAAACGACATCGCGCAGTCCGTACCTCAATCAAGCCGAGGAAATCACTGGCCCGGATCTGAAACTGACCGACGCGCAAGGTTTTTGTGCCAGCGCCAGATTCTGCCATCGAGCAGACGGGACCTGGACATTAGTAGAAAACTCGGATGACCCAGAATCCCGGAAAACAGCTATCGAAGAAGCGTGTGACTGTCCCTCTGGAAGGCTCGTTGTATGGGACAACGGTGGAAAAGCCATTGAACCTGAATTTGAACCGTCGATAGGTTTGGTGAAGGACACTCAGGCAGGTAAAATGGGCCCCCTTTGGGTTCGAGGGGGATTCCGATCGAGTCGGCTAATGGTCACACATACGAGGTCCGAAATCGAGTAACTCTTTGCCGATGCGGCAAAAGTTCGAACAAGCCGTTTTGTGATGGCAACCATCTGAAATAGTGGTTTATTGGATATCCACTCCATGAGCTCCCGTGTTTCAGGTATCATCTGACTCTCCCCCGTCTCCACCAGAAACATGACCGAGCCTTTAGGCGATGAGCCCACAGGCTCGTTTACTATGTGGATCTTGGATCTTCCTTAGTCGACGCGACCCATCGGTTATTTTTACTCCCGCCCGCTCAGTTATATCCCCATTTCCAAGCAGCGTTTCTTGCCCTTAATCCGGGAACCTCGTATAGTTCAGCTACTCTCCCTTTCCTGTAACAAATACCTTTCGAGTCCGTTTATCATTATGAATATGAGTATATAGTGGCAAATCTGAAATCCGAAGCTCATACATCTATCGCAGATATAGACTCCGCTGTTAAAGGGGATACGGCTGCGTTTGGTCGGCTATTTGATATGTATGTCGATGACATTTATAAGCATGTATATTACAGGGTCGGGTCGGCCCAAGACGCTCAGGACATAAGTCAACAGGTTTTCATCAATGCTTTTAAGGCTATCAGTCGATTCCGAAATACCAATACACCGTTCCTCGGCTGGTTGATGAGAATCGCTCATAACTTGATCGTTGACTATTATCGGTCCAAGAAACCCCAATCTAATTTAGACCCGGAATTGGATATCCGAGATGAAGCTGAGGATCCAACAAAAATATCCGAAAGACACGCAATTCAATCATTGCTGCAAAAAACCATTTTAAAGTTACCGGAGGCTCAACAACAAGTGATCTTATTTCACTTTATAGAAGGGTTTGATTATCCACTTATCGCCAAGATGATTGGTAAAAGTGAAGGTGCTGTCAGAGTACTGCAGCACCGGGGATTAAGCTCACTGCGTCGTTTGCTCGGCTCGAAGGAGACTATACTATGGGAAACATAGAACATATTCTGGCTAAATGCATTACCGATATTGAGTCCGGCAGTTCTGACATTAAAACTTGCCTGAACCGATATCCACATCACCGGCAGGAGTTGGAACATCTGCTTAAGCTCGCCGGTTCGATTCATCAGCCAGAAATCCCAATACCCTCGAATCAATGGAAGGCACTCACTAAAGCAAAAATATTTGAGGAAATTGCGCGGGAAAAACCCGTGCCTAATTTTTGGCAAAGATTTCCACCGTTACGATCAGTAGTAATGGCCGCCGTTGCTTTGATGCTGGTCACTTCAGGAGGTACTGTATATGCAGCCCAATCTGCTTTGCCGGGTGAAACGCTCTACGGTATAAAAACCGTATGGGAACAAGTCAGAATGGGTTTGACCTTTGGAGATGAGAGTCGATTTGACTATTCTTTGGTTCTGGCTGAAAAAAGGATTGATGAAATCAGGAACCTTGGTGTAGCTTTAACTGATCAGGTATCCCCCTCCTCTTCAAGATACCAAGAACACATCAGCATGGCAACCGATATCATGAATCAGGATGAAACGGGAGTACTGAGGGAGCGTTTCTGCCTAGCCCTGCAAACCCATTTATCAACCCTAGATTCAATCATAGATTCAACCGTCGGCCATATCAGGGTGGAACTCACCACAATGAGCGAGTTCCAATTTCAACAGCAGGCCAAAGGATTGGTCGCTTTTGCCGAAATCGACCCTGTGAAGGCTACCAAGCTCAATTTAGCTGCAATGGATTATCAATTGCTACGGGCGCAAATGATGGCTGAGCAAGGACACCAAGAAGATTCTTTAAATGCCCTCAACCGATATGGAGAACTCAAGCGGAATGGCCAGGGATTTGGTCGGGGGTCGGGACAAGAGACGATGGAGATAGATCGGCTGAACGCCGCCGCGACTAATGCCCAGCTTCAATGTCTAAGTGGTATGTATGCCAAGGCGTCAAATGAAAACATTTCCCTGATTGAGAAGGCGATGATTGGCGCCGCCGGAGATTATAAGCAAGCGGTGCAAAGTCTTAACGCTGCCGGGTATTCAGGAAAAATCCCCGATAGCCCGACCATACCATCCCAGATACCAGCAGTGCTCCAGCAACAGATCCAAACAGCCGCTTCCGAAGAACCATCCCAAGGTGGAGCAGATAATGATGACCAGGGTGATCAAGGGACTGGTTCCGGTGGTACGGGAGGTTCTTCTGGAGGTGGTAATGGTCGATAATAGTGTAACAAATTAGACTTTGTCCCCGTTAAACAGGATAGAAATATTAGAAAGGGGACAGACCATGGTCAACACACTCCTGGTAACACTGGCGGGGGCCGCAGTCCTGGTATCAACATCGGTGGGGGCGGTTGTTGCTTCAGAAAGTCAATCCAACACCACAACTGAGAGGGAACAAAACAGGTTGGTTGTTTGCGAAGAACCAATCCAAACCCAAGCTCAATTACGTGAAATGGAACAACTCCGCGATCAGTTACGTTCTCAGACGCAGACTCAA
Source organism: Dehalogenimonas sp. W (assembly GCF_037094495.1). Lineage (NCBI taxonomy): Bacteria > Bacillati > Chloroflexota > Dehalococcoidia > Dehalococcoidales > Dehalococcoidaceae > Dehalogenimonas > Dehalogenimonas loeffleri. The sequence goes on from NZ_CP146612.1 coordinate 772,334, forward strand.
GACTGTCTTGATCTTGGGGCAGCGGAACAAAACCGGTTAGGCCAGAATGCCGATGTCAATGAATTAGGCGTCGGCTATCATGGATCAAGCGAAGTAGACCCCAGTTTAGCCTACCAATTGGGTGAACCTAAAAACGGTAATTCTTACGGTGAGTCAGGTGATGGCACTGGACCCGGCGACCAGCGTCAGTGGGGTAAATCTTAATTCCTGAAGACCAAGCATTTACCTCAATCAAAATAACACCTGGTAGGAGAAAACCATGAAAACAAAGGGAGCAATCCTAGTGATCGTAGGAGTAATAATCATCTCTATCGTAGCCGCCAGCCCCGTGGCCGCATCCGGTGACAAGGTGCGGGGTGAGAACGGCCAAGGTGAAGTTAATCAGTTACAGGTTGAGAACCCGTCGCCATTCCAGCCATAAAAACATATAAATATGAAAGGGCAACCAGTATGAATAAAATGACAAGAGTTGGTCTTGGTGCAACAACTGCGTTATTGCTAATCACATCCGTTGGAGCTATTGGACTGGCCGCAGGTAATGCCGGATACGGCAGGTATGGACAAGAGGCGCTAACCCAAGCTGTTGTTTGTGATTGCGTTTCTTCATTGTCCGACACTGAGGCACATGATGTGTTGTTTATGAGAGAAGAAGAAAAGGTCGCCCGAGATGTCTACCTGACTATGGCTAGTTTATGGACTTATCGGACCTTCAACAACATAAGCCAAAGCGAACAAAAACACATGGATGCCTTGCAAAACGTGATTGAACAATACGGATTGATTGACCCAGTGGGGAGCAACGGAGTAGGTGTTTTCACCAATAACGAATTACAGGGACTTTATGATGCTCTGATCGTTCAAGGGAGCGTTTCAGTCATCGATGCATTGAAGGTCGGGGCTGCAATCGAAGAAATCGATATTCTCGACCTCAGAGAATGCCTTGAAAGAACTGATAACATAGATATTCAAAGAGTGTACCAGAATCTTATCAGGGGATCCGAGAACCATCTTCGGGCATTCGTCAATGCTTTGGAGGTTCGAGGCCTAGTGTATGAACCACAGTACCTGTCAATAGCTGAATACAACTTAATCATCAATTAATTCGAAAAACAAGTAACTCTGAGCCTTAACGTCGTTTCCAGAGAAAATATCAATAACAACCGAGGGGCTGATGAAGCCTCTCGGTTGTTATTAAACCTCCTCCTCCTCGAAGCGGCGGACTCTGCTTAGAACACGACCTATCCTGGGGTGGCTCTCTGCGAAACTGACCGAGGGGCTGATGAAGCCCGAGGTACTGAATCACTCGCACGGCATGCTTTGGATCTAATGTCGTATAATTAATCTCATGAAGAAATTCAACTTTCGTCTATTCGCACTGGTTTTGGCCTCATTGGTGGATGAAGCGATATTGTTCATTATTGTATTGTGGCTTCTACCACTAGTCGGCATCGAGTTGCCGGTATGGGTCATTATTCTCCTGGCGGCAGTTTTTCTAGGAATTGGTATAGCAATCTACTTCTTGTTAAGCGGTAAACCAACTCTTGGTTTCGAAAGCCAAATCGGGATGAGGGGAATTACTGAGACACGAATTGCCCGCCAGGGTACAGTAAGAATTGGCAACGAGTTATGGTCAGCGGCAACAACGGGAGAAGCAATCGAAAAAGACACGCCGGTAGTTGTCATAAACCAAAAAGCATTAATTCTAATAGTCAGCCGCGAGTTACCATCATAACGCAATCCCGTTGATATCTGTTTGAGATTATGGCTCGATAAACCGGTAGCAGCCGAGGGGCTGAAAAACCCCTCGGCTGCTACTAGAACCTTTGGTCTTCATCTTACTGAGAGTCGGACTCTGCCTGAAACACGCCAGACATCGGATCTCGGCTTTGATGAGGGAAAGGCTGATAAAGCCTTTCCCTCACTGTTTAGCTTCGTCCTCCTGGGAGTCGGACTTTGCCTGAACCACGGGTGTTGGAGTTTGCGGTAGCCTAATCACTGTTTTAGCCCACACCCTTTGGCGCCTTAGACGGTGTTTTTCTAAGTATTCCGCGCAGTTTTGTCCCAATGTGGGTTGTGGCAACTGGGGCAAATTTTAGGTATTTCGACTCTGGCAACCCAATTATGACCACAGTGCTTACAGGTTTTTTCTTTAGAAGCGGGTAGTTTTTTCGCCATGGTTACTCCTTTTATCGCTCATATATGACTGTTTGATTAACTATACCACGGCATTGCCAGATTTATTTTCATACGTCGGACTCCACAGAAAACCCCAGGCGTAGGGGAGAATAATTCGAACAGAGAGGTTTTCCCTTTGTTTCTTTACTAGTCCTCCTCGAGGAGTCGGACTCTGTCTGAAACACGACCTGGACTCTATCTGTGCTTGAAATGGGCGGAAAAGCATTTGCCCTTTCCGCCCTTTAGTTTAGGTTTATCGCTGTCCTCCTCGGATTCTGATAACATTCACTAGGTTAAGAAAAGTCCGAACTAGGCTTTAGGTCTCAAGTTTTCAATTACTTTAATATCCACCCACCAGATATCCTCGTTTAGTGCGAAAAAAAGATATTTCCCGTCTGGCGATATATAGGCGCCTCCAGCCATGGGGTCGAAGCTGTGCTTAGTTAGGTCTATTGCGGCCTCCCAGGTTCCATCGGCCTTTTTGAAACAAACGAATAAATGGGTTCCTCCATCCACATCGAAGAGGATATAGCTGCCGTCTGGGGCGATACAGGGGTGAGCTTGGCTACCGAGATAAGTCGGAATGTCCAGGCGATCATATTTAATAAATTGACCTCCTTCGACCGTGACTTTTGCAAGGTGGGTTTGGCGATTAATATTCCATGATGACATGTCAGAAGTGTAAATGGTCCCGTCATGAGATGAACTCAAAAACATGCCTTGACCCGCATATTTTGGCTCAGACCATCTGTTTGGAACCCTTTCTACAAAATAATATGGCGGCAACCCAGTCTGTACTGGGGGATAAGGATGTTGCCACATAAAATACAATCTCTTGTTGTCAAAAGTCAGGTGTACTTCGCCGGCTCCATAGGCTGCGGTGGCCATTAATGGTTCAGGCGTTGTCCACTTACCATCAATTAACTTGGTGAATAATATTTTGGATGGGGCATCACCGTATTGACGCGAAAAATAATACTCTTTGCCATCTGGAGAAAAGGAGCCGGACCATTCGAATTGATTGGGATCAGAGACGATTCCCGGGGCGAATATTTGGGGTTCTGTCCCTGGTGGTTCTTGACTTAGATAGGAAGTGCTATGAGATTCTGATTGTCCACAACTTACGATGGCAAACAGCATAAGTAGAGCTAAGATGGTGTTTACTGTAATCTTCAGCACGGTATCCTCCTTGTTTTGGGGCGTAGGTTTTTCCACTTCTTTCAGCTGCAGCACCTCGGGCGGGCCCTATTGGGTGTAGACGATGGCTTTCATTTCAATCCTCCAGTAAATACTGGCTGGCACCTTCGGCAGTTATGGCGGATAGGTTGAAGTTACGGATGATCAGCCAGAATCCTGGGAACAATTCGTTTAGAACCATTGGGTTATGCCCATTTCCACGCATACCAGACAGTGACCACATTGAACCCCAGGCTGGCCGCTAACAGGAATCTATCGTACATCGATGGGTAACTGGGTAGGCCAACCAGGTTGAACAGGAAAAAGAAGGCGGCTACGATGATGTTCGCCCATCGACTCACAGACTGGGGCAACACCAGGGTCAGGAAAACCATCAGGATAGGAATCAACATCAAAACAGCGATCCCCAGCCACACCGACTGGCTGAAATTCATATTGGCCATCGATTTGGTAAAGTCGCCGCTGCAGATGCGCAAGACATCGTCGTAAAGGTAGATTAATGTGACGACAACCCAGGTTCCCGATAGAATGATTTTTGTGTCCATGATTTGATTACTCCTCAGCTGCAATGGTCATAAACGTAACACCCGTCGGCGTCCCGTTTTCATCTGTTAGCGGGTTCCATCGTGATGACTACCTTACCCCTGGCGTGTCCTTGTCCAAAATAGCGAAACGCTTCCACAACGTCGCTCAGGGGGTAACGTCTATCGATAACGGGGGTGACTTTACCGTCCTCAAGGAGCCCCCTGATATAATCCAGGTCCTTTTGTTTTGGTCTCGATGTTAATGCCGCCATTTTCTTACCCCCGGTCTGCGACATCCATCGTCCCAGGAGCATAGCTTGCATGATCTGAGCCAGGGCACCTCCGGCCACGACGTAAGTTCCCTTGGGACTTAACGCACGCTTGTAAGCTGAAAGCGGATGATATCCGTTAGCAGCAAAAATCAGATCATAGCGCTGGCCACTTCGGGTGAAATCTTCCTGGGTGTAGTCAATTACGTGATCTGCGCCGAGTTCGCGGGCCTGTTCCAAATTCTTCGTGCTGCACACAGCCGTGACTTCCGCCCCGAACGACTTGGCTATCTGCACCGCAAAGGTTCCCACGCCGCCGGACGCGCCATTGATCAAGACCTTCTGCCTTGGCTGAATTTGTCCGACATCCCGAAGACCGTGCAGGGCAGTGACCGCCGCCATAGGCACCGCTGCTGCTTGCTCGAATGTCATATTGGCCGGTTTCAACACCAGCGCGTTTTCTCGGGTGCACACGTACTCAGCAAAACCGCCGCATCCGCACTCGCATAAGTCCCCAAACACATCATCACCAGGTTTGAACTGCTGCACGTTTCTGCCAACCGCTTCGACCGTCCCGGCTACATCCTCTCCGGGTCTCGGGTTTTTCGGTTTGAGCAGCCCCCCGCCCATCAGGCGCACCAGGAAAACGTCGGCCGTCAGCGCATGCCAGTCAAAGGCGTTTACCGAGGCGGCATGAACTTTTATCAGGACTTCATCGTCTCTGGGCACAGGTTTTGCAACCTCTAAGAACCGAAGAGCATCGGGTGATCCGTATTTGGGGCTTACAATCGCTTTCATGATTTTCCCTCCTATTATGAATACGCTAACTTTTTCTCGTTCATTCTGCTTTCTCAGACAAGGAAGCGACCGCCGATTGATTGAAGCCTTTGGCGATCAGCCATACTGCCAGAACCATTTCCTGCAAGGCGAGCGGGACTGCCAGCAACACCAGCATGCCTGAAGGTGCTGAAATTCTTTCGCCCAATGCAATCGCCATAGTCATCGAGAACAACAGCAAGAGCCCGGCCAAACCCCAGCATGATAGCCAGCGAGGGATGAGTCTCGATCGATAGAGCACGTAGTAGTACATACCCGCGCCCAGGCAGAAGGCAATCACTCCAAGCACAAAGCCCGCCCAAACACGAACCGACACAATCAACTCGCCCAGGACTTGAATGGCTGGAGCACTCTGGGCCCCTGCGCTTGCATATTCCTGACTTAGCGATAATAGAGAGAACAAGCCGAGTACGCTGACAAGGTAGAACACCCCCTCAATAAGCCTGAAACCGACTGACCCAAGAGCTAGCCCTTCACCGTGTTTCCGCAGGACGGGGTAAAGCGAAATCGCGATACCGGCACTTCCGGCAGCCGCGACAAACGCAAGAAGCGCTCCCGCCACGATCAGGTTCTTGTTTGCAGCAATCTGAACAAGATAATCCGGAGCACCCACAATGGAGCCTGTAAGGGCATTGCCCAGTAGACCTGCCGCAGTCGCAATGATTAATAAAATTCCCGTGATGATAGCTGTCTTTTTATAGGTGTTCATTCTAGTTCTCCTTTTTTTACGGATAATTCCGATCAAAGCTGCTTGGCAGGACCTGAAGCGATTACCGATGGATTGAATCCTTTAGCAATCAACCAAACCGCCAGGACCATTTCTTGCAAGCCGATAGGGGCATTTAATGCTGTATTGAGATTGGTGAGACCAAAACTTGAATTGAAGGTACTATAGAGGGTTACTGCCAAACACAAAGCTGCTGCCAAAACCCCCCAACCGGATAACCAGCGGGGAATGAGTCTGGATTGATACAAAACGGCGGAATACAACAAAGTGCCAAGAGAAAAAGCGATGAGTACGATACTGCCATGCGCCCAATCCCGCAATGCCACCAGTGCGTTGCCCGACGCCTGATAAGACGATGCCGCCGAGGTCCCCGCAGAAACAAATTCCTGGCTCAATGTCAATAGAGACAACAGACCGAGAGTCCCGATTAAAACGAAAATACCCTCGACGATCCGGAAGCCAACCGCTCCCAGCGCCAGAGCTCCGTTGTATTTCCTCAAGATGGGATAAAGACCGATAGCAATACCGGCGCAGGTAGCTGCCCAGACAAACTCAATGAGTGATCCGGCAATGATTTGGTTACTATTTGATGCCAGCGTCGTGAGATAATCCTCGCCATCCAAAATGGGGTTTGAGATAGACATGCCCAAGATGCTGGCAACCGAGCAAGCTATGAATAGTATGCCTACTGTGATAGCGGTCTTTCTGTAGGTGTTCATTTTCTCCTCCTCGTTTGACTAAATAGTTGGATTCTCCGCCTATGTTCGGCACCTTCTACTGTGCGTAAGCGAGGGCCGAGGGAGTCTGGCGTCCCACAATCGCCGGGGCTTCGTGAATCAATTCGTCGTTTTTGAGTGCCTCTACCATGAACAGGGCGAAATCCACGCGGCGAGTCAAATTGCTCTTCAGAATGGGATCACCGACATGCCGGCTCCATACCGGCAAGCCCTGACTGTCCCCCTCTTCGAGATCGCTCCCGCGTACGACTGTCCAGCGGGTATTGCTGGCAAAAATCCGCCGGCAAGCTTCCACCTGGTCATCGATATCTATGATGCGAGTCAACCCCCCGAGCAGGCGGGCCAACTTTTCCTCTCTTTTCAGGGAACTCGGGTACACATCCCGACCATCACGGGTGATATGCCAGCCGCAAGAGAAGATGAGGCGCGCTCCCGGTTGGGCGAAATCAAGTACCGCCTGGGCCGTCCCGGATGAGTATTGGTGAGTACCCCAGGGAACCAGCACGGTGAGCACCCCGTCGCAGCCAGCGACAGCTTTTTTGATTACCTCGCGATTGTTCGTAGCACCGGGAATTAAAGTGATGCGTCCTTTGAATGCATCGAGCTTGATCGCGCTGCGCTCCCGGCAGACGCCAACTACCTCGTAGCCCCGATCAAGTGCCTGCTGCACCATGTATTTGCCGAGCTTTCCAGATGCCCCGATAATACAAACTTTCATTTTATTCTCCTTTAATTGATTATTGAGAAAATTTATTGAATTGGAAAATAATTTACGTGACATATAAATCCAATTTTAGACAGAACCCAAGCTAAACGGGGGATATTTATCAGTCACCAGTAGGAAGGCATAGGCTTGCACCCGCAGCCACCAACGGCTAACCCCGACGTTGAAGTTAAAGAGGCCCCTCGGGTATCGACCAGTCACCAGAATGGCAAACCAAGCCATGAACAAAGCAAGGAAGGCGGCAATACTGAGGAAAAACAAAACGAAATAATGCGGGATCGCGAGCAACCATTTGATCAGGGGATACCACCGATTGAGGTCAGTTTCTACGTTGGGGTAATCAATTTCCAGGTGGATAGACTGCTCGTCGACAGTGGACGGGTATCGGTCTGTAAGCAAGCCCGCATAAGCACCAACCCTGGCCTCGAATCGGGTCAGCTCGCGAGAAAAATCGAACCACCACCGTGGATAAAGCCGTCGAAAAAGGATCATTAATGCCGTGGCTAAAACAAGGCCAGCCACCAGCCCACCAACCGTCTCTTGAGTTTTCCTGATAACCTCACCGGCTTGATTGATGAAAACCGTGTTGGTGACCGTCTCACCAGCCCCCGAGATTAAGCCTAGGATAACCGCAATGGGAATGATCCAAAGTATTCGGAAGAAAGTTGTCATTCGATCTAGTTTTTGAGGATAGTCGATCTCGAGGCGCGCGGCATATCCGGCGGTTTTATTGTCAGTATTCATATATTTCTCCTTCAACAAACAAACAGTTAAGTTTCATTAAATTGGCCCTGAATATAATCGTGGTCGCCACTGGTTCGCCGGGACTTGACTTGGGTATTAGATGTTTTCCAAGGCAAACCTCCCTATTTCCATTACTATTTGGCATTCGACTGATCCGACTCGCAGTGTCCGAGGGGGCATATTGAGACCAACGGCAAGCCTAAATCACGCAATTTTTTGAGTAACCCATGCATCGCGGCCTGGTCTGTTACGGGGCCGGTTAAAAGCGTATCGCCGTTATCTCCCAGGGTAATGGTCAAGCCTTCAAACCAAACTGTCCATTGGCAGCCCAGATGCCCTTTGATCCTAATTTGATAGATTAGGGGTTTGTCCTGAGTCGGCTTGGGTTCGAATTCGTTTGACATCATCTTGTACCTCTTGTGGCTCATAACAGCCTCTGCCACTGATCTGATGTACAAGGAGTATAGAAACTACACAGTGTCAGCGTATAGACACTTAAGTGTTGGGCGGTGGTGTTGTTTTTGGTTGTCGAGGGGGAAGAAATTATGCAGAGTTAGGTTATTGCGAATCTCTGATTGGGCTTTGAACCTGTAGTTTGCCGGTGAATGAGTTTGTGTTCGACCGGCGCTAAGCTACAGAAGTCCAAATTCGCGGGCACGCGCTATAGCGCCGGTGCGTCTTTGAACTTGTAGTTTGTCGAAGATTTTCCTGTTGTGCCCCTTAACCGTGTCCAGGGCGAGGAAGACTCTTTCACAAATCTGCCGATTCGAGAGTCCTTGGGCCATTAGCCGTAGTATTTCTAATTCACGCTGGCTTAATGGTTCGATCAGGGGCTGGACAGATGGGCAGGGGGATAAATCAGGTTTATCACACGTCTTCTGCTTCTCAGCTTCAAATGCAGCCAGCAGTTTTCCAACATAGTCCGGCATATTCCCGTGAGCAGCCGCTTCTGAGAGTAATTTGGCCATGGGGGGACCTTCATCAACGAAGATACGGACGAAGCCGCCCGGTTCCGCCAGACTCAGAGCATCACTCAGTGCCTGGAGGGACTTATTATCATTTGATTCAGCGAAGACCTGCGCCTGGAGTACCAGGATTTTAATAGTTTCATACACCCAGCCGGCTTTCTCGGCTGCGATGAGGAGGCGAGTAAGTAAGCTCGACGCTTGGCGCAGACTAGCGTGAGCGCCGGCTGCGGTAGGGGCATGCCTGGCGCGGGCCAACAATACGCGCGCAAGATTAATATGGTGCAGATCGTAGTGGTAGCTGAGTTCGCCATCCACGCTCAGCCCGCTGGCGTCGACCCACCGGTTAAGATCATCCATTCGGCCTTTGGCCAGTAATAACCGCACGCGGCAATCGTCCAGCCAGCAGCGGACAAACGGATCCACCGGCGATTTATTCGCCACTTCTTGAGCCTTTTCAAAGGTGTCGTAGGCGCCGATCCAATTGTTTTGAGCCAATTGGAGCCGGGACAGCGCCACATATGCATCCGCCAAAACATCCGGATGACCCAGCTGAATACACTGCTCTATGCCTGGATGTAGCCACTGTTCGGCTCCCGCCAAATCGTTTTTTTCGCGCAGCACGTCGCCGAGCTTCACTTTAGGGAAACCGGCTATGGGTAATTGCTGGCCGCCGGCCATAGTAGCCAAAGCCAAGCCTTCATAATAGATACAAAGAGCTTCATCCAGCTTTCCCTGTTTAACTAGCTGCATGCCCACATAGCAGGATGGGGGCACAGCCAGCAACGGGTAGTTAGGCTGCAAGGCCACGGTTCTAGCTGTCTGGAATGCTTGTAACGAGGCATTGACGTTGCCTTGACCCCAATAGGCGCCACCCAAAGCCGTGGCTGTCCACCCCCGCATATAATCGCCCTCAGGCAGTTGCTGGATGGCTGCCTCTGCCATGGCCAGAACACGGGGAATATTGCCGCTCACTAAAGCAAGGTGAGCCCGAATGGCGGCGATGTAGCCTATAAGACGGGTAGTTTCCTCTACTGGCAGGGGGGAGCCCGGCCATGTCTGCTCGGCTAGTTGCAGAAATTCCTCGATACGATCTCTCGGCCCAGTCCAATAGAATGCCAATGACTGGTAAACGCACAACCAGGGTCGGGCCCGAATGACCGACTCGGGCAGGCCAGCCAACCAACCACTCAGTTTTGTCAGGTTGGTCTGCCTGTGAACCCGGTAGGCGAAATGCTGGATCAGATCAGCCGTATGCTCCCAATCGTGGCTGGCAAAGGCGTGAGCCACGGCTTCCTCAATCAGGTTTTCGCTCTCAAACCAGGCGCTGGCCCGGTGATGCAACTTTGGCACTAAAGCCGGGCTGGACTGCTCCAGGCGTTGGCGCAATAGTTCCGCAAAGAGATGATGATATCGGTACCAGCGCCGCTCGTTGTCCAGGGGAACGATGAACAGGTTGGCCCGTTCGAGATATTCCAGGGTTTCCTGCCCGGAAGTCGAGGAGTCGAGCGGAATAGTATCACAAAGGGGGCCGCAAAGGCGTTCGAGTATGGATGTGCGTAGCAAGAACGTCTGGATGCTTTCAGGTTGTTGACGCAGAACTTCTTCGACCAGATAGTCCAGGATGAAATGGTGGCTGCCGGTGAAAGACTTGATGAAATTGGCATTGTCTTGATGTCCCCGCATGGAAATCGCGGCTAACTGCAGCCCGGCTATCCAGCCTTCGGTGCGGGTTTCTAGTGCGGCAATGTTTTCCGCTGAAAGGTTGAGGTCCATCACCTGATTGAGAAACTCGGCGGCTTCGGCGGGCGTAAACCGCAAATCAGAGGCGCGCAGTTCGGTTAGTTGGTCACGGGCGCGTAATCGGGCCAGGGGTAAATCTGGATCCTCACGAGTGATTATAGCCACATGCATTTGTGGCGGCAGATGTTCAAGCATTAAGGCGATGGTATCGTCAATCGGTTTGGCATCAAGAACATGATAGTCGTCAAGTATCAGAACGAAATCGTTTTGGATGGCGGTGATTTCGTTGAGTAAGATGGTTAGAATCGACTCAATTGGTGGCGGTTGAGGGGATTGGAGCGCCCCCAAAACTCCTTCCCCAATTTTTGGGGCAATCATCTGCAAAGCTGCAACGAAGTATATAAGAAAGTTCGTGGGGTTTTTATCTGCTTCTCCCAAAGACAACCATGCTACAGGGCGCCCACAGCCTGCCACCCATTCGCTGATCAAGGTGGTTTTACCAAAGCCTGCAGGAGCAGAGACAAGGATTAGCTTGTGATGTAGACCTTCATTTAGGCGCTCGAACAGTCTAGCCCTGAGGACAACTTTAGACCGTGGTGGGGGTATGAAAAATTTAGTAGCTAAAATTGGTGTAGACATCGATCAAGAAATTCTTGTCAGCAGTCCAATGCTGAACAGGTTGTATTGTAGTTTCTTGATGGCTAGTTCGCAATATGATTAGAATTCTGTGATCAGTTGATATTTGGGGCGTGGCTGAAACCTCTTCGATTCAATGAGTCCGAGGAAACAACGTATTGAGTGAATGTTGGTTCACGCCCTCTGACGATTTGTTAGTTTTATAGGATTTAGTTAGAACCTTAGGCGAGCCTGTCTATTTCTGACCGAATGGCAACACCTTCAAATCCGCCATGGTGGTGAGGTCATTCAACTGCAGCCTCGATTGGGAAACGGTGTAAAGGACATTGCCGATGAACAGGCTGCGGGTGATCTCACCCGTCCCTCCATAGAAATACTGACCGCTCTTTTGAAAAGCATCGTTCGAATCGTAGTGGGTGACCTTACCTTTGATGGTGAAGCCGCCTTTCAGCGTCAGGTTGTATACATAGGCGCCCTGGAAGACGTATTCTCCCTGCATGTTCTTGGGCTGCCCCGGTTTTAACTGGGCTACGGTAACCGGCAGAACCAGCAAACCCGATTCCTTGTCGAAAAGGAAAGCTTTATGATCGGTGGCGGCCAGGCTCTCCGAGCCTCGGTCGCCGATGACTTCCTTGTAAACCTCGATCGGATTGGCGACGTCAGTGACATCGAAGAGAGCCAGCTTGACGCCCTGGATCGCTGTATAGTAGACGGCGTTATCCGTGTGGACCAAGTTGGCATCAATGCTTGGGTCAACTTCCTTGCCGATGCCGATCAAGTGAGTCTCATCGTAGGGTTCCAGGTAATCGCTGTAACCCGGTATCTTCAGCTTGCCCAGGATCTTCGGCGCGGCCGGTTGGGAAAGATCGATGACAAAGAGCGGATCAACGTGCAGGAAAGTCACCATGTAAGCGCGCTTGCCCATGAACCGGACGGCGTAGATGCTTTCCCCGGGAGCGACGTCTTCGAGAGCGCCGGCGGCCTTCAGGGAGGCATCCAGGACGTAGATGTTGTTGGTGGAGGTGTCGCGGTTATTCACGTAGCCGCTGATTGTGGTGGCGATGCGGAAGTAGCCGTTGTACTCGTCCATGGCGAACTGGTTCAGGATGTGTCCTTTGACTTTCCCGGTGGCGGTATAAGTAGCCTTGCCGCCGGACAGGGAGAACTTGGTGACAACGGTGCCTTGAGCGTTATCGGCGATGGTCATGCCGATTTCGCTGTAAGCCGGCCAGGAGGTCTGGGCGACATACAGGCTATCCATCGAGGCATAAACGTTTTCACCGCTGCCGACGACGACGGTCTTGCCGACCTCTTTATTCGTATCAATCATCGACATAGAGGCGATGGTAAGAAAGCTGGCAGCCTGAACGGGCGGGATATAGCCTATCTGGTTATAGCTCGCGACAGGCTTGAGATCACCGGAGGATGCGGTGCCGCCAAGAATCTCCCGGTATCCGGGGATGAGATCGCCGGCGATGGGTTTAGTCTGGATGTAGCTGGGATATGAGTTGACGACGAAATAAACGTCGGTGCCTATCTTGCGTGAGGTCAGGTAAGATCCCTCGATGTCGAAGCTTTTGAGAAGCTTCGGATTGGAACGGTCTTTAATATTGTAGAGTTTTACGGATACCATGCCGGTCCGGTAGGGATATATGGAGGAGATGCCCGATTTGGCATCGGCGGGCAGGATCGTGGGATAGCCTTGATCGCCCGAGGTGGAATAGGTGGAACCGAAGACTACCAGGCGGTCGTCGTCGATAAAAAGCTCCTGGGGGGTGAATCCGGCGATGGAGATCTGCCCGACGATTTTGGCTGATTCACCGGGGTAGGCTTGAGCCAGGTAAATGGTGCTGCCGGAAACAACATAAATGTACTTGCCGTCGGTTTTGACGATGTCAGCTTCATCCACGCCGGCGACCTGGACATTGGTACCGGAGTAAGAGACGCCGTTGGTTGCCTCCGCAGCGCCTGCTGCGGCCGGCGCCAGGATTGCGCCGTCTTTGGCATAGTAATTGCCGGAATTGCCCCTCGCTTGTGCCTGGGTGAAGGCGGAAACCAAAGCCGCTTCCGAAGTAAACGTGGGCAAGCCGGAAATGGGATCTTTCACCTCACCTGTCACACAGCCGGGGAGGGACAGGATGAAGATAAAAGCCAACATCCCCAAAATACCCAATACGGTCTTTTTCATGGAATATCAACCTCACGCGGAGTATCTACCTTATATAACGCAGATGGTGGCGTAAAGTTATCACTGGTTTCGCTTCCGGCAAGAAAAATGCGCGAGGGAATATCACAGCGATACATATTTACGGCTTGTTGCTTACCGTTATTGAACAAAACTGACTATTGTGGGATCAATACTTGCATGAGGGCTTCACTCGGGCGTCGAGGTAGGTGACGGCATTATTGTTGATCTAGGCGTACAGCCTATTATTTTAAGGACGTCTCAGGTTCGTAGTTCTCAAAGGGTCGGCGAGAGATACTGGGGTGATTGGAAACTGAATTCGGGGCTATTTCAAAATAATGCTGCTTAATTGAGCCTCGTTAAAGGGAGTACTACCTGTTATTGCATTAGATTGGATGAGCAAGTAACAGACTATATCAATGTGATTCTGTCGCGAAAGGCTACTTGCTGAACCAGGCGGCATCGCACTCGAGGTGTAGCCAAGCAGTAGTTGAGCATTTCCAAGATCAGATAGATGGGAGTTCGGTCCCCAAAGTGCGGGAGCCCTTACACCTTGGCCGTTATCACCGTGGCAACCGGCACATTTGGTGGTATAAAGCACCTGCCCACTTTGTGCCAGCTGTGCGAAAGTGACGGGTGCCGTAGTTGTGGTGGGTTTGGTTGTAGTCGTAGATGGTGTCGAACCACAGCCGGAAAACACTATCAGTAAAGATATTAACGGAACAACTACCAACCCCGACAAAACAAGTGATGGTTGCTTAGGTGATGTTCCCATTTCCCCGCTCCTCTATTATGTGCTGCCTAATCCACCACTTACATTATACTGAAATTATTTTCCCCGCCAAACTCAGCTTTGTATGGTCACGGCCTGATCCCAAGACTCGTCCTATTTAAAGAATGGAACTCTCTCTGAAACGCGGAATATTCTGGAGGGAGTCTTAGCGAGAACAACCGAGGGATGATAAGGTCTTTAATCACACTTTTTGTTAAAAGTGTTCAGTGCCTGCATATACAACCCAATCCGCCAGAAGGGATGATCCAACATCAGCCCCGAGATAACTATATGTAACCCTTGACCAATCCTAAAAACCGAGCTCCGCAAAATGGGGTATTGACAATATAGTGTATACCATATATTATATAGGATATAGGTTATATTTGTTATGAGTACTAATAATTCTTTAGAACATACAATTGTAAAGAGGTTGTCGGAGTACAGACGGTTGAGTGGTATTACTCAGCAAGAACTGGCTTCTCGAATTGGTACAAAACAGCCCGTTATATCTGAGTTTGAACGTATGATGAATTCACTGACATTGGGTTTCATTGAAAGAGTAGCAAACGCTCTTGGGGTTGAAATCAAAATCAGGATACAACCTGGCCATACTGATGACATATATGGAGGTTCCTAGTTCTGATTAGCTAAGAGGTCAATATGGATAGATACCATTCTTCGATCAGTAACAAGGATTTCATGCAAGGTCTTTCTTTGTCCGAAAAAGGCAAGGATAGTAGTGATGAATTTCGGGACTTGGACCAGATGTTGAGTGCATCGGAGTTAAATAAACCCTGGTTTATCAAAGATATCGACGTGCCTACTGTCGAAATCGATTTAAAATTACACAACCCATATCCTCAGTCTGCGAATGTATATAATATTAATACGTTTTTCAGATATCTAAACGATCCCAAAATAGAAGCGGAGATTATTAGTAATAGTAAACTCCGCGAAACAAATGGCATTCTGCAACAATTGCCTGGGAATTCTCTACGCGATATATCTCTCGTGAAGGCACTAATATCCGATTATTATTATGACTTACCTTCTCCCGTTGGGGGATTTCGCTCAATTCCGTCTCCCAAAGATTATGGGGTGCCACGCTGGGAAGGCAAGCCGGAAGATAATGCCAAGATGATCCGAACGGTGGCAAAAGCCATTGGGTGTTCTTATGTAGGAATTATCGATTTAAATGACCACAAATTGGGGCCTATTATAAATCTATTTTACTCAGAAATGGCTGTGAAATTTGAAGAGGGAATCGGAGACTATAAGCTTCAAGGCCTGAATACAATCTGTTACCCGAGCAATTGTAGATATTTGATCGTCCTTGTTCCACAAATGAAGAGTATCTATAAGAGATTCGGTAACTTCACTACACTGGCAACGGCTGGGCAAGATTCAACGGACAAGGTATTACATTTGGCAAAAATGATGAATTTCTTGCATGGAATTGGGTACCTGGGATTCGAAATAAGATCACCCCTTCCTCCTCTAGAAATATTAACCGGCATTGGAGAATATAACCGAACCCACGGACCACCTATCACACCGGCTTTTGGCAACGAATGTTTGTCTGGGACGTTTAGTATTCTCACGGACTTGCCTTTAGCGCCGAGCAAACCGATTGATATGGGGATCCTGAAATACTGTGAAAATTGCCTGAAATGCGCAGTCGCCTGCCCATCTGGCGCGATTGACAAAAACAAATTACCGAGTTGGGAAATTAACACAGGACCTTGGAACGCATCCAATGATCACAAAGGATACAAGAATAATTCTTTTAAATGCATGGAATTCATCGTAAATAATATTGCAACCGGATTTCGGCCAAGATTGATGGGCCATTGTATGAACTGTGTTTATTCTTGTCCGTTTACAAAAGCCAAGATGCTTGATTCTCACCTTAAACCGTTACCGAGTATAGTGCCCACGTTGAGTATAGACCGAGAGAACACCAGGCATTTTTGGGAGATTGACTTGCCAGAATTTGGAATGATGTCAATCCTTAACACACCGAGAATGGGTGAAAATAACGTTCGCGATGGGGAGGTGATGAAACACATTTCACAATAGAAATGATATAGAACAGCAATTCGCCCAAAACGGACTGACGGCTCCTGGCAGAGCCGTCAGTTAAGGAAGGAAAAGTACTGCGTCTTACAACAGTGTCTTGTCGCCTCCCTGTGTTCATTCTAGTAAACAAGGGTCACAGAGTCAAGGAACCAACAAAAATCAAAACATAAAAGAGGTAATATGAAATCGCATTCCACAATGAGTCGCCGAGATTTTATGAAATCTATAGGTTTAGGTTCTGCAGCCATAGCTAGCATGGGTGCAACCGCTCCCTTTTTCCATGATCTAGACGAAATGGCGGGCATAGGTGCTGCCGAAACTTTTAATTCCACGACATCTATGCAAAAACGTCCTTGGTGGGTTAAAGAAGTTGACATTCCAACAGTAGAAATCGACTTGAAACTACGCACGCCTTACGCCGGCCCTTCGCCATGCGAAGGAACATTAGACTCGAAAGACTCGATATATGTTACTAAAGAAGAGATGGCTGCTATCCGGGCTTCTCAAAAGAACAATGCCATTGAAGGAGCCAAAAACAACCGGCCAGGTTTTACATTGCGTGATCAAATTGGAGCCTGGGCCTCGTTAGATAGAGGACAAACGGGATATCTGAAATATCCGCCTGAAGGTTTTCGAACAATTAAAGTCACTCATGAAACTTTAGGTGTACCGAAGTGGGAAGGCTCCGAAACGGAAAACGCATTCATGATTCGAACTTTCCTGAGGCAATTTGGTGCAGGGGCGATTGGCTATGCTAGAGTGGATGATAACAGCGTAGGACCTCGTAAACCCCTTTTTAATACTCATGTTAGATTGGAAAACAACCCAGATTATAAGTATGACGCTAATGGAACATTTGTCATGCCTGAAAAGTGCAAGTATGCCATCGTAATTTATGATAGAAGTCCCCGAGATCCTAATAACTATCGTCGTACTGTGAATAGCCCTCAAGCCTTTGTATCAAACATGGAAAAATGTGAGTATGGTCATAAGCTTCAAAACTTCCTTTGGGGCTTAGGCTACCAGTCTTATTGGTTTGAAGACAGTACAACTAGTAAGTTTACTGGGACCCCAACTAATGTTTGGGGCATTCTCTCAGGTGTAGGAGAGTATAATCGAATTCACAATTCTGTTTCACAACCAGAAGGCGAGAGCGGCAATTTTGCAAGTATTCTTTTTACCGATTTGCCTTTACCCACTACTAAACCTATAGACTTTGGTGCCTTGGAATTCTGTAAAACTTGTGGGATATGTGCCGACGTTTGCCCAGCCGGAGCAATTCCTACAGTAGAAGAGTATAGAGAGCCAACTTGGGATCGAGCAACTGGTCCCTGGAGTGCTTCCAATGACCATAAAGGATATCCTAATAAATCCATTGAATGCGTAAAATGGTATTTTTCCTATGCAATTACAGGCTTCGCCCCTTCATCTCGCCCAGTTGGTGTGTGTCGTCGATGTTCCAGCCATTGTGTCTTTAGTAAAGATCATAAAGCTTGGATTCATGAAGTAGTTAAGGGTGTAGTGTCCACTACTCCTGTGATGAACAGCTTCTTTACTAAAATGGATACGCTATCCGGTTACAGTGACGTCATCTCAGATGAAGGCAGGGCTGAATATTGGCACCAGTACCTGCCCGCTATTTAAAATGAGAGAGGAAAAAACATGAAATTAAATATTGACTTTAAATGGTATCAATGGCTTTTTGGAGTGATTTCTCTTATTCTGGCATTTTTCTTGACTCATGAAATATTTGCTACCCTAGCAGAATCTCAGCCTGGCGTTGTCAAGGTACTTTCCTTGCTTATAGGAATCCCATTGATTATCTTCCTGTATCTGACCTTTGGTTTAAGGTCAGCCCTAAAAAAATCCAAATCTAACTAATCTCCCCAAAACTCAAAGCGCCCGTGTACGCTTTTTTAACAAAAAGCTACACGGGCGCTTCTATTTTATTGATCAAATGCGATAATAATTGGATAAGCTAGTAAATTTCCTGTCCACGAACAGGAACCAACGGTAGTAAATCTAACCTAATCGTAGGGAATGGTCTTGGCCAAGGTTAAAAACCAGCGCAGCGGTTCTGTGTATTGACTGCCAGCGCCCACCATTAAAGACTATTCCACACTCAAAGTGCAAAATGTTTCTTGAGTTAAGTTGTTGATCAAATGGGAGATGTTGTAAACATCTCCCATTTTGTTTAACCGGTCAAGAAACGACCTGCTGGAAGAAATATAGTCAAAGTCACAATTGCAGAAGTTGGGACCTTTCTACCAATCACAACCTGACCGAAGAAGACCCTCTCTTTCTATTTTGAATTTGGAGTAACTGATCCGGAAATCCCTGATAAGTTTGATAATTGGTGGCAAGCTTTCTGCACTGGAGCCGGCCGTGGTATGAAGTATACTCAGGTTCAAGTGGCCTAGCCCGATGATAATAGTTTCGCAAGCTAAAAGGAGCGCATGGGTTTATAACCCATGCGCTCCCCTCTGATGCAAATAGGCCATGCCTTCGTAACCCGGTATGGGGTATGTATCCTATATTTTATGTTTGTTCGAGCATGTTCATTCTGTTAAAATAAATTGCCGCCCAAGACGTCCGATGCTTTGGACAACTTCCAAACGTTTTTCTAACCCCACTAGATCAGGAGCATCCAATGCAGTTTTCTACCGAAGTCATTGCCGATTTCGCCATCATCATGACTGTTGGTGGACTGGCAACTTTCATTTTCCACCGACTCAAACAACCGTTGATCTTGGGTTATCTTATTGCGGGCATTCTCATAGGCCCCTATACTCCACCTTTTAGCTTCATCAATCAGCCGGAAGTCCTGGAAGCCGCAGCGGAATTGGGTGTTATTTTACTGTTATTTGGAATCGGTCTTGAGTTTCCTTTAGATAAACTGAGGAAGATCGGCATCAAAACCTATGCCGTTATCTCACTGATCGAGATAGCTTGGATGTTTGCGCTCAGTTTCGTTATCGGGCGCATGCTTGGTTGGCCTTTAATAGATGCCCTGTTCTTAGGAATCGCCTTGGCATCGAGTAGCACAGTTGTCATCGCCAAAGTTCTTACAGATATGGGGAAGCTTAAAGACACTTCCACCATGGTGATGATGGGCGTCCTGGTTGTGGAAGACCTGATTGTAGTGCTGATATTAGGACTTGTGACTTCGATTGTCGATGTTGGTTCGCTCAACGTAATCGATCTCTCGCTGTCGATCGGTAAAATGCTGTTATTCGTCGTCGGTTCATTGCTTCTCGGCCTGAGATTCATCCCTAAAGCCATCGATTGGGTGAATCACCCGGAAACGGGCGAGGGTCAAACCGAACATGACGAAGTAATCGTGTTTGCTGCTCTGGGATTCTGTTTCGGCCTTTCGGTGATCGCCAATATGATGGGACTCTCAATGGCCAATCGGGGCGTTCCTTATGGGTGTGATTATTGCCAGCGCCAAATCGGCCCACCGCATAATAATTCTGACTTCGCGCATTAAAGAAATGTTCGGCGCGCTGTTTTTTGTCTCGATCGGTGCTCTGATCGATATCACCCAGTTTCAAGTCTTTTTCCTTCCAGCCCTGTTGGTCATCGCGACGATGTTGTTTGGGAAAATCATTGGCTGCGGTATGGGTACAAAGCTAATGGGATATGACCTGTCGACATCCCTGAAAGTCGGCCTGGGAATGGGACAGGTTGGTGAGTTTGCCTTGATCGTAGCCAAGGCCGGTCAGGATCTTGGTGTGGTGAGCTCCTTCCTTTTTCCAATTATCGGTATGGCAGTCGGAGTCACCGCTTTCCTAACCCCGTACCTGATCAGATTTAGTTATCGGATTGATCCGGTTATGTTGTCCTCCCACTGGAATCAGATAAAAACCAGGTTCACAGATACAAAGTAATCCAATCGTGGTTCGTATCAGGTTTGGTTCTAGGTGATGCTACCTCGGGTTTCCCCAGGTTGGCGAAGGTCAGCCAATCTAAAGCCATAATCCCGGAAAACCGGGAAACGGTACCAACATGCAATTATAGGTTATCCTAAACACACACACACTGGAGCAGAGATAGAAAACTCAGTATCAGGGCTTGAAATCGTTATCGTGCTGATAGCGGCCGTGATCGGTGGCATCTTCGCCCATCGCTTGAAATTACCCGTGCTTCTCGGCTATCTATTCGCTGGCATGCTGATTAGTCCACATGGATTGGGTCTAGTGCAAGACACAGCCGCCATTGAAGATCTGGCTAACATTGGCGTTATCATGTTACTTTTCACATTGGGGCTTGAATTCTCATTCGACGAATTACGTCGTGTCGGTAAGGTGGCTTTTTTGGGCGGTACTGCCCAGGTGCTGTTAACCGGTGCCGCTGGCATCGGTCTTGGCAAGGCACTCGGTTGGGCTACCCCCGAAGCTATCTTTTTCGGTTTTCTTATTACCATGAGTTCGACGCTCGTCGTTCTTAAGCTGCTTCTTGAACGCAATGAACTCGATACGACCCACGGTCGCGTAATGATTGGTCTCCTTCTTGTAGAAGATCTTTTTGTAATTCCGTTAATGATCATCCTTCCAACACTAGGCACCTCTGGTAGCGATGTAGGTCCTGCGCTTATCGAAGCTGGCAGCAAAGCCCTGGGTTTTATGGTTGTGATGGTTGGTTTGGGCTTGTTTCTCCTACCTCGCATTCTAGATAGGATAGCTCAGGCTCGATCCAAAGAACTATTCCTTATTTCCGTAGTATCATTGACTCTAACTGCAGCCATCGCGTCGCAGTTCTTTGGCGTGTCTGCCGCGGTGGGGGCATTTATTGCAGGATTACTCATTGGCCGGTCGGTCTTCGCGAGGCAGGCGTTGGCTGATATTGTGCCCTTCCGTGACGCTTTCGGTGCCCTATTTTTCGTCTCGTTAGGCACTCTCGTCGACTTAAGGTTCCTGACCCAAAATCTCGGGCTATTGGCAGGGGTGGTAGTTTTCATAATCGCCGTTAAATTGGTTATTTATACCGCGATTCCTTGGGTATTTGGGTATAACGCCCGCACATCTCTGCTTACAGGTGCCGGTCTGGCACAAATTGGCGAGTTCAGTTTTGTCCTCGCCAGCGTAGGCGTAGCCTCGGGCATACTTCGCGACACAACCTACGCTCTAATACTGGGCGCAGCTATCGTCACAATGGTGCAGACCCCGTTCGCCTTGAGTATAGCGAATTTCACTTACCGTCAATTGCATCGTACGAGACTTGGGGGCCGATTGATCAATCATAGGCCGGAGACAGCCGACCAGCGGGTAATATCGCTATCTGGTCACACCGTAATTTGCGGTGGCGGCCGCGTGGCTGACATGCTTACCAACGTATTGTCACGTCGCAATTTGTCTTACGTTGTGATCGACCTGGACCCTCAGGTCATTTATCGCCTTAAAAAAGCAGGAATACCATGCATCTACGGCGACGCTAGTAAACCGGATGTATTGTCAGGGGCTGCACTAGAAAAGGCTAAACTCTTGGTTTGCACCTTTCCAAGTTTCCTGGACGTTGAACTTACTGTAATAAATGCCCGTGTCATTAATCCGAGGATAGACATCGTCGCCCGGGTAGAACGAGATCTTGATGCCGAAATTCTAAAAGGCATCGGAGTGAACGCGTTGGTCAAGCCACAGTTTGAGGTCAGCTTGGAAATTACCCGCCATGCTCTTCATCGATACGGGCTTACCACTATTGAGATCAACTACCTACTTAATAGTCTTAGGGAAGGTACGATGAGTTAAGGGAAAGTGTGTACCAAGGATTCAGTTTATAGTCTCGCCCAGCGAAGCGCCTGTGTATGGAACTAAATGATCGATGGTGGTTCCCGGTTATCGCTAATCTCGATCGCCTTCATGAGGATCTCCGACAATAGAAGATCTCCGATCACCCGTCCCTCATCATCCACTACCGGCAGAATATCCTCACCGGACTGAATCATTCGTTGAAATGCATTCTGAAGCGTATCGTTTAGTTTCAAACCGAATGATGTCCAATCACCACGAGCAACGCTCTTGGCTTGGACATCTTCAACCATCTCGCTGACCAGAGAATCCGGCTCGTTGTTTTGCCATTTGCCGAACAGTTCGTACTCCGCCCATTTCTGAATGGCCAGGCGCGAAACCATGCCTGTGAAGCGGTTTTGTGCATCGGTGAGAAAAATACCCTTGATGCCGGGATTGGTGGCGTAAATGGAGATGACACTCTTGAGTAATGCATTCTCATCGACCGTAACCGCAGCAGTTCCGTGAATAGGGTGAACGTCTTTGACCATCAGAGTCGCGCTCATTGTAACCTCCTCCCAAATCCGGTTGCGAGGCCTGTATCAACTGTTAGGTTGCAGCCAGTACCTCAATCATATCAAAAACCGAAGCTTACCTGTCTGATACGTCGTGGTGAGTGCCCAATTGGTGACATACCCCGACCACTTTTTCGATCGGAATGACAAAAGCTATGCCGGCGCCTGGATCTTCCAAGTCACATGAATCAACAATCTTGCTTAGTATTGCCTCAGTCTTGTCTGGATATGTCAGTGACAAGACGATCTCCTTCTCCGGTTCAATGGGAATACCCAGGATGCTTTGATGGGTTTCATGCACACCGACACCGCGGCCCATCAGAATGGTACCCCCTTCGGCTCCTGCCTTCATCGAACCCTCCAGCACTTTGTCGCCCCACCCCTTCCTGACAATTGTGACGATTAACGATACGTTTGCCATGTGGATTACCTCCGATAATAAATTCTAACACGCATTATTAACCCCAGGGTCATAACCGAAATGATCGGTGCCAGGGCAATTAACGCCACCAAACCCAGGCCGTAGATGATGGCATCCTGACTGCCGATTGCCGCTGATAACCCGAGTCCGAGTCCCAGCAGGAAGGTGTTGGCCATTGGCCCTGTAGCTACACCTCCAGCGTCGATGGCTATGGACGTATAATCTTTCTGACTGAACCAGAGCAACACCATAACCAAAGCGTACCCCGGGATCAGAATATTGAGGAGCGGGATGGAATAGACGATACGAGCCATGCCGAGCGCCACGAACATGGCCACACCGATACAGATGGCGTACAGGACAGCGGGTTTTCGGATGGACCCAGATGACGTTTCCTCAACCTGATCACACAGGATACGCACCGCAGGTTCTCCCAGGGTGGTCAAAAAGCCGAGGATGAAACCGAAGGGTATTATCATCCACTTATGGCTGAAATCACCCAGAGCTTCGCCAATCGCCTGACCGTAGGGCAAGAACCCCTCCTTCACCCCTTGCAGGAAAAGCACCAGTCCTACTGAGGCAATCAAGGTCCCCTTTAACAGGTTAAGGATGTAGCTCGACGGTAACCTGAGGAACAACACCTGGAACGCCAAAAGGATAGCGAGGAGCGGCAGCACCGCCTCCATCACTCCTTCGGCGGTGGTTAATAGACCGTCCAGGATGGTTATTTCTTTCACCCGAGAACGATTCCCATGATCATTACCGCAATGATAGGACCTATTGAGGCGAGACCGAGCAGCCCAAAGCCATCCGCAATTGCCGATTTTCCCGCTAACACTGAGCTGAAGCCAATACCCAGGGAAATGACGATGGGTGCGGTGAGCGCCCCGGTGGTTACACTGCCTGAATCGAACGCTAGCGAGACGTACTCAGCGGGGGTAAAGAGCGACAGAATGATGATGATGAGGTAACTGGCGGTAAGAAGGTGGGTAATCCGGAACCCCAAAATGATGCGCAGCATCGCCATGACCACGAAGAAGGCTACGCCTATACCGATAATATAGGTTAGATACCGCGCAGGGACAGCACCTTCGGTTATGATATCAGCCTGCCTGGCCAGGACAAGTACGTCCGGCTCGGCTATGGTGGTGGCAAAGCCTATCAGGAAGGCGACCGCTACGATCAACCAAAGGGACCGCCGATGGATCAACCCGGCGCCAACGATTTTCCCCGCGGGGAGTATGCCGGCGTCAATGCCCACCAAAAAGAGAACCATGCCGCTGATTGCCATAATCGTGCCGATCAGGAACTGGATGAACACCTCCGCTGCAGCGTCCACCAGGGTAAATTGCAGGACGATGATCACACCAATCAGAGGGCCGATGGCCTTGGTGACTTCGATTATCGTATGCCAGAGAAGCTTCCGCATCCGTGAATACTCCCGGAATACTAATAGCGGTAAGGGGCCTTGCTACAGGGGTTGCCCCCACCAACTAGGCCGCCTTGGTAATGCCGAACGGGTTAGACTCCAGGACCGTAAAGAAGAGGCTGGGATAGGTCTTTTCCAGATAGCGCATATGTTCCAGCCACAGGTTAACGAGTGGTCGATACACCTTTTTCATGTCGTTGGCTATATGGTTCAAGACCGCATCGGACATATCAACTAAATTTGGACGGGTTCTAAATTCATCTTTCAAATGGAAAATGGCGCGAAGTAGACTGCTGAATAGGGGATACTCCAAAACGTACGGGTCTTCCAAGAGCCTCAATAGAATGCGGCTGTCGAGCAGTTTATCAAGAGTATTCCAGTCGGAACGTCGCGGATCAATATTGAAAGAATGGCGTTTTAGAGTATCAGCGAGCTTTTCAAAATCTTCCGTAGTCCATACTTTTTCCGGTTGAGCTGGATCCCGGGTGCTCAAGAGTGCTGGATCGCACTGGCAAAGGAATCCGAGCAACTTACTTCCTATTTCGTTCAAGAAAAGAGCGGTGAGAGTATGACGTTGCTGCGCTTGATTTTTCTGCTCCCGGCGTTCGAGTACTATTCGAATGCTGGTGATGATCACGCTTGCGAAAAAGATGAAGCCGGTAACCACTAACCCCATAGCCAGCACCCGACCACCCGTAGTGACCGGCACGACATCGCCGTAGCCAACTAAGGTGATAGTACTTACAGTCAGGTAAAATGACTCTAATGGGGTAAACCCTTCCAAGGCTATAAAGCCTATCGTACCGATAGCAACGCCTATCAACAATAGGATAAAAGCTAATGAAAACCGTTTCAACGTGTCGATCACTCAGGTACCCCGGTTGAGTATTTGTCTTTCTTTTATCATAAAGTATCGTATTCCCGCTTCAAAATTCGCGATCCTAGCGTACCGTGTGTATTTTTTCCGCCGAGACTTCGCATCTCTCTTCTACAGGAGTGAACCGCTCATGATCGGAGGTTAGGAGTTTAGTGCCGCTTCGATGGTTGTTTGAGGTTAGGGCATCACTGGAAGAAAACTAGAATCGACATTGAGATGTGCATCTGAACAAGTCATAAAATGACGATTTGTGCAGGAGGGAAGACCATTTCTCAGGAAAAATGAATTTATGGAATATTCAGATTGATTCAAAACCCTTTGGACGGGCATGTGCAAAGAACCTCGGGAGACACTTTTGGGCCTCTAATCCATCGCGTTCGCTGAAAAAAGTAATATTCAAGTTTTCGATTCTGGGTGAAAGCCCAAAATTAGTAATTGAAGATACTCGTTGCCAAGCATTGTAGCATTGCAAACCATCGTCACTCGGCATTGGTAGTATCACAATATTCCCGGCGACTTTCACCCAAAGACTTCTAAGATCTAGAGGCATATTGATTCTGGCTATCCACTGGTTGCCCCCAACCCCAATTGTTTGAGGGACGATAACGCAAGGCCCCAATTGGGCTGTTTCATCTTTAGCGATAAGCTCCCTGAGCTTCGTTCCTGCGGGTGTGAAAGCATAGGAACACCCGCTAATGATATGTGCTGCAAGGTAGGCGGAGTGGAGTAGTGCCTGCCATGCTTTTGATAAAACAAAACCATAGTTTAAAGTGACATTGAACTGCCAATCCTTGGTTTGACTATGAACTAAATCATTCAAAGCCTGAGAGTGTTTTTGCGTATCTTGAATGTTATTCGCCTTAGGTACTCCAACGACTTGAACTTTGTCCTGGGTAAAAACAATGTTAGCTCGTAAAGGCACTAAGCTGGGGTCTTGCATTTGCATCGTGCCACGCAAGGGTTTTTCGTATTTGCCAGATTGATGCAATTGAAAAATCAAGAATGCCTTTAGATGACCTTGAAGTTCGCTTCCATAATGATTATTGCATCGTGCACAAGTTATCGTTGTCAGAGATCTTTCCCCAATGAGTCTGGCCGTTGCTCGAGGTGGTACGTGTTCGATGGAAAGATCTTTATTCAAGGACTCGAACCCAAAAGAAGTACCGCAAAGTGGGCAAATAATCGCGTCCTTAGTTTTATCTACTACGGAGGATAATTGCTTGCTCGTTTCATAGAAGAGGCCTTGGATTTTACGATCCCTGTTATTGATGTCACCCTTCATCTGAATAATATCGCTTAACTTAACTTTCCCTGCTCCCCTTGCTTCGTTTTCACCCGCTGCGCCTTGGCAAAAGTGGTGCTCACCTGTGCCTGCGGCGGCATCTCCACCGACTTGCCACTCATAATGTCCTCGACAGTCAATATCTGTATCTTGGGATAATCCTTGTTCCATACCGGCGAGTGGTAATACCCCGCCGCGATGGCTTCTTCTTTCATGTTGGCCGTCGCCGGTTCGATGCAGATGTAAACGCCGATCGCCTCGTCCGCCGCCACCGTCTGCAACTCCCGTATGTCCTTCACCCCCACGTGCCCGCCCTTGACCTGCACAATGACCCGACTCGGCTTGCCGGATGGGTCGTCGATGAACGTGATGACGCCGTCCACACCGTGATCTGCGCCCTTTTTCTTTTCGCCGTAAGGCCGCGCCCCGATGGTTCCTAAAGCCCACCATTGGAACTGGTACTTGTCGCGGCGGGCAAGGTCCCTTGCTCCGTCGAGGTCAGCGGGTTCTCCGATAACTTCAACGTCGAGGCCAGCGGTGTCCTTTAACCGCATTCGCATCAGGTTGATTGCAAGGTGTGTAACGTCAATGCCTATCCACCTGCGCTTGAGTTTCTGCGCTGCCACGATCGCCGTTCCGCAGCCGCAGAACGGATCGAGGACAATATCCCCTTCGTTCGTGGAATATTTAATAATACGTTCGAGAAGAGCTAACGGTTTTTGCGTTGGGTATCCAAGTCTTTCGGTTGCTTGAGCTCCGATGGGGCCTAGGTCGTCCCAAATATCTTGGAGCGGAGTACCCGGCATCTCGTCAAGATATCTTTTGTAGGCCGGCACCGCCCCAGGTCTGGTTTGAATAATTCGTCCCTGTTCGTAGAGTTCTTGCATCCGTTTTTGCGAGTAGCGCCAGTATCTCGTAACGCCGAGGAATTCGTATTGAGGGTTCCCTTTAGCGGCTCCGCCCGGGCCAGCTAAGTTATCAAGCCGATAGGTTCGGCCGGTTTCGGGCTCAATATGTTTATAGAAATTGCTGACATAATCCTCGTTATATTCGAGGAATTCCATGTTTGAGGTGTAATTATCAGATTTTGAATAGAAAAAGATCGTATCATGAAGCCGCCCGAGGTGTTTCGCTCCCTGGCCGGAATCGCTATGAGCGGAACTACGTTTCCAGATAATCTCATTCCGGTATTTCGTCGGCCCAAAAATCTGATCTAGCACCAGCTTGATGTAATGGCTCATCGTCGGGTCGCAATGAAGGTATAAGGAGCCGGTAGGTTTTAACACACGGTGCAGTTCCACCAGTCGCACCGTCATCATCACTAGGTAGGCCATCACGTCATTGTGCCCCAGCACATCGTGAAGCGCGCCAATCAGTTTGCTGACATTTATCGGGCACTTGGTGACAATCTGCTGGTAAGTGTCCTGCGCCGGTTGCGTCCAATGCCATGAATCGGTGAACGCCTCTATCTGCGCCTCGGACTCTATTCCGTGCTTGTCCTTGAACAGGATGTTGTAGTCGCGTTTACTGTTGAACGGAGGGTCCAGGTAGATCAGGTCAACGGATTCGTTGGGGATGTGCTTGCGCAGGATTTCGAGGTTGTCGCCGTAATACAGGACATTTGTGTCCATGATCCCGCCTTCGTGTTAAACTGGAGCAATTATACTAGGTGCACAAAGGGCTGTCATTCAGATTCATGCACTTTCAGCCCCGATGGTGCCTCGCTAGTTGTTCGATGCCGAGAAACCGATTGGAGGGAAAATCATTGGCAAATCTTGACAGGGTGTCTTGCCGACAACGGTCTGGGACGGAAGTTCACTACCAAGTACGAGGAATGTCATGATCGAAGTGAATTATGGTTTCTCAAAAGAAATTGGACAATGCATTTATTGCGGATCGACAGAAGAATTAACCGACGAACATATCATTCCCTTTTCATTAGGTGGTCGGTTTATATTGCGAAATGCAAGTTGTTTAACATGCAATAGAATAACAAATTCATTTGAAACCAAAATACTGCGAGATGGTGGGCAATTTGATTTAATTCGCTCGGTGGGAAAACTTCCTAGCAGGGAGAAGATACTACGACCGAAAGAGCATGATTTTGCGATTGAAGGTAATAAAGTCAAGGTTCCTGTTGAAAAATGCCCAGGCTTATTTATGATGCCAATATTCCGCCCACCAAGGTATATTGTTAACTATGATTCTTCGGTGAGCTGTGTACTCGGAGCAACACTTCATATATCAAAAGGCTCAGAAGAACTTCTCGCGGGTCTGGGTAATAAGGTCGAAGGGGAGTTAAAAAATGTGACGCGGCTTTTCCCAAGGTTGCTGGCTAAAATCGCTTACGGTATGGTTATATCTGAGAGAGGATTAGATGCGTTAGAAACAAATTTCGTATTGCCTTGTATTCTTGGTAAGCAAGACGATGCTCGCGAATGGGTGGGTTGCGAAAGAACTTCCGTATTGCCCAAGGATTCTTTATTCCATAATTTAGCGTGTTATGAAAAAGACGGCGTTATTGGGGTAACAATTAGATTATTTGCGAATTTCCAGACTCCCGAGTATCTCGTAATAGTTGGTAAACTCAAGTGTACTGGCAGCTGAAATATTAGTTACGGTGTTAATTAGAAATTCATAATTTAGTCGTCGGAAGTTACAGTCAACTTTAAAATGATCTCGGTTATTATCCGAGCATAGATCAACCTTTGTTAGAATGTCCGATTTCCGAAGAGCATGTGTTACTCATCGATTCGGTCGGCACTTGTTATTTTAATCCGTAACCTGGAGCCGCGGTGGATAAGTGGGCTGATCTTGTGACCAAATTGAGATTCCGTTTGTAAGCGAATAGTGATAACCCGAAGCTACATTCGGGGTAAAAGTAATCTCAATTGTTGTGGAATTGCCGTTATATGTGAAAGTAACATCCTTGGTTAACTGATCGGGGAACAAGCTAATGTCTCGGTATATTTGAAGCGTGTAGGCTCCGGCTGCTCCTCCGGTGACGGTAAGTTTGGCTGTAACGTTTTGCCCTACTCGGGCTGAAGTGACCTTCGCACCTGAAACATACCAGCCATCGAAAACGATTGATAAAGGACCAGATGCATTTATACTTTTAGTTGACGATTGAAAAACTCGACCCGATACAGCGAGCGAGAAAGTGAGCGTCCTCGCTCCTGGTTGGTCGAACCTCAAATTAAAAGTAACGTTTGTACTTGAGTTTCCACCGATGGCTACCTGTTGTGTTACAGGTTGAGTATTAGGAATTGTAGATTCCACAGTAAGCACAAGATCGACCTGATGTAATTCCGTGTTTACCAAAGTCACCGTGTAAGAGTATGTATTTCCTGCCAAGATTTGAGTTGGACCATCAACTGTACCTATTTTCACACTGGGATTCACGATAGGCGTTGCCCCTAGTGCCGGCTGCGTTTCTGACCATACCGAAAGCCATAGCTTTATATCTCCGTAACCCACGCCTTTAAACTGCTGTCCGATACCCCAGGCATTAGTTGAATTCAACAAGCCAAGATCGTAATAGCCAACAAGCTGATCACCGGTGGGGCCCAATACCTGTTGAATATCTGAAGCGCTCACTGGAATCCCCTGGGAGTTAGCCCAAAGCGAACCGAGAGAAGCCAAAATACTGCCAAAAGGTGAGGTAGTCATGCGGCTTACAGCCATTATGCTTACCCGGACGTTTTCGCTAGCACGATCAGTATGCCAAAGTGTTTGGTTTATCTTCTGAGTCATATAGTTCTGGAAATAGATACCTTGTTGTTGGAAGACCTCTGTATGCGGAGGGCTGACTCCGTCAGAGGTCAACACAATAAATGTTGTACCTAGGTATGACGTCAGCAGTCCCGATTTGTTGTCGGAAAGGACTGCATACTCAAGAGTGATATTCATCGGCGGATTCGGGGTTTTGGCTATGCAGCTTGCGCCACCGGATTCACCGGTACTGTTATACGCTTTGACAATGTAGGTGTATGTCTTGCCAGGTTGAAGCCCTTTATCTGGAAAAATATTGGTATTGGTATTTACTGTGCCGATCAAGCTGCCATCCCGATAAACTCGGAAACCCGACTCGTTACTAGAGTTGTCTGACCATTGAAGACTCACTGAGGATGAAGAAGGGGTTAAAGCAACAAGATTGGATGGTGGCGAGGGCGCCTGCATAGCCGGAACATTGAGAGTGAAAGTTGCGGCTCCCGATTCCCCACCTTCATTAAACGCCCTTACCTGATAGGTATAGGACGTTCCAAGGGTTAGGCCGGCGTCTTGGTATGTATTAGTTTTAGCGGGTAACGTGGTAATCAGTGTTCCGTTCCGATAGACCTTAAAACCCGTTTCGTCGGTCGAATTTACCCTCCAGGAAAGAAACACGGTATTCGAGTTTAATTGTCCATTCAATTCGGAAGGAGACAACGGGGCATTGGAGGTCGAAGTGATTGGAGAGACGGTCGTTGATTGTTGGTTATTTTGTATATTTTGAGGAGGAACAACGCTCGAACAAGCCGTTGCGACGACCAAGATAGACACCATGAAGAGCAAGCTCGTTGTTCTCAACATCGCCATGCCCCTTACCGCTTGTTATTTTATAAGGTCCTTCTTTGATGAGACAAGCGCCAGTAACCGCATCATAGCAATGCGTCTGATTGAAGTCAATATACATCAGATTCAGACCTAATAGTGCCCGCAACACCAAGATTAGATACCATCTGGGCAAAAAGGGAGCCAGATATGCCGAGGAAAAAGGTCGAAAAAGCTGACAAGGAACTCGACCGAGTGTATTTAACGTTTACTGAAGCTCAACGCTGCTTGGGTGTATCTCACGACACAATGTATAAGCTGATGAAACAAGGGTTGCCCTCTCACAAAATCGGCCGAAAGAGAGTGTTCCTCCAAGAGGAATTGATCCAATGGATTAAAGAGCATTAAGCGTTGGTTAATTAAAAACCAACCATGACTGACGCCGAGTGCGTCATTTAGTCGGAACGTCAACTGAAAGTCCTTGGAGTAGCATCGCCCGGTTCCCCAACATTAACTTAACCGCTCGTCTTCTTATATGCTCCCCGATTTCGAGGGCCAGCGGTGCGCTTTCGTTCAACAGTTCATCTTTCAGCCCCCGAATCAGCTGATAGAATTCTTCCACAGCGAACAAGAAGTAGCCTTTGGCCTTAAGCGCGACTATAACATCAGCCTCAACTCTCGTCGAATCTCGGGCTATTTGCGATATTGAAATAGCTTGGAATTCAAGCGGTTCGCCTCTAGCGGAAATCATGATGACACCGGAGGGCGCCTTTCTTTCCAACATCTGACGCGAGATCCTGAGCCCGTTATTGACAGGGTTTTTAGCACCTTTCATAGAAGCCGCCATCGCCCCACCTATTAGTCCAGCCACCCCACCTACCAGATCAGCCTTGGCTCGGCTGCAGGCGGCTGATGACTCGTGGATGTTGAGGCCATGGATTTCGTCTTCAATCCTGCATCGCAAAGCATCAAGAGATGTCAGTCGGTCTCGCCGCAACGTGCCTATCTCTGTGATTTCAATGAGTCTGGCCAGGTCCCTAAGAGTTGAATTCTGGATTTTTATACTGTTGATCAGACCGTCTACCTGGCTACACTGTTGATTATTTGTGGTTGCCATTGTTCCATCTCCTTCACGGCATTCTCGATAGCTACCTTTAATAGATAGGGCTGTGGACTAGAAGTGCCATGACGATTTAGCCAGTGCGCCATGGGTTTTAAGAGCATCAAACCTATCACCCGGACTTTGCCACCATCGGCAATATCCTCGTTCTTGGCCAGTGCTAACAACTGGTGCAACCATTCGTTGGCAGACACCATCGTTTCGTATTCGCCGATTTGCTGTCCAACATTTTGAGCGCCAGCAATCATCCTGTCGACCTCTTGAAGAGCTTCACTAATGCCTGATTGCAGTTTTGAACAGAGCTTTTCACCTGCCACCTGGGCGGATTGGTTGATCGTATCGATTGCCTTTAAGATTTTGTCGCTGGCGGCAGCGATGTCTTTCAAAAGCATATTTCGTTGGGCGTGGAGTTGGTTATTCGATGTCGTTAACGCTGACGATTCGGCCGTCCGTTCTGAGATGAGATGCTCGGCAGATGCTAATTCGGCGGCCTTCTTTTGGCAGGCAGACTCTATTCCCATGAGCTTGTCCATGGCTTTCAGTTCATTAAACAGCCGGTCCTTCAAATCAGATGGTTTTATTTTATGATGGAAAGCTACCTCCTTGACGTGCTGGGTGAAATCCCCCAATCCTTCAAGGGTGAAGCCCATGATGGCCAGCTTCTTAATGTCCTGACGGGCTTCGGTCAGTTGCAGATCCGCCAGGTGGGCCCGCTTCTCTAGCTCAGTGGTGCTTGAGATGATCTTTGCTTGATTGACATGGCTCTTTTCAATGTCTTTTTGGAGTTGATCGAAATGAATCTGTGCTTGTTGCTTACTCACGGTTAGCGTGTTTAAGGCATCTTGCGTCTGATCCAGCATCTTCTTTTTGGTTTGTAGTTCTTTCACTAACGGTTCTAGCTTGGTAACTTCGCTCTGGAGATTCGCCACTTTAGCTTCGACCTCCGGCACTGAAAGACCGGTGCTCGCCTGCATGTCATGCAATGCCAGTGTCGCCTTGGCAAAAGCCGAGGTATCGGTTCCGGGAGCAGCCACGCCTTTGATAACCGATTGGAACTTACCGAGTTCCGACGGCTCTATGTTGAGGCTAGCCAAAGTCGATAGCAGGGATATACCTACAACGACTTTAACCGGTGTTAGCTTGGCATTCTTCAGGTCAATCGCTGCTTCCCGTAAAAGGTCGATGTCTTCGGAAAGGTTGGCAGCCTCGGGGAATAACCCGCTCTTGAGATCGGCGACAACGTTGAAAACAGTTCCCTTGCTGACATTGTTTTTGACGGCGATTTCCTCATAACTGAAGCCGGCAAAATACATCCTAAGGACAGACACTACCTTGGTGGCGGATAGCTCTTTCATTGTGGGTTCTCCTATCGTTATTTATTAGGGGGTCTATTTGAACGCATTGAACAACATGAAAACATCACTTGAACGCCTGGAAAACGGTTATTGAACGCGATTTGAACAGACTATGAACAAGAACAAAGCCCCTGCTGAATCCTCAGCAGGGGCCTATAACGGGCTGTTCAGGTAAGGGCGAATTCTAGACTGAAAGTTCTGCCTATGGTAACCTTAGCTCCACCAAAGGGGACGATACCTAGAACTCCCCGGGCATCTAAAACAGACTGTTCAGGGAGAGTCTTTTCGATCACTTTCCTGTGGCCTTTAGTCTAGGATTTCATGTGAATATTGCCGCAGCAGTGTTGGCGTGTTATCCTGTTGTGCGATGATGTGGCCAGGACCGATGTTTCAAACCTACTACCAGCAAATAAACCGTATTATTCGTGAAAACATCGACAAAGAAGAATCGAAATACCTCCTCGAGGTCGATCCCGCCGAATATTTGGACTTTCTGGTTGAACAAACAAAGTGGGAAACACTCACGTGGGATGAGTCTCGGATGACAATAGAACCATTTTCTATTAAGGCCGAAAGGCGAGACGAATTTCACAGCGGTCGCACCTATCAGTTAGAAGAACATCGATTTCGCCTGAGAATTCCCTTATCGCATCATCCGCAGAGAAAAGAGTACTTCAAGTTTGGCCCCTCCACCTTCTGGGGAGCAGAACCAGCCTGGAAATTTGAAGATGACGTTCTTGTCCTCGAGGTTGAAATGAATGAACAAGCAGTCCAAAAAGGGGTTGAGCAAGTTCGCTTTTGGCTAGGCAATAGGAACAAGGAAATTGAAACCGGTAACAGCCAGTTAAGAGACCGAATCAAGCCAGTCTGGGAAGCCAAGAGGAAGCAGCTAGAGGAAAAGCAGAATACGACGCAGGCATTACTTCAGAACCTAAACATCCCATTACATCAGGATCTCAATGCAAGAGGAAGACCGGTAGAGATTAAGCCACGACAACTACGTACTGTCATAGAGAAGCCAAAAGCTACTAGCATACTTGAACCCACTCTGAACCGAGATGATGTCATGGCACTCGTGGACTTTATCGAACAATACACGCGTCAATTTGAGACAGCTCCGAAAAGTTACCAAAAAATGGAAGAAGAAGAACTGCGAGACCTTCTAGTAGGGATGATGAACGCCAACTACCCTAGAAGCACTACTGGGGAGACTTTCAACAAATTGGGCAAGACAGATATCTCTCTACGAGTAGATTCGGGTCAGACTTTGGTATGCGAGTGTAAATTTTGGTCCGGTGCCAAAGCGTACAATGATGCGATAGAGCAATTATTCAACTACCTTACGTGGCGCCAGAATTATGCTGTCTTGCTCCATTTTTGCAAGCTTAAAAACATGACCACTGCAGTGGAAGAGGGTAAGAGGGCAGTGGGTGCGAACACATCTTTTACGCCCGACACGATGCAAATGCAGTCGGAGACGCGCTTCACCAGTAGGCATACTCATCCCCAAGACACGAGAAAATCGTTGGAGATTTTTCACTTATTTGTAGATTTGAGTGTCTAGCTTAATCTCATCGCGAGGTAGTGGTCATAACCACTACTCCCCGGACACTCCCGCGTTTTCAAGACTGCCAACCAAAAGGGGACGATACCGAGAACTACCCGACATTCAAAAGACCGGCCGAGCAAAGTTTTTTCAACAACCTTCCCTTGGCCTTTACAGAACTGCAAACCCCACTAACTTTGTATGACATTCCCCCCGTAAACAGCCAAACCCTGACTTGGAGCACTCCGACATAATAAAATGGAGACGAACCCTGAAGCTAGACACATCGGGTTAAGAAGGTTTAGTGTCTACTATTGCCATCCGACCTCATGCCGAAGCAAAGGAATTGATTGAGCAATAGCGTAAGGAATACAATAGCGTGAGTGAAACCTCACAACTCACGTAATTACAAGCCACCGGCACCGGAGGCTATTATTATTACTTGTGGGAACGAGTTAAAAACTGGTATCGTCGTCGGAGGCAAGTCACTTGGGGGAATAGAATTCTAGTAGTTATGAAAATAGATAAGCAAAAACTACCCATATACATTAGCATAACTCTATCATTAATTACTTTCGGCGCAATATTTGGATTCGGGGCAATAGCTTTATCAATTATCTACAGGATATTTTTTCCTGTAGTCTTTTTGTTGTGGATATCCTCATTTCTGCTGTCACTGTCATGGAAAGAATTAAGGGGAATTTTATCTCCAAATGCCATAAACAGTGCTTTTATTATATACTTGGGAGCTATATTCATTTCGCTTTCACGATTTAAGACAGAAATCGCTGAAGGTAGCGTCGATATAAATATGATTGGCGTTGGATTAGCTTTAATAGCCATAGCTTTGGGATTAACAGCTCAGTTTAAGGAAAACAAGGAACAAGTGTTTGAAGCTAATAATTCGACAACAATTCTAGCACCAGAAGTATGCCAAGAAAATGATGATACCATAGATACTCAAGCATTAATGAGTATTGATGTAGTTCTAGACGAGGTGAGAAGGCGAATAGACTTTCAGTTTGAACAAATTGACGGGCTTGTTACCAAGTCGGGCATAGCTCTAGGTATTGCGGGTGTAATATTTACTCTGCTGGTTACAAACATCCTCGGTCAGTCAGACACAATTGCTAACCTATTCTTAGCCAAAATAGCCTTGATACCGCTTCTTATGTCGCTTAGTTTGTCCTTTATCCCGATATTCATAATGAAATGGGATAGGCCACCTGATTTGAACCGCTTGAGGGATTATTATATCGTAAAGGATATTGGAATCACTAAGCTCAATATAATCGATAAATGCTTGGAAGCTATAGACAATAATAAGAAGTTAATAGACAAGCTATTTCGCCTTATAAAATACTCGTACGTTCTCCTTTTTTTTGGATTTACATTATTAGCTGTCTGGATAGGAATTAATGTCTGGTAGGTGAGCATGCTAAACTATGAGTGAAAATAAGGAAAAAGAACATGGCAAAACAGGAAAAGAGGTCGAAGCCCCGCCAAGAAAAACAGACCCGAAATTGGCACAAAGGGTTGATTATACCGAAAAGTCCCGAAAAAAGGTTGTTATAAATATTAAAAAGGAAGACCTATGACAAACGAATCAGCCAAACCACAAGTGCAACCAAAACCAGCCGATAGACCTGTGCCACCAAGACAGAATGACCCATATCTTGGGGCAACTGAACAAAAGGGCGGTAAGCCGAACGGGGAAACAAGGCAAAATTAAGAACGACATATTGTCACGGACGGAATGATTTAATAGGGCTGGGCAGCACACCGATCAGTTTACTGGATTATTTCCCAACCGCCGATCAGGATTTTCATTGTGAGCCATTGGACTTGTTTCTTCACCAAGTACCGTCATGGTAGTACAAACACGACAGTTTGACACCTGTAATACATTTTTCGATATCTGGATCTGGCAAATCGCTGGATAGGCAAAGCAGCATAATATCAGTGCCAATTGAAAAGGCAAAAACCATCCCCCCTTTTTCTCTTTTGGCCAAAGAGTAGCGATAGCATTCAATCTCTTGCCGCCCTTCAACACCATCCCACATGATTGGACCTTTGAGGTCAGTTGTTCTTCCCTCTCGCCCACAATATATCGGCCAGAGGCTCTTGGTTAAACCAAAACGGACGAAGTTCCTTATTTGGTCAAATTCGGGACTTAGTGCGAAGTTGATATCATTCAAAGCCACAAATTCAAGGCCTACTTTGCCTAAGAATCTCCCAAGTATGCTCAAATGCCAAGGAGTGAAAACCAGAATATACCGCAATTTATCACGTAGTAGGTTTTCTTTTTGCCACCGATTGCTCACATCCATAGATGTGGAACCATCTTCATGGGCAGTGAACCCAACCCCGAATTCAGTGAAAGGATGAAAGGATGGAATCGCTCCTCTTTTTGGCGGATCAAGGTTCACGAACGGAAGGTGATTTCTCTTGGTTCGTATTCCGAGGTAGCTTCGCCAAAATGCTAAGTTGGTTTTTTCGAGAGCCGGTCGTTCAATTTCTGTACCGAAGTAATTTTGACATTTCTCGCAAATGACATTTTCTAGAATATCGATGTCATTACCGAGGGATTCCGGAATAATATGTTCTCTGGTTCGAAATATGCCTTCTGTTTTGCAGAATAGACAAACACTCATTGAGTGTATTCTAATACAACGGTTCAAAATTAAAAAATGGTAACCACTGTGGAATAAACATGGTAAGCGATTTTCGAAAAGCAACGTCTTGACTGTATTACTAACAAGGTATATATTAGCTAATAATATACTATTAGCGGAGTTTGCTTCATGGGAAAAGTCCCTATCACCGTCATGGGCTTTCGTTGCGAAAGATGTGGTCACGAATGGTTGCCACGCGACACGATGCGAGAACCAAAGGTTTGCCCTAAGTGTAAAAGCCCTTATTGGAATATTCCGCGGAAACAAACACCGATGACATACGACGAGTTTAGAGATCAGATCAAAAAAGTCCTTCTTAGTCACAACAAACCCATGACATGGACCGAAATACGAACTGAGGCTAAGCTTCCTCAAAGGTTTCCGAACAATCAATGGGTGCATCGTATGGAAAAAGACATGGGTTTGTTCCGGGAAAGAGATGACCATGGTATAATCCAGTGGCAAATAAATCCTGATTAGGAGAACTTCGACGTGTTGGATACCACCCTCAAGCTACCGGAAAAAACAGCGTCGGAACAGCGGTTAAGTAAAGCCTACTGGAACCGAAATCATTTCTCTGCTAACCCTGAGTTTTACACTATCGGTTACTCCGGGCAAACAATCCAGAGTTTTATCACTACTCTCCAAAAAGCTGGTGTAGCAACATTGATTGACATCAGATTTACACCGGTAAGCCGGTATAAACCAGACTTCAGTAAGACTAATCTGAAAAATGCCCTCGAAAGTAATGGCATCATCTATACTCATCGGCCCGATTGGGGTATTCCAAGAGATATAAGGGCATATGGCATAGGAAAAGATACGAGAAACGATATTTGGCGCTGGTATGATTCTAACGTTCTACCTAATATTGTCAGTGACAATCTTAACGAATTCTTCAACTCCTTGGAACACCCTGTGGCTTTGATGTGTGTTGAGCTAGACCCTACCGAATGCCACAGACACAGAGTGTTCTTGGAGCTTGAGCGGCGAGGATTTGGTGGGCGAGATCTTTAGGTATAGGCCCCAGAAAGGTACGTAGGTGGTTACCCGCGAAGAATGGGTTAAAAAGCGGATTCTCATCACTGTTCGCACGTACCCCACACCTTCGGCAAAGGGTATTGAAGTCTCATGCACAGCCGGAATCACTGAAGACGGCCAATGGATAAGGTTATTCCCCATCCCTTTTAGGTTCCTTACTGTCGACCAACGTTTTAAAAAATATCAACTTATTGAAGCAGAGGTCACTAAATCAAAGTCCGACCCCAGAGTAGAGAGTTACAAAGTAAATATTGATACAATTAAGATTATCAATGATGTCATCGGTACCAACAATGACTGGCAAGCGCGAAAGTTAAAAGTCTTCCGTCTAAAGAAGAGGTCACTTTGTGACTTACAGACTGAGCGTAATTTAAACCAAACTCCGACTCTGGGTCTATTCAAGCCAAGCCGAATCAAGCGGCTTATTATTGAACCTACTGCAATAGAATGGACTCCGGAGGAACTTGCCAAATTACGTCAATACCCGATGTTTGGAAAACTACCAAAGGAAGAACTTAAAAAAGTCCCCTACACATTCAAATATGAGTTTGAATGCGAAGGTGATGGGTGCAACTCTCACACGTTGTCATGTACCGATTGGGAGATGGGAGCTTCATATCATAGCTGGCTAGCGAAATATGGACCTGATTGGGAGAATCAATTCCGAGCCACTTTTGAAACTGAGATGATCGAAAAAAATGATACCCATTTCTATGTTGGCACCGTACATCAGCACCCTGATGCTTGGATTATTGTAGGGTTATTCTACCCGCCTAAAACCATTCAGCCTTCGTTGTTATAAGCCCTCGAAAACCCATGACGCTGCCTGCTTCTATCGAAACAAGAAAATGCGCCAAATGCATTTCCCTTACGGCACCATTTTCTTAATCCAATAAGTAATGAGAATTCAAATGGTCACAGACTACAGGATTGAACTGAACTCGTTTGAATGGTAAACTCAACCAATTTATGTGTGCCGAAGGATACTATACAACAACCAGTGACAAACTGGGATGAGTATTACCGATTATCACGCAAAACTCTATGCCCATGAACTGACTAGGCGCTGCTCTTCTGACAGTGTTGAAAAACTGACTTCAGTCCTCGCCGATGCTCAGGTTGATCTAAACCCTCATCAAGTCGAAGCGGCACTTTTTGCCTTCAGAAACCCCTTTTCTCGTGGCGCCATCCTAGCCGATGAAGTTGGCCTTGGGAAGACGATTGAAGCTGGTCTTCTTCTTTCCCAGAAGTGGGCGGAACGCAAACATCGCCTTTTAGTTATTGTCCCAGCCAACCTTCGCAAACAATGGAGCCAGGAACTTTCAGACAAATTCAATCTACCCTCAGTGATTCTGGAGAACCGCAGTTTCAACGATATGATCCGCTCCGGCAATCTCAACCCCTTCAAGCAAGAAGCCATTATTTTATGTTCATATCAGTTTGCCAAGAAGATGGAGCCTTACATTCGTCAGATACAATGGGCATTGGTAGTCATAGATGAAGCTCACCGGCTGCGCAACGTTTATAAAACCTCCAGCAAAATAGCCTCGGTTATCAAACAGGCCGTTGCCCCTTTCCCCAAAGTGTTATTGACTGCGACGCCATTGCAGAATTCCTTGCTGGAGCTATATGGACTTGTCAGCATTATCGACGATTATGCTTTTGGCGATTTGCGCAGCTTCCGAGCTAGGTTCACTCGGCTCAGCAATGAAACGGATTTTACCGACCTCAAAGAGAGACTCAAGCCAATCTGCAAACGCACCCTGCGCCGTCAGGTGCTGGAATATATCAAATACACTAACCGCCACGCCATCGTGCAAGAGTTCGTACCGAGCGACCAGGAGCAAAAACTCTACGATTTGGTTACGGAGTATCTTCAGTGCCCGACATTATACGCACTCCCCGCCAGTCAGAGGCAACTAATGACGTTGATATTACGCAAGCTCCTCGCGTCATCGACATATGCCATCTCTGCAACCCTCGAGGGATTGGCCAACAAGCTGGAAGCGGCGGCAATCGTTGCTGAAGCTGTCGATACTATGCCGGAAGATCTGCCAGCTAATCTTGAAGAACTTGATGAACTGGCGGACGAATGGGACGAGGATGAGAATGCCTCAACACCGGGCCAAAAAAACAAATTGGCTCCTGAACAACTCGCAGAGTTGCGCCTTGAGATGGCCCAACTGCGTGAATTCCATGCGCTGGCAAAATCAATCGTCAGGAATTCTAAAGGCGAAGTACTTCTCACCGCCCTGAGAAAAGGGTTTGCGGCTGCGTCTCATGCCCAGGAAAAGCAAGGGGCTACTACATTACAACAAAAAGCTGTCATATTTACGGAGTCACGGCGCACCCAGGAGTATTTGTTTAACGTTCTGCAACAAACCGAATTCGCCGGAAAGGTCATGCTTTTTAACGGCACCAATACCGATTCCCTTTCAAAGGGAATTCTTCAGCGATGGCTGGAAAAACATGCTGGCACCGATCGTATTAGCGGTTCACCCAGCGCCAATATGCGAGCCGCTCTAGTTGAGCATTTTCGTGACGATGCTTCCATTCTTATTGCTACGGAAGCGGCTGCTGAGGGCATCAACCTGCAGTTCTGCAACCTAGTCGTAAATTATGACTTGCCATGGAACCCGCAACGCATTGAGCAACGGATTGGTCGCTGCCACCGCTACGGACAAAAATACGACGTCGTGGTGGTCAATTTCTTGAACAAGAGTAACGCGGCTGATCAACGTGTTTATGAACTGCTTGACGAAAAATTCCGTCTTTTCAACGGGGTGTTCGGAGCCAGTGATGAAGTTCTTGGGATTGTCGAATCTGGCGTCGATTTTGAAAAGCGCATAGCATCCATTTACCAACAATGTCGAACACAGGAGCAGATTCAGTTCGAATTCGACCAGCTTCAAAAAGAACTCGAAGTTCAAATCGTTGAGGGACAGCGGGATGCCAGGGAAAAACTCTTAGATAATTTTGATCAGGAGGTGGTCGAAAAAGTTCGAATCCAGAGTCACGATTATCTGGATCGATTCAACGGCCTCTTATGGATGATTACCCAACACCTTCTTGGGGATTATGCCAATTTTGACGGAACGGCGCACACCTTCACCCTATTAAAAAACCCTTTCCCGAAGGAAACCATCCACCCGGGACCCTACCGAATGGGAAAAGCAGTTGATGATGTCAATACTTACCGCGTTGGCCACCCTCTGGCTCAGCGCCTGCTTAGTCGTGCTTCCTCGCTGCAAACTCCATCGGCGCATGTAGTTTTCGATTATGCCGGGAGCGGTAAGAATATTACTTGTCTGCAATCGTTTCTCGGGAAGTCTGGTTGGCTTCAATGCTGCCTATGTACCGTAACCGCATTGGAGACTGAAGACCACCTAGTGTTTGCAGGAGTAACCGATGAAGGGCAGTTACTTGATGACACACAATGCCGGCGCTTGTTTGATTTAGCAGGGCAAACTGAAAACACCTTAGCCTTGCCTGGTGAAATTTCCCAACGACTTGACCAGCAAGTTTCAGCCCGACGCCAAGAAATCCTTACGAGTATGGACAATCGAAACGGGCGATGGTTTGAAGTGGAGATGGACAAACTGGACAAATGGGC
Organism: Dehalogenimonas sp. W; assembly: GCF_037094495.1. Classification (NCBI taxonomy): domain Bacteria; kingdom Bacillati; phylum Chloroflexota; class Dehalococcoidia; order Dehalococcoidales; family Dehalococcoidaceae; genus Dehalogenimonas; species Dehalogenimonas loeffleri. The sequence goes on from NZ_CP146612.1 coordinate 814,844, forward strand.
TGAAGACCGTCGCGTTTCTCTTCGTACTGAGTTAGAAGACCTTGACGATGCGCTTAAAGAAGCTCGCAAGGCAGCTAGGATGGCGCCCAATCTTCCGGACAAATTAGAACGGCAACGAGAAATACGCAAGTTTGAAACCAAGAGAGATGAAGCTTGGCGCAACTATGACCAGGCCAGCCGCGATGTTGATAGGCAGAAAGACACGTTGCTGGACGAGATCAGCCAGCGGTTACAGCAAGCAACCGAAAAGACGACGCTCTTTTCTTTGCGTTGGGTACTGACATAGGAGGCAAATGATGGATGGAATGACGACCTTCACCAGTGACAAGGAGTCTCTGCAGGATGTCTTGAAAGCGATCTCAACCGGGAAATACCAGTTGCCAGAATTTCAACGCGGGTGGGTCTGGGATGATGCCCATATCATGAGTCTTTTAGCCAGCGTCTCTTTGTCGTACCCAATTGGCGCCGTCATGATGCTAGAGAATGGGAATAAAGACGTTAGATTCAAACCACGGCCTGTCGAAGGTGTTGAACTAGCTTTACCGGTTGAACCTGAACGTTTCATCCTCGACGGTCAGCAGCGCCTCACCTCACTCTACCAAGCAATCATACTCAATCGGGCTGTAAAAACAAAGGACATCAGGAAGAAGGAAATCCTCCGTTGGTACTATATTGATATGGCCAAGGCTCTAAACTCAAATGGGGACAGGGAAGACGCTATCGAGAGCCTGCCGGAAGACAGGAAGATAAAGAACTTTAGGAACGAGATAGTCGAAGACTACTCTACTCCTGAAGCCGAATTCGAGCATATGTTATTCCCGCTCTCTTTGATCCTAGATTGCGCCAAATGGCGGTCCGGTTACAACAGGCATTGGGGTTATGACCCGCAGAAAACCGAATTCTTCGACACTTTCGAACGGGCAGTCGTTGATCGATTCAAACAATACCAAATCCCCGTTATCAAGTTGCTGAAAGAGACCCCGAAAGTTGCCGTTTGCCAAGTCTTCGAAAAGGTCAACACCGGTGGTGTATCGTTAACGGTATTCGAATTGGTTACTGCCACTTTCGCCGCCGACGGCTATAACCTTCGAGAAGACTGGGAGGGAAAACACAACGAACGAGGACACAAGATTGCCACCGGTCGCAAGGACAGGATACATAGCCAAATTGCATTGCGCTCTATAGGTGCTGATGAATTATTACAGGTCATTTCTCTTTTATCTACCTATATCCGGAAAAAGGAGGACTCAGGTGCAGCTGTTGGCTGCAAACGAGCAGATATTTTGAAACTCAAACTCGATGATTATAGAAAATGGGTAGAATTGGCCACTTCTGGATTTGAAAAAGCCGGGCGCTTCCTTTTCCAACACAAGATATTTTCCAATAGAGATCTTCCTTATGGAACGCAGATTGTCCCCTTGGCCGCTATTCTAGCGATTATTGGGGACAAAGCAGACACTGATGTGGTGCGTGCAAAGCTGGGCAGATGGTATTGGTGTGGCGTTTTCGGTGAATTATATGGTAGTTCCGTCGAAACACGTTTTGCCCGAGATGTTGTCGAGGTTATGAATTGGGTAAACGGCGGCCAAGAGCCATCAACAGTGTCAGAAAGTAACTTTTCCCCCGGGCGTTTCGACACTTTACGCACTCGTAATAGTGCGGCGTACAAAGGATTATACGCATTGCTTATGCAAGACGGTTGCCTGGACTTTCGCACTGGGGAACCCATTCAGGTCCAAACGTATTTTGCAGATATTATCGACATACATCATATCTTTCCTCATGATTGGTGCGTGAAGAAACATATCGAGTCCAAATACTCAGAATCCATTGTCAATAAAACCGCACTTTCATACCGCACTAATAGAATCATTGGCGGCAACGCTCCAGGCCAGTACTTGAAAGCTCTACGCGATAAATGTAGTATCGATGAAAAGCGCCAGGACCAGATACTTGTCACCCACCTTATTGATCCGGAAACCCTCAAGAAAGATGACTTTAAAAGCTTCTATAACAAGCGCAAAGAAGCTCTATTGAACAGGATAGAACAAGCAACCGGGAAGACGATCGGCCGACAGGCGCCGCCCCAAACCGAAAACGCGGACGCAGATGGCGAACTTACCGAAGAAGAGGAACAGGAATGACCGAACAACCAGAACACTTTGACCTGAACTCCCACCATATAGCGGAAGAAAAACAGGAAGAACTTCTGCGCCTTTTCCCAGAGGTCCGAACCGAAGGCGGTAAAATTGACTTTGAACGCCTCAAGTTGGCATTGGGTGAGATGGTAGATGTAGGTAAAGAACGCTATGGCATGAACTGGCCGGGCAAAGCCGAATGCTTCAGAACCATCCAACAACCAAGCATGGCGACTCTGCGCCCAGCCCCGGAAGAGAGCGTTAACTTCGATACCACCGAAAACCTGATAATCGAAGGCGACAATCTGGAGGTGCTCAAACTTCTTCAGAAGTCATATTTGGGCAAGATTAAAATGATCTATATTGACCCGCCTTACAACACCGGAAACGACTTCATCTACCCGGATAATTATACAGAGTCACTCCAGACTTACCTTGAATACACCGGTCAGGTGGACACGGAAGGAAAGAGGTTTGGTAATAACACTGATTCTGAAGGACGTTTCCATTCGAAGTGGGTGAACATGATGTACCCGCGGTTGTTTTTAGCAAAGAATCTGCTGAGAACAGATGGCATAATTTTTATTAGTATCGATGATAATGAAGCGGTGAATCTAAGGCGCATCTGTGATGAAATCTTCGGAGAAGAGAATTGCTTTGCTCAAATTCCCTGGCAATCCAGGACATCGGTGCAGAATGACACTGACCTTAGTATTCAGCACGAATACATAGTTGCGTATGCTCGCGTCCGTCGCCAAGAGCATCGCCGCTTAAAAGAATCAAATAACAACCTTTGGCATGATCTGCCGAGTTTCGCTGCCCACCCTTTACCTGCGGATAAGACAAGGTATGATAACCCGGATAACGATCCCAGAGGACCTTGGAAAGCTGATCCTTTCGATGCCCCAAATATCAGAGAAAATTTAACATATTCAATTGTTAACCCGAATACTGGTCAAGAACATTGGCCTCCTCCCGGAAGGTGTTGGAGGACGGAACAACAAAGGTTCAATGAGCTTCTACAAGACCGTAGAATAATATTCGGCAAATCCGGAGATGCACGTCCTCAACTTAAAGTTTTCTATGAAGAAAAGAAGGAATTCGGTGAAGTTCCGACGTCTTGGTTCGATGGAGCTTCATATGGCACAGTCACTTCGGCGACACAAGAACTTCAAGACCTATTCGGTGGGAATAGTCCTTTCCCATTTCCCAAACCAAGTTCATTAATCCGTGCTCTTTTAACCATCTCGACCAAACACGATGATATTGTCATGGACTTTTTCGCCGGTGCAGGTTCTACTGCCCACGCGGTTCTCGATGTGAACCATCGGGACGGAGTTAACCGTAAATTCGTAATGATTCAACTCCCCGAGCCGACCGCGCGTGAAGACTATCCAACAATCGCTGACATCTGCAAAGAACGCGTCCGTCGTGTCATCAAGAAACTGAACGCCCAGGATGCCGGCAAACTTGATCTTAACGGCGGCAAGAAACAAGACTGCGGCTTCCGTGTTTTCAAGTTGGCGGACTCCAACTTCAAGACTTGGAACGCCCACGGTTCTCAGGACTCGGCATCACTGGAAAAACAGCTTGAATTACATATTGACCACATCAAAGACGGACGCGATATCGACGACCTATTGTATGAACTGCTGCTTAAGAGTGGATTCCCGTTGACTACTCCTGTCGAAAAACTGACTTTAGCCGGGAAGGATATTATTTCCGTGGCTGAGGGGCTCATGTTCATCTGTCTGGAAAAGGAAATCAGCCTGGAACTTATCAAAGCCATGGCGGACAAGAAACCGGAGCGTGTGGTGTGCCTGGATGCCGGTTTCGTCGGCAATGACCAGTTGAAGGCCAACGCCGTCCAGATATTCAAGACCAAAGAGATCAAGAAGTTCGAGACGGTATAGATAGTGAGTAAAGATTTAATCCCCATGGAAAATGAAATCTTGCTGTATACCACGCCGGATGGAGTGGTGAGAGTTGAGGTATTCTATTCTGACGAGTCCTTTTGGTTAAGCCAGAAAAAGATGGCGGAATTATTTGGGGTTGAAGTCAATACAATCAATTATCACCTGAAAGAAATATACGCGTCCGGAGAACTGAGACCTGAGGCAACTATTCGAAAATTTCGAATAGTTCAAGAGGAGGGCGGGCGTCAGGTTAATCGTGAGATCGACGTTTATAATCTTGATGCCATAATCGCGGTTGGATACCGCGTCAACAGCAAACAGGCTACTCAATTCCGTATCTGGGCCACAGAAACCCTGCGCGAATTCATTATTAAGGGTTTTGTGTTAGATGACCAGAGACTTAAACAGGGCTCGCGTTTCGGTAAAGATTATTTTGATGAATTGCTGGAACGTATCCGGGAGATACGGGCGAGTGAACGACGCTTTTACCTCAAGATAGCCGATATCTATGAACAATGTAGCATCGACTACAATCCAAATGCTGAAATAACCCAAATATTCTTCAAAACCGTCCAGAACAAATTACATTGGGCAATCACCGGCAGAACAGCGGCAGAATTAATAGCCGAACGCGCGAAAGCTGATTCTCCTCACATGGGACTTAAAACCTGGAAGAACGCCCCGCATGGGAAAATATTAAAGTCCGACATCACAATAGCCAAGAATTACATGGGAGAACAGGAGATTAAAGCGCTAGAACGTATTGTATCCATGTACTTGGATTACGCCGAAAACCAGGCGGCTCGCCATATCCCGATGAAAATGGCCGATTGGATTGAGAAAATAGACGGATTTCTGAAATTCAATGAATACGAAATACTCACCAATGCCGGTAGTATTTCCCACGAAGTTGCTGTAAAAATCGCTCAAGGCGCTTGTGAAAAATTCAGGGTGATTCAGGACAGAGAATATATCAGCGATTTCGAAAAAGCTACTAAAAAAATCACTACTTCCAAGCCACGTAAGAAAAAAGAATGAAACTCCAATTTGACGCCAATCAGCAGTTCCAGCTTGACGCCGTAGCGGCGATTATCGATCTATTCGACGGCCAGCCACAGGGAGCGCCGGAATATGCCGTCATCAACTTGGGAAATATGGCGGGATTGTTCAGCGGGCAGGAACAGACGGAACTTGGAATCGGTAACCGCTTGCTGGTGGCAGAGGACAAACTGCGGGAGAATACCCGGAATGTCCAGATACGCAACGACATTGAAGCACCGGAGCATGAAGCACCGCTTGAATGCTCGGAACTGTTCGACGCGCCAGCCAATATGACCCGCCTCTGCCCCCACTTCTCGGTGGAAATGGAAACAGGCACCGGTAAAACCTATGTCTATCTCCGGACAATTTTCGAGCTATCACAAAAATACGGTTTTCAGAAATTCATTATTGTAGTGCCTTCCGTTGCTATTCGTGAAGGCGTACTGAAGAACATCGAAATAACCAAGGATCATTTCCGTGCCCTCTACAATAATATCCCGTTCGAGCACTTCGTCTATGACGGCAAAAAGGTCAACCAACTGCGCCAGTTTGCCGTCAGCAATACCCTCCAGATCATGATCATCAACATTGATGCTTTTCGCAAAAACTTTGCCGGCACAGAAGCGGAACAGAAGAGCAACATTATCTATAAGGAAAGTGACAAACTATCCGGGCGGCAGCCTATTGAGTTCGTTCAGGCGGCCAGGCCGATTGTCATTATTGATGAGCCCCAGAGCGTGGATTCCACAGAGAAGTCCCAGGAGGCCATTCGGGCTTTGAATCCACTTTGCACTCTTCGCTATTCCGCCACTCACAGGAATCCTTACAACCTTGTTTATCGTCTTGATCCTGTTCGGGCATTCGAATTGAAGCTGGTAAAACAAATCGTGGTAGCCAGTGCTGTAGCTGAAAACAGTGCCAACGATGCTTTTGTAAGAGTGGAAAGCATTGAGTACAAAAAAGGTGTCAAAGCTAAGTTGCGGATTCACGTTCAAACCAAGGATGGACCGAAAGAAAAAACGGTCACCGTGACCAACGGCGCTGACCTGTTCACTCTGTCCGATGAGCGCCCTTGTTATCAGCATGGCTTTTCTATGGCTGAAATTTGGGCTGAACCAGGTAACGAATTCATCAGGTTCAATAACGGAAAGCTGTTACGCCTGGGTGAAGAAATGGGCGGCCTTCGGGATGATGTTTGGCGGGCGCAGATAAAACACACTGTTAAAAAACATCTGGATAAAGAACTGCAATTACGTGGTCGCGGTATTAAGGTGCTTAGCCTTTTCTTCATTGACCGTGTAGCCAATTATCGTGACTACGATGAATCCGGCCAGCCGGTAGCCGGGAAATTCGCCAGGGCATTTGAAGATGAGTTCCATTCCTTGGCCGCATTGGAACAATATAAAGATCTGGATTGTGTTAAACACGCTATTGGAAAACTCCACAACGGTTACTTTGCCCAGGACAGAAAGGGCATCTTAAAAGACACCCGTGGGGATACTCAGGCAGATGATGAAGTCTATAACCTCATCATGAAGGAGAAGGAACGCCTCCTTACGATTGACGAGCCGTTACGATTCATTTTCAGCCATTCAGCTTTGCGTGAAGGCTGGGATAGCCCGAACGTTTTTCAGATATGCACCCTCAACGAAACACAAAGCGGCATAAAGAAACGCCAGGAAATCGGCCGCGGACTACGGTTGCCGGTGGATCAAAACGGCCTGCGGGTCTTTGATGACTCCATCAACAAGCTCTATGTCATGGCGAATGAAAGTTATGAGGATTTCGCCCGTAAGCTACAGACTGAATACGAAGAGGAGTGCGGAGTGACCTTCGGCAAGGTCCCGATAACAGCGTTTGCAAAATTGTGCCAGGTAGTTGACGGGCAAGAACAGCCGATCGGCCGGACAGCCGCCGATGTTATCAAGGCGGCTTTAGTTGATCAAAAGATGCTTGATACCGAGGGGCGTATCCAAGCGGCTTTTGATCCTAAACGGCTCGATTTCGAGCTGAAATTACCCGAAGCGCATAAAGATCTGGCTTCAGCTGTAATTGATTTACTCTCCGCGTATCAGATTGAACGGCATATCCGCAGAGACAAAGATGAACGGGTAAACCATCTTAAGGGTTTTCTGTTAGAAGAATCAGAGTTTAAAGCGTTATGGGAACAGATCAAACCTAAAACCACCTATCGGGTGGAATTTGAGACCGACGAGTTGGTTAGCCGGGCAGTAGCGGCGATCAAGCGAATGGAGCATATCGAAAAACCCAGGATCCATGTCCGTACCGGTCAAGTAAAAGTCACCAAAGGCGGTGTTGACACCATCGATATCGGGGTTGCAGAAGAACAGGTTTCCTTTGGTGCAAGGCCGGTGCCAGACCTATTAGCGTACCTTCAGAATCAGACTGAACTCACACGCTCCACCCTTGTTCGTATATTGAAAAGTTCAGGCCGTTTGGAAGATTTCTTTAATAATCCTCAACTGTTCATGGACACCGTCGCGGCGATATTGAAGAATGAACTCCACAGGCTCTTAGTGGACGGTATCAAATACGAGAAGATACATGGTGACGGGCCGGAAGCAGAATGGGAACAGCTCCTTTTTAAAAACGAAGAAATGATCAACTACCTGACGGCTTTGCAGGTTCAACATTCAATTTACGAATACGTTGAATATGACTCCGAAATAGAGCGGGAATTTGCGCGGCGGTTAGACCAGCGTGAGGATATCAAGTTGTTCGTGAAATTACCCAGATGGTTTGTAATCGACACGCCTGTTGGCAAATACAACCCGGACTGGGCGATCTTGAAGCATGACGTCAAGTCTCTGTATCTGGTTCGTGAGACCAAAGGCACCAGGGATTTTCTAAAATTGCGTAACAGCGAAGCTGACAAGGTGAGGTGCGGCGCCAGGCATTTTAATTCCATAGGTGTGCCGTTTGCGGTGGTCACGTCGGCAGATCAGGTATAACAGGAGGCTAAATCATTATGGAATATGTTCTGGTGTTTGCGTTGGGTCTTGCCGCTGGTTCGGCGATCGTATTCTTCGTTACAAAAAATCAACAGGTAAAAGGGGAGAGGCTAAAAAACGATATTGTTAATTCTTTCGACTCTATATCGCTTGCGGCTTTGAAGAGCAATTCCGAAGAATTCCTTAAACTAGCCAACGAGACGCTCTCTAAACAAACTAAAACCGGAGAAAAAGAACTCGAAACCAAAAAACAACTGATTGACCAGACCTACGATAATATGAAAAAGGAATTTGAGAAAGTCGGCAAAATGATTACCGACTTTGACAAGGAAAGCGCCAAAAGACTAACCAGTCTGGATACTAATTTAAAGGCTGCTACCGAAAATACACTTAAGCTTCATGAGACGACTGGGAAACTCCAAATTGCCTTGGCGAACAGTAAAGTCCGGGGCCAGTGGGGAGACCGGATAGCCGATGATATACTCAGATTGACCGGTTTTATTGAAGGAGTAAACTACGATAAACAATTAACAAACGATGGCTCCGGTACACGCCCTGATTATACGTTCCGCCTTCCCCAAGACCTAAAACTCAATATGGACGTAAAATTCCCTTTTGATAATTATCTCGCGTACTTAGCCGCGGAAACAGATATAGAGAAGGACAAGCATAAGTCCAGCTTTTTAAAAGATGTCCGTCAGCGGATTAATGAAGTCGCAAAAAAAGAGGACTACATTAACGTTAATAAAAATACTGTCGATTATGCACTGGTATTCATACCAAACGAGCAAGTTTATTGTTTTATAAATGAAAATGACCATAGACTACTGGATGATTCATTGAGGAATAAAGTAATTCTGTGTTCTCCTATGACGCTATACGCAATACTGGTAGTCATCAGGCAAGCGGTTGATAATTTCAACATGGAAAAAACAGCCTCAAGAATCCTAGCGCTACTTGGAACTTTCAATACCCAATGGCATAAATTCAAGGATTCCATGGATAGGATGGGTAAAAAGATCGACGACGCTCAAAATGAATTCCAGTCACTAGTTACAACACGCCAAAAAGCACTGGAACGGCCATTGGCTCAAATAGAAACTCTGCGTAAAGAGAAACAAATAGTTGAAGAGACGCTTCCTGAACCGGCGCTCGAAATTGAGGAATCAGTATAATGTAGGATTTCGCTGCGATCGGGTACCGTCATGACGAATTCGGTTAACCAGTGAACTTAGAAAATAAATAGGGGTTGGGCAATTCGCCCAACCCCTATTTCATTCTCATGGTTCCGACATCAAAACACTCAAACAATGCCGGCTGCTCCTTCTTCATAGCTTCCCCTGGCAAGTGCTGCCTTCATTGGCTTTTTCCCTTTCTGCTCGGGCATTCATTCGTTGCCGGTAGAGCCATGGTTTAAGACGATCCAACTTCCCCTTCTGATAATCACTGATTGAGTTGACTGCGATTTCAGGTGGAATGTCACTCACGTTCCAACGTTTATAGGCAATGGCCGCCAGACGCAAGCCTCGGCATCGGTGTCAGTATATTAGTCGTTTTTAAGGGACTCCACGTTCAGTGCCAGCTTCTCCAGTGTGACGGCCGTCTTGAGCCATTCGGGAATAGTGTCTTCCCAACCACCCGGAAACACAATGAGGATCTGTAAGGCATCCGACAAAATTTGAGATGCCCTGTTCCGCTGTGACGTTCAATTATGGTTTCTCCTTTCACTTAGTCCTAAATCTGGTGATGGCCAGACAGGCATAGTGTGACCGGTAACTGTTCATCGGGCTTTGTCCGAAGCCATTCCAGAAGTCCAGCAGAAAGTGATGATAACCCGGGTATTCCTGCTCCCGAATTGCCAACAAGTCATCGGCGAATATCCTGATACAAGCCCCCTTATTGCCGAAGAGAACGATAACTCTTGGCGGACAAGATTCATCCCGCTCTGTCCTAAAGCTTTCCACTTTAAGCTTGGATAGCTTCAGGTTATCGAGCCAGAAATGGCCACCGCCGGCACTGTATGAGCCAAGGAAAATGTCTTTACCCTCCAGTTCTTTGAGTATTTCCATGAGACGCTTTACGGCTGCCCGCTGCTTTTTCTGTAGTGGTATCTGAGCGGCTTTCCGGCTAAGTCTGACCGTAGTTCTTGGTTCCGGTTCGGCCAGCTTAACGTTCTGAAACAGATCGAGTTGACCCATCATGCTTGTTACCCCTTTCCTCCAGATTTTGGGCACAGGTATCCCTATGGACACTGAATTGACTGGGTTTAGGCCACCAGGACGAGTTGGTGGCCGCTTTCGATTCGTTTCTGCTCTTCCGCCGCGGCGCCGCTGGGTAAGGATTCACGGACGGCCTCGATTGAGCCTCGGATACTGTCGATGCGCTCTATGTTGATAATGAGACAGGCAAGGCGGCCATCGACATAGAGCGGGATGTCGGCTATCTTCCGGGCCTCGGTGGCCACTATCCTGGCCTGTTCCAGCGGCTCGGAGGCCTGTTCGATGAACCCATCAATCATGTCCATCGCCTCACTGACCTTGAGAGCACTCCACTTGATAGGCATAGCTTCATCTCCTTTCCAGGTACAAACAACCCTGTTATTCCTGCGTGATAACGGATGCGCAGCCCCCGCGAAACGGTTAATTGCCGAAAGACTGAGCGCGTTCGGTTTTGACCAGGCCGAGATCTTTGAAGTTCTGAAAGATCTCATTGAGTAAGGCGTAGTTTTCCCCAGACAAGCTCCGGCTTGCCCCGTCATACCAGTCTAAAAACCAGTATTCGATCTCAACGGCGTCGAGATTCTCGTCCATGTAGAAGCGAAACTCATCCGCCGGACCGCCCCAGGACAATTGCCAGCGGAAATAACCCCGCTTCTGGCCTTGGAACGTCCCCCTGGCCACGTAGTCACAGCTCAAACCGTATTCCCCGAATCGTCCCAGTTCCCGATGAGACGTTTCGGGGTTTCTTTGGTATAGTCGCCAGAGCGTCCGTATATCCCGCAGCCGGTCTTGAAGTTCCGCTTCAAGCCTTGCCTGGCATGATTTCTGCCGCATTTTTCACCTCCATTTGGGCAGACTTACCCCTTTGAATTTGCCGGCTTTGATAACCCTGAGCCGGCGGACAGGGGGCTTAGTTAGTACTCATCAGGGAAGAGAATCGTCGTTGCCGACCGGTCAGCCTCTGTGATGATCCAGATTTTGGGTAAACCTCCGGCCTCATAAGCGGAGAGTATTCTGAATCCTTGTTTCAGACTCAACTCATTCTCCTGTTTATCCGCCTCATCGATGTTGCCCCAGTCGCCTTTGGCATGGCGGTTCAAGGAACGGCGCATGAATTCAGCAAACTCCGGCTTCTCACCGGCTAAGGCATGAACTCCCCGGGTGGCCACCACCTGGCCCAATGGGACAACGGGATTGATTACCAGTAACGCATCCATAGCTGTCACCTCCCTTCTCGTGGTGTTTTAGGCAAAAGTAAGGGGCCGGTGCTTGTAACTTCCCGACCCCTTACCCACTCGACCTTTTCCGGTTCTATTCAATTTTCTGAGTACGTTCCTCCCCGTGCTTGTCGGCTAAATGCCTGGCGCAACCCGACTGGATGCTATCCGCCGTCGCTCCCATCTGGCTGAAAGCGCCGAGTTCCTCATCGTCGTGAAAGAGCGCCATTATGTGGTCGTCAAGATACTCCAGCCTGAAACCACGGCGGGCATATTCGCCGAGTTCCGGCGTTTCTTCTTGTGCCATTCTTAATCTCCTTTCTTCCTTGTGTCCTTGCCCATGCTTTCAGCCAAAAACGAAAGGGGGTATTCCCACCGCGAAGGGCAGGAATACCCCCTTAACAAAAATAAGCACAAAAAGGGGCTGTTACACCCCTTCAAGTGCGGCTGTTTTGCGAGTTCAAGCGTTCAGTTTTGGGCTGTCAGGCTACGGCTACCGGTTCTTTTACCTTGCCGTGTTTCTTGGGCTTCGGCTTGTCGGCTTTGGTAATGGCCTCGGCTTCGGCTACGGCTTGGATTTTCTCGGCTTCACCTTCGGGTACTGGCTCGGCGGGTGTCTCGACGGCTTCGGCTGGCTCTTCTGCCTTGGTTTCATCCTGCGGCTTCTGGCTTTCAGGAGTCAGCATCGGCATGACCACCAGCTCATAGTCCGGTGCTGTGAAAAGCATCGGCGATTTGGCGTCGCTGAGTTTCAGCTCTACCATACCGCCACAGGCCCTCAAAGCGTCGGCAAGATAACCCCCGTCAAGCCTTACCTTGACCGGTTCACCGGTGGTGTCGGCGGTTATTTCGGTTTCGCCCTTGTCGTCGGTGTTCGCCATGATGACCTTGCCATCCCCGATAATGAGGTCTATGGCATAGGTTCTGGAGTCGGCGATGACCTTGAGGGAGCTTACCGCCTTGAGCGCTTCATTGGTGTCGAAGCTGACACGGCTGGCGAAGTCGGCGGGTATGAGCTTCTCATAGTCTGGAAAGTTGCCGGCGCATCCCCGCCAGTCATAGCGGATTAGCTCCGTGTCCAGAAGTAGGCTCATGCCTTCAAGGCCGTCCCCGCTTTTCTCAAAGCCCATTCTAACCCGACGTGCCCGTCTAAGGGCACTGGTAACACCCCGAAGCTCGTCCCGATTGACAAGGACTTGACCCTCGTCCCCGTCGAAGTCCAGCTTCATTACGGCTAACCGGTAGCCGTCGGCACCTACTAGGTATAGCTTACCGTCTTGTACCTTGAACAGGACACATTGAAGGATTGGGCGGGTGTCCTCATTGGCGGTAAACGGCAGCACCCTTGTAAGGGCGTCCGAAAGCTCCAGTGCGCCGAGGTTGGGGCTGACCGAGTTTGAAGGGCTTACCCTGATGTCGCACAGCGTAAGCGGTGTCTTTTCGCCGACCCAAGCCATGTTCTCAAGGTAGCTGGTATTGGCTCCGCATACCACCTTCAGTCGTTTATCGGCGACCCGCGACCCGCTGGCATCACCGTTAGACGGAACAATCTTGACGATGTTCGACCCGCCTAATGACTTCAGATAGGTAAGAAAGCCTTTCCGCCCGATGGTACAGTCAAGTAACATCGCCCTTTCGGCGAGTGCCCTTGACAGTGCGTTTACCAGTACCGCCTTGTGCGCTAAAAAGCCCTGACCTGAACGCTTGCCCTCGATATTCAGTTGTTCTATTGTCTGACCCCCTTTTAGCTATCCGATAGTGGGCAACTCTACCGGCTTCGCTCAGTAGTAAGCTACCGGCTATCCGCAATTCGCTGGCATAGCCGACGCTCCTACTGTATAAGTTGCGGAATTGGGCTGATTCATAACACCCTCAAATAGTCTTTTTTGTTCCCGTTTCCGAAATCGGCAAAGATAGTTTAGTTCAACTTGTGTTAGCGGTTGCCCGTCCCGCCGCTTTTCGGCGATGGCGATTAGCCTGTCGGGACAATGTAGCAAGAAGGTGCTGGCATCAACCCATGCTTCGAGGTCCAGTGCCCTGTCATCGGCAATCAGATCGCCGAGTTCCGTGGTATTGCCTTCATCGTCTGTGACGGGCTTATTCAGGCTTTCGAGCTTGATAGCTTTAGGACACTTACCGAAAAGCCAGTCGGCTTTACACTTGTGCCGTTGCGCCTTGCTACAGTCCCCGCAGGTTAGGCCGTTGTCTTGCCGGTATCGCTTGCGCCAGTAAAGGGCTTGGGCACGGCTGGCGATACGATACATGGCGGCTTCGGTGAAAGGATGGTGCCCGTTGTTCCGTTCCACATCGGCAAGGGTGATGATTATATCGTGGAGCAGGTCATCCTTTTCGTCCGGCTTGGCCTTGTGGCTGAAACGGGATGCTACCTTATAGTAAGTAAGCCACTGGCCGGTAAGGTGGTCATACCGGTTGCTATTGCCGGTTTGCTTTGGCTTGACGCTTCGGCTAGACTTGAAGCTACGCAAGGCGGTTGTCTCTTTGGTCTGACAGGTGGCGACCTTTCCGCACCATCGGCAAACGCCTTGCCTTATTTTCTGCGCCCAAACCTTGTGACACTGACTACAGAAGCCCCCAGGCCGGTTGTATTCTCCGGCTACCGTTACGCTTGAACTCATGGTTCCCCCTTTCAGGGCAAGCGTTCAGGTCAAGGTTTTTTCGTATTCGGTTGTTAAGGTGCTTTTGTTTGTTTTTCCAGCTTCATTGTCAAACAAAAAGTCATTTTGAACACCCTGAAGAACTAGCACTTTTTACACCCCCTCTGGGGTTCTTCCAAGGGCACCGAAAAGAAAAAGCCTCCCGGAATCGGGAGGCTTCGCATGAAAATAGTCCCCTGGATTAATTACATATGAATGTCTCTGTGTTCGAGCGGAATGAACACCTCAACGATCCTGTCACTCAGGATGTGGTTTTCCAGCAAACCGAGTTCAGTTTTCATCAAGGTCAGATGCTTGCGCCAATCGAGTTCGGCTTCAGGTCCGCGCTGATTGATGTCACCCATGAAATAAAGAAACACCATCCATACAGGAATCTGTTGACTATTCAACCAATATAGATGAGCTAGGCGGTTGGCATATTGATAGTATTTTCCCAACCAATCGGTTTCTTTCTCCACGCCCAAAGCTTTTTTCGAAATCTCAAGACTAGCTTTAATCAAATTCAAGCTCTTTGCTTTAGCGCCGCAGACACTGGAGTTAGTTCCTAGCTCCGTAACGTGGCTTTTGGCTTCAACCAGGATGACCCCATGGCCATAATCCTTCCCGGGCACTGTCGCCAAGGCATCCCAGCAGGGACCAAGTCGCGGCCAAAATGATGAAAGGCATTCCCCCAATTGTGGTAGCCCCACTTGTGTTAGAAAAGCTGCGTCTCGATATTCGATGTATCCTTGGCTTTTGAGGGGAGACTTCCACTCAAATTGGCCATTCGCGTAATCTGAGAGAGATTGGCTTCGTGCCAGGATGAAATTATTCAGATCAATGCGGGGATCCCCGTTCACAAGACACTGAAGGTGAAACCGGCTACCTTTCACCGCTCTTCCGGAGTGTCTTCTTGCCATCCCTAGACCTCGGGATATTCCCCTAGTGCCTTTCCGGCTTCATGCAAAGGTGTTAAACTCTGCTCCCACAATGCGAGGCCGCCGAGTCGAATCCGTATTTGATCCCTAAATGGCAACTCCATCGCTTTGCGAACCATTTTGTCCTTCCAGACGCTGTTAGGATTATAATCAACCAGATAAAGAACCATTTCGATCTTACTGATGTCTCGTACCAGCGTCAATTTCTGTAACTGCGCAAGTTGTTCTGTTGTACGTTGAATAAGCCCGAGCGCAATCTTCTGCCTCAATATGAGCTCCAACTCGTCGCAGAGTGAATTCAGGTTACCCTTGATGTAATCGTAATATCGGGCCAATTGCTTGTGGGCATCTTTAATATCGTCATTGAGCGCGTATTTCACTTCGATTAGAGCTAGTTGGCCGACCGGCTTGTTCCCTCCACGGCGCAGCCGAGGCCACTTTAAGGCCACCAGGTCCCACCTGTCCGAACCAACGCCATATTGGTTGGCCAGAATGACATATTCGGAATTGTTGCGCTCCTCAAAGTTATTAGCCCTGATAATCATCTGCTCGTATTCGATCTCCATGCTGCTTTTCCCTCTGCTGGACACCCGATACATAAGATCAGGAACAATCGCCAAGTAAGCCTGAACATCGTCAGGGCGATTAAGGTATTTAGGCACCACCAGGCCTTTGGAAAAGGCCTCATGGATTTCAACCTTGTGATTTGAGCGTAAACAAAGAATGCTGTTCCCCTTGAAATAGATTCCAACAGCTTCATCAACCGGAGCGATTTCAGGCTGATGGGGATCGGCAAGCTGACCACGAAGCTCAAGATGCAGGTCTTTATTATTTTGAACCAATTCAATAAGCGGCCTAAAGATTCCATCTGGCAAGCTGAACTTTTCAAGAAACCCTGTCGAAAGAGCCCTGCACCGCGGTTCGGTGGTCTTGATTATCGTATCGAGATCCATGTTTTCGCCATCCTCCAATCTGACTGCATTCGAGAAAAGTTGCGTATATTTTTCAGGATGAAAAGTGTGAACTGGAATTACGCAACCTGGTTTGAGTGCATCAACCACTCTTTCCAAATCGCGCAGGTAGGCATGACCACTCGTGTGCACCTCGGTGAAACTGACCTCATTAGCCGCCAGGAAGTCTTTCAAGTTAGTCTTATCAAGGTAACCATGCCACATGGAATATATGGCTATGGCCTTGGTATGTGTCTTTAATTTTGTTGCGGCTATCCGGAAAATCCGATTGTCCTTTACCAGGAAGACTTTGTTGTCAGGCTCGGCTTGGATTTCTTCAAATTCGATCTTGGATCGTGCGTATTTGTAGAGAAGCTGTTTGTCTTCATCAGCTAACTTCTGGGCATGATAGTGGGTGAATAAGACACGTACACCATCCCAATCGAATTGGGGGATGCTTGAGGAGATTGTCCGAAGCTTGTCGAGAACGAAGGCGGTGTACAGATCGATCACTATAGTCCGGCCGTTTTTCCTCGCTGCTCGGAATATAGACACTAAACGGTCTAGATTCTGCGAGGATGCAAAGATATAAGCAAGGCCCCGATGAGTACTAAACAGGTCGGATAGCGCCTCTTCGACAGCAACCTCGTCTGGGTACGGTCCCTCTTCCCGCCCCAGCATAGAACCTTCCATTAACAGGACATCGACTTTTCTTGGAGGTCTTTCTAAGAGCCGGTCGAGTAGGATCATTTTTCGACCGTGTCCTCTGAAATCCCCTGTATAGAATAGACGATGACCGTCAGCGCTGATTAAAAAGGCTACCGCGTCAGGTGCGGAATGATCCATAAGGTAAGGTGTTATCGTGAATTCGCCCAGCCCAATAGGGTCCCATATTTTCAAGGGCTTGATGTTGTCAGTACTGACCTGAGTATCCAGAAAGGCGTTGGATACCTCGGCCAATGCCTGCGTTCCCCGGCTCATGAAAAGCGGAATCTGAGGGTTTACGAATCGAAGAAATCCGTAATGATCAAGATGGGAGTGCGATATCAGAATGCCGTCAGGCGCAGGTTCGTTTTCATCATATAATCCGGGCACTGCCGGCAGAATACGTTTTGATATAAGATCAGATAAGGTTAATTCCCGATATTTATCCCATTCGAACGGCGACATATCGCGATTCACCAAAGGCATTCCAATATCGAGAACGATCCGGGATTTTCCAGACCTTGATTTCAGTTCAATGCAGGTTCCGCCAATCTCACGCGTACCTCGATGGATCGTTATCTGCATTTCAGTCGAATTTTTCGAGTTACATTCATGGCAAACTTATCCTGGTTTGTGAGATCGACGCGCCAATAAACCCTGGTTAACATAGAATGTCTCAAGATCCGAGCTATTATCGTCATCCCGCATAGTGACAAATCCACCAAATCGGATCCGGCGCCAGCATTTTATCCCATCGATAAAGACCGGATTGTCGCCTTCTTCTGATAAGGAATCGAACTTAGCAGGCAATCCGAGTATGTTAAGAGCCCTTTGGTCGCACTGTCGGCAGACAATTCCGGGGTAATGGGTAGCCACTCTGGAATTTTGGATAGATTGGTTGCAGACACTACATGATTCGCTCATTTCATATCCTTCTCCAATAATATCGTCCTTGTCTTGGCGGCATAATAATACCCCAATGCTTAGAGTCTGGCTAGCAGCAGTAAATAATGTATTCGATCACTACCGGTCGCCGTCCATACGGCTCTCTGGAGTTGGTGGCGAAATACATATGAGCCGGCCTAACAAGCCTAGAATTCAATTAACGCAAGGCTGTTTGGGAACGTAAATGTAGCCATCTTCAACTGAACCGTAACACTTATGAGGAACCGAGTGCGAAAATAGTGCAGCAATGTATACACAAATAATCGAATCTAACACGTCTTCATTTGTTTTAAGCGCCTCTCCCGACAACGACCTAATATACGAATGATCAAGATATGTTTGAAATTCATCAATAATCGACAGAGAGATAACATTTGATCGGCCAAGCGCTTTGATATAGTTTGAAAGAATTACTTGCCCTTGTTTCTTCGCGTCCGTCGGCCCCTTCTTGTACGCTAACCGTTTCGGTAAACTGAAGATTTCTATAATCGCTGGATGGGGATAACATTCAATTTGAAATTTCCCATTATCAGCATGCCTCAGGTGTTCAAATCCAAGACTTTCGAGGTGACGTGACAATTCGACTCCTGCAGGATTGGGGTATCGCTCTAAATTCGAAGAGTGACATGAAGCACCTCGTCCTCCAAAATCAACACTCACTTGTCTCTCGCAGTGGCGTTGCCCAAAGGAATTCTGCATGACGAGCGGAGCGTCGATCGCGACTCCATATAGTTCCTCTTGAAGTAGGATAATTGATTTCAATTCGTTTAGGCCGCTCAACGCAGGGTGAATCCCGGTGACATTGAGATGGTGTCCCGAGAGTTCTCCTATAGATACTGCAGTGGGGTTTTTCTCGTTTTTCCACGCCAGATCGATCCCTGCAAGCATCATATCAACCTTGCCTCGGTTGCTGGTTTCTATTTCCAACGACTTCATCTACCACGGGGCACTCGTACTATTCCATTAGGCTGTGACATTTGGCGTCGAAGTAACGCGCCATAAGCAAGGGGATGGTTGAATAGTGAATTTCGTTGCTGCCTCCGCTCCAGATATGAATTAATGAGACGAGGTAAAGAAAACGCCCCCAGTCCAGCTGCTAGTGACTGATCGCCATGGAGATGAGTCACGATAGAACCACTAGCACCCATAATCGCCAAAACGTCTAATAACTCAACTCCAGGCCATGTCTCCTGCAGACGGCGCGAAATACACTCGATTTCGTTCTTAAGTTTATGTATGGCCATTTGCCGTTTTTCTTCGCGAAGATAACAATCACTGATCGCGGAAAGATCAATGAATAATTCTTCGACCTCGTTTCTAAAATGAGTAAGTTCAGCCCCGTATTTCTTTTTGAACTTAATGATACCTGGGATGTCTACATCACCTTTAGGAAAAGGAAACAGATCTTCGAGGACTGTCCTTCTCTGTGAATCCAGCAATGAGTACCGTCCATATGAACCGCCCCTTAACGTTTGTAAGCAAGATTCATCATTTGTAATTGGGACGCTGTCGATTTCAGGCAAGTTACCGAGGATACACGCAAGGTAAGACATGAAAGCATTGGCTACCCAAGGCTCCATCTCATACCACGGGTAATGCGCTGGAGTGGCTGCTCCCAATTCGACAAGATCCTCCGCAATATGACCGAGTTTTTCGATATGTATCGAAGTTTTTGAGTGTGTGGCATGTTGCCTAGGTGTTTTTCGTCGAATTCGCCTCTCGACGTAACTCAAAAATGGTAGGCCGAAGGCATCAATGTCTTCGATGAATTTGGCCGGAGTAACGGGATGGATTAGTCCCTCCTTCATGAGTATATGCATATGAGGGGGAAGCCTTTCAGGAGAATCCGCTAATTCAAATGGGACGATCGAACTCAATTGGTCCCAATACAACAACATGAGATATAGCCAGTTTCCTTCGGGCGGGCTGATATAGGGGAAATACAATGCTTTGGATCTCATTCCGGCTCTCCAATCTGAATGAGTGTTCATCGCCGGCATTGTATCATAGTTGTTATTACCTACGAAGGAAGTGCATCAAAATAAGGAGGCTCTAGTATTTGGTCCGATTTGACTACTTCTTCATATGGCTAGGCCCAATTTCAGGGTAGAGGGTAAAAAGCGGATTCGCCCAAGATTTATCTGCGGCAATCCGCCCAACAACGGTAAGGCGATAAAAAAGCCGTTCAGGAGCATCTGGATAATTCTCTTGAATCGAGGAATCCTCGCTTCTACCGGTCACTTCCACCCACCCCAACCGCTTCAACACCCCGAAATACATCAGGAACGAGTGGTACCGCATGTGCGTAAACTTCCGTGACACCTTTTTAAGCTGCTTCTGGTAGATTTCTTCGGCGAATTCCTCGGTGACATCCACGCCCCGGACCACCTGCTTGCTGATGATCCGCTCCGCGCGCTCCCTGGCGGTTGCCCTGGCCAGCGCCTCTTTGTATTCATAGTTGATGTCCGCTTGGGGAGCGCCGCGCTCCGGATCTATCCGCGGCGCACCTTCCGGCCCGTTTCCTAGAAGAAACTCCCGGATAAACCAGCCGCAGCCAAACGGCCGGAGAAAACCGCCACTTTTCGGTCTCAGTTCCATCACCATAAACCTACCTCAGGCCACCCCTACTGGCTTTTTCGCCAGGGATTCCATGCCCTCGATGATTCTGGTGGTCACCTGGCGAATCGAGGCCAGATTTTTCTCCAGGACTTTCTTGTCTTGCGCCCATAGAGCGACATAGGGGAAGGATCTCGTTCCGGTATCAAAACCAAAGTGAGCCCCGACAGCAAAGGCAGCACTTTCGGCAATCGTCTCGGCATCTCTCCTGGGGATGTGGAACACGCCTTCGGAGTAGTAATGCGCCACCTCATGAATCAGCGTTTTCAACTGCTGGGCGCGGGATTCTTCCGGCCGGACCCAGATTTCCTTGCCGGAAAAGTAGCCCTTGATCGCTGGATTCTGATCCGGCCGGGAATCAAAGCCGACAGATACACCCTGAATCCTGACAAGGTGAAGAATGTTATCGAAGAGCTCCTCATTGGCTTCACCGGTAAGCACCGGCACCTCGAATTCAGGTAGTGGTTTACCTTCGGTCTGGCTGACATCAAAAACATAGACCACCTTGAAGTAGATCGGGCGAATCATTTCGCGTTTCTCTTCCTCTTCGCGCTGTTCACCGGCTGGCTCAGTCATTTTGGCCGACTTCGACGGCATGCAAGGCGCTAGTATGGCGATCCCCTTTTCGCCCTTCTTCACCCAGCGGTAGAGGTCTTTCCAGGTGTTGAAACCGGCTACCCGGGTGGCGTCAGGCTTCTGCGCCGCGATCAGGATAAGGTTACCGATGCTGTAGTCATGGAATTTCGCCATGGTGAGCAGGAAATTTCGGAAATGCTCGCTACTCTGGATGCCTTCGACGCCTTCCTTGAGCTTCTTAAGCACCTCATCGATGCGGCGTTCCTTGGCTTCTGGTTCAATGGAGAAACTGTAATCCGGCACCGGCACGCCGACCCAGCTGACCATATCGTAGTTCCGGGGATAAACGATCTCGCATTTCGGTGACGTAACGGCCGCCGCCGGTAAGAGTTCGGGATCAGGGTTCTCGAACACGGTGTCAGCCAGGTGTTGCGACAAGCCGACCATGACGGCGCCAGCAGCCAACAAGCCGCCGAATGACACGAACGTACTCGCCCAATCCAATTCTTGTGCCGGGATTTCCGCGATCGCCAGCCAGCTCACCGAGGCCATATCGCCCGCTTCGATACCTTCCAGCTCGCCGGAGTTGACCTCGATGAAGTAACGCGCAGGTGATGCCGAGGTCACCAGGTAGCCCTGCGGTACGTTACGGTAAATCTCGGTCACAGTGAACGATTCCGAAAGAAAGGCGATATCAAGCAAGAATAGCATCGGAGATGTGGTTACCTCAATGATTCGCGAAAAGCCGAGATCAAAAAACATCCCGGTCCGCGCCTCAAGCGCCGGCAAGCCGCCCAAGCCTTGCACCAACTCCCAAGGGGTGGCCGCCACCGTGGCGACCCACTCTTTATCTCGTATGGTAACGTACACCTGTCCGGCCATTATCTCCTCCCCGGAATCCGTTTGATGCCGTTTCGCTTGCTTTCAAGGTCCAACTGCTTGTCCTCGAAGCCGGTGGTGCCGATGTCCGAACCGCCGAACATGGCCATGTCAAAGTTGCGATGCCACCTGGCCGAGGCCTTGAAATCGGTCTTCTCCTCGAACTTCTCGCCCCTTGTGCGCCGCGGCTTCATCCCGGGTGGGGCGATGGCTGCCAAGCCCTCAAGGTAAGACTCGCTGGTGGTGTCCTCGCGATAATTAATCGGGGCATTCACCCCAAATTCTTCATGGTTGGCATACCTGCCCATCAGGTTTCCCTCCTTGCCATAGTTTTCGGTACCACTCCTTCTGCTCTTCTCCGGAGACTTTACGATACTTCATGGTGGTGATGATGCTCTGATGCCCCAGGTGCTCCTGCAGTAGCCGGAGACCGTCACCCGAATCGTCATGCTTCACAGCATGCACGGCGAAAGCGTCGCGCAGCCGGTGGGGAGAGACGTTATGGGTCTTGCCGCTTTCGACGTTCACAAGGCGCGGTATTCCGGCGCGCTCGGCACAATCCCTGACGATTTGCCAGGCCCGGTTACGGCCAAGATCGAAGAGCATCTTTTCACCATTTCTGGCCACCGTGCCGCCGCGGCCGATGTATTCCTTGAGCAGACCGAGAGTGGTTTTATCCAGCGGCAGCGTCCGGAAACGGTGATGCTCCTTTTCCTGAGAAACCGCCTTCTCCACCTTCCGGCCGCACACCGGGCAAAACTTGTGCCCCTTGCCCAGCCTGGCGCCACATTCCGGACACAACAGCCGGATGCGTGACTTCAGGTGCTCGATGGTCACCGTGCCCCGACGAAAATCAAGGTCCTTCACCCTGACACCCAGCGCCTCGGATACCCGGCAGCCCAGGTGAAAAAGCAGACGAATGAGCAGCCGGTCCCTGAGATACACAGCGGCGCCTTCCAGTCTCGCCACTTCGTCGAGTTCAAGGTAAGTCTTACCCACTAGCTGGTCTCCTCACTCATTTGCTGCGTCATCGGCATGATGAGCCCCATCATCAAGAGCATCATCAGCATCGGCAGCATAGACGACAGCATGTCGCCGCCTGAAGCATTGCCGGTGACGATGATGACGTTATCCTGTTCAGCCACGGCGTTAGTGTCCTCGATCCAGACCCGGAGGCCGTAGGAGCCGTTGTCGATGCCACCGCTCGACTTGGGCACCAGCAGGAAATCGACCGAGGCCGAGCCTTCGGTTGGTTCCGAACTTGCCGCAAGCGGCACATCCGCCTGGCCGACGCAGGCGTTCACCAAGTGCTTGCCAAAGAGATTGGTCGAATAGGGTCCGGCCAGAAGCTTTACCGTTGTGTTCACGCCGATGACATATTTAAAGGCCACCGTCACCCTGAGGGTATCCCCGGCGTTGAAAGTCCCCGGCGAAAGCGCCATCGGCGCAAAGGCGATATCGAGTACCACCTGCCCCTCCTATACCTTGGCGAAGTCCGAAATCTTGAATTCGGTGATCGTCGGCTGGCTGCCGGCGATAACGAGGGCGTTCTCGTAGCCGAAGAGATAGTTGGTCGTCGCCTGACCGCCGATGCTCGGACTGCCGCCAAAAATCTTGACGTAGATGTCATCCCAGTTGGTGCCGACGTTGGATGGAATGGTGAAGATATAGGAATTGGTGACATTCGGGTACGACGGCGGTGTCGTTATCTGCGGGATACTAAAGGTGGTCTGTTGCACCAATTTTTCGTCGAAACCGAACATCCCGTTCGTGCCGATGCAGTAGTACCCGGTAACGCCGGTAACCGCCGGACCGGTGTACTTGAAAGAGATGCTCACCATCAGGCGGTCCCCCGGAGCCACCGCCACCTGCTTCGGCGCCGGATTCATGTAACTGAGCGGGATATAAACGCCGCCGGCCGCGGTGAAGAATTTTCCCGCCACCGGATCATAGAAAATGTGCTGGCCGGTGGCCGGATCGACATACCAGCCGGGCGCTACCGGGTCTTCAGCCAGGGCGATAGCGCCATTACCTTGCGCCGCAAAAGGCTTGAGTTCCAGATTGAGTGTTTTGAAAGCCATTTGTTCCTCCTATACCTTGATGAAATCCGCAATGCGGAAGTCCGAAATTATGGGCTGGCCACTTGAACCCAGATTGACCGTTTTAGCCATCTCGTCGTCGGCGTACCACCCTCCGTCAGCACCGTACCAAAAACTCTTGGCGCGAACGGTCACCTTCTGGCTGGGCATGTAGAAATAACCGGAAAATGGCCAGACCGCCTGCGCGTCGATATTGGCCCAGTCGGTCGGAAAGATGACTCCCGGTTGCGGGGAAACGCCGTAATCGAGCGCCGCTTCGACCCTGACGCCGATGGGCGCGGAATAGGTGTTTTTGACCCGGACGGTGATGTCCACCCGGCCGCCCGAAACAGCTTCCGATGGGGCAATGATCTCAATAATATCGGCATACTGCGCCATCTAGCCCTCCGGGTCATCCTTTCCAGAACTCTCCGCCAACGGGAAGCTGCCGTTGCCGAAATTGCCCGCCAGGCGGTTGCCGATGACGTCCACTCCGGCACCGCCCAGGAAGGCGTAGAAGATGCTTGCGATGTTCACCTGTCCGGTTGAGTCAACGCTGAGCGACAGGATCACACTAGCCAGGACGGTGCGGATCATCGACCCGCCGAACTTGCGGATGTTAAAGGTCTCGCCGCTTTCCAGCCAGCCCAGGAGCGCGGCGATAAAACCGCCAAATAAAGCTGCTAGGGCGATGTAAATTCTTTCCATAGTGGTTATTCCCTCCTTCGGGTGACGCAGATGAACTTGCCCCAGATGACGCCGCCCATAGCCACCAGACAGCTACCGGTGGTGGTCACCACCAGACCGAAATCGACTTTGGTGGCCAGTTCGATGCCGATACCTATACCGATCGTCGCAATGCCGACGAGCTCAATAACAATGGCCGCCATCATTCCCTTGTTCATTTAATTCGCTCCCATCACTCCGGCCATCAGCATCATGGCCGTCATCATTTGCATCATATCCGCCGTCTGAGTCGAAGGTGAGCTACCCGATGTCACCTGCCCGAGCATGGCACCCATGGCCGGCAGCCCGTAGCCGTAGGCGTTGTCCTTGTTTAGGGGGGCATCCTGCGGCTTGGTGGAAAAATACGGCGCCACGTCCCTGGCCAGCGTCCAGCGGTACTGCCAAGCTTCACCATAAGCCCGGCGTCCGCTTTCCCACAGAAGCCCGGTGAGTCCCGCCAGCATTGGCGCGGCGAAGCTCGTCCCCGATTTAACCACATACCCATCGTCATTCTTGTCCGACGCCATCTCAAGGTTCGTCCCCCAGATAACGAAATCCGGCTTGGTCTCGCCCTGTACCGTGGGCCCGCGGGAGGATTTCTCCCAGACGGCAAGCTCGCCATGCGTTTCTATGGCGCCGACAGCAACCACCTCCGGCTCGCAGGCCGGCAGCATCATCGTCGTCATTTTTGGTCCGGTATTGCCCGCCGCGGCGATCACGTCCAGTCCGTATTCGATACTGGCCGCCCGGCAGGCGGCGCGCACCGGATTGTCGGGATCGCCGTCATCCTCACCGCCGAGCGAGAGATTTATCACGTTGGGATACAGCTCATCGGCAGGAAAAAGACCTGACGTGCGGGCCTGCTCGGCCAGATCACATACCCGGTCGATGCCGAGCACGATAGCCTCATCCGTGGCGATACCCTCGTCGCCGATGACCTTGATATTCATAATCGAAGCGCCGGGCGAAACGCCGGAGTTGCCGCCGAGGGCGTGCATGCCGCCAGCGATTACGAAAGCTACCTGGGTGCCGTGGCCGTAAACGTCCGACGCCGTGGGCGATCCGGTAAAATTGGCCTCATAGACCACCTTGCCCTGCAGCGACTGGTGCGTCTTGCGGACACCGCTGTCCAAGACGGCTACCGTAAGACCGGTGCCCATGATCGGCGGGTTAAAATAGCTTCGGAGCAAATAGAAGACGTCGGATATACTTTCCACTACCGGAGTCTGGGTGACCACCTGGCTCGTGCTGTACTGCCTGAGAGCTTTGAGCGCAATCCCGGGAATGGCCGACAACCTGTCAACTTGCGCCTGGTCGAGTTCGCAAAACACCTGGCCGATCAGGCTGGCTTTCCGGATGTTCCGGGCGCCAATCTTCCTGGCCTCGGCTTCGAGCCGGTCGATCGATAAATCTTTAGAGATGAGGGCGTAGCGCATATCTTCTCCTTATGCAGGGTAGGCGAGCTGAATGGTATAGGTCACCTTGAGTTGACCCGTGTTGGGCACGGTGACCGTGGATGCCAGGACATCGCGCGAGAACATGACGCTACCGGTTCCGGCCGAGCTAAACTTGACTCTGCCGTACAGGGCGACCTCGTTGATCCCGATTTCAGCACCGGAGTTGTTGTTGATATAACGGATCAAGGTGTCGGTGAGCGTTTTCGTTGGCGCGTCGTAGTTCAAAGAATGAAGGTCCGACTGGGCATAGTCCATCTGCCCAGCGCCCGAGCCATTGGGGATTTCAGCGCCCAAAACGTGGCCTTCGAAAGATTCGGGAAAAGCGTTGGTGCCAAGTATGATGCCCTTCGTGGTAACACCCGGATCGGAGAGAAAGCCTGTAGAGGCGGACCGCTCGTTAACGTTGATGGCTTCATCCCAACCGGCGACCAGTTTAAAACCCCATCCCGAGCCGTTTGGATAGATATTGCCATTGGTCCACCGAAGTGAAATCGCTCCGGCTTCGAATAAATTAGTCCCCGTGAGGCCATAAGCGTTCATCTGGGAAAAGAGGAAGTTATAGGCATTTCGGTTCCAGGAATGGCTTCGTTGCCGGTGCGAGTGGATGATATCGCCATCTCCGTTTCGGACCTCCATCCCCAGGAATGTCCGGAAAACCGGTAGCTTCAGCTCGGTGCCCAACTTTTCAAAGCGACGATATTTACTCTCCAGTTTTGGATCTTCGGTATAATTCTCTTCTTGCATCGATGTCTCCTTCTTATACTAGTTGTGCTGTCACTCCGATGCCGGGCATCGGAATAGTTTCCGACAAAGATTCTGCCGCGCTCGTATCGTGCTCGACGCCTGTGGCAACAGAAATCCCCGGCGCCGAAATAGTGCGAGCCGCCCCGGTTGCAAAGCCGCCGCCAGAGTGATCTTCGGCGGTGGCGATACCCACGGAAGGCCTCGGCATTGAAAGAAGCGGCGGGTCAGCAACCCGGTTCACCGCGCCTGTCATATAGGCGATGAGTTCCTGGATATCCAGCCAGCCCGGGCGGCCTACCCCCTGATTAAGCGCCTTGAGGACGTTGTAGCCGGTGCCGTAGTTCAAAGGCAGTCGCTCGAACACGTTCTGGCCCCGGTAAATGATGTCGCCTGGCTGCATCAAGGCATCGATTCCGCCCAGGTTACGGATACACCTGGACTGCCAGTCTTTGTCGGTATCTATCTCAATTTCCGACAGCTTGGTCGCTCCCGACTTCGCTCTTAAAAGAAGACTCATCTACATCGCCTCCAGCATGAAGTCGTAGTCGACCGACTTGCCGTTGTCGGCCGGGTCGTTGCTCTTGATCGTCACCCGCAGCGGATCGTGGATCGCCCAGGTGCCGTTGACCACCGGCAGGCCCGGTGGGTCCGCCGCGGCGTCAAAAGACTGCTCATAGACCTTGCGCTCGGCACCGTTGATCTTCTTATAGAGCCTGACCGTCACCTGACTGCCGGAGAGGTTGTGGACGGCGATACTAAAGTCATGCAACTTGTACCTGGCGCCGGGAGCACCGGCCATTACCAAATTGCTTTCCGCTGTCTGCCAGTCGGCAACAGCCGAACCCTCGAACGGGCTCTCACCGGACAACTTGTCGGTCTGGCCTTTTACCGCTTCCAGTCTGGATTCGAGTCCGGCAATGGCCGACTCGATCGCCGTGAGGCTGGTCCTGGCTTTACCACCTTCGACGTAGAACTCACCCGGCATCATTCACCTCTCCCCACCGGCAGCTGCTTCAGAGATTTTCCTGCCGAATCGATCCGCTTGGTCTCTTCTTTTTTAGGCTTTAGAGCCGAAGCCACGATACCCACCATCAAGATCGGCAGCATCATGCCGAGAAGCAGGCTCCAGTCGAAGCCCGAAGAGCCACTGTTCCCCGGCGCGCCCGGCCAGGCCGGCGGCAGCACCGAACTGCTTGGCGCCACCAGCATGGTGGCCACCGAATCCACCACCTCACCGCTTTCTTTCTCATAAAGGAGCACCGTCAGCACCGCGTTCGTCTCGGTAAAGCGCAATGACCCTTTCAGCTGAACCAGATCCCCCGGCTTGGCTTTGAACCAGGCGTAGCCGGCAACCGGCAGCGCTTCCTCACTGATCTGTTGGCCGTCCCGCGAAAGCCGGGCGATGAGCGCGTATTCCTGCTCGCTCCCGCTGGGATTGGCCGCGTAAACAGACAGGCCAAGGTCGTAGCCGGGAGAGTAGTAAAGCCATGGCGGCAGATCCCAGAAAATGTCGCCCAGCGCGCTGCCCATCACCGACAAGGCTGGACTCATAGCGGGAACTCCACGTCTTCGCCCTTGAGGGCTTTTCTGACCAGTGACAGCGCCCAGGCGCTCATGGCGATCATCATGGCGAAGCCGATAATGCCCGAAAACACCGCCTGCCAGAACAGCGGCTGATAGCTTTCGGGGTAGTAACCCCGGTATTCTTCAGGGTAATGGTTCATGGTGATGCCTCTTTAAGCTTTTTGGGCTTGTCCGGCGCGGTCAGCGGCTTCATCACCTGCATCAGCACGAACATGACCAGTAGCATCATGCCCATGTTGAGAAGGGTGGATATAAGGCTTTTCACTTCCTCGGGTATCAGCCACCAAACAAGCGTGCCGACCAGCGGCGGCAGGGCGATAAAGCCGATGATCCCAGCGATGACCGGCAGCCAGGCCGCGCCTTTCTGCCAGGCGAGATAAACGGCAGGTTGGCCGGGATCCGCGTAAACGATGTATTCGTAACCCGGCCAGTGCTCGACGCCGGCATCCTCAAAAGCCTGCTCCAGCCGGGTAAGCGCCTCAGCCGAGGGAACTGCCTCGAAATCTAGCCGGGTCAAGAAAAGAGCACCCTCGTCGGCGCTTTCCTCAAGCGGGGCGAAGGTGCTCATTCCCTCGATACTGTCAGTCTGGCCTACAAGGATTGCCCGGTAGCCTGGCGGCGCCATCGCATAGGGCATAGTTTCCCTCCCTATGCTTAAACCAGGCGTCGTGCCTTACGGCCGAAGGGATTCAGGGTCACCTTGCGGTCGGCTGTCGCGCCGCCAGCGGCGGTCACCGTGGCCACCAGCGTCAGCTTGTCGCCACCAACCAGCCTGAGATCGGCCCCCAGTTGCCCGGCCGCGCCCAGATCATAGTCTTCGTCGTTTCCGGCCGCCTGATCGGTGCCGAGGTACTTCTTATCGACGGTATCCGCCTTGGGGAACTTCGAGACGCGGATATTGCCTGACACCTCGGCTTCGGTTATGAGGTTGAGGCGGTTAAGGTACCATACCTCTCCCGCCGGCACTTCAAGCTCCGCGGTTTTGACCACGTCCTGGGCGCTCAGGTCGGGGATGGTAACTTCAACCTTGTCGCGCTCATCGATGCGGTCCTCGGTTTGCAGAACCTCAGCGGAAAGGAGTGCCTCTCTGAGCACCTGAAGCGGCAACCCCATCCAGTAGCCCGATTCGTTGTCGTAAACACCGAGCAGCGACAACGACTGACCGAGCGGCGGCACCCAGCCCTTCGGAGGCCGCGTACCGGGATAGCCCGGGAGTTGCTGCGGAATGATCTCTTTTGTCATGAGTTTTTCTCCTCCTGTTCGCTGGAATCGCCTAGGACTTGCCGGTGATGCCCTTCATCATCGGCATCATGATGGCCATCATCATCACCATCATGATCATCGGCATCATCGCCGAGAACATGCTCGACATGTCGTTGGTCTGCTGCGGATAGTAGCCGCCGACGGTGCCGTACTGATACTGCTGGGGACGGGCCTGCTGTGTTACGTACATGTTTTAATTTCCTCCTGGTTCTATTCCTTTTTTGAATCAGTCTTTGGACGTGACGCCCTTCATCATCGGCATGATGATAGCCATCATCATCACCATCATGATCATCGGCATCATGGCGCTGAACATCCCCGAAAAGGGATCTTCAGTTTGGGTCGGATAGTAGGCGCCCGGCCCGCTTACCTGCATCGGGTTATACTGCCCCGGCGCCACCGGCCCGCTGATTTGCTGTGAAGTGAACATGGTTTCCTCCAACTTACTTTCGATCGAACTTACGGTGTTTGCCTGGTGCCGTCTCTCTCGGGTTGGTTCCCCTGTCGCCGCCGCGACGGCGGCAGGGGATCTCATATCAACCACAAGGAAAAGGCATCAGGCAGAGCAGGCGCTACTCGAACATGGCGCGCTTGTAGCCGCTCACCATGACCGGGCCCTTGCCGTCAACGCCGTCGCGATAGTGGTTTACCCGGCCTTCCTTCACCTTTTGACCGGTCGGCGCGATGCCGTTCATGCCGGTGCGGTAGGATTCAGGGGTTGCCTTCTCTTGGTAGGTGACGGGGACATTTTTCTCCAGGTCAGACCAGCTTGCGTACTTACCCATGCGGGCACCTCCTCTTTAGTCTCGGTCCGTTCGCGGCCGGGACATTTTTGGGGGTGCACTCCGGGCGGAAAGGCAAAGGGGTCAGCCTGAACCTTGCCGGTCCGGAGTGCTGACCCCTTATGCGAGCCTGTGAGCTGCCGCTGAATACAAATAGCCTCGTGAGCCAACTTCAGTCGGCAAGCTCACGAGGCTTACGGTTTTAGATTATACAGGCTGTATCTGACGTGTCAATAGGGCGAGGGTATTTTAGCTTTGGCTAGAAGAGGAATAATATCTTAGGTTGAAGAACCACATTCACTTCAAGGACTATTCGACCAGCTGGCGTTCTAGAAAGTATCGGTCAACCCACTCTTCATAAACTTCACCAAAATCTAACCCAACAGTCCTATAAAAACCAATTAAAAAATGGTTTCCATCGGTCATATATCGAAATATGTCTGTAAACAAGTAATCCCCATAACGACTGGATAGGTATTCGACGAATTCATAGGAGGTACTATATAGTTGAGATGCTCGCATAGATTCTGATGGGCTTCCATAAACAAGGAAGTTCTTGATGTCGTGGGTGTTCACGGATGACATCATCAGGTCAAGTCGTAAAAAAATTCGCTCTGGGAACCGCTGAAACCCTTTAAGACTGTCTTTGACAGCTAAGCCTTCATAAATACCTCGTGGAAACATCTCAATAGCAGCAGCCCCGAGCGTTTCATAGATAACCAGGTGGGAGATTTCATGACTTGGGGTTGGAGTCGTTATATTGGATTTCATCGAATCCCTTGCTTTTTCAGCAACAAGAAATAGCAAGGGTGATCCGTCATTCAACACGCTGAATGCACCATGAGCGTCGTTTTGTCCAGTATCCGATCGAAAATCAACAATGTTCGGATATAAATAAATGGTAATGCGATCATAAGTATTAGATGGTTTGTATTGTTTTCTAAGACGTTCAATTTCCTCTTGAAGAATTACTAACGTTGACCTGACACTCTCAACAGGAATTTCCCCTCTTAAAACAATCTCGAATTGTTTTTCAGCTCTTGCCAGAAGTGCTTCGGGCTTAATATGATCCTTGTAAATCCAAACCGAGGCCAGCATAAGGAGAAAAAAAGCCAAAAACACCAAAATGACTTTATTTTGCTTATTGTTGGCAGGTTTGCTAGCAGGACGATATCGAGACAAGTTTTTAAAAAAATTTTGGGTGAAAAATCCAGCCAGCACCAAAATGGCGAAGGCGGTAAAAGTTAATAAGATTGGATTCGCAATTTGACGGGGAAATAACATTTCAAGGTAGATGGCTCCGCACAGTAGCGTCAAAATTACGCAAAAAAAGAGAAGGAGAGTGAACTTGGCGATAAAGCTAAACACGGTTTGCAAAACCGGCCAAGTAGACAATATCTGCTTCATGTCTTCTAATCTTAGCATATAAAATTGAGGGCTAACCACGTGATACGATGACCTTGATGTTTGATACCAGGCAAATTATTATTACATCGCAACTTAATCTATCTGGCGAGGGAGTTAATTCGTGCAAAAACTTGCACCTGTTTTTCTGTGTGAATTCGTAATCGGGTTTGGCTTCCTTAGTGGTTTGTGGATTCATATAGGTATCAATCCAGAGACAGAAATAATTAGAGCTTTCGCAAGTGTGGCCGATGCTATTACTCCGGAAACTGGAATCTCATGGGTGTTCTGGCTGATTCCATTAGTAACGGTGGGTATGTCGTTGTGGTTGACTTATGTACTCGGGGGTATTTTAGGGTTATTAGCAGTCGGGCTTGCTTTCATAGCGGGTTTTTCTGTTGACACGGACTTTGGCCCACCTTTATTAGTGGTTGCTCTGATAATTGGATTGATTTCTTCAGCGATGTCTAATACCAATTCCTAAAATTTGACTCTTATTCTTCGAACATCGCCGCCTGCCAGTTCCGCCACTTCTTATCCTGGGCTTCAGCGTACTTCCGAACCGCTTTTTCCGCCCATCTTTTTTGCAGCAAAGCCAAAGCCTCGCTGCTTAACTGGCGAGTATTCGCCGGAGGATTTACCTCCTCCGGCGGGTTGTGGATCTCGTAATCAGCCCTCAGAAGAGCTGCCATAGCCAACATGGCGAAATACTTATTCCACATTGACGATCTTGCCCTTGATGCCGAACATGGTAGAAAAGCCCCAGGCCAGCTGATCACAAAGCTGGTCCACCGGCTCGCCCAGGTCGAGACTGTCTTTAGGGTTTAGAAGGTAAAACCTTACTTCGAGCCGGCCTTCTTTTCGGTGCTTGGTTATCTCCATGCCCATGTGTTGACCAACCTCTTGCGCCTGCTCCATTTGCTGCCGGCTGATGCCTGCCATACCCGGATTAAACATTACGCGCCTCCTTTCTTTTGCTCTGTCTCCCAGCCTTCAGGTATTTTTCCGCCGCCCCGGCCGGGAACCATCTGTTGTTCCATCATGCCCCACATCATGTCCATCACCTTATCGACCCGCTTGGCATAGGCTTCATCGACCGTCTTCGGCGGCGGTCCCTTGGGCAACTTCTCCTCGATGTAGCCCAACACACCGCCAACCGCCTCCTGGGCCGCTTCCCTGGCCATCTCTAAACTCGCACCCCTGGCTCTTACCGCCGCGGCATCGAGTTCCTCGCGCGAAGCATTGAGCACCCTGAGTAGCGGCTCAAATCGCTTAGCCTCCGCTTCGGCTTCCGTCTTCTGGATGTTGGCCAGCTCCATTACCAGTAGCATCGATGCCCGGAGTTTCATCATACCCCGCAGCTCGCATTGTTCTTCATAGCTGTCGCCCATGTAACGGCGTAAAACGGCCTCGGGGGAAATGACTTCGCTCTGTTTATAGGTCGCCGGCAGGCTGCTCGGTTGGGTATCGGCCGCCGGCGTCATCTTGGCTATCTCTTGCCTAACCGTCCTGTCCTTGAAGTGAAGCTGTTTTGTGAGCTGTTCAAAGCTGTAACCCTTACCCAGATATTCCCTGATTTCGGCGGCGATGCTCTCGTCATCCTTTTCGCCTTCCGCCTGTTCAGGAACATCACCCTCAGCATTAGACGGTTCAATATTTTTCGCCGGGTGGGCGCCCGACGTATGCCCGCCGAGCGCCTTGATCGACTTAAACTCTCTCCCGCAAATCTTGCATGTGTACATTTTCTACCTCCCCGGACTCGCCTCGTTCCTGTTTAAGGATTAATCGAACAGCCTGTGGAACGTACAGGCCACGACTACAGTGTAAATACCCGCTGTAGATACCCGTCTGTGAATACCCGAAAAAAACTTAAACACTATTCCCCCCTTGCCTCAGGGGTCACCCCCCTCCCCGATTGACTTTCACCCTGATCCGATTAACAACGCGATAGCTTTTTCTACCCCAAGTTGAGGCGCAAGTCTTGCCACCCGGATGGCATCCCGGACATTCTGGGTGAGCCCGTCCAGACGGCGGGCGATTTCCCCAGCCAGCTCCTGGTCGAGGCCTTCGGAGCGCACCAACACACCTCTCACCACCGTTAGAAACTCGGCCCTCCCATAGGGATCGAGCTTTCGAATGGCAAAGCGTGACCGTAGTTCCGGCGACAGTTTTTCGCAACGGTTGGAGGCGGCGATGACTCTGAGGGGGTTGTTGATATCGAGTTCACGGCCCCTTTTAGCCCGCACCAACCGTCCGCCTTCCATCATGGTCAGCAGCGCCGCGGTATCGGCGGCGTTCATTTTGTCGATCTCGTCTATAAGCAGAATCTGCGGTTCCCGCCCGGCCACCAGGTCCCACAGCCCGGCCTTTGAAGTCGCCGAACCGACCAGCCAGATAGCCTTTTCGCCTCCGGCTCTTTCGATGTCCCACAGAAAAAGCGTTTTGGCCAGCGCCGGTGGCCCGGTCAGCAGCACATGCACCGGCTTTTCTGCCAGAAGTGCCGCCCTGAGAAGCTCTTTCACGCCGTCATGGCCGATGATGTCCCCGAAAAGAGTGTCGGATATCTCTGGTTTTAATTCCTGGCGCGTTTCAGGAGGCGTAATTTCAGCCGAAAGAACGCTTTTGCCCAGTTCGCTCAACCGGTAGCCGGTATGGGAGTTGGATCGAAAGACATTATCAAGGTATCCATCCTTGAACAGCCGGGACAGCGTCGCCGGCCAAATCCTGACATGGCGCCATCCCCAGCCGATGCGATAGTCGTTCTCCATATCCACCGAGTCTTCAAACCGGGCGATTTCCGAAAGCAGTTCGATGACATCATCGTTTTTCACTTTTACCACCCCCTTTCCTGGCAGATCCGCCTGAAGGCTTCGGTTACTATCTGAGTCAGGTATTCGGTGCCGCTGATGCCGGCGGTATCGGGGTGAAGCTTTCGCAGGAGATCCAGATAACGCCGCCTAGCAAATTCTTTCGAAGCGGTGCGGTCGCAACCAAGAATTCGGTACGGGTCAAGAGCAGGCTGGTTTATCGGCCTGCTTCCGCCGGCACCTGACATATCCATGCCCAGCCGCTGGGCGAAACCGATGATGGTAGCCGGGTCAGCGGCGCTGGTAAAAAGCTCCGCCATGAAAGATTGAAGCTCGCACGCCAGGTCATGTTGCATGTGCCTGATACGGTTGAATCTGTCTTCCATGTTTACCACCAAAAATGACCAGCAAGAACTCCCAGGAAGAAACCGATGAGCATCAGCCACCAGTACTTGCCGCCGAGCCTTACAAGCAAAATGCCCAGGCCGAGGAATATAAGCATGTAAATCAGAGGCGCCTTTTTCTGGTCATCCCGAATGATCTCGGTCCACGGTTTGCCCCCTGCCGTTCGCCAGAACTTTTCGTAGAGCCTGCCCAGGAAATCGATCATTGCCTCACCCCTTTCTTCTTAATCCAGCCGCGTTCTTCCTGAGGGATGAGCGGCCCAAGTCTGACGAAGCAGGAACAGGCCTGGCAGATTTCGAGCGCCAGCGGTTCACCACGTGCCAGCCGGATGATGTCAATTCCACCGTTTGCGGCCTTATCGGACAACGGAAACCCTTTGCGGCAGTAGATTCTTTTGCCGTTCACCCTGGCATGGGCACATTCATAAAGTGTCCGTTTCTTCTTCATGTCACTCCCTTTGATTGATGTTCAGGAGCCGTATTCCCTACAAAACCTTTCGAACCCTTCAAACCTTTCGGGCCACGTTTGGGCTCACGATTGAAAGGTTTTTCGAAAGGTTTTTCCGCAGTTTCAACACCTTTCACCCTGTTTGAAGCTAAATCAGTTGATTTATCCGTTGTTTTTCCGAAAGGTTTTCCTGGATCTGTAAAACCTTTCGCCGAATCCGAAGCTGTTTCGAAAGGTTCGAAAGGAATGAAAGGTTTTTCACCCGATACGGGCGGCTCAAGCCTAAGCCCATACTGTTTAACCAGACTTTCTACCCTGACTTGATCCCAGCACACCACCCTTCGCCGGGTGGTGCTTCCCTTGTCTTTCTGAAAGCCCAGTCTCCGGGTCAGCCAGCCAGCTTTCTCCGGGTTAAGAGTAGGTGACTCCTCATCCATGGCGTCAGCTCTTACGGCGATGTTTTTGAGTGATAGTTCGTGCTTTTCCTGATGTAATTCGATCATGGCGGCAAGTACTCTGCCGGCATCGCTTTCCCGGCGCCGGGTATAAAGCGACTCTTGCAGCCGGTGGACGAAGCCGCCAAGGGCCTCCGCCATGGCATGGTCGCCGTTAAGCATGGCTTTCATGGGGATGAGTATCTCCTGAAGACGCGGCTGCAGGTTTGGTTCGAGCAGCTCGTTACCGAAGGTTTTACCTTTGAGGCGGCACAGGTTTTGCAGGCGAAAGGTTAATAGTTTTGAGCGTAACGTCCCGACCTCCTTATCGAACGATGCCGGCAGCACCCTTGGGATGTCGTCACGGGTGAGGGGCATCATTTCTGAAGTCAGGCAGCGGCTTTCGAGGGCCTCGTCGGCGAAAGGGAATCTTGTTGATAAAAGCTTCGGACCAAATACCTGGTAGCCTCGCGGGAACCATTTTCCGTTTTCTTTATCCGCCCGAAGGACCGGCATCCCCGGCCGATAGCCGTTATTGAGCAGTTTTACCATCTCCGTCCAGGCGGAGGAATCCTTGAAATCGGCTTCATCAAGCACCAGCGTGCCTCTGAATTGTTCCAGGATGCGAAAGATCGGCGACGGTGTCGTGGCGCCGGAGGCGAACATCGGGCGGAAGCAGATATTTCCGACCACTTGCAACAAGCGCGTCTTGCCGGTACCCCAGTCACCGATCACCCGGAGATACGGAATCGACGGGGCAAACTCATATACCCAGCTCAGAAGCACATAGAGTGAAGCGATCTCTTCGAAGTCAGCCGGCAACTCCATGTAGCGATGAATGAAACTCTGCACTTCACCGAATAGTTTGGCCTGTGAATCATAGGGCGCCGCGGCGGGGGCGAAATGTACCACTTGGCCGACCAACGGGTCATTCGTTGGCAGGTAAGTCACCTTCGAGGTGTCGTACTGCCACATTTTTTTGATGGCGCCGCCGGCCGAGATCATGAAATACCGGTCGTCTTCATCGACCACCATCTCGCCGACCGTGCCGTCACGAAGAATAAAGCCGGAGACGTAACATTCGCGCTCTTCCTCCTCCAACTTGAAATCGGTGACCAGCTTTTCAGCGTCGGCAAGGCAGTGTTGCAGCAGGTAGTCGTCGATACCGGTTTTCTGCTGATTTTCCAGTTGAGGTAATTGGATGACATGTACCGCTGCTCCCTTGCGCCGGATGTGTTCGGCGACATGCGACAGTGCTTTCCGTACCGGTTCCTTGGTTACGATGTCGGAGTCAAAGGCGAGATAGACGGAACGGTCCTTGAGGGCGATGTAATCCCAGTCGGCCAGAAACGTAACGCCGCCGAACTCATTCTTCCCTTTGAAGCCCCAGACGCCGGTGACGGATATGGCGCAGGCGCCGTGGCCGGCCAGGGCGTCAGCCTTCTTCGACCCCTCGGTGATCCATAAAGGCACCTTCGGATTGCCGAGATCTTTCTGACATCGAGGCGGGCAGTCGAGGCGATTGGCCGATCCAGCCGGAAGCTCATACTTTACCGTCTTGCCCTGGTTGTTGGTGCGGGGGTTGTCGGACCGGAGTTGAATGCCCGCGGCTGTGCCGTCGACACCCCAGAGTGGAATGAGGAGGCCGGGCACTCGCTGTTGCGCCGGGACAAAGCCGAGCCTGGCAAGCTCGGTTTTGTCTTCGACGCTCCGGTATTTCCGCTCCCGGATTATTTCAAGACCAAGGCCGCTCTGCTCATGAAGATGTTTAAAATGACTCTCCAGAAGCTCGGGTACAGCCTTGGAAAAAACGTCTCCGACAGCGGCGGACTGGCCGCTTGAATCTTTTCTTACCATGATCATCTTAGTAAGCGACGTCGCGTTGTACTGCCTTCAGAAAACGCTTCAGCCCCTCGGCGGAAAATTTACTTGGCGGCAAAGGCGAGTTGAAGTCGTCTAGTTC
Source organism: Dehalogenimonas sp. W (assembly GCF_037094495.1). Taxonomy (NCBI): domain Bacteria; kingdom Bacillati; phylum Chloroflexota; class Dehalococcoidia; order Dehalococcoidales; family Dehalococcoidaceae; genus Dehalogenimonas; species Dehalogenimonas loeffleri. Next base: position 852,704 of record NZ_CP146612.1, read on the forward strand.
CGCTTCAATATGGCAGTGTTTCTCGAACCACCGCCTGATCTGATGGTCCCGGATGTCAAGGTGCCAGACTTTAGTCTTGGCCCTGTCCCATAACTCAATGAGTTCATTTTCAGTGACACCATCCTCCAGCCTGGTCTTGTCTTTGCCGGTCACTTCATAGGGGAAAAGGTCGTCAGGGGCTTCACTGTCCGGCGGCGGCAGTAACAAAGACTGGCTGGGCGCCATTCGGGCTAACTTCTGAGTTTCGGCCAGGGTATAGGCGGCACTCAGAAACAGAACCCGCACCATCTTTTTCCGACCCTCCACCTCCACTTCCTTTTCCACAAGCTTGAGGGACAGCGGAATCATCGACAGTCTTCCGCAGACGCTTTGAATGAGTTCGAGCATGGAGTTCACGTTGACGATGGAGTGGTATGAGCTGGTGTCGAGTTGATAGACGCCAAAACCCGGGCACTTGGGAATCAAAAACTGCAAGTTCATCACTCTCTTACAGCGGCCGGATTCGTAATAAGCGCACGTCTTGGGGTCGCAAGTGATCTCTCTAAGTTCGGTTTCCAAGTCCTTATGGGTGGCAATGCGACCGGTCCGGATATCCACCCTGGCTACTGCCGTCTCGCCGTCACCGCGGCAGATGAGGCCCCGGTATGCCGAGTAACACTTTAAGTATTGGCTGGCCCACTGGTGAGGTTCTTCGGTCGGCAGCATGATTTGAAGCTCGGTCGGTTTATCGCCGAAAACCTTCCTCACTTCATCCGGACAGACGAAATAGTCGGTGGGGACGGGATAGGTGAAGCCCTCGCTGGACTCTCTCTTAAGTCCCAGCCTGATCTTCCCCAGCCTCGGTAACCTGATGACTTCGGTGACTCCCTTGATCGGCATTTCTTTCTCCTTGATTTCGATTTCCTTGGACCTGGCCATATCTTTCAGATATACCTGGGCGATCATCCGGGCCAGTATCTTCAGCCCTTGATGCATTACCTGCCGCTCAGCTTCGGTCGACATCACCGTCCCTCCTGGATAGCGAATAGATTGTCATTCCCTGGCTGATCTTCCTCAGCTTCGGCAACCTGATGAGTTGGTTGACTCCCTTGGTCGGCATTTCTTTCCTCCTCTGTTTTGATTCTTCTCATCTGAGCCAGATCCCTTAGGTGAGCTCTTGCGATCATGCGGGCTAGTATGCGCAGCCCGTTCTCGTAATCCTCCATATCGGCTTCAATTGACATCACCGGCTCCATCTTCCTGGATAGTGAAAAAGTCATCGAACGAACAGCCTTTGAAATATTGGAGTAGAGCCTGGCGAACCGAAGCTGTCGGATTCTGTTTGCCGTTCAAGACGCGGGACAGGTAGCTTGCCGAAAGTCCGATCTCTCGGGCCAACAGTTTCCGTGACAAATTTTGGCGAAGCATTGCTCTTTCGAGGTTGTCCTTGTTCAAAATCACCTTGAACATGTGACACTCCTGGGGAATAAATAAGCACAATAGTAAAACATCACTCCCACTCCGGTCAAGGGCTATATGTCACTTCTATCGGAATAAACTTGCCAAATCCTTGCTTAAAAAGTGTTGCATTTATGACAGGTGTGTGCTATGATTGTGAACAAGGAGGGGCTATGCCAGATTTCGGCACTTATGTCAGACAGCTGCGAAAAAAACAAGGGTTGTCATTGAGGACCGTATCTCAGCAGACCGGCATCTCTTACTCTTATTTGTCCCAGATTGAGCAAGGCCGGAGAAACCCGCCCGGGCCAGATCTCATGAAACGTCTCGCGTCTGTCTATCAGGTGACGCAAAAAGACCTTCTGCGGGCGGCGGGTTATCTCGAGGAAAATAACGAACCGACTCTCAGTGACGAACAGGAAGTGGAGATGGCCTTCAATTACGTCATGAACGATCCTCGCTACAAATCAGGCACCCGGATGAACGGGAAGCTGACCCCAGAGGTGAAGCGTTTCGTGGTCGAGATGTACGAGAAGGCCACCGGGAAGAAGTTGCTGCCAGGATCAGGTGCGTGAAGACACTCAATGATCTGAGTGGTTTTTGTGATCACCTGGTCGGAAAATTTGGCAGTCCCGGCGATTGCACTGAGGATCAGAAAGCGGATGAGTTCAGACGGATCTATTTGAGAGATCTGCCCGTTAACCTCAGGTCGCTCAGGGCAATAGCTACGTGTTTAGGCATTCAGTTGAAGGGTCTGGAAACCATGCCACGAAATCTGAGGGGTTACCATGAAATATGCGACGACCGGAAATGTCTCTACTATCGTCATGACGACACGGCAAGCGGCATTCAGAATACCATCCTCCATGAGTTGAGGGAGATGATGGAAACCATGTTCGTCGAAGCGTATCCTACATATAAGCCGCTGAGGACAAGCGCCCGGCATATTGCCGCCAATCGATTTGCCTCCGCGGTACTGCTGCCGGAAGATGAATTCCGTGCCAATGTATTCAAAACCGGATTCGATGTTATCAGGCTCTCGCGAGGTTATTCCAAGAGCTGCTCCCAGGTGTTGCTTCGTATGGGTGAAGTGCTTCGCGGCAGACTGTTCTTCTATGGGTCTCTGTACGAACCGGACGATGCCGACGGGAATGACTGGGCGGTCACCTACTGGACCGGAAGCAATAACGATGACGCTGACTCGAATGTCTACGGCCTTGATGGGCTGTTCCCCAGGAGAGGAAGAAAGGCGTTGGCTGGTTCGCTGATTGGACTGACCGTAAAAACCGGACGTCCTCATCTGGTTGGGCGTATCACCCTGACGGACGAGAATGAATATTTCGATGGAGGGCTAACTGCTCTGGCTCAGCCGTTGACTGGTCGGAGTAGGCAGGTAGAGAAGGTAGCGATGGTGGCGCTGATGATTCAAGATAGCCACCTTTTCGATACTCAGATAGACAAAATTAATCCGGTTAAGCTGGAGCGTTTTCACCGGCATTTCTAAGGAGGGGAGATGGACAATCAATCAAGGACAGTCGCTTTGTACGCACGGGTCTCATCGGACAAACAGGATACAGATCTGTCGATTTCGGCGCAGCTCCGGTCAATAAGAGAGTACGCCACCAAGACCAACTATCGGATAGTTCGTGAGTTTATCGACGAAGCGGAAAGCGGGCGTACCGCCTTACGTCCGGCTTTCAAGGAAATGGTCGCTCTGGCACGCACTAAAACCCCACCATTTTCGGCTATCCTGGTCTGGAAGTTAAACCGCTTTGCCCGGAGCCGTGCCGACTCGATTACATACAAGACCCTGCTTCGTAATAAAGGCATTGATGTCATTTCGATTAATGAGCCGGTGGATGACAGCCCGACCGGTCGGCTTCTTGAAGGTGTCATTGAATCCATTGATGAATTCTACAGTGCCAACCTTGGCCAGGACATCCGGCGGGGTATGCGCGAAAACGCCTCCAGGGGCTTTTTCAATGGTAGCAAGCCTGCGTATGGGTTTCACGTTGTCCATGTCAAAGACGGCGACCGGATGAGAAACAAGCTTGAGCCTGATTCTGAAGACTCTTGCGCTGTTCAGACGGTACGGCGAATGTTCGATATGTCCGCGAAAGGCATGGGTTGTAAAGAAATTGCAAAGACTCTCAATGGTGAAGGGTTGCGCACTGAACGCGGTCAGCGCTGGGGCAGGACCACCATCTATAAGATACTCTCCAACGAGGCTTATATCGGTACGCTGGTCTGGGGGGACCGACCGGGTTGCATGGTGCGTCGTTGCGGTGAGAAACCGGTAAGAGTGGAAAACGCGTGGCCGGGTTTAATCGAACAGAAATTGTTTAAATCGGTTCAACATAAAATGGCTCAAAATAAGCCGCAGATTACCCATCCCAGGACGGTTCCGAGTTTTTATCTATTGAGTGGTCTGTTTCATTGCCGGTGTGGCGCGGCGATGACCGGCCATAGCGCTAAATCAGGTCGACATTTTTACTACCTTTGCTCGAAAGGAGCCAAGCAGGGCAAAGACGCTTGCGATGTGCGGATGTTGCCCAAGGAAAAACTGGAACGTCAAATCGTCCATGAACTGAGGACACGGGTGCTGACCGATGAAAATATGGAGAAAATGGCCATCCTCACCAACGAGGAGCTTCGTTCTACCTCAAGTGCTTTAAAGGAACAGCTTGACGTTATTGATGCCGAACTGGTCGATACCAAGGCTAGGCTGGCAAGGCTGTATGATGCCTTGGAGACAGGGAAAATCGGGGTCGATGACCTCGCGCCACGAATCGGCGAGCTGCGAGGTCGGGAAGCGGATCTAGAGAAAAGTCGTCTCAAGGCCGAGGAGGAAAACGACAAAGAGGAGGTAGAGTTGGTCAATGTTGACGCAGTTAAGAGGCGTGCCCGAGATCTGCGTCAACTTTTAGTCGATTCGAGCTTGACTGAAAGGAAGTCTTTCCTCAGGTCGTTTGTCAGAGAGATAAATACTGACGGACAATTTGTAAGGGTTAAATACAAACTCCCCATCGTGGTTGGACCGGATGGTGGAGGTTATGACGCGGTTCTACCTATTGATAATCTTGGTGGAGCCGGAGGGATTCGAACCCTCTACCTTTTGACTGCCAGTCAAACGTTCTCCCAAGTGAACTACGGCCCCCAGGAACAGATATGAAATATATCATATCTGCCCGATATTCTGCAACTGAAAATACCGTTTCGCCTATTCCAGGACGACTCCGGTGCCGTAGGCGATGGTCTCGGCCGCAGACTGCATGACCATAGCTGTGCCGAAGGACATGGAGATAACCGCGTTAGCACCCTTTTTCTCCGCATCTTCAATCATGCGCTGCAAGGCGGCTTCGCGGGCTTCAGCCATCATCTGGGTATACTCACTGATTTCGCCGCCCACCAGGCCGCGAAAACCGGCCATGATGTCCTTGCCGATGTGCTTGGCCCGGATGGTGGAGCCGCGCACCAGGCCGATGGTTTTGACGATGTTTCTCCCGGGAACGTTAGGGGTTGTTACTACGATCAATTGTCTACCTCCTCAAAATTTTCCTTTTTCTTTTGTTTCTGCCGGTCAACGATAGCCTGTGCCAGTAATAGAATCGTGCCCAGCAGGAAAGCGCCGGTGACCAGAATAACAATCCATGGTGTCTGTTCCGCTTCCGTGGCCATCAGCCAGACGAAACTGCCCAGCATGGCGATAAACGCCACGATGAACAGGCCGAAACCCAGTTGTTTCATTGCACCTCCTTTTCCGTTGCTAATTACCTGGTGAGTCCTTGACGCCGGTCAGGGTCGGATTTCCAGACAACATAAGAATAAATCACCAAATAGATAATCATGGCGAACATCAATCCGAATACCAGATAAAAGGCCCATTCCTGTCCGATAATACCCGACGCCGCCAGCAGCAGCCCTAAAATGACGAACAACCGCCCGCCGAGCCGGTGGGTCTTGTCCCAGGAAAGGTCGCTGGTCAGCGTCCACGGGGTGCGGATGCCGACAAACCAGGTAGGCTTGAGCTTGCCGAAATAGTTGCCCAGAATGGCCAGCAACAGTCCTACTATCACCATCACCACCAGGCTGATATCAATGCCGGAACCAAGTACGATGGCGATGATGGCACCGTGGATGGCGGCCATGAAAACAAGCATTACTATCCGGATGATGCGGTATACGTTGGCGAAGCGCTCGTAGTTGGTGCGTTTGGGATCAATCCGGGGGATGAACAGCAGCATCAGGTAGATGCCCACGGCCAACAGGGGCAACAGCATCAAGCCCTCAAACTTACCGCCGTAGCGGTCAACCTCGCCGTTAATACCCCAGTGGACGGGAATGCTGTCCGGGGCGCTGGACCAGCTTAACGCCGTGGCGATAAACATGCCGGCAATCAGCAGCAGACTCGGCCATTCCTGGCGCCAGTTAAGTTTCATCGGTGTGTCTCTTCTCTCCTTTGTTCTCGCCGATTTTAAGCACGCCCATGATAACAGACAGCGCTTCATCAATGACTGAGGCATTAAGGCTGTAGACGATAACGGTGCCCCGACGTTCTTCCTGTATCAGGTCAGCCGCTTTGAGTACGTTGAAATGACCGGAGAGGGTGGACTTGGCCAGTTGGAAATGGTCGGCGATTTCTCCGGCGGTCATCGGCCGTTCTCCCAGCAGTTTGAGTATCTTGCGCCGGGAGACGTCAGCCAGGGCTTTGAAAATGCTTTCGGTCATTTTTATAATTCGTTAAATACCGAAATAATAATATAAGAAGCAGACCGGGATGTCAACAGGTCGTGGTGGCCAGGCCGGCTATCAGGTAATGCTAAAAATATTTTTAGGAATTGGTAAAATGAGACATAAATTGGGTAAAATATACTGTATTATATGGTATAATATGTTCTGTTAATTTGGATGGAAAATTCGTCATTGGTGCGTTGGAAATAATACTGTGGCAAACGAGGAATTGTTTTTTGCGCTGACGAATGCGCTGAAACCGTTTTTCATTCGTAAAAAAGGATTCGTTGCCTTCGTTTTCCCGGTTGATTACCAAAAATGCTGCGGGCTTAACCCGCTTTGAACTCCCAAACCGGGCCCGCCGGGGTGTCCTTGATGATTACGCCGGCGTCATCCAGCCGGTTACGCAGGTTGTCGGCTTCAGCGTAATGTTTATCCCGTCGCAGTTCGGTGCGCAGCGTAAGCAGGTCTGTCATCGCCCGGGCGGTGTCGCCTTCCCAGTCAACGGCCCGGCGGCCGGCCGCCTGCCAGATTTCGGCGGCGGCCGCCAGTAAAGCGGTGTCGTCGCCGGTGGGGGCAGCGGTAGTTTCCAGACGCAGGCCCATCACCCCGCCCAGTTCCCGGAGCAGTGCCCTGGCCGGGGCGACGCTGCCGCCCACGGCCTCCAGCCGGTTTATCTCCCGGGCCAGGTCAAAAAGGGCGGCCAGGGCACGGGGGGTATTGAAGTCGTCATCCATGGCTGTCATGAACCGTTCCCGGTAGGGCTGACTGTCAAAGGAAGCGGCGCCGGTCTTGCCATGGCGGTCTTCAGCCGCCTGGGCCAGACGCCGGGCACCCTTTTCCGCCCCTTCAATGATTTCGTCGGCATAGGTCAGCGGGCTGCGGTAGTGGGAAGACAACACGAAGACCCGCAGGGCGTCGGCGGAGTATTTGGTCAGGGCTTCTTTGATGGTGATCAGGTTGCCCAGAGATTTGCTCATTTTTTCGCCGCCCAGCTGCAGCAGGCCGTTGTGCAGCCAGTAACGCACGAAGGGCTTCCGGCCGGTGAAGCTTTCCGATTGGGCGATCTCATTCTCATGATGCGGGAAGATCAGGTCGGCCCCGCCGCCGTGGATATCAATGGTTTCACCCAGGTACTTGCGGCCCATGGCCGAGCATTCAATATGCCAGCCGGGCCGACCTTGTCCCCACGGGGAATCCCAGGCTGGTTCGCCGGGTTTGGCAGCCTTCCACAGGACGAAGTCCATGGGATGTTCCTTGTCCTCGCCGATCTCAATGCGGGCTCCGGCTTGCATTTGTTCCAGGGTACGGTGGGACAGTTTGCCGTAGTCTTCTAATCGGGTAACGCGGAAATAGACCGAACCCTTGACTTCATACGCAAAACCCCTGGCAACCAGCCCCTCAACCAGTTCTAAAATGGCTGGAATCTCCTGAGTCACCCGGGGATAAACGTCGGCCGGCAGGATGTTAAGCGCGGCCATGTCGGTTTTGAAATCGGCGATGTTGCGGTCAGCCAACTCCAGCGGCGTCAGGCCTAACGGGACGGCCTTGGCGATGATTTTATCATCAACGTCGGTAAAGTTTTGCACATATTTGACCGGATGGCCCAGGTAACGTAAATAGCGGCGGATAACGTCAAAATTGATATAGCTCATGGCATGGCCGATATGCGCCGCGGATTGCGGTGTGATGCCGCAGACATACATCTTGACCTGTTCAGCCTGGGGGGTAAATTCTTCTTTTGTGCCGCTGAGGGTATTGGATATTTTCATCATTAATCCGTCTATGATACCAGAAATTAACCGTGGTTACTTAACGGGAGGGTTGAAGCGCCGAAGAAATTATCCGGTTGAGATGAGTACGGTCGCCCAGGCGGCCATGCCTTCCTCCCGGCCGACGAAGCCGAGTTGCTCGGTGGTGGTGGCCTTGATACTGACCGCGCCTGGTTCAAGGCCCAGCGCGTCAGCCAGATTGACCTGCATGGCCGGGATATGGGGGCTCAGCCGCGGTTGTTCCGCGGCGATGACGGCATCAATATTGCCGGTACGCCAGCCGGCCCGGGTCAGCATTTCGCCCACCTGCCGGAGCAATTCCAGGCTGGCGATGCCTTTGAATTGCGGGTCCCCCGGCGGGAAGTGCCGGCCGATGTCCCCCAGTCCCGCCGCTCCCAGCAGGGCGTCCATGACCGCATGGGTCAGGACATCGGCATCGCTCCAGCCGGTCAGACCGCTGGTAAACGGCACCGTTACCCCGCCCAGCACCAGCCGCCCGCCCGGTTCCAGGCGGTGGACATCGTAGCCGATGCCCGTTCGGAAATTCATGTTATTCGGCGTGTCTCCGCACGATAATCTCGGCGGCGGCCAGACTTTCCGGCGTGGTAATCTTGACGTTGGCCGGCGAACCTTTATACAGTTTAACCGGCACCCCCAGCCGTTCCACCAGAATTGAATCATCGGTCACCGTGCCGGAGGCGGCATCGTAAGCCCGACGGATCAGGTCATAGCGGAAAATCTGGGGGGTTTGCGCGTTCCAGAGATGGGACCGGTCCGGAGTCTCCTGAATAAAACTGTTTTCGCCGGCCAGTTTAATGGTGTCGGTGACCGGTACGGCGCACACAGCGGCGCCGGTGGCCTGAACTGCGGTCATGCCGTCTTCTATCTGCTCAACCCGGACCAGCGGACGGGCACCATCGTGGATAATCACCCATTTGATGTCGTCGTCGGCCAGGCGGTCCAGCGCTTGTTGCACCGAATCCTGGCGGCGTTCGCCGCCGGGAATGATATCAGTGACTTTACCCCATTTTTCGGAGTCGCTCAGTGCCTCCCCGGCAGCAAGGTTGTCGGGGCTGAGGACGACGATAATGCGGTCAACGACCTCGGCACACTCAAACGGAAATACGGCACGCGCCAGCACCGGACGGTTGCCCAGGTGGGCGAAGATCTTGTCTACTCCATGCATGCGCTCACTGCTCCCCGCAGCGGCGATAATTGCGGCTACACGTTCTTTGTTATACATGGCGGCATTATAAGGCATGATGGTGGATCAGCGCTAGGTACTAAAGAATTAGTACCCGGAGTATTTTTGGTTTTTCTGGATGGCAGGCTTGGCGGCCGCGGCTGAAAAGTGGTATAAACGGCGTGTTTATGCCGGAAAATACTGCTAATCAGGAACATCCTTCTGCCGGCCATCGCGAGCGGCTGCGGCAACGCTTTGATAAGGGCGGGCTGATCGCGCTGGCTGACTATGAAGCGGTGGAGTTGTTGTTGACGCTGGGCACGCCCCGGCGTGACTGCAAGCCCGCCGCCAAGGCCGCTATTAAGCGTTTTAAAACCTTCCGCGGGGTGCTGGAGGCAACTTCGGAGGAATTGCAGGAGATTAAGGGTATCGGCCCGGCCAACTCCGTTGCTATCCGGCTGGTGGCTGAGGCGGCGCGGGAGTTTTTGAAAGAAAAGGCTAAGGCTCAGGATTGGCCGGAAAGCTGCGTTACGCCGCGCCAGGTGTTTGATTATCTCTATTCCTCAATGTCCGGCCTGAAAAAGGAAGTCTTCAAGGTGCTGTATCTGAATAGTCAGAACCGGATTCTGGATATCGCCGAGATGTCCCGGGGTACGGTCAATGCCTCGGTGGTATGGGTCCGGGAAGTGGTGGAACAGGCATTGCGGCTGGGCGCGGCGGCGATGATCTTCGTTCACAATCACCCCTCCGGCGTCCCTTCACCGAGTCAGCAGGATCGGGACATTACCCGTGACCTGGTGTTCGCCGCCGCGACCATGAATATCCGGTCTCTGGATCATATTATCATCGGGGATAACTGCTACCACAGTCTGGCTTCGGAGGGCCTGCTGGACAAGTACAAGACAGAGTTCCAACAGTTGCGGGAAAACAGCCGGTAAGAGGCGGCCGCAACCAGAAGCTGGCCGGAACTCACTGATTCATCAGGCGCTGTTTAACCGGGTTTTTTCGGTTGTTCCATATCCAGTAGTTGCTGCTTGGCATCCAGCCCGCCGGTGAATCCGGTCAAAGACCCGTCAGCCCCAACGATCCGGTGGCAGGGAATCAGTATCGGCACGGGATTAGCGCCCAGTGCCCGGCCTACCGCGCGCGCCGCGCCGGGTTTGCCGAGCCGCCGGGCCAGTTCGCCGTAGCTGATTGTCTGGCCGTAGGGAATAGTGCAGGCAGCTTGATAGACCTGCTGCTGAAATTCGGTGGCGGCACTCAGGTCAAGTCCCTCCTTGAAGACCACCGGTTCACCGAGGAAAAAGTGCTTCAGGCGGTCGGCCAGACCGGCACCGCCGGCTTCGTGAGTGATGTCCTTTTCCTCAATGCCCAGCGCCGCCAGAGCGGATTGGCGGTTTTTAGCCGGCAATGTCAGCCGCTTGATACCCTGTTCGGTGATTTCAAGACCTGTCCAGCCGACGGCGGTTTCCACGACATCGTATTTTGACGCACTCTTAGTGTTCATGGCTGCCTCTTGTCATTTTGTTCATCCCGGCGCCGCTGCATGGCCGCGGCGAGAAAGATTAGACCTATGCCGGCCAGGATGCTGAAGATGATTTTGAAAAGTTGCGGCATATCCATACTGAGGAAAAAGGCTACCGTATAGACGGCGGTGATGACGGCCAGACCGTAGGTAATATGGTGGGCCTTAACCGGCTGGCCGCGGAACCCCCTGACCGAGAGCCAGACAATGAGGCCGAATGATAGGAGAATAGCGGCGGCGGTAAGCATATCAGTACCCCACTTCTTCAAAGTAACGGGTCAGCGAGGCAAACATGGCCACGGCCAGAATCAGGGTTGCCAGCTTGCCGGCGTCGGACATAAACCGCAGGTATTCCGCCGCCAGAAAACCGACACCGGCTAGTGACAGCAGTATGCCGAAGCCGTATAACACATAGGTGATTCTCATCCCGGTATTATCCTCCCGTAATCACTTTCGGCGGTACCGACAGCCGGCTTACACTGAAAATAACGCGTCGTTCCAGTTCGCCGTGTCTGATAATCAGAGTGTATTCCAGCGGGGTATCACCGTCCGCCGGAGCCAGTGTGGCCGTGGCAAAGGTGAAATTGAATTCCATGACGCCGAAGGCGTCAACCGTGAAATCCACCGCCAGCAACTCTGAAATCACCTGCTGGTTGCGTTCCACGGTGATGGTGAGGTGTTCGGCATAATTTGAGAACCCGCGGTTATCAATGGTATAGGTACCGGTAACCGAGTCGCCGTCGCCGAAGTAGGCGTAATTGAATTCTGATTGCCAGTAATCCGCTTCAAATACCTGATCGTAGCTCTCGCCTGGCCGTAGTTTTAACGTGTCGTATAACCCGAGATAGCCGTCTCCTACCAGTATGGCGATGATGCCCAGGAAGAAGACCAGCGCCAGATACAGGAAACGGTTTTTTGACTTTGTCATATTTAGTTAACCACCTTCTCAGGCCGCTTCGCTGAGGGTGAGGATAAAGCCGCCGTCGCCGCGCCGGCGTAACAGGTTGACCTGGCCTCGTTCGTTGTGGAACAGCATCATGTCGTCCCTTGAGTCACTCAGGGCGGCTACCGCTTCATCCACTGACATCGGTTTGGTGGCGTAGCGTTCAATCTCCACGACCGGACGCGCCTTACCTCCAGTCCCGGCAGCCTCGGGGACTTCCAGACGCTGGGTGTCCCGGCTGAATTCGGCGCCTTTGGTTTTAAAATCTTGAGCCTGGCGTTCAAGGATCGCCACCAGTTGATCTATCACACTGGGCAGACTGGCGGCGCGGCTTTCGGCGTTGATTACCGGGCCGAGGATGTCTAATGCAGCCCGGGCGATAAAGCGGTCTTTGGCGGCCTTGGTGGCCTGTTCGGTTATCTCCAGTTTCAGTTCTCTGGCCTGAGGCAGATGGCGGCCGATTTTGGCAAACTTACGCTCAATCTGCTTCCGGGTGGTTTCGGCCAAGGTCAGGTTCCTGGCGGTAATGATGATGTCCATGCGGGCCTCCTTGAACCTATTTAGATTTCGCGGGCCAGTGTCAGTGCCGTGACTCGGCCGGCTCCGGCGGCTGCCAGTACCCGGGCACAGGCGCTCAGGGTGGCGCCGGAGGTGGCGACGTCGTCAATCAGGAGGACGCTGCGCCCCGTTAATTTACTATTATAGCACTGAAAAGCATCAACTACAGCCCGGCGACGGACATCAACCGAGGCGCTTTCGGCCTGGGGCGGTGTCGGCCGGATCTTTTTGAGGGTATCCACAAAGACGGGGGTATCGGTCAGCCGGTGAATCATCAGTGCCAGCAGTTCCGATTGATTATAGGCGCGTTCCCGCAGCCGGGATTTGTGCAGGGGAACAGGTATCAGGGCGTCGGCCTGAAGGTCGTTATTTTTCAGGTATTCGGCCATAAAGCCGCCCAGCGGTCCCGCCAGGTCACGCAGGTTGTTGTACTTGAACTGATGCACCGCCTTCTTGACGATGCCTTCAAAACGGAAAACAGAGTGGAGTTGCGACAGTTCCGGCGCCAACTCATCACATCCGGAGTGATGATCCAGGCTCTTGCCGCAGCGGGGACAGAACGGGGGTTGTTGGAAAGGCAGATTCGGCTGACAGCGGCGGCAAATATAGGCGCCTTCGCGCCCGCAGCCCAGGCAATACCGGGGAAAGAAAAAATTCAGGAAACGGTCCTGACCTCCGAGCAGCCGGCCCAGCATGGTCAGCGCCGGGCTTCCGGACTAGTAATTGCCGGAATTGCGCTGACGCAGGTTGTTGGCGCCACTGCCGATGGGTTCGTTGATATAAACATCTCCATTGCGGATTTTTAAATTATAACCGCATTCGGGATTTGTGCAAACCCATGCTTTGTAATGGATAGCGGCTCCCTGGTTGCCAAAGTCGGAGAGGGGTACCAGGTCGCCGGTTTTACATACCTGACACCTGGGAAATCTGGTTTCGTCCACTGAGACTACCTCCCAACCGGGTTCTACCCGCTTGTTTCACTGAGATGGTAGTATATCTTATGTACTAATACCTTAGCAAGAATTTCCAGATGAGTCCATTGTGGTGCGGTAATTCGGTTCAAGTACAGGAACCCGGCGGACACAAGATGGCTGCCGGTGTTATAATTTTGACGATAAACGCCAATATGCAGGGGCATATTGGACTCTGGTCGTTATCCGAAGGAGGTGGCTCATGCCCCGCAAGGAATTTGAACTGGAAGGTTTTACGGCGGTTGAAGCGCGCAATGCCATGCAGGTGGAGATCAGCCGGGGTACCGGATACAGTGTGGCGGTTGAAGCCGACGATGAAATCATCAGGGAAATTGAAGTGGCAGTATCCGGCGGTGTGCTGAAGGCTAAATTTCGGACCAGACTGGGACATATCGGACTGCTGTTCAAACAGGTACCGTCGCCTAAACTCAAAATCACCATGCCGGAGCTGGCGGCTATTAAATTTACTGCAGCCACCCGGGGCAAGATAACCGGATTCACTGGCGTGGACAGTTTCACCGCGGAACTGTCCGGTGCCGGCAAGCTGACTGGCGACATGGACTGCCGTCACCTGAAGCTGGTGGGCGGAGCTGCCTCATTCTTTGAGCTAGCCGGTCGGACGGACACTTTGGATCTGTCGCTGATGGCGACCTCACATGCCAGTATGGAACAGTTGAAGGTGACTGATGCCCGGATAACACTGGGAGGGGCGTCCACTGTAACGCTGGATATTTCCGGGCGTTTGGATGCCGAGGTCACCGGGGCGTCCAGTCTCCGTTGGACAGGAACGCCATCGATGGGAGACATCAAGGTTACCGGGGCTTCCAGCCTCAGTCGAAAATGAAGACAGGCTGTTCTAAAGGACGGTCAAAATCTAGCCATTTGCCGGGTATCTGAAAACCCTTAGCGCTTTATAATGCTGGTATGTCCGGCATCGGAGATATAAAAGAGTGGGGTACTGGTACAAGGAGCCTTCAATATGCATAAAAAATTATTGGTCTTGTTATTGATTACCGGGTTGATGGTTTCGGTCACAGGTTGTTTTTCCATAAGTTGTTCCATCGGCAGTATCGTCGGCCGGGGTCCGGTGGAGACTCAAACCTTTGATTTTTCCGGCTTTACCCGGGTACAGGCGGCTACCGCATTTGAAGTGAATATTGTCCGGTCTGATGAATTCAGCGTCAGTGTGACCACTAATGAGAATATTTTTGACTATCTGGCGCTGGAACGCACCGGTGACACTCTTTACGTTCAATTGAAGGCCGGCAGCTATACTCTGGCCTCACTTAAAGCTACCATTACCATGCCGGATCTGTTCAGTGTTGACGTTTCCGGGGCGTCCAGTGCGACCGTGTCCGGCTTTAGTTACAGTCATGCCCTGACCTTAAAAGCCTCCGGCGCCAGCAGTGTTGAGCTGGCGGATATGCAGTCGGGTGAGCTGGAATTGCTGATTTCCGGTGCCTCCAGGATTACAGGGAGCATCAATTCCGGTAATGGTTCGTTCAATATCAGCGGGGTTTCAACTCTGGAAATTTCCGGTTCCGGCGGTAATCTGGTGGTGACCGGTTCGAGCGTTTCCAGCGTTATCCTGCGGGAATTTATCGCCGGCAACATTAGTGTCAGTTATTCCGGGGCGACTTCCGGTTCAGTTAATGCCAACGGCGAACTTGACGTTCTACTATCCGGGGCATCATCACTGCGGTACTTCGGCAACCCGACGCTGGGGGACGTCAATGTCAGCGGTGGTTCGTCCATCAACCAGGGCTGAGGACATAATGATAAATTCTGACTACCAGGCCGCTCTTGATTGGCTGTATGGCTTTGTGGATTTTGAGGTGGTGTCCCGGTCTCGGGACCCGGGCCGTTTTGACTTGCGCCGGGTGGCCTTGTTGCTGGATAAAACCGGTAACCCGCATCTGAATGCCCGGACGGTCCATATCGCCGGCAGCAAGGGCAAGGGCTCCACGGCTGCAATGATATACGCGGTTTTGTGTCGCGCCGGTTATAAAACCGGACTATACACCTCGCCGCATCTGGTGGAGACCACCGAACGTTTTAAGTTCAATGGCACTGATATTACACCGGCTGAGTTTGCCGGTTTGTCGGCACTGTTAGTCTCGCCGGTTGCCGCGATAAACGCTGAAGCCCGTTTTGGCAAACTGACTACTTTTGAAATCATGACCGTGCTGGCCTTCATGTTTTTTGCCGGTAAGGGGGCGGAATGGCAGGTAATTGAAACCGGTTTGGGCGGGCGGCTGGATGCCACCAATGTGGTGTCGCCGGTACTGTCGGTCATCACTCCCGTCAGTCTGGAGCATACTGAGGTGCTGGGTAGCACCCTGACTGAAATAGCCCGTGAAAAGGCTGGCATTATCAAGCCGGGCGTGCCGGTGGTTTGCGCGCCTCAGCAGCCTGAAGCGATGGCGGTCATTACTGCGGTGGCCGCCGACCGCAACGCTTCATTGGTTGAAGTTGACCCCGATGATTTGACGTCTTCAAATTATGCTTCAGGAGGGCAAAACTTTCGGCTGAAGGGCCGGCTGGCCGCTTATGACATTCGTTTGCCGCTATTGGGCTCCTATCAGCGAGTTAACGCCGCAACGGCGGTTACAGCGCTGGAGGTACTGGTGGCGCAAGCGCTGGTTTTGACCGGACGGGATATTGAACAAGGTTTGACGGCGGTGGACTGGCCGGGGCGCTTTCAGGTGGTGGGGCAGCAGCCGTGGCTGATTCTTGACGGAGCCCATTCACCCGCGGCTGCTGAAGAACTGAAACAGTCACTTCAGGCTTTTTTCTCAGAGCGGCCCCGCCCGGCGGTGCTGGTTGTGGGTGTTTCCTCAGATAAGGATATTGACGGTATGGCGGAGATACTGGGCCCGGAATTTGATAATATCGTAATTGTTCGGGCTGACCATCCGCGGGCAATGGAACTGGGCCGGCTGAGAGATGCCTTTGGAAACTGCAATCGGGTGATTTATCAGGCTGATAATGTTGGAGATGCGCTGCAACTTGGCCGGAGTCTGGCCGGAGCCGACGGTCTGGTCTGTGTCACCGGGTCTTTGTTTGTCGTGGGGGCGGCCATGCGGGTGCTGAAGCCGGTTGCTTGAGCTATTGATTCTGCCCCCGATGCTGTCTTTATTTACAGTTCTGACGTTATAAACATCGTTGAGGCATAGTCAACAATTAAGGGGTGAGTGCGTGATGGTGGCTGATGAAGATTAAGCCGGCGGTTTACAGTTTTTTAGCCATGGTCTTAAGCGGTATTCTGGCGATAACCGTTGCTTCGCGGCAATTACGTTTCATAGATGACGAGGGTATCGGCTTGCCACAGGTTTCCGCCGGCTGGCCGCTGGTGTATTTTTTTGGTGCAGTGGCGTTTATGAGCCTGACGCTGGCTTTTTTGCCGCTCAGCCTGCTGCGGTTGGCGGCTAAAGCGTTGTTTTTGGTGCTGTTTGGTTGGGGCGTTTTCGTGGTACTGGGACTGGCACTGCCGGTATATGCGGCAGGTGCCATTGCCGCCGTTGCGGCATTGGCGTGGCTGCGCTGGAGCCGTTTGTGGCTGCATGACTTGCTTTTGGGAATTGCACTGGCCGGTTATGGCGCGGTTTTCGGGATATTATTGTCACCGGTGGCTGCTTTGCTCATTATGGCGTCGCTTTCGGTTTATGACCTGATCTCGGTACGCTCCGGGCATATGATGTGGATGGTGAGCAAGTTAACCGGCGTGGAAGTAGTGCCGGCCTTCGTTTTTCCCGGTAATGCTGCTGATTGGCATCTGGCCGTGGGTGACATCCATCTGGACGATAAAGACACCCGAGATGTTTCATTACTGGGCGGTGGGGACGTAGGTTTTTCGCTGATAATGGTAGTGTCGGTGCTGGCCGCCGGGGGCGTTGCTGCTGCGGTTTTTATGGGCTTATGCCTGCTTTTAGGACTACGATCAGTTTATTGGGTGCAAAAGATATTCTTTAAGGGTGGCCCGACACCGGCCTTGCCGCCGCTGACAGTGGCTGCTACCCTGGGTTGGGGGATATTGGTGCTGCTCTCGGTCATCTAGCGGCCTCAGGCGGCTAGTTCTACCGTGACCGGGGCCCGTTCAAAACTTTCAGTCGCTAGTAACGGCCGGGGGACAAAACCGGCAATCCGCCCCAACCAGCGGTCAGGGATGACCTCCAATCTGGTTCGGTAAAAAGTCGCAATCTCATTGTAGTAGTCCCGGGCTAGCGCCAGGCGTTGCTCCGTCTCGGTCAAGGAGTGCTGCAAGGCCAAAAAAGAGCGATCAGCCTTTAAGTCCGGATACTTTTCCAAAACAGCCAGCAAATTGCGGGACAAACTTTGGGGAGGAGAAACTGCTGCCCCCTGCTGTATCGCTGGTTTCCCGCCGCAGTTCGGTTACCAACTGCTGCAGGCCGCTTTCGTGGCTCCGGTAGGCTTCCACGGCTCGCAGCAGACTGGGTATCAGGTCATGCCGCCGCTTGAGTTCTATCTCTATCTGTGACCAGCCCTGGTTGACTCTTTGGCGCAGGTGGACCAGGCTGTTGTAGGCGTTCCATAGCCATCCGAGCAGTGTCGCCACGGCATACAGGGCGGCACCGCCGACCAACAACTCACCGAGGGATGGGTGGTTGAGACTCTGGGCATTATATAACCAGAGTCCGCCAAGGCTGACGGCTAGGCCGAAGGCCAGCCACAGGCTATACCATAACCGGTAACGGCCGGAATGGTGGTCCTCTGCCTTAGTGGAGATTAAATAGAGAGGCATGTCTTTGCTCCGGGCAATTTCGGCAGCCACTATATCCCGGCGTTCCCTGGCCTGCCCGACTACATAAAGCGGACGGTACAGGGCGATGGCTTCCTCGGTGAAGCGCCGCCGGTGGGTGGAATGACTGATTCCCTGCGTCGGCCCTTTGTCATAATAAAGCGGGTCATTACGGCGGCATTCTTCCTTGAAGACGTTGTCGGCATGAATCTCAGCACCTTCGGGTAATATCCGGATCAGACCGGTGTCATCCTTTAAGAAGATAGGTACCATTTTGGTTTCTTCGGCAACGGTTTTCCAGCCACTCTCGGTTTTGGGGCGGCCTTTGGCGTCAAGACTGGTTCGCCGCCAGTGTTCCTCAACTTTGTAACGAAAATAGACACAGCTGGTGCCGGCAAGGTAACTGGTAAGCGGCGTGTCGCTTTCGGCGGTGCCTTTAATTTCCGCCAGGCCGATAAACACCCCTTTGGTTTTTGAAGTCGGGGTGTCGTTTATCAGACAACGGCGCCGGTAGAAATGGAAGGCCGCCAGCAGGCACCCTGATGCCAGAGCAGCCGTGAATAAAAGGATAAAAAAGGAGGCAGCGGGCTCGCCAGTCATTTGAAGATCAGCTCCGATTCGTTAATTGATTTCTTCAACCATCTCCACAAGGCCCTGGTATTGGCCCGATGGGTCACGTGCGGCCAGATAGCGCACTCTCAATTGCCGGCCGTCAGCCTTTTTCACTATGTGTTCCTCATTATCGCGCGCGCCGGAGCGGAAATCCGCCACCAGGCGGTCAATCGCCGCGTGGCTGTCTGGTTGGTGGCAACCACGGACGTCCCGGCCAAGGCATTCCGGCGGTCGTTTGAAGATACGGCAACGATTGAAGAAGACGATCTTATCGTCGGCATCCATAAAAGTCAGGTCAATCGGTAATGAATCCAACATTGCCTCAATGGCGTAGACGGGTAAATTTTCCAGCATTTTCAGCTCCTGCTACTCTAATATGGTGCCGATTAAACCACGCTGGCCGCGGAGGAACTCTGAAGCGGATACCGCGCGTTTACCTTCCATCTGCAACCGGCAGACCCCTAAAATCCCATCGGCGGTGGCGATACCCCAGGGTGCGGCGGCGGCGGGGGGGAGTTCAACAACGGTACCGGGTGCAACTGCGGTTGGCATGCTTATCGGGACGGTTTCTAACAATTTCAGTTGTTTACCGCCCCAGGTACCGAAGGCTCCCGGCCACGGCTGTAAGGCTCTGGCCTGACGCCAAATAACCACAGCCGACTGCCTCCAGTCAATGCGTCCATCGTCCTTGGTTAGCATGGGGGCGTAAGTGGTGCCCTCGGCTGGCTGAGGTACCTCGGTGATGGTGCCGGACTCAAGCTGGGGCAGGACATCCAGTAAGGCGGCGATACCGACAGTGGCCAGTCTTTCAGTCAGATAGCCGGTGGTATCATGGTCAAAGATCGGAATCATGGCCCGTGAATAGATGCCGCCGGTGTCTATTCCTTTGTCCATTCGCATAATGCTGATACCGCTGAAGTTATCCCCGGCGGCAATGGCCGCAGCGATCGGAGCGGCACCACGATGTCGCGGCAGCAATGAGGCGTGGATGTTCACACAACTCAGGCGCGGAATATCCAACACGGCCTGAGGCAGTATCAGACCGTAAGCGGCTACCACAATGACATCAGGGTTCAGTAATTGAAGCTCGTGCCGCGCTTCTTCACTACGGAGCGAATGCGGTTGTCGGATTTCCAGCTGATGCGACTCGGCCAGCCTTTTAATCGGGGATGAACTCAATGTCCGGCCGCGGCCGGCCGGTGCGTCGGGACGGGTATAAACCGCGGCTATTTGATAACCTTCGGCAATCAACCCGGCCAGAGCCGGAACAGCAAAATCGGGGGTGCCCATAAAAACTATTTTCATAATTGCCAGTACTATATTCCTAGGCGGGATTGTATCACCCTTTATTTATTTTTCACAACAGCTTTACAGCAGTCAGTCCGGGGCAATATAGTGAGTTCTGGAGAGTTTCAGCGAGATATATGGTGTCGCCAGCCATTGGATCGGGCGATATCGGCGCTTGCCCCTGTTATATGCGGACTGGTACTATGAATAAGGTTTTCACGACGGTGTGAGCCGGGCTGAAAAACCAATCCTGAAGACACTGGGCCGGGCATTTTTTTTGCCTGAAGGGTATTACTTCCTCTCAAACCATCTGGAGAAATTACGCTTGCCGACCGAAGAAACAACAATAAGCAATGATGCCGGCCAATTATGGGAGACGGCGCTGGGTGAACTGGAATGTTCGCTGAGCCGCCCTAACTTCCGCACCTGGTATATCGGTACGACCGGTCTGAATTACGATAATGGTCGTTTCGTTATTGGGGTTGCTAATACCTTCGTGGCTGAATATTTGGAGCGCAATCAGCGTTCGTTGATTGAGAAGACGCTGATTAAGCTCACGGGTTGCCCGAATATGGAGTTGACCTTCCAGGTTTTGGGGAATCCCCGCGGTGCCAGATCTTCCGGAAAGGCATCAGCGGTAACCAGAACGGCCACTCGTTGTTTCAATCCGCGGTATGATTTTGATTCTTTTATCGTGGGTAACTCCAATCGTCTTGCCCACGCTGCGGCGCTGTCAGCAGCTCAGCAGCCCGGTCGGAGTTATAATCCATTGTTTATTCACGGCCAAAGTGGATTGGGCAAGACTCATCTGCTTCAGGCAATCGGACAGGTCGCCTCAAACGAGGGGCGTAATGTCCGCTATGTTTCCGGCGAGCAGTTCACTTCGGAATTTGTCTCTGCCCTGAAAGAACGCCGCGCCGATGAGTTCCGGGAACTTTACCGCGGCGTAGATCTGCTGTTGATTGATGATATTCAGTTCATTGCCGGTAAGGCACAAACGGAAGAAAGTTTTTTTCACACCTTCAATGAATTACATAATTCCGGCAAGCAGATAGTCCTGTCAGCTGATTCGCCACCTCGAGCCATCTCCCAACTGGAAGATCGGCTGCGTTCCCGGTTTGAGTGGGGCTTGACCACGGAAATTGCTTCGCCGGATGAAAAAACTCGGCTGGCAATTCTCAAGGCCAGGGCGGAGGAAGCCGGGGAAGAGATTACCCCTGACGTACTGGACTATCTGGCTTCTGAAGTTATCCGCAACATTCGGGAACTTGAGGGTAATTTAAACCGGGTGCTGGCCTATTCCAGATTATTGCGCTCTGCGGTTACACCGGATCTGGCCCGGCGGGCATTAAAGAACATTGCCGGGGAACCGGAGGCGGCTCAAACCGATACTCCGGCACACTTGTTAGATACGGTGGCAGAGTGTTATGAAATAAACACCGAAGCCCTGGTGGGTCGCCGTCGGGATAAGGAAACTGCCAATGCCCGTCAAGTGGCGATGTATGTATTGAAATCACAGAATATCTGGTCGTTGAGCGAGATTGGCCGGATGGTGGGGGATCGTAGTGCGGCTACTGTCAGCCATGCGTGCGACAAGATCACCCGGGAACTGGAATTTAATCCATTACTAAAACGCAAAATCAACGATATTGAAGGCCGTATCAGACGAGAATAGGGCCGGAGAACAAAAAAAAGAGGGGTGAATTTCACCCCTCTTGGTATTTTGGTTTTATGTGTGACTAGGCGGCGTTGAGTTTTTTGGTCAAACGGCTCTTCTTGCGGGCCGCGGTGTTGGCATGGATAATGCCTTTCTTGGCGGCGATATCCAGCGCACTCTGGCTGGCGATAATGGCTGTCTTGGCCTCATCACCACCGGTCACTACCGCTTTTTCAGCTTTGCGAACTGCGGTTTTCAGTGCACTGCGAGCTGCTTTGTTGCGTGCGGTCTGCTTCGCTGAAGTTAAAATACTCTTTTTAGAACTCTTGGTATTGGCCAACGGACGCCTCCTGAAATATTAACCTGATGACAGAACAGGAATTATACACTATCAGGTATCGGGTATGCAACGGCAGGCAGACAATTATAAGTGTTTGTTTGGTATCTTGTCGGCATACCTCTATCCTGATAACATAAGATGATGAATTTTATTGAAAAGCTTACCGGCGCTGCGCGGGCTAATGACAGTTGGTTGTGTGTGGGGTTGGATCCTGAACTAGGCCGGTTGCCTTCCGGCACCAGCACCTTTGAGTTTTGCCGGGCCGTGATTGAGGCGACACAGGATTTGGCGTGTGCGTTTAAGCCCAACGCTGCTTTTTTTGAGGCGCTGGGTTCTGACGGTTGGACTATACTTAAGACAGTGATTGATGCTGTGCCTAAACACATTCCGGTCATTCTGGATGCCAAGAGAGGCGATATCGGTAATACAGCCGTTGCCTATGCCCGCTCAGCTTTTGAGCACCTGGGTGCTGATGCTGTAACCGTCAATCCCTATATGGGTTATGATTCGGTTAAGCCGTTCACGGATTACCCGGACAGGGGGGTGTTTGTGCTTTGCCGGACCTCCAATCCTGGTTCGGCTGATTTTCAATCCCTTGAATTTGATGGAAAGCCTTTATATCAGATAGTGGCGGATAAGGTCGTCAATTGGAATACCTTCGGTAATCTGGGACTGGTGGTCGGAGCGACTAAACCGGACGAATTAAGGACCGTCCGAGTGGCACACCCCGAATTGCCATTGCTGATTCCCGGAGTAGGGGCTCAGGGCGGCAGCCTGGAACTGGCGGTTAAGAATGGAGTCAACGCCACCGGAGAATTGGCGATAATTAACAGTTCCCGCCAGATTATCTACGCATCATACGGTGTTGATTTCGCCGCCGCTGCCCGGCAGGCGGCGCTTAATCTAAGAGACCAGATCAACTGGTATCGGAGAAAATAAACGGTTCGGGAAAGTGCTTCTATGACGGAGCGTGAAATTGTTGAATTCCGGCTGAATGATGTTCTCCGAATGCGCAAGCCTCACGCTTGTGGCGGTTACGAGTGGACAGTATATCGGCTGGGGGCGGATATCGGCATTGTTTGCGATTGTTGCCGTCGGCGATTATTGTTACCTCGGACAGATTTGGAAAAACGTCTGAAAACCTTCATTTCCAGAGGGCAGGAAAACCTGGAATGACTGAAATGTATATGAATCACCCAAAACCGACCCTCATCGGGGCCTCTATGTTTTACTGGGGGCAGCGCACTTTCATCATGGGTATCGTCAACGTTACACCGGACTCTTTTTCCGGTGATGGCCTCGCAGATAATATTGAAGCTGCGGTCGCTCAAGCCAAACGTATGGAAGCTGAAGGGGCGGATATTATTGATGTCGGCGGTGAGTCAACCCGGCCCGGAGCCCCGGAAGTCGATGATGAAGAAGAAATAAGGCGGGTAGTTCCGGTTATTGAGCAGCTGAAATCGGAAATTAAAATTCCGATCAGTATTGATACCTGTAAAGCCTCGGTTGCTGAGGCCGCCGTTACGGCCGGAGCTGATTTACTGAACGATGTTTGGGGTTTGAAGCGAGACAGCCGACTGGCTGAGGTGGCGGCTCGCCGCAATCGACCGGTCATTCTCACCGCTTCACAACGTGACGCCTCCGTCAGTGATATTATGCCGGCGGTTGAGGGGCATTTGAAATGGGCGATTGCTCAGGCTGAGGGTCTGGGGGTGGCTTCGGAAAATATCATCGTTGATCCGGGCTTTGGCTTCGGCAAGACAGTTGGTCAGAATCTGGAGATTATCCGGAAACTGGGCGAGTTGAAATCATTGGGCAAGCCAATTTTACTTGGTGTATCTCGGAAATCCACCATCGGGCGGGTGCTGGGTGATGTCCCTGCAGGCGAACGTCTGGAGGGAACACTGACGGCCGATGTGCTGGGTATCGCGCACGGCGCTGACATTATCCGGGTTCATGATGTCAGCGCACACGTCAAGGCTGTCAAGGTCGCCGATGCCATTGTGCGGGGTTGGATTGAAGAAAATGGATAATAATGAACTGAAACTGACATCGGCGGCGACAGCGTATCTGGGGTTGGGTTCCAACCTTGGTGACCGCTTGGCTAACTTGGAACGGGCGGTCGGGCTGTTGAGCCGGCCTTTGAAGATATTACGGATATCCCCGGTGTATGAGACGGAACCGGTGGATGTGCCGGAACAGGGTAAATTCCTCAATTTGGTAGTTGAAGCCCAAACTCATATCGCTCCGGCTGATTTACTGAAACTCATCAAGGGCATGGAGCAGGTGGTTGGCCGAGGTAAAGCTGGTTCCGGCCAGCCGCGAATCATTGATATTGACATCTTGTTATACGGCAATATCCGGGTGAATTCTGAAAATCTGGTTATTCCTCACCCGCGGTTATCCCGCCGGGCTTTCGTTCTGAGGCCGCTCAATGATCTGGTGCCGAAATTAAGACATCCCGGCAACCGGAAGACGATGGCGGAATTGCTTCTGGCTTTAGGTGATATAAAAGGGGTATACATTTATCCCGCGAGTGTGTCGCCGTGAAGTTGGGATTGGCGCTCTCCGGTGGTGCGGCCAGGGGGCTGGCCCACATCGGTGTGATAGAAGTTCTTGAACGTAATAATATTCCGGTTGAAGTGGTCACTGGTACCAGTATGGGGGCTATCATCGGAGCCGCTTACTCCCGTGGTTTATCGGCTGCGGAACTCAAAGCCCAGGCTCTGGACATCGGTTGGCAACAACTGGCACCACTGATTGAATTGAATCCGCTGCAGACCAGCGGTATCTTTGGTGTCAGGCGCGTTAAGCGCAAGTTAAGGAACCTGATTGGAGACCCTGATTTCAGTGATCTGGAAAAGCCTTTTGCCTGCGTGGCGACTGATATCTTTACCGGCGAAGCGGTGACTCTTTCCAGCGGTAAGGTGCTGGACGCAGTTCTCGCCAGCATGGCACTGCCGCTGATCTTTAAAGTGCCGAAGATGGGCCGCCGCTATCTGGTGGATGGGGGTATCACTGATCCATTGCCGGTTGGCGTTTGTCGTAATCTGGGAGCGGAAAAGGTAATTGCGGTCAACGTATTGAAAGATTTGGCCTTGTCGGTATCCAAGCGCAACGGTGTGGCAAGAGTAGAACTAAGACCGCCGAATATTTTTCAGGTGCTATCCCAGGTAATTTACATCGCATCCGGCCACCTGGCGGCTGCAGGGCTGAAGGAGGCGGACGTTGCCATTGAACCGGATATGACAGGTATTCATTTGGCGGACTTCAATCTGGCACGTCAAGCCGTTATTTGCGGTGAAAAGGCGGCTGAGCAAGCCCTGAAAGAAATAAGACAGTTACGGTAGCTAGCACCGAAGTCTGATATTGACTCTATCCGCGGCTGAAAGAAGTAATCAACTGCGTGATACGAAAAAAATACACCGTCCCGGAAACAGCCGGGACGGTGTATTTTTATTGTAAGATGTTTAGACTAAGGGTGTTCAATAGAGGCGGTTATATCTCCGAACCCAAGCAGCGAATGCTCCTCAAACGTGTTGTCCGAAGGGCCGATAGCCCAGATAAAGGCGTTTACACCGTTAACGATGCGGACGTCATAACTTTCCAAAGTGTTCAGATCACGCTTAAACTCAATGGTAGTGACCCCGTTAATTTCGCTGCCGGTGACGTCAAAAAGGTCATTCTTACCGTTATTGGCGGTGTCCGGCGGGTGGCTGCCGGAATAACCGGGACTATAGGAATCAACGGCAGTTACGTTGCCGTTTGAGTCAACGGTAAACATCCACAAGTCAGCTCCGGCTTTCTGAAGACTGGGACTGAGGGCGATGGCAATCCAGCCGGTGGTCCGCGCCTTGATACCGACGGAAATGGTACCGTCATCGTTGCTGGTGGCCACAGTGATAACATCGTTATAAGTGGTTTGGTGTTGGTATTTACCGCCGGTAAAAGCGATGGGGCCGGTGGGGCCGGTTGTCGTCGGAGGGGCGGAAGTTGTCGGGGGCGGATCGTCGCCACCGCAGCCGGCAAGCGCCAGACTGGCTGTTAATAGGACGGCAAATAACAAAAATAAAGTCCTGCGGAAGAAAGATAAAGTCATGATTAATCCTTTGCGATGAATTGAACATATTCTAGCACTTTTTATATGTTTTACAAGTTAACAAGAGTAACCATCAATACTGGAAAAAGGTAAAAAATCGCAACCTTGGTCTGATGATACCTTAAATACTAACAACGTTCACGGTCAAATCGGTTTTTCAGCGGTTGATCAAATATTTCTCTTTCGGCGGCAACCGGACTTATGGAGCTTTTTAGCATTGGAAATTGCCCAGCGTTGAACGTTTGCCCAATGAATGGCATAATAGCTTAAAAGGAAAAATACCCCGATAGGAATAATATGAAAATACTTTGCATCGGCGATATTATTGGCAAGCCGGGACGGCGTGCTGTTAAGGAAATACTGCCGGCACTCAAATTAGGATTGGGTGTTGAAGTGGTGATAGCAAATGGTGAAAATGCTTCGGGCGGTATCGGACTGACTCCGGACGTTGCTGAGGAATTGTTCTCGTACGGGGTGAATGCCATCACTTCCGGTAATCACATCTGGTCTCAATCTGAGATATTGCCTATGCTTGAGGGTGATGACCCGGTGGTGCGCCCGCTCAATTACCCGCCTGGCGTACCGGGTAAGGCTTGTACGATGGTAAAAGGGGTGATGGTAGTCAGTTTGATGGGCCGGACATTTATCAACAATCTGCTTGATTGTCCGTTCCGGGCTATGGACCTGCTGTTGGAAACAGTCGCTGACCGACCGAAACATATAGTGGTTGATTTTCACGCCGAGGCAACCTCGGAAAAGCAGGCTATGGGCTGGTATCTGGATGGCCGGGTTACCGCGGTAGTGGGGACTCATACCCACGTCGGTACTGTTGACACACGGGTGTTGCCGGGCGGTACGGCCACAGTAGCCGATATCGGTATGGTGGGTCCCTGGGATTCAATTATCGGTGACAGCAAAGATGACGTTCTAAGGCGCTTTTTGACCGGTCTTCCTAACCGGTTGTCGGTAGGAAAAGGCCGGGTAAGTTTTAACTCGGTACTTATTACCACAGATGCCGCCGGCCGGGCGCTGAGTATCGAACGGGTTGACCGGGAAACAGCGGCTCTGGCGTGAGCAGCAAGGTTGACCTGCATCTGCATTCCACCGCCTCGGACGGTGTGTATTCTCCGACTGAAATAGTGCGCATGGCTGCCGATAACGGTCTGGAGTATATTGCACTGACTGATCATGATTCGGTAGCCGGAATCGCTGAGGCACTGGCAGAGGCGGAAAAGCATCCTGGTTTGACGGTAATTCCCGGTGTTGAAATATCCACCGACATTGCGGCTGGGGACGTGCATATCCTCGGCTATTTTGTTGATTGGCGGAACCCGGATTTTGTACTGAAACTAAGCGGGATGAGGGATTCCCGGGAAGAACGGGGACAGGCAATCATCGTTAAACTGGCTGAACTGGGTATGCCTTTGGAATGGAGCCGCGTGAAAGAAATCGCTGGTGACGCCGTCATCGGCCGCCCTCATATCACTCAGGCTATGTTGGAAAAGGGCTACATATCCAGTTTTGCCGAGGCTTTTGAAAAGTATATCGGCCGCGATGGCCCCGCTTACGCTGAACGTATCAAACTCAGTCCGGCTGAAGCGGTGACTCTTATTGAATCGGCCGGTGGGTTGGCAGTGATGGCCCATCCGTTCACATTGCCTGACGTTGAGGTTTTAATTGAGGCGTTGATACCTGTTGGATTGGCGGGAATTGAAACTTATTATGCCGGTTACGGCGATTATGAGATTGAAAAGCTGAGGCGATTGGCCCAAAAATCGGGTCTGGTGGCTACCGGTGGTACGGATTTTCACGGCTTGGACCAGAAAACAGAAATGCCGATCGGCGGCCAGACGGTTCCCATGTCCGCTGTTAAAGGTTTATTGGGAAGGCTCAACCGGCAGCTATAGACCCATTGAGTCAATCTGAGAATTATTAGGAGACCGAATGTTGTTTTTGCTGGCGGTAGCCGCTTTTCTCCTGGGAAGTATCCCGGTTGCCTACCTGATTGCCCGCTGGACTCGGGGAATTGATCTGCGGAAATATGGATCCGGCAATGTAGGCTCTTCTAACGTCATGCAAGCCACTTCCAAGCGCTGGACGATTCCAGTGGCGGCGTATGACCTGGGAAAGGGTATCCTGGCAGTTTGGCTGGCGCGCTGGGCAGGGCTGGATATTGGTCCGCAGTTCATAGTCGGCCTGGCTGCCGTTGCCGGTCATAATTGGCCGGTTTTTCTGGGGTTCCGCGGTGGCCGGGGTATCCTGACCAGTCTGGGTGTCATTCTAGCCTTTTCTCCGTTGTTGGGCCTCACCGTGCTGGTAATGTCTTTCTCGCTGGCGCCTTTTAAGAATCTGTCGCTGGGTGTGTTTATTGCACTGTTGAGTCTGCCGGCGCTGAGTTATTTTCTGGCGGAGTTCTTTAGCATCGCCGAGCCCGTAGCCGTATCTGTCGGATTCAGCGTTCTCACTATTCTGGCGCTTGGCCGACGCCTTATCGGGCGGAGGTCTGAAATTGCCTCCGGGTTGCCGGTCGGGTCACTTTTATTGAACCGACTTTTATTTGACCGGGATATCCGAGACCGGAATACCTGGATTTCACGCTCCAAAGAGAATGGAAATAAATCACTGAGCTGAGTGTATCCAACTGGTGACTAAAGGCTGGGTAATCCCCCAGATTTCCCAGTCATCACACTTTCGGCCTTAGTCACTCCTTTTTCACAGTGCGTGGTGATAGGCCGGCGTCCGCTTTTCAGTTATAAAAGTGCCTATATTGGCAAAGGAAGTCGTTTTCAGTTTAGAAAACGAAGGATACGAAGCGCCATTTACGATTGAAAATAGTGCTCCGAGGATTCGTCCGAATGAGGAACAAAACAAGACCATAAAACTTCTATAAAAATACTTAGTAATTAGAACATATTATAGCATAGTCGAGCGGTATTGCGCAAGGGGCAATGTCACATGGCACTGTATTACGGCTGTCCTTTATTTTAGGGCCTCCCGTTTTTGCCGCAGATGACAAAATGAAGACTACCGGTTGTTGCCCTGAATCTCGCAAGGTGTTGTTGTACGGGGAGCTTTACCCAGCATTGACTCATCGGTGATTTGAGATTAGAATAATAGTCAGGAGAATTAATGATATGCCTATTTATGAATTCAGATGTATGGATTGCCGCAAGAAATTTGATCTTTTGAGGCCGATGAGCCAGTCAACGGAACCGGCCGAATGTCCGGTCTGTAAAGGTAACGCCCGTCGTATTGCCTCTACTTTTATGGCCAAAGGTTCCGGAGGCCAGAATCTCGGTGGTGGTGGCGGCTGTTCCAGTTGTTCCACGTCCTCTTGTTCCAGCTGTCACTAGGGTACCGACTAACATCCGCCGGTAGCTGAATTACGGGCTGCGTTTTTGGCTAACTGTGTCGGTTGAGGTGTTCGTCAATAACAATAGCTGAACTGTGAGCGCGCCTCCGATATCGGAGGCGCGCTTTTTATTTGCCGCTGTCACTACAGCCGTTACCGACTTTCCCGGTTGATGGCGTAAAATCATTTTTAGAGTAGGTTTATTCAAGGAGGCGGCAATGAGACGCGGGAATAAACAAAGCCATGCGCCGGTAAATAGCGCTGGAGTCAAACCGGCAGGGAATGACCACACTGGTCACGCAGAGGTCAGCGGCGGCCGTCACGCAGGACATGCTGTAGCTGATTTCGCCCGTCGGTTCTGGATATCGCTCGCCGTTACTATCCCTATTCTTGCGCTTTCCCCTCTGATTCAGGATTTCCTTAATTATAGAATTTCCTTCACCGGTGATGTCTATGTCCTTTGGGCACTGGCTGTTTTCATTTATTTCTATGGTGGTTGGCCTTTTTTAAGAGGTTTTTGGCGGGAAATGCAGGAACGCAATCCGGGAATGATGACCCTGATTGCCATGGCGATTTCCGTGGCGTTTATTTATTCCAGTGCCGTCACCTTCGGTCTGCCCGGCAAGGTGTTTTACTGGGAGCTCGCCACGCTGATTGATGTTATGCTGCTGGGTCATTGGGTAGAGATGCGTTCAATAATGGGGGCATCAAAGGCGTTGGAGGAACTGGCCAGGTTATTGCCGTCGGTTGCTCATCGGCTGTCTGCCCGCGGTACCACCGAAGACGTACCGGTAAGCGCTTTGGTTAAAGGTGACAGCGTCCTGATTAAACCCGGTGAAAAAGCCCCGGCCGATGGGTTGATTATTTCCGGTACTGGATTTGTGGATGAGTCAATGCTGACCGGGGAATCAGTTCCGGTGGGAAAACAGGCCGGGGATGACATTATCGGTGGCGCAGTTAACGGTGATGGCTCATTGACCATAACCATTACCGGAGCCGGCGAAGAGTCGTATCTGTCTCAAATGGCGCGCTTAGTCGCTGAAGCTCAAGCGGCTAAAAGTCGTAGTCAGGATACCGCAGACCGAGCGGCACGGTGGCTGACGATTATTGCGCTGACCGCAGGGGCGATGACTCTCATCGCCTGGTTGGCTTTTAGCAGTGAGGAAGCCGTTTTTGCAGTGGAGCGTATGGTAACGGTTATGGTTATTGCCTGCCCCCATGCACTGGGGTTGGCGGTGCCTTTGGTCATTGCCATGTCCTCCGGTATCTCGGCACGTAACGGTTTGCTGGTGCGTGACCGCAATGCCTTTGAACGCGCCAGAAAAATTGATGCGGTTGTATTTGACAAGACGGGTACCCTGACGCTGGGGAAGTTTGGCGTAACGGATGTCGTTATCTTCACTGAAGACTATAATCGGGACGAATTGCTGAAATATGCCGCCGGGGTGGAAGCTCATTCAGCTCATCCGATTGCCAAAGGGATTGTTGAGGCAGTCTCGGAGGCTTACCCGGTTGTTGATTTCAAATCGCTGTCCGGACGCGGGGCTCAGGGGAAGGTCCAGGGTAAGGATGTACTGGTAGCCAGCCCGGGTTATCTGGAAGAGCTCCAACTTGATTATGACCGCTCCAAGACAACGAAGCTTTTTTCACAAGGCAAAACTATTATATTCGTGATCATTGACAACCGGGTCACGGGAGCGGTTGCTCTGGCTGATGTTATTCGCCCGGAATCCAGAGAGGCCATCAACGGCCTGAAAAAACTCAATAAAAAGACATTGATGATAACGGGAGACCGCAAAGAGGTTGCTCAATGGGTGGCAGCAGAATTGGGTCTTGATGAGTATTTTGCGGGGGTATTGCCCGATCAAAAAGCAGCCAAGATCAAACAACTCCAGTCCCGTGGTCTTCTGGTAGCCATGACCGGTGACGGAGTCAACGACGCACCTGCTCTCGCTCAGGCTGATTTGGGAATTGCTATTGGCGCGGGCACGGATATTGCTCAGGCTACTGCTGATATTATTTTGGTTAAGAGTGATCCGCGAGACGTTCAGGCTATCTTTGAGTTGTCACGAGCCACTTATACCAAGATGGTTCAGAATCTGGGTTGGGCAACGGGCTATAATGCGCTGGCGATACCGGCGGCGGCCGGGGTCTTTGTGGCCTGGGGCATTCTCCTGACGCCGGCGTTGGGCGCGGCATTGATGTCCCTTTCGACCATCATTGTGGCGGTCAATGCCAGATTGCTCAGGTATCGGAAGAACTAACCGGGATGGAGTCAGTACGTTGTATGTAATATCGGAAAAATATATAGATGAGGTAAATTGTGGTGAAAAGAAGACGTAGGATTTTATTTGCGGGTGTTTTGGCCATCGGCCTGATCGCTGCCGGCTGCAGTCCGGCAACAACTGAATATCAACTCGGCCAGTCGTTTACGTTAGAGCCGGGTGAGACCGCAGCCATTAAAAATGAAGACTTAACCATAACTTTCAAAGAAGTGCTTAACGAAAGCCGTTGCGCTGACGGCGCGGTCTGTATCTGGCAGGGTCAGGTTCAATGTCTGCTCAATGTGACTGCTGACGGCAAAAATGAACAACTGACACTGACTCAATCCGGTTCAGGTACGGCATTTCAGACTTACCATCAGTACTACATTGAATTTGATGTGACACCCTATCCCAGTTTGGGAGAAGCCATAAAGGCTTCCGATTACGGACTGGAGTTGAAGATAAGCCTTATCGGGTGAAAATATTTTGATTTCAAGCCTGATGGTGATAAATTAAATAGACAGTAATAATAAAGCCTGGATAGACTATTGGCATCCAAAGCAAAAATATGAATGGAGGGTTTCACGATGAAGTATCTGGTATCCGGCGAGCAGGTAACCTCGGCCTCATCACACGAAGATCAGGTCAAATTTCTGGATGCGGCCAAAGACTGGGTGGCTAAAAGCAAGGCGGAAGGTAAAATAGAAGGGGCATACAGTTTTGTGGACGGCGGCGGCATGTTTATTGTTAACGCCAAGGACCATGAAGAGGTGACCGAATTATTGCTGACCTTTCCGCTTGGACCTTTCAGCAATCTGGACATCAGACCGCTTCTGGATTTTACCCGAAATGCCGATCTGACCATAAACGCGATTAAGAAGATTCTTTAAGCAGACTGGCTTATCAGCGAGGCAGGGCTCACCGTTATTCGGTGAGCCCTTTTTTAATTATTGTCCGGGCATATGAATCAATGTCCTGTAAAATCTTGCGCTTAAGCGTCGGGCAGGATATACTCTTTGCCAATGAATGCCAAAGTATTAATTGTTGATGATCAAGAGCAAATCCGTCGCCTGGTTGTAGGTATTTTGAACGGTGAATACGAAGTATTGGAAGCCGCCAGCGGTGAAGAGGCGCTTCAGGTGACCCGTGAGCAACTGCCTGACCTGGTGATTATGGATATCTTGATGCCGGGAATGGACGGACTGACGGCGTGCAGTCAGATAAAAAGCGATCCTGCCACAGCCGCAATACCAGTGCTGGTATTGACGATCATTGATTACGAATTAAACCGCCGCTTTGCTGAGAGCCTGGGCGCCGACGGTTACATTACCAAACCATTCACGCCGGATGAATTAAGAACTAAGATCGCCGAACACCTCAAACCGGCCACAGCGTAACGGTCCAGCGGAATTTGACGGGCTTCGTCAACATGAAAGATAAGCTGAGTTAGCCCGGATTAGCGGGAATTTCTATTTGCCTTCAGATTTTCTATCAAATGCAGGGCTTTAGTTAAGTCTTGTGCCTGAGTGTAAAGGTCTTTCCACGGATCAATCCGCCGGTTCAGCAATTCAAACACGTTCGTGATGTTATAGTAGCTTGAGTTCAGTTCCGCTTCTCCCAGCTCTTCCCAGGTTACCGGTACCGCAACCGGAGCGCCGGGTCTTGCCCTGATAGAATAAGGTGCCACCGCCGTCTGACCGTAATTGTTGCGGGCTGTGTCCACAAAGATCCGCCCCACTCGTTTGGCAATTCTTATTTCGGTAGTCAGATCTTTCGGGGAACGGCCGGTCAGCACCTCGGCTACATTCTGGGCAAAAGCCTTAACTCGTTGAAAATTCAGGGTTCTATCCAGTGGTACGGTAACATGTAATCCCCGCGAACCGGTGGTCTTAACAAAGCTTCGGATATCAAGTTCCAACAGCAACTGCCGAAGGTCAAAGGCAGCCTGTCTGACAGCGTTAAAATCGGCTTGGCCGGGGTCCAGATCAAACACCATTGCATCCGGATATAGAGGTTTATCAAAGCGCGACAGCCAGGGGTGGTAGGTAATTACCGCTTGCTGGGAAAAATAAATTAATGCAACAGTGGTGTCTGCGGCAGCATAATTGACGGTTTCGTCCCCGCTCTCTGTAGGTATCCGCCGGATCCACTCCGGGTAATAATCAGGAGTATTTTTTTGATAAAATCCCTCCTGATTGATACCATCCGGGAAACGTTGAAATGACAGTGGTCGGCCAGCCAGATGCGGCAGTATCACCGGGGCAATCCGGGAATAGTAACGGATAAGCTGTTCCTTGGTGATGCCGTCATCGGGAAACAAAACCTTATCCAGATGAGAAAGTTCAATCCTGTGACCGTTTATTTCCATTTGGACTTTGTCTTCCATGAATAAAATATACCAGTCACAGAACCGGATTTCCAAATTAGAGCGGCCAGAGTATGATAGACTGACATTTTTAGGAGAAATGGATGATTATTGAAAACGCCGGGCTGGACCCTGAGTCCCTTGGGGGTAACGTGGCGGTCGTTACAAACGCCGGGCAGGGTTTAGGACGAGAAACAGCGGTCAGCCTGGCTTTCATCGGTGCGTCTGTTGCTGTGGTGGATGCGGATGCCGCCGCTGGTGCTGAAACTGTCAGGGTGATAGAAAAAGCCGGCGGTCGGGCAATTTTCTTCCAATCAGAAGCCTTTTCTCAAGAACAGATGGCGCGGTTGTACCAGATGGTTTTGAAATCTTTTGGTAAAATTGACCTGCTTGCCATTGATGACCGGTGCTTAGGGGCAATGGAATTTCTGCCGGGGATGCTGGAACGACGCTATGGCGTTATTGCCATTGTCGGGAGTGAGCTCCCGGCGGTGATAGTCAAGGAAGAGTTAGTCAAACAGCTGGACGCTGACGGCCGTGTTGCCGTTTTTACATTTGATCCCGGCGGTGAAGGAAACGCTGAACTGGCTGGGGCTGGATTGGTGGGGGCGTTGCGTTTTGGACGTGTGTTTCACGGCAAAGCTGTTGATTGGGTCACCGGCCTGGCGAAGTTGGGATTGGACGCCCAGGGGCAGCAGGTGCCGGCTGAAGAAACTGTTGAGCTATCAGGTCCACCAGCCGGAACACCCGGAGCAATTGCCCAAGCCCTGGCTGAAGTGATGGCCGAAATTGAAGTGGAATATGAGCGTTTGTCCATTCTGGTGCGTCAGGTGGCCAAGCGAATGTTTTTACAGGGTACGGGGTTGAAAGTTGATGAATGGCGGGTTTATGCGTTTGAAATGAGCCAGGTTCTGACAGATGGGGTGGTGGATGAGGTACTCACCGGCGATTATCTGGAAAAATTAGGCCATCTCCGGGATTTTCTGGCCGCTCAGGAGGTTGAAGCACAGAACTGGGTTAAAAGTGATGAAGACCTGATCTCGGTGGTTGAGTCCCTGGCTTTTCGGCGTCAGGTGGTTAATGATTTGATGTCCGCACTCAGGCTGCTTTAACAAAATAAGCCGCCTTAAGTTAAGCCGCTGGTTGCTTATTTAAGCAACCAGCGGCTTTTACAACATCTGAAATTACTTGTTGATGGTCTTGGCGATGTTTTTGGTGCGTACATCGGTAGCTTTAAGTTTGGCTTCACTGGTATTTTTATTGAACATTACCGGCAGTGCATTTTTAATCAGTTCTCTGACGGCACCAAAGAACTCCGGCGGATTTTTTACCAGACTCAGGAAGAAGCGTTTGTTATGGCGCACCATAAACCTTACCCGCCGACTGGCATATGTGCGAGCGTATTCAGCAAAAGCATTGTTAATCATCTCATCCGGCACTTCGGACAGATTTGCCTGGGTAGCGGAGTGAAAAGCGAAGTGCGGCCAGTCAGCCAGCGTTTTAGGCGGGTCAATCAACTTGTGTTCCACGCAATAGTTATAAAGAGGTGTACCGGCATAGGGCACGAACCTCATATACAGGAACGGGGGATTGTCCAATTTTTTAAGAAAGTCACGGGTCAGGTTGAAGTCATCAACAGTTTCGGTGGGTAATGCCTCCATAATGTACAGCCGGGGCGAAACGCGATATTTTACCAGCAACCAGAAGGATTTTTCCATTTCATCCAGGTCAACACCTTTTTTGAGGAATTCCAGCATCCGCTTGGACCCTGTTTCCACGCCGATGCCCACGGCGGTGCAGCCGGCTCTGGACATGAGAGAAATATCTTCTTCCGAAAGGTCGGCACGAGCTTCGCAGTCCCATTTTACCTTGATCTTTTTGTCAATAATCAGCTTGCAGAATTGGTGCAACCGCTTGCGGTTGAAGGTAAAGTTATCCTCAAAGAAGCGGATGAACTTGATGCCATATTCTTTCTGTAAATGTTCCACCTGAGCGACGATGCGCTCGGCGGAGAAGTCGCCGCGATACCCGGCATGGAAAGCGGAATTATAACAGAAGGTGCAGCGGAAGGGACAACCACGGGAGGTGTTCAAACTGGCCGCCCAGTATTTACTGACGTCAATAAGGTGCCAGGCCGGGTCGGGCAATTCATCAAGATTTTTCAGTTCATTGCCTGCGGGATTGAGATGCACGCCTTGGGTATCTTTGTAGGCTAGACCCGGTATGTCATCCAATGCCGGCTTGCCGGTCTCAAGATGTTCTACCAGCTTCAGCAATGGTTCTTCTCCGGCACCACGGATAACATAATCAATGTAAGGTTCTGCAAGGGACTGTTCCGGGGTTGTGGAAGGGTGGACGTTGCCCCACACTATTTTTGCGTCGGGGAAAAGCTGTTTGAATTCCTGACTTTGAGCAATAGCCTGGCTGATATCGGTGCCGGTTAGCACTGAATAGCCGATCATCTCAGGATTGAAATCCATAAAATCCGCCGGTTTGGCGTTCCACAGTACGTTATCCAGGATTTTTACCTGGTGGCCGGCCTGTTCCAGTACGGCGCCCAGGAAAAGCAACCCGTTTGGAAAAACCGCGTAAGTTTTAAAACGCGGATTTACTTCGGTGCCCGGGTTGACTAATAAAACTCTCATATTTACCCTCTCCTAATAAACCCTGACCGGTGGGTCGCCGACTCGCGACATCTCGCCGGAAAGATAATTTACGGTATTTAAATGTTTCTTGGCAAGGTTTGCCGCCGTCTCAACTTCCTCGCCGGAAGGCGCGCGGTATTCCACACCATTCAGACTGATAAAACCATTGATTCTAAGCGGGATGGCTGGATTGACCGAGGCGATGAATTCGGCTGCTTTTTCTACTTCATCAGCCTCAATAATGCCGGGAATCAGGGTTATTTCCGCCTGTAGTTTTTTACCTGTTTCATATATTTTACGGAAATTGTGCAGAGCTTTCCTGTTATCGGCGGCCGTATATTCACGGTAGAGTTCCGGGGTAATGGCCTTGAGACTGACGATTATTTCATCAATGTTGGATATATCCGGCAGTACCAAGCCGTTGGTAAAGAGGATGTTGTAGGCCTGGTATTGTGTTTTTAGAGCTTTTGCTAGCGCCGGAAAACCCGGATCCAGCGTCGGCTCAATGCCTATATAGATGGCTCGTTCAATTGCTAATTCTTCAATCAAATACAATGTTTCCGGTAGTGACAGCAGCTTCTCCGGCGGGGATTCAGGTGGATTGGTCGCCAGACGTAACTGCCAATCCGGCAGCAGGGAAAAATCCAATTTTTCGCGCTGGCAATAGCAGCCGCGGCATTTAAGATTACACTCAGTCCAATGGTGAAATATTATGGATTTGTAACTGGGCTCATAGACGACGTGATATACCCTCAGGTCCACGACACCGTTTTCCGGTCGGGGATTAGTCATTGTGAAGGCTCCGGGGAGTAACTGCGGCCTTTGAGCCGGTACCAGTTTTTTCAACCAGACAGCAATCATGAATTCCCATGAACCAGTTTCCGTAAATTAAGACTGGTTCAAATTCGGTGATTTCTAAACGCTTGGCAAATATTGGGCCGTCAATGACCAGTGTGTGGTAATACCCCACCTGTCCGGAGGGAGAAGACTCAGCCCGGGCACGAAGCTCAGACAGGGTTTCATGATCCAACTTGCGACCCAACCATTCTTTGCCCAGGCGGGTGTCATCAACGACGATGATGATGGCGGTGAATCCGGAATCAATGAGGTCGGTCAGTAAGGAAGCTCGTCCTTCATCCCAAAGAGGTAATATAGGGGTAATGCCCGCCGGTTCACAAACACTATTAACCCAATTCAAATGTTTTTCGGCAAGATAATTCCCGACCGAAACATCTCCAAAAACACCACCGGTTATACCTTCGGCCTGGAATTTCTGGAGCATATCGCGGTAGCTGTCATTATAGGAGTCAACAGTGGTAATTGTCCGTGTAAGCGGTATGCCTAAAGCCTCAGCTTGAAGCTCAACGACCTGTGGTGGAATACGATGTGGCCAAACTTCGCCGGAGTGTTCGGTGACGATGCTGGCCAAACGGCGAATTCGGTGACCTGCCTTCTGCGCCCTGTAAGTGGCCAGACAGCAATCTTTACCCCCGCTCCAGGATACAAAAACGTCCATGGTGTGATGCCCTTTCGCAAAAAACGCGGCTGAGCCGCTAACGCAAAATTACTCCCCGTATTTTACCGCAAAATACATTATATAACCAGCCCTAACGAAGCAGTTATCGTATATAACAGCGACCAGGCAGAAGAAGAGGGCGGTCATTTGACCGCCCTCTTCTAAAATTTTTCACTTTGAGGTCTTACCACTGAAAAGTGCCGGCACCGTGAGTAACGTCTGGTTTCCAATTTTCAAGATCTCGGGTCCACCAGGCTTCAAGCTCTTCAGGGCTCTTGGGTTCGGCATATTGGAAAATGCGATCCATGCTCGCAAAGAAACCGTCAAAGATAGGAGTGGTGGCCGAAACTGCCCTGACCATAGGATGGACAAGACCTTCATTGGGATGGTTAAAAGGACAGAGAGTATGACAAACACCGCAACGGGACGGTGCGCCGGTTTCCTTACATTTGAGCCAATCGACGCGCCAGCCGCGGTACCCTGGTCGGTTCCCAGGGCCCATATCCCAAGTAGGCTCTTTCTGTTGTCCTAGCGCTTCTGAAGGGCATTTTTCGGCACAGCGCATGCAGGTTTCGCAGAACTTTGAGCCGCCGAAGTCGATGGGATTAGTGGGAGCCAACGGCAAATCGGTAATGATGTAGTTGGTGATACGGGTCTGGAGACCGGAACGTGGCGTCATCATGTAGGTAGCCCGGCCTTGTTCGCCAAGTCCAGAGAAGATGCCCAGTGCGACGTTGGTGGTAACTCCGGCTTTATAAGCATGGTAACCTAACGCTTTGATGAAGCGCATGGCTTGCCACTCGGTGTATCGGCCATCGCCGTAAGCACGATGAATGGCCGGGCGGCCTAGCGGCATTGGCATGGCCAGTTTGCCGGGGTAGGCTTCATCTTCGCGGAGCTGGTACAAGCCTTGGATATAGTTCTGTTGAACCGAATAAGTCAGAAGATATTTACATTTTGAAGGAATATGGTACACTTTTCCTTCCTGATAGCCTTTTTCGCTGGAATCAAAAACAACGGCACCTTTGGTGAAGATCTGGAGCATGTGGTCGTTGAGCTCCATGGCGCCGACCTGGTTGGCAGAAGCCAGGTGCAGGGCGGCCCGGAGCATGTTGGTGTTATCTTCGGCACTGCCTTCCCAGCGAGCTGCGCCTTTGTCTTGAGGCTGAGCGACGCCTGCCGGACCATCCCACGGGGCTGCTGGTTGTAGACCGGTGACCATGTCTGCCAGAGCAGCACAACGGACGTCTCGTCCGGGGATCTTTTGTACCAATCCATCCGAATCAAATTTTGCATCACGCTCTTTACGCCAAGCCGCATTTTCCGCGCTGGGGTTCGGCACCGGGTTGGCGCTGGAATCGTATTGTGTGAACAGCTTCCAGTCTACTTCAGAGGTGATGTGTTCCAATTCATTTTCCTTGACCCACCAAGGGTGACGGGCGGAGTTGCTGCCCGAGGTTGTCAGCTCATCAAGATCACTGAAAGAAGGCGCAACGGCAGCCGCAGCACCGATACCTGCTCCGGCTATACCGAGTCCTTTCATAAAATCACGACGGCTCAGTGTACTATGAAATTTGTTGCCCATTAACATTTCCTCCAACTCTATTTTGTTTAAGGTTGCATTTCGGTCTGCCCTGGGTGTCAGTTTGAATTAATCAACCTAATGATTCTTTAACTCCAAGTATTGTAGTATATTAACAAGGTAATGTATATCCGCCATTAGGCGTATTTATAATTAGTAAAAGATAACATAAGTTATATAATTAATAACACAAGAAGAGGGCGGCTAAAAAGCCGCCCTCTTCTGAAATACAGGTTGGAAATATTTTACCAGACGTTCTTACCGGAACCAAGGGTAGTGTCGCCATTCCAGCTATCCAGATCCCGGGTCCACCAAGCTTCCAGTTCTTCGTCAGACTTGGCTTCAGCGTAGCTGAAAGCGCGGTCCATGGTGGCGAAGAAGCTGTTGAAGATGGGGGTTGCCGCGGCTGTAGCACGGACGATGGGATGAATCAGGCCGTCAGAAGCATGGTTGAAGGGGCAGGTGGCCTGGCAGTTGCCGCAGGCCTGGGGAGAACCAAAGTCTCGACAAGTCTGCCAGTTCATGAACCAGCCTTTGTAGCCGGGCCGATTACCGGTGCTGACAGTGTCCCAGGATGTATCGTTTTCTTGAGAAATTGATTCGGACGGGCAGCGTTCACCGCAGCGGACACAGGTCTTGCAGAAAGTGGTCAATCCGGCGTCCATCGGCGGAGTAGCGGCCAGCGGCATATCGGTGAAGAAGTAATTGGTGTAGCGCACCATCAAACCGTAGCGGGGGGTGAGAAGGTGCGTTGAACGCCCCTGCTCGCCAAGGCCGGAGAAGACACCCAGGGGAACATTGGCTGTCACGCCGGCTTTGTATGTGCCGTAACCCAAGGTTTTTACCATACGCATGGCCATGTAGCCGACCTGAGCGGCGTGGGAGTAGGCGTGGCCGATGGCCTGGTTGCCGAGTTGCTTCTTGGTGCCATAACCGCCGGGATAGCTGTCATCCTTACGCAACTGGTAGAGGCTCTGGATGTAATGCTGCTGGGTGGTAAAGGTGAGCATGTATTTGGCTTTCTGGGGGATATGGTAGACCTTCTTTTCGTCCTGATAGCCGACATCAGAGGAATCAAAGACGAAACCGGAGGCATCGAAGATTTGACGTGTCTTCTCATTGACTTCCAAAGCTCCGGTGAGAACGGCACCGTAGGTGTGCAGGGCAGCCCGCATCATCTGAAGGTTATTTTCCCGGGTATCTTCCCATCGGACACCGTCAGCATATTTTGGTAAAGATGCTGACGGCCCATCCCAAGGGGCGTTAGGGCCGATGAAGCTGGAACCCTGGCCGAAAGCGGTGTCTCTCAACGAATCACCCGGGGTCTTGTTTTTAAAAGCGGCATACCCAAGAGCGTCATCACGGGCGGTGTTGGCTTCTCGTGCTCCGGATGATAAATCAGGCATAGGATTGGCCTTCCTATCAAAGGCCTTGAAAGTGTTCCAATCGATCTCTGTGGTGGGATCGTGATGTTCGCGGTCTTTGACCCACCAGGGATGGGACTGATTATTACCGGCAGAAGCCAGTTCATCCAAGTCCTTGAAACCGGGGGTGATGGTTGCGGCGGCACCCAAGCCGACGCTGGAAACGCCCAGCGCCTTCATGAAATCGCGACGACTGAGAGTTGTGTGGAATTTAGACATTTGAATCCTCCGAACAATAATAATTATAGATTACAGAATATATTCCGCAGGTATCTATTGGTAATTATTATAGGAGGTTGCATCACCTAAAACATCGTACCAAAGGACTAATCATTCTAAGCATTTTGGGTATAGCAGAAAGTACAAAAAAAACACGACTAAAGTATATATAATAAGAGGGGCGGCCATTTGGCCGCCCCTCTTTCTTTACTGAATTCAGAATGTTACCAGACGTTCTTACCGGAGCCGAGGGTGGTGTCGCCATTCCAGCTATCCAGATCCCGGGTCCACCAAGCTTCCAGTTCCTCGTCAGACTTGGCTTCAGCGTAGCTGAAAGCGCGGTCCATGGTGGCGAAGAAGCTGTTGAAGATGGGAGTAGCCGCGGCGGTAGCACGGACGATGGGATGAATCAGGCCGTCAGAGGCATGGTTGAAGGGACAGGTGGCCTGGCAGTTGCCGCAGGCCTGGGGAGAGCCAAAATTGATACAGGTTTGCCAGTTCATGAACCAACCTTTGTATCCAGGACGATTACCGGTGCTGGCAGTGTCCCAAGACGTATCGTTTTCTTGAGAAATTGATTCGGACGGGCAGCGTTCACCGCAGCGGACACAGGTCTTGCAGAAAGTGGTCAATCCGGCATCCATCGGCGGGGTTGCGGCCAGCGGCATATCGGTGAAGAAGTAATTAGTGTAGCGTACCATCAAACCGTAGCGGGGGGTAAGGAGGTGTGTTGAGCGCCCCTGCTCGCCAAGGCCAGAAAAGACACCCAGCGGGACGTTGGCGCGGACACCGGTCTTGTAGGTGCCGTAGCCGAGGTTTTTGACCATGCGCATGGCCATGTAGCCGACCTGAGCGGCGTGGGAGTAGGCGTGGCCGATGGCCTGGTTGCCGAGTTGCTTCTTGGTGCCATAGCCGCCGGGATAGCTGTCATCCTTACGCAACTGGTAGAGGCTCTGGATGTAATGCTGCTGGGTGGTAAAGGTGAGCATGTATTTGGCTTTCTGGGGGATATGGTAGACCTTCTTTTCGTCCTGATAGCCGACATCAGAGGAATCAAAGACGAAACCGGAGGCATCGAAGATTTGACGTGTCTTCTCATTGACTTCCAAAGCTCCGGTGAGAACGGCACCGTAGGTGTGCAGGGCGGCGCGCATCATCTGGAGGTTATTTTCGGCGGAGTCCTCCCAGCGTTTGCCTTCGGCATTGGCAGGCAGAGAACCGGCCGGGCCATCCCACGGAGCATTGGGCCCGATGAAGCTGGAGCCCTGACCGAAGGCATAGTCACGGACAGAGTCGCCAGGTGTCTTGTTTGCGTAAGCCGCCTTCTCAATAGCTGTGTCCCGGGCTGTGTTGGCAGCACGCGCCTCAGCTGAGATACTGGGCATCTTGTTGACGGTGCCATCATACGATTTGAAAGTGTTCCAATCAATTTCGGTGGTGGGATCGTGATGTTCGCGGTCTTTGACCCACCACGGATGGGACTGATTATTACCGGCAGAAGCCAGTTCATCCAGATCTTTGAAACCCGGAGCCAGAGCTGCGGCGGCTCCCATGCCGGCGCCAGCCAAACCGAGACTCTTCATAAAGTCGCGACGACTGAGTGTGGAATGGAATATTTTGGACATTTTGTAATTCTCCCTTTAAATATTTAATTTGTTGGCAAACGGTCTTTCCCGCAGTCACCGGTCTCTTCCTGTCGTCAGTTCTGGAATAACCCTCCTTTGGTAGGGGATGAAACTGTAACTACATAATATAGTAACTCATAGGTAACAAAATGTATATACGCATATAGGCGTATTTTTAATAAGGGTATGATAACCATAAGTTAATAACACTAATTAATAATAACGCAATCTATAAAATGAGAACGGTTTACAACGTAAGCTATTTGGGCTAAAATAGCCTTTACTGCTCGGGCGGCTAGTTCAGTGGTTAGAACGCCTGCTTCACACGCAGGAAGTCCGTGGTTCGAGTCCACGGCCGCCCACCATATCAACGTATTTCCTTGCACACCCCATTCACTTGGGAGCGACCCCAAAGACCTCCGTTCAGAGTAGCCAATAAAAGCTGGAAATTTGTCTTAATGTTACAGCCGAAAGTCAATATTCTGGATTATTCGCCTGCTCATCTGGCGGATTATTTGGAAAGCATCGGTGAAAAATCCACTCAATCTGGCTTGCTGATAAAGGGAATATTCAAGAGCCAGGTCACCAGTCTGAGCGAAATACCCGGTGTGAATTCGTCTTTGAGCGGTAAATTAGCAGAATATGCCGGGCTGGGGACACTTGACCCGCTGGAAGAACAGATTTCGGATGACGGCCTGACTCGAAAGATCCTTTTCCAGCTGGAGGACGGCAAGACCATAGAGTCTACGCTGATGTTTTTCAGGAATAGCAGCACGGGACGTGAAAGGCGCACAGTATGCGTTTCCAGTCAGGTCGGCTGCTCAATCGGATGTCGCTACTGCGCGACCGGTCGCCAGGGTTTTGAGCGTAATCTCCGGCCTAACGAAATTCTCAATCAGATTCTCTATTTTCTGAGGTGGTTGGGTGATACCGATGGGGATAACGGAAAAGGCTGGTTGAGCAATGTGGTTTTTATGGGCATGGGGGAACCGTTGGCCAATTACGAGAATGTCAGTCACGCCATCGCGATGTTAAACGATCAGCGGGGTCTTGGATTGGGAAGCCACCAGCTTACGCTGTCAACCTCCGGGTTGGTACCTCAAATCCGGCGACTGGCCGGGGAAAAACTTCAAGTTCAACTGGCAGTCTCGCTACACGCCGCCAATAACGACATGCGGGATTACCTGGTTCCGATCAACAAGAAATATCCCTTAGCCGAATTGATGGATGCTTGCCATGAGTATGCT
Organism: Dehalogenimonas sp. W; assembly: GCF_037094495.1. Taxonomy (NCBI): domain Bacteria; kingdom Bacillati; phylum Chloroflexota; class Dehalococcoidia; order Dehalococcoidales; family Dehalococcoidaceae; genus Dehalogenimonas; species Dehalogenimonas loeffleri. The sequence continues at coordinate 896,817 of NZ_CP146612.1, forward strand.
GATAAGACAGGACGCAAGATATTTATTGAATATGCTTTGTTTGAAGGGGTAAATGATTCTGTCCTTGGTGCTACTGATCTGATTGCACTTTTAGATAATCTGGATTGTACCATCAACTTAATACCGGGTAACCTAACGTCACCTGAAAACTTTAAACCGACTTCAGTAGAGCAGGCAATGAAATTTCAAAGACAACTTATCAGCGGCGGATTCAGGACGATGCTTCGTATGGCTCGCGGGACGGATATACAAGCCGGTTGCGGGCAGTTACGGAGTCGTCGGCTGGACGGAGACCGAGTCGCTGCCGAGGAGTAGCCTTTACTTTCCGGTGATAATGCCGGAACCGACAACCACGTCACCATCATAAAATACAATTGACTGACCGGGAGCGGGGGCCATCTGGGGTTCCTTGAAGACAACATCAACGGCTGTGCCGTCAGTCACCGGTGTTATCTTCGCCGCCACCGGCCGGGCGCCGGAACGAATGCGTGCGGTGACACAAATCGTATTATCCAACCCATCAATGGAAATCCAATTCAAATCTCCGGCTGATAATTCGGAACGGTAAACAGAGTCTCTGCTGCCCACAATGACCGCATTACGCTCAGGTTCCAAGCGAATAACGTACAGGGGATCCTTAGCGGCTATTCCCAGCCCCTGACGCTGCCCGATGGTAAAATTGGCGATGCCGGAGTGTTGGCCGAGGGTATTGCCGGCTTCATCCAGAATGGGACCTGATTCTGCCTCATCACACATCAGTTGCCGGTATCCGCCGGCGATGAAATTCTGACTCTCTTCTTTTTCCGAAACCGGCAGCGTCAGCCGGGCAGCCAGTTGTCGTACTTCTTCCTTGGTCAGCTCACCCAGAGGAAAACGGACAATTTCCAGCTGTTCCTGAGACAACCTTGATAGAAAATATGATTGATCCTTGGCATGATTCAAGGCGCGCAGCAGCCGGTGTCGCCCGGATAGCGTTTCCCGGTCGGTTCGGGCGTAGTGGCCGGTTACGACGAAGTCAAAATCCAGGCCGGAATTCCTCGCTTTGTCCAGCAAAGCGCCCAACTTGATGCGCTGGTTACAATACACACACGGATTTGGTGTGCGGCCGGCGTGGTACTCAGCTTTGAAATGATCCAGTACCATGGCCTGGTATTCAGCTTTGAGATCAAAGACACGAAGTTCAATACCCAGTGCTGTCGCAACTGCCTGAGCATCCCGTACATCCTCGGCTTCACCCGGGCCGTAACAGCCGTGCTTATGACCGGCGGGGACTACGGATTCATCGCCGCCGTAAATGGTCATGATGATTCCAGTGACTTGATGTCCTTGTTCTTGCATCAGGGCAGCGGCAACTGCCGAATCAACGCCACCGGAGAGGGCGGCTAATATCTTACCGGCCATCAGAAAACCAGAAATTTATAAAATATTTTATCATTTGATTGTTATTAATAGAAGCATATAGAAAAATGAATTAAGCCGCAAACTCAGGGGCGATAAATCTTCGCCTCAAATGGAACCCGCCTCCGGTTAAGGAGGCGGGTGGATGCCTGTGTAGGTGTCAGAGTTGAAAAACTAGCAGATCTGGAACCGGCCTTTTTCGTGGCCTTTGGGGCTGACAACGTGGACGGCACAGGCCAGACAGGGGTCAAAAGCCCTTACGATGCGGACGACTTCAAATGGATTTGCCTCGTCCTTGACCTTGGCTCCGATAAGGGATTGTTCCAGAGCGCCGGGTTGGTCATTGTTATCCCGCGGCGAGCAGTTCCAGGTGGAGGGAACCACGCATTGGTAACGCTCAATCTTCTGGTCCTTGATGCTGATCCAGTGACCGAGGGCGCCGCGTGGGGCTTCCCAGAGACCCATGCCCTGGGCGGAATCGGGGATTTCGGTTTTAACGTTAACCGGTTCGCCGGGCTTGAGTTCATCCAGCCATTTATCCATGGCGTCGGCAACCATTTTACATTCCAAAGCTCGGGCGGCGTGTCGGCCCAGAGTGCTGAATAAGGCGGCTGGCGGGGCACCGAAATGGGCCAGGGTGTCATTAACCAGTTTCTGGGCTGTGGTGTCCCCGGCAAGATAAGCCACAAGAACGCGAGCCAATGGGCCGACTTCATAAACATTCCCATCATAACGGGGTGCTTTGAGCCAGGTATAGGCTCCGGATTTGTTGGGGTCATCAACAGTATCGGTGTCACCCGGGTAGCCCGAACCGCTGGAGAACCAGCCATATTTTACGTCTTCGGTTATTTTGCGGGGATCAAAAATACCCGCATTCAGTCCGGAGGCAATACCCTGGGGCAGGAAACGTTGGCGCTTGGCCAGGTCTTTTTCTTTACCATCAAGGTCAAAAACGCCATACGACAGGACATTGCCGCAGCCGAAACCCTGTTCAAAGTGATCAGAATAAGCCTCGGCAACCGCGATGACATCGGGGATATAGACTTCATCAGTGAATTTGCGCAGCTTGGTCAGTTTGGCGCGGAAGGCGGCGACATTGTCCTCAGTGGGTCCCTGAGTCGCTCCGCCGGCTACCAGAGCCGGGCTGTGGGGGATACGTCCGGAGAAAATCGCACTCATTTCGTGGGCGATACGCCGCATATTCAGCGCTTCAACGTAGTCCTGAACTGCTTTGACATTTATCGCCTTGGACAGCCGATAATCACCCTCATAACGCGGCCAGAAAGGCCCGAGCATGGAATTGTCACCAGCAGCCAAAGCCCGTCCGATAAATTGCTGAACCTTGGTCAACCCGGGATCGTTGCCGCTATAATCGGCAACGGCGGTAACATCAACATAATCCAGCGCGGCTAAGTGGTAGAAATGCAGGATATGAGATTGAATGTAGTTGGCGCCTTGGATCAGGTTGCGGATGATACGCCCGTTATCGGGAATCTTGTCGTCTACGCCCAGGGCGCTGTCAAGATTAAGGACGGCAGTCATCCCATGGGAGGTAGGGCAGACGCCGCAGATACGCTGGGTGTAATGCTGGGCATCGGTAGGATTGTGGCCTTTAAGAAAAATCTCAAAGCCGCGGAACATTGTTCCGGTGGAATGGGCGTCTTTGACAACGCCGTCCTCTACAACCACCTCAATCTTGAGATGGCCTTCGATTCGGGAAATCGGATCTATTACAATTTTAGCCATGTGTGTTTAGTTCTCCCTCTTCTTCCTCAAGATATCAGTGACCGGCATTGCCGGATTTATTTTTTGTAACGGCGAGGACTCCCATTGTTGCCAGAGTGGCACCGGCCAGACCCAAGGCAGCTTTATCGCCAATCTTGTCTTCAGTAATGTCCATCGGTTCGTGGATAGGTCCAAGTCCGGACGGGAAAGCCATCTCGGCACAGCCGATGCAGGGGGCCCCGGCTTCAATACACCAGCGGGTTTTATTATTCCACAACCGGTCATTGCAGTCGGCGTGGCAGATCGGGCCCTTACAACCCAGTTTGAACAGACAATCTGGATCACCGAATTTCTCTGCAAACTTGCCGGCGTCAAACTGACCTCGGCGCGGGCACTGGTCATGGATGAGCTTACTGTAAATAGTCTTGGGCCGCAGATCTTCATCTACTTCAACTGATTCAGGCCCGTCCATAAGCACCTGGGCCAGCGGCACCACCAACCAATCCGGGTGCGGCGGACAGCCAGTAATATTGATGACAGGGGTTGTGATGCCTTTTTGCTTGTAGAATTCGGCCACGCCCACAACTTCCCCGGGATTGGGAGGAGATGCGGAGATGCCGCCGGATGAAGCGCAGGTGCCGAGAGCAATGGTGGCGATGGCTTTTTTACCTAAGCGTTCAATGGTTTCGGTCATCGGGATGCCGTGGCCATCCTTTTCGCCAACTTCACAATAAATACCGCCGTCTTTCAGCGGAATGCCGCCTTCCACGATAAGGGCGAAAGGACCGGTTTCGGTGTCGTACAGGGCTTGCATGGCCAGGTCGCCCTGGGCGGCCATGACGGTATTGTGGAAACGCAGGCTGACATGGCTACCGGTGACAACCTCGGAGAGCAACAGGTCTTGAATGGTGACAGGGAAACCGTTGAGTGCGGATACGGAACAACCGTTACAGCCAGATCCCTGAAACCAGATAACCGGTACTTCATTCAAGCCGGCGGCAAAAAGTCGTTCAAATTCCGGATTCTTAAAGAGTGAAAGGCCTAAGGCCGCGGTAGAGCCGGCACAGAGTCCAACAAAGTTACGACGAGTCAGTTGTGTTGTCATTTTAACCTCGGTCCTCCTGGCTGGGTTGTTGGAGTGCTTCTGCCTTGAATTTAGCTTCCCGGCGGGTGCGGAAGAGATAGGTGCCGGTCAGGAACAAGGCGATGGCGGATATTTCAAGAGGAATCTTGCTGAGAAACTCCCTGGTCAACGGGGGGTAGAGTTCCTTTTCAACTTCAATGAAGCCGATTTCCTCTGGGGCGACCGAACTGATGTACATCACTGCGGTACCGCCGGCTTCATGTTCGCCGTAAATATGGTCGTAATATTTGTCAGGTTCGTTTTGAATTCGCTCATGCGCCAGCGCAATCATATCGGCGCGTTCTCCAAAGCGGATAGCTTTGGTCGGGCAGACATCAAAGCACACCGGATTTTCACCAACGGCCAGTTTACGGTCATTGCAGAAGATGCACTTGGAAATCTTGGGCCAGGGTTCATCCCATTCAAATTTAGGAATGTCAAAAGGGCAGGCGTTTTGGCAATAACGACAGCCGATACACTTGCCTTCCTCCCAGACGACGGCGCCGTTGGGTTCTTTGTGCAGAGCGCCTACCGGACAGACTGAGGCACAGGCCGGACTGAAACAGTGGAGACAGCGTTTGCTGACGCCGATGACCTGTGTCCGGTCATAATAGGGTACCTGATGCGCCTGTAAAACCACATAGTGATAAGCGTCAAGTTCCGGAGCGTCGTCCGTACCGGCGAACCGTTTGTCCTTAAGTTCGTAGAACTTGTGACATTCAACCTCGCATAACCGGCACAGGATGCACTTGGTAGTGTCAATGAGCATACCTACGGGCATATTGTAACTCCTTTCCCGGGTTTGTATTTAAGAAATTATTTCATCACGGAAATGACCATCAAAGCCCTGAGTTGGTCAATATGCGGTATTTCAATTCTGGATGAAGGTTGAAGGGAGAAGTTAACATAAATGTGAATCTTGTGATGCAAAGATTGATGCATTGAGCTGTGTCGCGGTTAAAGTTAGAAAGCAATAATATCATGGTTAATTATTAACTTTGGGGAGTTTTTACCCACACAACGGACCCGCACCAACGAATGTATGCAATCTCCTTTCCATAATGGGAGGCACCGCGATTTCTCAGCGTCACCTTTGAGGTAGTTACACTACCTGCCGGTCAACCGACCGTAGCAAATAACGCCCCAGGCCGGGAGACTCGAAGAATTACACTTTAATAATCGGAGCGATTTTAACACCGGTCATTAATAGTGTCAATAAGAATAGCGGACCAGAGGTTGGTATCAAGCGGGGTTCAGCCCCGATTGAGGTTAATAAAATCACCCCCCAGACCCCTGCGAAAGTGTCAAAGAAGCCAGACAATAGCCTCTAAACTCGGGGTGGCAAGTCTTGAAAAAGATCATTTTCCGTTTTGCCACCGCTTTGTTGGGGAAACGCCAGGCTAAAAACATCGTTGGCACCGCTGAATCTTTCCAAGAGGTTTGATACAGTGCGGCGTAGAGACCCCCCTTGCATCTGACTTTGGTGGCAAATGGAGGCTGCGTGACGAATCCGCAAAGAGCGCCTATCCAGCTTAATTACGGTTGTGGCGGGCAGCGTCTGATTGACGATGGTTGTCAGGTCAATGTCATGATTTCTTCCGAAACGCTTTGGGTCTTGCCCAAACAATGGTAAAAACCTGATGATTAACTTAAGTAAACGGTGCGGCATTACATTGTAATACAGTTTTTGTGGGCTGAAGGACTGACCGCAATGGGGGAATTGGCCGGCATCTCCGGCCGCGTGAAAGGCGGCGGTGGCAGCCTGATGGACCGCAACATGATCAGGATGACCATAATCACCGCGTGGATCATGGGTCAGCACGACCTGCGGTTTGACCTCACGAATGATTTTCACAATTCTGGCAGTGACGTCTGCTAACGGTGCCCTGAACAGGGATTCAGGATTTTGATTATCCGGGCTACCCGGCATACCTGAGTCGCGATAGCCGAGATAAAATACTTTTGCCAGCCCTAAAGCTTTTGCGGCACATTCAAGTTCCGACTGTCTTAAATCACGGATTGAAGGGAAGCCATTCAGGTATTTAGCCTCTACCGTACCTGATTCCCCTCCGGTGGCACAGACATAATATACACTGACGCCATTTTGGACGTAAAGCGCCAGCGTGGCGCCAGGCCCAAAACTTTCATCATCGGGGTGAGCGCCAACGAATAATAATCTCTTGGGGGTAGTGGTCATAATTCCTGTTCATAAGGAAACTGTTGGTCAGGATAATTCCTCAAATATGCGGCTCATACGAATCTGAGCAGGTTTGTCGCGCTCCTTCACCTTCTGCATATCCGCCAGCAGACTGACTTCACGGGCGATAAAGTCGGTATCCAGGTCGCCTGAAACGAAGCGGGGATTTTCCATAATCGCCTTGTGCAGTGTCAGATTAGTATCCACACCGACGATGATATATTCACTGAGCGCCCGACGCATTCGTTTGATTGCTTCATTACGATCAATGCCCCATGCCACGAGCTTGCTGATCATGGGGTGATAGCAGTCGGGAATATCATAGCCCTGGTGAACTCCGGAATCCACCCGGATACCAACGCCGCCGGGAGAACGGTACCCGGAAATCTTGCCCGGTGAGGGCATGAAGTTGCGCAATGGGTCCTCGGCGTTGACCCGGCACTCGATAGCCCATCCATAGTGTTTGATATCCTCTTGTTTGACGGATAAGTCCAAACCGGTAGCAATATTGATCTGTTCTTTAACCAGGTCAATCCCGGTGGTCATTTCGGTAACAGCGTGTTCTACCTGAATGCGGGCATTGACTTCCAGAAAATAGTAGCGCCCTTCCGAGAAAATAAACTCAATGGTTCCAGCACCCACATAACCGATACTCCGGGCCAGGTTGACGGCAGCCGTCCCCATTTGCTCGCGTAACTCAACGGACAATGCGGTGGAGGGTGCTTCCTCAATCACCTTGGAATGGAACCGCTGAATGGAGCATTCACGTTCACCCAGATGCACTACGTTACCCTTGGTATCTGCGAGGATCTGAAATTCAATATGCCGGGGTTTTTCAATGTATTTTTCAATATAAACGCTGGAGACCCCGAAGTATTTTTTTGCCATTTCCGGGGAAGAACTCAGCGCGCGCTGCAGGTCATTATCGTTGCGGGCGATGACCATGCCGATTCCGCCACCGCCGCCGGCCGGTTTGACGATCAGCGGGTAGCCGATATCGCCCAATTCGTCCTGAAGAACGGAAAAGTCAGCCGGGCATTCGCCGGTCCCCGGAATGACCGGTACTCCCGCCTTAACGGCCTCTTCCCGGGCGGTAATCTTGTTTCCGGTCAGTTCAAGGACACTCGCCGGAGGTCCGATGAAGACAATCCCGGCCTTTTCACATGCCCTGGAAAAGGCGGGGTTTTCAGATAGAAAGCCATAGCCGGGATGAATTGCCTCGGCACCGCTGGCTTTGGCAATCTCAATAATCTTATCCATATTGAGATAGGATAATGTGGCGGGGGCAGGGCCGAGTAAAAAGGCCTCGTCGGCGTAGCAAGTGAAAAAAGCATCTTTATCAGCCTCGGAATATACAGCAACGGTATTAATGCCCAGTTCGCGGCAGGCACGCATGACGCGTACCGCTATTTCACCGCGATTAGCTACAAGGATTTTGCTGATCATAAGCGGGTGTCTCCCTGAATGATTGTTCAGCTTATATTAACACAAACGGCGGGGTGTATTAAATAGAACCAACCAGCCCAGTCAGACAAAACAGCGGGAACTCAAATTAAAAGTTCCCGCTGTTAGGATTAGTTTGTTGAATGAATGGATCAGGCTGCCCGGCTATACCCTTCTTTGGTGGCTGCCATATCGATGTTTGCGGTTATGATGTCTTCAGCGGCTGGGACTGATTCACGCTGCAATTTACGTTCGTCTGTAGTTTTCAAGTATGATTTGCAGGTATCACAGACTTCGGCCATATGGGCCTTGTCATCACCTAAAGTCATTTGTCTGATTTCAACCCGCTCAGGGTTCTCGCACACCGGGCATTTATGGCGGGGATAGGGCCATTGACTACGGCACAGGCCGCAATAAAGCTTCCGGTAACCCTTTTCATCGTGTATAACCCCGTAACGGGCCGGTGAACCACAGAAAGGGCAGACACCCTTGGTCCACGGGACTTCCCGATTTATGAAAACCGGAAAATAAGATTCGGCGGCATGTTCATAAAAAGGTACCAGCAGATTGTGTAGAAAGAAAGCAATGGTTTCGGCATTGTAGCCACTGCCCTCGGCCAGGGCTTCAAGGTCAAGTTCGTTTTCCATCAGATTAGCAGCTATGGAGGAAACATCATCTCCTTGAAGCTGTGGCAGGTTCAAGATACGTTCAAGGGGAAAGGCTACACCTGCTGTGTCACTAAAGGCCGTTGCCATCTTTGCCGCAGCCTGCCGAAAAACATCACCGGGAATTGCCGGCACCTTGTCACCCAGGGCTGAGGTTTCGGCATTAAGGTTATCCATACCCCAGGCTGAAACGGCAGGAGCCGGTCCGAGACTGGCTCGAACCGACTCCTGAATATCCAGTATTCTTTGGTTTAGGCCGATAAGCGGCTCCAATTGAGGCTGCTCATTCTGATATTTTTGTAACTCAGAACGACAGATGGAATAATCAAAGCTACTCACTTAGGCCGGTACAACCTCGGGATCCATTTTAGCTACCGACGCCGGCAATCCGGCCTTTTGTTCTGATAAGACCGGCAGGTATTTGGCCGCCAGGCGGAAGACGTACATCGCACCGGCGACTAAACCTAAGGTGAAGATGAACTCCCATACAGTTGGGAAATACTCTCCAACCCGGGCCGGAGCGTGGGATACAACCAGGGTGCTGATGCGGTTAAGCATGATACCCAGGATGATCAGTCCCGAAATCCACATCAATCCGGCACGAGATTCCCGAACTTTCTTGATGGCGATAAGGATGATCGGAATTACGGCACCTAACGCAATTTCAGCTGCGAATAAAGCACCGAATTCATCCATAGCGAAAGCCGACAGATTACCGCCCTGAGCCAGGTCATAGAACCGGACACCAAGCCAGACCACCAGAATTCCGGCAGCTATGGGCATAAGCTTGGCGAAGACGTCCAGTCTGGTGGTCAGTTTCCATGATTTGGCAATAATCAGGCCAAAGAAGGTTAGCACTGCCAGACCGAGAGCCATGGCCGAGATAACAAACAGGTATCCCATCATATGCTGATGCCACAGCGGATGCTGATCCGGAGTAATCAGGAAGAGAGCACCCAGGGAAGATTGATGCAAGAATGACAGGATGATACCAAAAGAGACCAGCGGGATAGCCAGGAAGTGCTGGATTTTGGCCGCGCTTTTGAATCCGATACGTTCAAAAATATTGGGACTGAATTCAAGGTAGAGTACGGTGAGATACATCATGACGCACCACCCCACCTCAAACATGATGGAATTGTGTTGCCACATCCATAAGGGATGAACAATCAGCGGTGTCCGGCCGAGATCCACCGCGATACCGATGGCGCCAATGGTGTAACACAGTGCCGCAATCAGGATGGCCGGTTTTACCAGAGGTCGGAATGTCTCAATCCGGAAGATGTAGACCAGGGCAGCCAGCACGAAGCCACCGGCGGCGCTGGCAATATAGACACCGATGTCAAAGGCTACCCAAAGGCCCCATGGCCAGTTGTCAGACAGATTGGTGATTGCTCCGAGGCCGAAGACCAGCTTGGCAACCAGAACGCCGATGGCGCCCAGCCCAAGAAGAATCTGGACTACACCCCAGAAGCTGAACAACGGAATATTTCTGTTATTCACCTAGTGAGTTCCTCCTTTTCCGGAAGTTAATTCGCCTTTGGCTTTAAGTCGCATGGTGCGGAAGTAATAAGTTCCCGCTAAAAACACCGCAATACCCGCTATTTCATAAGGGATCTTTGAAAGGAAATCCCAAGTGAAATCGGGATGAGGCTCATTTTCCACTTCTGGAAAGCCGATGTCAAGTGGTGAAACGCCAGCCAGGAACATTACCTGAGTGCCGCCAGCTTCGTTTTCACCATAGATGTGATTATAGTATTTGTCCGGGCGTTGCTGAATGCGGTTTTTGGCCAGCGAAAGCAACTGTTCCCGTTCGCCGTAAAAAATGGCGCTGGGCGGACAGGTCTTGGAACAGGCGGGCTCCTCGGTGGGATTGCCGGTCTCGGCGCGGTCCCAGCACATGGTGCACTTGGCGATTTTGTTCCAGTTGTCAATATTGCCGTCCTCGTCGTACCAGGTGAACTTGGGGATGTCAAAGGGGCAGGCATTCTGGCAGTAGCGGCAGCCGATGCATTTGCCTTCTTCCCAGACGACCCGGCCGTTATCCAGTTTCTGGAGGGCACCGACCGGGCAGACCGACACGCAGGCCGGATGAATGCAGTGCATACAACGTTTGGAAACGAAGTGCCATGAAATTTCCCCGTTAGGTTTGGGGATCTCAAAGAACTCTACATGGACGTATGTATGCGCGTTTGTCTCAATCGGATTGGTCATGCTCGGGTTGTAGGAAGTTTCCACCGCCGGTTTCAGATTCCATTGCTTGCAGGCACTCTGGCAACCGCGGCAACCGGTACACCTGACTGTATCAATTAATAGTCCTTTAGCCATGGCTTAGCTCCCCCTCTTGATAACCGGAGGCTCAATGGGTTTGGCCCTGCCGGTGTATTTCGGCAAATCACCGCTGCCGACGCGCTCAATTTTGACCAGGAAAGCCTTGGATTCCGGAATGGTAGTGTTGGCATCGCCGGCATTGGGTGCGAGGGTATTGGCACTTTCACCGACGCTGAGCCCAGCCCAGCCCCAGTGCCAGGGCATACCGACCTGGTGGATGATTTTGCCGGCCAGATTGAAGGGCTTGAAGCGCTTGGTGACCATAGCTGCCAGTTCAATGCTACCGCGGGCAGAGCTGATTTTTACCATATCACCCTGTCCAATACCCTTTTCGTCCGCCAGCTCTTCGCTGATTTCAACAAAGGGTTTGGGTACCATTTCTACCAGCCACGGCAGATTGCGGGTCATGCCGCCTGACTGCCAGTGTTCTACCAGACGGAAAGTCGTGCAGACAATGGGATATTCAGCGCGTGACCCTTTAACATCCAAACCGCCTTCCCAGATGGTAAAGGTGGGGTTATCCTGCTGTCCGCTCATGGCGTTATCAACCGGGCTTTCCCACGGTTCATAGTGTTCCGGGAAAGGTCCATCAATCAAACCGGGGCCGAAGACACTGGCTACTCCGTCTGTCTTCATGATGAAAGGCAGGTTGCCGCCCAAGCCCATTGGAGGTGCCGCATTGTCGGGTACATCACCTTGCCAGGCCCCGGTTTCAGTATTCCACTTGATCACCGGTTTGGTCGGGTTCCAGGGCTGACCGTCAAGGTCAACCGAGCAGCGGTTATAGATGATGCGGCGGTTAATTGGCCAGGCCCAGGCGTATTTGGAGTTAAGTCCGATGTTGAATGGGCTGTCATCCAGGTCTCGGCGGGCGGCCAGGTTTCCGGTCTCGTTGTAGCTGCCGCAATAGAGCCAGTTGCCGCTGGTGGTGGTGCCGTCCGCTTTCAGCGAGACAAAATTGGTAACCAGCTTGCCAGTGGTCAGGTCATAACCGTTGTTTTCCTTGGCGACCTGGTGCGGATCAACGTGAGTACCGTAATCCCAGGCCATTTTGGTGATGGCTTCGCGGTTAGGGGCGCTCGCATCGGCATTATAAAGCTCACGCAGTTCCACCATAAGCTTGTTGATCATGTCCAGATCCGGCATGGCGTCTCCAGGCGGTTCAACTGCCTTGTAACGCCATTGCATCCAGCGGGAGGAATTAGTGACCGAACCTTCCTTCTCGTAAGAGCAGGCGGCCGGCAACAGGAATACTTCGGTATTGATGCTGGAGGGATCAACGCCCGGTCGTTTCCAGAAGTTGGCGCTCTCAATCTCCCACAGGTCAGAACAGATTACCCAGTCCAGTTTTTCCATGGCCTTGATGGTCTGGGTGTTATTCGGGCCGCTGACGATCGGGTTCATACCCCAGATCATCAGGCCTTTAATGCCGCCCTCATACATATTTTTAAACAGCGGGATCCAGGAGTAGTTTTTACCGGCATCGGCTTTAGGCAACCATTGATAACCGAATTCATTTTCCGGGGTGCCGTTATCGCCGTACCATGTTTTTAACATGCTGACGGTATATTTCGGCCGGTTCTTCCACCAGTTCAAACTCTTGGGGTCGTTTGAAACCGGCGTAGTACGGGTGTTGTAGGCGGCCAGGGTGACATCCGTATCCAGGAACATCGGCAGGTAACCCGGGAGGATATGGAACAACAGGCAGTAATCGGTGGCACCCTGTACATTAGATTCACCGCGCAGGGCGTTGATACCGCCGCCGGCAACACCGACGTTACCCAGCAAGAGCTGCAGAATGGAATAAGCGCGGATGATCTGAGCGCCGTAGGTGTGCTGGGTGGCGCCCATGGCGTACATGACGGTCATCGCTTTATCCGGCCTACCGGTTTCGGTGACCAGATCGGCAATTTCCTGGAGCTTGGCTTCGGGGATACCGGCAATTTCGTTAGCTTTGGCGAAGGTGTAACGGGAGAAATGCCGTTTCATGAGTTGGAAGACACAGTTGGGATCCTGAAGCGTTTTGTCCCGGATCGGAACGCCGTTTCCATCCAACTGGAAAGCCCAGGTGGATTTATTGTAGTTGCGAGTGGCTTCGTTGTAACCACTGAACTGTCCATCCATGTCAACCGGGCCCTTGAAATCCGGATTAACCAAGAACGGGGCGTTGGTGTATTCCTGGATGTAGGTCATGTTGTAGTGTTCAGGTCTGGCTTCAATATCTTTAATGACATAATTAATAAGTGCGCCGATGACCGCAATATCGGTTCCAGAGCGCATGGGGGCATAGATATCAGCCTTCGCCGAAGATCGGGTGAAACGGGGGTCAATTGAAACAATTTTGGCGCCGCTGGTTTGTGCCCGCAATATGTGAGTGTAAGAAGCCGGGTGATTCTCAGCGGGGTTGGCACCGATTATCAGAACAAGATTGGCATTCTGAACATCAGTCCAGTGGTTGGTCATAGCACCGCGTCCGAACGATTCCGCCAAACTGGCGACAGTGGAGGAATGTCAGAGGCGCGCCTGTGTCTCCATGTACACAATACCCAGACTGCGAAGCATTTTGACAAGGAGTTGGCATTCTTCGTTGTCAAAGCATGATGCACCAACCATGGCGATTGCTTCAGTCCGATTTACCAGATTACCCTTGGTGTTTTTTTCAATCCAGTTTTCATCACGGGTTTTCTTGATGCGTTTGGCCATTTCAGTGATAGCCCAATCCCATTCCTTTTCCTCCCACTCGGAGGCGCCGGGGGCACGATATTGGACTTTCTTTAATCGCCGTGGATTGTTGTGAATCTGGGCGATAGCCGCACCCTTGGAGCAGGCGCCGCCCTGATTGACCGGATGATTGGGATCGCCTTCAAGATTGGTCAGACGGCCCTGCTCATCTGTGTAGCACAGAAAGCCGCATCCTGAGGCGTCGTAAGGACAGATAGTGTAGGTTTCTTTCGTCCAACTGGGACGATCGTTCACCGGGGCGGCCGATACGGCCATGGGACCCCTGAAAAGGCCTGCGGTAGCAAAGAGTCCGGCAACTCCGCCGCTGGCCTTCAGGAAGTCCCGTCTGGTGACTTGAGACTTCATGGATACCCTCCTATTTTATTTTTAAATCATATACCTGCGCCGAATCATTACGGCGTATACTGAATTTACCGCGGCATCCACCCCTAGTACTAGTAAGGTACTAATCCCGCTGCCCGTAATAATAGCACCCAAAAGCATAACTGTAAATATCCGGTTTTAGCACCGCCAATTGTTTTTCCAACAATGTCTAAGGATTTCCGACAAAAAATAGTAATAATATTATAACCTGTAGGGCTTTGGATTCAAAATTCGTGATAAAAATAGGCAAGTTAGCGGGTTTTGCGTCGTCTCCGACCGATGCCTAGCAGCCGGCGTAACCATAAAGGCTGTGGTTTAATTGTGGAGCGTTCCAAGATTAATTTTTCATATTCCGCCGGTTTATAACTGCTGTCCCGAGGCTGCTGCGGCAGAGAAAAGCCTTTGATGCCCCACATTATGGTTACGTCCAATTTTTCCGGCAGCGATTGCCCTTCATCAACCAGATAAAATAATTCCACTCGTGTCTTGTCCGGCAGCAGGGTGAAAAAATCCCCCTTATGCTTTTCTTCACGGCGTTTTAACACTGCCAGCGGCGGAACATCCGCCAGGCCGATATGGGCCATAAGTTTATCCGGTTCCAGTTTAAGCTGACGCGGGGTCTGTCGGGATTGATAAACCTTGTTTTTCAAGTGGCAGAAATCAATCAGTGCGTTTGAATTGATGTTAATCAGTCTGAACTCGGGATTTGTTGATGAAATTGCAGTTATGGCAACACTCAGGTAAGGGGCGTTGGCCGGAGTGTTGAGAACGGCCGTTACTTTCTCCCAGACGGCGGATGGGAAGATCACGCCGCAAAGAGTGCCTTCATGATTAACGCCCCAGTACAGCACCTTTTTGGGCGCCGGCGCCGAAACAGCTCCGCCCCATAACAGCAGGTAGGTATCTTTCGCGGTGTTCATCAGGGTGTCATTTTATCGGGCTTTGCACGGTGCGTCAACGAGCAGGGAAGCCTTGACGAGATATCCACTTTAGGCTAGCCTTAGCTGATTTTCTGATGGGGGACGATATGAGGCAACTGCTCCGTAAAACGCTGATACTCACGGTCATTCTTTTATTGTGGTTACTTTCTGCCTGCGCAGCGGGCCCTTCCTACGTTGAGATTTATACCCCGCAGACAAATCCGGCCATTTTTGAAAATATCATTATTGAAGGTGACGTACAACTGCCCGGCATTTATCCGCTGACAGCCGGCGATACACTGGAAGCGCTGCTGGAGGCCGCCGGAGGTAGTACCGGTGGTTCAATTTTCAAGCTGGTGGTTGGGACTGACGCTAATGTATCGCAAAAGGTAAATCTAAATACCGCGCCGAATTGGCTGCTTACTGCCTTGCCCGGAGTCGGGGAGGCCAAGGCAAATGCCATTATTGAATATCGGGCGGCCAACGGGGCGTTTATCAATATCATGGAGCTCATGAAGGTGCCCGGTTTCGGCCAGGGGCTTTTTGACTCCCTCAAAGACTTGATTACGGTGGCGGGTTAAGCTGTGGCGCTGATTACCCTGTCGCTGGCCTGGGTGACGGGGGTTTGGTTGGGGTCCATGGTCACTCCCTCATTCTGGTGGTTGCTGGCAGCGGTGCTGCCCGGCATTTTGATCCTCCTGCGAAAATGGCGGCGTGCCGGATTTATTATCGGACTGGCGGTGCTTCTGCTCACTGGTGGCGCTTATTCCAACCAATCAGGGCTGGAGCCAGATGATGCAGGTCATATCTCCTGGTACACCGGAGGTGCCTATAATATTGAAGGCACTGTCAGCCGGATGCCGGAGGCCAAAGAAAAATCCCAGGCGCTGCGTCTGACTGACCTCGTAATTCAAACCGATAGTAACCGGCAGTGGGTTACCGGCGCGATGCTGGTCTATGTGCCTCCTTTCCCGGAGTTCGTTTATGGTGACCGGATCACCGTGTTTGGCCGCCTGTCGGAGCCGCCGATTTTTGAGACCTTTGACTGGAGCGCCTATCTGGTTCGTGATGAAGTGTATGCTACGGTGCTTTATCCGGAGGTCACCGCCGTTGACCCGGGCCACGGCAATTCTTTACTGGCTGGTATCTATAATCTGCGGCAGGCGCTGGCCGATGGAATGGAAAGTGTCCTCCCGGAGCCGCAGGCGTCTCTGGCTCAGGGTTTGACGCTGGGTATCCGGTCGGGCATTCCCGACGACGTCCGGCAGAACTTTGCCGACTCCGGTACTGCTCATCTACTGGCCATATCCGGGTTGCATCTGGGTATCATCGCCGGGGCGATATTGCTGGTTACCCGGGGGCTGCTGGGGCGCCGCGGCTATTGGTATGTCTGGCTGGCGATGGCCGGCATCTGGGGTTTTGTCATCCTGTCCGGTTTGGCGCCGCCGGTGGTCCGGGGCGCGGTGATGGCTTCTGTTTTTCTACTGGCCGAACTGTTCGGCCGGCAGAAGTCGGCGCTACCGGCCTTGTGCCTGACCGCGGCGGTTATGACGGCGGCTAATCCGCAGTTGCTCTGGTCGGCTTCATTTCAAATGACCTTTGGCGCCATGGCCGGGTTAATTTTCCTGTTGCCGCCACTGGAACACCTGGTTCGGCAACTGGCCGCCCGTTTTCCCGGAACCGGCAGCCGGTTCTACGGGATGGTATATTATCCTGCTGCCGGACTGGCAGTCACCACCGCGGCTATTGCTGGCGTCGCCCCATTAATTGCCTACTACTTCGGCGGTGTATCCATGACCGGCGGTATCGCCACGCTGGCCGCAATGCCAGTGGTGCCGCTGGTTATCTTCGGCGGGCTGGCCACCGGGGCGGTTGCTCTGGCCAGTAATTTGCTGGCCGTACCGCTGGCCGGGATAACGTGGCTCGGTCTGACCTATTTGCTGAATGTCGCCCGGGTATTTTCTCAGCCGTCAGTGCCCGGTTTTGGTGACTTTGATGCGCTGTTCATCTGGGGGTTTTACGCTGTCATGGCGCTGGCAGCCTGGCAGTTCAACCGCTGGTATCGGCAGCAGGGCGAGGCTGAACGGCCTAAAAAAGCGAATGGCTTTAACTGGAAAATGGCTGTACCTTCAGTGATACTGGCGGCGGTGCTGGTCTCGGCGGGGCTATTTACTCCCGCCGATGAGCGTTTACGGGTGGTCTTTCTGGATGTCGGGCAGGGAGATGCGGTGTATATTCGGACTCCGGCCGGTCAGGATATCCTGATTGACGGCGGACCTTCACCCCAACGTCTGGTCCAGGAACTGGGCCGTCAGATGCCTTTCTGGAACCGGACCATTGAACTGGTGGTGACCACCCACGCCGATGCTGACCATCTGACCGGGCTGCTGGAAGCCCTGAAACGCTATAAGGTCAATCAGGTGGTGCATTCCGGTGCTGCCGGCGACACCCAGCTTTATGAAGAATGGGCTGGACTGATTACTGAACTGGACATCCCTTATGACCAGGTCGGTGCGGGTCAGCGCATTCGGCTGGCGGGCAATCTGGAATTTGAAGTGCTTAACCCCTTTAACGGCACCACTGGTGATACTAATGAAGCCTCGTTGGTGCTGAGTCTGACTTATGACGAGGTATCCTTCCTGTTTACCGCCGACCTGCCGGCTGAGATTGAACGGGAACTAATCTATCGCCGGTTGCTGCCTGATATCACGGTACTGAAGGTGGCTCATCACGGCTCTGCCGGTTCCACCAGCAATGCTTTTCTGACCGTCAGCCGACCGGAACTGGCGGTGATTCAGGTGGGTAAGAACAGCTACGGCCATCCAGCAGCAGATGTGATAACGTCTCTGGAATCGTGGGTGGTCCCAGACGGCGTGTACCGGACCGATTTGTCCGGCACCATCGCCATGGTAACCGACGGCCGCACTATCTGGCTGGAACAGAACTAATACATCAGGCCGTCGGGTCAACCGTAATAGCCCCGGTAGGGCACTGGAACTCACAACCGCCTAATTGGTCGCATTTATCCGGGTCGGTGACCCGGCACGTATCGGTTTCCGGGTCAATCTCCAGTATCTGTCTGGGGCACATGGCCACACAGATGCCGCAGCCGGTACACAGGTCTTGTTCAATGGTAACTTTGTCTGCCAATTTGGGGATTCTCCTATGATTAATTTCTGATATAACGCAGTTCCACGGCACCGCCCATTACAGCAGCGCGTTTTTCAACTTTCAGGCCGATTTTAGTAGTCAGTGCCTCCAGTCCTCCCGCCGCCTGATAGGCCTTGAAGCAAGCGTAATGGTCGCCGCCGACCAGCCCCTCCAACAGGCGGATAAACCATTTGGCCGGAACACCGAAGTCCGCCAGCACCAGGACGCCGCCTTTTTTGACCACCCGCCGCATTTCTTCAATAACCTGAAGCTGGATTTCCGGCGGCTTTTCGTGGAGAGCCAGTGATATGGTAGCGTAATCAAAGGACCGGCTCTTGAATAGCAAGGCCGCTGCGTCGGCTGTCTGGAAACTGATGTTTTCCCGCCTGGTGCGCCGCTTGTTAGCTTCAGCCACGGCAATCATCCTTTCATCCAGGTCAATGCCGTAAACCTCCAGACCCAATCCGGCAATATGCATGGCCTGGTCTCCGGTACCGCAACAGACATCTAAAACCTTCTCCCCGGGCTGCATCCCGGCGAACTCCGGTATCCCTTTCCGCAAATCTTTCAGCGCTCGGTCAATAAACAGGGAATAGAACCTGGCCATCATCCCTGAAACTCTTCTTTTATTATGCTATACAATGCGGCGTCAAAGAACTCGCCGCGGTGCAGAAAAAACCGGCGGCGGCAGCCTTCATACTTCATGCCGAGTTTCTGCATCACCCGGCCGGAAGCGATATTGGGGGCGAGGTGATGGGCGATAACTGATTCCAGTCCCAGTGTTTTGAAGGCATACCTGATGACCGCCTGTCCGGCTTCGGTGGCATAGCGCTGTCCCCAATATTCGCGGCCGATCCAGTAACCCATTTCAGCGCGTTTATGTTCCGGGGTCAGCACCAGCCCGATGGCGCCGATGATGTTCCGGGTGGTTTTATCGGTGATGGCGAAGACAATCTCCTGGCCGAAATCAAACTTTTCCTGATGGGTGGATATCCATTCTGCGGCGGCATATTTAGGGTAGGGGTAAGGGATGGCCGGAATATAACGGGACAGTTCCTCGTTATCAGCCAGGCGGGTTACTTCATCGGCATCCGCGGTGGTGAAGGGCCGGAGCCGGAGTCTTTCAGTTTCAAGTGTTGGACGAATCATTTATTTACAAAAGTTATTATAGCATCGGGGCGGATTTCGGCCAATTTACCCGTTCGTCGTCTGTCGCCTTCGGTGTAATTGACACCTATAAACTTGTATGGTACTTTGAAGTATAGTGCGTTTGAGGCACGTTGAATTTAAAGGAGTTCCACATGCAGGAAAAGGTTAAGGAAGTTTTGGAAAAAGTCCGTCCCAATTTGCAGGCTGACGGCGGTGACGTTGAGTTCGTCAGTGTCAGTGAAGATGGTGTCGTCACGGTTAAGCTGACCGGCAGTTGCGCCGGTTGCCCCATGTCTCAGATGACCCTCAAGAACGGCATTGAGCGCCTGTTGAAGAAGGAAATCCCTGAGGTTAAGGAAGTCGTTTCTGCGGCCTAAGCCGTCTACTCGTCTTTCCACACTGAAGCCCGCTGGTTACAGCGGGCTTTTTGTGTTTAAAAATGACCGGTCGGGCGGGACAGGCATACTTGCCTCCGGCGGGTAAGGTCAAAGTTCCACCAGCGCCTGAACGCTGATGCTAGTCTTCGGTTTCCAGCTTGAAAGCCTCGTGGAGGGCCTGCACCGCTTCGGTCACCCGGCCTTTATCAATCAGGACGGTGATGCGAATCTCGGAAGTGGCAATCAGGCCGATATTGATGCCGGCATCGGTCAGGGTGCGGAACATCTTGGCGGCATAGCCGGGCGAACTCTGGATGCCGGTGCCCACAATGCTGACCTTGCCGATGTTGGGATCGGCGACGATGTCCGTAGCCCCCAGTTCCTCAGCGATGGGTTTAATGACCTCCATAGCACGTGGCAGGCAGGACTCGGCGACGGTGAAGGTCAGGTCGGTGATACGCTGGACGGAGGCGTTCTGCACGATGGTATCAACGCTGATGCCGGCCCGCGCCATCGGTTCAAAGACTGAAGCGGCGATGCCCGGCTTGTCAGGCACCCTGAGTAAGGTTATCTTGGCGACGTCCAGGTCATGGGCGATTCCGCTGATTTTATTTCTGAATTCCATCTTTCCTCCGTGAATCAGTGTGCCGGGATTATCATTGAAACTGGAAGCCACCAGGATGGGGATTTTGTATATTTGCCCCAGTTCCACGGCGCGGGGGTGCATGATCTTGGCCCCGTAGCTGGCCAGTTCCAGCATTTCTTCATAACAGATTTCTTTGAGCCGTCGCGCCTGAGGCACGACCCGCGGGTCGGCGGTATAAACACCGTCTACATCGGTAAAACGCTCACAGACCTCGGCTCCCAGTTTGGCTGCCAGGGCCACCGCCGAGGTGTCAGAGCCGCCGCGGCCCAGGGTGGTAACCTCCATGCCGTCGGTAATACCCTGGAAACCGGCGACGATGATAATGCGGCCTTCGTGGAGTTCCCGGTGAATTCGGCCGGGGTCAATATCGGTAATGCGCGCCTGAGAGTAAGAGCCGTCGGTCCGGATACCCGCCTGAGCGCCGGTCAGGCTGATGGCGTCATGGCCCAGATGTTTTAAAGTCATGGCCAGCAGGGTGGAGGAGACGACCTCGCCGGTGGACATCAGGACGTCCAATTCCCGGGGGTCGGGTTTGTCGGTGAGGGAGCGGGCCAGCTCAATCAGGTCATCGGTAGAGTCACCCATGGCCGAAACCACCGCGACCACCTGATTGCCTCTTTCCTTGGTGGCGATGATGCGGGCAGCCACGGCACGGATACGTTCCGCGCTGCCGACTGAGGTGCCGCCGTATTTCTGTACGATTATGGTCATATTACCTCACCCGAGACAGATTAATGTTGCTGCTTGTTTTCAAGGCCTTACCAATAGATAGTCGCCGCGCGGACAATCCCCATAGTTTCCCAGTAATAACCACCCAGGGTGTCCGCCAGCGCGTCCATTTCCAGCCGCAGGTCTTCCAGACGGTTGTACCAGCTTTTCAAATAGCTGTAGTTGTAACTTCCGGAGCTGACGGCCTGATTATATTCCGTGACCTGCGTTTCATAGTCTGCCCGGAGCGTCTCAAAACTTTCCAGCCGTTCCAGATACGTCAGGTAATCATTATAGAATGGCGAGGCGGCGACCTCAAGCGAGATAACCCCGTATTCACTTCCAATTTGGACATAGGCTACCTTGTCGTAACTGTCCGACAGCACCTGCCCCAGCCCCCGGCCGCCGGTGTCATAGGATGACGTGGCATCAATGACGACCAGCCCACGGTCAGTGGTTTGGAAGACGGTGGCGGCGTGGCCGATGGCGCGGTCAGTAAAATCAATCGCCACCCAGCCGGCGCGGATGCCGGCAGCTTCGGCGGCGTTGTGCAGATCCTGTGCGAAACCGCCGCACATATACAGGTCTTGCAGATAGGCGTTCCGGTCGGTGCTATCCGACCGGATAAAGGCTAACAGCTCAGCCCAGGTCGGATCCGAGGCCGCTGGATTATTAACCAGCTTTACCACCGGACCATCGGGATAAAGCACATAGGGAGGCTGGACGCCGTCATGCGCCAGAGCCCCGCTGATGGAATTGAGGCCGGCGGCTTGATCCGGCGCACCGAGGGTGACCGGCGGTGTTATCGGGTCGCCGATGGCTGGAAGCGACAGGGAACAGGCCGATAAGGCCAGCACCAGAACAACCAATGAGGCGGTCAGCCAACTGTGTTTAATATGCTTAAGGAACATTATTGCATTACCAATCCGGCGGTAAGGTTAGGACAGAAAGATGCCGGCGAGGACGGCGACAGCCACAATACCAATGATAATCCAGAACCAGACCGGCAGGCCGCCACCGGAAGGATTGTCGCCGCGATAACGCGGCCGGCCTTCGCGCCGGGCTTCGCAACAGGCGACGCAGGTACAGGCCGGCGGGTGACCGCCGTAACGGGCGGCGCGGTAGGTTTCATCTTCTCTGGGACACATGGCAAATACACCTCTTGGGACTCATTTTACAAGCAAATACTGAATCGCACGAACAAAAGGCTGTAAATTTCAGAATTACTCTGGTCCCGGGATCAGCCTCCTTGGGATTATTTAGCCTCTGACCACCATGCTCATCAGGTAGTGGCCTTCGGTGACCGTCATCTCGGTTTTCTGGGCTTCCGCCTCGGTAAAGCGCCGAGCGCCGGTGATGCGGACGCCGGAGCCCCAGATCATGAACGGCACCGGTTCGGCGGCGTGGGTGCGGATTGCCAGCGGCGTCGGGTGATCCGGCATGACCAGCACCCGCAGTTTATCTTTTTTGTAATCCCGAATCTGACTGATCATTTCCCGGTCAATATCCTCCAGGGCTTTGACCTTGCCGGCGGTGTCGCCGGAGTGAGCGGCTTCATCCGGGGCTTCCACATGCACGACCACCAGGTCATAATCATCCAGAGCTTTGAGGGCCCCGGCCATCTGGCCCCGGTAATTATTATCAATATTGTCGGTCACCCCCGGAATGTCCAGAATATCCATGCCCTGCATCTGGGCGAGGCCGCGGAGCAGGTCAACTCCCGAGGTTAAGGCGGAATTGATACCGTAGCGATCCTTAAAGGAAGGCATATCGGGCAGCGGGCCACAGCCCCAGAAGAGCCAGATACCGGTAGCTGGTTTTTCGCCGCGGGCGATCCGGGCGGCGTTGACCGGATGGTCTTTGAGTATCGGTTCCGAGTCCGCCATGATGGATCGCAGCAGACTGTTGCTGTCACCCTGCGGCAGGTATTCTGCCACCGGCTGGTCGGCAATGTCGTGGGGCGGGGTACAGGCCGCGTTAAGGGTGTCAGCGTGGCCTTTGAGTTTTAAAATATGCCGGTAGCCGACACCGGGGAAGAAAGAACGGTCAGCTGCGCCCAGTTTTTCGTTCAAAGTTTCAATGATGGCGGCGGACTCGGCTGAGCTGATGTGTCCGGCCGCGTAACTGCTCATCTTGCCGTCGTTGAGGGTTACTAGGTTAGCGCGGAAGACCACTTCATCATCTTCAACACTGATCCCCAGGCTTTTGGCTTCAATGGCGGCGCGGCCTTTATAGAAAACCCGGGGATTATAGCCCAATACGGACATACAGGCGCAGGCGCTGGAAGGCTCCATGCCTTCCGGGACGGTGCTGGTCATACCCACCGTAGCGCGGCGGGCCATCTGGTCAAGGTTAGGGGTGGCGGCCGCGTCCAGAGCCGTCTTGCCGCCGAGTGATTCCACCGGCCATCCGGAGGCGCCGTCAACGATGATTACGATGTATTTCATAAAGCTATCCTATTTGCTTTAGTCAAAACATAAAGCATATAATATCCATCTGGCGGGGCGTAGCGCAGCCTGGTTAGCGCGCAGCGTTCGGGACGCTGAGGCCGGAAGTTCGAATCTTCTCGCCCCGACCATTCTTCATTCAATCCACCTGTTACACCGTACATACTACCATAATCAGAGGGAATTTTCCGTTTTGATCCGCTCCCACAGCTCGTTCTGCTGCTCAAAAGTCAGTTCTTTGAAAGCCAGACCCTGCTCACAGCAGTAATTCTCCATGGCGCGAAAGCGCTGGTAAAACTTCCGTGAGGCACCCCGCAGAGCGCTTTCGGCGTCAATGCCCTGGCGGCGGGCGTAATTGACCATGGTGAAAAGAATGTCTCCGAATTCCTCTTCCTTTTCGGCCGCCGTAGCCGCCTGTTTCAGTTCGGCGACTTCTTCGTTCAGCTTATCCAGCACTCCGTCGTCAGTTGCCCAGTCAAAGCCGACTCTGGCCACCCTGCCCTGGATTTCCTGAGAGTAGGCCAGGGCGGGCATGGCTTTCGGAGCACCGTCCAGCATGGAAGCGCCTTGCGGGCGCTCCGCTTTTTTGATGTCTTCCCAGTGGCGCAAGACTTCTGAAGAATCGGTGGCATTCCGGTCGCCGAAGATATGAGGGTGGCGGCGGATTAGCTTGGCGGTGATGCCGGCAATAACGTCATTGATGGTGAAGGTGCCGGCTTCGGCAGCGATACGGGCATGAAAGACCACCTGCATCAAGAGGTCGCCCAGTTCGGTTTTCAGTTCGGTGGTGTCGCCGGCGTCCAGGGCTTCCAGAACCTCATAACATTCTTCCAACAACGAGTCGCGGATGGATAAGTGCGTCTGTTCCCGGTCCCAGGGACAACCTTCGGGCGACCGCAGCCGGTCAATGATGTCAACGAGCGTCTGGAAATCTCCGGCCTGGTTCAAGGTACCTCCTGTGAGCGAAGTGCATGTCCATTATACGCCGGTGGATGAGACCTGTCAGCCCGACAGCTTAAAGCAGCAGCCTTGAAGCCTGTTTACGGTCGTCAACCGACACTCTTCTTCAGCCGACAGTGGGGGGGTCTTGATGTGGTTAGCCCGTCATCATCAAGGTTCGAATCCTTGATGGAAAGCGAAGGAAACGACTCTACTATTTACGATTGAAAATCAGTTTCGGGACAAAAAACCGCATTAAAAACAATTCATACTAATATATACTGATAAAAACACAGAACATATAATAGCATATTATCCAGTGTTTGGCAAGGGGCAAATGTCTCATTTGAGAGAAATATTTTTCTTTTACAGTCGGCGGCATTTTGGGATAGAATATAGGCTCCTCAAGGGCGGTTAGCTCAGTTGGTTAGAGCACCTGCTTTACACGCAGGGTGTCACAGGTTCGAGTCCTGTACTGCCCACCAACCACTTGCAAAAATATAGCAAAAAACTAGCATAAGCTTGATTCATTCTTACGGAATTACCCAGATTACTTCGTTCTGTCTGTTAAAAATGTTCACCTGTTCATTCATGGGTATATACAGCTAAGACTGAGGGAGATTCAATACTGTTTTCAAACGGTGCTGGTAAATATTTGATTAATATCCAATCTATTAGCCATCTTTGACGGAGAGACGGGGAGAGTCGAACTTTTTCAGGAACAATATCTGATATCTGTGCTTGTACGGTCATTTAACCTATTTGGAGGGACATGCTAAATATTTTTCGGGAAGTGTTGCTCCGGCATGTTGGTTTTATTGAAGTGATTCAACCAGGTGGTCCAAGGTCAAATTTTTGGTGATGTAACAGCGATACGGACTAACCTGATCAATTGCCCCGGATTGATTGAGACACCCACCGGCGCAATGGTACCGGCAGAAGCAATCCCGGCATTCACTGAGGCTATCGATGTTCCTCGATCTAAGTAGAGCGCGAGTTTCAGCGTTGAAAATGAAGTGCCCCGTGTCGTTATCATAGTTGCCGTGGAAAAATATTCCGGCCTGAGGATCCTGCGGGTCGGTTCTCATATAACAGGCAGTAACCATCCCGGTCGGAGTCACGTTAAAGGCCGGGTCGGTGGCGTAACAATAACTTTTTCGAATGGACCCTCCCCGTGCACTACTGAACTCGATTCTAAGATCGTTGTCCCGACCCAACTTCTTGACTGCTCTGAAGGCTTCTAAGAAACGGTCGGCATCCGGGACATCAAGCTCTTGGCCCCGGCCGTGTTGATAAATTGGCTCGAGAGAAATCGCCTCAAACCCTGGGCGATTGGCCAGAACATCTATTATGCCCGGGAAGTATTGAAGACTGTCTTCGGTAACCGTGGACGAGATCCAGTACTTTTTACCGATTTTATCGATATAGTCAAAGGTTCTCAGGACATCATCGTAACTACCCTGCCCGTTACGCTTTGGTCTTAGTCTGTCATGGATTTCTTTTGTACCGTCCCAAGAAATGCAGAATTCATCCACATGTTCTGCCAGCCAGGCCAATCTTTGTTGGGAGAATACCCCGTTAGTGGTAATGCCGATGTATTTCTCAACGCCTTCCAGTTTAACTTTGGATTCAAAGTACTCTATCGTCGTTTGTACCATAGACCAAGCACAGGTCGGTTCGCCGCCGCCATGAAACTGCAGGTGGGCCACAGAGTGGTCTTCAGAGGCGTTTTTAATAATAAGATCTATTGCAGCGCAGGCAACGGTCTCGCTCATGGTTTGTGGTGTTTTGTTGTTATGGGAATAACAGTACACGCAATATAAATTACAGACATCAGTAAGAAGCAACCCCACTCGCGTAGGACGATAATCTGTTGATTGCTGAATATCCGGACTGTCCGGTACCGGTTCTGACGTTAATAAGCCAGCGGTTGATAGTGAATTGATGAATTTTTGGTCCGCGGAAGTCCTGGGAGTAAAACCCACTCCGTTGAGAGCTGTAATAATGGGTATGGCAGCCTGATTCAGGCTCAAAACCTGATGACTTTTAGGAAAATAGGCTAAGTGCAGATTCTGATGCTCAAGCAAGAAGCATTTCTCAACAAAACGCCCCGCGCTTTGTCTAACAGACAAGCTTTTCATATGCGACATTTATGTTTGACTAGAACTGAGAGTTACCTAAAAAGGTGCTCAAATAAATTATTCTTGTGGATCCTCACGCCACCCTATATCAGGGACCTCCAGTAGCATAGCCTTTTGGGTTAATCCCGGATTTCTTTACTGGGCCAGCCTTGATTACAGCTGGCTTTACGACTGGTTTAATGGGTTTGACGGGTTTCTTTTCCATATCAAGCCTCCATATTTGATTCGATACCAATTATACGCTCCCAATTCAAATGATGCTAGATGAATATGCTAAAAGTCGTAGACCGTCAATGATACTGGGAAGCTGCGTCTTTCGTATTATTCAGTCAACTGTGGATAAAGAGGACCAGCATTTTCAAGTGTGCAATGATACCAAGAATTGCAGGAGCACAGGGATCAGCCCCTTCTTTTCAAATAAGAGTTCGGTAACTGTCCCCCAAAGCGCACCATAACGTTCAATAGACAGAATTCCATCCTTGTCCTCTTTCAAACTTAACGGTGACGATACCAGTGGTAGTGTATATTCAAGGATTGCATTCGACGGTTGGTACTTTTGGGGCGCTGTGAGATTCTTGGGAACGCTATATAATCCCAATCTTCAACAATCACTCATTAACCCATTAGCTGTTGTTACTTCAAATTAATGCATTATCAGCGGTCACAAAACCCGCAGGGATGGCAGAACTCTCGCTTAATAAGGTCCCTATTCTGTCCAACTGATGGGGACCACCTCAGTTGGAGCTTCGTCGGTCATGGGTGGTGGCACTGGATTCTTATTTTGGTTAGAATAATCAGGAACGATGCAGAAGACTAGGCTTACGGTTCTGCGTATTGACTGTAAGTACCCAGTTTTCTAGCCTCCAAATAACAGTACTGTTCAATAAACAGAATATTTGCTCACTTACGATTGATATTCCATTTGTCCATGATAAAATAGTAAATATGTTAGAAGAATCAAAGGATTTCCATGACAAATTGAAGGTGATGAATCAGAAAGCACATTCTGATGCTGAGGCTTATTTTAGAGAATTAACAAAGCTAGTGGGTGCGCTGGACCCTGTGAAACTGCTGAGTCAGCTGACATTGACTTTCGGCACGGTACCAGAAGACCAATTTAACGATGAAAGTTCCGATGTTCACGAATGGGCGAGATGGCTCGGGTTTGTATCAGGGTACCTCTTAACACGTCCGTACCCTGCTAACGCTCGAAAAGAAGTTGACGGCAGAGACATCAAGGGCATTGAGGATTTACTGAAACAATATTTTATTTCTATATCACAAAGCCTGATAAGCGATGCCCCAAAGTCCGAAACAGGAGAAGTTGACGAAGTGGTCAGCCTCGCAAAAAATGATTCTTTTTTTGTTAGAGGAGAGTCATATCCTCATCAGCTGAAAGAAATGGCTTATGATATCTGGACTGAGCATGATGAATGGTTTGTTAAAAGTCTCGGGTTTACAATCAACGACGCACTGACTATATCAGAAGCCATAAAGGAGGAATGTAACCGTAGAATAAACGATGAAAAAGAATCCTGCAAGGTCCGAGCGCATCAGAATGTTGATGAATTAATCAAGCGTGGGGAAGCAAAGGAACATGACCGGAAGAATTTAGAGGCTAGTATGGGCTGCTACTACTATTTCGGAAACTCGGACGCTATTTTATCATTCACTTTAGATGAGATGGCCAGTTTCTCGGGTTTTCCAAAGGATAGATGCGAAAGGTATTTAAAAAGGTTAAGTCAAGGATTTGGATACAGAAACAAAAATCATCTTGACACATTCAATGATCCTCACTTGGCCCCTTGGGATTACAACACAATTTATGAACGGCCTATAGTGTGCCACGCCGAGAAGTATTTCATCCCAGTTCCCTCTGTGTTGAATGAAGTACTTCTTCACACATTTTTTTATGATATGATTGCGGACTCGAATTATTGGAAAAAGAATGGAGAAAAGAAATACGGGAAATGTCTGGAGCAGAAGACTGCTGAATTATTAAGAAGGGTTTTCCCACCTAGGGAAGTCTTGCTTAATCCGAAGTATCCGGGAGGGAACGAACTATGCGATGTTCTCGTTCTACACGATAGGAATGTCTTTATCGTTCAATGTAAAACGAAGCGATTAAGGTATGAGTCCAAGATTGGCAAAGACTCGCAGTTGATAAAGGATGATCTCAACAAAGCAGTAGCTGAGTCGTTTGAACAAGGTAGCCGTGCGAGGAAATATTTATCGAATAATCAGCCCACTAAGATACAGATTGAAAACGGTATCATAGAAATTGACTCCAAACAAATATCTAAACTGTTTCTTCTTAGCGTCACGTTAGGCAGTTACCCGCACCTGATCACCAGATTGGCAAACATCAACAAAACACTTAATCTGTTTTCTGATAATCAGTATCCCTGGGCTGTTTCACTATTTGACTTGGGAGTCTTAACAGACCTAATTGAATCTCCTTCTAGTTTCGTTCACTACGCCATGCGTAGAATGGCCATGGAGCGAACGAGATTTGACATTTTTGGCGATGAAATTGATATGCTTGGGTATTACTTCTCTCAAGGGTTGGTTTTCGAAACGGAACAGTACAAGAAAACGAATGCCCTTCTTTTGAATGGATTCTCCGACAACATAGACCTTTATATGTTTGAGAAACACGAGCTTGGAAGAAACCCTCAGAAACCGGTGATGACGGTACCTCCCAAGTTTTGGGAATACGTACGGTCTATCGAGGAACTGAAATCACCTTACAAGACTGATTGTGCAGTTCGGCTACTGGATTGTGACTATAGATTGAAAGAAGCTATTGTGCAAGCGTCTGAGAAAATAAGGGGGCAAACGAAGTCTGATGGTCTCCTGCATACTCTATCCATGGCCAAGGAAGACCAAAGTGTAGGATTTTCATTCACGACAATGCATGTGGAAAGTCTTGAAGAGTTGTACAGAAAAGTCCTCACATTTAGCAGTATGAAAAAATATGTGACTAGATGCAAGGAATGGGTGGGACTAGGGTGGAATAAGAATAGTGGTAAAGAAGTGGATGTCGCCGTATTCCTATCGTTTGACTGGCAGGAAGATTCTGTCATAGCCAAATTGGCTGCCGAGAATTTAAAGCCTGGAGAAATGCTAAATCCTGAAGGTTAATTCAAACGTCCTGGTTCTGTCTACTGTACGGTACCGCCCACCATTTTAGCCTAAATTAGGTAGTTGTATTCAATAGACAGGACGATACCAATTGGTGAATATGATCACTTTCTGTAGCACGGCTTCTAAAGGGAGATTGATTAGCTAGTCTCGCGCATCCATGGGGTATATACGACCCCAACCAGCAATCCTTCAGGTGAAAGAAACCGGGTAACTGTTTGCCCCCAAGGTTCCTTACGTGCGGTGACAAGAAGGCGATATCCCTGATTTCTTAACTCTTGTGTAGCTGTCTCAACGTTTTCAACATCGAATTCAATCCACGCTTGAGGGGCAGGAATATCTTCCGGCCACTTATCGGTGCCAAAACAGGAAAAGGCGGCCTGAGAGATTGGCCATAGCGCAAAATACTTGGCCCCTTCCAATTTTGCGGTATGAAGATAGCCACTTTCCATTTCATCAAAAGAAATACCGAGGGTATTTATGTACAGATCCCGGCTGGCTTTGGAGTCTTGAACAATCGGGCCAAATCCAGAAATAAACAAAACTTTGATGTTAGGCGGAATTATCATAGGAAAGGCAATTTTATCATAATCCAAATGCTGTTACTATAGCTTGAAAGACAGCGAAAAGGTGCTGTCTTTCGTACAGTACTGCCCACCAAAGGGGACGATACCGAGAACCGCCCGACATTCAAAACAGAATCAACTGGGAAGGATTCTTTCAATAACATTCCCGTGGCCCGATTAAAAAGAAGCGGGCTTCTGCCCAACAATCACATAAAACCCGGCGCCGGCATGATAACCGGTACGGGGCACTTCCTCCTCTGTGACTTGTTCCGGATCCTGAAAAAGTGTGGAAACCATCCTGTCAAAAGAAAAGCCGGCTTCGAGCATCATTTCAAGGACGCCAAGGAGACCAAAGAAGGTTGCTCGTTTGTAAATAGCATGCCCCGCTGCTTTTTTGTCCTGATATTGCCGGCCCCATCGGCTATTATTGGGGATCATCGCGATTACCACTTTGCCGCCGGGGATTAAAATTCGTTGGGCTTCTCTAAGAACCTTGATTGGTGATTGGACGAAACACAAGGTTAATATCAGAAAGACTGCACCGTAGGACGCCACATCAAACAAATGGTCTTCGCCTCCGGCCTGAAAAACCTGGACGCCACGGCGCTTGGCCAGCGCAAGCAGCCTGGTGGAAGGGTCTATACCCTTGTCAATTCCAAGCGCCTGTGCGAAGCGCCCGCTGCCGACGCCAATCTCCAGCCATGATCCGGGCAGATCGGGGAGAACGAGTTGCAAGGCCGCAAGTTCGGAGGCAAAAATCAACTTGCCCTCGCCATCAAACCAGTCATCGTAAGCCTCAGCGAAAGGATCAAAGGGCGAAACCATGCCTTCAGAAGCCACCATCATAGAACCGCTTAAGGTAATCCTGGTAGGGATCACACCTTAACACTGTGCCCTCATCAAAGCTATAGCGGTAGCTTTCAACGTAATCCATCAAGATCTTAAAGGCATGATTGACCTTCTTCATGGCCTCTCCGTCATCGCCGGAGGTCTTATCGGGATGATGAAGGTGTGAAAGGTGCCGATAGGCACCCTTAATCTCAGACATTGTTGCCGTCTCGCTTAAACCCAGAGTCTTTCGGGCGGAATCTATTGTCGTAAAGTCAGCCATAATTATCCCACATCAAGTTAAATCGTCCGATGAACCGAAAACGATCTGATGAATTTCAAGCAGATCAGGAAATAGATACCTACCGCCAGAATCACGCTAACGTAATTGATGGCTGCCAAGAGTGTGCTTTGAATGAGTAACCCCTGGACATATACTCCCAGAACCTGGGAGCCAACCAGCGCTCAAACAATACCCCATTGGGGAGGCGAATATTTGCTGCGTATAAAATGAGTCTTGAAATAGTCAGTCAGCAGCACAATAGCAAAAACGACCCAGGCCACAGCAGCCGCATAAGTAAGCCCGAGGGCTTGAGACGAAAAACTGGTTACATCAAACGAAAAGAAAGTTTGCAGTTGGGGCGGCATTCTGAACAGACTGATGCCGAAGAGGCATAATATGGGGACGAGCACGAAAAAGGCAGGCAGAATCGGGGTATCCGGCAACCTCCGAGCCCGGAGCTGATTTCTAACCAGATAAAACATCTTGGTTGCCAGAAGAACAAGCCCGACGGCTATGGTGACAAGGGTTGCCATTCCGGCCAATCTGGCGATGACCGGATCATTAGCAGTTATAGCAATCCCTGAACCATTAAGCGCCACCAAACCGAAGGCAAATACATCCGCCAGCCACCCGAAGTTGAATTTGCCAGTATCGACAGGACCTTTGGCAAGTACTTGAAGTACCTTGAACTCAAGCGAGAAAAGAGCGACGAAGAGAATGCCAAAAAAGACCAGCGACGGCAGCATCAACGATTGGAGTCCTGAAGCGACCTGAGGGACAAAGAATCCCACTGGCGCCCAGAGTACAATGGCGGACATCGCCAGTGAGCCGATAACCGGGAAGGTGGTAAAATTACGGTAGGGGTCATTGATCAGACCGATTACGGTTTGCCGTCCACTCAGCCAAGTGAATAGCCCTCTGAGAAAAATGCCCGTCAACAAGACATGAATGATCACAGCCGGGAACATTACCGCCACCAGCACTCCGTACAATACTAATTGCAGACCAGGGAGACTTGACCAGAAAATGTCGGTAAACCGGATAAATCCTTCCCCGTGCGGGACGGCAAACTGCAAGAAATTGAAAGCCATAAGCGCAATCCCCCCAGCTGCCAGGGATGCCTGAAAAAAGAGTGGATTGAAGTTACTTCGGACTAAACCAATCAAGTGCATTATTCCCTCCAATCTAATAGTACAAATACCGTTTTAAAGATAAGTCCCGGCAAGTGGGGTGCCCAGGGGTAGTGAGCTTACCGGCAGATAGAGCATTCGGGATGCAGTATTTTGAAGGGCTCTGCATACGAATACCCTTGTGTGTAACCGACATGGGAATTCCACTCCTCAACATGTCGGATGACTTCGTCGGGATCAGTCATTTGGCTGGCATGCTGCCGGATGGCCTCGATTTTCCGGTTGAAAGTTGAGCTGATATCTACCCAGGTGTCCGGTTGGTCGGTGCCGAAAAGGAAAATTTCTTTTATCTGGTGTACCTCAAGATTATTGCGGAGCTGTTCCGGGAAATATCGCATGTTGCCCGAGGCCATGACAGCATCAAGGGCTGCGAACCCGACGGTGCGGTGGTCGGTATGAAGCTGGTATGGACGCCAAGGGTCCCAGGTAAGTAATGTTACTGGACGGAATTGTCTTATCAGCCTTGTCAGGTTCGCGACGAATCCCCGATTGCTCGATAGCTCACCGTCCGGGTACTCCAGGAATGTCACCTCAGCGACACCGAGTATCGCAGCTGCCTGCCGTTGTTCCGACTGTCTCATTGTTACGAGGTCTTCCTTGTCAAGTTGTTCAATCTCGGCACCTTTGCTGCCGTCAGTGCAAACCACGTAACTTACCCTTCGGCCTTCGTTGGTCCACCTGGCGATGGTGCCGCCGGCGGTGAACTCAGCATCATCGGGATGGGCAAATATGACCATCACTTTTCCATTTATTTCAGTCATTGTGTTCACGTCCGTGTTGTGCTAACCGTGTCTGTCGCTCAGTGCGTGTAATCGATGATGCGTATGGTGTCGCCGACTTTACGCTCAATCGCCGGGCGCATCTGGTCGATATGCGGGCACGCGAAGCCTATCGGGTTGCCTCTGGTGATGCATGAGGCCAGCACGATGGTATCGGCACCTCTTTTGACCATCTCCGCTGCCCGGGTTACCGCCTTCTTACCAGGACAGCCGCCACAGGTATTCACCCCGACAATTTCAATGTCCTCTTCGATTTCTTCGAACGCCAGCTTTTTGGTATCCATAACCTTAAAACAGACCGTTGCCGGACACATATCCTCGGTCTGTAAGCATCGTATCAATCCTACCTTCATTTTTCGTATCCTCAAATATTATTGAATTAAAGCTGCGTCATGCCTGATTTGCTCAAACAGCATTTCCCGCATCATGTCAAAGCACCGGACAAGCTTGGGATTAACAATCCGGTAGTAGACCATATTACCTTCCTTTCGGGAGATCAGGATGCGACGCTCCTTCATCATGGATAAATGCTGCGACAGATTTCCCACATTAAGGCCCAGCTTGTGCGCCAACTCTGACACCGACAGCTCCCCATCCCTGAGAAGGTTGATGGCCTCCAACCTTTTAGCATGCGAAAATACCTGGCACATCTCTGCGTGGTATTGGTAAATCTCGTCTTCCATATATCCCCCTATAGTACTTAAGATAATACTAAAATACTATAATACTATAACGACGAAATGCCGTCAATTTTCCGATAATCCATTGGACGAAACTCCTCTTGGTATTCCAGATGCTGAAAGGGGATTGAAAGAATAGGTCTATCATAATCCACAGAGTAAAAAAACCCGGGATAAAAAATCAAAAATTCGCCAGATTCAAAGCGAGACTGACGGATAGAAAGCAATTTCCTGGAAATTTGACATATGTTAATCCAATAGCGACCTCAATACGGACCCTGTTAACATCGTGTAATTAGACCTGAGCAGCAAATCTTGCTATATTCTGAACGATCATTCAGCGGTTATCGCAGGTGCTGCCTTTCAATCTGGACAAGTATCAGGTGCTAACGGGACTGATTTCAGTATCCCCCACAGTAGAAGGAGGTGTCATGTCAGGACAATATGAGAAGGCTTTTCTTGAATCCATTGAGCACCCAGAAGCTTTTTGGGGGAAAGCGGCTGAGCAGATTCACTGGCACAAGCCTTTCCAGCAAGTACTGGATCAGTCAAAGGCCCCTTTTTACGATTGGTTTTCCGGCGGGGAATTAAATACCTGCTATAACGCTGTTGATGCGCACGTTAACGCCGGGAGAGGCGAACAGACTGCGGTAATCTATGACAGCCCGGTTACCAATACGATCACCAAATACACTTATGCTCAATTATTGGATAAGGTAGCTAAATTTGCCGGCGTCCTGGTGAACAACGGGGTAGTCAAAGGCGACCGGGTCATTATATATATGCCGATGATACCGGAAACAGTGATTGCCATGCTGGCGTGTGCCCGCATTGGCGCGGTGCATTCCGTGGTATTCGGCGGATTCGCCCCTCAGGAACTGGCGGTCCGTATCAACGATGCCCAGCCGAAGCTTATTCTGTCCGCGTCGTGCGGCATAGAAGGCGCCCGCGTTATTGAGTACAAGCCGTTATTAGACCGGGCGATGGATTTAGCAACTTACAAACCGGATAAATGCATCATTTTTCAGCGGCCTCAGGTCCGGTCTAATCTGTTTGAGGGCCGTGATCTTGACTGGGCGGAACAGGAACAGCACGCCGAACACGTCGGTTGCACCATGGTTAAGTCCACCGATCCCCTGTATATTCTCTATACTTCCGGGACTACCGGCATACCAAAGGGGATCGTCCGGGATAACGGCGGGCATGCTGTCGCATTAAAGTGGACCATGAAGAACATCTATAACGTAGAGCCGGGTGACGTATTCTGGGCCGGGTCTGATGTGGGATGGGTCGTAGGCCACTCTTACATCGTGTATGCCCCGTTGTTATACGGCTGTACTACGGTGCTGTATGAAGGCAAACCGATTGGGACCCCCGATCCGGGCGCATTCTGGAGAGTGATTTCGCAGCATAACGTTAAAGTGTTATTTTGCGCGCCGACCGTATTGCGGGCCATCAAGAAGGAAGACCCGAACGGTGAGTACCTGAAAAAATATGATCTTGCCGGTTTCAAATATCTGTTTCAAGCCGGCGAGAGACTTGATCCGGATACGTATCACTGGGCCAGTAATCTCCTGAAGGTGCCGGTGATAGACCACTGGTGGCAAACCGAAACCGGTTGGGCGGTTGCGTCTAACTGTGTCGGCCTGGAACTCTTGCCGATTAAGGCCGGGTCTCCGACGAAACCGGTGCCGGGCTATCAGGTCGTTGTCATGGATGAAGAAGGACAGGTGCTGCCCCGGGGAAAAGAGGGCACTATTGCCATCAAACTCCCGTTACCCCCGGGCAACCTGACAACACTCTGGCAAAATGACCAGAAATACAAGGAATCTTATCTGGAGCATTATCCGGGTTTCTATCTCACTGGCGACGGAGGATATTTTGATCAGGACGGATATATCTACATCATGGGCCGGATAGATGATGTGATTAATGTTGCCGGACACCGCCTTTCTACCGGGGCTATGGAAGAGATACTGGCCTCTCATGATGAAGTGGCAGAGTGCGCCGTTATCGGGGTGGCGGACGGTCTGCGCGGCGAAATTCCTCTGGGGTTTGTGGTGCTGAAAAACGGAGTGACCAAGGCTCCCGGTATTATTGTTCAGGAACTCATAAGTATGGTTAGAGACAGGATTGGGGCTTTTGCCTATCTGCGAAATGTGGCGGTGGTAAAACGGCTGCCGAAGACCCGGTCAGGCAAAATACTGAGAAGTACGATGCGTAAAATCGCCGACAGCCAGGCTTATGTTGTTCCGCCGACGATTGATGACCCGGTAATTCTGGGGGAAATAACCAGTTCTTTACAGACAATCGGTTATGCTGCGGGCACTCAGAGATAACCGGGTGAACCTTTGGCTTAGACCTGCGCCTAAGCCAAAGGTTTATGTGTTTTATGCGGGATTACCTGGTCCGGTGTGAATGATAGCTCTTATTGCACGGGTAATGCTTTCTCAACCCTCTCAATGATTTGATTCAGTGTAGCCGACCCGTTTGCCGGATTTTGGTTTTGACAACTCACCCATTGTCGCAACTTCGCCAGAGCCAGGCCGGAGGCGATTATCTCTTTTGCCGCCTTATAGCCTTCAACGATAGTGGACGTCTGTCCGCCGAGATACAGCAGCGGGGCGGCGTTCACGGCCACCATGTCCTCCCGGGCACCACCCAGTTTGCCTGCCAGCAGTTGGACCATCATGGCGGCTTCGGTCTCAAGGTCTCCCGGTACCAGTTCGCTGTCATCGGCCTCGGCAATATTAAAATCAGATGGTGTCATGGTAAAGGTGGTAATCCGGTTATCCTTGATTTCGGCAAAAATCGTTTCACCCAGGATTGAGACTTCATCCAGTCCCAGTCCTTTACCGTTGGACCCGTGGAAAATAAGGGCGTTAGTGTAACCAATTACTTTCATGAGTTCAGCCACCGGCAGCACCATGCCATGAGCAAAGACACCGCGCGCACCGTAGTGCGGCAGCGCAGGATTAGCAAGAGACGCCGAGATGTTAAGCGTACTGCCGAAATGGATCTGCGACAGAATCCTGAATAAAGCCTGCGGGTGGATCCGGGCGCTCATGCCGTTGAAAATCCCGATGCCGCATTGCTCCACGCTGGTTTTGACCATGAGCGCCGGGCATTCCACGTCCACGCCGAGCGCTTCAACCAGATCTATGGTGCCACAACGTGAAGACAGGGCCCGGGCTCCGTGGCGAGCCATGTAGTTCCCCGCAGCTGCCGATACCAGCGCCGCTCCGGTGCTGACATTGAACGTCTTGAAAGTGTCCATGCCGGTGCCGCTGTTTTCCAGCAGCGGTTTGGGGGTGACAGGTGATGCCTTCACCGTATCCATCTCGTAAATAGCTTCCCAGGCCCCGGCCATCTCCTCAGATGTTTCGCCCTTAGCGGATAAGGCTGCCAGAAAGGCCCCCTGCTGTAAGTCCGGTTGAGAGTTCGTCATCAGCTCATCGAACATCTCCCGGGTTTCCCGGCGAGTGAGGTTGCCTTTGCCGATAAGGCGTGAAATCCGGGCACCGAATTCTTTGTTTTCCATAATATCCTCCTTATTTTTTACGCATTGAAACAGACCATAGCCCGCAGCCCCTGGTGGTCATTGGTGTGCTCAATTCCTGCACTTATTTCGTCAATACTCAGTGTTTTGGTTATCAGGTCTTCAACCGGAAAGCCGCCGGCAATCAAGTCCAGGGCGGTGGTATTTTGTGCCGGAGTGGAACCGAAGGCCCCGGTTACCTCTAATTCGCGATAATGAATCTGGTTGATATCAAACCGCTCAAAACTCAAATCTTTACTGATGCCGGCAAACAGCGATAATCGCCCGCCTTCAACCAGAAGGGGAAGCAGATTAACAACCGGCAATGCATTGGAGGCCAGAAGGATAACATTGACGCCCCGGCTGCCGGTTTCGTCTGAAATCACCTGGGGAATTCGCTCCATACCGATGTTGATGACCCTGTCCGCCTGGGCTAATTCCCCCGCCAATTCCAGGCGACGGTCATCTATCTCGGTAATAAGAATCCTGGCGGCGCCAAGATGCCTGGCCAGACGGCTGTGCAGGAGGCCCAAGGGGCCCGCTCCCAATATCAGCACCGTGTCGCCTTGCCCGACTCTGGCCTTCTCCTGGGCGTTGATACAACTGGCCAGAGGTTCGCTTAACGCGGCCTGACTGTCGCTGACATTCCGGGGGATGAGATTGACTCCGCCTGAAGTAATGGAACTCTCCTCAAGTGAAATATACTCGGCGAAACCGCCGTCAGCGGAGAACCCCATGGTCTTTAACGAAATGCAACGGCGGGGTTCGCCGCGCCGGCAGGCGGAACAGTGACCGCAACTCAACCCGGGGTATATCTGAACTCTGTCACCCGGAACAAAACAGCTATTCCGGCTTTCATCCACCACCCCGGAAAGTTCGTGACCGGGAATTCTGGGGTAAACCAATCCCTGATGGCCCTTGAGCACCATCCTGGCGTCACTGGAACAGATGGCGCAGCAGACCACCCTTACCAGCAACCCTCCAGCCGGGCAAACCGGCCGGCTGAGGTGGTTGACCGACAGCATGTTGGGGCCTGATAGAATTGCCGCTTTCATTATTTCCCCCAATAAAAAATCCCCGGACCTGTTAAGGCCGGGGATAATACAAAAATCCCCGAACCTTCTGTGGTTCAGGGATTTACCTTCTCCCGAACTTTTCCTCGCGGGCTATATGCTACGGCAGGTCTTCTGGCTTCTGGCTCAAGCCTACTTCCGGCGCCTTCCCATCTTTTTCCAGAGATAGTGGCTGCTTGCCGGGTTCGTCACCAGTTACAGCGGCGGGACCGTATCCGAATTACACGGACTTCCCTATTAAGCTCTTGCGAGCACCGTACGCCCGATATTCAATTGGAGGGCATTTTAAGTGATTTAAGGGTGGTAGTCAAGTGAACCGAATACGAACTTTTAGGAACCCCGGATTCTAGTGAACAGGAATCGGCATTGATGCAGGCCTTTTGACAAGGCTAATGGGTGAGCATAAAATATTAGTCATTAGATTCATAAGCAGGGCTGTATAGCCGGGTAGTACTTATGGAAGTCCTCCAAGGGCTTCCTTCTGTTTTCTACCCTTTGGACATTAATAAAATGATACTGGGGCTTTTTTTAACCGGGGGAGTGTTTCTTCTGCTGGCAGCCATTGCGGCTGTGTTTGGCAGGGAAACGTCCGGGCTGAAACGCCGTCAGGCATCGCTGCTCCTGATAATAACCGGGTGCCTGGCCTGGTTAATTTCGTCCGGCTTGATTTTGGCCGCGGACTCAAGCCTGTATCTGGAACTTTATCAACTGACGCCCTCGCTAACTATTTCCTTCCACCTGGACCGGCTGGCGGCCTTTTTCATCCTGATTATCGCACTGGTGGCCGTTTGCGTCGCCATTTATTCATTCAAATACATGGAACACTCCGGCACCAACCGGCAACGAAATTTCATGGCGGCAGCCATGGCTTCTTTTATTCTGGCGATGGCGTTGACCGTGGCTTCGGCCAATTTTTTCTCCTTCATTTTCTTCTGGGAAATAATGTCGTTGAGCTCTTTATTTTTAGTGCTCTACGAACGAGACCACGCGGAAACGCCCAAGGCCGGCATCTACTACCTGGTAATGACTCAGTTTTCCACTTTGTTCCTGTTGCTGGGGGCGCTACTGCTGAATCTTTACACCGGGACGCTGGACATCACCGCCGCTGAAGGATTGCTGCCGGTTAACGCCGGCATTATCTTTCTGGTTTTCCTGGTGGGGTTCGGCACCAAAGCCGGGGTAATGCCCTTTCACAAATGGCTGCCGTTTGCCCATGCCGCCGCACCATCAAATATCTCGGCACTGATGTCCGGGGTGATGCTTAAGGTGGCGATTTACGGTTTGGTGCGCCTGATTCTTGACGTGATGACGCCGGAGTTGTGGTGGGGGATGGTGCTGCTGGGTTTCGGTACTGTTTCCGCAGTCCTGGGGGTTATTTATGCCCTCAAGGAACACGACCTCAAGAAATCATTGGCTTACCATTCCATA
The DNA here is from genome assembly GCF_037094495.1 of Dehalogenimonas sp. W. Taxonomy (NCBI): domain Bacteria; kingdom Bacillati; phylum Chloroflexota; class Dehalococcoidia; order Dehalococcoidales; family Dehalococcoidaceae; genus Dehalogenimonas; species Dehalogenimonas loeffleri. The sequence continues at coordinate 936,790 of NZ_CP146612.1, forward strand.
GAAAACATCGGTATCATCGTTATCGGCCTGGGGCTGTTTATTATTTTTAGCGTTTTCGACCTGAGGGTACTGGCGGAGTTATCTCTCTTCGGTGCCTTGTTCCACACCCTGAATCATGCGATCTTTAAAAGCCTGCTGTTCATGACCGCCGGTTCTGTGGTAGTGGCGACGCATACCAGGAATATTGAGGACATGGGCGGACTGGTGAAACGGATGCCGGGCACCGCGATCATCTTTCTCATCGGCGCTGCCGCTATCTCCGCCTTGCCGCCGCTTAATGGATTTGCTTCTGAATCGATGTTGTTTCAGGCATTTCTGGGGGCTTTCCAGTTGCCCAGTCAGGTGGTGGCGATATTGCTATTTGTGGCATTGGCGGCCTATGCGTTGATGAGCGCCCTGGCGGCGGCTTGGCTCGTCAGGGTATTCGGCGCGGTTTTTCTGGCATTGCCTCGTTCAACCAGCGCCGAACATGCCCATGAAGCACCCAGAGTGATGCTGATCGGCCCGGGTATTTTAGCCGGAATATGCGTGGTGCTGGGCATCTTCAGTTATCAAATCATCAGAGGCATAGGTTTGGAGTTACCTCTGCCGGACCTGCTGCCGATAAGTTTGATTATCATTATCGTTATTTTCGGGGCGGTTCTGGCGGTGCGCCGAACCAAAACCCCGGTCAGGATTTCCGAAACCTGGGCTTGCGGTATTCATCGGCAGACTGCCAAAATGGAATACACGGCGTCGGGTTTTTCCGAGCCGATCATTACCATTTTCAGCCCGATTTTCCGCACCAGAAAGACGGCGCAACGGAAATTTGCTGATAAAGCCAGGGCTATCGTCACAGGCGGCAAGGGGGAAATCCACTCTCTGCAATTCTTTGAGGAACATATTTACCTGCCTATTGCGAAACTGACCTACCGGATTGCGGGCTTTGTTTCTCGGCTCCATAACGTGGATCTTGATGCCTTTATCCTTTATACCTTCGTGCTTATCGTTATCATGGTGGCGGTGGCGGGGTGGTGGTTGTGATGCTGGAAACGCTGATCTATGTGATTCTTAATCTGGCGTTTGTCATTCTGATATCACCGTTGGTGATGATGCTGACCAGAAAGGTGAAGGCGCTGGCTCAGGGGCGGGTGGGGCCGCCGCTGCTACAGGGCTATTTTAATTTATTCAAATTGCTTCATAAGGAAATTATCTATTCGCCGAACGCCTCGTTTATCACCCGGCTGGCGCCTTACCTGAGTTTTGGCTTTGTCATGGGCGCGGCGGCGATGGTCCCGGTAGTGTTCATACCGTCCGGCGGCCTGACCGGTAATATAATCCTGTTTCTGTACCTCCTGGTGTCAGCCAAGTTCTTCATGGCTCTCACCGGCCTTGATGCCGGTTCAACCTTCGGTGGTATGGGCGCCTCCCGGGAAATGAGCCTTTCGGCCATCATGGAACCGGTCACCATTACCGCGGTGGCAGCTCTGGCTTTCGTGCTAAAGACGATTGAGATACCGCAGATGTTTGCGCTGACGACGGCGGGTTCGCTGGCGCAGTACCCGACGCTTATCCTGATTGCCTTATCGCTGTTTATTGTTCTGATTGTGGAAACAGCCAGAATACCGGTGGATAATCCGGAAACGCATCTGGAACTGACGATGATCCATGAAGCGATGACGCTGGAGCAGACAGGTCCTAAATTGGCGCTGATGGAGCTTTCGCACGGGGTAAAACAGACTGTCCTTATGGCTCTACTCATCAACATCATCTTTCCCTGGGGGCTGGCGACCGAGCTGTCTTTTTCCGGGGTTCTTCTGTCCCTTGTGAGTTTTGCCGTAAAAGCGGCAGTTCTGGCGGTGGTGATCGGCATTTTTGAGTCGGTGCTGGCCAAAATCCGCCTGTTCCGGCTGCCCAGCTTTATGACACTGGCGTTATTCTTTTCTTTTGCCACCATCGTTTTTGAGCTGCTGGCATGAACGAATTATTATTCACCGATGACCTGATAAAAATTCTGCTGGTGCTGGTATTGGGCACCGCGGCGCTGATTATCACTCAGCGTTCGCTGTTATCTCTATTCTCCATCTATTCCGTGCAGTCGGTTTTGTTAGCGATGATTGCGCTCCTTCTCTTTTCAGAAGAGGGTTTTACCAGTTTACTGTTAATAGCGGCTTTGACTATCGTATCCAAAGTGATCATCATTCCTGTATTCCTCAAACGGTTGCTGGCAGCCATGCCAATTAAACGCGATTTAGAGTTCAACTATCTGACACCGATAGGATCAATCATTCTGTCAGCGGTGCTGTTTTTCATTGTGTACCAGGCTTTTGTCGGTTTTTCTGAAGCGCTGGATGTCAGCCGATTGTTCATTCTTGGTGCGGTCATCGGAGTGTCGCTGACCTTGATGGGTATGATGGTTATCATGAGCCGCCGGAAGGTCATTACCAAGATAATCGGTTATCTTTCCATGGAGAACGGAGTGCTGCTTTTTTCGCTGTTTATCGCCGAAATGCCCTTTATTATTGAAGTGCTGATTGTGGTGGACCTGCTGATGATTATCATCCTGTCCGCCATTCTGGCGTTCGGTATTGATTCCAGCGTGGAGGCTTTCCACAAGCGATTGAATCAATTGGGGCTGGATTTTGAGGAATGATGGATAGCCTGATTATCTTCGCCTTCGCTCTGCCGGCAACCATAGTCGCTGCTTTGTCCTTTTATTATGGCCGCCATCGGGCCTCAGGCGACCATCGCAGACTGCTCAACACACTGGTGATTGTTGAGGCCGTCTGGTACCTGGGATTGAGTTCCTGGCTGTTAATGGCTGATAACCCACGGTTTTTAATGGACAACCATTATTTGTTTATTGATACGCTGGGCGGTTATGAAGCGGTTATAACCTCTGTTTTATTCCTGCTGGCCGCAGTTTATGCCCGCGGGTATATCGCCTCGCTGTTGGATTCAGATGAAATTGAGAGTTCACTACTGGGGGTGTTTTATGCTGCCCTGGCCTTGTTACCGCTGGTAATCATAATGGGATTTCTGTCTAATAATCTGGCGCTGCTGTGGATCTTTATTGAATTATCCACGCTGATTTCCGTGGTGCTACTGGTGACGCTTAAGGCGCGGGAGAATATTACCGCTGCTTTGAAATATGTTTTTGTGACTTCTACGGCGATGCTGTTTGCCTTTATCGGCATTATTCTTTTATTCGCATTGTCCCGAGAGGTGATAGTCGGCGGCAGTCTGAACTGGACGGAACTGATGGCAACGGCCTCAACTCTTTCCCCCCGTTTGTTCAGTTTTGCCTTTGTTTTTCTGTTCATCGGGTTTGCGGCCAAATCAGGGATTGTACCTTTCCATACCTGGTTGCCGGCAGCCTATGTCCGAGCGCCTTCGGTGGTGGCGGTGATGTACGGTGCCGTCATCAACCTGGGTCTTTATGCGGTCATAAGAATCTATGCCATTGGTCGGGCAGCAGGTGACGAGGCGTTTCTCCAGCCGATACTTATTGGGTTTGGCCTTGTCAGTATTTTGATAGGGGCGCTGGCCATCATCGCCCGAACCAATACCAAGAAGCTCATCGCTTTTTCCGGGGTGGAACAGGCCGGTTTGATATTGCTGGCGTTTGGACTGAGCACACCGGTAGCGCTGTTCTGGGCTTTGTTTCATAAGTTTGGTAACGCGCTGGTCAAAACCCTGCTCTTTTTCTCCGCCGGGATTTTTCACCGGCAATACCGGTCAAACAAGTATTTTGCGGTCAAAAACCCGTTCGGTGTACAGCCACTGGCAGCCTGGGGTTTGATTGCGGGCTCTGCAGCCGCCATCGGTGTACCGGCGCTGCCGGTATTTTTGGCTAAATTCAATATCCTGACCGTAGCGGCATCGGAGTCAGTCCTATTGTTCGTGGCGGTGCTGGTCGGTTTTCTACTGACGGCTGCGGGTTTCGGGTATTACCTGATTCGGGCCTTTTCCAATGAAACCAGCGATGATGGCGTACGATACCGGACTCCACTGGCAATGAAACTGCCGATCATAGCGACGCTTGTAGCACTCTTCACCATGGGTTTGTATCTACCGGGCTGGCTGGAAACGGTACTCAATAATATCGTGATTGATCTTGGCTGGTAATGGGGCAGTAGTGAATAGTTTAACTTTAGCGATAGAGCAACAGTTAAAGAAAAAGGGATTTGTCGGCCGGTCCCGCCGCGGCCGGGGCGGTGAGGTTTACCTGACGGTCAGCGTGGTTGCCCTGGTGGAAATCACAGGGATATTGAAAAGCCGTTCGGATGTCAGGCTGATCGGTTTGTGGGCGGCGGAAAACTTTGAGGGAAGCGGAATCTCACTTTTTTATTGCTTTGAACAACGGGGCAATAACGAACTTCTGATACTGGATATTCGCCTTATTGGTAATCAGGGACTCTCCATAGCCGCCGACTTTCCCGTGGCCAGTTATTTTCAGCGGGAAATCGCCGACGGATTTGGTGTTGTTTTTGAAGGTGCTTTTGATAAACGCCGTCTGTTTTTACATGACGCCTATCCCGATGACTTTCATCCGCTCAGGAAATCAGTTAAAAATGAGAAGATTGAACCAACGGCGGTGACCCCCAGGCGGGAATACCAGTTTCGGGAATTCACCGGCGAGGGGATGTATCAGATTCCGGTAGGACCGGTGCATGCCGGTATTATTGAACCGGGACATTTCCGTTTCAGTGTTATCGGGGAGACGATATTTAACCTGGAAATCCGTCATTTCTGGAAACACCGGGGGCTGGAAAAATTGGCGGAAGGCCGGACGCCGGACGCTGCGGTGTCTCTTGCCGAGGCGGTCTCCGGTGATGAGAGCGCGGCGAACGCCTGCGCTTTCGCGATGGCAATAGAAATAATCAGCGGTGCAACGGTGCCGAAGCGGGCGAACGCGTTGCGAGTGGTAATGCTGGAATTGGAGCGGATCTACTCGCATCTGGGGGGTCTGGCCGGCATGGTGACCGACGTGGCTTACCCGATGGGGGCGGCACCGTTTTTTATCCTGCGTGAAGAGATTTTACGCTGGAACGCCGAGCTGATCGGTTCCCGCTTTCTTAAGGGTATCATAGTGCCCGGCGGCATGAGCAAGGATATCAATGAAGACCGACTACGTGATTTGGTTACTTATATGGGGACCTTTGCCAAGCGGTTGGCCACGGCTTTGAAGACTACCCACGAATCCTCTTGGGCAGTTGACCGGATGGAAACGACCGGGGCAATCAAACCTGAGTTGATTGCCGCTTTGAATCTAACCGGGCCGACGGCGAGGGCTTCCGGCGACGGCGGCGATACCCGGCTGGACCACCCTTACGGAGGATATGAATCCATTTTTCTAAAGGCGATAACCGCCGTTGAGGGTGATGTATATGCCCGTTTTCAGGTGAAAGCTGGTGAAATAAGTGAATCGGTACGAGTTATCAAGGAGTCGGTTAAAGCCGCGGGCGATGGCCCGGTCAGAGTAGATTGTGTTCCCCGTAACGGTTATGCCGTGGCACTGGTGGAGTCAGCCCGGGGGCAGAACCTGCATTGGGTCTATGTTAAAGACGGTGTAATTGACCGCTGGAAAGTGCGCACGGCATCTTTCTGCAACTGGCCGGCCATAGAACACGCAGTCATAAATAATATCGTACCGGACTTCCCGTTGATCAACAAGAGCCTGAATCTGTCTTACGCGGGGAACGATTTATGAGTATGACCGTATTGTTAAGCAATATCTTCGGTGCCAAGCCGGCGATGAGGGTTGTGCGCTCGGATGAATCGTTTGAACAGGCGGGCAAGGCCCTTAAGAGTGAGATAGCACGCGTTTTCGGCCGCAGTCTGGCGATCCGGGAAGTGGATTCCGGCAGCGATAATGCCGCTGAAATTGAACTCAATAATCTGACGACGCCTTATTATGATATTGAGCGTTTTGGTATCACCTTTGTGGCCTCACCCCGGCATGCCGATATTATTGTCGTCACCGGTGCGGTGACCGTGGCAATGGCCGAAGCGGTGCGCAAGACCTATGACGCCATGCCTCAACCGGGCTGGGTCATTGCGGTGGGTGATGATGCCTGCGGTATCGGGATTCTCAACGACAGTTATGCCGTGCTCGGCGGTGCCGATAAGATATTGACGGTGGATTTCAAGATTCCCGGTAACCCGCCGACGCCCTGCGATATAATGGTGGGATTGTTGGGTTTTATAAAAGGACTTGGTGTGTAACGACTGCCGAGCCAGGATGACCGGTGGGGATAATTAGAAGCGAAGTGCCTAATTCTGGCAGGGGCAAAAAGTGTGATGTTATCCGCATTCTAAAACCCGGGGCGACTTGTGTATTACATGTTGCTAAATATTATATTAGACTTGTTGATGACTGGAGACTGAAATTTGGAGACTCAGGAATTGCTTGGGTTTATGGGTGGTCTGATAACGACCGGTGGATTTGTTCCTCAGGTTTGGCGGCTTTTCAAACTTAAAAGTGCGGTTGAAATCAGTCTGTTTTTTACGGTGTTCTTTGTTATTGGCATTTCATTCTGGCTGGTTTATGGAATCGTAGCTGGGTTGCCATCGGTTATTCTTTGGAATTCAATAACCTTGATTCTTGGTATGAGTATGCTTTACGCCAAGGTGAAATATGGTGGCCCCATTCACGATAAGTAGCGGGTACTGATTTTGTGTCTCACAGGTGACCGCTAGCCTGTAAGTTATATTTCCCAAAGGCCACCACCATCAATATAATGTTCCGGTTATTAACCTAATTAATACCGGGTATTAGGTCTTATGCTATAATGCTGGAAAATGTAGTCCGGCAATGACCTAATAATGACATATAGGAGCACCGATACGGTGATGAAGCTTTCTATCAGGTCTAAGATTCTGGTCAGCCTGTTTGCTCTGGTGATGCTGGTTATCCTCGGATTGTACCTGTCCTCCCAGAGTGTGCTGCTGGGCAGTTACCTGGAACTGGAACATGAGGCGATGCACGTCAATCTGGAGCGGGTTGGTTTGGCGCTGGATGACGAATTGACCAAGATGGGCGTAATCAACAGAGATTGGGCTGTCTGGGACGACACCTATGGTTTTGTTCAGGACGCTAATCAGGATTTCATTGACGCCAATATGGATAACGATACCCTGAGTAACCTTGGTTTGGATTTCATGCTTTTTGTACGCAACGATGGTGAGATAGTGTATGAAAAAGTTGTTGATCTGGATACCCAGGAAGCGGTGTCACTGCCCGAAGGGATCAAAGACTACTTTCAGCCCGGCAGTCATCTGTTGCAGCACCCCGTTCCCGACCATCTTTATCGCGAAATCATTACCGTCTCCGAGGGCACCTATCTGATAGTATCCGGCCCGATATTGCCGACCAGCGGTGAAGGCGGGATTGCCGGGAGCCTGGTGTTGGGGCGTCTGATTTCGGAACGACTGATTAACAACATTGCCCACATCACCCAAATCTCCTTTACCGTTTGGGATTATTCAGCCGATGCCTTACCTGGTGATATCAGCCGGGCCAAATTTGAATTGTCTGCCGAAGATCATTTTATAGAGTCCAGCGACAGCCAGACTCTGGCCGGTTATATTGCGATTCAAGATTACAACAGCCAGCCGGTACTAATTATCCGGGTGGAAATGCCGCGCGATATTTATCTTCAGGGACAGGCCACTGTTAATTTCTACCTCCTGGCCGCCGCCCTGGCCAGCATCAGCCTGGGGCTGATTATTTATTTGTTGATGGGGCGTCTGGTCATAAGACGGCTGAGCCTGCTGGCCACTCAGGTTCAAACGGCCGGCCAAACGGGGGTATTCCCCCAAGTCAGGATGGATTCAAAAGGCGATGAAATCAGTTTGTTGTCCGGGGAAATGGCGACCACTTTTCAAAAACTGAAAACCATCAATGAAGAGCTGAGTGAGTCCGAGGAACGCTACAAGGTGCTGGTGTCCCTGGGTACTGAGTCCGGTGAGGCCATCGTCATGCTGTCGGATGCGGATCATCTGGAGGGCAGGCAGGTATTTGTTAGTGATTCCTGGGCCAGGCTGACGGGTTACACTTTCGCTGAGTTAAACAGCATGTCGTTTTTTCAGTTGGTATCACCGGAGTTTCAGCAGGATTCTCTGAACCGGCACCGACAGAAAATCCGGGGGAATAGTCTGCCGGGGTTCTTCCAGATGACCATTCAAACCAAGAATGGATCCGAAGTACCCATTGAACTCACCAGTTCCATGACCATTTACCGTGGGCAGCCGGTGAATGTGTTGTACATTCGTGACATAACCGAACGCAGACACATGGAAGAGACGCTCCGGCGGGAAGAAGAGCAACTGGAGCGATTGCTCAATGATACGGTGGAGATCATTCAGAGCGTGGCTCCGGACGGGAAGTATATCTTCGTCAACCAGGCCTGGCATGACTTGCTGGGTTATACCGCAACCGACTTGAAACGGCTTACTCTGTTTGAGGTCATTCATTCAGACAGCCTGGAACACTGCAGGGAATTGTTCAACCAGATACTGGCCGGTCAGGCCAAGAGTAATGTCAGTGCCGGCTTTCTGGCCAAAGATGGCCGGGTGGTTAATGTTGAAGGCAACATCGTACCCCGGATTGAAGGCGGCAAGGTGACGGCCACCCATGGTTTCTTCCGTGACGTGACGGAGCGCACCCAGATAGAACAAGCCCGGCGTGAGAGTGAACGGATGTATGCCACGCTGGTGGACAATTTGCCCGGGTTTGTTTACCGGTGCGCTAATGACCGGAATTGGACCATGCTTTTTGTCAGCGATGGTTGTTTGCCGGTCACCGGTTATCGGCCGGAGGATTTTATCAATAATCAGCGATTGGCTTTTGGCGATATCATTCAGCCGGACTACCGGGAAGAGATATCTCAGCAATGGGAGGATGTACTCAGCCGGCGAGAGGCTTTTGAGAAGGAATACCCCATTACCACGGCTTCCGGAGAGACCCGCTGGGTTTGGGAACGAGGTCAGGGAGTGTTTTCCGACAACGGTGAGGTTCTTTTCCTGGAGGGTTTTATTACTGACATTACGGAGCGCCGGAGCGCTGAAGCCAAAGAGAAGCAACTCCGGGACAAGGCCGAAATGTCCAGCCGCCTGGCGGCGGTGGGGGAGATGGCAGCCGGTATCGCCCATGAGATAAACAATCCCTTGACCGGTGTCATCGGGTTTTCCGAGATGCTGATGACCCGCGAAGGCCTGCCGAATGATATTCAGGAAGACCTTAAGATTATCAATGACGGCAGCCAAAGGGTAAAGGAAATCATACGGCGCATGCTGATCTTTGCCCAGCAGTCCAAACCGTCCAGTCATTTGTCAGATATTCACGAACTCATTGAAAATACTCTGGAACTGCGGAGTTATGTCTTACGGACAGCCAATATTGAGGTGGTTCGCGAGTATGCTGCTGATTTGCCGCCGATTATGGTGGATCCCGGACAAATGCAACAGGTGTTTCTCAATTTGATCGTCAATGCGGAATATGCCATGAAGAATGCTCATGATCGGGGACTGTTGACTATCAGGACGGAACAGGTGGGCCAGTGGATTCGTATTACTTTTGAGGATGACGGCGGCGGTATTCCCGCCGAGGCTAAAACCAAATTGTTCCAGCCGTTTTATACTACCAAGGAACCCGGTGAAGGTACCGGGCTGGGCCTGAGCCTGTCCCGCGGTATTATTCTGGAGCACGGCGGTACTATTGAAGAATCAGGCGAAGCAGGTGTGGGTGCCAGGTTCGTGATCACTCTGCCGATGGTGACTCTGTCGGAGATAACCCAGGCGGAGCGTCCATCCGGTGAAACAGCCCGTACCACTGCCGCTCTACGGGATTTGCAGGTGCTGGTGGTGGATGATGAATCTTCCGTCCGATCCTACGTTAAAGCGATGCTAACGAGCAGCGGTAATCGGGTGGATGAGGCGGGGGCATACCAGGACGCCATGCAACTGCTGGCGGAGCGGGATTATGAGGTCGTCCTGCTGGATATCCGCATGCCGGGTAAAAGCGGCATTGAACTCTATTCAGAGATTACAGCCCTGTACCCTCATCTTTCCCGGCGAATTATCTTTATTACCGGTGACATTTCTGATCAGGGGATAAAAGAATATCTGGAGCAGCGGGATTTGCGCTGGGTAACCAAGCCCTTTGACCGGGCCACGCTGGAACAGCGGATTGGTGAGATGTTGCAGGATACTGAATCGGGCGAAGGTTCTTCGCCCTGAGATTAACCCTCAACATTCCTATCAGGAGTGGGTTTATTTAGGCCGTTAAGTCGTCAAGGGTGCGGCCCCGGTTCACATTACTCCGTTACCAAGGTTATAATAGGCTGACGTTTTATGCTCAGTCTGAATAATGTTTCCAAATCTTTCGGCGCCCGCTGTCTGTTCAGCGGCGTCGGCTTTCATATCGGCGCCCGTGACCGCACGGCTCTTTTAGGGCCGAACGGCGCGGGTAAAACCACGCTGTTTGAAATTATCAGCGGTACCGCATCGGCCGACGGCGGCACTATTACCCGGCCTAAGGACATCACCATCGGTTACCTGCGGCAGGAAGTGGACAATCGGTCGCCACGGCCGCTCCTGGAACAGGTAACGGCGGCTGCCGGGCATATAACATCATTGGAACATCGCATGAATGTGTTGCAGGAGGAGCTGGGCGAAGCGGATCCGGAAACCGACCGGACGGCGATACTCAATGAACTGGGGGAGCTGCAACACCGTTTTGAGGCCTACGGTGGCTATGACCTGGAGCAGACAGCCAGAGTGATTCTGACCGGGCTGGGCTTCAAGGAGTCGGATTTTAATAGGCCTTTGGGTAATTTCAGCGGCGGCTGGCTGATGCGGGCGGAGCTGGGCAAGATGTTATTGCAAAATCCTGATCTGTTGCTGCTGGATGAGCCGACTAATCACCTTGACCTGGAAACCCAGATGTGGTTTGAGAATTATCTGGCGGCTTATCAGGGGGCGGTGTTGCTGACCTCCCATGATAGGGCATTTCTGAACCGGGTAGTGACCCGGGTGGTGGCGCTGGAGAACGGGACGGCGGCGGTTTACCGCGGTAATCACGATGACTATGTCCTGACGCGGCAGCTGGAAATGGAAACATTGGAAGCGGCGGCGGCCCGGCAGGCAGTTAAGATTGAAAAGGAAACTCAGTTTATTGAACGTTTCCGCGCCAAGGCTACCAAAGCACGGCAGGTGCAGTCCCGCATCAAGGCATTGGACAAGGTTAAACGGATTGAAGTCCCGCGGCTGGTAAAACGGATTAACTTCAGTTTTCCGGAACCGCCCCGTCCCGGTGAAGAGGTTATCTGCCTGGAACACCTGCATAAAAGCTACGGTGATAATGTGGTGTATCGCGACCTGAATCTGACGCTGCGGCGGGGCGACAAGGCAGCGATTATCGGGCCGAACGGCGCCGGCAAGAGCACTTTGTTGAAGGTGCTGGCCGGGGTGCTGCCTTTTGAAAAGGGCCGGCGGCAACTCGGGTACAACGTGACCAGCGCCTATTACGCGCAGCATCAGCTGGAATTGCTGGAGCCCCGGAACACCATGCTGGCGGAGCTATGGCGGGCGGCACCGGATGCGGCGGATCAGAAGTTACGGGCGATACTGGGCGGCTTTTTATTCAGCGGCGATGATGCCTTAAAAAAGGTTGAGGTTTTGTCCGGCGGCGAACGGGCGCGGCTGGCGCTGGCCAAGATGCTGACGCAACCGGCCAACCTGCTGCTGTTAGACGAACCCACCAACCATCTGGATATTGCTTCCCGGGAGATACTGGCGGACGCGTTGCAGGATTACAACGGTACGCTGTGTTTTATCACCCATGACCGGACGCTGATCCGTCAGGCGGCCAACCGGATAATTGAGGTCAGGGACGGGCGGGCTGAGGTTTTTCCGGGCACCTATGATGAATATCTGTACCATCAGGAATCAGCCGGGGCGCCGCAGCCGTCCGGAGTCAAAACAGTCAACGGGCTGACGGTGGTCAAGCCGTCCTCTGGTCAACGTCAGCGCACCGGGGCGCTCCGCAATGAGTTTAATCGTAAAATTACACCAATCCGGAAACAATTAGACCGGATTGAACAGGATTTGGCGGCTGAAGAAGCCGACCTGGCCGTTATTGAAGCTGAGTTTGCCGGGTCTGACTCTTATGGAGATTCCAAAAAGGTGGTGGCCCGGATTGAGCGGCACAAGACGCTTAAAGAGAGCATCAAGCGCCGCACGGAGGAATGGGAACGGCTGGCCGCCGAGGAAGAGCAGCTCCGTAATAAGTTAGAGGCTGCGCTGGCGCAGTCTGTTGACTGACTTACCGCGAAGTGTCAATTTGGATGATCTACACTTACCAGCTCTATCTCAAAAAGCCACGGCCAAAGTTTCCCGGTGACGAACAACCGGTCACCGGCGGCGTCATAGGCAATACCGTTCAATATGTCTACGGGATTATTACCCTTTAATTCAGCTGTGAGCAGTCCGGTCAGGTCAATCCAGCCGGTAACGCGTCCGTCGGTCGGGTCTATGACGGCAATCCTGTCGGTCTGCCAGACGTTGGCATAAATCCGGCCGTTGACGTATTCCAGTTCATTCAACTGCGCAACCGGTGTTTCAGCATCGTGTACTGAAACGCTGCCGGTGATGGTAAATGTCTTCGGGTCCAGAAAATATAAGGTGGCGGTACCGTCGCTCATAATCAGCCGGCTGCCGTCATGAGTCAGCCCCCAACCTTCGGTGACATAACTGAAACTTTGCGTTACTTCAAAATTGTCCCGCTGGTAGACAAAGCCGGTGTTTGATTGCCAGGTCAGTTGTATGAGCGAATCCTGCCATAAAGCCAACCCTTCACTGAAGTAACCTGGGGCCAGTGTTAATGTCTGCGTGACCTGCCCGGTAACCAAGTCAACTTTGCGGAGTGAAGAATGGCCGAATAACCCGGTGCTCTCGTATAATATGCCATTGTCATAAACCAACCCCTGGGTGAAAGCTCCGGGATCATGAGGGTAGGTGTTGATGACCCGATAGGTGTAGTTGACGACTGAAGGCTGGTTGATACCAGGCGGGGTATTCGGAGCGCAGGCCGCCGGTGTGGTGACGATGACGGCCGCCAACAGTAATTGCAGCAACCATTTTATTGAACGGCGGGGTGTCGGCGGGGGCATATATTGCTTTCAGGTTCAAAAATATTCATCTAATCATACTCCCGCGGAACGGGAGCCGTAAATCAGACCTATACAGCAACTTGACCTATATCATGTTTGTTCCGGGCATTTTAGAATTATACTGGCTAAGTCGCGTTCCATGGGGACGTGAAAAAATTATAAAGGGAGTTTTTCTATTGAGCGACATGTTTTGTTTTCAGTGCGAGCAGGCAGTGGGCGGCAAGGGCTGCACCAAAGTGGGTGCCTGCGGTAAATCCGCAACTACTGCCGGCAAGCAGGATGAACTGACGGCGGCATTGGTTGACCTGGCGCTGGCGGTTGGGGATAAGACGCCTGAGGTGAGTACTGACAGTCTGGTTATGCGCGGACTGTTTGCCACGGTAACCAATGTTAATTTTGATGATTCGCGGCTGGATGAGCTTCTGGCTCAGGTGCGGGCTGAAACCCGCCGGCTGGGCGGCGGGCAAGATTTTGACGCGGCAGGATTGTGGCAGGGTGATGCCGACATCGTTTCGCTGCGTTCCACGCTGCTGTTTGGGCTGCGGGGTATGGCGGCTTATGCCTGGCATGCCTTTGTGCTGGGGAAAACAGATGCGGCGGTGACGGCGTGGCTGTATAAAGGACTGCGGGAAATGGCGGCGGAGCATACGGTTGCCGAGTGGCTGGGCCTGCTGATGGAATTCGGTCTGGTGAACCTGAAGTGTATGGAACTGCTGGATGGGGCCAATACCGGCGCCTTCGGTCACCCGGTACCGACCAAAGTCAGCACCGTTATTGAACCGGGCCCGTTCATCATTATCAGCGGTCACGACCTTTTGGACTTGAAAGAACTGCTGGAGCAGACTGAGGGCCGGGGAGTAAATGTCTATACCCACGGTGAAATGCTGCCGGCTCACGCCTATCCGGGATTAAAGAAGTACAGTAATCTAAAGGGCAATTTTGGTACCGCCTGGCAGAATCAACAGAAGGAATTTGACGCAGTTCCCGGTGCGGTGGTGTTCAATACCAACTGTCTGATGCCGCCGAAGCCGTCTTACGCGGATCGGGTGTTTACCTCTGCCGTGGTGGCCTATCCCGGACTGGTTCATTTGCCGGCAACCGACGGTCGGATTGACTATACGCCGGCGATTGAAAAAGCGCTGGCGCTGGGCGGTTATCAGGAATCCTGTGAACTGACCGGAATCAACGGCGGTAAGGAACTAACCACTGGTTTCGGCCGGGACGCGGTCATGGGCGTAGCCGGTGCCGTCATTGATGCAGTGAAAAGCGGTGCCGTTAAGCATTTCCTGCTGGTGGGCGGTTGTGATGGTGCCCGTCCCGGACGTAATTACTACACTGAACTGGTGGAAAAGTCTCCGGCGGACACGGTCATTCTGACGCTGGCCTGCGGCAAATATCGCTTCAACGACCTTGATTTGGGCACCGTGGGCGGGCTGCCGCGGCTGCTGGATATCGGGCAGTGCAACGACGCTTATTCAGCCATTAAGATTGCCCTGGCTCTGGCGGACGCCTTTGAGTGCGGCGTGAATGACCTGCCCCTGTCGCTGGTGCTGTCATGGTACGAACAGAAGGCGGTTTGTATTCTATTGACGCTGCTGGCGCTGGGCATCAAGAACATCCGCATCGGGCCGACCCTGCCGGCTTTCATTTCCCCCAATGTACTGGGAGTGTTGGTGGAGCAGTTCGGGCTGACCCCGGTGGGTACGCCTGAGGCTGATCTGGCAGCGATACTGGCAAAATAATAATTATTTGGTTAGAAACATGACAGGGAAGCGGGCACCCCACTGGGGTGCCCGCTTGGCCGTTAGTATTAATCAGTAAAACAGGTTATTCCGTGCCGGGTGGCTGCGGTTTTTCCGGCCGGAGCAACAGGACAGAAGCCTCCACCGTGCGCAGTATCCGGTCGGCAGTGCTACCCATGAGGTAGCGACCGATGCCGGTGCGGGCGTGGCAGGCCATGACAATCATGGCGGCACAGGTATCTGTGGTGTAAGCGGCTATTTCTTCCTCCGGCTTACCGGCGCGTACCTGATGGTTGACGGTAACGCCGGCGGCTTCCAGTGTGGCCCCGGATTGCTTCAGGTAAGCGGCGGCCTGTTCAAAATAAAGTTCCGCTTTATCGCCGGCTTTACACCAGGCAGGGTCAACCACGTTCTCCAGGAATGTCTGGCTGGGTTCGTCAGTGGTGGCGACGCGGCGCTCCGGGGCGACATGAACCAGATTGACGGTCATGCCCTGACCGGACATTTTGGCTGCCATATCCTCAACCACCCGTAAGGCGGATTCCGCCATGGCCGAACCGTCCAGCGGGACAACGATATTGCGGCAGATCTGACTTGGGGTTTTGGCGGCCTCACCATCCGGCCTGACCAGGAGTACCGGCATACCACAGCCATGGACGATGGCATCAGCCACACTGGATAAGGCCACCCGGCGCAAGCCCGAATAACCGTGAGTGGCCATTATGATGATGGAAGCGCCATGAGCGGCGGCGGCACCGATGATTTCTGAGGTAGGGTGCCCCAAGTCTTTGCTCGGAGTATCTTCCTCAATCAGGTCTTCTTCCTCAATTTCCGGCACCAGTAACGGCGTGACCGTCACATCCGGTCCGCCGCCGTCCAGTATGCGTGTTTGGAGATCGGCAGCGCGGGAGTTCAGGTAGCAACGGAAGAGGTTTTCATACTGGTCGGCGCCGGATTCCAGGACACTGACAAGGATAACCTGTGAACCCATGCGGCCGGCCATTTCCTCGGCACAAGGCAGGGCGACCTCGGCCAGTGTTGAACCGTCCAGCGGTACCAGTATTCTTCTGAACATGGCCTTACCCTCCTTTACCCATTATTGACTAAATACCCATATATAATAATAGCACGGCGGTAAAGATCTCCTGGCAATCAGCTGCAAGGAGTAAAGGTTTTTGGCGGTGTTTTGATAGAAGAAGGGAGGGGCAACGTACCCCTCCCTTCTTTTGGAATCACTTAAGCGTGATTAGACCTCGCGGAATTCACCCTCTACGGTGCCGTCGTCTTTGGGCGTTTCCCCGCCCTCAGCGGGTCCCTCGGCACCTTCAGCCCCAGGCTGCTGCTGCTGGGCCTGCTGACTGTAGACCGCGTTACCCATTTTCTGCATTGACTGATTGAGTTCCTCAATGGCGGCTTTGAGCGCCGGGGTGTCGGAGCCCTGAAGCGCCTGTTTTACGGCCTCAATCTTGCCGGTAACCTCGGTGGCTAACTCTTCCGGTACCTTGTCTTTGTTATCATTAAGCATTTTCTCGGACTGGTAGGCCAGGGTATCACCCTGGTTCTTGGCTTCAGCCAGTTCCTTGCGGGCGGTATCTTCGGCGGCGTGGGCCTCGGCGTCCTTTTGCATCTTCGCCACTTCTTCCTTGGACAAGCCGGAGGAGGAGGTGATGGTAATCTTCTGTTCTTTGCCGGTGCCCTTGTCCTGAGCGCGGACGGAGAGAATACCGTTGGCATCAATATCAAAGGTAACTTCAACCTGCGGCAGGCCGCGGGGGGCCGGCAGAATGCCGTCCAGCATGAAGCGGCCCAGGGTGCGGTTATCGGCAGCCATCGGGCGCTCACCCTGCAGGACATGAATCTCAACGCTGGGCTGGTTGTCCGCGGCTGTGGAGAAGACCTGACTTTTGCTGGTCGGGATGGTGGTGTTGCGCGGAATCAGGGGCGTAGCCACACCGCCCAGGGTCTCAATACCCAATGTCAGCGGGGACACATCCAATAGAAGTACATCAGAAACATCACCCTTGATAACGCCGGCCTGGATAGCGGCGCCGATAGCGACGACTTCATCCGGGTTAACGCTCATATTGGGTTCCTTGCCGAAGAACTCCTTAACCTTGGCGCGTACCAGCGGCATACGGGTCTGTCCGCCGACCAGAATGACCTCATCAATCTGGGCCGCTGTCTTGCCGGCGTCGGTCAGCGCCTGGCGGGAGGGGCCGATGGTCTTTTCCACCAGGTCGGCTACCAACTGCTCCAGCTTGGAACGGGTCAGAGTGATATTCAGATGCTTGGGGCCGGAAGCATCTGCGGTGATAAAGGGCAGATTGACCTCGGTCTGCTGGACAGAGGAAAGCTCAACCTTGGATTTTTCTGCAGCTTCCTTGAGGCGCTGCATGGCTGTCTTATCCTTGGACAGGTCAATGCCCTGGTCTTTCTTGTATTCGGCTACCAGCCAGTCAATGATTTTCTGATCAAAGTCATCGCCGCCCAGGTGGGTGTCGCCGTTAGTGGATTTTACCTGGAAAGTGCCGTCACCCAGTTCCAGAATGGAGATGTCAAAGGTACCGCCACCCAGATCATAGACCGCGACTGTTTCCTCCTTTTTCTTGTCCAGACCGTAGGCCAGAGCGGCGGCGGTGGGTTCATTGACGATACGCAGGACGTTCAGACCGGCAATCTGCCCGGCATCCTTGGTGGCCTGACGCTGCGCGTCATTGAAATAGGCCGGAACGGTGATGACCGCCTCGGTGACCTTGTCGCCCAGGAAGGCTTCGGCGTCCGCCTTGAGTTTTTGTAAAATCATGGCCGAAATTTCCGGCGGGGAATATTCCTTGCCGCCGAGAGCGACTTTGACCTCATTATTAGCGCCCTTGGTGACCTTGTAAGGCTTGCGCTTGGCGTCATCTTCTACCGGAAGTTCACGCCCGGCGGGTTCACCCCAGGTGCGGCCCATGAAACGCTTGATGGAATAGATGGTGTTATCCGGATTCAATACCGCCTGGTTCTTGGCCTGACGACCGACCAGTCGTTCGCCATTCTTGTTGACGGCCACGACCGATGGCACCAGACTGCCGCCTTCGGCTGAAGGGATAACTACCGGTTCGCCGGCTTGAATAACGGCGACCTCTGAATTAGTGGTACCCAGATCAATGCCTACTACTCTACCCATGGTTTGGAATCCTCCTTATTAAGTACGATTTGATTATACAACGGTAAAACGCTTAGTCAATAACAGTGAATCAGCTATTCGGTGATGTCCTCGCAGGCCACTTTGACCTGAGCCTGGCGCAACACCTTGTCCTTGTACATGTAACCGGTGGAAAGTTCATCAACGATGATGCCTTCTTCGCCCGGACAGCGGAGCACAGCTTCGTGAAAGGCCGGGTCAAAAGGCTGGCCGACGGTATTCATCGGGGTAACGCCTTCCTTTTCCAGCAGGGTGCGGAACTTTTTCTCAATTAACTGCATGCCCTGCACCCAGGAATTATCCGCCTGTTCCGGGGGGACGGCGGCCAGGGCACGGGAAAGGTCATCCAGCACCGGCAGGATGGATAGATAGGCCAGGCTCTTGCCGAAGCCGACCGATTCGGTCTTTTCCTGATCAGTGCGGCGCTTGTAATTAATGAAATCCGCCTGAGCACGTTTGAAGTTATTGAGGTTTTCCTCAGCACGGCTTTTTTCCTGTTCCAGCGCGGTATTCAGGTTTTCAAACTCTGCCTGAAGCGATTGCTCGTCGGAGCCTTCCGAATGTCTTTTTGTCATCAGTTTCCCCTTGTGTTAGAAAATTAGCTTGCGACGCCGGGGCTCAGACCTGATTTTCGTCAGCGACGGCACCGGGGTCGCGGCCGTAAAGTTCGGCGACCAGGGCGCTCATTACCAGCGATAGATAACGCACCGCGGCGATGGTTTTTTCATAGTTCATCCGGGTTGGGCCGATTACTCCCAGCATGCCGCGGGCCTCGTCGGCCAGCCCGAAGCTGCCCAGTACCACCGAGTAATCCCTGATGCTTTCCTCCCGGTTTTCCTGGCCGATGAAGACCTTGATATCTTCGTCAAATTCCTCTTCCGCCAGCATCCGGCCCAGGCGGCGTTTCTCCACCAGTTCCATCAGTGACTGGGCACGCTGGCTCTTGGCGAATTCCGGCTGTTCCAGGAGGTAGTTTAAACCTTCCAGGTAGGGTTCTTCGTTACGTTGCTCATCCTCGCCCTGTAACATCCTGACGACCGCTTCACGGACCTTTTTCTCGGTTTCGCTGAGGCAGAGGTTGTGCTGTTCAACCTTGCTCTTGCTCAGGCCATCGTAAGCCTCATTCAATTTACCAGATATAGTGTTGAGCTCAAACTGACTGATGGGGGCGTCAAAACTGACCAACTGCTGGCGTACCCGGGCACCGCGCATGATGAGCACCGCCAGCACCAGGCTTTCCTGCAGTGTGACCAGTTCCAAGTGATGGTATCGGGCGCTGGTCTGTTTGGGCTGGGTAACCACGGCTACATTATGAGCCCGCTGGGAAACCAGTCCGGCCGCCAGTGAAAGCCAGTTTTCCATCTCTTTTTCCACTTGATGGAAGAGATGATTGATCAGCGTTTGTTCCGCAACGGGCAGTCGTACATTTTTAATGCTCTCAACAAAGTAACGGTAGCCTTTATCCGAAGGTATGCTGCCGGCGGAATGATGGGGTTTGACGATATACCCCTCTTCCTCCAGGCGCCCCATCTCATTCCTGACCGTGGCGGAACAGACATCCAGGCCGCATTCGGAGATAACAGCCGAAGACGACACCGGTGCGGCACTGCTCACATACTGGCGGATTATACTGGAGAGTATTGTCTCAGAGCGTTGACTGAGCATAGATTTTATACCTGTTTAGCACTCTAACTGCTTGATTGCTAATGTTGTTAATTTAACACCATTAAGGTGATTTTGTCAAGGTTTGGAGCCGGATTTTACCGGGCGGTGTCTCAATAATGATGGTTTTAATTGGACGGCGGGGGTTATAATGGATGTATGAATAAGGCACAATTACTGATTATTATGCTGGTTCTGGGGCTGGCAGCGGCCGGATGCCAGGCGGCGGTTCAGTCACAAGCCCCGACCACTGATGGTGCGACCAATGACTATATCTCCGCGGTTCAGGCTATCGGTCTGGCCGAAAAGCTGATGCCTGAGGGTTATCTTGATCAGTTCACCTTAACCGCTGAACAAACCGGCGATGTCTGGAAAGTGAAGGCGGCGTTGTACCGCAACGTCCTGGTCGCTGAGGAGTTGGATTGGCCTGCCGGGGAGACCAGTTATTTAAATTATGGTCTGTTGCCGGAGGGGGAAGTCCGGATGCTGGTTGTGGAACTTGATGCCGCATCCGGTGAGGTTCGGCATCTGACAGCCTCGGATTCCCTATCCATGCCGGAGGGCGACCTCCCGAACGCCGTGTCACCGGCCTGCGGCGGCTGTGAATAGAGTTTGCCGGGAAGAGCTTTGACCGTTCAGTCCGGCCTTGTTATAATCGCGCCATGGAAATTAAATATCTCGGACATTCATGCTTCCGCATCAAGGGCAAAAATACCACGGTCATTACCGACCCGTTTTCGCCGGATACCGGACTAACGCTGGGGAAACAGACGGCTAATATTGTTACCGTCAGTCATCAGCATGCCGGGCATAATCATACCGAAGGTGTCGGCGGGACGCCGCGGATTGTCAGCCGGCCGGGTGAATACGAGATCGGAGACGCTATCATCATCGGCCAGGCTGCCTTCCATGATGCCGAAAAAGGGCTCATCCGTGGCAAGAATGTGGTCTTTGTGGTGGCGATGGATGAATTGACTATCTGTCATCTCGGCGACCTGGGGACGCCGCTCAAGGAGAGCGAAATAGAGGAACTGGGCAAGGTTGATATTCTGATGGTGCCGGTGGGTGACATGAGCGCGCTCAATGCCGCCGCCGCCGCCCGGCTGGTGCGCCAGATTGAGCCAGCTATCGTTATCCCCATGCACTACCAACTCCCTGACAACAACCGGGAACTGGAGCCGGTAGGGCGTTTTCTATCTGAAATGGGTACCGAAGGTATTGTGCCCCAGGCTAAACTGACGATCACGCGCAGCAATCTGCCGCTGACGACCCAGGTGATAGTCTTGGAAGTATAAGGTAATTTCTAAGAATTAGAAGCCCCCGCAAAGCGGGGGCTTTTTTTTATCACCGGATTTAGGAACCCGGGGGCTTATCCCGGCGGTCTTTCAGGCGGCTCTGTGCCAGGGAAGTCCAGCCCAGGACACCGACGGCGGTCATCACCGCCTCTTTTTCCTCGGTGCTGAGAGCCGGTTTTTGGGCCAGTTTAAGCAAAATATCAATGGCTGTCTTGTGGTCCATGGTCTTCTCCCACGACGGCGTCTGGTTGTTTTCGGTGCCGGTACCACAGGACGGCGACGCCGATGATGACCGCCGCGCCGGTAATCCAGCGTGCGGTGGGAATGCCGCCGACGGTCCAGACATCAATCTTAAAACCTTCCAGAATGAAACGTCCGATGCCGTAATAGATTAAATACAGGATGAAGATATCGCCGGTTTTTAATTTGTCGGCCCATTTTCGTCCGATAATCATCAGGAAGGCGAACCCGGACAGATTCCAAAGCGATTCGTACAGGAACATCGGGTGGAAGTGGGTGTATTGCTCAAACCCCGGCAGACGATTAACGGGATCAATAAAAATGCCCCAGGGGACGTCGGTAGGGTAACCGTAGAGTTCCTGATTGAAATAATTGCCCCAGCGGCCGACAGACTGGGCCAGGATGACGCCGGGGGCGATGGAATCCAGCCACGGCAGGGGGTTGAGCCGCCGCCAGGTGGTATATATCAACAAGCCGGCTACGCCGCCAATGAGGGCACCGAAGATACCCAGGCCGGCGCCGCCGATAATCTGACCGGGATTTTGTGAGTAGTAGCCCCATTGGTCAATGACATGGTAAGCCCGGGCGCCGATAACACCCATCGGCAGCACGATAAGGGCCATGTTAAACAAATGGTCCAGATTCAGGCCGCGACGTTTAGTCTCAATATAGGCGATTATTACGCCGGCCAGCGCGCCCAGCGCCAGCACGATGCCGTAGACATGGATAGTTAAAGGGCCGAGTTCAAATGCCATTGGATATTCTCCATCAAATCAGGGATACAGTGTTACCGGGTACTGTTCCGGGCCTGAGCATAATCTGTTCTTATTGTAACCCGTCAACGACCTTGGTGGTCAAATCTGACATAAAGGTGAAGTATGAACCGTCCGCAGGTAACCGGGTGGGTGCCAGTTCCATTACCTTGATGCCGGTGGCGGCCGATATTTGCTGCACTACGGAGGGTGAAGTGCCGGTTTCGGTAAAAATGGCTTTAACGCCGGAAATCTTGATCTGAGTGACCAGAGCGGCGATGTCTGAGGCGGATATCGCCGCCTGAGAGGACAGATTAGGTACTACTGAGCCGATGATTTCAAAGCCGTAGCGTCGGGCAAAATAGCCCATTGAATCGTGTCCGGTAACCAATTTACGGTCGGCAGGGGCGACGCCGCTGACCAGGTTTTCTATTTCAGCGTGGAGGCTGTCCAGACGGCTTTCCAAACTGCGGGCGGCGACTGCGGTGTTCACGCCCAGAGTGGCTTGTATAACCGGAGCCAGAGCAGTGGCGACGCTTTTTACAGCCAGTGGGTCCAGCCAGAAATGGGGATCGGCAGCCCCGGTTTCCTGTGCTTCCTCGTTCAGCTCGCCTTCACCAACATACCGGATTTCAATATGATCGGCGGCAGTGAAAAGGCGCACGCCCCCGGCTGCGGCCTTGGCCACGGCCGATTCAATGCTGACTTCCAGGTGAAGTCCGTTCCAGACGATAAGGGCGGCCTTGTTCAGCTTCTCAATATCCCGAGCCGATGGCTCCCAGTCATGGGGGTCGGCCCCGTCAGGCATCAGAATGGTCACATTGGCGGTATTACCGACCAGTTCTTTGACAACCGCTCCCAGGATTGAATGGGTAACAACGATGGATTGTTCGCTGACAGCTTTGCAGCCGACCACCAGTGTTGAACTGCTGACCAGCAGGAGCGCGAGTGCTGCCAATATCGACGGTCTTTTCATTCAGGCTTCCTGACAACTCCGGCAGTAACCGGCGAATTCCAGAGTATGTTCGGTGATGCGGAAACCGGTGTTCCGTTCAACGGCGGATTGCAGTTCCAGCGGACAATGGTCGGTAAAATCCACCACATTGCCGCAGCCGCGGCAGACCAGATGGTGATGGTGTTCCGGTGGGCCGGCTCTGAAGCTGATGTGGTCGCCGTAATTAAAACGGCAGAGCAGACCAAGTTTATCAAGCAAGGCCATCGTCCGATATACGGTTACCAATCCGATTTCCGGGTGGTCCGGCTTCAGTGCAGCGTGCAGGGATTGGTTGGTGACTGGATTAGCGCTTTTGACCAGGGCTGCAATCACCGCCCGGCGCTGGGGGGTTAATTTGTAACCGGCGGTTTTCAGCTGGTTGAGTAGTTGTTGTTGAGTGGACATTGCCCTATCTAAATGAAAAACGGTTTCAATTAGATGTTAACAAAGGTTCAGCCGTGTGTCAACAGCCTGAATGATGCGATGACTAAGAGTTGTTTTGAGAAAACTTATTGCCGCGGGGCCAGGAGGCGAATACACCGACCAGACATAAACCGGTGAACATGGCGAAGGCTACCCGCAGACTGGATACCAGCTCAACGTGGACTTCCGGTGAAATCTGGACCCGACCGATAATCAGGGCAAAGAGCAGCATCACGATACCGAGGGAAAACATCTGACCCACCAGGCGCATGGTGGACAGTGTGGCTGAAGCGATGCCGTACTGACGCCGGGGTACAGCGCCCATGACGGCCGAGGAGTTGGGGGAGGAGAAGAACCCGAAACCGGTACCCAGGATGATTAAAGCGGCAATCAGATAAAGCATGGCGGTGTTTTCGCTGATGAAGACCAGCATCGCCAGACCTGCCGTTGATAAACCCATGCCGATGGTCGCTAATGTTCGGGGATCAAAACGGTCAGCCAGCCGGCCGGCGTAGGGTGAAATAAAGGCCATCAGGATGGGCTGGGCCACTAAAATCAGGCCGGCTTCTGCCGGTGAAAAACCCTTGACGAACTGGAGATAAAGCGACAGCAAAAACCCTGTGGCGAAGGTGGCGGCGTAATTGATGAGGGTGGCGGCATTGGACAGGGCAAACACGGTGTTATAGCGGAATAGATTCAGTGAGAGAATCGGGTGCGGGGTGTGCCCTTCCAGAGCGATAAATCCCGCCATGCCTACGATACCGATAACGGTCAGGATGAAGCCGGTGGTATCCGGTAACTCTGAAAAGCCCAGCATCAGTGTTGTCAGGCTCAAGCCGTATACCACAGCGCCTTTCAGGTCAAATCGCTCGTTGCTGGCTTCCTGCCATTCGGTTTTCAGCCGGGTAACGATGAAAAACAGCGCCACCAGGGCGATGGCGGCGGTAACGAAAAAGATACTGCGCCAGCCGAAGGATGAGGTCAGCAGGCCGCCGGCGGTTGGTCCCAGTGACAGGCCGATATAGACGGCGGCGGCGTTGATGCCCAATACCCGGCCGCGCTCCGCGGGCGGATAGACAGAGGTCAGGATGGCGATGCCGGTGCCGAACAGCAGTGCCGCGCTGATGCCCTGAGCGGCCCGCAGGCCAATGAGCTGGGCTCCGTTTTGGCTGAAGCCGATGGCAACGGAAACCAGGGTGTAAAGCACCAGCCCGGAGATGAAAATACGGCGGCGGCCTTTGATATCGGCCAGACGGCCGAAAGGCAGAAGGAATACCGCTGCGGCCAGGATATAGGTCGTGGCGACCCAGCCCAGGGTGATTGCATCCAGACCGAATTCCCGGCCGATAACCGGCAGGGCGATATTGACCGAAGACCCCATGAACGGTGTCAGGAAGGAAGCTAGAACGGCGGCCGCCAGGGTCGCCCGCCGCACGGCGCGATTTGAGTTCTCGGCGGCGTCAGTCAAGGCTTACCTCGCTGCGCCGGTCAGGCAAGCCAGGTCGTTCAGGTTGTGCTGCCTCAGATAGGCGTCTAATCCATTAATAATGTCCAGCGGTGCCTGGGGGTTGACCAGGGCCGCGGTACCGACCTCGACCGCTGAGGCGCCGGCCATGATGAACTCCAGCGCGTCTTCGGCCGACATGATGCCCCCGCCGCCGATGATGGGGATGGACACCGCTCCGGCGACCTGCCAGACCATGGCCAGGGCTACCGGTTTGATGGCCGGACCGGAGAGCCCACCGGTGATATTGCCCAGCACCGGCTTGCGGTTTTTGACGCTTATGGCCATACCCCGCAGGGTGTTAATCAGTGATACGGCATCAGCGCCGGCTTTTTCCACCGCCCGTGCCAGCGCGGCGATATCGGCGGTGTTGGGAGTGAGTTTGATGATAATCGGCAGGGATACCGCTTGTTTAACGGCGGCAGTCACTGTCGCAGCGGATTCCGGCGTGGAGCCGAACTCCAGACAACCCGCTTTAACGTTAGGGCAGGAAATATTAATCTCTAACGCGGCGATACCGGGTATACCGTCAAGACGGCGGGCGAGCGACGCATATTCTTCCACCGAATCCGCGGCGATATTGACGATGACCGGGGTCGGCCATTGTCGCCACAGAGGGCTGTATTTTTCAATAACCGCCTCAACCCCGGGGTTTTGCAGGCCGATGGCGTTAAGCATGCCATAAGGCGTTTCCATGATGCGGGGCTGGGGGTTGCCGGCGCGGGGCTTCAGGGTGGTGCCTTTACAGATGAAAGCGCCGAGGTCGGCGATGTCATACAGGCGGTCCGGTTCATCACCGTAACCGGCAGTACCCGAAGCGGCAATGACAGGGTTTTTCAGTTTAAGACCGGGGAGCAGTTCTACGGAAAGGTTGGGCATGTGTTGATTATAAACCGCCTGTGGGGGGCGGGGCAAACGAGAGACGGGATAATATAGAGAAAGGCCTCCGCTGATTCGGCGGAGGCCTTTCTGAGGGTCAATTGAAGGATTAGTGATATTTCTGAGCGACATCGGAGCGGAGGCCACCGATGGGCTGAGCGGTAGTCCAAAACTCATCGGGGTCGCGCAGGCCGTAGCCCATGAGTTCGTCCATCTGGCGGAAGAATCCGTTGAAGACGGAGGTGGTGGAAGAAACAGCCTTGACGGTCTCGTGGACGATGGCGTCGGTGTATTTGGTGAAGGTGCAGACACCGAGGCAGCGGCCGGCAACGCAGGAGTCAGCGTCCATCTTCCAGGCGCGGCACTTGCGGGAATCTTCAAACCAAGCCTCGTGGCCGGGGTTGTTCCAGGGGCCGACGGTGTCCCAGGTGGGATTGGTTTCGTGGGACAGGGCACCCTCGCCGCAGTGGTCGGCACAGAGTTTACAGGTGTAGCAGAAGCGGCGCATGCCGGCGTCAATGGGCTTGTCGTTGGGCAGGGGCATATTGGTGTAGTAGCGGAAGATGCCGACAGTAGGGCCGTATTCGGGGGTAATCATCCGGTTCATGCGGCCCATTTCACCGAGGCCGGAAACACCGCCGAAGCCGCAGGCATTGCCGGTATCGTTGTGACCTTTGGCGAGACACCAGTAGCCGAGGGTGCGGACGAAGCCCTGAGTGCGCTCCTGGATATTGGCGGCGCGGCCGTAGCGGATCTGGGCCATCAGCCAGGTGGGATTGTATTTGAAGAGGTCCTGGGATTCCATGTTGGATTGGGTGATGACGTTCATGCAGTCATTGGGGTGGACCTGCTTGTCAGTGGTTTCATAGGGGGCGTCAACATCTTCCCAGACGAGTTGCTGGCGGTTGTTGGGGCCCCAGGAATAGGTAAGTTTGAAGGTAGTAGCCGGGTCCATCTGGGTGAAGCCGACGCTCATGGAACCGAAGAAGCGCATGGCGGTACGCAGGAGGGCGGCGTTTTCTTCGGGGGTGCCGTTCCAGCGGGGAATGCCCAGCGATTCGGGGGTAGAGGTATTGGGACCGATGAATGTATTGGAAACGGAACCGCGGTTAACGTTACTTGTAAATGCTTTATCAGCAAGAGAATAACCGGCCTTGTCCTGCGCGTTGTAACCTGCTTCAATCTCGGCCTTTTTATCCTTGCGGGCGTTCTGGTCTTCTACTGAGATATAGGTAGGCATATAGGTGCCGGCACTGCCGCGCATGGTGTCGCCTTCGCGGAAGCGTTTGTACTGGGTCCAGTCAACTTCGTTGGTGGTCTTGTCAACGGTTTTGACCCACCAGGGGCGATTGAAAGAGCCGGCCTGGATCATTTCATCAAGGTCATTGAATTTGGGGGCGACAAGGGAAGTGACGCCGAGGCCGGCCCCGGCAAAGCCGAGGGCTTTCATGAAATCCCGGCGGGAAACAGTACTGTGAAAATTAGACATTAAACTCTCCTTAATATTTCTCTTGCGGTCTTGCCCGCCGTCATCCGGTCTCTCCCGGAAGTCAGAGTCATTAAAACCTCCACGCATATAGTTGTTAATAACGACGTAATTATGATAACGCCTTTTAGTGTTTATGCCATCGTCCAAAAGGACTAGTGGCTCTAAGCATTTTGGGTATAGACAAAGGTATAAAAAATACGCGACTAAAGTATATTAATAAGAAAAATGAGACTAAAATATTCGGACCATGATAAGACAGCCGGTTTTGGAGTGCGGTGAAAAACAGCAGGAATAGTACTGCAGACGAGGATATCTTTGGACAAACAGGTCTATATTTACATGCAGATTTACGGTTGAAGGAGTTGCCGGATTTAAAAAATTCGGTGGTTTGTTGATATTCCTATTTTCGTTCGTGATCGTGACTGTGACCACATTCCAGAATTGTGATGGGTTTCTGGTTAGGGTCAATAGCTATACCAAAGGTGTCCATGAGTGACTGGGTGGTGATGACTTCAGCCGGCGGGCCCAGGGCTACCACCCGGTGCGCCATCAGCATGACCTGATGGCAGAGCGAGGCCTCTTCATGGATGTCATGGGTGGCCACCACTACGGCAGCGCCGCGACAGAGTTCATCCCGAGCGGCTTGAAGGTAGAGTTCCCGGCCGCCGGCATCAAGCCCGGAAGTCGGCTCATCCAGAATCAGCAGGTCGGCATGGTGCGCCAGTACCTGGGCCAGATAGATGCGCTGTTGCTGGCCGCCGGAAAGCGAACGCAACGGGGCATCAGCGAGTCCGGTGACTCCCATAACTTTCATGGCGTCCTGAACGCGGGCTTCATCATCTCCGGTAAATTGACCAAGTAGACCACGATGCGGAAAGCGACCCATGCGCACTACGTCAACCGCCCGCAGCGGCAGGACAAACCCGGAGGCGTGAAACTGTCCCAAATAAGCGATGCGTTTGGGCTGACGTCCCGGCCGGGAGTTGAAAACATTTATCTCGCCTGATAGCGGCGGCAGTAATCCGGCGATGGTTTTCAACAGGGTGGATTTGCCTGAGCCGTTGGTGCCGATGAGGGCGATTCCCTGACCGGAATTGAGCCCAAAATTAATATCTGCTACGACCGAAACGCCTTCGTAACCGATATTGAGGCTACTGGCGGCAATTACTGCTGAATCAGCCATCATGCCCTCCGGTTTCCGGCAGTGCGGCGCGCGGTTTAAGATTCTTAACGATAAAAACGGTAAAGAATATCAGGGTAGCCACCAGAATAACTGAGGCGCCGGCGGCCAGATTAAAGTGGTAACTTAATAGCAGGCCGATATACATTGACAGCGAGCCGAACAGCGCGGCCCAGGCCATCATGGCCCCGATGCGTCGGGCAATCAGCGCACCGGCCCCCGCCGGCGCTATCAACAGGCCGAAAACCAGCAGCGTGCCCACGGTCTGGAAAGAGATGATGATGGTCGCGGCAATCATTATCAGCATGATATTGTGATAGAGCCCGGACGAAAAACCAGCCACCTGAGCCTGTTCCGGATCAAAAGCCAGCAACAGGAAGCCCCGGGCGAAAATAAAGGCGACAAGGGCGATAATTAAAGTGGCGATAAATTGAAGCAGAATATCACTCCATGATGTCCCCAGTAATTCGCCAAAGAGGATGCGGGTCAGGTCACCGGAAAAAGAGCTTGATTGGGAGACGATTACCACGCCCAGCGCCAGCATCCCGACGAATAGCAGCCCGATAGCGGTATCCGACGACAGGCGGGAACGGCGGGTAATCAGGCTGACGCCGCCAATCATTACCGCAGCACCGATGGCGGCACCGATAATGCCTGAAAAACCCATAATCACCGCCAGAGCGATACCGGGCAATACGCCGTGAGCCAGGGCATCGCCGATAAAGGCCAATCCCCGCAACACCATAAATGTTCCGGCAACGGCGCAGGCCACTGACACCAGTATTCCGGCTGTCAGCGCCTGGGTCATGAAAAGATTATCGGAAAAAGGGGCAATCAGGGCGTCAAACATTGACGGGATAACCCCCGTTTTCCCAACAGTCAGGTGCGCAAGATTTCAGCATTTGCCGTCCATTATAGGTTCGTTGCCTCTGCCTTACAATACCCGGCGGTTTCTGACGGTTACAGCCAGTACCAACAGCAGCAGGACGATGGCACCGCCCATGCCGGCTAATGTCAGGCCGAGCCATTCAGGGATGGCCATTTCTAGCCCTTGGGGGACTGTAGTGGTGACGGTCGGTGTCGGTTGAGGGGGTTCTGGTACGGCCACCGGCGGAGCCACGGCAAAACCGGATACGGCGCTCCAGGCGGAGTTGGTGGCGGTACTTACCGCCCTGACTTTCCAGTAATAGGTTTTGCCCGCCTCAAGCGATGTTTCCGATTGCCAGGCGTTGCCGGCAATCGCCGTCTGATTGATTATAATCCCGGCGAATCCGGAGTCAGTCGCTACCATCAGGTCATAGGTGTCGGCATCGCTGACCGGTCTCCACTGGAAGATCGGTCTCAGTCCCAGGTCCACTGCCCCGGGGGCGGGGGTAATCAGCTCGGGTACGGTAAAAGTTCCGCCCAGGGCGGTGGTGAAAGACCACTTATCCGACCACGGTCCTGGTACCGGTGTGGCGGCACGAACACGCCAGTAATAAGTGGTATTCGGCTCCAGGTTATTCAGCTTTGCGGTTAGGGCGGTAGTTGTGTCTTCAAAAAGAGGTGACGACATACCTGTACTGTCATTGACCTGCCACTCATAGCTGCCGGCACCGCTGATTGACTGCCATTTGAGGTTAATGCCGGAGATGGCACCGGAGGAAAAATCACCCAGACCTCCGGCAGCGGCTGTTGGTGATGTCAGCTGCACCGGCTCCGCCAGGGTATCGGTATAGGTCATTATGCGTTGATTGGTTGTATCCAGCGTCCATATTTGGCGTCCGATGACAGCGATGCCCTCCAAGGTTGCACCGTCCGGCAAACCGGCGCGAGTCAGGAACCATGAGGCGTCATCGGATAATGCCCGAATCAGGCCGCCGGTAGTGTCGCTGATCTCGGTATAACTTGAGGCGTAGATGATGTTGTCCCTGGTTACGGCCAGCCCGCTGATCAGGGTATCAGCCGGCAAACCTGAATCAAGCCTGTCCCAGTCGGTACCACCGATGGTGAAACGGTGAATACCTTTATCCAAGCTATCATTTGCGGCATAAATTTTGCCGCTTGTACTGAAATCCGGATCAAAAACCAGCCGGATTTCGCCGGAAAGCGGTAGGTCGGGCAGCGAGGTGAAGGTGACGCCGGCGTTCGTAGAAATCAGGACTTTGCCGTCGTCAGCGGTGGCGACTAACGTTTGATCTGTTGTGAAAGCCGGGGAAAGTTCAAGCGCGGTTATCCGCTGGTCACCGGCGGCAACGGGGGTAAAGAACTGGGCGTCTCGGTGCCAGACTTGAGCCAGCGTACCGTCATCAGTGGAGAATATTAGCTGATTTGTATTTTCTACCGCCAACCGCGAAGAATTATTAATCGGAACCGGCAAGTCCAGAACTTCAAATGTCGTACCTTTGTTATCTGAAATCAGACAAATTCCGTTACCGGAGGTCTGTGCCAGAATATATAAA
This sequence comes from Dehalogenimonas sp. W, assembly GCF_037094495.1. Lineage (NCBI taxonomy): Bacteria > Bacillati > Chloroflexota > Dehalococcoidia > Dehalococcoidales > Dehalococcoidaceae > Dehalogenimonas > Dehalogenimonas loeffleri. Next base: position 967,732 of record NZ_CP146612.1, read on the forward strand.
GATCCACTATCAGTGATGGTGATTTGCGGGACTTCGCTGATGCCGTATTCTCCGGCATCAAGGATCATTTGCCAGGACAAGCCGGCATTTTCTGTCAGCCAAAGAGTATGACCTGAATTGAAGCCCAACACATAAAGCGTTTGGTCGGAGGCATAATTCGGGGATGGCAGGACTTTTACCAGAGTGCCGGCGCCGTTTTGGTCAATCAAGGCGGTGGGTAACCAAGTTGAACCCTGGTCAACCGATTTATATATTCCGCTGCCGGCACCTGAAGACGCGGCATAAACTGTTCCTCCCAGGTCGGTTAAAGCCGAGATACTGTCGCCGGCAGGGTTCCTCACGGCTGTCTGCCAGTTAATGCCGCCATCGGCGGAATTATATACATTGCCCGATGCTGTGCCACCGGTAAGGCTGTAACTGCCGGATAAGCCTCTGACTGACATGCAGGTGAAATCCTCATTCAAGTTTGAAGCTATTGGAAAAACCACCGGAAGCTGTGGTCCTGCCTGGTAGAAACCCAGCCACACGCCGCCTTTATCAGCATCTCCACTGTCAATGCCGACATAAAATTGGGCATTGTTCAGAAGTGCGAAGTCTTCAGGCAAAACCAGGTTGCCGGCAATAGCCGTTACGCTGGCGGTGTCATCGTGTTTTAATTCGGTTTGACCCCAGATGCCGGCGTTGAAAACCATGATAAAAGTATCGTTGCCATCGGTGGCCAGCGCCAACAGCGTGCGATCAGTCTCAAAGGTCGGAGAAAAACTGACGTCCAGGGCATCATAGCTGCCAATACCGGTATCTATCCAGCTGCCGGAGAAGGCGGTTTCATCGTATAAATAGACGCCGCCCGACATTCCCGGAGCCGTATCGGTTACGGAAACCGCGATAAGGTTGCCTTGTGCCCGGCGGTAGATAGACATACCGGTAACCTGCTTGTCGGGACCTCCCGGTTGGGAGGCTATTTGTTGGAAAGTCCCGCCGTCGTCTATGGAACGGAATACGGCTGTTTCAGTGGCATAATAGATATGACCTTCGGCAGTTATGTTCAGGGCGACCGGAATATTGATTGAAGCGTACACTCTGGTGAATTTATCATCTGAGGTATTGGTTCGGAATAGCCCTCCACCGTCCCCGGTGACCCAGGCATAAAGCCGTCCGTACTGGTCGGTAGTCAGGTGAGTCACATCGGTCCCCGGCGCCAGTGCCCAACCGCCGGCAGCTTCCGTTCGGGGGAGGGGTATTTCCGACCAGCGGGCGTCAGCAGCGGCAGAGGGATGAGGATTGGGAATCAGCAGGAAGGTCAGGGACAGGAGCAGAGAAGCGGCCAGACGGGTGAAAGAAGTAGTTTTCATGGAGCGCATTTTACGAGGCAAATGACGGGGCGTCAAGAAACTGCCGGCGTGATTCAATCCGGCTGGTGAAAGCAGTCAGTAAGTAAAGCTATTCCGGTAACTCTGCTCCGCTGCCGCGAGAACCTGAATCATCCATTTTTTCCACTTCAATGGTACATTCAGTCACCAGCGCGGCAAAAGCACCGATTGCGGCCAGTACCGGGGCTGCCAGAATACCGACCGCCGCTACCGGAGCGCCTACCGATAGCGGGATGTCTATAATGGTACGCCCGTCATGGATTAGTCTCACCCGCCGGATGTTGCCCTCCCGAATCAGTTCCTTGATTCTGGATAAGACTTTGTCACCGGATACGGTAAATTTCTCAGTTGCCATTTCAGCCTCCTGGCAGATTTCTTATCTTCTACTATAGCACTCGTCAGGGCGTGTTGGAAGCGCTAAAAAAAGGCCTCCGCCGAATCAGCGGAGGCCTTTCTGAGGGTCAATTGAAGGATTAGTGATATTTCTGAGCGACATCGGAGCGGAGGCCGCCGATGGGCTGAGCGGTAGTCCAAAACTCGTTGGGGTCGCGCAGGCCGTAGCCCATGAGTTCGTCCATCTGGCGGAAGAAGCCGTTGAAGACGGAGGTGGTGGAAGAAACAGCCTTGACGGTCTCGTGGACGATGGCGTCGGTGTATTTGGTGAAGGTGCAGACACCGAGGCAGCGGCCGGCAACGCAGGAGTCGGCATCCATCTTCCAGGCGCGGCACTTGCGGGAATCTTCAAACCAGGCCTCGTGGCCGGGGTTGTTCCAGGGGCCGACGGTGTCCCAGGTGGGATTGGTTTCGTGGGACAGGGCACCCTCGCCGCAGTGGTCGGCGCAGAGTTTGCAGGTGTAGCAGAAGCGGCGCATGCCGGCGTCAATGGGCTTGTCGTTGGGCAGGGGCATGTTGGTGTAGTAGCGGAAGATGCCGACAGTGGGACCGTATTCGGGGGTAATCATCCGGTTCATGCGGCCCATCTCGCCGAGGCCGGAAACACCGCCGAAGCCGCAGGCATTGCCGGTATCGTTGTGACCTTTGGCGAGACACCAGTAGCCGAGGGTGCGGACGAAGCCCTGAGTGCGCTCCTGGATATTGGCGGCGCGGCCGTAGCGGATCTGGGCCATCAGCCAGGTGGGATTGTATTTGAAGAGGTCCTGGGATTCCATGTTGGATTGGGTGATGACGTTCATGCAGTCATTGGGGTGGACCTGCTTGTCAGTGGTTTCATAGGGGGCGTCAACATCTTCCCAGACGAGTTGCTGGCGGTTGTTGGGGCCCCAGGAATAGGTAAGTTTGAAGGTAGTAGCCGGGTCCATCTGGGTGAAGCCGACGCTCATGGAACCGAAGAAGCGCATGGCGGTACGCAGGAGGGCGGCGTTTTCTTCGGGGGTGCCGTTCCAGCGGGGAATGCCCAGCGATTCGGGGGTAGAGGTATTGGGACCGATGAATGTATTGGAAACGGAACCGCGGTTAACGTTATCAGTAAAAGCTTTATCAGCTAATGTATAACCGGCCTTGCTCTGAGAATTGTAGTTATATTCAACCTCCTTTTTTTTGTCCTGACGGGCCTTCTGATCATCCACCGAGATGTAAGTAGGCATATAGGTACCGGCGCTGCCGCGCATGGTGTCGCCTTCACGGAAGCGTTTGTACTGGGTCCAGTCGACTTCGTTGGTAGTCTTGTCAACGGTTTTGACCCACCAGGGGCGGTTGAAAGAGCCGGCCTGAATCATTTCATCAAGGTCATTGAATTTGGGGGCGACAAGGGAAGTGACGCCAAGGCCGGCCCCGGCGAAGCCGAGGGCTTTCATGAAATCCCGACGGGAAACGGTACTGTGAAAATTGGACATTAGAATCTCCTTAATATTTCTCTTACGGTCTTGCCCGCCGTCATCCGGTCTCTCCCGGAAGTCAGTCTGGCAGTGTGTCCTCCTTAAATAAAATCCAACCCACTTAATATAAGTTAAGGATGCTTACCTTACAGTATTTATTATCAGTTAAAAAGGAGAATCGGTCAATACGCCAAATGGCGTAATTATAATTAGAATATCTTAATAAAAATTGGGGAATTGTAATTTCAAAAATACAAAAGGGAAGGGAGGGGCAACTTAGCCCCTCCCTTAAGAGATTTACTGTTAAAAGAACTAGTAGTTTTCCAGGCCGACCGAGCCTTCCACGCCGAAGATTGGAACCGGCTGCTCCCAGAAGGTGGCCGGGTCTTTGAGACCGTCGCCGTAGAAGATATCGTCCATGCTGCGGAAGAAGCCGTTGAAGAGCGGAGTAGTAGAAGCAATGCCTTTCACAAAACTGTGAACCGAAGCCTTCTCGTACTTGGTGAAGGTGCAGACCGAGAGACAGCGGCCGGCATTGCAGGTGCCGGGCAGCATCTTCCAGGCACGGCATTTGCGGGAATCTTCAAACCATTCTTTGTGGCCGGGATTGTTCCACGGGCCGGAAACATCCCAGGTCGGCTCCTTCTCAAAGGAGATGGCACCTTCGCCGCAACCGTCAGCGCATTTCATGCAGGTCTGGCAGAAGCGCATGAAACCGGCGTCAATGGGTTTTTCATCGGGCAGGGGCAGGTCGGTGACATAACGGAAGACACCGACCGTGGGACCCCATTCGGTGGAGATCATGCGGTTCATGCGACCCATTTCACCCATACCGGCCATAACGCCGAAAGCCGGGGCGATGCCGGTACCGTTACCGCCCTCAGACAGAGCGTAATAACCCAGAGAAGTCATGAAGCCCTGGAATAGCGACTGAATCCACTGACCGCGGGGATAGCGGATTTGCACCTGGAGGGGAGTGGGGTTGCGTTTCCAGAGTTCCTGACTTTCCTGATTGACAACGGTGATGACCCATTTGCACTTGCGGGGGTAGATTTGTTCGGTGGAGGTTTCTGATGCCGTATCCACGTCGGCAAAGGTGTATTTTACCTTGTTGTTAGGCCCGTACTCGTACATCAGCTTCATGGTGGTGTCTTCATGGAGCTCGGTAAAACCAACGGCCATCATGCCGTGGAAACGGAGGAAGGTGCGGACCATCGCGGCATTCTCTTCTTTGGTGCCTTCCCATTTGGGGACGCCGGTTTTTTCCGGTGAATTAGCGGCTGGTCCCAGGAATGTATTGGCACTTAGGCCCTTGGTAGCATTACCAGCGAAAGCGTAGTCACGGGTGGTGTAGCCGGGTTTCTTTTCGGCTTTCCACGCAGTCTCAGTTTCTGATTTATCGGCCGCCCGGCGTTTCTGTTCATCAGCGTCGATATAAGTCAACTGATATTCGGTACCTTTGCCGCGCATGGTGTTGCCTTCACTGAACTTCTTCATTTGAGTCCAGTCAACTTCAGAGGTGGGATTGTCAACGGTGCGGGCCCACCAGGGGCGGGAGATGCTGCCGCGGGAAATGACATCGTCAAGGTCCTTAAAACCGGGAGCCGCCAGAGCGGCGCCGCCGACACCAGCGGTAGCAAAGCCGAGCCCTTTCATGAAATCTCTGCGGGAAACGGTGCTGTGAAAATTGGTCATTAGAATCTCCTATAATTTAATCTTTTCGCGGTCTTTGCCCGCTGTCATCCGGTCTCTCCCGGAGGTCATTAAAGAAGGGAATTCTCCTTTCAAGTATTTATAAACTAAGAAAATATAAAGAAACTTAGCTCAGATGGAATGTATTATCCACCAAAACCTAATCAAAGACAATACGCCATATGGCGTATAAATAATTAGGAAATGATAACCTTGTTATTTCCCGGCGGTCTGGAGGCGATAAATCGCCGGTTGCCTTTAGCTCAGCTTTAGCGATAAAATAATAAACCGCATTTTGCCCGGGAAGAGGACTTATATGGCTATTGAACTGGTACACATCGGGTTCGGCAACATTCTGGCAATGAATCGCCTGATCGCCATCGCTCCGCCTAACTCCGCTCCAATAAAGCGGGTTATCCAGGAAAGCCGCGGCAAAGGGATGTTGATTGACATGACCAACGGCCGCAAGACCAAGGCGGTGTTATTTACTGATTCCGGGCATGTGGTGCTGGCCGCGCTAGCACCGGAAACGATTACCGGCAGGGTGACGGTTGGTCGTGGTGCGGCTAAAACCGAAGTGGCCGAGGTTCCGCTTGACCTTTAGTCGGCCGAATTTATCGCCGGTCATGGTGGTATTGTCAGGGCCTTCCGGGGTCGGCAAGGACGCCGTGTTGGCGCGGATGAAGCATCAGGGATTATCCTTGGATTACATCACTACCGCTACCACCCGGCCGATACGTCCCAAAGAAATTGAAGGCCGGGACTATTATTTCTACAAAAAGGAAGATTTCCGCGCCCTCATTGATCAGGATGAATTGCTGGAATGGGCGGAAGTTTACGGCAATTATTACGGCGTGCCCAAGGCTCCGGTGCGTGAGTCATTAAAAAATGGCCGGGACGTCATGGTCAAGGTAGATGTTCAGGGGGCGGCCAGCATCAAGCGGATGGCGCCCGAGGCGATCTTCATCTTTCTGTTGCCGCCGTCTCTGGAGGAATTGAATAAGCGGTTGTCACACCGTCTGACCGAATCTCCGGAAACGCTCAAAAGGCGGCTTGATACAGCCCCAAAGGAATTGGCTGAGCTTCAGATGTTTGATTACTTTGTGGTCAATGAAGAAGGCCGGATTGACCAGGCTGTTGACACCATTTCGGCTATTATTACTGCTGAAAAAGCCCGGATTCATCCTCGCCGGATTGACCTTTAGCACAGCCGAAAACCGCGCTAAATCAGAATAGCTTCAGGATTGAAGCCACGAGAAAGGCCAGTGCGCCGCAGGCCGGAAAAGTCACCACCCAGGCGGTTAGAATATTGCCTGCCACGCTCCAGCGCACCGCCGAAAAACGGCGGGTGGCCCCGACGCCCATAATAGCTGCGCTCATTGAATGGGTGGTGCTGACCGGAATACCCAGATTGGACGCCAGTTCAATGATGCCGGCCGCGCCGGTCTGAGCGACAAAGCCTTGCGCCGGTTTCAGGTTGGTGACTCGGAAACCCAGCGTCTTCATTACCCTCCAGCCGCCGATAGCGGTGCCCATACTGATGGCTGTCGCCGACACGATGATAACCCACCACGGAATGCCGTCCCATAATCCGCTGTTGCCGGTGTAAATCACCAGGGCCATGGTGATAACGCCGATAGGCATCTGCCCATCATTTTTACCGTGGGTATAGGCCATAAACATAGAGGACAGCACCTGACCGTTGGAAAAGATGTGACGGATTCTTGAAGGCAGACTGTCCTTGAACAACCAGTAGACCGCCAGCATCAGGAAGAAGGCTCCGACAAAACCCAGCATCGGCGCGGTGAATACCGCCGAGATGATTTTACCCAAGACAGTTATATTCACAGCGTCAAAACCGCCCACTGCCAGGCCGGCAAAAGCCAGACCGGACACCAGGCCATGGGTCAGGCTGATTGGCAGGCCGAAAAAGGTAGCCGCACCGCCCCAAATCACAATAGCCGCCAGGGCGGCGATGATAACATTAAAGGTGATGAACTCGGGATGCAGGATGCCCTTGCCGATAGTGGCGGCGACAGCGGTGCCGGTGGCCGCGCCCAGCAGGTTGGCGAAAGCCGCCATGATAATGGCCGTCCGTGGCGACAGCACCCGGGTGCCGACGACGGTGGCGATGGCGTTGGCGGCATCGTTCATGCCGTTAACGAAGCCGAGACCAACAGCCAGGACAACGATAAAGATTAGAACGCCTAAAGCGGCTTCAGGCATTCTTCAGGGCAACCCCTTCAAAAACGTTGGCCACGTCTTCGCAACGGTCAGTAGCGCTCTCCATGGCTTCAAAAATCTCTCGCCATTTGATTACGTCGGCCATATTCTGTTCGTCAAATAATTCCACCAGCGCCGCCCGGAACTCCTGGTCGGCCAGATTCTCCAGCCGGTTGATTTCAATACAGTGTTCAAACAGTTTTTTCATGGTAGCGGTTTTGCGGAGTTTGGGCGCCGCGGCGGCTATTTCCCGGGCGGCCGTGACAATCAGCCCGGCCAGGCTCTGGACCCGGGGGCCGGGTGTGCCGACTTTATACAGCAGCATATAGTCCGCCGAGGAGTGAATAAGATCGGTAACATCATCCATGGAATGAGCCAGCAGGGCGATGTCTTCGCGGTCAAAGGGGGTGACGAAGCTGCGGTGCAGCAGGGCGATGATCTGGTGGGTGACTGAGTCTCCGGCGTGCTCCAGGTCGGCTATTTTGGATATTTTATCCGGTACATCACGCCAGTCATCTACCAGATCCTTGAAGGCAACGGCAATCTCCACCATATTGGCGGCGGCAGCCTCAATAAGATCAAAAAATTTTTCCTCACGGGGCATAAGTGAAAGCTTGACCACCGGCGCCTCCAGGCTTCAGATTAGACAATTACTTAATAGCTGTTATGATAATAGGAAAGAGCTAAAAAAACAACCGTTAATTTCGCTCAGGAACAACCATGCAGCAACACACGCACTCCCATTCCGCCGGTGGCCGGTTGAAGTTGGGAATCATCATCTCCAGCTTAATATTCTTAGCCGAGATAATCGGTGGATTATTAGCCAATAGTCTGGCGCTGCTGTCAGACGCCGGTCATGTCCTGACTGACATCGTGGCGCTGTCGCTTTCAGCCTACGCCCTGCGTCAGGCCCAGAGACCCCCAGACCACCGCATGACCTTCGGTTATCACCGGTTGGGGGTTGTGGTGGCGGTAGTCAATGCCCTGGCGATCTTCGGCATCGCCGGTTTTATTATCTATGAGGCGGTACAACGTCTGCAGGCACCGCCGGATGTGGACAGCCCCGTCATGCTGGGTGTGGCGGTCATCGGTCTGACGGCCAATCTGGTGGTGGCATTTTGGTTGCGGGAAGCGCAGAAAGAAAGTATCAATATTAAGAGTGCTTTCCTTCATGTCGTCGGCGACGCACTGGCTTCAATCGGAGTCATCATCGGGGCGATAATCATCATGCTTACCGGTCTGACGGCCGCTGATGCCGTCGTCAGCGTGGTTATTGCCCTGATAATTGCGGTTTCCGCCTGGGGGATTCTGTCCGAAGCGGTCAAGGTATTATTGGAGGCGGCGCCCGGTCATGTCAACCTGGTGGTGCTGGCCGGGGAGATTGCAGCAATTCCGGGTGTTGAAGGTGTTCACGACCTTCATGTCTGGAGCCTGACGCCTCAGCTCCATGCTCTTTCGGCTCACATTGTCATCGGCGACCGGATGACCTCGGAAACGGCCAGAGTCAGGGGTGACGTAGAACGGCTGCTGGGCGACCAATATGGCATAACCCACACAACTTTACAGGTTGAATGCCTTAATTGCGGCCCGGGTGGAATTCTCTGTAATCCGGAGAACGGCAATCACCTGTTGCCGCCACACCAACCAGATCAATGACCGCTGGAATCGTCATGGGGTTGACATCACCACAGTTAAGGCCTAAAATGCCCCTTCAGTTGAATATGACGATACAAAGCAAATCGCTTGAGAGGGTCATGAAAACAGAATCATACGTTCCGGGGCAAGCTACAACCCCCCGCCCCGGCGACCGTGTCATCCGCATCCATCGTCAATCCTCCGGTAAATTGTCAGGCTTTCTGCATCATGTGGCATCCCTGCTGCATCTGGGGAGAACGCCGAGGGTCAGGTAAATGAGGATCATTATTGCCGGCGGCGGGGTCGTTGGTTCCAATATCGCCGAGCTGCTGTCCGTTGAAAATCATGACGTAGTGGTCATTGAAGAATCAGCCGCTCTGGTGGAAACAATTCAACGCCAACTTGATGTGCAGGTAATCAAGGGTAATGCGGCGACGCCACGGATTCTGCGCGAGGTTGAGGCCAACCGTGCTGACCTGGTACTCGCAGTTACCGATTCCGATGAAACCAACATGGTTATCTGTTTCATCGCCAAGGAAATGGGAGCCGCCCGGACTGCCGCCCGTATTCGCAATCCTGATTACAGCGGTTATTTTCAGCTGCCGGCTAAAAGTCCCGGCGCGACCCGGCGTATCGTGCGGCCCAAGAGCCTGGGTATTGACATATTTATCAACCCGGAAGCCGAGATGGCTGCGGAAATCCTGTCCATTTTAGCCGGGTTCTACTCTACCCCGGCTGAACAGTTCGGTGATGGAGTGGTGCAACTACGCGAATTCAAGGTTGAAGACCAGTCGCTGTTTGACAAAAAGCTTGCTGATATTAAAGACTCCATCCCGTTTCATATCGTGGCGGTCGGCCACTCTGACGGCGGCGTCATTGCTCGACCGGATGTAGTACTACATGAAGGTGATACCATCTATATTGCCGCCGCCGGCGACCAACTGGAGAGACTGGGGCGGATATTTGCGATTCCCAAGCGGCCGACCCGCAGTGTCGCTGTTATCGGCGGCGGTCGGGTCGGATGTCTGGTAGCCGAAGGTCTGGCGCGGCGGGGTGTCCGGGTCAAACTGGTGGAGCGTGATCAGGATAAAGCCGAAGAGATCGCTGCTAAACTGGAAAATATTTCCGTACTGCAGGGTGACCCCACTGAACGTGATTTTTTGGTGCAGCAGGGCATCGGCAATGCCGATGCGGTTGTCGCGGCCACCGAAAATGATGAACTTAATATTCTAGCCAGTCTGCTGGCCAAAAACCTCGGCGTTGGCCGTACTTTGACGGTAATTAATAAACCGGACTATATTCCTCTGGCTGAGGCCGCCGGCATTGATGTGGCGGGGTCTCCAGCTATCATTGCGGCGCGGAAGATTGCCCATTATGTTTTGCGTGGCGGCGCGATCGCTGCTGCGGTATTGGAACAATCTACTCTGGAAGCGATTGAGTTCGTGGTTACCCCCGTGGCGGCACTGGCCGGAAAGATGCTGTCGGAGGTGACCATTCCCGACGAATCAGTCGTTGCGGCCATTATCAGGAACGGGCGGCCTGTCGTGCCGCCGGATGACGGCGTTATTGAATCCGGTGACCACATTCTGATGATTTCCACCCTGGCGGCGATCCCGGCAGTGGAGAACCTGTTCAAGTAACACGGTTATGAACTTAATCACCATCGTTCATTTTCTAAGTCTGCTGGTCACGCTGCTGGGCGGTGTGATGGCCGTACCGACGGCCCTTAGTCTGGTTCAGGGCGAACCATCAGCCGGCGCCATGTCGGCGGCTACGATTATTACGACCTTCGGTGGCGGGTTGGTTTTCCTCTTGACCCGTTCCCGGCGTCAGAAACTGGCCCAGCGCGATGTTTTTGTCCTTGTCGTTGCTGCCTGGGTGGCGGCTTGCATATTCGGGGCGTTACCGTATTACTTCTCCGGAGCGCTTCCGACTTTTCTGGATGCCTTTTTTGAAGCAATGAGCGGCTTCACCACCACCGGGGCCACGGTGATGACGCACATCAGCGATCAGTCCCAGGGTATTCTGCTGTGGCGTTCCCTTACCCAGTGGTTGGGCGGCATGGGCATCATCACTCTCTTTGTCGCTTTATTCCCACTGCTGGGCATTGGTGCCGCGCAAATGGCCGATGCCGAGATGCCGGGAGAAGCCGGCGAGCGAATGACCTCCCGTATCCGGGAGACCGCCAAAGTATTGTGGCTAATTTACATCAGTTTTACTGTTCTGTGTTTCGGTTCGTTGATGGTCGCCGGATTACCCCTTTTTGACAGCGTTAATATTTCACTGACCACTTTACCCACCGGTGGCTTTGCGCCGGTCAATCTGAGTATTGAGGAATACGGCAATACCGCGGTGCAGCTTATCGTTAATTTCTTCATGCTGCTGGCTGGTATCAATTTTGCCCTGTTCTACTATCTTTTTATGAAGCGAAAGCCGGGCAAGCTTTTCAAAAACCCTGAGTTTCAGCTTTACATAGGGCTGATGGCGGCGGCAATATTGTTCATTACCTTTAACCTGGTGGTTAACGATGTGATGCCGTTTGCCGATGCCCTGCGACAGGGCAGTTTTCAAGCCACCTCCATCATGACGACTACCGGTTATACCAGCGCCAATTATGATACCTGGCCGGTTTTCAGCCGAGCGATAATTCTGATGTTGATGGTCGTTGGCGGCTCAGCCGGGGCAACCGCCGGCGGTATTAAGGTTATCCGGCTGCTGGTTCTCATCAAGTATTCTTATCGCCGGGTGGTACTAGCCTTCAACCCCAACGCAGTTATCCCCTTGAAGGTTGGTGATACGGTCATGCCGGAAAAAACCGTCTCCCGGATTATGAGCCTGACCGTGCTGTATCTGGCCATTCTCTGGGGCGGCTTTTTGGTGATGAGTGCGCTTGGCCTTGATATTGAAACCGCTTTATCGGCAGTTGTCTCCGCTATTTCCAATGTCGGTCCCGGTCTGGGCGGCGTCGGTCCCTACGAAAACTTTGCCTGGATACCGGATGCCGGCAAGGGAGTATTGATCGTATTGATGCTGGCCGGGCGGCTGGAACTGTTTACCCTGCTGGTGCTGTTTGTACCATCATTCTGGCGGCGGTATTAAGCCACATGGATTCAGTTATTAACCTGCTTGCCGCCGGGGTTTCTTTCTGGTTTTTCTTTCCGGACAGGTAACGGCGCACAGGGGACAATTTTCATCTTCGCATGGTTCAACATGCAACGTAATTTCCAGCATCGGCAGTCTTGATTTCAGGTCTTCCTCCAGGTGGTCGCATACCCGATGGGCTTCGTCAACCGACAGATATCGGGGCATGACCAGATGGAGTTCGGCAAAACGCTGGGAGCCCGCCTTACGGGTGCGGAGGCCATGGAAACCGGCCAGTTTCTCCCGATGAGCGTTGATAATGTCGGCAATTACTGCCTGTTCTTCATCCGGCAGCCCGGTATCAACGATACTGCCGAACGATTTCCGGAGAATATCATAAGCCGCCTTGATGATGATGAGCGCTACAAAGATAGCAATCACCGGGTCCAGAATCTCCAATCCGGTTAACTGGACCAGCGCCAATCCGATCAGTACCCCGGCAGAGGTCATGACATCCGTCCTCAGGTGCTGGCCGTCAGCTTCCAGGGCTACAGACTCCGTGGCTTTGGCGACCTTGAATAGTCGGCGGCTGACCAGGGTATTGGCGACGACCGAAACCAGCATGACTGCAATACCCCAGCCCAGCATTTCTACCGCCGCATTGTGCAGGATGCGGTTGACTGCCTCGTATATTATCCACACGGCGGCGATAAAAATCAGTACCGCTTCAATAGTGCCGGACACATTTTCCCACTTGCCGTGACCGAACGGGTGCTCCTGGTCAGCCGGCTTGTCGGCGGCACGCACCCCGAAAAAAGCGATTATGGCCGCCACCAGATCCAGGGCGGAATGAATTGCCTCGGCCAGGATGCTGACGGCACCGGTCATGATGCCGGCGATCACCTTCAGGATGATCAGAGCGGCATTGGAGGCGACGGAAATAGCGGCGGTGCGGCTTTTCAGGTGACTCATTAATCCTTATCCAAGAATATTTTAGGCCTTCAAATATCGGGCCAAAGTGGAAAAATGTCAAATTAGTTCATTCGGCAATGATACGCGGGGATTAGGGCTTGGCTGCCAGGCCGCCATCGGTTATTATTTACAAGGTATTAAGGAGGGATGTTATGGGAAACACGGAACAGAATCTGGCCGCCGCTTTTGCTGGAGAAAGCCAGGCCAGCCGGAAATACTTGTTTTTTGCTGAGAAAGCCGAGACGGAGGGATTGCCTCAGATAGCCCGCCTCTTCCGGGCAGCTTCAGAGGCCGAGACGGTTCATGCCCGGAACCATTTGAGGGTTATCAAGGGGATTGAGGACACGTCGTCAAACCTCAAGGCGGCCATCAGCGGGGAACAGCATGAATTCAGCTCCATGTATCCGGATTTCATTGAGCAGGCCCGGAAAGAGGGACAGGAGCGGGCTGAACTCAGTTTTCAGAGTGCCAATGCGGTAGAAAAAATCCATCATTCACTCTTCCAGAAGGCTTTGAATGACGTCGGCCTGGGGATGAAAATTGAAGAGAAACCGTATTTTGTCTGCCAGGTCTGCGGCAATACCGTCCTTGAGGTGCCGGATAATTGCCCCATTTGCAACGCGCCCCGGACGTCATTCAAAAAGGTTGATTAAACCGCTACAGCCGGTTTATTGAGTCTTCTCCCGGCTGGGCGAGAAAAGCCAGCCGGGAAACAACGAAGTCTGCTTCTTCGGTGCGGCTGGTGATTCGGCCGTCCAGCCGCCGGTCCCTTATCTCTTCCAGTAATCGTCCGATTTCAGGCCCGCGGGGGACGCCCATCGCCTGTAACTCATCTCCGGTAAGTTGCGGGGCAACCTGAGCCCAAACGGAAATGAACTCCTGGATGTTCCGGCGGGCGCGGTCCGGCAGCGGAGTCGCCAGGGCGGCCTGCAATACCGTTGTATCCAGCCCGGCCAGCAGTGCCGTCAAACGGGATGGCGCCGCCTGGATTGAATTCAGCAGGGGCAGCCCTTCACCGATGACGGTGGACTCTGCCAGTACCCGATACTGTTTTCGGGTTAAGCGGAGCGTTTTGGCCAGCGCCTCTTTCTGCTGAGGGGTCAGGCGCCAGCACAGGAGCGCCAGGTACAGAAGGGGCGACGGTTCCCCAAACAACAACCTGGCCTGTTGAAAGGCGGCTGCCAGCCAGGCGTCGCCCTGAAAGACGGGGTGCCATAATTTGAGTAATCCCAGGCTATCGGCCCGCTGAAGGGCTTTCTCCGGTTCCGGTTCGCCAAGAGCGCATTCTAGTTCGTAGCGCTGCCGGTCCGGCGTAATTGCGGTAATCATGCCCCGATCCCGCTGGAAAAGTTTGAGGGTTTCGGCTTCCAGCGTGAATCCCAGCCGTTGTTCGTAACGCACCGCCCGCCATAATCGGGTGGCGTCGTCAATAAAACTGTGGGGATGGAGGACCCGAATCAGCCCGGCGTTCAGGTCGTCCCGGCCGTGGTGAAGGTCAATCAATTCCCCGCAATCATCCGCATTCAGCGATATCGCCATGGCGTTGATACTGAAATCCCGTCGTATCAGATCGGCCCTGATAGGGCCCGGTCGCACCGTTGGCAGGGCGCCGGGACGGGCGTAGGTTTCCGCCCGGCTGCGGGCCAGGTCCAGGTGATAGCCGTTCAATAGAAGCCGGGCGGTATTGAAGCGGTGATGCACCGTTACCTGTTCATCACTGGTTGCCAGTGCCTTAGCCAGTTCAATGGCGTCGCCTTCCACGGACAGGTCCAGGTCAAAGCCGGACCGGCCCAGCAGGATATCCCGCACTGCCCCGCCAACCAGATAGACCCGGTAGCCGTGCTCCGCAGCAGCGGTTGTGGCCCGGCGCAGAAGGCCTGCGGCCAGCGGGGGCAAGGCCTGTGTCAGTTTTTCGGCGAGATTTGTCGGCATTTCCATGTTTTGTCGGGACATATTATAGCATGGAGGTTTAACAATTTGGCGTTGTGCCGGTTCCGAGGGGCGAACCGTTTAATACCGAGCGGAATAATAATAATAATCTTATTTATGGCTGAATTTCCTTGATTAGGCGGATGACCGATGATAATATTGGCTCCGAGGAGTACATTAACGTGCGCTTACAGCAATACGACCCTCCGAAATCAATTCCCTATACCCGACTTTTGGATTCCGTGGTACGCGGCTTTGCCGAAATCAGGAAGCCGGAAGACATTATCAGGGTTCTGGGTGCGGATTATCTGACGGATATCACGCATACTCCGGAACTTGAAGGCGGGGCGGGCATCAGGCTGTATGATGGCGGTGATGAACGGGTATATCAGTTCAAGGAAACCGATGACCGGGGCGGCACCCTTGATGTTGTCTTTAACCACGGCCGGCTTGAGAGTTTCAGCGCCCGGTTATATTTTTCCGGTATGTGGGGCAAGCTCCGGGCGACTGCGTATTCCAGTTTGAGATTTGCCCGGTTAATCCACGGCTATGTCGGCCGAAGCAATGTCCGCTATGACGACACAACCCATTACTTTTATTGTTACCGCGACGGGCTCATAATCAGTTATACCCACCAGTTGGAACTGGGCCTGCCGTCCCTAAGTACCTATATCGTCAGTCGTCAGGATTGCGGCCACTGCGCGGTTGGGGAAGAACGGCGGCAGCTTGCAGTATGCTCCTGCTGCTGAATCAAGCTGGAAACATCTAAAAAAACCGCCTTGAATGGCGGTTTTCTGTTATAATTCGGGTATGAATACGCCGCTTCTTGTCATCTTTGATGCCTCTGCACTGGTCCACCGTGCCTTTCATGCTTTCAAGTATAGCCGGCAGTTAACTGTCAGTAAAACCGGCGAGGTTACCAGTGCTGTTTTTGGTTTTACCAATATCCTGCTCAAGGTACTTGCTGACCTCAAGCCCGATTATTACGCTATTGCCTTTGACCGCAAGGGGCCGACCTTTCGGCATGAGTTATCGGATAAATACAAAGCTCACCGGCCGGAGACCGCGCCGGAGCTGATCGCGCAACTGGGCCGGGTGCGGCAAATGGTGGAGGCCTTTGATATTCCGATATTTGAACAGCAGGGCTATGAAGCTGATGATTTGATCGGGACACTGGCCGGCTGCGCCGTCAGGGCCGGGACCAGGGTCATCATCGTTACCGGAGATGCCGATGCCATGCAGTTGGTCAACGATGATATCAAAGTCCTTTATCCCAAACCGGGCGGGACATTTTCCGACACCAGATTGTTTGATGCTGAAGCTGTGAACGAGAAATTTGGCGTGCCGCCGTCCCTGGTAGCGGCTTACAAAGCTCTGGTGGGTGACACCTCGGATAATATCAAAGGGGTGCCGGGCATTGGTCAGAAGACAGCGGTTAGACTGCTGAACGACTATGACGGTATTGACGCTATATATGAGAATATTGAGCTGATTCGGCCGGAAAAACTGAGGGAAACGCTCCGGCGGGAGGAATCCGCAGCTCGTCAAAGTTTGACGCTGTCCACTATTGTGACCGACCTTCCGGTGGATTTTAAGCTGGAACAGTGCCATGCCGGCCGTTTTAACCGTGAAAAAGTCGTGCCGCTGTTGCGGGAACTGGAGTTTACCTCTTTAATCAATCGGCTGCCGCAACCGCCTTCGGCCAGTGCCTCTGCGGAGGTGCCGTCGGTACTGCCGCCGCCGGAAATTGACTGTCGTTATCAGCTGGTTGATACGCCGGAGCAGCTGGCGGCCCTGGCGGCGCGGCTGACTGAAGCCGGGCGGTTTGCCTTGGACACCGAGACCACGGGATTAGACACAATGACGGCCGAGCTGGTCGGTCTCTCAGTAGCGCCCGCGACCGGCGAAGGTTATTACCTGCCGGTAGGCCACCTTGAAGCTGTCGGTCGGCAATGGTTGATTTCCGAGCTTTCAACCGCCCTGGATCCGGTTTTAGCCGATCCCAATATCAAGAAAATCGCTCACAACGCCAAGTACGACCTGCAGATACTCAGGCGGGCGGGTTTTACTGTAGCCGGGCTGGATTTTGATACCATGCTGGCGGCTCATTTGCTGGGAGAGAAGTCGTTATCGTTAAAAGGGCTGGCCTTTAGTCGTCTGGGAGTAGAGATGACGCCGATCACCGCGCTGATCGGCGAAGGAAAAAGGCAGATATGTATCTCACGGTGTGACCTCAAGGAAACCGCTGATTATGCCTGCGCCGACGCCGACATGACCTTCCGGCTGTATGAGTTGCTGGCGCCGGAATTGGAACGGGAAAATCAGTCCCGCTTATTCCACGAGGTAGAGATGCCGCTGGTGCCGGTCATCATGGATATGGAAAGTGCCGGTATCACCCTTGATACCGGCCTGCTGAAGGGGATGTCCGGGCGGCTGGCGGCGCAACTGGAGAAAATTGAAACCGGTATTTATGAACTTGCCGGACATCCCTTTAATATCGCCTCACCCAAACAACTGGGGGCTGTACTTTTTGATGAACTCCATCTGCCGACAGGCCGCAAAACCCACACCGGTTATTGTACCGATGCCGCAGTGCTGGACGAGCTTAAAGACCAGCATGAAATCGTCCGCCTGATTCTGGAGTACCGCACCCTGGCGAAATTGAAATCCACCTATGTGGATACTCTACCGGTGATGGTGGCTGCTGAAGACGGGCGTCTGCATACCAGTTTCAATCAGGCGCGGACGGCGACCGGGCGGCTGTCCTCCAGCGAACCAAATTTGCAAAATATCCCGGTACGCGGCGAACTGGGGCGCGAAATCCGCCGGGCTTTTACGGCACCGCCGGGACACCTGTTGTTAGCCGCGGATTATTCTCAGATTGACCTGAGGGCGCTGGCCCACCTGTCCGGTGACCGCGAGTTGATCAATGCTTTTCAGAATGACGATGATATTCATACCGCCACTGCCATGCGGCTGTACGGGCTGCCTCAGGCAGAGATTACACCAGATATGCGGCGGTTCGCCAAGACCGTCAATTTCGGTGTGATTTACGGTATGAGCGGCTACGGGCTGGAACAGGCGACTGAACTTACCCGGGAGGAATCAACCAGATTCATTACGACCTATTTTGAGCGTTATCCCGGGGTTCGGGCGTATCTTGATGCCACCAAGGGACAGGCGCGGGCCCGCGGTTATGTGGAAACCATCCTCGGCCGGCGTCGCTATATACCGGATATCAACGCGGCCAACCGTCAGGTACGGGAAGCGGCGGAAAGAATGGCCATCAATATGCCGGTGCAGGGTACGTCGGCGGACATCATTAAGGTGGCCATGCTGGACGTCCGCCGGGAAATGGCCCGGCAAAAACTGCAAAGCCGACTGCTGCTGCAGGTCCACGATGAACTTATTTTTGAAGTACCCCAGCAGGAAATGTTCTTTATGTCGGAACTGGCCCCGCGCCTGATGGCCGAGGCGGTTAAACTGGATGTACCGCTTAAGGTTGATCTGAAATATGGGGCCAACTGGGGAGAGATGGAATAGGGTGCGCTCTTTCCCTGTCATCGGTTATTTTATAATTCTGTTTTTTTTCGTGGTGCTGGCGGGATTGGCGTGGTATAGTCCGCAACCGTTTGACCGCTGGTTGTTTGAAACAGTCCAAGGCTGGCAGGGGCCGGTACTTGACCCGCTGATGCGAATGGTGCAATTTCTCGGGGAGACCGGTCCTTCAATAGTGTTGCCGGGCATTGTTGCGGTCTGGCTCTGGGTCAGCGGTCACCGGCAAGAGGCTGTTTGGCTGACGGCGGCACTGGCGGCGGAGTCACTGCTGGCCGGCGGGTTGAAAGGCCTGATTGACCGCCCCCGGCCGAATGGCGGCGACTTCAGTTTTGTGTCCGGGCATACCGCTTATTTTACTGTCTTCAGCGGCTTCCTGTTTTTCCGGCTGAAGAAGATTGTCGCCGACACCCGGTGGCTGACCGTCTGGCGGGTTCTTCTGACGGCGCTGCTGGTTCTGACTGGTATTTCCCGGATGTATCTGGGGGTTCACTGGCCGACCGACGTACTGGGCGGATTTATGCTGGGAGTGCTGGTGCTGATTCCGGTTTTGTGGCGGTTGAACGGCCAAGTTCAACGGGCGATTTAACCGGGGTAATTACCGGAATTATATTTAAGGCGAGGGGGAATCATGCCTGAATTACCCGAAGTTGAGACGGTTACCAATGAGCTAAGGCCGTATGTTACCGGCCGGCGTATTGTTGAAGTTAAGGTTTACTGGCCAGGAACGGTAAAAGGTCATACACCGGAAGAATTTATTGCCGGTCTGGAGGGGCAAACCGTTGACGGAGTTTACCGGCGGGCTAAATATATCGTCTGGAATCTGTCCGGCGGGTTGAGGCTGTTGACCCATCTGAAAATGACCGGCTCCCTGATTGCTGCGGCGCCGGGAAGTGACGCGCCGCCGTATAACCGGGTGGAACTAACGCTCGACGATGGCCGGAAAATCTATTTCAGGGACCCGCGGAAGTTCGGCCGAATGAAACTGATTGCGGGGATCCGCCCTCTGGATGAACTGGGGCCGGAGCCGCTGGAGCCAGCATTTACCGCCGGGGTTTTTGAGTCTATTTTAAAAAAACGTAAAAGCCCCATCAAGCCGACGCTGCTGGACCAGACGCTGATCGCCGGTATCGGTAACATGTATGCCGATGAATCATTGTATGAGGCGAGAATTCACCCGCTTCGGGCGGCTGACAGCCTGACAGGCGAGGAGTATCGCACGCTGCACCAGGCTATCCAGCATATTCTCCAGGCGGCCATTGACAGCAAGGGTGCCAGTATCTCCAATTACATCCGCCCCGGCGGGGAACTGGGGCACGCCCACTTTGCCTTTAAGGTCGCCCATAAGCGCGGAGAACATTGTGACCGCTGCGGCACGCTGCTGGAGCGGATTGTCGTAAGAGGCCGGGGCACCTACCTTTGTCCTTCCTGTCAGCAGTTATGAGCGATTGGGTTCTGATTGCCGTTCTGGGTACGGTGACGCTGGGTGCGGTGAATGTCCTTGACAGCCATCTTATCGGCCGTCGCCTGCCGTCGCTGCGGGCCTTTCTGTTGCCGGCCAGTACTTTTATTCTGCTCTTGACGCTGGTGGTCATGTTTTTGGCCCCTTTGCCGGTCGGGGTCAGCGGCGGAACGCTGGCAGCGGCGATTGCCTCCGGAATCATCAGGGCGATATCCATTGTGCTGCTGTTGAATATCTATCGCTCAGAGGAAGTGTCCTGGGCGGTGCCGGTGTATCATACCTATCCGGTATTTGTGGCGCTGATGGCGGTGCCGTTTCTGGGCGAATCACTGGGTCTGCTGCAATGGCTGGCCATCGGTGTCATGGTCAGCGGGACGCTGCTAATCGCTATTCGCCGCAACGCAGCCGGCGGGATTCGCTGGCTAGGCAGGCCATTGTTGCTGCTTCTGGCGGCGGCCTTGTTAAATGCTGTGGCTGATGTGACCGGAAAATACGCGCTGGGGGAAATTTCCTTCTGGAATATGTACTGGATCGGTTCGTTGTGCCTGGTGGTCATGTTCCTGGGTTTTTCATTACGGCGTTCAGTGCTTCGTGAGGTACTAGCCCTGCCTCGCCTCGGCCGGCTGGGTGCGCTGATGGTGTTCAATGAAACACTGGCTATGGTTGGAATTCTGCTGGTGTTTCAGGCGATGGCTCTGGGGCCGGTTTCGCTGGTGTCGGCCATAACCGGTGCCCGCCCAATATTTGTCTTTTTCCTGGCGCTGGCGATTAACCGGCTGTTGCCGGGGTCGCTGTTGCGGGTGGATACAGGCCGGCGGGCGGTGCTGCTGCGTCTGGCGGCGACGCTGCTTATTGGGATCGGTATCGCGTTGATCTATCTGGCTTAATAAATATCTGGAGTGAACAAAATATGAAAACAGTCGGTCTTCTGGGGGGCATGAAATGGGAGTCAACCGGACATTATTACCGGTTGATTAACGTCGGTGTGTCTCAGCAAGCCGGAGGCACTCATTCTACCAAAATATTTCTGGGCAGTTTTGATTTTGACGAAATTGAGCGGCTGCGCACCGTCGGTCAGCGGGCTGAGGCGGTGGCTTTATTGTCGCGGGCGGCCGATTCTCTGAAGGGAGCGGGGGCGGATTATCTGGTTATCTGCGGCAATGAGATGCACTCTATGGCAGATGATATGACAACGCCCTCTGCCGCTTCACTGCTGCGTATTACCGATGCGGTGGGTGAAGCGTTGCAACAACAGGGATTGCGGCGGGTGGGGTTGCTGGGCCCAGGATTTTTTGTCAGTGAAGCCCTGGACCGACGCCGGCTGGCCGAACAGTTTAATCTTGAAACGTGCCTGCCGGAAACTGCTGACCAGCGGGTAATTGATGGCATTATTTGTGATGAGCTGGCTCACGGTGTTATCAATGACACCTCCCGCCGCACCTGTTTGGCCGTCGCTCAAAAATTGATCAATCAAGATCTGGAAGGTCTTATTCTGGGGTGTCCGGAACTCACGCTTATCATAACCTCCGAGGATGTCGCCGTACCGGTATTTGACTCGTTGGAAGTGCATGCCGGGGTAATAGTGAAGCGGTTGACCGTGTAAAACCAGTGCCGTTGTACTTGACAGCCAGCTCCGGAAAGTTCAGAATAAGATGTTGTCCTTTCAGGATGATACTTATTCCCAGATAGGAAGTAGGTGATTCTTTTTGACCGAAGTCAGACCGGAATATAATGAAAGTTTTGAAGGTATGCTCAAGCGGTTCAACCGTAAGGTTCAGCTTGATGGCATTATCCGCGAATCCCGCCGGCGTGCCCGTTTTGAAAAACCGCTAACCCGGCGCAAGCGTAAGGAAACAGCTACCCGGCGCGCTGCGATCAAGGCCGCCCGCAAGGTAGCAGGCCGAAGATAGGTTTAGCTTAACAGGAAAAATCCGAAGCCCCCGCTTTAGAAGCGGGGGCTTCGCCAGTTCCAAACCCCGCATTTTTGGTTTTGTAGCTGCGGACATGATATAATGCCAACTCAGTTTGTCAGGAGAAAAATAACATGGTGAAACAGGCCGAAATGGACAAGAAACCGGTGGAACTCAAGACATTTATTGAGAACGTCAATAAAAAAGACAAGGTCAGTGGTCACAAGATCCACTTTGCCTTCTGTAACCGCAAACGCAAAGGCGGCTAGTTCAACCCGCTGGTTTCACAAGTTACAATAAAACCCATCGCGAAAAAAGCGATGGGTTTTTCTATTATCGTGAATTATTAAGGGCTGGAAAACCTGTAACCGCCCGGTCAGCCCCTTTCAAACGGGTGGTCTTCACGGTTGAAATCCGGCAGATAATAGTCCTGGGAGCTATCATCCTGCAACCAGCCGTTTTCCATTCCCAGCACGTCCAGCAGATTGATCACCCGGCGGTATTCCGCCGCATTGATGCTGCGGGACAGAAGCGGTACTTCCAAAGCCCGGTGACGGGGTGTGTACTGGGCCATCAAGCTGATTGGAACCGAGCGCGAAAGTTCACCGGCGATCCACTTAACACTGGCTTCACTGCCGGCCAGGTCATTAGGCAGAATCAGATGCCGGATGATAAGCCCGGAAACGGCGATGTCGTCCTCATCCAGCTCCAGTTCGCCCGTCTGGCGGTACATTTCTTTAATCGCCGCCCGGGCGGTCGGCACATAATGCGGCACGTCCGAAAGCCGTGCTGCCAGATTGGAATCGGCGTATTTTAAATCGGGCAGGTAGATACTGATGACGCCTTCCAGTTCCGCCAGCGTCTCAACGTCATCATAGGCGTTGGTATTATAGACCAGCGGCAGGCGCAGTCCCTGGGGCACCGCTTCAAAGATGGCCTGCAAAATCTGCGGGATGTAATGCGTCGGCGATACCAGATTGATATTGTGGCAGTTAAGTTCATTCTGCAGGTACAGCATTCGGTTGGCCAGGCGTGACGGGGACACCTGATTGGAGCGCTGGCGGTCAGGATCCTGCGATATCTGATGGTTCTGACAGTACACGCATCTCATATTGCAGTTGCCGAAAAAGATGGTGCCGGAACCGCGGCTGCCGCTCAGCACCGGTTCTTCGCCGTGGTGGGCGCATACTGAAGCGACAGCCACCAGCTTGCCGGCGTTGCAGGAACCGGTTTCATTCTTCAGTCGGTTGGCGCCGCAACGGCGGGGGCAGATGTCGCATTCTTCCAGCCGGGCTTCCAGCCGGGCAGCCCGGCGTTCCAGTTCGCCGGATTCGTAAAGTTCAATATAGGGTGGCGGTTGAGCCAAAATGGTCTCCTGACGGCCTGTTTAGTGCCCTTTTCCCGGGAGTTTGCCTTGTTCCCTGAGGACGTGTTCAATATTGCTGCGAACCGTGGCGCAGTCGGCCTCGGTCTTTAGCGCAAGCAGTTTGACTACTCCCGGCCAGGCTTGTTCTTCAGACTCGCGGCTGATGAAGGGGACGCTACCCTTCTTAACATCGGCTTTGCGGAACATGGCCTTGTTGTCAATGGAGTCCCAGTAGGGGATGATACCGAATTTGACCAGCCAATCCAGGGCATCCTGAGCGGTTAGCGAACTTGGCATAGCTTAAGTTTTACCCTCCTTCTTCTAACTTCTTAACTTTAGCGTTATTTCCTTTGGAGAAGCAAGCCCGGTCAGAGTCCGGCTTGTTCTAGTAACTGTCGTACTTTAGCTACGGCTGCATGAAGGCGTTTGGTGGTGCGCTCCCGCCCCAGCACCGCCATGGTCTCAAATAGCGGCGGTGAGACGTTCTGCCCGGTGACGGCTACCCGCAGACTACCGAAAAGTTGTCCCGGCTTGAGTTCTAATTCTTCGGCCAGGCTGCGGAGGCTGATTTCCATGGCATCAATGGTAAACTCCGGCATAGCTTCAATCCGGGCAAGCGAGGTTTCCAGCGCGGCCAGCGTCGGGGCCGCCGTCATTTTCTTGCCGATGAGGTCGGCAGGTAAATAAGCCAGTTCGTCGGTGAAAAAGAAACGGGTCAGCTCCGGCTGGTCCCGCAATTCTCCCAGTTTTTTCACCCGCTCCTGAACCAAGGCCAGCGCGTTCTTGACATAAACACGGTCAAAGTCGCCGGCTTCCGGTATTCCGGAAGTCAGAAAAGGTGTGGCGCGGTCGGTGAACTCATCCAGACTCAAGTCCCGGATGTAAACACCGTTCATCCAGTCCAGCTTTTCTACGTTGAAAATGGCGGCGGTTTTGGAAACGCGGTCAATTGAGAAATTTTCAATAATCTGCCCGATAGTCATCAGTTCGGTCTTGTCATCCAAAGACCAGCCCAGCAGCGTCAGGAAATTAAGCATGGTTTCCGGCAGATAACCTTGTTCCTTGTAATCAATAATGGATACCGCACCGTGGCGCTTGGACAGTTTGGAACGGTCGGTGCCCAGAATCATCGGCAAATGGGCGAACAATGGTGGTTCATAGCCCAGAGCCCGGTAGAGCATCACATGGCGTGGGGCGCTGGACAGCCATTCCTCACCGCGGATGACATGGCTGATTTTCATCTCGTGGTCATCCACGATATTAGCCAGGTGGTAGGTGGGAAAGCCGTCGCTCTTGAGTAATACAAAGTCATCCAGCAGGGAGTTGTCAAAGGTGACTTCGCCCCGAATCAGGTCGTTAAAGGTGGTGTTGCCGGACAACGGCACCTTGAATCTAACTACGGATTTAAGGCCTTCACCGGTAATAGTCTCCCGATCCCGACAGTGGCGGTCATAACCGGGTGGCAGCTTGGCGGCGGTTTGGGCGGCTCGCAACTCTTCCAACCGTTCGGAGGAACAGATGCAGCGGTAGGCGAAGCCGTCGGCGATGAGTTTTTCAGCCGCCGCCTGGTATTTTCCCAGCCGTTCGGACTGAAAATAGGGCCCGTAATCCCCGCCCTTTATCGGGCCTTCGTCCCAGTTCAGACCCAGCCAGCGCAGACCGTCAAGGATGGCGTCCACTGCGCCTTCAACGTATCTGGTGCGGTCGGTGTCCTCAATCCGAACCAGGAAACTGCCGCCGTGATGCCGGGCGAACAGCCAGTTAAATAAGGCGGCGCGGATGTTGCCGACATGCGGGTAGCCAGTGGGTGAGGGTGCGTAACGCACCCTGATTTGCTTGTTCATCATACCTCTGGTGTGAATAATACCGGTCTTTTTTATCGTCCTGTTCCGGGTCAGGAACGGCGGGAATCAGGCACCCGCCGGCGGTGCGGCTCTCTCAGTTTCCGG
This sequence comes from Dehalogenimonas sp. W, assembly GCF_037094495.1. Taxonomy (NCBI): domain Bacteria; kingdom Bacillati; phylum Chloroflexota; class Dehalococcoidia; order Dehalococcoidales; family Dehalococcoidaceae; genus Dehalogenimonas; species Dehalogenimonas loeffleri. Next base: position 992,711 of record NZ_CP146612.1, read on the forward strand.
CAGCCGGGGCACCTTGACGACATAAGTCTCCGCTATTTTATCATGCCAGCCCTGGCGGCGTTCATCAAAGGCGATCCACAACAGACCGAAGAAAAGCGGCAAGGTGGAAACTATTGTACCCAGCAACCGGGTGATGCCGTGTCCGGTGTCTACGTCGGTACCGTCGGTGCGGATTAACTTGATGCCGGCAGTAATCATGCCCAGCGTCTGGCCGCGCCAGGCCCACAAGGCCACGAAATATACACCGCTGAGCATTGCGGACACCGGATTGGCGATGGCCACAAAGGGAATGGCTAGCAACGGCACATCAATGAAACCGCTCAGGTCAAAGAAATTACCGAAACCGAACCAGTGAAACGGAGTCAGGAACGAGGCAACGGCGCCCAGAACCGACAGGTCAATAATGAAAGCCCCGAATCTTCGCCAGAATCCGGCGAATTCCAGAGCCAGCGGTGCTTTGTTCTTCTCAGAAATCAATCAGGACTCCCGCGGATGCTCGGATAACCGGGGCATATTATACAACGAAGGCGGAGCCGGAGCTAGGTCAAGCCGGACAGGGGCACGGCCAGATCAGCGGGCAGGTCCGAGGAAAAGGTCATTGCCGCCCCGGTTACCGGGTGCCGGAAGGCGAGACGGTGAGCGTGCAGGAACTGCCGGGGGAATCTTTCTGACTTCACACCATAAGTTGTGTCGCCCACCACCGGATAGCCGATGGCCGCCAGATGGACGCGAATCTGGTGTGTTCGGCCGGTAAATATACGGATTTCCAACAGTGTGTGGCCTTTGAACCGCTGCACAACCTTAAACTGGCTGCGGGCTTCCCGGCCGTTTTCGGTCACTGCCATCTTCTTCCGGTTGACCTGAGCCCGGCCGATGGACGCTTCAATAATCCCTTCGGCCGGTTCTACGTTGCCTTTGACCAGCGCCAGATAAACCTTGGTCACCTCCCGGAGTTTGAACTGCTCTGAAAGAGCCGCCTGAATCTGCCTTGAGCGGGCCACTACCATCAAACCGGAAGTATCTTTGTCCAATCGGTGGACAATGCCCGGCCGTTCCCCACCGGCTTCAACCAGTTCAGGGAATCTGGCCAGGAGGGCATTCAGGAGCGTCCCTGAGGTGTGGCCGGGTGCGGGATGGGTGGTTAGCCCGGCGGGTTTGTTAATCACCGCCAGGTTGGCATCTTCATAGACAACCTCAACATGGATGTTTTCTGCCATCGCTTCAATCGGCAGCGGTGGAGGAATCTCCAGTGAGATGAGGTCGCCGGATTTCAACGGATGAGACGGCTTCACCGGTGACCCATTGACTGTTATCCGGCCTTCCCTGATCAATTCCTGAATATGGGCTCGCGACAGGTCCGGTACCTTACCGACGAGGTATTTATCCAGACGAGCCCCGTCGGCATCGGCGGTTAGTTTCTGTGATTCAGTCATCTCGATTGTCCGTATGATTTTCTGACCGGAGGTAAAGGACGGCCAGAGCGGTCATGCCGACCACCAGTGCCGAATCAGCAATATTGAAATTCGGCCAGATTCCGGCGCTCAGGAAATCGGTGACATAGCCGTAATAGATACGATCAATCAGGTTGCCCATAATGCCGCCGGCGATCAGCCCCAGCGTCAGACGGCCCCAAAGGCTGTTCAGAAAAGCGATACGGCGGGAGATAATCAGCCAGACAATTACAGCGAAAGCCGCGATACCGATGGTTATCAGCAACGGACGGGCGTCCTGAAAGATGCCGAAGGCCGCGCCGGTATTATGAACATAGACCAGCCGAAAAAAACCCTCAGCAGGGATACTCTCTCCCAGTGTCATGCCGCTGCGCACCAGGTGTTTGGTCAACTGGTCAACAGTCAGGACCGCGGTGAAGGCCGCATAGGGCAGCATCATCCGGTGCCCTATGCCGGCCGGGTCTGCTTGGATTTGCAGGCCATGCATTGCTTGGCGTAGGGCAAAGCGACCAGGCGCGCCGGGTCTATGGACTCGCCGCATTTTTCGCATTTGCCGAAAGTGCCTTTTTCCAGCTTCTGCAGGGCACTTTCAACCTCGGCCATCTGGTCCAGTACACGTTTTTCCAGCGCCAGACGGTTTTCCAGGTCGGCGGTTTCGGTAGCTTCTTCCTCTCGTTTGCCGAAAGGTGAACCCTCACGCCGGTCCTCCTGAGGTGCCGACGCTTTGAGCGATTCAAATTGCTCCTTCAACCGCGCCAGGTCTGTCTTCAGGCGGTCGTTTAATTCTTGATAGAGGGCTGTCTCTTTTTTGGTTGTCATTGTAAGTCCTCTCGGCTTATTTTAATATGACTGGGTATAATCGGGTAGTTCAGGGTAATCGGGAAGTGATGCTGCCGGCTGGAGAGTGGAGTTTTAGCGCCGGTAAGGCACTGCGGCGACTGCGCCGCATAAAAATGCGGACGGAAAACCGGAGAAATACTTCAGACTGTCTGTGGCGGCACAGCCCGGTCGGTTCATTAATAACATCTTAGCCCTAGTGTAGAACAAAACCCGGCTTAAGGCAACAAACAAAATCACACCCTCCGGCTTGTGATATACTGTAGCATCATTTATAAACGGTGAATACCTATGAGATCTAAAGACCTGCTTTCAATTTCTGATTTGGAAAGTCATGAGATACGCCTATTGCTGGCCGACGCAACGGCACTGAAGGCCGAACCGCGGCAAAATACGCTGGCGGGCAAGACGCTGGCACTGGTGTTTGAAAAGCCGTCGCTTCGGACCCGGGTCAGTTTTGAACTGGCTATAAAGCAACTCGGAGGGGAGGCCATCTACCTTTCGCCGGCTGAGGTTGGCCTGGGCAAGCGGGAAAGCGTGGCCGATGTTGCCCGGGTACTGTCCCGTTTTGTGGATGCCCTGGCGGTACGCACCTTCAGCCAGGGAACCCTGGAAGAACTGGCCCAGTGGGCTCGCGTCCCGGTAATTAACGCGCTGTCCGATACGGAACATCCCTGTCAGGCACTGGCTGATCTGCTGACGATATTTGAGCATAAAGGCGAGTTTCCCGGACTGAAGCTGGCCTATGTGGGCGATGGCAATAACGTGGCGGTCAGTCTGGCGCTGGCGGCGGCCTCGGTCGGACTGAATTGCACTGTTGCCACTCCCAAAGGCTATGAGATGCCGGCGGCGGCGGTCAGGCAGGCACGGGCGCTGGCGGCAACCAATAGATGCGTTTTCAATGCCGTTAATGACCCCGCTGAAGCCGTAAAAGGCGCTGATGCCGTCTATACCGATGTCTGGATCAGCATGGGACAGGAAGCCGAGAATGAAATTCGGCTAAAAGCCTTTGCCGGTTATCAGGTGGATGAAGCGCTGGTAAGTCAGGCCAAGCCGGATGCGCTCATTATGCATCCGCTGCCGGCGCACTATGGCCAGGAAGTGGCGGAAGGTTTGCTGGATCGGCCGCAATCGGTGGTATTTGATCAGGCCGAAAACCGGCTGCATGTTCAGAAAGCCCTGTTAGCGGATATGCTGGGCGGGTTGCTGATGTCCTGGGCGGCTTAACCGGCAACAACCCGCAGGGCCGGTAGGCAGGTATGGTACAATTGAAGTAGTGAACAGGGCCGGATTTCACCGGTTAATCCTTGGAATTTCACAATATGAAAGGGCTGGAAGCGGGCCTGGTGACGCCGAAAAATTTCCGGTTCAACGCCCGATTTTACATATATTTAACTTATTATGAATAATATACCGACCGTGGCCATCGTCGGCCGGCAGAATGTAGGTAAGTCTACACTGCTGAACCGGCTGACCGGCAAGCGACAGGCCATCACCGAAGACCTGCCCGGCACTACTCGTGACCGGCTGCACGTTCCCATGAATTATGCCGGCCGGGATTTCGTACTGGTTGATACCGGCGGCATGGTGCGCGGCGAAGATGGTGATTTCATTACCCATGCCGTCAATGACCAGGTAAGATTGGCGATGAAGGAAGCTTCGTTGATCCTTTTCCTGACTGAAGCCAAGACCGGTTTGACGCCTCAGGATGAGGAAGTGGCCGATGAAGTACGCCGCAGCGGCAAACCGGTGATCATGGTGGTCAACAAGGTAGACAATACCCGGTTAACCCACCACGCTGCGGAATTTCATGCCCTGGGATTGGGTGAACCGATGCCCATTTCAGCCTACCACGGACGCGGTGCCGAAGACTTGCTGGACCTGGTCGTGGAAATGCTGCCGCCGGAGGAAAAAGCCCCTAATGAACCTGACCGATTGCAAATTGCCATCGCCGGCCGGGCTAATGTGGGTAAATCATCGCTGTTGAATGCATTTATCGGGGAAGAACGAGCCATTGTTTCCGCTGTGCCCGGCACTACCCGGGACGCGATTGATACACCTATTGACTTTGAAGCCGGGGGTGTGGTACTTATAGATACTGCTGGCATCAGGCGGCGCGGCAAGATTGAACGGGGTATTGAAGAATACAGCGTCATCCGTTCGTTACATGCCATTGACCGGGCCGACGTGGTTCTCATCGTCCTTGATGCCGGTGAGCCGGCGACCGCCCAGGACACTCACATCGCCGGCTATGCCAGGGATAAGTGCCGCGGTCTGATTCTGGTAATTAACAAGTCTGATCTGCTGAAAGAAGTGGATATGGCTAATTTTGATAGAAATATGGCGTCCCGCTTCAAGTTTATTCCCTATGCCCGTCGTCTCTATGTTTCTGCATTGACAGGGGAAGGGCTTGAGGGGGTGATTCCCGCAGCTTTTGAAGTGCAGCAGGAGCGCAAAAGGCGCATACCTACCCCTGAGCTTAACAGCCTGATTCGCCATGCCCTGGCCCGACATTCGCCGCCCAGCGCTCACGGCCGGGTGCTGAAGGTGCTTTATGCTACTCAGGTAGGAGTCTGCCCGCCGGAGATTGTATTTTTTGTTAATGACCCGGCTCTGGTTCATTTTTCCTTTGAACGCTTTCTGGAGAACCGGTTGCGGGAAACCTACGGTTTTGCCGGGACGCCGATTAAACTGACCTTTAAGGGCAGAGGTGAAAAATAATGTTCGCGACTGAGTTTTTAGTCGTTCTGATAGCTTCCTATCTTATCGGCAGCATTCCGATCGGGTATCTGATTGCCCGGCGCAAGGCAAAGATTGATATCACCACTCACGGCAGCGGCCGCACCGGGGCGACTAACGTCCTCAGAACACTGGGGCGCAAAATGGCGGCTTTGGTCGCCTTCATGGACATGCTCAAGGGTGTGGCGGCGGTGTGTTTGGCGGGGGTGGTCATCGGCCATGAGTTTGTCCTCATCGGTGACTATCATATGGGGCTGCTGATGGTGCAGGTTATGGCGGCGCTGGCCGCGGTAGCCGGTCATATCTTCCCGGTCTTTAATCGTTTCAAGGGCGGGCGTGGTGTGGCGACCTTCTTCGGTGGGTTCATTGCTTTATATCCGCTGGCGGCGATATTTGGCGGCGAGATCTTTATCATCAGTATCGGGCTGACCGGCTTTGCGTCGCTGGGCAGTATTGCCGGGGTAACCGGGGCGTACGCCATCATGATTCCGCTGTCGCTGATGAGCGGGCTGCCGGTAGAGTACCTTATATATTCGCTGGTTGGTGCCGTGGTTATCATCATCATGCACCGTGATAATATTCAGCGTTTAATCGCCGGGAAAGAACGAAAAATTTCTGAAAAGGCGCGTTAAGCGATTGGATCCGGCCAACCTTAACAAGGCGGTTCTTCAATGCCTAAAATAGCCGTTATCGGCGCAACAACCTGGGGTATAACGCTGGCCTCTGTATTGTCCCGCAAAGAGGCTGGAATCCGTATTTTGGCCCGGACGGAAGAAGAAGCATCCCGCGTCCGGCAGAGTATTTTCAAGGCCTCCAAACTACCGGAAAGCTTCGTGTTACCTTATGGCATCAGGGTTACTGCGGATGTTGAAGAGGCGACCCACAATACCGACGCTGTTATCCTGGCGGTGCCGTCGCAGTCCATGCGGGCTAATTTAGAAACGGTGTCGCCGTTTTTCAGCAAGCGGACGCTCATTATATCGGCCGCTAAAGGGTTGGAAATTGCCAGCGGCAAGCGCATGACTCAGGTCATCAAAGATGAAACCCGTAAAGAACATCACGCCAATATCTGTGTCCTCTCCGGCCCTAATCTGGCCTGGGAGATACTGGCCGGAAAACCGGCTGTGGCCGTGGTGGCTGCCGAGAACGAATCCCGTGCCCGCCGGGGCGTCAAGCTGATCAACGCGCCTGATTTCTGCGCCTTCACCAATACCGACGTGATCGGCGTGGAACTGGGCGGCGCGCTTAAAAATATCATTGCCCTGGGAGCCGGCGTCGTGGACGGGTTAGGCTACGGCGATAACACCAAAGCGGCGCTGATGACACGCGGACTGACTGAAATTACCGCCCTGGGCACGGCTTTGGGCGCCAATCCGCTGACCTTATCCGGACTGGCGGGTCAGGGTGACCTGATTGCGACCTGTTCCAGTAAGCTGTCCCGCAATCATCAGGTTGGGGAGCGCCTGACCCGGGGAGAAGCCCTCAAAGACATTGAAGCCACCATGAGCGGGGTGGCCGAAGGTGTGGCTACCACACTGGTGGCCTGGAATCTGGCCCAGAAACTGGGCATTGAGATGCCGATTACCGAAAGGCTCTACCGGGTGCTGTATCAGGGTGAAGATGTCCGGGCGGCGGTCAAAGACCTGATGGCAGCCGTAGCCGGCCATGAACTGGCCGGGCGTAAATGGAATTTGTTTAACTTATTTCGCCGGCGCAAGAAGCCGGAGATAACCTTTTAGGGCGCAGGGAGTCGTCTCTAAGAGGGGCTGCGTGATGTTAAAACAGCGGTTTTTAATTTGACATGACCGGCTTTGAACCCTATTATTTAGTACTATTCATAACATTTCAAAGACAGTTATAAGGTAATGCCAATCACGCCCGATTATACCCGATGGGTATATGGCGGCGTTTGTTTTGAGAATTAAGGGCGAAGGAGAGTTCATGGAGACAATCGCGCCGGTACAAGACCCGGGTCTGGAATCCGAAGAAGCCAGAAAACGTAAGAAATACATGGTGGACCTGTTTGTGGTTCAGGCCAAAAACTATGACTTTCACGATGATATTTACGGTTTTTACGCTCACCGTTTGTGGGTGAGGACCATGGTCAAAATCATAGAGAAGTTTATGAAGGGCAAAAAGCGGGCCGATATGCTGGATATGGGTTGCGGCACCGGGTTTGTGACCTTTAATGTGGCCCGTAAACTCCCCAGCATTGATATTGAATCATTTGACCTGTCCCCCGATATGATTGCCGTTGCCAAGGAACGCTATGAAAAGGGTTTCAAAGGCCGCAAAATCAAGTTCTGGGTGGCGGACGCTGAGATTCCGTTCGGGGTCAACAAATACGATATCGTCACCACGTCCTTCGCTTTCCGCAACTTTGCCAATAAGAACCTGGCGACCAAAAATGTATTCAATGCCCTTAAACCCGGCGGTATTTTCATTATTCAGGACCTGACCAAACCGGAAAAACACCCGATGAAGGGCCTCTACGCTTTTTACATGAAATATATCCTGCCGATTATCGCCCGGATTCTCGGGACTGAGAAATCAGCCGCGGGCTGGCTCAAGAAGAGCACCGATTTTATGCCGAAAAATGCGCAGCTTCAGAAAATCCTGGAGGATGCCGGCATGGTCAACTGCTATTATAAAAGCCTGTCCGGCGGTATTGCCTGTATCGTCGTCGGCTACAAGCCGGAGGCTTAGCATGGGGGAAGGGACGATAGCAGCGGGGCAGCACCTTCAAGACCCGGGTTTTGAGTCTGAAGCAGCCAAAAAGCGCAAAGCGTATATGCTGGAGCTTTTCGGCTATCAGGCCCCCAAGTATGATCTTCATGACGATATCATCGGTATGGGTATTCATCGCCGGTGGGTCAAGGATGTCCTCAAGGTTATCGGTCATTATAAAAAAGACAAAACAGAACTGAAGATGCTGGATCTGGCCTGCGGCACCGGCTTCGTCACCTTCAATACCACGCGCAATTTTCCGGAATTAAAGATTGATGCCTTTGACCTGGTGCCGGAAATGGTTGAGGTGGCGAAAAAACGTTACGACAAGGCCTTTAAGGGTAGGGACATTAATTTCTGGGTGGGCGATTCTGAAGTGCCTTACGGTGAGAATAAGTATGACATCATCACCACCTGTTTTGCCTTCCGTAATTTTGCCAATAAGAACCTGGCCGCACAGAATGTGTTCAAGGCGCTTAAGCCCGGCGGTATCTTTATCATTCAGGATATGACCAAGCCGGAAAAACAACCTTTGCGCGGTTTATATCTCTTTGCTCTGAAATACCTGTTGCCGGTCATCGGCACGATTCTGGGGACAGCCAAGGGGTCGCCGCGCTATCTTTATCATTCGGTGATGTTGTTGCCGAAAAACACCGACATCGCCAAAATACTGACTGATAACGGTTTTACCGATGTATGGCACAAATACCAAAGCGGCGGTATGGGGACCGTTGTGGCGGGCTATAAGAAATGAAGAGGGACATGGCAGAATTACAGACCTTTAAATATGACATCGGCGGCGGACGCTTCCGTTCCATCTACCTGGGTCGCGACATTCTGGACCAACTGGCCGATTGCGCGGGTGGTCTGGGCGCCGATAAGTTTTTCATCATTACCGATGACAACGTGGCCGGTGCTTTTCTGGAACCCGTCAAGGCGGAACTGTCGAAAGTAGCCGAAACCCATGCCCTGATATTTCCCGCCGGTGAACAATCCAAGACCCTGACCACGCTGGAAGAGCTGGGTGCCAAGGTGCTTGACGCCCGCGCCACCAAGTCCAGTGTGATTGTCTGTCTGGGCGGCGGCGTGGTGGGCAATCTCGGCGGTCTGCTTTCCGCCCTGCTGTTCCGGGGTATCCGCTTTTTCCATATTCCCACCACCATGGTGGCCCAGATTGATTCGGCCATCGGGCAGAAGCAGGCGGTTAATTACAAAAGGGGCAAGAATCTCTTCGGGCAGTATTACCCGCCGGAATTCGTGTTTATTGACTTCGGTTTTCTGCGAAAACTGCCGGAGCGACAGATTAAAGCCGGGCTGGCTGAATCGGTTAAGCACGGTTTGTGTCAGGAAGAAACCTTTTTTGAATACATCAATCAGAGAGCGCCGGAGTTTTCCTGGGATGATATTGAGTATATCTCGGCCCACACTATTGAACTGAAACTGGAACTGCTGGTTATTGATCCGTATGAGGGCAAGCTGGATCCGCAATTGGAACTGGGCCATACCATCGGTCATGCGCTGGAGATCAGGAAAAACGGCCAACTGCTGCACGGTGAATCCATCGCCATCGGCATGACAGTTGAATCCCGTATTTCGGTGGCTCAGGGTTTCATGGAACCGGAACTGGCCGAACGTATAGAAGCTATTTTCCAGAAAATTGGTCTGCCGACCCGTATTCCGGCCGACATTTCCATTGATCAGATTTTGGAGACGCTCACCTTTGATAATAAGCGGCGTACCGCCATTAATGACTTTTTCCTCCTTGAAAAATTCGGTAGCTTCCACAAGGAGAACGGCAAGATTTCCTGCAAAGTTCCGGAGCCGCTGCTGAGACAGGTTCTTGAGCGCTGCTACTAGCCCGGTTGCGGTACCCTTTAATTACTGGGTACAGGCTGCCCGACTGAAATTTCTGCCGCAAGGCGTTCTGCCGGTCATTATCGGCGGCGCGGCGGCCGTGTCGCAAGAGGTTTTTAACCCCGGTTATTTCGTGCTGGCTTTTATCGCGGCAGCCGCGGTGCAAGTCGGTCTGACCATGTTTAACGATACACTGGATTTCCAGTACGGCACCGACCGTTCAACCCCCGGGGCCAAGAACCCCTTTTCCGGTGGCTCCGGTGTGTTGACCACCGGCCGTATTCAGCCGCGACAGGCGATGCAGGTAATCATCGGGCTATATATACTGGCTCTGGTCATCGGTATTTACTTCGCCTTTGTCGTCGGCATCGCCAGCCTGGGTATTGCGGCGATTGGGGCGGCTATCTCCATTGTTTATTCGGCTCGGCCATTTCGGCTGGCTTATCGAGGCCTGGGGGAGCTGGCTATGCTGATCGGCTACGGCCCGGTGATAACCGGCTGGGCTTATTATATCCACGCAGGGGTGTTGACCAGTGATATCCTGTTGATTGGGCTGATTCCGGGCTTGAGCATGTGGACGATGATTCTGATTAATGAAATACCGGACTATGCTGAAGACCGGCAGGCGGGTAAGAAAAACCTGACCTACCGGCTGGGGCCGGCCGGGGCTAAAAATCTTTTTATCGGGTCACTGGCCGGGATTTATATTTTTATTGCCTGGTTATTGATAATCGGCGTCTTGCCCGGAGCTGCCGGGCTGGTTTTCGGCGGTCTGCCGCTGGCTTTTGCCGCCGCCCGCGCCGCCCATCTTCATTATTCCAATCCGCTTAAAGTAGCCGCGGCCAACAAATATATGGTTCTGGTCTATTTTGTTACCAATACGGCGGTGGCCGCAGGATTATTAATAGGATGAGAGGTTGAGCCATGGTAGAACCTAAATTTTTTGAGACGATTGCTCCGGCATATGACTTTCTGACCAGGTTGTTCATGGGCGGGACTTATGAAAGCATGCGTAAACGGATGCTTAACGAAGATACCTCCCATATGGATATTCTGGACCTGTGCTGCGGCACCGGTTATATCTGTAACACGATTGAAGCCAGACGGATAGTTGGCTTGGATCAATCCGACGCTATGCTGGCGCGTAACGCCAAGGTGAAGCGGGAAAACAAAACGCTCATCAAAGGCAATGCCTACCAAATGGATTTCAAGCCGGAAGAATTTGACCGGGTCTACAATTCCAGTGCCTCTCATGAGTTTAAACTTTTTTCGCGTCTGATTCAGAAGAGCTACGAGATACTCAAGCCGGGCGGCAAGTTAATCATTTTTGATATTTACCAGCCGAAAAACCCGATTCTTTCCTTTTTCATGAATACCTTTGTCCGTTATGTGGTTGAGCGCGGCATTATGTTTGTGCATACCAAGGATGAATGGCGTAAAATGCTTCAGGATGCCGGTTTTATAATTGAAGAGCTGGACGTGGTTCGGGGATTGTATATATTCGCCCGGGTCAGGAAGCCGGAATAAGGAGTAATTGTTAATTACCACGATAAAAGTGGTATAATACCGCTTCAGAGAAAAAGGAGGGAACTATCAAATTATGGGATTGACACTGGGTGAAGCCATCAGGCACATTGTCAACAAAAACTATGCGATAGTGTCCGCCGACCTCTTTGATGAGTGTCTGGGACGCAAGTATGAGGGAACTGCCAATGTGCCGGCCAAAGAAAAAACGACCTGGCCGATGAAAATTGAAGAAAAGCTCAAGGAAGTACACCAGGTGAAGTTGGGCGAGGGCGAGTTCAAATGGACCCGTCAGGATATTGGCTCCGATACCTACCTTGACGTCAAACTCTGGCTGGAGGATGAACTGGGCTTGCCGCATAAGGAAGTTGACCGCGGTTTCAAGCTGGGTGTAAGCAATTAGACCAGCTTATTCAGGTTAATTGACCGGCCGCCATGAGGCGGCTGGTTTTATTTTAAGCCGTGGTGTTGACACTCGCCACTGCCCTGCCTAGAATCTGTTAGTAATTAAATGAGGAAGTAATGATATGAGCCTTAAATTAAGTCTGGCAACGGAACTGAAAGATGCCCTGCGTGCCGGGGAGAAATGTAAGCTTAACACCCTGCGGTTGATCATGTCCGCTATCAATTATGCGGAGATTGAGCAGCAGAAGGAATTGGATGATGCCGCAGTTCATGTGGTTATCAGCAAAATGGCCAAGCAGCGTCGGGAGAGCATTGAGGCTTTTCAGTCCGGCAATCGGCCGGATCTGGTGGCTCTGGAGCAGGCGGAACTGGATATTCTGGAAAACTACCTGCCGAAGCAGCTCAGCCGCGAAGAAATAACTGTTGAAGCCAAAAAAGTCATCGCTGAAACCGGCGCTGCCGGGCCGCGGGATATGGGCAAGGTGATGGGGAAACTGACCCCGATGTTGCGGGGCAAAGCCGATGGGAAAGAAGTGGCGGCGGTGGTGACGGAGTTGCTGAAGCAGTAGCCGGTAAGGTTTTTCGGGTTATTGTATTCGCCAGGCGTGCAACGGTTAGGCGTCAAACACACTGTCGTGAGGATGCTTGCGTGAAGCCTGCAAGGACTTGATTTCTGACTTTATCAATTTATCTAAAATCTCCTGCAAGGATGTTTGTTCCTCCGGGGTCAGGGCACAAAAAATAGAAACGAAACAATCGGTCATTAAAACCGGGTCAAATGCGTGTTTACCAGCCTCTGTTATTCTTACCAGATGTTTACGGGTGCCGGGAACAACACTGGTGCTGACAAGCCCCTTGTCTTTCAACCTGCCGACCAGACGAATGATGGTGCTTCGTTCTTTGAGAGTCATAACCATCAAATCTTCAATCAGGTAATCCCTGCCATCGTATATTGTGTGCAACAGAGCCCCTTGCTCCGGCGGCATGGACTTAACATGGGCCATCTCTCTGATCAATATCCGGTCCATCAAAGTTTTTGACTGAGCCAACAGGCAACCCAGTTCAATTTCTTGTTTGAAGTAATGGTTCAATTGATTACTCCCTTGTATTCTCCGTGCTGTTTGATTATACACCAATAAAAAATACGCATAAAGTACTAATTCTAAAGTACGATGACAAAATATAATGATGAGGTGTATTATTACATGTAAGAATAAATTACCTTAAGGAGAAAGAAAATGACAGTCAGGTTCCACTCAACAATTTCCCGCCGTGATTTTATGAAAGGACTCGGGTTGACCGGCGCCGGGTTAGGTGTTGCGGCGGCTGCAACTCCCGGTTTTCATGACCTGGACGAGTTAGTCGGTTCGTATGAACAAAAGCGTGATTGGTGGATCAGGGAACGGGATTATGAGGACATTACTACTGAAGTAGATTGGGATGTTTATCAGGCATATGACCCTAAAACTCACCCCGCAGTGCCGGTCTCGGATGCAGTCAGGGCGGCTACTCAGGCACGGGTGGCCAAAGACAAGTCCGAGGGACTTGCAGGGAGGCTGCCCGGTTATGATCGGCGCGGCATGGCATGGTACTCCGCCTCAGGTCAATTTAACTTCAGCGTGCCGTGGACCGGTTCCAACAGTTACTGGAAACCTTCAGAAGGTGATAATGCTGTTCCGTATAATGAAAGTTCCGATTATAACCTTCAGGTGTTGAGGGCTGCCTTTCATTCATTCGGCACACCGGCGGTCGGGGTGATTGAATTGAACGAACACATGAAGCGCTTGTTCAATAAAGGACTGTGCGTGTGGGAAGATATTGATGAACCGTTCCAGGATGAACAGAAACTGTACCATATACCCAACAAATGCAAATGGCTCGTGGTTTGGGAGAGTCAGATGACTCAAAGTCAGGGCACGTTTGGGTATTCCAAAAACCCTGATACTCTCAGCGGCTACGGTTCATCTGTGCCTTTGGGCAGAATGGATATGCAGGGTTATGACTGGGCCGGATCGGTATGGAACCGCGCCACTTCTTTTATCAAGGGACTGGGATACTATGCTCTCAGGCCTGGTGGTATGATGCCATCGCAAAATACTGCTTATGGCGTTTTTGCTGGCCTTTCCGAGCAAGGGCGGCCTCACTATCGCATGAGCCCCGGTTGGGGGCTTTGCAGCCGCTACGCTGATTCGGCGATTACTGATATGCCTTTAGCCCCGACCAAACCGATTGATTTTGGCGGTCACCGCTTTTGTAATACCTGCAAACGTTGTGGTGAGGTCTGCCCGAGTCAGTCAATTGACATGTCCGATGAGCCCAGTTGGGATACGGTAGTGCCCCGTAATAATCCTGGTATCAAGGCCTTCTGGATGAACTGGGATACCTGTTCCGGTTTCGGCGCTCCGGTGAACTGCGGAATTTGTCAACCGACCTGCCCCTTTAACCATCCGTCCGAGGCCATTATTCATCCGGTTGTCAGGGCTGTCGCCGGCAATACCGGTATTTTTAACGGTTTCTTTGCCACAATGGATAGAACCTTTGGATACGGAAAAGTGCGTTCTGAGGATGAAATGGAAGCCTGGTGGACCCGAGACCTTTCAACATTCAAGGGCGATACCATCAATGGTGCCGGTAAATTTAACTGGTAGTGTTACCGTATCACGGCTGTTTATAAGAATAGAAGGGGGATGGCTCAAAGCCATCCCCCTTCGGGTTTTCCAGTGCTACATCTCCACCACGCCCCACGGCAATGCCTCATTATCATCATAACGCCGGTGGGCGTAATCTTCGGTTGACAACCCTTGCTGTTTCATCGCCCGCCGCCAGCCGGCCAGAGACATCCGGTCCATTGTCTCTATTACTGCTGCCAGGCGTTCGTCACCGCGGGACAGGGCGGCCTGAACCAGCCCCCAATCCACGTTGTCCGGTTTGACCTTGACGCCCCGGGGCGCCAGACTCCGGCTCAGCATCTCAAACCGCCGATTGATATCGGCAGCAGCGGCCATCGGTTGCCGTTCAAATGAAGTTTGAGGTTTGGGGACAAAGGCGGAAACATTCAGGGACAGGAGTAACCGGTATTTGTCTGCCTCAGCTTTACAGCGGAGTACCAGCGCCGCCAGATCAGCTGCGTCTTCATCCTTTTCTTCAGGCAGGCCGACCATGGCGTAGAGGGTCAGCTGCCGGATACCGGCGGCGCCGATTTTGCCGACCGCCTCAGCCACATCATCGTCGGAAAACCCTTTGCCGATGGCGCGGCGCATGTGGTCGCTTCCGGCTTCCGGGGCAATGGTCAGGCTTTTTACGCCGCCTTTTACCAGTTCGGTAATCACCTCAGTGGAAATCGGTTTGACTCTCATGGAACCCATTGACAGGCTGAAGCCCATTTCCCGTAAACATCGCAGCAGCTCCAATATCTGCGGATGTTCACTCACCACCGGGCCGACCAGCGCCACCCGGTTGCGGTACTTCAGGTTTTTTGCGGCTTCACTGAGCAACACCTCAACTGAACGCCAGCGGAAGGGGCAAAAAGCCCCGGCCACCAGACAGAAGCGGCAGGCAAAACGGCACCCCCGCTGAACTTCCAGCAGGTACATGTCGCCGAATTCAGTATCATCGGTAAATACCTGGGTGCTGACCGGGAAGCTGTCCATATCGGCCGTATAGAGCCTCTTGACCGCGTGTTTGCTGTGCCCCGGCACATATATGCCGGGCAGAGTTGCCAGTTGGGCCAGAAGTTGGTGACGCGGGGTGGTGCCACCGGTTTTTAGGGTATCCAGCAATCCCGGTAGTATCGCTTCCGCCTCACCAATGCAGACGGCATCAAAAAAGGCCGCAGTCGGGGCGGGATTGGCGGTCAGGGTGGCACCGCCGCCGATGATCAGGGGGTGGGATTCGTCCCGGTCACGGGCGTAAACCGGCAGACCGGCGGCGCGTAAAATCCGGGGAATATTAAAATAGTCCAGTTCCCAGGATACCGAAAAAGCCAGAACGCTGAAATCGGTTAACGGGCGGCGGCTTTCAACCGACAGAGCCCCGCTGGTTGACAGTTCCTGCTCATCCCAGAAGACGCGCTCGGCCAGAAAATCCTCGCGGTTGTTAAACCACTTATAGAGGGCATGTATGCCCAGGTTAGACATGCCGAGACGGTAATTGTTCGGAAAGACGATCGCCGCCGGCACTTGGCCGCCCCAATCTTTCAGGACAGCGCCGGACTCGGCTTCAAAACGGTCTTTGAGCGCCCTATTCCAGACCATCGGGGTTGCCCCGCTGGGGTAGCGGCGGAAAAGGCGGTGGTTGATTGGGAGTTGGAGATGACGGTGTTTGAGCCGGGGTAGTCGTTCCGTTGCCGTTCACCGCTGGCGTACTTTGAGTGTTATCGTCTTTATTCACCGGGCGTTGCTGCGGCCGTGGCCGACGGGCCCGGCGGGAGCGTTGCGGACCCGGTGTTTTCCAGGTACCCCGGAGCATGTTACCATCAATGACGTGAACCACGTCGGCTACTTTCCGCAACGGTACGGAGGTGCGCTCTTCACCGAAAAGTGCGACTTCAACGTGTTTGCCGTAATCCTTGATTGCCTGCAGGGCGCCGACGAAGTCGGAATCTCCGGCCACCAGAATGCCGGTGTTGTAATTGTTCTTGAAGCAGTGGGTCAGCATGTCGGTGGCCAGCATCACGTCCACCCCTTTTTCAAAGGGCGGCGTATTGGGCCAGCCGCTTGTATAGACCAGCCTGCCTAATCTTAATTCGGTATAGGGCATCGCTTCAACACCGTCAAAGAAAACCCGCTGGTCCTTGTAGCGCTCCGGCTCCTCCCGCTGGCCGACTTCCACGTTGTAGTAATAAATGCGCACCAACCGGCGTTTGCCGACCAGTTTGGCGCAGAACTGGGCCAGGTCAA
Source organism: Dehalogenimonas sp. W (assembly GCF_037094495.1). Lineage (NCBI taxonomy): Bacteria > Bacillati > Chloroflexota > Dehalococcoidia > Dehalococcoidales > Dehalococcoidaceae > Dehalogenimonas > Dehalogenimonas loeffleri. Next base: position 1,009,146 of record NZ_CP146612.1, read on the forward strand.
TATCCGAACGATGAAAATGGGCTTTTAGTGAATGATACATATTGGACCCGTCAATGAAAATCATGACGCGATCATCTTGGTCGGTCAAGGAAATACCTCCTGTGTCAATATGTTCATTATAAGCCGTCAGGAAAGGAATTACTAACGCCCGTCCATTGACACGATGACAGACGGATTGTATTAAGCGGTCTTGAAACCGTACAATATACCCATGAGCGTTCCCAGGTTGCTGTCCCAACTGCAGGAAACCGACATTGCCCTTGCTGAACGGCGTCAGCAGGCGGCAGCGTTTAAGGCTGAATTGGCGGCCGACCCGCTGGCCGTGGAGCGTGCCGCCATCGCAGCTAAAAAGGACGACCTGGAAAAACTGCGTCATGATCTGCGGGAGATAGCGGCGGAAGTTGATGACTTTTCGGCCCGTATCAAGCACCACGAGGATCAGCTCTACAGCGGGCGGGTCACCAGTCCCAAGGAACTATCGGCGCTGCAGAAGGACATAGATCTGTTAAAAAGCCATCGGGCACCCGGTGAGGAACAGGAACTTAGCCTGATGGAAACCATTGAAGAAACTGAAAAGGCCATTGATGACGCCGAAATCGCTTTACAGCGGCATAAAGAAGCCCTGTCGCGCCGCCGTGTTGAATTATCCGCCGGACTGACCAAACTTGAGGCGGAGTTAGCCGGGTTGGAAAAACATCGCCAGGAATTGTCGGCGGAATTATCCCCGGCGGTCAATACTCAGTATGATCTGCTGAAGAAGCAAAAAGGCCGGGCGGTGGCCCGTCTGGAGCAGGGCGTTTGCCGGGGTTGCGGTATTGCTGTGACCACCTCCTGGATGCATCGCGCCCGCGCCGGCGAAGTAGTCGGCTGCCCATCATGTGGCCGTATTTTATTTTTGGAGTAATTCATTTGACGCAACTTATTGCCAACTCCGACGGCGCCAGCCGCGGCAATCCCGGCGCAGCCGCGCTGGGGGTTATTATAAAAAATCCAGCCGGCGAGATAGTCCTGGAAGTCAGCCGTTGTCTGGGACGCCTGACTAATAATCAGGCCGAATACGCGGCGGTTATCGTAGCGTTGGAAGAAGCGCATAAACTGGGGGCCGATGAACTCCTGCTTAAAGCTGACTCAGAACTGGTAGTTAAGCAGCTTAGCGGTCAGTACCGGGTAAAAAATGCCGGTCTGGCACCTTTATATGCCAAAGTTAAGGCTCTGGAAGTCAAATTCAAAAGCGTAAAATACCGCTATGTTCCCCGTGAGCACAACCGCGAAGCCGATGCCCTGGCCAACCGGGCGCTGGACGGCAAAATTAACTGATTTCACCCCTTGACTATGATGTTAACCGTTTGGCGTAGTTCAACTTTCCTCGGTTAATCTGACGTAAATGGCATCGCCGATCTCCCGGTCGGTGGCGAACTGGCTGTTGCCGGCCTGAAATACATAAGACGGGAAGGTCTGGATAAGTTTAACCGGTGCACCGGGCAGTATGCCCATGGCCATCAGCTTTTGCAGCTTACCGGCCTCCGGCGCGTACAAGTAGGCCACCTTCCCCTTTTGCCCGGGTTTCAGTTCCGACAGCGGCGAAACCAGTTTGTGCGGTTTGGTGGAAGCCTGTTCACAGCATTTACCGGGTGGAATCGGTTTATTGTGCGGACAAACCTTGGGGTGTCCCAGCAGAACGCAGATGTTTTCGTCCAGCCCCTTGTCCAGTAGATGTTCAAATTTACAGGCCTTGTCATGCATCACCCGGTCACGCGTCCCCAGAACGTCATAAAGCAGTCTTTCCGCCAGACGGTGACGCCTGACTACGCTGCGCGCTTCCGGAAGACCTTTTTCGGTCAGCGACAGGCTGCCGTCACCGGCGCTGACGACCAACCCGTGTTCAATCAGCTGGGCCAGTGTCTGCCGACCGCGGAATTCGTCAGCACCGATACTGGTCTTTTCTTCCAGGGTCTTTATCCAGAGCGCTTCCAGTATTTCTTCGCCATGCTCATCAATATTCACGGTTTTCTCCTCAGTTTCCTTATCGTTGAAATCAGCCGGGACTCAGCCGGTGTTTCATAGGCGCAGTTAGGACAGCGTACCAGCCGGCAATTTTTACCAACCGGACAGGAACCGCAAAAAGCAGTTCCGGCGGCGGCGTCAAATTCGTGGCCGCAGTAGGGGCACTTCATGGTTTCATTGTTTGTGGTCACAGATTAACCCCCAGCAATTTTAAAGTCCGGTCAAGCACCAGGCCGACCAGGAAGGCGAAGGGGAAGATAAATCCGGCGATAGCCAGGGCTGTTTTCCAGCCACGCTCCTTAATCATGACCATGAATTGGGCGATACAGGGTACGAAGAGCGTCATCACCACCGCTGAAACCAGCAGCCCGTTACCAAACAGAATACCTTCGGTGGCCAGGTCATACAATCCGGCAGCGCCGAAGTCACGGCGGAAAAAGCCGATAATAAAGGCCACCGCCGCCTCAGCCGGGATGCCGACGAATTCAATGACTGGTTTGAGTGCGTTGATCAGTATATCCAGCAGTCCGACCGCGTCGCCGGCCCACAATACCACGCTGGCCAGCAGGAAGAAGGGTATGACTTCCATTAAATACCATTCCAGCCGGGCATAGGTCTTGGTCAGCACGTTGGCTAAACGCGGCAGGCGCAACGGGGGGATTTCCATGTAAAAACTGGCGCGTTCTCCGGAAATCAAACGGGAAGCCAGGTAGCCAACCAGCAGGAAAACCAGCAGCACCACTCCCAGCCAGGTTAGAATCATGCCGGTTGAGACCGACAAGATACCGAAGATAACACCCAGCTGAGCAGAGCAGGGAATCGCCAGTGCCAGCAGCAGGGTGGTGATGACGCGCTCTCGTTTGGTCTCCTGGGTTCGGGTGACGATGGTGGCCATGGTGTCGCAGCCCAGCCCCAGGACGATGGGGATCACCGCGCGGCCGTTCAAGCCGATGAACTTGAATAACCGGTCTACCAGCATGGCCAACCGGGGCAGGTAACCGGAATCCTCAATTATGGAAAAGATGATAAAGAAGGTGCTTACAATCGGCAGGATTATACCGATGGCATAAGTGAGGCCCAGGGTGATGACGCCGTAATCGCCGATAAACAAGTCGGCGATAATTTTTACCGGAATCAGATTGCCTAAAACATCCTGAAGCCAGGGGTTGATATACTGGCCGAAAACGACTTCCTCCAGCCAGCCGACCAGCGTGCCGGCACCGAAGACGCCGACGAAGAAATACATCACCATCAGCACCGCTGCCAGGATGAGACTCCCGGACAGGGGGTGCATCATGGCGCGGGACAGCTTTTCCCGGAAAGGCGGCTTGTCGTCCGCCCGCTGGGTCATGACCTTTCGGACCATTTGCTGGGCTGCCCGCTGCTGGCTGACCGCCAACAGATACGCCGGGGTCTGGTTTATTGAGGCACGGACTTCGCTGATGATTTTCTCAATGGCTTTGATATCAGCTCCGTCATCAGTGAGTAATTGAAGTATCTGGGTATCGTCCCGAAGCAACAGCAAGGCGATGGCGCGGGGCGACAATTTGCGGACCGCCGGTTGATTTTTAACCAACGGCAGGAGCGCAGCCACGGCCTGTTCAATAGTGTTATCGTAAAATACCGGCAGATTCAGGCAGACCGGCTGGTAGTTAAGGACAGCCTGCTTCAGTTCATTGATGCCGCGGCCCAGATTAGCCGCGGTTTTCTGCACCGGCACTCCAAGTTCAATGGACAGCAGGTCGGTATCAATATCAATTCCCAGGGCTTGCGTCTCGTCCATCATGTTCAGCACCAGGATTACCGGGAGCCCCGCTTCAATCAGCTGGTAGGTGATGGGCAGCATCCGCTCCAGGTTTTTGGCATCCACCACATGAAGCACCACATCCGGTTTCTCCTGTAACAGGATTGCCCGGGCGACCCTTTCCTCCTCGGTGATGGAATGCAGGGAGTACATGCCGGGGGTATCAACGACTTCCACGTGATGGCCGTTAAAACTGGTCCGACCGCGAAAGACATCCACCGTAGTTCCGGGGTAATTGGAAATGACTACCCGGCGACCCGTCAGACTGTGAAAGACAGAACTTTTTCCGACATTGGGGCTGCCTACCAGGGCGACCTTAAGGGTGCCGGCGGCAGCCGCTGGTTCAGATGATGGATTGTGGCAAGTGGACATGGATTATGCTTTCTGCCGGCACTCCGGGCAGAGCCCGGAGAGGTTTATTTCGCAATTTTTGATCTCAAAGCCGTTTGCCGCGGGGATACGGGCAGTGATTATATCGGCGACCGGCAGGCTGAACTCAATAACCTTGCCGCATCCGGAGCAAATCAGGTGATGGTGCTCATCCCGGCGGGAAATCTCGTAGTGGTGATGGTTCTCGTCCAGGTGGCGCTCCTCTATCAGCCCGTTTTCCTTGAATTTTTGCAGTACCCGATAAACGGTTGACAGCGACAGCCGGGGCAATTGCTTTCTGGCGCGCTGATGAATTTCGTCGGCATCAAGATGCCCGCCGCCCCGACGGATGATCTCCAGGATTACCGCCCGTTGTCCGGTACTTTTCAGTTCGGTGTTACCCAGCGGGGTCATACTGCCTCCATGTCTTCGGGAATTGAAAAGCAAATGCTAATCATTTGCAATAAGTATATCAGCAGCATCCCGCGGGGTCAAATGCCGTCTGGGATTTAAAAGAGAACCATGGCAAAAACAGCCGAAGCTTTGGTTCAGCAGTATGTTTTACGCGCTACTAATCGGCCGGACTGGCATCTTCGTGGCTGCCACTCCTTGTGCTCGGGACTGAACGGTGGGCAGCTAAATACCGCCGCCTTCATCAAACTCACCGTCTTCAAACTCCCGTTCAATCTCCCGGCGTTTTTCCTTGAGGTCGTCAACCGGTGCAATGATGCCGCCCAATTCTTCCAGTGCCGCGCAGCGTTTCTCAATCTTGGCCTGTTCGGCCATGATATAGCGTACGGCCTCGGCTACCGGGTCCGGCAGTCTGCCGTGTTCAAGGTCCGTGACCGTTTGGGGTTTGTGCTCATCCACCACTCGTCCCGGGATGCCGACCACCGTCGCCCCCGCCGGTACGTTTTTTACCACCACCGACCCGGCGCCGACGCGGGCGCCTTCGCCGATGAGAATATTGCCCAGGACCGTGGCGTTGGAGCCGACCACCACATTATTGCCGATAGTGGGGTGCCGCTTGCCTTTGGAGAGTGAAGTGCCGCCCAGCACCACGCCCTTATACAGGAGGACATCGTCGCCGATTTCGGCCGTTTCACCGATAACCACGCCCATGCCGTGGTCAATAAAAAAACGGCGGCCAATGGTGGCGCCGGGGTGAATCTCAATTCCGGTCAGAAAGCGGGCGATATGAGACAACAGACGCCCCAGGAAATGCCATCTGACCTTCCAGAACCAGTGACTGAGCCGGTAGCCCCACAATGCATGGAGACCGGGATAGGTAAAGATAACCTCCCAGAAGCCCCGGGCGGCCGGGTCTTTGGCATAGACGTTGCGGATATCTTCCCGTATGGTATTAAACATGGTTTTATTCTGGTTATTATACGCCTGACGCAGCCGGATTTACTATGACGCCGCGTCGTTCTCCGGCCCGACCGATTCATCCAGCCATTTCAGGTATTCCCCGCTGCCGCCGATTACCGGCAGTGCGATAATCTCCGGAGTCTGGTAGGAATGAACTTCCTTGACCGTTTCAATCAGGTCAGCCAGCAAAGCTGAAGTGCTCTTGACGATGAGCAGGTTTTCGGTCTCGTCGGTCACCTGTTCCTGCCATCGGAAAATGGAACTGACGCCGTTGATGATATTGACACAGGCGGCTTTGCGCTGTTCCAGCAGAACCCGGGCAATCAGCCGGGCTTCTTCCGTATCGGCGGCGGTGATGAACACCACGACGTGCCGGCAATTATCCATAATGGCCCTCCCTGGGTTCGGACCGGAGGCGATGTCAGGCTTTGATCGCCAGCATCCGCTCAATGGTGAGTCTTGCTCGGTCCGCTATTTCTTCCGTCACGGATACTGCGTGACTTTCTGTTTCCAAAGCGGTCAGTATCTTATCCAGAGTGATGAGTTTCATGTTGGGGCAGACGGCCTGCTCCGAAACCGGGTAAAAGCGCTTGCCTGGGTTTTCCTTGCGGAGCCGGTGAATAATGCCCATTTCGGTGCCGACGATAAGTTCGCTGATTTCCGGGCGTTGGGCAAAGCGGATCATGCCGCCGGTGGAGAGTACCTCATCAGCTACCGCGGTTACCTCCGGACGGCATTCCGGATGGACAACCGCCGGGGCGTTCGGGTGCTCGGACTTGAGTTCCAGGATATGTTCCGGCAGTATCCGGGCGTGGGTGGGGCAGTAACCGGGCCAAAAATGGATATGCTTGCCGGTTTGCTGTTGCACATAGTATCCCAGATACTGATCCGGCACGAAGATAATCTCGTCGTCCGGCAGGCTGCTGACGACTTTGACGGCGTTGGCGGAGGTGCAGCAGATGTCGCTTTCCGCCTTGACTTCGGCGGTGGAATTGACATAACAAACAACCGGACGGCCCGGCAACTCGTCTTTCATACGGCGCAATCCGGCCGCGTCAATCATATCGGCCATGGGGCAGCCGGCGTGGCTGTCCGGTAGTATTACCTTACTGCCGGGGGCGATGATGGCGGCCGTTTCCGCCATGAAATGAACTCCGCAGAATACGATGAGTTTGGCGCCGGTGGCGGCTGCTTTCTGCGCCAGTTCCAGGGAGTCGCCGACAAAATCGCCGATGTCCTGGACTTCGCCCAACTGGTAGTTGTGCACCAGAATGACGGCATTTTTTTCTTTTTTCAGCGCGTTGATTCGGGCGGTAATGTCAGTATTATTCTGCATAATCAATCCTTTCCGGATGTGCATACACATTCATCCGGTGCCCGCGGACAAAACCGATGAGCGTGATGCCCAGCTTTTCCGCCAGTTTGACGCCGGAATCGGTCGGGGCACTGCGGGAAACCAGTACCGGCATACGCCGTCGGGCGGTTTTCAACAGTATTTCAGATGATATCCGGCCGCTGACCAGTAACATCTTATCGCCGGTGGCGATGTTATCCAGCAGACAGCGGCCGAAAACCTTATCCACGGCGTTGTGCCGCCCGATGTCTTCGGAGAACAGTTCAATTGTATCACCGCAGGCCAGCGCCGCGGCATGGACGCCGCCGGTGGATTTGAAGATTTCACTTTGCTCCTGAAACGCCCGCATCAGGCGGTATATCTGTCCGGGCCGGACGGTGAGCGATGATTCCACCGGTGGGCTGGCGACGTCGGCGGCGGAATAAAAGGTCGCGCCGCGGCCGCAACCGGAAGAGATGAAGCGCTTCCAGATTCGTCCGGCTTCGCCCCGGTCCCGGGCAATGACCCGTGCGATCCCGCGGGTCTCATCAAGGGTCAGCGACAGGATATCCCCGGCGTTTTCTATCAGGCCTTCGGCGGCCAGAAATCCCGCGGCGAGATAACGTTCTTCCGCAGGGGAACACAGCATGGTGACCAGTTCCGTATCGTTGAAAAAAATAGTCAGGGCCGCTTCCCGCACCACCTCATCCTCCAGCGATTCGGGTGAGTTTTCGTTGATTCGGGTGATTGACAGCGACACGGTGTTTTCCATGGATCAGCGGTCCTTGTCGGCGGAGATGATTTGAAACATGCCCCCGAGGGGCGTTTTCTTTTCCTGCAGATTCAAACCGGCCGCCGCCACTTCAGCCGCCAGTTCGCCCCGCATCATCTTATAGGCGATGTCATGTTCAAACACGCGGACAAAGGCGCCGATGGTCTGACGGGCCGGGAAATAACGGGGCAGGTGGTAATCCAGCGTCAGGAATTTACCTCCGGGTTTGAGTACCCGCAATACCTCTTTTAAAGCGGCTGCCCGGATATCCTTCGGAATTTCGTGCAGCCCGTAAGAGCAGATGACGTGGTTAAAGGAATTGTCGCTGAAAGGCAGGCTGTCCACGCTGGCGAGCTGAAAGCTGACCCAGGAAGCCACGACCTTCTTCCTGGCCACCGCCAGCATATCCGGGGATAGGTCCACACCGGTAACGTGGCCCTGATCCACTTCAGGGGCGATGATGGCCGTGGTGGAGCCGGTGCCGCAACAGATATCCAGCACCCGGTCGGAAGATTTAATCCCGGCCATATTGACGAAATTCTGCCGGAAACGTTTTTCGCCGCCGAAGGGCAGGAAAGAGATGGTGACCACCCGGTCATAGAGCCGGGACCAGCGCCGCCAGAAAGATACGCTGTAATATTCAGGAGTTTTTACGGGTGAAGTTGTTTCTGCCATGTACGCTCCATCATTTTTGTTATATAAGGAAGATAATGGCATTATAGATATCCCAAGCCGGGTAAGGCAAGCCCCGCCGAGACCGGGCGGCGGATTTTAGATTTTGCTAAAAAAAAGTCGCAGAAGAGTTGCGCTAAAGCTGACTGTACCCTTGACATGGTTTGGTGGGCTATGCTATTATTCTCTTCGCGTTTGAAAATATGATGATAAACAACAGAGCAACATAGAGCGCAGGAAACGGTGTTAACCAAGACGGCTTGGTGATAAACACCAGGCCGTTTCTTATTTATAATGAACCTTTAAAACTGAATATCGCCAACAAAGAATAGTAAGGTTATCTCAAATCTGAAGCAAGTCAAGCGGGAAAGAGCGCACGGTGGATGCCTTGGCATCAAGGGGCGATGAAGGACGCGGCAAGACTGCGATATTCCTCGGCTAGCTGTCTAGCAAGCTTAACCGGGGGTTTCCGAATGGGGCAACCCGGCCAGGTAAAACCTGGTCACTCTCAGCTAAACACATAGGCTGAGTAGAGGCAACCTGGGGAAGTGAAACATCTCAGTACCCAGAGGAAAAGACAAGATTCTCTTAGTAGCGGTGAGCGAAAAGGGAACAGCCCAAACCTCATAAGCTAAGTGGTTTAACGGCCTAAGCTTACGGGGGGTTGTAAGACAGATTATGTCCGGCGTTAGACGGGCAGAGGAGTTACAAACCGAACTCTAGTTGAAGGTCTCTGGAAAGAGCCACCATAGACGGTGATAGTCCGGTAAACGAAAGAGCTAGGCTCCTCAATCTGATCTTGAGTACCACGGGACACGCGGAATCCTGTGGGAAGCAGCCATGACCACATGGCAAGGCTAAATACTCTTGATGACCGATAGTGGACTAGTACCGTGAGGGAAAGGTGAAAAATACCCCGAGAGGGGAGTGAAATAGATCTGAAACCGTGCGCTTACAAGCAGTCGGAGCTCTTCTTCGGAAGAGTGACGGCGTGCCTATTGAAGAATGAGCCGACGAGTTAATCTGTGTAGCATGGTTAAGCAACTACGTTGCGGAGCCGTAGCGAAAGCGAGTCTGAATAGGGCGTTGCGTTGCACTGATTAGACCCGAAGCCGGGTGAGCTATCCATGGTCAGGGTGAAGCTTCGATAATCTCGGAGTGGAGGCCCGAACCGGTCAACGTTGCAAAGTTGTCGGATGAACTGTGGATAGAGGAGAAATTCCAATCGAACCCGGGGATAGCTGGTTCTCCTCGAAATGTATCTAGGTACAGCCTCGGATGTTCGCTTATGGAGGTAAGGCACTGGATGGACTAGGTGGGAGAGATCCTGTCGAATTCAACCAAACCAAGAATGCCATAAGCTCAAGTCCGGGAGTGAGACTATGGGGGCTAAGCTCCGTAGTCGAAAGGGAAACAGCCCAGACCATCAGCTAAGGTCCCTAAGCACAGACTAAGTGGTAAAGGAAGTTGGACTACACAGACAGCCAGGAGGTTGGCTTAGAAGCAGCCATCCTTTAAAGATAGCGTAATAGCTCACTGGTTAAGTGGTTCTGCGCCGACAATCCAACGGGGCTCAAGTCTGTTACCGAAGCTATGGATCACGATTCGTCGTGATGGTAGAGGAGCGTTCCTCTCGCAGTGAAGTCGTTACGTGAGTGACGGTGGAGCGTGGGGAAGTGAGAATGTCGGCATGAGTAGCGTAAGGTGTGTGAGAAACACACCCACCGTAAACCTAAGGTTTCCTACGCAAGGTTAATCCGCGTAGGGTTAGTCGGGCCTAAGCCGAGGCCGAAAGGCGTAGAGCGATGGACAGCTGGTCATCATTCCAGCACCGCCGCTGTGGAGGCAAAGGGGTGACACGGGAGGATAGATTAGGCATACCCATTGGACATGGTGTGTCACCGGTCAAAGGCGTTTGGGGGCAGGCAAATCCACTCCCAAGTTAAGTTGAAGGCCGGGGGAAGTTGCGGAGAGATCCAAGACGATCTAGTTGAGTCCATACCGTCAAGAAAACCCTCGTTGCCAATGAAGCAGTGGCGCCCGTACCGCAAACCGACTCTGGTAGGTGGGGGTAAGTGTCCCAAGGTGATCGAGATAACCCTCGTTAAGGAACTCTGCAATTTAGCCCCGTAACTTCGGGATAAGGGGTGCCGTTCTCTGAACGGTGACACTAAAGGGGTCCGAGTGACTGTTTATCAAAAACATAGGTCTCTGCTAAAGCGTAAGCTGATGTATAGGGGCTGATACCTGCCCAGTGCTGGAAGGTTAAGGGGAGAGGTTAGCGCAAGCAAAGCTTTGAACCGAAGCCCCAGTGAACGGCGGCCGTAACTATAACGGTCCTAAGGTAGCGAAATCCCTTGTCGGGTAAGTTCCGACCCGCACGAATGGTGTAACAACTTGGACGCTGTCTTAACGAGGGACTCGGCGAAATTGAATTACCCGTGAAGATGCGGGTTTCCCGCCACTGGACAAGAAGACCCCGTGGAGCTTTACTACAACTTGGCACTGAAATTGGGTTTATCATGTGTAGGATAGGTGGGAGGCAGTGAAGTTCCGACGCCAGTCGGGATGGAGCCAGCGTTGAAATACCACTCTTGATGGATTTAGTTTCTAACCCTGGAGCAAGCCAGGGGACAGTGTCTGGTGGGTAGTTTGACTGGGGCGGTCGCCTCCCAAACAGTAACGGAGGCGCCCAAAGGTCTCCTCAGGGTGGATGGAAATCACCCGTAGAGTGCATTGGCATAAGGAGGCTTGACTGCGAGACCAACAAGTCGAGCAGAGACGAAAGTCGGGCAAAGTGATCCCACGGTTCCTTGTGGAAGGGCCGTGGCTTAACGGATAAAAGCTACCCCGGGGATAACAGGCTTATCTTGCCCAAGAGTTCACATCGACGGCAAGGTTTGGCACCTCGATGTCGGCTCGTCGCATCCTGGGGCTGTAATCGGTCCCAAGGGTTGGGCTGTTCGCCCATTAAAGCGGCACGCGAGCTGGGTTCAGACCGTCGTGAGACAGGTCGGTCTCTATCCGTGGTGGGCGTCCGGAGATTTGAGGGGGGCTTTCCGTAGTACGAGAGGACCCGGAAGGACGGACCAATGGTGTATCAGTTGTTCCGCCAGGGGCATTGCTGAGTAGCCAAGTTCGGTACGGATAAGCGCTGAAAGCATCTAAGCGCGAAGCCGGCTCCAAGATTAGATCTCCCTTCCTTCGCGAGAAGGATAAGACCGCAGGTAGACTACCTGCTTGATAGGCCACAGGTGTAAGCATAGTAATGTGTTCAGCTAAGTGGTACTAATGGTCAAGGGCTTGACTTGCTTCAGAGTTGAGATAACTGAATTATTTGAAGGCGATATTTAGAAGGTTCACATTAACATTGTTAAAGAGTCTTCTGGTGATTAGAGCGATGTGGCACCACCCGTTCCCATCCCGAACACGGCCGTGAAACGCATCAGCGCAGACGATACTGAGGGGGCGACCCCTTGTGGAAAATATGCCATTGCCAGGAGACTTTTTATATTTTACTCGCAGCCTTGTCTTTAGACAGGGCTGTTGGTATTTCCGCGGCAATTACGGCCGATATTGGTGTCAACGCGCGGGTCAACTGTGATAGAGTAATAACGGAGGCTGAGTATATTATGATTGTGGAAATGAAAACCGGTGCCCCCGGGTTTGAGGTGGATGCCGTGGTGGATAAAGCTAAGTTGCTGGGATTGAACGTTCAGCTTAACCTGGGTACCGATAAGGTAGTGGTAGCCCTGTTGGGGAGCAACACCGGTTTTATCGACACCGACCAGTTTGCCGTACTGCCGGGGGTGGAAAGCGTCACCCGGATAATGAAGCCGTATAAGCTGGCTTCCCGGGAATTCCGGAAGCAGAATTCTGTGGTGACTATTAACGACGTTCAGGTCGGCGGTCAACAGCTTGTGGTGATGGCCGGCCCGTGCGCGGTGGAAAGTGAAGCGCAATTGACCGAAGCAGCCGGTGTGGTTAAAGATGCCGGAGCGGTTATCCTCCGCGGCGGTGCCTTTAAGCCCCGCACCTCACCTTTTAGTTTTCAGGGGTTGAAGCAAGCCGGTTTGGAATTGCTGGACAAGACGCGGCAGAATTTCGGTCTGCCGGTTATTACTGAAGTTGTGGACGCACAAGATGCCGAGATGATGGCTGATTACGTGGATATTTTTCAGGTTGGCTCCCGGAATATGCAGAACTATTCACTGTTGACCTGCCTGGGCAAAATCCGGCGGCCGGTGGTGCTGAAACGCGGTTTCGCCTGCACCATCACTGAGTGGCTGACCGCGGCGGACTACCTGCTGTCTGAAGGTAATGAACAGGTAATCCTGTGTGAGCGGGGCATCAGGACCTTTGAGGATTCTACCCGCTTTTCACTGGATATATCTTCCATCCCGGTGATTAAAAAATACTCTCACTTACCGCTGGTGGTGGATCCCAGTCATGCGGCCGGGCATTATTCACTGGTGCCGGCACTGGCCAAGGCCGCGATCGCTGCCGGAGCCGACGGCCTTTTGATTGAAATGCATCCCGACCCGCGCAAAGCGCTGGTGGACGGTATTCAGTCATTGTCGCCGTCAGATTTCCGGCAGCTGATGGCTGATCTAAAACCCATTGCCGCTGCCGTGGGTCGCACGTTGTAAGAACTACTGGATAATAAAAAAAGAGGGGCTGTAATGCCCCTCTTTGTATTTGTCAGGGAAATGTAATTAGACGCTGTTGGAAAGCTGGTAGCTTTTGCCTTCGGTGGTGATGGCCGGAGCGATAACCATTTCGGCTTTCTGCATCTCACGGATGTCGGCAGCCCCGCAGACGCCCATAACGGTTTTCAAGGCTCCGACAAAGTTCTGGCTGCCGTCTACCATAGAAGTGGGGCCGAACAATATCTGTTCCAGTGAACTGGTGGTCCCAACCTTGATACGGGTGCCCCGGGGCAGGGAGGGGTGCGGGTGGCTCATACCCCAATGGTAACCGTGGCCAGGGGCTTCCTGAGATTTGGCGATGATGGAACCAAACATGGCGGCATCAGCACCGGCGGCGATAGCCTTGCAGAAATCACCGCCTTTTTTGAAGCCGCCGTCAGTGATAATGGTGACATAACGGCCGGTTTCAGCTAGATAGGTTTCCCGGGCGGCGGCGCAATCCATGGTGGCGGTTATCTGCGGCACGCCCAGCCCTAATACCTCCCGTGAGGTACAGGCGGCGCCGGGGCCGACACCGACAAAAATACCGGCGACACCTTCGCGCATCAATTCCAGTGAAGCGGAATAGCTGACGGCATTCCCGACAACCACCGGGATTTTCAGGCTGGAACATAATTCGGAAAAAATCAGCCCGCGATAGCTTTTGGATACATGCCGGGCCGTGGTAACAGTGGAAGCAATCACCAGTATATCCGCTCCGGCCTCGGCAATGACCGGGGCCAGCCGCTTGGCGTTGGCCGGCATGATAGCCACGGCAGCAGTCCCGCCGGCGGCTTTGATGGCCTTGACACGCTCGGCAATGAGGTCGTCTTTAATCGGCTCGGTGTAGATTTTCTGTAATAGGGCGGTTACTTCAGATTGGGGCGTCTCGGCGATTTGGGCCAGGACGGCTTCAGCGTCATGATAACGGGCTTGAATGCCCTCGCCGTGCAGTACGGCCAGGCCGCCGAACTGAGACATTTTTATCGCCATGTTGACGTCGGTTACGGCGTCCATGGCTGCGGCGATTACCGGGATTTGGAACTCAATATCGGCGATTTTGAACCCGACATCTGTTTGCTCCGGGTTGATGGTCATGTCTCCCGGGACGATGGCGACTTCATCAAATCCGTAGGAACGGCGAAGTTCTTTGAATTGGGGATGGGTCATAGAGGCCTCCTTGTTTAAGGAGCAATTATAGCAACAAGGCCCTTTTATGGTCAAGCAAAAACGGGTTTTTTACTCCGGTCGGTCTGCTGCCGGCGCCAGCCGCGGCAGTTCAATGATGAACGAGGCACCCCCGCCGGATTGGTTTTCCGCTCTGATAGCCCCGCCGTGCTGCTTGATAACGCCGTGGCTGATGGACAACCCCAGACCGGTCCCCTGGTCAACTTCCTTGGTGGTGAAGAAGGGATCAAACAACCGGTCCAGGTTCTCCGGCGCGATGCCCGGTCCGTCGTCAGTAATGACTATTCGTACCCAGTCATTCTTCTTGTCGTAACTGGTCGTGATGGTCAGGGTTCCCCGCTGATGAGCCTTGAGCATGAAAAATTCGGCGTTAATGACGATATTCAGGAAAACCTGTTGCAATTGGAAGGCATCGGCGGTTATTTCCGGCAGGTCAGGATCCAGATGGGGGATGACCTCAATATTGTTCAGTTTGGTGTCATAAGCCCGCAGCGCCAGCACCCGCTGGATGACTTCGTTGACGTTAAGCAGTTCTTTCACCGGGTTGTGGCGGCGGGCAAAGACCAGCAGGTTCTTGATAATCTCTGCCGACCGGCGGGCTTCCGAATGAATTATCTCCACATCTTTGCGGATATTGTCTGGCAGGGCGGATTCCAGCAGCAATTCGGAAAAGCCCAGAATGCCGGTCAGCGGATTATTGATTTCATGTGCGACCCCGGCCGCCAGTTCGCCGACTGAAGCCAGCCGGTTGGTGACCATCAGTTGTTCCTGCATGCGGCGGCGTTCGGTAACGTCCTGAGTGATGTGGACGCTGGCGATAACCTCGCCGTCAGGGCCGAACATCGGGTAGGTGGAAACCATCGTATAGGTACCTTTTTCGGCGTTGTGGATTTCCACTTCTGCTGCCTGGCCGGTTTCCAGTGTCTTTCGGTGCGGACAGGAATGAACCGGTTCCGAGGTGCCGTGGCTGACTTCATAGCAGGTTTTGCCGATAAGTTCGCCCGGCGTCATCTTCATGGCCTGGGCGAAGGCCTGATTTACTCTCAGAATCCGGTAATTCTTATCCTGAATGGACACCGGGGTAGTGATGGCATCAAAAGTCGCCCGCCACTGTTCCGCCGCCTGGAGCAGCCGGGACTCCATTGTTTTGCGCTCGGTGATATCCCGTACTACGGAAAGGTACAGGGTGCGGCCGTCCTGCGTAACCGTCTGAGAACTTATTTCCACTGGAACCCGGCGGCCATCTTTGGTGACATGAATCCGCTCAAAAACCACATGTCCGTCATGGCGCAATTTCTGCTTAACGACCTCGGCGTCAGTTAATTCATTCGGGTCGTCCAGTACCTTGGGGCTGAGCAGCAGAAATTCCTCGCGGGTATAACCCATCAGTTTGCAGGCACCGTCGTTGACTTCAACAAACCCGCCGCGGCCGTCATCGCCGATTTCATGAAAATAAATGGCGTCGCTGATACTGTTAAACAGCAGGCGGTACTTTTCCTCTGACCGGCGGATTTCCTCTTCCGCCTGGTGTCGTCGGGTGATATCGGAGATAACGCCGAGGACACTGTGGGTTCGGGCGTCATACTCCGCTTCGGAATGGATCACCGCTATCTTCTGGTCACACGGGCGGCGGATTTTGAATTCAACATTGTAAGGTTTTTCCCCCGATATCAGTTCCGATAATGCCTGGTCCAGTATCGGACGAAACTCCGGCAACGGAATTCGTTGAATATCGGTCATCGTCAGCGGGGCATCCGGGGACAGTCCGTAGATGCGGCGGGCATTGGCGGAAACCTCAAACCGTTTTTCGTCCAGCCGCAATTCCCAGAAGCCGAAGCCGGCAATCTGTTCCGCGCGTCTAAAAAATTCCTGTTTCATTTCTTGATGCTTATTCAGCGGCCGATAAAATTGGTAAGATAATGGACTTTTGAGACTGATTTGTCAAAAAAGCGGGTGCTCCATCGGGGCACCCGCTTCAAATCGGCCTTGCTGGGAATCAGCCGTCCAGGATATCCAGCGCTTCCTGCCGGTAGGCTTCCATGACGTAAGGGATGCCGGAAACCTTGGCGCATTCTTCAGTCAGTGACATCAATTCGCGGCGGGAAATCGCCGGCAAATTGAAACAGCGGGCGCCGGCCATCAGTTGCTGCAGGCCGACCCGCAGTTTTTCGGCGTAACTATAGATACCGATGGCGCCCAGCGGGATGTTCTTGATTTCATTAGCCCCGACCAGTTCCTTGACGTCTTCGTAGTGGACGAAGATTTCTTCTACCGATGCCCCGAACTGGCCGACGGTGCGCGGCAATTTGCCCTCAGCCAGCCAGCCGGTGATATTTTTACCCACCATGCCGGGAATCATCAGGGCGCGGCCCATGCAGACGGCTTTGGTGAACGGTGCGCCCAGGGCAAGCGCCTTAAAGACGCCGTCTTCACTGGAAAAGCCGCCGGCAAAAGCCAGATCCGGCACCCGCTCGCCTTTATCCGCCAGGCGTTGGGCAAACTCCCGGGCGGCGGCGTGGAGGTAGACGCTGGGAACGCCCCACTCTTCCATCATGCGCCACGGGCTCATGCCGGTGCCGCCGGGCGCGCCGTCAATGGTAATCAGGTCAATTTTGGCTTTGGCCCCCCATTTGATGGCCATGGCCAGTTCCCGCAGAGAATAGGCGCCGGTCTTGAGCGTAATGCGGGTGAAGCCGATCTTACGTAATCGTTCCACTTCGGCCATGAAGCTCTCTTCACTGATGAAGCCCAGGCGGCTGTGGCGTTCAAATTCCTTGAGCGAGCCGTCCTTGAACGCATCAACATTAACGTGGTCGGACGGGTCGGGGGTCACGATATAGCCGCGGCGCTGCAGTTCCCGGGCGCGTTCCAGACTGCTAACCTTGATTTCGCCGCCGATGCACTTGGCGCCCTGACCCCATTTGAGTTCAATTGTATTTAAACCGTGCTTGCTGTGAACATACTCCGCCACGCCCAGCCGGGTATCTTCCACGTTCATCTGGACTAGAATTTCCCCCATATCGCGGTGGTAACGTTTATAGGTTTCAATGCGGCGGTCCATGTCCGGGGATTTGGATACCTTGCCGTTGCCGTCAAGTTCCAGTTGCGGGTCTATCCCGCAGACATTTTCGCCGCAGACCAGGGTCACCCCGGTGATGGCGGCCCCAATGGCAAAGTGCTCCCAGTATTTACGGGCGATTTCCGTAGAGCCCAGCGCTCCGGTAAACACCGGCACGCGCATTTTAACCTTTTCGTCCCAGCCATATTCGGTGGAGGTGTCAACCCCCGGGAAAGTGGCGGTATCCGGCGTGGCGACCACGCCGTCAGGCAGGCCGCGGCCGCCAAAGGCATAACCCTGGATATTAAAGTGGGAATAGTCAACGGGATAATCCTTGTCGGCCCCGGCGGTAACGCTGCCGAACGGGCCGGGATAAATCAGCTCCCGGCCGCGGAAGGTGGATTTGAAGACCTCGCAGTTGCCGGTGCAGTCATCGGTGCAGCGGGAGCACAACCCGCTCATGGGGACAACGTTTTTGGAACGGTTGGTGGTCTGGGTGGCGTCATTGCCGTTGGGGCGCTGTAGATTCATAATTAAATCTCCTTTTTTAATGCCCATATACGGCAATATACTGCCGTATATTACGGGCCTATTATTACCACCATATTACATGCTTGTCAAACGCCGGATATGAAAAGGCGATGTCTAAAAGCGGGGTGGTCAGGCAGGAGTTGGGAGTGGTTGTTAAACGGCAAGAAAGACCAAATATTGTCAATAAAGACACCGCAAAAGAACAGCGGGCTATTCGGCGATGAACTTGATGGACAGGGAGTTTACGCAGTGGCGAGTGTCCTTGGGGGTAAAGTGTTCACCGGTAAAAACATGGCCCAGATGGCCGCCGCAGGCGGCACAGATTATCTCAGTCCGCCGACCATCGGCGTCAGGCACTCTGGTAACCCGTCCCGGAATCTCTTGATCAAAACTAGGCCAGCCGCAGCCGGAGTGGAACTTGCTGCCGGATTGATACAGCGGGGTGTTACAACGACGGCAGACGTAGGTTCCCGGCGCGGTGGTGTTTTCATATTCGCCGGTGAACGGGGGCTCGGTGCCTTTACGCAGAATGACTTCTTCTTCCGCAGACGTCAGTTTATTGAATTCCACGTTTTCACCTCCCTCGTTCTATAATGACATTATAAACTCTTTTTCAGGCAACACGACAACAGGAGTAAGTATGGTGCATTATGACTTTGACCGGCCGATTCTCCGGACCGGTACCGATTCCGTCAAATGGGACCTCCGCAAGGAAGTTTTCGGCCGGGCGGATGTGATTCCCATGTGGGTGGCCGACATGGATTTTGCGGTGGCCGAACCGATAACCGAGGCCCTGCGCCGCCGTACGGAACACCCGGTGTACGGCTATACCCGCGTGCCCAATACCTTGCTCAAGGCGATAATCGCCCGGTTGAAGCGTAAATATAGCTGGAAGGTGCAGCCGGAGTGGCTGGTCTTTACGCCCGGCGTGATTCCGGCTATTGCCGCGGCGGTCCGCGCCTATACTCACCCCGGAGATGCCGTGGTCATGGCCGACCCCGTCTACCACCCTTTCTGGTCGGTGGTTCCGGACGCCGGCTGCCGGATCAGCGCCAGCCCGCTTAAACTGACTGACGGCCGGTATGAGATGGACTTTGACGACCTGCGGCAGCGGTTCAAGGCGGGGGACAATCCCTTTCGGCCGGGCCCGCCGGCCAGAGCCATGATTCTGTGTAATCCCCATAACCCGGTGGGGCGGGAGTGGAGCCGCCCGGAGCTGATTGAGGCCGGACGGATTGCCATTGACGCCGGGGCGGTGGTTATTTCTGACGAAATCCATTGTGAACTGCTTTTTGACGGGGTGCAGCATACCCCGTTTGCCGCTATTTCCGAGGAGTTTGCCCGGAATTCGCTGGTCTGCCTGTCGGCCACCAAGACCTTTAACCTGGCGGGGTTGGCGGCCTCGGTGATTGTCATTCCCGACGTCCGGCTGCGGACGGAATTTCAGCGCGCCCGCGGCAGTCTGATGCCGCAGCCCGATGTGATGGCGCTGGCGGCTCTGGAAGCTGCTTATAACTATGGGGATGAATGGTTGGCACAGCTTTCAGCATATCTGCAAGGGAATCTGGATTACTTGATGAATTTCGCGGCGCAGCGCATCCCGCGCCTCAAAGTCATTAGACCGGAAGGCACTTATTTAGTCTGGCTGGATTGCCGGGCATTGGGATTAGATAAACAGCAGTTGCGGGATTTCTTTATCACTCAAGCCGGTGTCGGTCTGGATGACGGCAACGCCTTCGGCCCGGGCGGGGCGGGCTTTCAGCGGATGAATATCGCCTGTACCCGGGCTACGCTGGTTGAGGCGCTGGAACGGATTGAACTGGCGGTAAACCAACTGGACTGGTAATAGGGGCACCCCTCAGCCGGCCGGTGGATTCAGCTTGAGCGAACCGTTTTCTACCGCGCCTACGGCGCGGCGCGCCAGCGCCAGGTTTCAGCCCTTATCCTGGGCGCACCAGATCTCGCATTCCTCGGCGGTGGCTTTGTCAGTGTAGGTCAGGCCGCAACGGCCGCAGGCGTAATAGACTCGGCCGTCGTGCTGGTATTCTGTCATTTATGCCTCCTTCCGGTGTAAATAAAATCAGATAATTACGTTCAGCGCCCCCGGCACCAGCGACAACCGGAAGGCCCCTTCGCCGATAATCTCGCCGTCGGCCTGGAGCAGCAACCGTTCCGTGGAAGACAGGGTGATGACCGCGGCCCGTTCCACGCTCACCTTGGGGTGGGTGATGTGGGTGCCCCGGTAGACCCGGGGGAAGGCCTGAATCAGCTCCACCTTCCCGATATCGCCGATGGTCAGCACGTCAAAGAGCTGATCGCCCAGCTCGGCGTCGGGAGCTACTTTCATGCCCCCGCCGAAGTAACTGCCGTTGGCGATGATTATGGACAACACCCGGTGGATATTTTCCTGGCGTTCATCGCATTTTATTTTGACCGGGCGATTTTTGTAACCGAAAAGGGTAGCACCGACGCTTAAAATATACGACACCGGCCCCCGCAGCAAGCGTGATATCTTCGCCTTGGCGGAGGTGGTTTCGGCATCAAAGCCGACCCCGGCAGCGTTGATAAAATAACGGCTTTTCGCCTCGCCGTTTTCCTTCCATTCAATAAGGCCGGCGTCCACCTTGAGCCGCTGGCGGCTGAGCAGGTGATGGCAGGCCCGGTCGGGATTACGGGGAATACCCAGCGAGCGGACAAAGTCAGAACCGGTGCCGGTATTGATGACCCCCAGATCCACCGGCATCAGCGGTTTAATCGGCAGTGCCGCCGTCAGCAGGCCGTTGATCACTTCGTTGATGGTGCCGTCGCCGCCCACGGCGACTACGTTTTGAAACCGCGCCTCCGCCGCCTCTTTAGCCAGTGCGATGGCGTGCCCCGGAGCCTCGGTGAAGATGAATTCGTAATTGATACCCAGTTCGTCCAGCTGACGCTTGATATGCGGCCAGCGCCGGGCAGTGGTGCCGGAACCGGCAGCCGGGTTGATGATCAATTTGGTCTTGAGGCTGTTGGGCATGGCCGTGCTCCTATAAACTCAAAGCGCCCAATTCTATCACATAAACCGGACGGCGAATATTTAACCTGTCCTTTCGGCCGGTATAAAAACCAGCCTGGCGGCCGTGGTCGCCGGAGTGAATCCAGTGTATTATCAGGCTTGACACTAATGCGATGAAGAGTATAGTATTTCGTAAAATAGCGAAATAATGGCAGGCAGACTATGGAACAATTGTGGGCGCCCTGGCGGGCGAAGTTATTTGAAAATTATCAAGGCGACGGTTGTATTTTCTGCGATCTGCCGGCCGGCGGGGATGATGCCAAAAACCTGATTCTGTACCGGGGTGAAACGGCCTTCGTCATTATGAACGCTTATCCCTACGCTGCCGGGCACCTTATGGTGGTGCCCCTCCGGCATGTTGACCGGCTGGCGGCGCTGACCGCAGCAGAACGTCAGGAAATTATGGAACTGGTCACTCGGTGCGAGACGGTACTCACCGCAGCCATGAAACCGGAAGGCTTAAATGTCGGTTTTAACCTGGGTAAGGCGGCCGGTGCCGGCGTGGACGCCCATCTGCACTGCCATATCGTACCGCGCTGGGTCGGTGATACCAACTTCATGCCGGTTATCGGCCAAACCAGGGTCATCAACGAATCACTGGAAGCCACTTATAACAAATTGAAGGAGCAATTATCATGAGCGAAGCTGATCTGGCGCTGATTAAGGACCTGTTGCCGCTACTGATACCGATCATCATCATTGAACTGGTGCTGGTGGTGGTGGCCTTGCTGGACCTGTCCAAGCGACAAAAGGTCAAGGGTGAAAGCAAGGTGGTATGGGTGCTGATAATCATCTTCCTGAACCTGATTGGTCCCATCATCTATCTGGTCTGGGGCCGCCACGGTGAGAATGAGGAGGGCCCGTATGACTCCGGCTATAAAAACTGAAGGGCTGTCCAAACATTTCGGCAGCATTGCCGCGGTTGATAATCTTGACTTGGAAGTGCCGGAGCGGGCGGTTTTCGGTTTTCTGGGCCCCAACGGCGCCGGCAAGACCACCACGGTCAAAATGCTGACCGGCCTGTCCCGGCCGACGGCCGGCCGCGCCTTTATCTGCGGTGAGGAAGTGTTCCAGAGTTCAGTTGCCGTCCGCCGTAACTTCGGCTTCCTGCCCGATGTCCCGGCTTTCTATGACTGGATGACCGGCACTGAATATCTGTATTTCGCCGGTGAACTGTACGGCATGGACTATCGGGAATTGAAAAAACGCGCCGCTGAACTGCTGGACGTGGTGGAACTGCAAAAAGCCGGCAACCGCAAGGTCGGCGGTTATTCCCGCGGTATGAAACAGCGGCTTGGTATCGCTCAGGCGATGCTTAATCACCCCAAAGTGTTGTTTCTGGATGAACCGACCAGCGCCCTGGACCCCATCGGCCGGCGCGATGTACTGGATCTGATCAGTCGGCTTAAGGAAGAGGCTACCGTCTTCATGTCCACCCACATTCTGTCTGATGTGGAACGGGTCTGTGACTCGGTCGCTATTATCAATAACGGCAAGCTGGTGGTCACTTCTACCGTTGAAGAATTGCGGACCAAATACGCCCGCTCGGTTTTTGAAATGGAGTTTGCCGAGGACTTTGCGCCGTTTATGGTATCGCTGGAAAAGCAGCCGTGGTTCGTCAAAGCCGAACGGGTGGTCAGCAACGGTGCCCCGACCGCCCGCGTCACCACCGATGACGTGGCCGTCGCCCGCCGTGAACTGCCGCGGCTGATCGCCGCCAGCGGTCTGACACTGCTGCGGTATGAGCTGACCCAGCCCAGTCTGGAAGATATCTTCGTTGAGGTGGTCAAAGCATCATGAACGGCTTTAAGACGCTCCTGTCCAAGGAATGGCGGGAACAATTCCGCACTTTCCGGCTGTTAATCGTCTCCGGTATCTTTCTATTCTTCGGTCTGCTGACGCCGGTGATGATTAAGTATCTCCCGGAGATAATCAAACTGGCCGGGGAAGACCTGGGCACTATTGAACTACCGCCGCCGACCGCGCTTCAGGCACTGACGGAGTATTCGGCCACGGCGCTTCAGATGGGGCTGCTGGTGGCTGTTCTGGTGACTATGGGTGCTATCGCCGCTGAGCGCCGCAGCGGCACCGCGGCCATGACTTTGTCCAAACCCGTCGGTACCGGCGCTTTCGTTACCGCTAAAATGCTGGCCATCAGCTTCAGCTTTATCATCGGTCTGGTGCTCGGCGGCATCGGGGCCTACGGCTACACCTGGCTGCTGATTGAGGAGGGTAATCTCGGCGGCTTTATCGGCCAGACTGCCTTGCTTGCCGTCTATCTTATGTTCTGTATCAACGTGACCCTGATTTTCTCTGCTGTGTTCAAAAATTCCCTGGCCGCCGGTGGCGCAGCTATCGCGGTTTTACTGGCCGGAGCCGGCCTGGGTGCCGTGCCCTGGGTCGGCCGGGTCATGCCCGGCTCATTGACCAGCTGGGGCAACCATCTGGCGGCCGGTGAGTCCGGCGGTGCTGAATGGCTGGCGCTGGCGGTAACGGTGGTGCTGATAATCGGCGGTACCTGGCTGGCCGCGTGGATTCTGAAAGGGAAAGAGATTTAACCAGGTCTCAAAAAGGCAGATAACGAAAAGCAGAACCGTTCATCTTTGAGATGAACGGTTCTGCATTTTTTTTACAGTTCAAAACTCTGCCGGTACTCCGGTGTGCTGACCTCCCAGCCGGTGCGTCGGCGCAACTCCCCGGCAACAGCGGTGGCGGCTTCCTCTTCCCCGTGGGTTATAAAAATACGCCGCGGCGCCTCGAGTATTTGCGATGCCCAGTTCAAAAGCTCGGTGCGTCCGGCGTGGGCCGACAGGCCGTGCAGTTGCTCAACCTTCGCCCTTACCTCATACTCATGGCCCAAAATGCGCACCGGATCAGCCCCGTTGACAATCACCCGCCCCAAGGTTCCGCGGGCCTGGTAGCCGACGAACAGGATGGTGTTTTCACTCCGGGAGATATTATTAACCAGGTGGTGCTTAATGCGCCCGCCGTTGGCCATGCCGGAACCGGCGATGATGATGCTGGAGCCCTTTTCTTTGGCGATGGCGCGGGAATCGGCCGCGGAGCCGGTCAACGTGAGGCCGGGAAATTCAAATGGAGACCCCTTCTTGAAGCCTTCAATATCCCCGCCCCAGAGTTCCGGATGCCGGGAAAAAATCTCAGTCAGCCTGATAGCCATCGGGCTGTCCACAAAAACCGGGAGCTGAGGGATGCTCCCGTCCTTAAACATTGTTTTCAGGAAATACAGCAGTTCCTGGGTGCGTTCCAGGGCAAAGGCGGGAATCACGATGTTGCCGCCGCGTTCGGCGGTTTCCTTGATGACCGCACCCAGTCTGGCTTTGACGTCCTCGGCCGGCGGGTGTTCCCGGTCGCCGTAGGTGGATTCCATCACCAGATAGTCCAGTTTGGTCGGCGCGTCCGGCGCGTCCTGAAGCAGCCGGTCAGGCCGGCCGATATCCCCGGAAAAACAGATGGTGCGCGCCTCGCCGCCGGACTCAAATTCCAGGTACACCATGGCCGACCCCATGACGTGTCCCGCATTGAACAGGGTGGCAGAGATGCCGTCCAGTTTCAGCTTTTTATTGCGTTCCAGCGGCCGGAACAGCGGCACGCAGGCCTGGGCATCCTCAACTGTATAGAGCGGTTCTTCGGGAAAAGGCGTCTTGCCGCGGCGGCCTTCACGGGTATGGCGGCGTTTCTTGTTGTCGGCGTCTTCTTCCTGGATGCGGGCAGAATCCAGCAACATTACCTCCGCCATTTCTAGGGTGGCGTCGGTGGCATACACCGGGCCTTTGAAGCCGTCGTGCACCAATTTGGGCAGCAGGCCGCAATGGTCAATATGAGCATGGGTCAGGAAGACGGCATCAATCAGTGATGGTTCCAGCGGTGACGGATTCCAGTTACGGGACTGAAAATCACGTTCCTGGTACATACCGCAATCCACCAGCAGCTGGGTATTGGTGTCTTCAAAGAGATAGCGGGAGCCGGTCACGTTGCCGGCGGCGCCGAGGAAAGTAAGTTTAGGCATAAATATAAGATAGCCTAAAACCGAGGTTAGCACAAATCAAGCCGGGGCGGGGATGTTAGTAATCGTCCTCCGGCACTTCCGCCCCGCCGTCATCCAGCTCATCTTCCAGCGCTTCCCGCACTTCATCAGCCAGTCGGGCGGCCCGGGGGTAGCCGATATGCAACTTGCGTTGCAGGAAGGAGGCGGACACGGTGCCGGTTTGCCGCGCCAAGTTCATGGCGGTATCAAAAAGAGAGTCCCGGCTGTGCACGGTATCCACCGCCCCGCCGGGCAGCGTCGCCGCCGGAATATCTTCAATCTTGAGAATGGGTGCCTGCGGCTCCGGATTCTGACCGTTCCAGAAATACACCAGCCGTTCGCTTTCCAGGTCGGACACAAAGCAGCCCTGGAGGCGTTTGGGTTTGGCGGCGTCGGTCGGCAGGTACAGCATATCGCCGCGGCCCAGCAGTTTCTCGGCCCCCACCGAATCCAGAATGGTGCGGGAGTCCACCTGCGAGGTGACGGCAAAGCTGATGCGGGTGGGGAAGTTGGCTTTGATCAAGCCGGTAATAACATCCACCGAAGGCCGCTGCGTGGCCACCACCAGGTGGATGCCCACGGCACGGGCCATCTGCGCCAGCCGGCACAGCAGGTGTTCCACATCATCCAGACCGGCCATCATCAGGTCAGCCAGTTCGTCTATCACCAGCACCAGATATGGCATCTTCTCTTCGCCGGCCTTTTTATTATAAGCGTCAATATTGCGGGCGGCCACGTTAGCCATCTGCTTGTAGCGCCGGTCCATCTCGCCGGCCAGCCACTTGAGCGCCCCGATAGCTTTATCAACGTCCACGATAACCGGCGCCGCCAGGTGGGGCATGGAATTATAGGGCGTCAGTTCCACCCGTTTGGGGTCAATCATAATGAATTTGACCTCGCTGGGCGTGTTGTTCATCAGGATGCCGCAGATGATGGCGTTCAGGCACACCGTCTTGCCGGAACCGGTGGAACCGGCAATAAGCAGATGCGGCATTTTCGCCAGGTCGCCCACCACGGCTTCGCCGCCGGCGCCCTTGCCCAGCGCCACCGCCAGCGGTGCCTTGGTTTTAAGTTTTTGGAAAGCGGTGGTTTCCATCACCGTGCGCATGGACACGCTGCCCAGCAGGGTATTGGGCACTTCAATACCCACCAGTGATTTGCCCGGAATCGGTGCTTCAATGCGGATAGCCGGTGCCGCCAGCGCCAGCGCCAGGTCATTGGCCAGTGAGGAAATGCGGTCCACCTTGACGCGGGTGCGCCCGGTTTCCACCTGACGGGTGATGGTGTTGCCGTCCTTGTCCTTTTCTTTGATTTCCTTAATGCGGCGGTCCCAGCCCGGTTCCACGCCGAACTGGGTGACCGTCGGCCCGGCGTTGATCTGCACCACTGTGCCTTCCACGCCGTAGCTGCCCAGGGCATCTTCTATCATGCGGGCGCGCTGCTGGTTGTCAGCCTCGCCGTATTCAATCTCCGGGGTATAATCCAGAATATCCATCGGCGGCAGCCGCCAGCCGTCCGTCGCCAGCAGGGAGGCGGTTTCGCCGTATTTGCGCCAGACGTCCTGCGCCACCTGCTTCAGGTCACGCACTTCCTCTTCTTTGTCTTCCGGTTCTTTTTTATCGGCTGCCTGACCGGCTTCGGCCGCATTAGCTTTAGCGCCTTCGCCCTTTGCCGGGGTCGTAACATCGCTCTCCACGAAAATAGAGGACGGTATCGCCGTGGCTTCCGGCGGTTGAGGCGGTTTGGTTCCCGGCGGATGTGGTCGGGCAGTTGTCATTGACGGCCGGAATTGCCCCTGACGGTGCGGCAGGCTGTGTGATGGCGGGTAAGTGCGGAAGGCGCTGCCTTCGGTCTGCGGCGCTTCTTTGGGCACCCGGAACGGCCGGGACACGGCATTACCCAGCCCCTTGATGGCCGCCCAGGCCACGGCGGGCACCAGCAAGACAAAGGCCGCCAGCACCAGCCCGATAACCCGTCCCCAGCCGCCGGCACCGGTATCGGAGCCGATAATCGCCAGGCCGAAGCTGCCCCCGGCACCACCCAGTGCCAGCAGTCCCCAGCCGGCCAGCAGGAGAACCAGCGCCCCCAGCCAGCGATACCAGTAGATGAAAGTCGTCTTGCGGGCAAAGGCCGCCACTGCCTCACGTTTGAAAATGGCGATGGCGATGATGATACCCAGAATTACCAGCAGCAGACCCCAGCCGAAAACGGCGGCGGTGCCGGAGAATAGTTGATTCAGGAAGGTTTCCACCGGTGCGCGCTGCCAGATAACCAGCGCCGCCAGGGCTACAATCAGCAACGCCCAGCCGAACCACGAACCGGCGCCGTTCTTGCCGCCGGCCGGCTTATACGGCCGCGCCGCCCGGGCGGTTTTGACCGTCTTTACCGGTTTGCGCACGGCCGGTTTGGCCTTGACCGCCTTGGTTTTGGCAGTCGGTTTAGCTTTATCGTTCTTCTTAATTGACATAAACGCCTAGAGTTTATCAGCCGGAGCCGAGATTGTAAAGAGTTATTACACCAGCCATTCTACCACCAGCCCGGATTCCGGTTTGAAGCGCCGAAGCAGTTCCGGCCCCCAACGTCTTTCCCAAGGCGCACCCGCGCCTGTGGCAATCCTGCAAGAATAGCCTGACCTATCCGATACTCGTAACTGTAAACTGTAAAGCTGAAAGCTGATAGCCCGCCAGCGATATTAGGATTTGCCAGTCGCCCCCGCCGCGTCATTGCGAGCCGCAGCGAAGCAATCTCGGTCCCTGTTTTGGTCATTTAATATTTGAATTTAGATATTGTTTAGGATTTAGAAATTTAAGATTAGGATTTTTCAGCTGACTGCCGATGGCTAACACCTGCCTGAACACAAAGAAGCCCGCCGGCATTTGCCGGCGGGCTTCTCTCAACTCTATTTCAGGGGCCCACGTTTCTGGGTTACTTGTATCTTTAACTAAATAGTAAAATATCTGTTAACGGGAGACAGACCGATGATTACTAGGTGCTCCAACACCGTTAGACAGCGGGGTCGTCTCCCGAATAAGCCCGGAAAGCCCGAACAGTTGCATGGGCCATTAAAGCCCGTATCTGCAAGGATGGGATAAGGGAAAAAGGAGATGCATGGAAATGGAAAGTTTTGTCGGCATCGATATCTCCAAAGCCACCATTGATGTAGCGGTACACGAAAACAAGGAGCACTGGACCTTTACTAACGACGAAAATGGTATCAAGAAGCTGGCCAATCTGATGCGTAAAGTATCCCCCAGCCTGATCGTCATGGAGTCCACCGGCAGTTACGAAGTCGCAGCGACTTATGAATTGAGCGCCCGCGGTTTCTCTGTGGCGGTGGTCAATCCCCGCCATATCAGAGACTTTGCCCGCTCTACCGGTCTTCTGGCCAAGACGGACGGCCTGGATGCCAGAGTCATTGCTCGTTTTGCCGCCACCATTAAGCCGTCACCCCGGATTTTGCCGGATGAAGACACTCAGAAGCTGGCGGCGATCATGGCCCGGCGCAGGCAGGTAGTAGCTATGCTGACGGCGGAAAAGAACCGCCTGGGTCAAGCAAACCATACCGTAAAAGAACGGATTAAACAGCATATTAGCTGGCTGGAGCAGGAACTGGATGATATCAACAAAGAGTCGGGGAGCATGATAGAAAGCAACACTGAGTGGAAAGAGAAAAGCGATATCATGCAAAGCGTACCTGGAGTAGGTCCTAACCTGTCTCTGACTTTGCTTTCTGACATGCCTGAACTCGGCAACCTGAACCGTAAAGAGATTGCGGCATTATGTGGTTTGGCGCCATTCAATCGTGACAGCGGTCAAAGGCGAGGCCAACGGTCTATCTGGGGAGGCCGAAGCAGCGTACGCGCTGCTATTTACATGGCTGCTTTTTCAGCTGTTCGCTGGAACCCTTTGCTGAGAGAATTCTATCAACGCCTGGTGGACTCGGGCAAACGGCGCAAGGTAGCCCTGGTGGCCTGTATGCGTAAATTGCTTTGTATATTGAACGCTATGCTGAAAAACAGGACTGTCTGGAACGCCCAAATCATGCATCCGTTGGTTGCTTGTCATTAGGATTCCATTACAGTTGCTGTCTACTGTAAACTGCTTACTGTAAACCGTAACCCAAATAGCTGACAGCTGAAGGCCAAAAGCTAACCCCCCTTCGCCCGGATCACCATCGTCGGAATATCGCTGATTTTGACCACCCGGTCGGCGATACTCCCCAGCGCCCAGCGCTTGATGCCGGAGAAGCCGTGAGTGGACATAGCAATGATATTAGCCTTAACCTCATGCGCCGCCTTAACGATCTCCTCGGCCACATCGCCGACCGCCACCATGGTAGTAACCTTGATACCCTTGGCTTTCAGCGGGGCGGCTGTTTGGTTCAGGTAAGCCATCGCCTCAGCCTTAACCTCTTCCAGTTCATGTTCTTCCAGCGGCACCTGGGCGCGGCGGTCCCGGGTCAGCGCGTTGTAAGTCAGTCCGGAGACCACTTCCAGCAGCGTGACTTCGGATTCCGTTTCCGGGGCCATCTTGACCATAATGTCTTCCACGTTGGTCAACACGGTTTCCGCCAGCTTGGAGCCATCCAGGGGGACTAAGATTCGTTCGTACATCGCGCCCTCCTTATACCTTGGATTCTAGCATGTCTTTTTTCTTTGTCAACAGAGACACCACCACCAGTGTCAGGAAGGCCAGCGGTACGGAGATGATGGCCGGCTGGCTGATGGGCATCGGCGCATCGGCGGCCGGCAGTTTATAGACCTGGGTGAACACGTCCGGCGACAGCAGAATCATCGTCAGTGAGCCGACCAGACCGACAATGATGGAGGCAATCACGCCCTGAGCGGTTACCCGGTTCCAGAACAGAATCATGATAATCGCCGGCAGGTTGGCTGAGGCCGCAATGGTAAAGGCCCAGCCCACCAGGAACGATACATTCATATGCTGGAAGGCCAGCCCCAGTCCCATGGCCAGTATACCGACAAAGATGGCGGTGGCCCGCCCGACCAGTACCATAGCGTTATCCGACATCTTGACTTTAAGCGTCTTGTGGGCCAGGTCAATGGCCACCGCACCGGAGGCCGCCACGATCAGGCCGCTGACCGTGCCCAGAATCGTTGCAAAGGCGATGGCGGAGATAATGGCAAAGATGCCGATACCGAAAGCTCGCGCCAGCAACGGCGCCGACATATTTTCGTTGGTGAGGTCAATGACCCCGCTGGTCATCGCCCCCAGGCCCAGGAAGAAGGTCAGCAGGTAAAACAGGCCGATAGCCCCCACCGCCACAATGGTGGATTTACGGGCAAAGGCCGGGCTGGGCACGGTGTAATACCGGATGAGGATATGCGGCAGCGCCGCGGTGCCCAGGAACAGCGACAGCATCAGCGACACAAAGTTCACCCGGTCGGCGGTGCTGGCGCCCTTGGCCGGGTCAATCTTGAATTTCTGTCCCGGTACCAAAATATCGGCGCCCTGAGTGGGTACCTGGTAATAGACGGTGGCGGTCGCCTCGCCGTCCTGAATCTTTTGGCTGCCCCAGCGGATGACTTCGCTGTCCTTAATGACACCGAAGAAGGAGAAAAGGTTCACCGGCCCGGTCTCGGCATTAACCTGACCTTCAATCTCACTCAGGTGACCCACCGGGAAGAACAGGCCTTCCTCCTTGGGCGCGCCGTTGTACATGTCGGTCCCCGTCGGGGAGGTCACAATAGACTGCGCCTGGGTCAGCACGCCGTCGGCGGCTTCCAGTTTCCAGTAGTTAACCAGGCCGTTGTGTTCCGCCTTAACAAAGGTGCGGTTGTTGACGGTGAATTCTTCCAGCAGGGTAAAGGAGTTGTCGGCCACGGCCAGACTGCCCGGCGTGGTATTGGTCAGTTCCAGCGTCTGCAGGTTGTTCAGCGGGCTGTCCGGGTCGCCGGGGGCGGTGGAGAAACCGTTGACCAGCAGCAGCACCGTCAGGATCAGGGAAAACAGCACCAGCAGTCCGCCCTTGATGAACTGCACCCAGGTGGTGGAAGCCATGCCGGCGGTGGCGACGATGAGAATAACGATACTGCCGACAATCAGCACACCGGCCTCAAAAGGCAGGCCCAAAAGCGGCGTAATCAGCGCCCCGGCGCCCACCATCTGAGGAATCAGGTAGAACAGGGACACCACCAGGGTGGACACCGCGGCGGCGAAAACCACACCGCGGGACTTGAATTTGGCATCAATGGCCGAGGCAAAGGTGTACTTACCCATGCGCTTGAGCGGCTCGGCCACCACAAAGAGGGCCACCATCCAACCGGCCAAAAAGCCGATGGAATAGAGGAAGCCGTCAAAACCGTACAGGGCAATCATGCCGGCGATGCCGAGGAAGGAGGCGGCGGAGAGATAATCGCCCGCAAAGGCAATGCCGTTGACCGACCAGTGGATATTGCCGCCGGCGGCAAAGTAGCCGGAGGCTGATTTGGCGCGCTGGGCAAACCAATAGGAGATACCCAGCACCGCTAGGACAAACATGATAAAGATAATGACTGCCAAAGGTTCGGCGGAGTAATTCATTAAACCTTATCCTCCCGTTCGTGAGTCACCGGGTCGTCATGTTTTTCCTTATTGGAACAAAGCTTGTTGTAGACGACGGCCAGGACAATTGCCAGGATGATGATGAAGAAGCCATAGACGATGGAAATGTTCAGGTCACCGACATCGGTGGCCATGAACGACGGGCTGATGACGCTCATCAGTACAAAGCCCATGTAGATGGGGGTGAAAATGGCAAACATAATCAGCCCCAGTTTGGACTTGTACGACCCGGATTTTTCCACCTTCCAATCCGTTGAAGGTCCGTGGTTCATAAAAAAACGCCTCCTTGAAGAAAAGAAATTTTTGGTAGCGTGAATACTGGTGCGGGGGTAATATGATTTATTATGGTTTTGTGTTTAGTCTTACTGGCTCCTGATAACCGGGCCGGGCATGTCCCGACCAACGCCCCTCTTCCCCTCACTACCTCCGGTTATTTGTGTGTTATTTCGGTCCTTATAATTTTGGTATTTGATATTAGGATTTCCCGGCAGGGTCTACTGCCAACTTCTACCGTCATTGCGAGGCTCTGAAGCAATCTCGGTGCCCCATAGCTGAAAGCTGATTGCTGACGGCTGAAAACTCGCTCTCCCCCAGTCATTGCGAAAGCGCGTAAGCGCTTGTGGCAATCTAAAACCCACTTCCATTCTGTCATCCTCGGCGAACGCCGGGGATCCACTCCCCATTATTGTAAACGGTCTACTGTCTACTGATTACTATCAATCTCGCCGTAGGGGCGAGTCATGCCTCGCCCGCCCCGTCATTGCGAGGCTCTGCCGAAGCAATCCCGGTTCCCTTATTGAAATATTGGAAATTGGTAGTATTTGTAGTATTGGTAGTATTTACCCGGTACTCATAACTGTCTACTGTAAACTGAAAACTCTTTACTCTTTCCCCACCCGTATCATCATCACCGGAATCCGGGAATGCCGCACCACCCGCTCCGCCACACTGCCGATGAGCCAGTTAGCCGGCCAGCTACGGCCGTGAGTGGACATGGCAATGATGTCCACATTTAACTCTTCCGCCATCTTGATGATGGTGTTGGCCGGGGAGCCTTCGCGCAGGTGGGCAGACACCTTGAAACCGGCGGCCTTCATCTCTTTGGTAATCTTATCCATATAGGTAACGGCCTTCTGGCTCTGCTCCGCCACGGTTACCGCGGCAATAGCTGGATCTTCAAAAGCGAACTCCTGGGCCGGATTGGCCGCAATATTCAGCAGGGCAATCTCGGCGGCTTCGGAATAAGCCAGCGCCTTGACGTGGGGCAGTACTCCTTCGGCAGTCTTAGAACCATCAAGGGGTACCAGTATCTTCTTGTACATCCGGATTGGTGTCCTTTACGTTTGATATTTCGTCCGACCTCGGCCAAAACCTGACGTGGAGCGTGACCTGAGTCCTAATCCTTTGGAAAACCACGGTATCATACAATAATCAGGGCCCCCGGTGCCAATTACATCTTGTGCTGTCAGTCCCCGGCACAATTGACATAAAACCATCTTTGCGATACAGTTAGCCCGCCAAGCAGAGCGGGCAGCCGCCGCGGCATTTATTTGCCGGGGAGGAAAGTCCGAGCTCCACAGGACAGGGCGCCGGGTAACCCCCGGGAGGGGCGACCCTATGGAAAGTGCAACAGAAACATACCGCCAGCGGCCCCGCAAGGGGTGCGGGCAAGGGTGAAATGGCGAGTTAAGAGCTCACCGGCGTACGGGAGACCGTCCGGCCGTGAAAACCCCGCCTGGAGCAAGGCCAAATAGGGGAACATATGGCGTGTGTCCGCGCTGTTCCCGGGTTGGCCGCACGAGCCTGCCGGTAACGTCAGGCCTAGATAGATGGCTGCCGCCCTTCTTCGGAATGGTACAGAACTCGGCTTATAGCTCTGCTTGGCAATCCCCCCTCGCCCGCCCCTTTTCTGTCATTACCCGCGAAAGCGGGTAATCCACGTCCCTGGTTACTGTCTACTGTCTACTGTCAACTGCCAACTGCAAACTAAACAGCTGACTGCTGACAGCTCTCTCCCCATCGTCATTGCGAGGCCGCCCTGGCGGCCGTGGCAATCTAAAAACCCGCTTCCATTCTGTCATCCTACGCGAAAGCGTGGGATCCACGTCCCCGGTTACTCATTACTGTTCACTGGCTACTGTAAACTAAATAGGCTGTAAGCTGACTGCCGCCGCCTATTTCCTTGTAAAGCCATGACAATTAGCGCAGTCGTATCCCTTTTCTTCGGAATGCAACTGGTGCATACGGTAGTAGCTCAGGTTTTCGCCGGACTTGTCCGCGTGACACTGGGTACACACAACGTCAGTGGAATCCTTCAACACATAACCCAGAGCCTTAAGGTCAATCCTGGCCGTACTTTCATGGCAGGCGCCACACAGCAGGGCTTCCTCTTTCGGGGCCACTTCATGGTTCAGCATCAAGTATTCATCGGCGATGATCCATTCCACCAATTCAGAGGCGCTGTAACCCATATTGACCAACCCGGCAATAGCGGCCGCATTGCCGTCGCCCGTCTTAAAGAACACACTGGTATCCAGAGCGATCAACTGGCCCAGATTCGGGGCGTACGGTTGCTCTGAAGTCTTGTATTTGAAAGCGTACAGCTTGCTGGCCGGGTCGTTGAGCGCCCCCAGCGGTCGACTGATGGATATGTGGCAGGTCAGTGGATTTTCAACGACCTGATCGTACATATTATACATATAGCTGTTTTTGTTCCAGAAAAGGTAAACCGGTGTAACGTCGTTGGCCAGATGGAGTTCCGGTTCATATTTGGTGCCGGTATATTCATTCTCCAGCCAGGTCCGGTGTGTCTCCGTCGCCTCGGAAGCGGCGGTATCGTCGGCATTCTTGCCGTAAATCGGTATATGGCAGGTCTGGCAGGCTACTTTATCAACATGGTTGTTGACCCCCTGGACTTTGTGGCCGGTTGAAGTCAGTTTATCTTCGTGGCAATCGGTACATTGCGGCACTATCAGAGAATCACTTACTCTCAGGTCGCTGCCCCGGCCCGGCGCCCGGTGATCATTGAAAATATGGCAGTCCACGCACTCCAGGTTGGCCCCGTTGGTCGCCATGTGGACGTCAAAATTAACATCGCCGGTAACGGCATGAGCCAGTGACAGGTCGCCGCGTTTCAGGGAATCACCCCCGCCGCCCTTGGCATGGCACTGGAGGCAATTCGCTTTCACCGGGCGGTGAACGGTCTGAGCGGCTTCGTCCATGGTTATCGTCATTTTTGCCGTATCCGGCTGGAAAATACCGTTCACTTCCACCCGTTTGTAGGCCTGCTGGTGACAGATCAGGCAGTCAATGTTCTCCAGTTGTTCCTGGGTTTGTTCCGCCGTCGGCTCCAGTCCCAGACCTACATGGCAATTCCCGCAGGTTTCCCAGTTGCCCAGAATGTTAATGCAGAAGGTGTTGAACGCCCCGGCGATCTTACCTTGCAGTGCCGGCCCGATCGTGGTTCCCTGGGCAGTGCCCAGGCTGATTCCGGCCCACTGATAATGGACGGATTCATGCATGTCTTTGGCTTCTTCAATGTGGCAGGACAGGCAGGTGTCCACTCCCTGCCAGGAAATGTATTCGTGCGGATTATCACTCAGCACGGATTGCAGATTAGTCACCAGTGTGCCCCCGTTTTCCAGGTTGAGCGTCACCGCGGTGCCGCGGGGCAGGTGGTTCAAAGGCTGAGTGGTGATTCCCAATTGGGAAGAGTGGACATCGTTAATCTGGGTATGGCAGTAACAGAGGTATTCAGCAGTCTCATAGGACAGAGATTCGCCGGCTTCGTTTAGAATGGTAATAGTGTTGCCGTTAATCTCTTCAAGGGTTCCGGTAACCTGGGCCGGCAGCGGTTCGGGTTCCGGTTCGGTGGTACATCCGGCCGCAAAGGCTGCCGTCAGCATCAACAGGAAGAAGAAAGCTATCAGATATATCTGTTTCGTTCGGCTCATTTGATGTGACTCCGGAATGCCCCACCCAGACTATCCCTGCTTCATCGAGCGGTATTATATCTTTAGACCTATATACAGTCAAATAAAAGTCCCTTCCGGTTCAATATATCGCCACTGTCGGCCATCCCGGTCCCCCCTATTTTGTTGTCTTTGCGAGGCCGCCCTGGCGGCCGTGGCAATCTAAAACCCACTTCCATTCTGTCATTACCCGCGAAAGCGGGTAATCCACGTCCCCGGTTTCTCATTACTGTTCACTGGCTACTGTAAACTAAATAGGCTGAAAGCTGACTGCTGACAGCTTCACCTCATCGTCATTGCGAGGCTTTGCCGAAGCAATCCCGGTTCCCCGTTTTGGTCCTTTAATATTTGAATTTTGATATTGTTTTGGATTTAGAAATTAGAGCTTAGATATTCGCAGCTAAAAGCTGATTGCTGATGGCTGAAAGCTCACCATCGTTAAGATTTATGACTCCGTTAACCCGTTATTTACTCCCTGGTTATCATACTCTTACTAAAACTAAGCATGTTGGCGGATACCCAAATTAACATTCTGTTATTATAATGATAGTAAGTTGAAATATAGAATAGAGAAGGAGGGGATGAAGCAATAGAATATAGCTTTGTTTCAACTGACAAATACCAACAACATTCGTATTTTAAGAAAGAGAGGGTAATATGGGTAAATTCCATCACACGGTAAGCCGCCGTGATTTCATGAAAGGGCTCGGTCTGTCGGCCGCCGGACTCGGCGCCGCCACAGTCGCTAATCCCGGCTTCCATGACCTGGACGAAGTCACGGCCTCCGCCGGCGGCGAACTTAAGCGCGCCTGGTGGGTCAAGGAAAATGATTTTGGCAATCCGGCCACCTTGGAAATCGACTGGAGTCTGGTTAAAAGACCGGACCGCTCCAAGATCTCCACTTTCCCTTATCGCAACAGCACTCATCCCACTGCCGTTTACAACAAGGAACATTTTGCTGAGTTACAGAAATCAGTCATTCAGCACGCCGCCCCGGATTGGGAAGCTGACAGTATTCAGGACTTGGCCATGAGCGGCGCCACTCTGGCGCTCCGCTTCTACAACTACTACACCCCCGCCGGCAAAACCATGTTCATGGGCTATCAAAACTCCCCGACCCCGGCTGACCGCAACATGGCGCGCTGGGAAGGCAGCCCTGAAGAGAATATCCGCCTGCTCCGTCACGCTTCCCGCTTCTTCGGTGCTTCCAGCCTGAGCGTTACTTTACTTGATGAAGACACCAAGAAACTGATCTTTGAAAAAGAATCCAATGGTAAGGCTTATGTCTTCCGTGATGTCGCCGATGTTGAAGAAACGGCGACGGAATACATCATTCCCAACCGATTCAAATACATGATTACCTGGACCCACCTCCAGGCCACCGAGTTGACCCTGCGCGAGCCTTCCACCCTTGGTCAAAGCGCCAGCAATATGGCCTACAGCCGCTTACCTTTCATCTCCGTTCAGATGCAGGAATTCATTCGCGGCCTGGGTTACCACGGCATCAACGCCTGGAGCGGCGAGATGGCGTCATCCAATCCCTTCGGTGTGCTGTCCGGCGCCGGTGAACACGGCCGCTTTGGTTTTGCGGTCATCACCCCGGAACTGGGTTCTATGGTACGCGGTATGTGCC
Source organism: Dehalogenimonas sp. W (assembly GCF_037094495.1). Taxonomy (NCBI): domain Bacteria; kingdom Bacillati; phylum Chloroflexota; class Dehalococcoidia; order Dehalococcoidales; family Dehalococcoidaceae; genus Dehalogenimonas; species Dehalogenimonas loeffleri. The sequence goes on from NZ_CP146612.1 coordinate 1,046,201, forward strand.
GCATGCTGACCGACCTGCCCCTGGAGCCCACCAAGCCGATTGACGCCGGTATATCCCGGTTCTGTCTGACCTGTGCCACCTGCGCCAAATTCTGTGCCTTCGGCGCGCTGTCGCTGGAAGATCCTTCCTGGGAATCCCTGAAGGAAGCCGATACCGGCGTGCCTTACAGCCCGGACGGGTTCAAGGGCTGGCGTCTTAACACCGTTAAATGCGCTAACTGTACCGCCTGTCAGGCCTTCTGCCCGTTCAACTCGTCGGGCCGCTCCAGCTTCATTCACGAGTTCGTAGCCGGTACTTCTTCCATCACCCCGATCTTCAACGGCTTCTTTGCCAACATGGAAGAAGCCATGCACTACGGCAACAAAGATCCGCGGACCTGGTGGGAGAATGAAGAGTACCTGTACGGCATCAATCCCAAATTCATCTAAACTGATAATTTACTTTTGAAAGGAGCTAAAATATGGAACTAACACCTCTGTGGATAGTAATTACCGCCGTAATCGTTCTCGGCCTGGTTCAGCTTTTCGGCTGGATCAAAAAGAATGATGCCAAACCGGCCTGGTGGGTCTGGGGACTGGGCGCCATCGGTCTGCTGCTGGTACTGATGGCCATCCAGCACTATGTCGGTACTATGGCTGAAATGTACCCCACCGCCGCCGTAATGGGTGCCGCCCTCTTCATCGTTCCCGGAGTCATCCTCCTGGGTCTCTTTGGCTGGCGTCTCTCGGCCTCAAAGTCGTAAGACACAGAAAAACGTTGTATCCGAAAAGGGGAGGCGCACCGCGCCTCCCCTTTTCCTTTTCTGCCGTGCGGCCGTGGCATTTCCGTAGCAACTGTCTTGGTTAGGCATATTTCCACTCAGTACGGTGTTTGATAATTGCATTCAAGATGGTAAGTAGACGTCTCATGCAAGCGACCAGTGCCAGCTTTTTCGCTTTACCGTGGCTCAGGAGGTGATAATAGAACTCGCTGATTAAGGGATTGTACCGAATACCTACCAGGGCCGCCATGTAAAGTGCAGCCCTGACCGTGGCCCGGCCTCCCCAAATCATTCGTTTGCCTCTCATGGCTCCGCTGTCTCTATTGAATGGTGCCACGCCAACCAAAGCTGCTATCTGTTTACGATTCAGGGTGCCCAGTTCAGGCAATTCAGCCAGAATAACCGCAGACAGTACATTACCGATGCCCGGCACGCTCTTTAACAACTCGTCCTTTTCACGCCATACCGGACTGTTTTGAATCATCTGCTTCAAATCATCGTCTATGCGGCTGAGTTCCTCACGCAACCATGCGATGTGAGCAAGAATGTGGAGTTTAATTTCTTCATGATAAGGTTTGTCCACGGGAAGTCTCCGCTTTGACCATATCAGATAACTGGCGGCGCCGGCTTACTGTAGCCTTGAGCCTCAAGGCCTGGTCATCGTTCACCGGCCGTATTGCCGGCTTGATGACCGCCGCGAAACTGGCAATGACCGATGCATCAATCTTGTCTGTCTTGGCCAATTTGCCTATTGCCCGGCGTATTCCCTGATCTGGCGGGCATTGACGACCACCACTTTTACGCCTTCAGCGGCCAGAGCCACGGTCACCGGGATTTCATAACCGCCGGTCGGCTCCAATACCACCAGTTCCGGGGAGTGTTTGCTGATTAGGGTCAGCAATTGGCTGATGCCCTTCTCATCATTGGAGAATTGCCATGAAGACTCATCGGGGTTTGCCGCCACATCCAGCGGTTTTTGGAGACATCGATGCCGAAATAACAGAGCGTTGCCATGAGATTTCCTCCTGTCTCTCCCTTCCTTGCGTATACGGGCTGAGAATCCTCGCCCCGACAACTGTTCGGGATCTGGAGAGGTATTTCGGCGCGGCGACCCATGCTACGAACGGTCTTTAAGACCAAGGGGCGAACGGCCTGCCGCGCTTCACTTAATGATAGCACTGTCTCAAGATACAAGGGGCGAGGCATGCCTCGCCCGCCTGGTAATAAGGCTGAAACCTGATTGCTGATGGCTGACAGCTCGCTCCCCTCCGTCATTGCGAGCCTGCGCCGAAGCAATCTCGGTTCCCTTATTCAAATATTGGAAATTGGTAGTATTTGTAGTATTGGTAGTATTTCCCGTTACTGTCTACTGTAAACTAAAAAAAAGCTGACAGCTGATTGCTGATGGCTGACAGCTCGCTCGCCCCTCCGTCATTGCGAGCCTGCGCCGAAGCAATCTCGGTTCCCTTATTCAAATATTGGAAATTGGTAGTATTTGTAGTATTGGTAGTATTTCCCGTTACTGTCTACTGTAAACTAAAAAGCTGACAGCTGATTGCTGATGGCTGACAGCTCGCTCCCCTCCGTCATTGCGAGCCTGCGCCGAAGCAATCTCGGTTCCCTTATTCAAATATTGGAAATTGGTAGTATTTGTAGTATTGGTAGTATTTCCCGTTACTGTCTACTGTAAACTAAAAAGCTGACAGCTGATTGCTGATGGCTGACAGCTCGCTCCCCTCCGTCATTGCGAGGCCGCCCTGGCGGCCGTGGCAATCTAAAACCCACTTCCGCTCTGTCATCCTACGCGAAAGCGTAGGATCCACGTCCCCGGTTACTGTTTACTGAAAACTAAAAAGGCTGAAAGCTGACTGCTGATGGCTGATAGCTTGCCAAGTTTGTTATTTGATGCTTAGAGCTTGGGATTTCCCGCCCAGCGGGCCTGTCATCCTACGCGAAAGCGTGGGATCCACGTTCCTGGTTACTGATAACTGCCGATTGTCAACTGTAAACTGTAAACTGCCACCTTTAGTGCTTGGGATTTGGAATTCCCTGCCCAGCGGGCCTGTCGTCCTCGGCGAAAACCGGGAATCCAAAAAAGCTGATAACTGACTGCTGATGGCTAATAGCTCGTCAGGTTTTGATCCTTTAATATTTGAAATTTGATATTGTTTTGAATTTAGAAATTAGGGATTAGATATTCCCGGCTAAAAGCCGGGCCTCCCCCTGTCCACCCTTGCCATAACGTGTTGATATTAAAAGAATGCGAGATAATCAGATGGCAATAGGGCATTAGGGGTGGACATCAGTCCACTAAATCCTTGAGAATCCCCCGGAACGACATTGCACCGCCATCAATAGCACCGGTTATAATACCCCCCATATGACTCACCCGCATCTTCACGAATTTGTCCTCCACTGCGCTGAGCGTGCCGGACATGAATGGCTGGATCTCTACGACGAAATGTGCCGTACCGCCGCGCGCCGTAAATATCGCGGCCTGGGCTACGCGGAACTCCGGGCCATGGGCTTGCCGCTTGATTTAAACGGTCTGGATATCACCGCCGCCCTGGTGGACGAGGTCCTCAATAAACCCGCCGACGCCGGCTAGCGTCCTTATTCCCTCGTCCCTGCAACCCGCAACGAAGCAATCTCGGTTCCTAAAGGAGTCTGTCATCCTACGCGAAAGCGTGGGATCCACGTCCTCATTACTGAAAACCACAAACCGGGCGTTTTGGTAGTTGACATAGCACTCCCCCTGGTGTTAAATAATCGTGTGAAAGGGACTACTACACAGCTTTGACTCCCGATAAACTCCCTCATTACTCCCTTCATGCTATTGAACGTATGATGGAAAGGCACATCACCAAAGCTGAAGTTGAGTTTGTTCTGAACAATCCGGAGGAAACCCGTTCAGACCCAAAGGGCAACATTATCCAGGTAGCTTTCCCCGGCGGCAGGCGGATAAAAATCGTGGTTTCCAGGGACAGTAGTAACTTCATCATCACCGCCGCCGATTAAGGAGACAACATGTTGATTCAATACGATAAAGAAGCCGACGCCATATATATCAAATTCAAGCAGGGCAAGTATGCCTACGGCAAGGAATTAGATGATCTGCGCCGTGTGGATTATGACTCCAAAGACCGGCCTATCGGTGTTGAGCTGTTATGCGTCAGCCGTGGTATTGATACCATGGACCTCCCCCGACGCCCTGAGATTGATGAATTACTCGCACAACAATGTTTCAAGGTGCTGGTTTAAACATCCGCCGAAGCAATCCCGGTACTCTTATTCAAATATTGGAAATTTGTAGTATTGGTAGTATTGCCCGTTACTGCCTACTGCCGACTGTCAACTGTCAACTGTAAACTGCCATTTTTAGTGCTTGGGATTTGGAATTCCCTGCCCAGCGGGCCTGTCATCCTACGCAAAAGCGTGGGATCCACGTTCCTGGTTACTGAAAACTGTCAACTGTTCACTGTAAACTAAAAAGCTGCCCGCTCGTCAGGCTACACTCACTGACGATCTTGTACCGGCGAAGGCCATCATCGGCAAAGAACCGGGTTCCACGGTCAAACAGCGGAATTCATCGGGGGATAACCTGATCAGATGACCATTGACTAAAAATTCTATCCAGGTTATCGGTCGGTTAACATCATCAGGGTTGAGAACCACAGGGATTACCCTGGTAATCTCAAACTCGTTGTCCATCACCAGCCCGATGCGGTTACACCATTTATGAAAGGACGGGCTGCCCTTGATTCCGTTAACCTTGTAAGTCTGACCTGGGCGTAAGCTGGTTAAATCAATCATGCTCGTCCATCCCCTTTCTTTTTTAGTGTCCGTTATTGATGGTACAACACGCCCATTGTGAAATCATATTCGTAGTCTTACCTATTTTTCAGGATAATCAACCCCTAAATCAAACCGCCCGAACCACTGATTACTGAAAATGGACCGTTGCCTGCTTACGGCTGACAGCTACTGAACTGTTTACTGTCTACTGTGGACTATCTAATGGCAGATTTAGTGCTTGGGATTTGGAATTTCCGTAGCAACTGTCTTGGTTAGGCATATTTCCACTCAGTACGGTGTTTGATAATTGCATTCAAGATGGTAAGTAGACGTCTCATGCAAGCGACCAGTGCCAGCTTTTTCGCTTTACCGTGGCTCAGGAGGTGATAATAGAACTCGCTGATTAAGGGATTGTACCGAATACCTACCAGGGCCGCCATGTAAAGTGCAGCCCTGACCGTGGCCCGGCCTCCCCAAATCATTCGTTTGCCTCTCATGGCTCCGCTGTCTCTATTGAATGGTGCCACGCCAACCAAAGCTGCTATCTGTTTACGATTCAGGGTGCCCAGTTCAGGCAATTCAGCCAGAATAACCGCAGACAGTACATTACCGATGCCCGGCACGCTCTTTAACAACTCGTCCTTTTCACGCCATACCGGACTGTTTTGAATCATCTGCTTCAAATCATCGTCTATGCGGCTGAGTTCCTCACGCAACCATGCGATGTGAGCAAGAATGTGGAGTTTAATTTCTTCATGATAAGGTTTGTCCAGACGGGAAGTCTCCGCTTTGACCATATCAGATAACTGGCGGCGCCGGCTTACTGTAGCCTTGAGCCTCAAGGCCTGGTCATCGTTCACCGGCCGTATTGCCGGCTTGATGACCGCCGCGAAACTGGCAATGACCGATGCATCAATCTTGTCTGTCTTGGCCAATTTGCCTATTGCCCGGGCGTATTCCCTGATCTGGCGGGCATTGACGACCACCACTTTTACGCCTTCAGCGGCCAGAGCCACGGTCACCGGGATTTCATAACCGCCGGTCGGCTCCAATACCACCAGTTCCGGGGAGTGTTTGCTGATTAGGGTCAGCAATTGGCTGATGCCCTTCTCATCATTGGAGAATTGCCATGAAGACTCATCGGGGTTTGCCGCCACATCCAGGCGGTTTTTGGAGACATCGATGCCGAAATAACAGAGCGTTGCCATGAGATTTCCTCCTGTCTCTCCCTTCCTTGCGTATACGGGCTGAGAATCCTCGCCCCGACAACTGTTCGGGATCTGGAGAGGTATTTCGGCGCGGCGACCCATGCTACGAACGGTCTTTAAGACCAAGGGGCGAACGGCCTGCCGCGCTTCACTTAATGATAGCACTGTCTCAAGATACAAGGAGCGAGGCATGCCTCGCCCGCCCGGTAACCAGGCTGATAGCTGATGGCTGAAAGCTGAAAGCTCGTCACGTTTTGGATTTAGAAATTAGAGCTTAGATATTCGCAGCTAAAAGCTGACTGCTGATGGCTGACAGCTCGCCCCTCCGCCCTTGCTTGCTTTCAGTAGTATAATATCAGGGTAAGTGATGCTCTTGTTAAGAGTTGGAAGTTGTCTTAAGCCAGGGGAGGTCGGGCGATGTTTAAAAGAATCAGCTATCTCATGTTGGTGATTGCGTTCGTTTCCATGCTGGTGCTTGCGGCGTGTTCCCAGGACTCTGCTGATGTTAACAATCCCCCACCCACCACTCCGGCCATCACGGATGCTGACAAAGAAGGCATCGTTTATATCTATGAACTGGAAAAGTTAGCCAGGGATGTCTACCAGCACTTCTACACCACCTGGGGATCGCCTGTCCTGAATGTTATCAGCGGCAGTGAGCAATCCCACATGGATATCATGAAAGAACTCATGGATAAATATAACCTGGCTAATCCGGCTGCCGGCAAAGGTAGTGGTGAGTTCAGCACCAGTGACCTGCAACAAATGTACAACGCCCTCATCCTGAGCGGTTCAGCCTCAGAGATTGATGCCCTGCTTACCGCAGCTGAGATTGAGGAATTGGACATCATAGACATCGCGGAAGTCGTGGCTAAAATAGATAAATTTGATATCGTCTCCGCCTTCAATAAATTAACCGAAGGCTCCGAGAATCATTTAGGGATATTTACCGCCAAATTAAAAGAACTGGGCGTGGAATACCAGCCGCAGCACATCTCTCAACAGGAGTTTGACCGGATTATTGCCACGGTGACCACCCCCACCGCTACCAGTACCCCTGTGATTGCCACCTTCAGTGAACTGGCGCTGAAAGGTAAATTATCCTATAACGGTAACTGCTTTAACTGCCACGGCAACTCTTTATCTACCGGGCCTTCCAGTGTTGCCATTTTAGCGTCATACCAGAACGCCCAAGGCCTGCTGGCGCGGATTTCCACTATGCCGACAAGAGGCCAGCAGGATGAATGGGAAGTAATATCCTATCTGCTCCTGGAACATAATTGGGTTTCCGGCGATGCGGTATTTAATAAAGACACCCTGTCTCAGATATTATTAACGCGGTGATCAAAGTGCGCGCTGACTGCTGACTGCCCACCCATCCGTCTTTGCGAGGCCGCCGCGGCGGCCGTGGCAATCTCGGTCCCTCAGGGGTTTGTCATCCTACGCGAAAGCGTGGGATCCACGTTCCTGGTTACTGTCTACTGTAAACTGTTCACTGTAAACTAAACCGCTGACTGTTGACAACTCGTCACATTTAGAAATTAGAGCTTAGATATTCGCAGCTGAAGGCTGACAGCTACTGAAAACTAATCACAACAATTTCAGTAATTCAGCTTGAGAAAGTTCAGTATCTCTCATGATCTTTTTCATCAAACCGCGGCCAATGGTTTCGCCTTTGTGAACCGGCACCACCGTCGCCCTGCCGTCCGTATGAGCCAGATACACATGACTACCGCGTTGTCTTAGTATTGAAAAACCGGCCTTTGATAGCGCCTTAATCAGCCGTTCCCCGGTCAATGCCGGAATTCTGCTCATACCGCTATTTTCTGAACACCAATGAATTGAAGCCCTTCCCCAAGATCATCTTCAGTTTCAAGGCATAACAACACGGCTTCCTTGATCCGGATCATTAATTTGTCCAGTGTCTTGGCCTGGGTATGGCAGCCGTGGAGTTGCGGAACACTGCCTACAAAATACCCGTCTTCATCCTTTTCAATTACAACAGTGAATTCTTTCATTCTAGAGTCCTTATTTCACCCGGCCGCCGAGGCCATGGCAGGAGGAAAATATGTTGTTTATAGCTGTATACGATTCCAATATCCAGTATAAATCCGTATTGCCTAAATATCAACCGAAATCTGACTCGGCGGCAGCCGGGGATCTAAAAAGCTGAAAGCTGACTGCTGACGGCTGACGGCTGACAGCCCCCCCCCTCGTCTTTGCGAGGCTCCGCCGAAGCAATCCCGGTACTCTTATTTAAATATTGGAAATTTGTAGTATTGGTAGTATTTGCCTCGCCCGCCGGGTAACTAGGCTGATAGCTGAAGGCTGATGGCTAATAGCTCGTCAGGTGTTGGTCATTGTGATTTTGGTATTTGAAATTGTTTTGGATTTAGAAATTAGAGATTAGATATTCCCGGCCAAAAGTTTCACCCACCCCGTCTTCGCGAGGCTCCGCCGAAGCAATCCCGGTACTCTTATTTAAATATTGGAAATTTGTAGTATTGGTAGTATTGGTAGTATTGGTAGTATTGGTAGTATTTGCCATTCCGGCTCTTGACACTTCCCCGTTTCCGTTGTATTGTATTAGAACATAGTTCTAGTACCATGGTACTGTGGTGTCAGAAATGTGAACCAATAGGGTCGTACTAAGATACTATTGACTATACTCAAACAGTAACACTATAATCATTTGTACTCTCTGGAAACAAAATATAAACATGGGAGTAAAGTCTGAGGACTGAAAGGTGGTGACAAACAGAATGAAGTTCCTAGAAAATCTAAAAATGAAAAAACTCCGCAAGGGCCAGAAAGGCTTCACCCTTATTGAGCTTTTGGTGGTCATTGCCATCCTGGGCGTCATCGCCGCCGTGGCCGTGCCGAATATCATCAGCTTTATTGGGAGTGGTGAGACTGAGGCTGCCGCTGCTGAATTGCACAATGTAACAGTCGCAGTTACAGCGGCGTTAGTTGCAGGTGATGGCACTATTATCGGCTATTCTAACGTTGTAATTCCTGCAAAAACTACACCTGCCAACGACCCTGGCACCTATCTATTAAGCACTACTCAGTGGAAGTATACAATCGGTACTACCGGTACGATTGCTCAAGGTGCCAAAGCTTAAAGAATTTTTGTTCGTTCAAGCTCTAATACTGAGCCTCCCTTGGGAGGCTCAGTATTTTTGAATAAACACCAGTTAACCTTTAAGCTGACAGCATTGTGAAATCGATTTATTATTTTTACGGTGGCCTGATGGTCCTAGTTGGGCTTTTTCTAGCCGCTCATTTTGCGGTTGTCGCTTCGCCGACGACTCCGTTCTTTGATGAAAAATACTACATAGTAGATGCCCGCCATATTATCGCAGGTGACGGCACCGACCGGATAGAACACCCACCCCTCGGTAAACTGATTATCAGCTCCGGCATCTTGATATTCGGTGATAATCCCTTCGGCTGGCGTATCATGCCGGTGCTGTTCGGTGCTGCCTCCATTGTCCTGCTGTATCTCATCTGCCGTCGCTTGAATCTGGGTGGGCGGGCGGCTTTCTTTGTCACCTTCCTATTTGCGCTGGAAAACCTGAGCTTTGTTCAGTCCGGTATCGCCATGCTGGACGTTTTCAGCGTTACCTTTATGCTGGCTTCTTTCTATCTCTATTTGCGGGGTAACTGGCTGTCCAGCGGTGTATTTATCGGGCTGGCCGGGCTGGCCGGGCTGGCCAAGCTAACCGGTTTCCTGGCTTTACCCATCATCGCCTTGCACTGGCTGCTTACCAACCGCCGAAAGGTTCGCCGTTTCGCCCTTTCCCTGGCCGCCGCCCCGGCGGCCTATCTGGCCGTTCTGCCGCTATTGGACTGGGTCATCTGGGGCAAGTTCATCAATCCGGTTACTGAAACCAAAACCATGCTGGACGTGTTAAGTGCTTCCACCTTCGCTAATCTGCCGTCGGAGATGCTCAGCCGTCCCTGGGAGTGGCTGACGCAGATTGAACTTATCACCTATTGGCCGGAGCCGCACTATCTGGCCATGCTCAGTCCCACATTACTGCTGCTCTGGCTTCCTGCCGCTATATATACCGTCGCTAAATTGAGGGATAAAGCCCCCTGGGCGTTATTCGCTGCCGTCTGGTTTGCCGGAACGTACCTGTTATGGATACCGGCTACCCTGATTACCGACCGCATCAGTTACATCTTCTACCTCTATCCGGCAGTCCCGGCCATTGCCCTGTTCACCGGTTGCGCCTTGCTGGCTCTGGAGAGCCGTCTGCTGCGTGACCGGTTAGTCTGGCGGGTCAAGGTCGGGCGTTGGCTTATTACCGTGGTGGCCCTTATTCACCTGGGCTTGTTTATCTACCTGTCGCCCCTTCCTTACTGGGGCAAACTGGTGTTTGGTTTGGCGTTCTATGTTCTGCTGCGGTATTATCTGAACAGGGCTGACAATGAACCGCTCAATACTGAGGTATTGACATAAAAAATCATTCGGTTATAATAACTAGAACAAATTAGAACACCCCTGTATTTTGAGGGTCATGGAGGCGGTCTATGAGTAAAGTTAGGCGACAGAGCGGATTCACCCTTATTGAAATACTGGTCGTTGTTGCTATTCTTGGTGTCATCGGTGCTTTCGCTATTCCTAATATTCTTTCGTTTATGGGTAGAGGTGATGTCTCTGCCGCTAAAACCGAACAGCATAACCTCACCGTTGCCGCCAGTGCGGCGAAATATGCGGTTGAAAATGGGGAAGCCGCCAGTTTCGGCTTTGATGCCACTGCCAAAATTTGGGACCCCGACGCTGAAGGTCTGGACAAAGGTGACCCGGCTTATTACCTGGATAAGGTCACTAAGTATCAGTGGGCGGTCAGCAGCACGGGTACTGTAACCCCCGGTTCCGCGGCTGACGGTAATCCCATCGGCAGCTAATGTGCCGCCACCCACCCGTAGGGGCCGAACTCAGATCGGCCCGCCCGGTAAAAGCGCTGAAGGCCCCCCCTCGTCATTGCGAGCCTCCGGCGAAGCAATCTCGGTACTCTTATTCAAATATTGGAAATTGGTAGTATTGCCCGTTACTGATTACTGTTCACTGTAAACTAAAAAGCTGAAAGCTGATCGCTGACAGCTCACCCCCCCCTCGTCATTGCGAGCCTCCGGCGAAGCAATCTCGGTACCCCGTTTTGGTCATTGTGATTTTAATATTGGGATTTGTTTGTTATTCGGTGCTTAGAGCTTGGGATTTCCGTAGGGGCGAGGCATGCCTCGCCCGCCCTGGTAAAAATCTGATAGCTGACTGCTGATAGCTGATGGCTCACGACCCCCCCCCGCCCGCCTTGCCCTCCGCCGTTCATCTTGCTAATCTTACGGCGTGAATCTTCACTTTTTCCGTAACACCCTCATCGGCCGGCATCCGTCGGTCACCGCTTTTATCATCGCCCATATTGCCATCTTCGCCTTCGTCTTTAACTCCGGTTTTTATGCCGACTATGTTATTGATGCCTTTGGCATTTTTCACCAATATGCCGCGGATATCCTGAACGGCCAGTTGCCGTACCGGGATTTTGCCGTGGAATACCCTCCCGTTGCCCTGTTGCTGATGGTTATCCCGGCGCTGTTTGGTGACGGGTATGCCTCTTTCTCCACCGCTTTTGTTGCCGGTATCATTTTTATTGATCTGCTGACGCTGGTCTTGCTGGCGGGCTTGTCCCGCCGCTTGGGGCTGACCGTCTGGAAGACGCTGGCGGTTTACACGCTAGCGCTGCTGGCCGTCGGGCCTATTGTCTCGCTCCGGTACGACCTGCCGGTGGCGGCTTTGACCCTTCTGGCTGTCTTTGCCCTCATCGTTGGCAGAAATAAAACCGCCTGGGTTGTCCTGGGGCTGGCGGTCATGGCCAAGCTCTATGCCGTGGTGCTGGTGCCGCTCTTTCTATTGTGGCACTGGCGCCGGGGGGAAAAGCGGGCGCTGGTACACGGCAGTCTGGCCTTCGGTATCACCCTGGCGGTATTGTCGGCGGTGCCGCTCGTGATCAGCGCCGGGGGCTACATTGATTCCTTCCTCTATCATTCTGACCGGCCGATTCAGCTTGAATCCCTGTATGCCTCGGTCATGCTGGCCGGTGATCGCCTGGGCTGGTGGGTGGCGGATACCTTTTATTCCTTCGGCTCGGTTAATGTTGCTGCACCGGGTGCCGGTTTCTTCGCCTCGTATTACTGGCTGTTCGTCGGTGCCGGTTTACTGCTGGTCTATTGGCTGTTTGACCGCTTTCTGGTCAGAACCGAGGGTGTAAAGAACAAAAAAGGGGAGCGGGATAATGCGCGGGCACTGGGGCTGGTGGCTTTTTCCGCGGCGGCAATAACGGTGTTTATGGTGTTCAATAAAGTCCTGTCGCCGCAGTTCATCATCTGGCTGCTGCCGCTGGTTCCTCTGTTGTGGCGGGCCAGTCGGTTATCCTGGGTGATATTGTTTGTTGTCGGCTGGCTGACGGCTTATGTCTATCCGCTCCATTACATTGAACTCCAGTTGGGCGAAGGGGCGGTCACCTGGGTGCTGCTGGCGCGGAATGTCCTGCTGGTTGGGCTGGTGTTTACGCTGGTGCGCGGCATCATGAAAATGAAATCATTGGATTACCATGGACCGATCCTCCAGCGGAATGGCAAAAAATTCGGTAAAAGTACCTATTGACAAATCATGCCGGCAGTAATAGATTTATTAGTAATCAGGTCTGGGAGGTGACGTATGCGTAAAACATTCAGGCCGGTAATCTTGGTTCTGTGTCTGGCGCTGCTGCTGGTGATGGCCGTGGCGGTGCCTGTGGCAGCCGCTCCGGGTGGTGTTAAGGGGCCGCCGGAGAAAACCACAATCGTCGCGCCCACTGTCGGCGGTCCGGTTGACGGTGTCGTCAAAGCCCCGGTGGCTATGGTTCCGGACAAAAGCGCCCTGCCGCCTTTTGGTGGTGAATATCCCGGCGAAGGTGAGCCCAGTCTTCCCGGAACGGTCTTCTGGGATGAAGGGGATGACCTGGAGGTCTGACGAAAAACCATAAATCGTGACGGGTGGTAGCGTTTTAAGTGGCCTCGTCACCCTGCGGCTTGTTGCCGCTTCAGGTAATCCAAGATCTCCTGCGCCACTTTAATGTGCCATTCTTCTTCTTTGGCGATCTCCCGGAATTTAGGTTTCAATCCTTCCGGCAGCAGTCTGACTACCTCGCTATGCATCTGATGCGCCAGTTCTTCCCGCGCTTCCTGATCTTCAAACATCTTAACCAGGTCGCCGTCATCGGGGAAGGACTCAAAGTTCCATTCTGCCTTGCCGCCCAGTTTTTCAATGGACGCAGCTACCGTGTCGGCGTGTTTCACTGAGGCGGCGGACAGGTGCATGACCTTGTCCCTGATGACGGGATCCTTAAAGGCATTGGAGATGCGCGGCAGGTGGATGATGATGGAGTATTCCAGGTTGAGGGTGCGGTTCAGGAGCGTGATGACCTCACTGTAATCGGGCTGTGCCGTTTTACCCATCGGTGCCTCCGTCCAGCAGCTTTTTAAGTAGTCAGGCGTGATTATACTCCCGGTCATGCCCGTTGCCAAACGGCTGGCTGGCACCTTGCAGGCAGGGATGTAGCTTGTTGCTTAAAAGAGCAGCATCCGGCAGGATTGCTTACCTTGAGGATTGGAGAAGAATCATAGAAAAAACTTGAGAGAGAACCACGGAGGAATCAACACCCTCGCGATGCTCGCTCTTCTTGATACAGTCTAATGCTATCATAAAATCAGAAGTTGTCAATCTCACAAGAATAGCCTGCCAATCACGGTACTCTTATTCAAATATTTGAAATTGGTAGTATTTGTAGTATTGGTAGTATTACATTCCCCCGGTACTCATAACTGTTTACCGCCTACTGATTACTGAAAACTGCCGGCTTTGGCGCTTGGAACCTGGAATTTCCGTAGGGGCGAGGCATGCCTCGCCCGCCCGGTTGGTCTGTCATCCTACGCGAAAGCGTGGGATCCACGTCCCTGGTTACTGTTTACTGCAAACTGTCTACTGTAAACTAATCAGCTGAAAGCTGATTGCTGACGGCTGATAGCTAACTAACCCTCTTCCCCCACCCTGAACTCCGTTATCCGCCGCACCAGGTCATACGGCACCGGCTTGCCCAGCGGGAATTGCGCTGAGCCCTTAGCCTTTTTGTAGGGTGCCAGTTCCTTATCAAAGGCGGTGATGCCGGACGGGGTAGGGTACAGGCCGATGTGATGTTTGAAGGCGGCGAAGTGAATCAGGTTTTTCCCCTTCAGTTTGAAAGTGGGCATCTGATACCTGATGGCCTCAACGGCCTCCGGCGCGGCGGCGCTGATGGTGCGCCGCATTTCCTGAAGGATTACCTGCACCTCTTCAGGGAACCTGGCGATGTATTCGTCAATGGTTTGGGGTGGGTTTTTATTATCCATGACAGTATTCTAAGGCGATTTGGACTGAAAGCCAAGAACAAAGCTGTAAACACCGAAAGTTCCATAAGCACAACGTGTCGTCACCGGACTTTACGATCGCAAGTGTCCAGTACCCTCCACCTGACATTGATGTAAGGCGTCAGGGTTATTCACTCATGATTATTTATGGAGGATCAATCCCCGGCAGGGAAACCAGGAATTCGGCACCGGTACCCGGCTTGCTTTTTGCCTCAATACTGCCTTGATGGGCCAGGACAATTTCTTTACTGATGGCTAACCCCAGTCCTACTCCGGTTCTTAGCCCGTTAATCTGATAGAAGCGGTCAAATACTCTTTCCAAATGATCCGGATGAATTCCCGGACCTTCATCAATGACTGAGGTTATTATTTTCTTGTCAGTGTTTCGGGCCTCTATCCTGACCTCGGAGAAAGAAGGGCTGTTTTTTACGGCATTATCCAGCAGATTATTGAAGACCTGTTCCAGCCGTTCCGCATCGCCCTGTATCCATAGTCCGGATTCGGCTGTCAATTTCATGGTAATGGATTTATCAGCAGCCGCAATGCTTAACAGATCAATGGATTGCTGCAGGATTTCTGTCATGTCGCATTTACTAAACTGCATCTGAAACTGACCTGACTGAAGACGGGACAGATCCAGGAGTTCGTCAATCTGATGCCGCAGTCGGCGTGACTCATTGTTAATGACCAGCGCGGCCTTGTTGCGGGTAGTGTCATCAGCCGCGGTGCCGTCAATCAGTGCCTGAGAAAATCCCTGAATGGCGGTCAGCGGGCTTTTAAGCTCGTGTGATATATCGGCTACAAAATGCTGTAGTTTTAGTTGGTAGGCCTCAACCTTATCGGCCATGCGGTCAAAACTCCGGGCCAGATTACCGATATCTCCGGGTTCCCTGGATTTGATCCGGTATTTGTAATCACCCCCGGCAATTGTGTCGGCGGCCAGAATTACCTCTTTGACTGGTCGTGAAACTGAGCGTGCCAGCAACAGGGCCAGAATCAGGGATCCGGCCAGGGCGATGATGCCGGCCCAGAAAAAAGGTCGGATCAACCCTGACACAATAGCCCCGATTTTCGGTTGCGGTATTGCCACCACCAGTTGCTGGGCTTTGATGAGCTGTTGGGGCGCCTGTCCCAGGGGATAGGCGGCGTATAGAAAAGCCTCACCGCTGTCGGCCACAAATTCACCGGTCGTTGCCTGTGTAATGCCCTGAGGAAAAGAACCTTGAGCGACTGAAATCGGGCCTTGATCCGCCGGAGCGATCTGACGTAACACCGAGCCGGTTCTGCCGACAAAAAAGATAGTTACCTGATTGGTGTCTGCCTGCTCCTGCAGATTTTCCACTAATTCGGTGACCGTGGTGCCGCCCCTGACCAGGGAAACAATCTGGACGCTGATCGGTCTGGCCGTGTCCTGGAGGCTTTCCAAAGCCAACCGGTCGGCATATCCGCGAAGCAGTATCGTGCTGCCTAAAGCCGCCAGCGATAAGGTGACGATGACCGCCAGTGAATAGGTAAGGAACAATCTTAAACGGAGACTCATGGAATTTCCTTTACCGCTTTTACCTTGTAGCCGATACCGCGCAATGTCTCTATCTCAATGCCGGTATCTTCGAGTTTAGTCCGCAGATGATTGATATGAACATCCACGGTGCGGGTATCCCCATAATAATCATACCCCCATACTTTATTGAGCAGCGTCTCCCGACTGAATACGACACCTGGCTGGCGGACAAGCGTCAGCAGGAGTGTGAACTCCTTGTGTCGTAAAGGAATAACCGTACTATCCGCTGTTACCTGGCGTCCGGCAATATCAATATCCAATCCGCCCAGCTTGATGACTTCGGGCGTTGCGCCCATATTACTGCGCCGGAGTAACGCCTTGACCCGGGCTAGCAGTTCATGAGGATTAAAGGGTTTGGTCAGGTAATCATCGGCGCCGGACTCCAGGCCAACGATCTTATCAATGTCCTCACGACGGGCGGAAAGCATAAGCACCGGTACCTGACTGAACCGGCGCAATCTTTTTAGAACCTCAAAGCCGTCAATATCAGGCAGCATGATGTCAAGTATTATCAGGCTGGGGCTGGCAAGGGTAATCTGATTAATTGCTTCAATTCCGCTGGCCGAACTGACTACCTTGTAGCCCTCCCGTTCCAGATAAAGTCTGGCCAGCTCCACAATATTGGGTTCATCGTCGATAATGAAAATCGTATCCATAATCCACTTAGCATTATAACCGAGCCGAATTGATAAATGAATACAGGCCGGATTTTATCTTGCCGGCCTGTATATTGTACTCAAACCTAATAACCTACCTGATTTTCAGCCGGTACTAACCGGCGGCGTCCAGCCCGGATGGGCGTCATCCCAGGCTTTAAGGATCTGATTGGCCTGTCCCTGGGTGATGCGGTCATTGTCGACGAGGCGGTCCTGCAGGGCGACCACGCGGTCGCGGTTCTCCATCTGGAGGATGCGGTCAGTAAGTCGTTCAATGAGGGGCTTCCAGTCCGGATGAGCGTCATCCCAGGCTTTGAGGATCTGATTGGCCTGTCCCTGGGTGATGCGGTCGTTGTCGACGAGGCGGTCCAGCAGGGCGACTACGCGGTCGCGGTTCTCCATCTGGAGGATGCGGTCAGTAAGTCGTTCAATGAGGGGCTTCCAGTCCGGATGAGCGTCATCCCAGGCTTTGAGGATCTGATTGGCCTGTCCCTGGGTGATGCGGTCGTTGTCGACCAGGCGGTCCAGCAAAGCGACCACGCGGTCGCGGTTCTCCATCTGGAGGATACGCTCGGTGATTTGTTCCAGCGTTACCTCAACATTACTTGCTGCCCTTTCATTTGCCGGTGGCGCATCGGCGGCAAAGGTAGTGACTGCACCGAATGTCAGTGCCGCCAGAGCCAGTGTTAAGGCTACGAATCTGATAATGTGTTTGTTCATAATCCCTCCTTCTGAGACCATGATAGCAACCAGATGTTATCGCAGTATTATCCGAATGTAAAATGTTTGTAAACTGCGGCAATCAGTCATCCTCAGCGCAAGCCGGGGATCAACAACGTAATGTCATCCTACGCGAAAGCGTGGGATCCACGTTCTTGGTTCTTGATTACTGAAAACTGCTAACTGTTCACTGTAAACTAAAAAGCTGAAAGCTGGCCGCCGGGCCAGCTTTCAGCCGTGATCATGTCCCATCAACGGCAGATTGTACACACGGTGTATAATTACGTTGTGGCACTATTCAGGGCTTTTTAAATGAGGTTGAAAATTGCCTGTGAAAATCTCAATTGTGATAAAAGTGGTTACCCTGGTGGTGCTTTCTGTTTTTATACCTACTTCGGCCGTGGCATATCTCGGATCACACCAGACGTCAGAAATCGTCAAACAAGACAATATTACTCATAATCAGAGTCGCTCTGAACTTATCGCTGATTACACTTCCAACTATTTTGCCACCATCAAAGCCCATTTGGTGGTTTTTGCCGGCCGCCCGGACATTATTGAAGCGGCTAATACGGGTAATTTCGCGCCGGTTCAGAAAGCAATAACCTCT
This sequence comes from Dehalogenimonas sp. W, assembly GCF_037094495.1. Lineage (NCBI taxonomy): Bacteria > Bacillati > Chloroflexota > Dehalococcoidia > Dehalococcoidales > Dehalococcoidaceae > Dehalogenimonas > Dehalogenimonas loeffleri. The sequence continues at coordinate 1,063,962 of NZ_CP146612.1, forward strand.
TTTGCTGAAACGCAACACTCCCTGGAATCGGTGGGGATATTTGATCCGGACGGTATCTTAAAAGTACACAGCATCGCCGCTACGTCCATGATCGGAGAGTCGTTCGCTGACAGAGATTGGTTTAACACTGTCGTCTCCACGGGTATGCCTGATTTAAGTGCCCCTCTGGTTTCCCGTGTTACCGGGAATCCCATAAGTCCTTGTGGTGTTCCCATAATCAATGAATCCGGCGAATTAATAGCCATACTCAGCGGCGATATTTCCCTCAATGGTCTCATACAGGCACTAAATCTGGATGGGTCGCCTACTCATCACTCAACAATAATAGACCTCAGATCGGGTATCGTTGCCGCTGACTCTGTTGAATCTCACCTCATGGTTTTATTTGAGAGTGAATACCAGGAAGCTGTAAACCTTATGAGAACCGGCGTAGCCGGAAATATAGAAACGGTAATCCAGGGAAATCCATCAAGGTTGGTGAGCTTCACACCGTTACACGATCTTCCGCTGGGCGTGTTGGTCAGCACTCCGTTGTCGGCTATAGCGGAACAACTTTCGGTGCTGAATCGGCAGGCGGCGATGACCGCAGCCGTCACCGGTGGCATTGCTGCCTTGCTGGCGGCTTTTCTGGCATTTAACTTTACCCGGCCGATACGCCGCCTTACCCGCTCGACACAGGAAATTGGCCGCGGGAATTTCAATACCCCGCTCAATATCCACAATTCTGATGAAATCGGCGTGTTGGCTACCGCGTTTCAAGATATGGCTGCACAATTACAAACTACGCTGGTGTCGCGTGACCAGCTTCAGGCCGAAATAGCTGAAAAACTGCTCACCGAGAAGAAATTATCGGCTGCTGCCGATGAATGGCGTTCAACCTTTGACTCCATCTCAGACATGGTGGCTATCGTTGATTCAAACCATAGAATAGGCAGAATTAACCAGGCTTTCGCCGACAAGCTCGGCAAATCCCCCCAGGAGCTTATCGGTAAACACTGTTATGAAGTAATACATAGCATGAATCAGCCTCACCCGATGTGCCCGCATGCCCGGACACTGGAAACCTTGAAAGTAGAATCCAGCGAGTATTTTGATACAAAATTGAAAATCTGGGTTGAAGCCGTTTCATCACCCGTCTTTGATGCCAAGCAGCAACTTATGGGTTCTGTTCACATCATCAAGGACATCTCGCAGCGGAAGCAGGCGGAACAAGAATTGAAAGAGATGTCTGTGCACCAGCAAACCATCCTTTCGGCGGTTCCCGATATTATCATGGAGGTTGATAACAACAAGGTCTATACCTGGGCTAATCAAGCCGGGTTGGACTTTTTTGGCGATGATGTGGTCGGTAAGGACGCCTCATACTATTTTGAGGGGGAGCAGACCACCTATGACATCGTTCAGCCGGTTTTTGATGGTACTGAGAATAACGTGTATGTTGAAAGCTGGCAGCGGCGGCAAGACGGCCAGAAGCGCTTACTCGCCTGGTGGTGTCGGTCTTTGAAGGATAGCCATGGGAAAGTCATTGGCGGGCTTTCTGTCGCCACGGACATCACTGAACGCAAAGAATCGGAAATTAAGCTTCTAGAATCAAAAGAACAATTGAATAAAGCCCAGATGATCGCCCATTTGGGTAGCTGGGTGTGGCATATCCAGACAAACCAGTTGGAATGGTCGGACGAGATGTTCCGCATATTTGGCATTGAAAAGGACGGCTTTTCGGGAGATTTGCCGGATGTCATCGGCCGAGCCATCCATCCGGATGACCGCTCAGCAGTAGAAGCATCAAATCTGGCTGTTATCAGCGATAAAAAGCCGGTCCCCTTGGAATACCGGATAATTCGGCCGGACGGCAATATTCGGACAGTTTGGGCTGAGGCCGGCGAACTGATACTCGGCGATGACGGCCAACCAGCGATTCTGTCGGGCATTGTCCAGGATATTACCGATCAGAAACTGGCGGAAGCAGAGCAACGGCAACTCCAGGACAAGGCCGAGATGTCATCTCGCCTGGCGGCGGTAGGGGAAATGGCTGCCGGCATTGCCCATGAAATTAATAATCCATTAACGGGAGTTATTGGGTTTTCTGAACTGCTCTTGGAGCGTCCGGGCATCCCTGATGATATAAAAGAAGAATTGACCATCATTAATGTCGGGTCTCAGCGGGTCAAAGAAATCGTCAGACGTATGCTGACTTTTGCCAGGCAGGCCAAACCGGTCAAAAGTGCGGTGTCTATTGAAGAACTATTGGAAATTACCCTGGAGCTTAGAAGTTACGTTTTAAAGACGGCTAATATAGAAGTGATCAGGGATTATGCTCCGGATTTGCCATGGGTTATGGCAGATGCCGGTCAGTTGCAACAGGTGTTTTTAAATCTTATCGTCAATGCTGAGTATGCTATGAAAAAGGCTCATGATACAGGTGTATTGACCGTAAAGACGGCGCATCCAGACGGTTACATCCGTATTTCAATAACAGACGACGGATCCGGGATGACCGATGAGGTAAAGAGCAAATTGTTCCAGCCGTTCTTTACAACCAAAGAACCGGGAGAAGGTACCGGGTTAGGCCTGTCCTTGTCTTTGGGTATCATCAATGAGCATGGCGGTAGCATCAGAGTTGAAAGTAAGCCGGGCACAGGGACAACATTCTTTATTGAATTACCGGTCACTCAATTGGACACAATTCCACAAGCCAAGCCTGAAAGCGTCCATAGTGAGCAGGTAATGAGAAAATCACGGATTCTGGTCGTGGATGATGAGCCATCAGTGGGATCACTCATTAAAACAATATTGAATAGTCAGGGGCATGAAGTCGTGGTTTGTCAGGACCCACAGCAGGGTTTGGACAGACTGTCTGAAGGCACATTTGATTGTATTATCCTGGACATCCGGATGCCGGGAATGAGCGGCATTGAATTATACAACCTGATCAAACAACGTTGGCAAACACTGGCTGACCGGGTGATGTTCGTGACGGGCGATACCTCAGATTTGGTAACCCGAGAGTATCTAAAAAGCCATGATATTCCTTATATTGTCAAGCCATTTGATCGAACAAATTTTCTTGATGCGGTTAATAAATTATTGTCACTGAAGTAACCCATCACCCCCGTCATCTTTCATCCTCGGCGCAAGCCGGGGGTTCGGCGATATACTCATCAATGGTGGCGGGTATTTTGTCTTCTGTCATACCGGAATTTAGCCCAATGCTTAGAGAAACAAAGTACTCAGGGATGGGGTGTTATGGCGATGATGGTGATATGGTCTTTTTCGGGGCCGTAATACCAGAAAACCCGATAAGCCGCTGGAGTGTTATTTTCCGCGTAGGCCTCAAAGACCTTCTCACCCTGTGGGCCTTTTAAACTGGTGAATTCATGTGTCTCCAGACTGGGATGGCGGGGGTTGGCAGCTAACAATTCAATAGCTTTTTTAACTGCTTTGTAGCGCTTATCTTGTGCGGGGTCTTTCTTCAGTCTAAGGTAGGTTTCTCTGGCTGGTGCTGTCCAGTATATTTCAAACAAAACAGATGGCCTTAGAGTTCATCCGGATCAATTTTGATAATATCACCGGAAACGGCGGCTGCCAGACCTCGGCGGACGGCTGTTATGGCTTCATCGTCGGCATACAGCCAGGCTTCGGAAGCGGGGATATTGACTTGCGGATCAAGTACAATCTGACCCAAACGGTTAGCATAGATTCGGTAGGTGACGCCTGGCGGCAACTTGGTTTTCTTTAACAACACCCGATGTTTGGCGTCTGGTTTAACACCCTCAGCTACTGGTTCAAATTGCGGATCCTTGATGATTTCAACTGTCATATCGGTTATTCTAACAATAGTGGGACACAATTACAAGTAGGAAATACCCACAAACTGCAAATTGTTAACTGTAAACTCTTAAAACCGCCATTGCGAGGAGCGCAGCGACGCGGCAATCTAAAACCCACTTCCATTCTGTCGTCCTCGGCGCAAGCCGGGGATCCACGTTCCTGTTTACTGATAACTGTCAACTGTAAACTAAAAAGTTGAAAGCTGAAAGCTGACGGCTGATCGCTGACAGCTTCACCCATCGTCCTTGCGAGGCTACGCCGAAGCAATCTCGGTTCCCTCGTCAGCTGTCATCCTACGCGAAAGCGTGGGATCCACGTTCCTGGTTCTTGATTACTGAAAACTGCTAACTGTTCACTGTAAACTAAAAAGCTGAAAGCTGACAGCTCGCCAGCACATCCATCCAAAAATAAATCCCCAAAATGAGACATTTGCCTCTTGACAAATATAGAACAGTAATACTATACTATTAGCCGTTCCATCTAGAACTGGCACCACCTGCCAACAGCCGCGGTCGCGGCACAAAATATCACCGGGATTAAGACAGGCGGTTTTTTGTGGCTTACATAAAGAACTAATGTGCTTGTAATAACCGGTACCGGGGAAATCCTGACTGACGAGAGGCTGATGAGAGACGAGACGCTTGCGGAAAACGAGTATGACCCGGATGACCTGCCCCCGGAATACATGACCTACCAGGATGAAGGCTGCGAGGAGGCTCCGGCCTGTCTGGAGTGCCCGCTCCCGCATTGTATCCATGACGGGCTGCTGTTGCGTCAGGATCAGGTGAAACAACGCCGCCTGGACATGGCCCTGAAACGCCTCGCCGGGGCCGGTGTCGCGGAGATTGCCGCGGAATACCATGTCACTCGCCGGACGGTCTCCCGCGCCATTGCTGATTACCAGCAGGGCCGTATCACTGCAACAGGAGGTGCCGCCGGTGAATGAAAATCTGAATGCCGGATTCAATGTGGATGATGAGCGCCGCCGCCGCTACCGGGAAATGCTGGATGTTTACCGTGGCCGCCAGTGGCCGGGGCGGGCAGCCGGGGAACGCCGCCTGACCTTTAACTACGCCGCGGCGGCGGTGGATAAACTGAGCGCCTATCTGATGAACGGGCTGGCGGTGCGGGTGGCCGAAAATACCCCCGCCGGGCAACAAGCCCAGAACTTGCTTAACCGCTGGAGCGCCGCTAACTGCCTGGACCGGCTGGACTATGAAACCGAGGTGGATACCGCGGTGCTTGGTGACGGCTGTTACCGTTTGGGCTGGGACGAAGTTACCCGGTCGGTGCGGGTCACCGCGCCGGACGTGTGCGGCCTGGAGGTGGCTTTCGGGCTGGACGGCGTCACGCCGGAGATGGTGCGTGCCGGATACCGGCTGTCGGCTGAAGCCGCCGCCCGCGCCTGGGGCATCAAGGTCGCCTCAGCCGAGGTGGAAGTAACCGAAAGCTGGACTGCCTCCCACTTTGAAGTCAGCTCCGGCGGCCTGACCGCAGCGGCGGGCGATAATCCCTACGGCTTTATCCCGTTCATCGTGTTCCCTAATCTGTCCCGGCCCAAGTCGCCCTGGGGCACTTCGGATCTGGAGCCGCTGATGGAGGCGCAGCGGGAGCTTAACCGGGCGGTCAGCCAACTCTCCCGGATTCTGGAACTGTCCGGCAATCCCATCGCCGTGCTGGAGAACGTGGAATCCTCTTCGTACATCGCCGTCTCGCCGGGGGCGGTCTGGCACCTGCCCGAAGAAGCCCGGGCTTACCTGCTGGATTTATTGCAGGGCGGCGGCGGCCAGCTTCACCTGAACTACATTGACCTGCTGTTCCGGGTGATGCATGACCTGGGCGAGGTGCCGCGGGCCGCCTTCGGCGGTCTGGGGCGGGATGTCTCCGGCGTGGCGCTGGAACTGGAAATGCAGCCGCTGTTGCATCGGGTCTGGCGCAAGCGCCTCATCCGCACCGGGGTCTACCGGCGGCGGGCGGAAATGGCCCTAAAGCTCTATGCCCGGCACCTGGACCTGGAGCTGGATGAGGTCACGGTGGAGGTCAACTGGCCGCCGGTGCTGCCGCGGGATATTACCGCAATGGTGGCTAACGAGAAAACGCTGGTGGCCGCCGGCCTCCGCTCCCGCAAGGGCGCCATGACCGGCCTGGGCATCCCCGACCCGGAACAGGAATTCGCTGACTGGCTGGAAGAGGAGAAGGCCATAAAGAAACAGGAATCCCAAAGCTGATAGCTGAAAGCTGACTGCTGATGGCTCGTCCCTTCCCGTCATTGCGAGCCTCCGGCGAAGCAATCTCGGTACCCTTATTCAAATATTGGAAATTGGTAGTATTTGTAGTATTGGTAGTATTGCTCGTTACTGATTACTGTCTACTGTGAACTAAATAGCTGATAGCTGATAGCTGACTGCTGACAGCTCGTCCCTTCCCGTCATTGCGGGTGTAATTATCAAAAAGTGTTGCTGATATGTGAACCGAAATGCCTGTATTCATAGCTAATGTTGGCTTAAAATGAGCTATTTTCCTGTTTTGATCTTCAAGCACTCGAAGATTTGTGTTGCCCATATCCGTGAAAAGATACCATGGGTGTTGCAGTATGAACGTAAACCCAAATGGTAAAACAGCCTCAGGTAAATAAATAACGAGCAGGACAGCAACACAAAATGACATTTATACCCATTGCGAGGCCGCCGGGGCGGCCGTGGCAATCTTACAAGAATAGCCTGAGAACGTATTTGTAGGGGCGAGGCATGCCTCGCCCGCCCGGTAAAAAGCTGATAGCTGAAAGCTGACTGCTGACAGCTCGTCACGTTTAGGATTTAGAAATTAGAGTTTAGATATTCGTAGCTGTTCGCTGACAGCTCAAACTGAAAGGAGTACCACATGGCCTTAACCCTGTCCGAAGCATCAAAACTATCCAACGACCTGTTACTGGAGGGCGTGGTGGAAACCATGCTCAAAGACTCGCCGGTTCTGCGCCGCCTGCCGTTCATTGAAATTACCGGCAACGGCCTGACCTATAACCAGGAAAAAACCCTGCCCGATATCGCTTTCTACGATGTCGGCGAAGACTGGGCGGAAAGCACGCCCACCTTTGAACAGAAGACGGCGCACCTGAAAATAATGGGCGGCGACGCCGACCTGGATAACTTCCTGAAGACTACCCGCTCCAACTTTCAGGATCTTCAGGCCGCCATCATCCAGCAGAAAGCCAAGGCCCTCAAGGACAAATTTGAAGAGGTCTTCATCTACGGCGACGCCGCGGCCAATGCCCGCGAGTTTGACGGTCTGCGCGCCCTGTTAGGCACCGGGGCCGGCGGCGAACAGGTGCTGGCCGCCGGTTCTTCCGGGGCTGACCTGACGCTGGATATGCTGGACGAGCTGATTGACCTGGTGCGCGGCGGTAAGCCGGATATGCTCCTGATGAGCCGCCGCACCCGCCGCAAGGTTTCGGCGCTGGTGCGGGCTTCCGGCGGTGTGCTGGAAATGGACCGGGACGCTTACGGCAACTTTATTCAGTGCTGGAACGGCGTCCCCATCGGCGTCAATGACTGGATAAAGGATACCCACATCGTCGCCGGCGGCGTGGAAGCGGCGGTCACCGGCGGTGACTGTTCCACCGTCTTCGCGGTACAGTTCGGTGAAGGGGCGCTGTCCGGCCTGTCCAGCCCGGGCTTGATTCAGGTTAAACACCTCGGCTCACTGGAAAACAAGGACGCCGCCCGCACCCGCATCAAGTGGTACTGCTCGCTGGCGCTCTTCTCCGCCGTCAAAGCCGCCGCCCTGATCGGCATTACGGACTAGTCTGATAGCCTGCAATGAAGGGTCCGTCATCCTCGGCGAAAGCCGGGGATCCAGGGAGCTGAAAGCTGATAGCTGATAGCTGACTGCGGACAGCTTCACCCATCGTCATTGCGAGCCTCCGGCGAAGCAATCCCGGTACCCGTTTTGGTCATTTAGTATCTGAATTTATTTGTTATTTGGAGCTTGGTATTTCCCCCATAGCGGGCTATTTGAGGAGAACAAGTGCCAATTCTTCTTTATCCATACTAAGGTATGAGGCAACTTCAGTGAGAAGGGCGTTTAGAGTCCCGATTCTCAGCGGTTTGTGAAGGGGGATCGTGACATGATGTTCCTGACCGGTGTGATTGGAGGTCAGTCTCAGATGACTGCCGCTCTGACGGGTTATTGCGTAACCAAAGGTTTTTAGAAGATCAGCTAATTCGGCACCACTGGTATCTCTGGGGAGCCTCAAGCCGGGATAACCTCTTCCCTTACCTGATGAAGTCTAATCATCGGTGGCGTGGTTTCATCCCCGAAGTGGCATTTGGTGGCATCGCGTATCTGGTCTTTAAGCTGGTTGAAGTCATCCGCTTCGGTAAAGATGGCGTGACCCAAAGCACGGGCAGTGTAACCGCCCTCTGGGGCTTCTTCTACTAAAAAGATAATTTCATTCATTCGTTTCACTATTTCAGATTAATCACTAAGGGCTTAATTGTCAAGGAAGATAGCTGACAGCTGAGGAAAATTAGTAGCGCTTGTGGCAATCTGGCAGGAACAGCCTGCCAACCCCGGTATCCGTTTTGAATATTGAAACTTGGACATCTGAATTTGTTTGTTATTTGGTGCTTGGAGCCTGGAATTTCCGTAGGGGCGAGGCATGCCTCGCCCGCCCGGTTGGTCTGTCATCCTACGCGAAAGCGTGGGATCCACGTCCCTGGTTACTGTTTACTGACAACTGTCAACTGTAAACTAAAAAGCTGATAGCTGAAAGCTGACAGCCGTCCCACCCCGCCCTTGCGAGCCTCCGGCGAAGCAATCCCGGTTCCCTTATTCCATTATTGGAGATTGGTAGTATTTGTAGTATTGGTAGTATTCCCCCGGTACTCTTACTGTCTACTGTGAACTGAATACTGAAAACAAGGAATAACAATTTGACCTTAACTGAACTTCGCACCCTCGTCCGCACCGACCTCGCCGACACCAACGCCGCCGCATACCGCTGGGATGACGCCGCCCTTGACCGTCACCTCAAGCGGGCGGGGGCGGAATACTCCCTGGCGGCACCGCGGCAAATGACCATGACCCTGAATACCGTCGCCGGCAGCCGGGAACTGGACATAACGGTACTCACCGGGCGGGTGAATATTGAATCGGTGGAATACCCGGCCGGACTGGAACCGCGGTCCATCCGCCGCTTCAGCACCTGGGCGGAACGGCTGACCGTTGAGGACGGTCCGGTGCCCGACGGCACTCCGATCAGGATCAACTTCGGTGTGCTGCACCTGCTGGATGACACCGGCACGACTATCCCCGTCGCCCATTATGAGGTCGTGGCGACCGGCGCGGCAGCCTATGCCGCCATTGAATGGGCGGCCCATGCCGTGAACCGGGTTAACAGTGGCGATGACGCCGCCGGCGGCTACTTCCGCTGGGGCTCGACCCGCCTGGCGGCTTTCCAATCCGCCCTGTGGCAACTGGGGCAGGGAAGGAGGCTGAAAACCGGAAAGCTTTTCCCGACTGGCAGCTAATCTCGGTAGTCTTATTCAAATATTGGAAATTGGTAGTATTTGTAGTATTGGTAGTATTCCCCCGGTACTCTTACTGTCTACTGTGAACTAAAAAGCTGATAGCTGAAAGCTGATAACTGATGGCTGACCGCTGCTTTTCCCGTCTTTGCGAGGAGCGCAGCGACGCGGCAATCTAACACCCATTTCCATTCTGTCATCCTACGCGAAAGCGTGGGATCCACGTTCCTGATTACTGATTACTGCCGACTGTCAACTGTAAACTAAAAAGCTGACGGCTGAAAGCTGACAGATCTCTCCCCATCGTCATTGCGAGCCTCCGGCGAAGCAATCTCGGTACCCAATAGGAGTTTGTCATCCTACGCTAAAGCGTGGGATCCACGTTCCTGGTTACTGAAAACTGCCAACTGTCTACTGTGAACTAAAAAGCTGAAAGCTGACTGCTGACAACTCGCCGGTTTCAGGGCTTGGAGATCAGAATTTCCCGCGTAGCGGGGCTTGGCTGAGTCTTCCGATTATCGGGAGACTCCTTGGGAGTGAGCGTGAATTCCAGACCCAATGCCTCGGCCACTTTGATGAGCGTCTCAAGTCGGGCGTTGTTGTCACCGGCTTCTAAACGTGAAATGGCTGGCTGCCGTGTGCCAATGCGTCTGGCCAGTTCACGTTGGCTAATTTTGAGTTCATTCCGGCGATGAATCAATTCTGTAATAAGTGCATATTTAGGCGCCAGCTCTTCGTAGGCTTTCCTAATGCCCGGTCGGTTAAGGAGTTCGGCTTCAAATTTATCGTAATCGGTATTCATAATATATCCTTAATAGAATATATAACATATTCGTTATCACTGGTCAACCGGTCAGGACCAACGCTCTATATAATCGGCCAGCCGTTTTTCTGCTGTTTCAATGGCTTGTTCATTTAATTTATCGGTCTTTTTCAAAATACCATGCAGCAGGAGGAATTGTTTTTCGGGAATGGCACTGTAAAGGATGCGGAAATAATCAGATCCGTGGTGAATTCTCAATTCTCTGATTTTGGAATTGATCTTTTTAGAAATAGGCATTTCCAGTTGAATATTGAATAGCCGCAACAGTTTTAGATTATGAAGTATTTCCGCTATCGCACTGTCGGATTGGCAAAGAATGAAATCCTTTACCGGTTGGTTTCCATTCACATCGGTATAGAAAATAGGTGTCCATTCCATAATGGGCGGGATTATAACATTTACGACTGCCAGGTAAAATAGCTGACGGCTTACGGCTGAAAGCTAAGTGACCCCAAAGTGGCATTTAGTGGCATCGCGTATCTGGTCTTTAAGCTGGCTGAAGTCATCCGCCTCAGTAAAGATGGCGTGACCCAGAGCACGGGCAGTGTAACCGCCCTCCGGAGCTTCTTCAACCAAAAAGATAATCTCATTCATTCGTTTCACTATTTCAGATTAATCACTCAGGGCTTAATTGTCAAAGCTGAATGCTGACAGCTCGTCAGGTTTAGGATTCAGAAATTAGAGCCTGGAATTTCCGTAGGGGCAAGGCATGCCTCGCCCGCCCGGTAAAAGCTGATAGCTGAAAGCTGACGGCTGACAGCCCGCCAGTGAGATTAGGATTTTTCAGCGGAAAGCTGCACCCAGCGTCATTGATTTGTCGGCGGAACAATGATGTTTGCCTGTTTGCTAATCGTAAAGGATGGAGTCGTTTCATTCGCTTTTCGCTCGTAAGACGAAAGACCTTTACTAACCCAGCCCTTGCATACTATCTTTGCGAGCCTCCGGCGAAGCAATCTCGGTACCCAATAGGAGTTTGTCATCCTACGCGAAAGCGTGGGATCCACGTTCCTGGTTACTGATTACTGCCGACTGTCAACTGTAAACTAAAAAGCTGAAGGCTGATAGCTGAAAGCTCGTCGAAAGGAAACAAATTGAACCCATACAAACTTCTCTGGTCCCGCCTCGGCGGCCGCCCCTGGACCTACATCATCCGTGACCTGTGGCACCGCTTTGAATGGCTGTGGATCATCGGCCTGCTCTTAACCGGCTACTGGCTGGGGCACCGCGGCTATGACCACATGCTGGTGCTGCTGGTGGCCTTTAACCTGGGCTACGTCGCTGGCCACGTCTTCTGGGGCACCGAATATGTGCCCGGACAGCAGGGCGAATAATGCGCCCGTTGTCCGCAACCCTCGCCGCCGCCCAGCGTGCGCCGTCGCGCGAGCCGCATCTCAGGGCCGTTATCACCCGCCGTCGGCTGGAGTGGCAATCCATATATGCCGGGTCGGAAACTGATTACCGGCACGCCGCGGTCTTTACCACCGGCGGCAGCCTGATCAGCGCCCGCATCACTCCGCCCGCTGATTCCGGCCGGCTCTACCGCCGGCGTACTGCCGCGCCGGGCTTTGACGCCGATTTCAGCCAGTGGGTCAATACCGGTCAGTCGGGTGCGGTCAACGTCGCCGCGGCTGCCGGTGTCGCCGAGGCCTCTATCCTGTGGCTGGGCACCGACCGTGGCATCCGCCGCATTACCAGCGCTGACGACGGCTTAACCTGGAGCAGCAGTCCGGAGCTGATTGACTATGCCCCCACCACTGCCGTGGGCGGTCTGACAGCGGTTTACGACGCCGACGACAATCTGACCGTCTTCTTCACCGACCAGACCACCCTGTACGTCAAGCCGCGTCTTGGAGATATCTGGCAGCCGCGCCTGCCCTGGGATAAGGCCACCGGTGTCCTGACCGGCTTGTCCGGTGTGTATGATGCCGGGTTTCGCCTGGCGCTGACCGGCCGGACGGCAGGTGGTGATTACCGGCTGTGGACGCTGACTTATGCCGGCGGTCTCTGGGGCGAGCTATTTGAAATCGCTGCTTCCCCCGTGGGCGAAGGCTATGAGTTTCGTAACGCCTCGCTGGCCGGGCCGGACAGCCGCCGCTGCGCCTGGGTAGAACAAAAATTCAGCGGGGAGGAACCTTACCACCGCGTCTACCTGACCGCCGGGGTGCCGGGCGCGCCGTTTGACGCGGGGCTGTGGACGGCACCGGAATCGCTGCCGATGACCGCCGAATATGGTTTCACCATTCTCCAGCGGGAAAACGCGGTGTGGCTGGTTTCGGCCGACCAGGTATGGCGGGCGGTGATTGATCCTGCCGGTCTTGATGTCTCCGCAGACATCAAATCGGCGGTGCTGGCCCTTCAGCCATTTACCGGCCGTTTGCAGTTGGCGCTGGATAACGCCGCCGGCAGGTACGATGCCCCGGCCTTCGGCATCGGCGACACCCTGGCGTTCAGTCCGGGTTACATAACATCTGCCGGTGCCGAGGTCAGCAGCGGGCTGACTTTCACCATTGCCGCTGTGGAACTCCGCCGCGCGCCGGGTGAAGCCCTGCTGGCCATTACCGCCGAAGACAACTGGGCGGCCCTTAGTAACTGGCAAACCAGGAATCAATTGCGCTGGAACGCCGGCCATAATATCCGGGATATCCTGGCGTGGCTCCTGGGGCAGGTAGGGATCAGGCTGGAGGTGCTGTCCGCCTCGGCGGCGGTCACCGGGCAGTATCCGGACTTTATGATTAACCCCGGCGGCGACGGCCTGGCCGCCGTTAAACGCCTGCTATCCGGGGTGCCGGACCGGCTGTTTATAGAGGGTGATACCGCGTTTCTGCTGAACCCGGAACCCGGCGCTCCGGCGGTTTATGAATACGGCACTGAACACACTATCTTCCGCCGCCGCCTGGCGGCGGGCGGCAGCACGCGCGGTGAAATCACCGTACCACCCAACTGCCCCCAGCAGTTATTTGACACAGTAATCGTAGACGGTACCGCTTACCGGGTAACCGGAATCAATCTGGACTACCGCGCAGATAAAGGAAAATACATTATGGTCTTGCAGTTATCTGAGGACGGCTAATCACCTTCGCCACCCTTGACGAAGCAGTCTCGCTATTCTCATTCAAATATTGGAAATTGGTAGTATTGGTAGTATTTGTAGTATTTTACCGTCTTTGCGAGGAGCGCAGCGACGCGGCAATCTTACAAGAACAGCCTGCCATCCTCGGTACTCGTTTTGAATTTATAAACTTGGACATTTGAATTTGTTTGTTATTTGGTGCTTGGAGCTTGGGATTTCCCGCACAGCGGGCCTGTCATCCTCGGCGAAAGCCGGGGATCCACATCCCTGGTTACTGAAAACTGCCAACTGTCTACTGTGAACAAAATAGCTGATAGCTCGTCCCCGCCGCGTCATTGCGAGCCGCAGCGAAGCAATCTCGGTTCCTGTTTTGGTCCTTTAATATTTGAATTTAGATATTAGAATTTCCGTAGGGGCGAGGCATGCCTCGCCCGCCCGGTAAAAGCTGAAAGCTGAATGCTGAATGCTGAAAGCTCGTCAGGTTTAGGATTTAGAAATTTGATATTAGGATTTGCCTCATGATCTCCCAAGCCCAACTAATAACCTTCAACCCCGCAACCTATACCGCCGTCATCAAACCGGAAGGCTCTGCCCAGTCTTATCTTGAGGGCGTCACCGTGGCAAAAAACATCCCCGCCGCCGAAATGATCCCGGGCCGCAGTCTGGCCGTTCTGTTCTTTGACCGCTACCGGGCCGCCGAGGCCGTCATCATCGCCGTGTGGTAGCCTTCAGACGTTACGAAACCGGCGGCGCGGTGGCCTCCAGATTGCGGCGGCAGCGCAGGCACAGCATGCGGCAGTTGTGCATATCCAGCGGGGCATCGGGATTGATGGGGTAGTAATGCGCCTCGGTGTAGCGCCAGAAATAGACCTTACAGCGGTCGTTGGGGTGTTCCTTGCAATCGGCGGTGCATTCGCAATGCGCCCCGGCGTTCTGGTAGGCGTGCAGCTTCACTGCATCGGAAAATTCATAGTCAGCCATCATCCACCTTCCTAAGGAGGATTATAGACTCCGTCGGGCTTAAGTCAAGATAAATTTATTGACAGCCCGCTGGGCCACTCCTACAATGGCCGTATGGATGAACAACAGGAAGAAGCAAAAACGGGTCAGGGCAAACCGGTACTCATCGCCGCGCTGGTGTGCGACGTGGCGGTCAAGGACCCGACCAGCGGTAAAATATCGCTCATCGGCATCTTTGACCGGGTTCATGTCAATAAGTTTCCCGCCAAGCGGCCGGTGTCGCTCTACGCCAAGCTGACTGAGGCTGAAGGCGAATATGAATTCCAGGCCCGGTACGTCTATGCCGGCACTGGAGAAAAGCTGGCCGAGGCCAAAGGTAAATTTAATTCAAAAGACAAGCTGGGTACGGTGGAACTGAATCTGCAATTCCCGCCGCTGCCGATAACCGCCGCCGGCCGCTACGACTTCCAGATCTGGGTCAACGGTGCTTTCCTGGGCCAGACCTTTATTGACGCCGCCGAGATGGGGTGACGTTATGTGTCACGACCCACTGTAACCCGGTATTGAAATTCAATACCGGACTGATAAATCTTTAATTGATAGCCGGTTGAACGGACTTTATTGCGCTGTCATCGCGGCTTTTACCGCCGCCATTACACCTTCAACCGACACCAGCTCAAACGCCTTCTCACTGCGCCGCTTAACCTCCACGCCGCCCTTGTCCAGAGAGCGGGGGCTGATGGTCAGCCGCAGCGGCATGCCCAGCAGGTCGGCGTCGTTGAACTTGACCCCGGGTGATTCCGCCCGGTCATCATACAGCACCTCAATACCTGAAGCGGTCAGGTCGGCGTACAGCTTTTCCGCCTGGGCTTTGACCGCTTCATTGTCCAGTCCCAGTCCCACCAGATGCACCTGGTAGGGGGCGATGGGCAGCGGCCAGATGATGCCCTTGTCGTCGTGGTTCTGCTCTATGGCGGCCGCCAGCAGCCGCCCGACGCCGATACCATAGCAGCCCATGATGCAGGGTTTCTGGTTGCCCTCGGCATCGGTATAGACGGCGCCGAAGGTTTCCGCCAGGAAGGTACCCAGCTTGAAGACGTGTCCCACCTCAATGCCGCGGGTGGCGTCCAGCGTGCCGCCGCAGCGGGCACAGGTCTTACCGACGGCCGCCGAGGCGATATCAGCGGTCTTGTATGGGGTGAAATCCCGGCCCAGGTTGAGGTTTCGCATATGCCGGCCGGTGACGTTAGCTCCGCCGACATAGTTATAGCCTTCAACCACCGAATCGTCCGCGATTACCTTGCCGGAGAAGCCGACCGGTGAGGCTGAACCGGCTACCAGACCGGCGGCTTTAACTTCCTCAGCCACGGCCAGCCGCAGGTCGGCGGCCTTGAGTGTGTTTTTGAGCTTGACTTCGTTAATCTCCAGGTCGCCGCGGACGACGGCGATGATAAACTCGCCGTCGGCAACGTAAAAGACGCATTTGAGCATCTGGGCCTCGGCCATCCCCAGGAAGGCGGCTACGTCTTCAATGGCTTCCTTGCCGGGCGTGGCGACCTCTTCGGTCGGCCGGGCTTCCTCAGTCGCCACGCTGCCTTTGTTGAAGACGGCTTTTTCCTTATTAGCGGCGTAGCCGCAGCCGGAGCAGAAGATGACCTCGTCCTCACCGGACTCGGCCAGCACCATGAACTCGTGCGAGGCCTTGCCGCCGATAGCCCCGGAATCGGCCTCAATGGCCATGGCCTTCAGGCCGCAACGCCGGTAGATATTTTTGTAGGCTTGCACCATTAACTGATAGCTGACCTCCAGGCCGGCCTCATCGGCGTCAAAGGAGTACATATCTTTCATGATGAACTCGCGAACCCGTATCAGGCCGCCACGGGGGCGGGGCTCGTCGCGCAGCTTGGTCTGAATCTGGTACAGCCGCTGCGGCAGGTCGCGGTAGGATTGGATGTAATGGGAAGCCAGGTCGGTGACCACCTCTTCATGGGTGGGCCCCAGAGCCAGCGTCCGTTCCTTGCGGTCTTCCAGCCGGAACAGGTTGTCCCCGAAGGCAGCACCGCGGCCGGATTTCTCCCACAGCTCAATCGGCTGGAGCACCGGCATGGCAATCTCCTGACTGCCGGCGGCGTCCATCTCATCACGGATGATGTCCATGATCTTGCGCACCGAGCGCCATGCCAGCGGCATGTAGGTATAGACCCCGGCGGTCAACTGGTTGATCATACCGGCGCGCAGCAGCAGCCGGTGGCTGACGGTCTCCGCCTCGCCGGGAATCTCACGCTGGGTCTTGCCGAAAAGCAGGGAAAGTCTCATTAATTACCTCTGTTTTTTTCTTGGAAACGTATTTCCTCAATGGTGCGCGGTTTCAGCTCCGGTTGCTGCAGGTGTTCCACCAGCTCTACCTTTTCTTCGCCCCAGCTGAACCAGATGGGGATACCGCGGTGTTTGAAATGGCTGAGTGAGCGGCGGGTAAAATCCTCAAAATCATCGCAGAAAAATCCCCGGCGCTCGGTTTCCTGCCGCAGGTAGGGCAGCAGCCGGTACCAGCAGCGGATGGCGGTGGGGCCGCCCAGCGTCTCAATGGCCAGGTTCTCGTTAATCTCCCGGTTGCGGGTGACCGCGCCCAGCAGGTTAAACCAGTCCACCAGGTGGTCAATACGCACCCGCTGGTAGTCAGCCAGGGTATTCCAGGCGTCATGTTTCACCCCGTAGATGCTGCGGATGACCGCTTTGAAATCGTCGCTGCGGAAATCCCGGAAAAAATCCAGCGCCAGTTTGGCGTCATCGCGGCGCCGGAACTGGAGATACTTGTTGATGGCAAAGAAAAACCCGATGGCCAGAATAATAACGGAGATGGCGCTCAGTGCCTGCCAGAAAGTTGCGTCCATGATGCCCTCCAGACTGTTGGGTGGCTATATTCTAGAAGTTTTCAACTTCTTTTAAAAGCGCGCTCAGAAATTCGGCTTCGGTTACTACCCGAACCTTCTCGCCGCGGCGGAACAGGATGCCCTGGCCTTTACCGCAGGCGATGCCGACATCGGCGTCGGCCGCTTCGCCGGGGCCGTTGACCGCACAGCCCATGACGGCTACCTTGATGGGCTTGGTAACGGTCTCCAGCGCTGCGGCCACCTGCTCTGCCAGACTGACGATGTTCACCTCAGTCCGGCCGCAGGAGGGGCAGCTGACCAGCACCGGGCCGTGCTGCCGGAGATCAAGGCTTTTCAATATCTCATACCCGGCGCGGACTTCTTCCACGGGCGGCGCCGACAGCGACACCCGGATGGTATCGCCGATGCCCTCGGCCAGCAGCGTGCCGATACCGACGGCGGACCGGATAATGCCGGTGCGGGCGGTACCGGCTTCGGTCATGCCCAGGTGCAGCGGGTAGGGTACCAGGGCGGCGATTAACCTGTAAGCCGCCACTGTCTCCGGCACGTCAAAGGCCTTGAGGGAAATCTTAATCAGGTCAAAATCCAGGCTTTCCAGCAGTCTGACCTGAGCAAGTGCGGAGTCCACCATCCGCCGGTGCAGCGGCTGGTCCGGTTCAAATTCAGGCGGTAATGAGCCGCCGTTGACGCCGATGCGGATTGGTACCTGCCGTTCTTTGGCTGCCAGCACCACCTGCTTCACCCGGTCGTTATCGCCGATGTTGCCGGGGTTGATGCGCAGGCCGTCTACTCCGGCAGCAATGGCGGTCAGCGCCAGCCGGTAGTCAAAGTGGATATCAGCGATAACCGGGATGGGGCTTTGCCGCTTGATGTCGCGCAGTGCCTCGGCAGCCGCGGCATCCGGCACGCCGCAACGGATGATCTCGCATCCGGCGTCAGCCAGTTGCCGAATCTGGGCGACGGTGTCGGCCACATCACGGGTGTCGGTCTTGGTCATGGACTGGACGGTAACCGCCGCCCCTCCCCCGACGGTCACCCCGCCGATGGTGATGGCGTTGCTTTCCCGGCCTTTTATCAGAGTCATAACAAGTAAATCCTGCTGATTTCTAATCTCAAATTATTATTTTGGAGGGCTGATTCTGGTATGGTTGATGATCGTGCTGATAATTGCGGTTATTTCATGGCCTTCCTGGATTATCGGTCCCATTTTATGAGCCAGATTATCATTGGTATCGCCGATCAATCTTAACCAGAAAGTGGTTTCTTTGGCCTCTTTCCTGACTATTGAGTAACAGTGAATAAAATCCTTTTTGGTCAGGCTTCCATCGGCCTCCTGGTCATTAGCTCCGATAGACGTGACGCACCTTAATAGCTGATTACTTATTATGGCATTAGAAGTTGTCTTTGGCAGTGTATCTACGAGTTTAATCGTTCGTAGTATGAACTGGTATATCCTTTCATGAATATCATAAGTTGGTTTGTCAGTTATTGAATTATTGGTAGTATTTGTGGCATTTGACATTGGTAGTATTTACCCGTTGCCCACGATTCTCATTATATCGTTAAACGTAACCAGGATGATGAGCGAAATCAGGAAGGCGAACCCGATAAAGTGGATTTTGCCTTCCGTTTGCGGGTCAATCCGCTTGCCGCGGCGCGCCCACTCCACCACCACGAAGGCGATGCGGCCGCCGTCCAGCGCCGGAATCGGCAACAGGTTCAGGATAGCCAAATTAAGTGACAGCAGCGCGGTGAATTCCAGCAACGGCGACAGTCCGGCCCGTGCAACGTCACCGACAATGGTGGCGATACCCACCGGCCCGGCCACCCCGCCCTCGGCGGTGCCGGCAATCATGGACAGAATACTGTTCTTGAATAGCACCAGCAGGTCAACGCTTTCATTGAAACCCCGGCCAATAGCCTGGAAGAACGGTACGCTTTCCCGTTCAATCACCACGTCTTTGGTGGTAGTTTGCAGGCCGACCGCGCCCTGGTCAGCCGGCGGTTCCCAGCGCGGGGTGACCGTCACTATTGAAGTAGTGCCGTCGGCATGGCGAATAACCATCTCCGAGGCTTCACCCAGGTTCATGAAGATGACGCGGCCCAGAACGGCGTTGTTGTCCAGTTCCCGGCCGGCGAAGCTGATTACCGTATCTCCCGCCACAATGCCCGCCGCCGCGGCGGGTGAATCCGGGGCGACCTCTACCACCTCAATGGCGCCCCGGGCGACATCGTGAGGGATAAGAAAGGCCCCGGTCAGCAGGATGAGCGGCAGCAGGGCGTTGATGACAGCCCCGGAAGCCAGTACCGTTATCCGCTTGGCGTGGCTTTTGGATGCCAGTGAGTCCGGCGCTTCGGGGTCTTCCTCACCGGACAGCTTGACGAAGCCGCCCAGCGGCAGCAGGTTGACGGAGTATTCGGTCTCACCCCGTTTGACGGCGAAGAGGCGCGGCGGGTAACCGACGCCGAATTCGTTGACCTTGACCCCGAACGCCTTGGCGGTGAAAAAGTGCCCCGCCTCGTGGGCCAGCACCAGGACACCCAGCACCAGGATGAAAGCTAATAATGTGAACAGCAATTAAAGACTCCTTGTCAGCTCGGTAACTTTTTGCCGCGCCCAGTGTTCCGCTGCGGCTATACTATCTAACGACGGGGTTCCCGTCGGGTTATGTTCCTCAAGAGACTGTTGGATCAGGCGGGCGATATCCCCGAACCCTATCCGTCCGGCCAGGAACCGGTTGACCGCTTCTTCACCGGCAGCGGCCAGCACTGCCGGGTAGGTATTACCTTTTTTACCGGCTTCAATAGCCAGTTTCAGGCAGGGAAAGCGTTGGTAATCCGGCGGGGCGAAATCCAGCTGACTGATTTTTGACCAGTCAGCCCGCGGCAGATTATCGTTACCCCAGCGCTCCGGATAAGAAAAGGCGTATTGGATGGGCAGGCGCATATCCGGCGGCGAAAGCTGGGCCTTGATGGCGCCATCGGCGAACTCTACCATGGAATGCACGATGCTTTGCGGGTGGATGACCACCTCAATACGGTCGTAATCCAGTCCGTACAGCCGGTGAGCTTCAATGACTTCCAGTCCCTTGTTGAGTAGGGTGGCGGAGTCAATGGTCACTTTCCGGCCCATTTTCCAGGAAGGGTGAGCCAGCGCCTGTTCCGGAGTTACCGCCGCAATCTGGTCCAAAGTGAAGGTGCGGAACGGGCCGCCGGAGGCGGTCAGGAGCAGTTTCTCCGGCGGCGACGTCTCGCCCACCAGACACTGCCAGATGGCTGAATGTTCGGAATCCACCGGGCGAATCTGAGCGCCGTACTTTTTGGCTTCCGCCATGATCAGGTCGCCGGCGGCCACCAGGCATTCTTTATTGGACAAGGCGATGATTTTGCCGGCCCGGGCTGCCGCCAGTGCCGGGGCTAAACCGGCGCCGCCCGGCAGTGCGATGACGACAATATCTATAACAGGGTGTGCTGCCATTTCTACCGGTGACAGGCATTTCAGGTTGCCGGGTTGGAAGTCTGGGTTGAGACAGGAAACATATTCCGGTTTAAATTCGGACACCTGCTGCTGGAACTCCGGCAGGTTGTTCCCGGCGGCCATGGCTTTTACTCGCAGTCGGTCGGGAAACTGCCTGATAACGTCAAGTGTTTGCCGTCCGATACTGCCGGTGCTGCCCAGAACAGCCAGATTAAGCGGAGAATTCATTACATAATAGTACCGTAAAAGGGGGTTCCGGGGCTAATCGGAAGAAGGGGAGATGTACCGGAAAGGCCTTAGTTTTGAAGGTTAGGACATCGTGACTTTAGTTCAGCCAGAAAAGACTCGCGGTTTGCCGGAGATATATAAGTCGTGCCGGAAAAGTAGTGCTTGCCATGCCGGATTTCAATCATATCGCTGGATAAGGCCATTGAAGAAGCCAGGCTTTTGAAGGGCTTCGCTGAAGTGATGCGCCCATAAGGAATACGTTCAAAGAACGGCCCCATCCGTGCCAGCAGGTATCTGTCATGGAATTCGTAATAAGTCCCGAACCAGACCCACAGTATTAAGGCGATACCCAGCAGACTTGCCGGCACAATAAACGCCCGCATTTCGGAAGGACTGATAACCACTGACACGCTTAGAATAGCCACCACTCCCCAGAGCAGAACGCTGAATCCGGTACTTTTACCTGATGGGTAGCGCATCATCTGAAAGTTCCTTTTGTTAAAATGGTGATTTGGCCTTGGCCTTCATGTAAGCCAGATCGTCCGGATGGATGGTTCTGGATTCATAATTGGCTCGTATCAGATCCAGATCTTTCAGGTCAAAGCGCGGTTTGCCGGCCAGCCGACATTTTTCCAGATGAGCGTAGAAATCCTGCATGAACAGGTTGACGGTGACATAAAACTCCCGGGCGGCGGGACAGTGCATCAGCAGGCCTATGCCTTCTTCGTCACCGGTATCCGGATTACGGGTGATGTTGAACGGGAATAGCCGGCAACCGAAAGGCCGCATCTTGTAACGGGTACATTTACTGCCGCTCAAGGCAGGGCAGGGGTATTTCAAGTAGGTCTTGCCGGCCCGTTTTTCCAGCCGGTAATAGCTTTTAAGCGTCAAGATTTCGTCCCGGGATAATACTACGCCGCGGTCCCAATGCCTTTCGTTCGGCCGGCAGCACTGACCGCACTGCTGGCATTTCAGGAAACTGGACACCAGGTATAGAGGCAGGAAAGACATCAACGACCATTCCGCCGGGCTGGCGGTCTGGCGATTGAAAGCCGGCAGATTAACCCCGATGATACGGCTGGTGCCGTGTTCTGCCAGCGCCCGGTCCCATCGGTCTTCCAGAATTTCGCGGGTCAGTAGTTCCGGTTCGCCCGCCGGGCTACCTGCGCCGGCAGACGGGTTATCGTTCGTATCCATGATGGTATTTTACCATTCAAGTCCGTCAGGGGGCTACTGGAGACGAACGAACGGCGGGCATTTGCCCGCCGTTCGTATCATAACCGGGTTTGTAAACTAGTGGGGATAGTAACCCGTGTGGGTCAGGAAACCGAATTCCGGCCCGACGGTGCCCCAGAACTGATCAACATAATTATCTCTGGAATGCGCGTCTACACCGCCGCGGTTCTGGCCGTAACCCATGAAGTCGTCCATATTGCGGAAGAAGCCGTTGAATAACGGCGTGGTTGAAGAGACACTCTTGATAACGGTGTGGATCATGCCGCCATCGTTGAGGATGGAAGTGAATGGGCAGTTGGCCAGACAGACGCCGCAGTAACCCGGTGCCCAGTTGGACTTGTAGGTGTTGCACTTGGGGTAAAGGAAGTCGTAATGTTTGATACCGGTCACCAGATAGGGCTGGCCGACCTCCCATGACGGCTCATCCGCGAAGGAGATAGCCTGGGGGACGCAGGTGTCGGCGCACTTCTTGCAGGTCTTGCAGAAGCGGGAGATACCGGCGTCAATGGGTGGTGTGGGCGCCAGGTCAAAGTCGGTCAGGAATGAGTCTGAACGTCGCAGGACGTTGCCGTGCTGCGGCATGATGCAGTTGATGCCGGTGCGGGAGATTTCGCCGATACCGGACAGCAATGTGTTGACCCCGGCGCCGCAGGAGAGGTTGTTGACCTTATAGCCCATGTTCTTGACGAACTGCTGAGTCTGGGCCATGGCGTTGGTGGATAGGATATAGCCGTAGGGGTTGGTAACCATGCCGGGGGCAGTGCGCATGGCTAGTTGCGGATGACGAACAGCCAGCACGAATGCATTCCGTGTATCGGTAGGCAGGTTCAGTTCAGCCCACATGGCCCTTTCAGTCTTGCTATTGAGTTCCCAGACACCCTGAGAGATAGAGCCGAAGAAACGGGAGGCGACGCGCATCATATGCAGGTTCTCTTCCGGAGTGCCCTGCCACTTGGCAACACCCAGGTCATCCGGCCCAAGGCCGGTATAGCCGGAGCGGGCGCCGTTGTTTATTGAAGCAGTTGCGTTTTTCAAGCCTTGGTCGCGCAGTGTCATACCTGCAACCTTTTCCTGGGCCCATTTCTTGTTGAGTTCGGCGGTATCGCGGGTGCCGTACATTCCGTCAACCATGGCGTACATTTCCTG
This sequence comes from Dehalogenimonas sp. W, assembly GCF_037094495.1. Taxonomy (NCBI): domain Bacteria; kingdom Bacillati; phylum Chloroflexota; class Dehalococcoidia; order Dehalococcoidales; family Dehalococcoidaceae; genus Dehalogenimonas; species Dehalogenimonas loeffleri. Next base: position 1,087,150 of record NZ_CP146612.1, read on the forward strand.
AACACCGTTGTCCCATTCGGCGGATTTGCCGGCGCCGAATTTACCGGAGCGGTCAAACCGGGTGAGAACGTCCCAGTCAATTTCCATGGTGGGGTTTTCAAAATCGCGGTCCTTGACCCACCAGGGTTTTTTCCATTCTGTGGTGGACGCGGCCATAACCTCGTCCAGGTCGTGGAACTGGGGGGCGACCAGTCCGGCGGCGCCGAGGGTGGCGCCGGTCAGGCCGAGACCTTTCATGAAGTCGCGGCGTGATATTGTGGCATGAAATCTAGGCATAAAATATACTCCTCACTATTAATGATTTGGGTTTGAAATTTGGTTTGCGGTCTTTGCCGCGGTCATCCGGTCTCTCCCGAAGGTCCCTGGTGAAGACAATACCTCCTTTGCTGTGTCTGGCTGGTAATGTGGCGACATAAACATAGCGGTAACAAATAGTCACCAAGCCGCAAATATTATGCGGCTGAGGCGTTGTGAAGTCAATACGCCATTTGGCGTATATATAATAAGAATTAAGTTACCGAAAAGTGAATAATAAGAATACCAGGCAGCCGGCATCAACCAAATCAGGTTGGAATAGCTGTCGTACCAAGGGTATTATCTTATTGGATGAAGATGATAACGTAATAATAGACCAGCACGGCGGCGAAGACCACCGAGTCCATCCGATCCATAAAACCGCCGTGGCCGGGGATACTGTTGCCGGAGTCCTTGATGGCCATGTTGCGTTTGAACAACGATTCTACCAGATCGCCAGCCTGACCGACCGCGCTGGCCGCCAGGCCGAGCAGTCCGAGTTCCAAATAGCTGGCCGGCAGGTCAAACACCGCTTTGAGAATTAAGGCCATGATGACGGCACATACAGCACCACCGACCGCACCCTCCCAGCTTTTGTTCGGGCTGATGGACGGCGCCATTTTGTGTTTGCCAAAGACCCGGCCGATGAAGTAGGCAAATGTATCTGAAGCGGCGGTTACACCCAGGGCAAAGAAAACCCATTCCCTGCCGCCGTCCAGCCCGCGCAGCGCGACAATAAATGACAACAGCCAGCCGATATAGATGACCCCGGCCAGCGTCCAGGCCCAGCGGATGAATGCTTGCGAACGGTCGCCGGGTTTAAGCAGGTAAAGTAAAGACCCGGCGACGAAAGCGGCTAATAACGGTTCCAGGCCGTTGTCAAAATGCGGGCTGATAATAAATAGCACGGTGCCCACAGTGCCGATGACCGCAAACGGTTTGGCTTTGGTCAGGCCGACAACCTGATTAAATTCGCGGAGGGCCATCACGCCCCAGAAGATGACTCCGGCTGTCAGCCAGGGCAGGGGTTCGTCAAGCCAGATCAGCGCCAGCGCCAGCAGCGCCAGGACACAGCCGGAAATAACCCGTTTCTTCATTGCGGTTGCAGCCCCCCGAAACGCCGCTGCCGTCCGGCGTAATCGGTCAGCGCTTTTTCTATTTCCTGGTCATTGAAGTCCGGCCACAGAGTATCGGTGAAATACAGCTCGGCATATGCCGATTGCCATAACAGAAAATTGGACAGGCGCTGTTCGCCCCCGGTGCGGATGACCAGGTCCACGTCCGGCATGCCGGCGGAATCCAGCAGACGGCCGAATGTTGTCTCATCCAGGTCATCGGGTTTGATGCCTTGCCGGATAGCCTTACGGCCGGCTTCAATAATTTCGGTTCGGCCGCCGTAGTCAAAGGCAAAACCAGCCACCGCCCCGGTATTTTGGTGGGTTTTTTCCACTACCCGGTTGATACCGTGTTTCAAGCCCGGGGGTAATCGGTCCAGCCGTCCGAGGTGGCGGATAACCACGTTGTGTTCATCTAGTTTCCGGGTGGTTTCCTCCAGCGCCTCTGCCAGGAGCTTTAGTAGACCGCTGACTTCTGCGGCCGGCCTTTTCCAGTTTTCGGTGGAAAAGCTGAATAAGGTGATATAGGCGACCCCGGCGTCGGTCAGATAATTGATGACCTCCGGGATATTTTTTAAGCCGGCCTGATGGCCTGCCAGCCGCTCAAGGCCTTTATTAACCGCCCAACGGCCGTTGCCGTCCATGATAATGGCCACATGGCGGGGCGGGGTAAAAGACCGGTTGCTGTTTTGGTTCATTATATGCAGCTATTTTAGGCTTATTGGGCGGTTGGGGCAAGGCTTCGCCCCGCTGTCCCTCCACTTGCATGGAAATATCCGGATTGATATAATGGCAAGTTGTTTAATTCTGGAGGTGTGTCATTTACGCAATAGTTGAATCTGGTGGTAAGCAGTATAAGGTAACTGAAGGTCAGGTCTTTGATGTTGACCGCCTTGATGTTGAGGCCGGCGGTACCGTTGAATTTGAAAGAGTTTTACTTTTTTCTGACGGTGAAGCCATCACCACCGGTAAACCTACGGTTGAAGGTGCCAAAGTGGTTGCCAAAGCTGAAGGTAACGGTATGGGGGAGAAGGTTCGCGGTCTGCGTTACAAGAACAAGACCCGGGCGCATACCCGCACCGGCGGTAGGGCTCTTTTTACCCGGCTCAAGGTTGAGAGTATCGTCGCCCCGGCGAAGTAATTAAGGAGAATTTTTAAATGGCTCATAAAAAAGGCGGCGGTTCAAGCCGTAATGGTAGAGATTCAAAACCCAAGATGCTGGGCGTTAAGCGCTATGCCGGTGAAAAAGTTTTGGCCGGTACCATTCTGGTCCGCCAGCGCGGCACCCCGATTAAACCCGGCGAAAACGTCGGTGTCGGTCGGGATCACACTCTGTTTGCTTTAGCTGACGGTGTGGTGGCCTACAAACCTACCAGCAATAACAGGAGGATGGCCAGCGTTCAGACTGGTTAACTGATTATGAAAGAAAAACTGCATCCCAAATATTTCCCGGAAGCCAAGGTGACCTGCTCTTGCGGCAACGCTTTTACTCTCGGTTCCACCAAGCCGGAGATCAAAGTAGAGCTTTGCAACAAGTGTCATCCGTTTTATACCGGTGAGCGCCGCATGGTGGATACTGCCGGTCGCGTTGATCGTTTCAAACAGCGCTACGGCCTCAAGGATAAGTAAATAATCCCTTTACGGGTCAATAAAAAAGGGGCGGTTTTAAGCCGCCCCTTTTTGTTATCAGTTATTCTTCTTTGTTAGGGTGTTTTAAGTTTAGGTAAATTATGGCACAAAAATTTTATTACGGCGGCCAGGCGATTATTGAAGGCGTAATGATTCGCGGCCGGAAATCCCTGGTTTCTGCGGTGCGTCGCCCCAAGGGTGACATTGTCGTAGAGTCCAGGCGGCTCCCTAAAATATATACCGGCAAATTGCGGCAGCTGCCGTTTGTGCGGGGGATTGTTGTCCTGTTGGAGGCGATGGTGCTGGGCATTCAGGCGCTGATGCATTCTGCTGACGTTGCGCTGGAAGAAGAATCTGAAGAAATTTCGCCCTGGATGATGTGGGGACTGGTCGGGGTATCAACCGTGGTCTCAATCGCCATTTTCTTTTTAACACCGTTGTTTGTCACCCGGATATTTGACCAATGGCTGGAATCGGCTATTCTATTTAATATCGTTGAAGGCTTGATCAGGTTGCTGTTATTCGTCATTTATTTGAAACTTATCGGACGGATGGCCGATATTCGCCGGGTATTTGCCTATCATGGCGCTGAACATCAGACAATCAATGCCTTTGAGCACGGGGTTAAGCTGGAGCCAACGCTGGTGCGAGATTTCTCCACCGCCCATACTCGTTGCGGTACCAGCTTTCTGCTGGCGGTGATGGTTATCGCCATTGCTGTTTTCAGCCTTCTGGGTAAGCCGGAGCTCTGGCTGATGGTGTCTTCCCGAATCTTATTGTTGCCGGTTATTGCCGCTTTGAGCTATGAGTTCACCCGTTTTGCGGCGGGTCATGGCGGTAACGCTGTGGTGCGCTTCCTGACGCGGCCCGGGATGTGGCTACAGTCCATGACCACCCGCCAGCCGGAACTGGCTCAATTGGAGGTCGGCATTGCGGCTCTGAAACGTGCTTTGGTTGATGACGATCCAGCTCTGGCCGCAGAACTTTATCCAACCCCTGTTGAGACAGCAGCGGATGATGCACCGCAAGGGGACGAACCGTTGACTTGAAGGGCATCACCTTGCCGCCTAAATTGTCATAAATACTATGAAAATAGTAGAATTATAGCTTACCAAAACTAACCGATAAAGAAGGGCCATAGATATGGAAAAAGAAATTACTACCGGAACATTTAAAGTAAAAAGCGGCCTGGCGCAAATGCTTAAGGGTGGGGTCATTATGGATGTGACTACCCCGGAGCAAGCCAGGATAGCCGAAGACGCCGGTGCTTGTGCCGTAATGGCTTTGGAGCGCGTACCCTCTGATATCCGGGCGGCCGGCGGGGTCGCCCGCATGGCTGACCCCACCATCATTAAACAAATTATGGAAGCGGTCACCATTCCGGTCATGGCCAAGTGCCGTATCGGTCATTTTGTGGAGGCCCGGGTGCTGGAGTCCATGGGTGTGGATTTCATAGATGAATCCGAAGTACTGACTCCGGCCGACGAATCGTTCCATGTGTGGAAAAAAGACTTTACGGTGCCGTTTGTTTGCGGTTGTCGCGAACTTGGAGAGGCATTACGCCGTATCGGCGAAGGTGCCGCTATGATTCGTACCAAGGGTGAACCGGGCACCGGCAACGTAGTTGAAGCTGTCCGCCATATGCGCGCGGTCCAGGCTGGAATTCGGCGAGTGGTAGCGGCACCGCCTGAGGAGCTGACGGCGCTGGCCAAGGAGCTTAATGCACCATTTGAATTAGTTCAGCAGTTGCATCAAACCGGCAAGCTGCCGGTCGTGAACTTTGCCGCCGGCGGTATTGCAACCCCGGCTGATGCAGCGCTTATGATGCAACTCGGAGCTGAGGGTGTTTTTGTCGGCTCCGGTATTTTTAAATCGGCGGACCCGTCCAAGCGTGCCAAAGCCGTGGTTAAAGCCACTACTCACTATCAGGATGCGGCTATCATCGCCGAAGTTTCAGAAAACCTGGGTGAGGCGATGCACGGTTTGGAAATCGGCCAGATACCTGTCGACCAGCTGATGGCCAAAAGGGGCTGGTAGGCCGTTCCTTCCCCCATTCGTTGACAGCTATTAGTATTTGGTTTAGAATCTACTAACTTCCGCCGGAAAGGCGGCAACTCTTCGAGTTGCGGTAACCTACCGCGCAAGTCATGGTTCCGTGACCGGTGAACCGAAAGGTTCCAAGGGTACAGGTGGAAACGCCGGTGCCTCCCGTATTTGGAAAGGAGAGCCGATGAAAAGAATCTATTCGTGTGTGGAGATGCCTATTTCGTAGGTGTCTCCTTTTGTTTTCATTGGTTTCATTTGAGACCTTTCCTGATATGCCGGAGAGTTGCCTCTGTGCGGCGCAAGAAATAATGCGCGGAGGTTTATTTCAGGGAGCGGAACAGGGCGATTGCAGACGGTTACCGCAAGTCTCCCGATTATGCCGAGTACCCTCCCGGCGGACATCGGTTGTAGCAGAGGTAATCAGCTGCCAACACTGACTTGTCAGGTTGGGAATTTAACTTGTTTACAGTCAATTATCAGCAGGGAACTCTATTATTCAAGGCACCGGCATGCCTCGGGATAAGTAAGACATCAGGATTTCTGCTGGAGCAAATTCACGCTCGTTCCGCTCCCCACTCTTCAGCCCTCTGGAATAACAATTTCAATCGCAGCCGGTTCAAAATCATATACTATGGTGTATAATAGTGACATATGAAACTTGGCGGGAGGATTATTATGATCAGCGCTCGAAATCAATTCAAAGGCACGATTAAAAACGTTAAATTAGGCACGGTGATGGCTGAAGTCGTTGTTGAAGCCGGCGGGATGGAAATTGTCAGTTTAATTTCCCTCGCTTCCGTTGAATCAATGAATCTCAAAGTCGGTGATACGGTAACTACCATTATCAAATCAACCGAAGTAATGGTTGCTAAGGAACTTTAACGTCGGCGGTTTTGATTATGGTGGCTGGCTTAAGCTGCTGCCGTTGTGGTGCGCCTCGGGTGATAATTGATAAATAACGCCGCCGCCGCTCCGGCGATGCAAACCCACATGGCTACCGTCATGGCGGAACTTAACGCCAGAGAGAACTGCTCCGTCATCACCTGACTGATCAGCGTTTTTAAAAATTCCGGAGCGTCCGAGGTGACCGCTCCAGCCATTCCGCCTTCGCTCACGCCCTTCAAAATGGCGTCCTTGGCCGTTTGCGGCATAAAAGGGATACCTTCAAAAAAGATCCTCAGGTTGTTGACCATGTTGAATTGAAGCACTGCCCCCAGCACGGTAATCCCCAGCGTGGCACCAACCTGGCGCATGGTGGTCAGAATCCCGGAAGCCGTTCCGGAACGGGCCAGCGGAGCGGAGGCCATTACCACCGATGAGAGGGGGGCCATGACCAAACCCAAACCCAAACCGGCTAATCCCAGCGGCCAGGCCATCATTGCGGCGGGGACCTCCGGGTTTATTTGCGCCAACAGTGAGAAGGCCAGTGCCACCATTACCATGCCGGCAGACATCAGAAAACGCATCTGCAGGCGGTCTGCCAATCGTCCGGCCACCGGCGAAATAATCATTAAGGCTAATGATAGCGGTAGCACCACCAGCCCAGCATCCATCGGGGAGAAATCCCTGATCGCCTGAAGATACATCACTGAAAGAAATATCAAGCCTACCAGGCAGAACATAACAATTAATCCCAGAATGTTGCCAGCGGTAAAGGAGATGTTGCGGAAAAACACCAGGGGTATCAGGGGTGTGCGGGCTTTCGCTTCAATTACCAAAAATGCCGCCGCCGCGATGATGCCGGCACCGAATAATCCCAGCGTCACTACCGAAGTCCACCCCAGTGCTTGCCCCTCAATCAGTGCAAAGCTAATGGCACCTAATGCGATGGTGGCGGCGATGATACCCGGAAAATCAATCCTCCGAGTGGCGTTGGGGTCACATGATTCGGGTACTATTTTAAACGCAGCCACCAGTGCCGCGATACCCAGCGGGATATTTATCAGAAACACCCATTGCCAACCCAGTGTCCCCACCAGCAGGCCGCCGATGATCGGGCCCAGTGCGGCCGCCGCGCCAGCCGAGGCTCCCCAGATGCCCATGGCCAGGCCCCGCTGACCGCTTTGAAAGGTAATGTTCAGGATAGAGAGGGTCGCCGGCATCATAGCCGCACCGCCGGCTGCCTGGGCTATCCGTCCGGCTATCAACCAGCCGATATTTGGCGCCAGACCGCACAGGAGGGAAGAAACGGTGAATACCAGCAGGCCGCCGGTGAAAAGCCGTTTGCGGCCAAAAATATCCCCCAGCCGGCCCATGGTAATCAACAGTATTGCGAATACCAGCACATAGGCGTTGAGCACCCACTCGGCGTCCGCCAGTGAGGCCGGCAGTCGTTCCATGATGTCCGGCAGGGCGATGTTCACAATGGTGACATCCAGGTTTATCATGAACAGCGCTGCTGAAAGTACCGCCAGCACCAGCCATTTACTATATTGGGCTGGTGTGGTGCCGGTGGATTTCAGGTTCATCATGGAAGTCCAATTCTATAGGGGCTTCCCCAGACTGTCAAAACGTTCCAGCTTCTCGGTTTCAGTTTAAAATGTTAGAATAGCGGACGTAGAAAACAACCCGCGAGGAGTAAGCTATGTCTGGACATTCAAAATGGGCTACCATAAAACACCAGAAAGGCGCGGCTGATGCCAAGCGCGGGCAACTCTTCACCAAACTCTCCCGCGAAATCATCCTGGCCTCCAAAGAAGGCGGGCCGGACCCTGATATGAATGCCAGACTGCGTCTGGCGGTTCAAAAAGCCAAAGACGCGCGCATGCCCTCCGACAATATTGACCGGGCGATTAAAAAAGGCAGTGGACAGCTTGAGGGCGAAACCTTATTGGAACTCACCCTGGAGGGCTACGGACCGGGTGGTGTGGCGGTGCTGGTTCACGCGGTATCAGACAACCGTAACCGGGCTATTCAGGAAGTGCGTCATCTTTTTACCAAGAGCGGCGGCGCCATGGGCGAAGCCGGCTGTGTCGCCTGGATTTTTGATTCCAAAGGCACCATAACTGTTCCGGCTGCCGGACAGGATATTGATGAATTGACCCTTGAAGTCATTGATGCCGGGGCTGAAGACGTTAAACCCGATGAAGAATATTTAGAAATTATTACCGCACCTGATCAGTTGGAAGCCGTCCGGCAGGCGATTGAGGCTAAAGGCCTGACCATTGAAAATTCCGGCCTGGACATGCAGCCGAAAACCCAGATAGAGTTGGACGATGATACTGCCATGCAGGTGCTCAAGCTATTGACAGCCATGGAAGAATTGGATGACGTGCAAAATGTCTATTCCAACGCTGATTTCTCTCCCGAGGCCCTGGAAAAGTTTCAGGCTGCCTAGATGAGGGTTTTGGGCGTTGACCCCGGCACCCTGCGTCTTGGTTTCGGTGTCGTTGACGCCGAAGGGGCCTCGGTGGTCTATGTCTCCAGCGGAACGGTGAAGTGCTCTGATAAGCTGCCGGTGCCGGAGCGCCTGAAACTGCTCTATGCTGAACTGGAAAAAGTCATTCGCTTGCACAAGCCTGATTGTGCCGCCGTGGAGAGTCCGTTTTTTTCAGTAAACGCCCGCTCTGCACTGGCAATCGGCAAAGCTCAGACAGTGGCCATTCTGGCTGCGGTCAATGCCGGTCTGGAGGTTTTTGAATACCCCCCGGCTTTAATTAAATCACATATTGCCGGTTTCGGCGCCTCAACCAAGGACCAGGTTACAAGCATGGTGATGCTGCAGTTGCGGTTGACCGAACCCCTCTCCTCACCGGATGCCGCCGATGCTCTCGCCTGTGCCTTGTGCCACATCCAGGAAGCCCGCAGGACAGCGGTCATTCGCGCTTCTCAGGCTTGATTTAAGCCGGGCTGCCAAGGTAGCGAGCCTACTTGCCGGACCATCGGGAAGTTACAAGCCGGTAACCCAGATGGATAAAGGCCAAACCCACGATGGCTACCACCATTTGAAGAGCCATGTTTTCAGCGGCAAAGGCAACGTATTCTGTTTCCAGAACCACGTTAATCAGGATCACAATCCCTATTATGCCTGAGACTATTCCAACCGGTATTTTCCACATTATCAGCCCCCTGTAATTCCGGAATCGGGCAATCCTTAAACTGTCACCAATACCGGCAACACCATCGGTCGCCGCCGGGTTTTTTCGTAATAGTATTTTGCCAGCAGGTCCCTTACCTTGTTGGAAATAACGGCCGAATCAGCAACGTATTGGGTCTCCGTATCAAACATCTTTACCACCAGATCCCGGCTGGATTCAATGAGCGCCTTGCCGGTGTCCGGATCAACAAAACCCCGCGAGACGATATCCGGCCGGACGACCAGGTGTCCGGATTCAGCGTCAAGGGTGACGATGGCTACCACGATGCCGTCCTGAGCCAGCATTTTACGGTTCCTCAGCACTACGCCATTAATATCACCAACGGAAATACCGTCAACATAAACGTTGCTTGCCGGGGCGTGGCCGACTATTTTACCGCCCTGCGGGCTTAATTCAAGTATGTCTCCATCTTCAAGGGTGAAAATATTTTCTTTGGCAACCCCCATCTGTTCTGCCAACTGGGAATGCAGTTTCAGATGACGGTATTCACCGTGCACCGGTACGAAGTACTGAGGCCGGATGAGGCTCTGGAGCAGTCTTAATTCTTCCTGAGAGGCATGACCATGCACATGGACCTTGGCCACCCGGTCATAAAAGACCTGGGCTCCCAGCTTGAACAGGCTGTCAATCGTTTTGGAAACAACTGATTCGTTACCAGGTATGGGCGAGGCGGAAATGATAATGGTATCATCCTTTTTGATCTGCACCTCACGATGTTCCCCGTTGGCAATCCGCACCAGGGCAGATGTTGGTTCACCCTGAGATCCGGTGGTGATCAAGGCCACGCGGTTGGGCGGTAACCGGTTCATTTCAGAGAGTTCGCCGATAAGTCCATCAGGGGCTTTCAGATAACCCAGCCTGAGGGCCATTTTAACGATTTCACTCATACTCCGGCCGGCAATGAATATGCGGCGGTTGTACTTGACCGCAGCGTCCATCACCTGTTGAATACGGGCGACCAGCGAGGCGAAAGTAGTGACAATTACCCGGCCCGGAGCGTTGGACATGACTGCGGAAATGGTCTCGCCGACTACTTTTTCCGATGGGGTGTAGCCCGGAATTTCCACATGAGTGGAGTCCGCCAGTAACAACAGAACGCCTTCGGAACCTATCTGGGCCAGACGGGACAGGTCGCATGTTTTACCGTCTACCGGAGTATAGTCCAGTTTGAAATCCCCGGAGTGTACGATGGTGCCGACGGGAGTTCGGATTATCAGTCCGGCCGCATCTGGAATGGAATGGCACATGGCGACGAATTCAACGCTGAAAACGCCGAGCTTGATGACATCGCCGGCTTTGGTTTCATGCACCTTGTTGCTGGCATGAACCCGGGCTTCCTTGAGCTTAACGGTAATCAGTCCGTGAGGCAGCGGCGCACAATAAATCGGGGCGTCCAGTTGAGGCAGGATGTAGGGCAGCGCCCCGATATGGTCCTCGTGACCGTGGGTGATGACGATACCCCTGATCTTGTCCTTGCGTTCCAACAGGTAGCTGATGTCCGGAATGACCAGGTCAATTCCGGGCATATCTTCCTCAGGGAACATCAAACCGCAGTCAATGATCATGATGTCATCACCATATTCAATGACCATCATGTTCTTGCCGATTTCACCCAAACCGCCCAGCGGGATTAAGCGCAAACGGTTAGCTTTTCGGCCTGTGGTGGCTGGTGACTGACTAGAAGTTGAAGAGGTCAAGCTGCCGGACGGCTGGTTCCGCCGCCCGGTTCTGGGTGGGTTCTGGTTTTTCACTTTGTTTTAATTCCTTAATTATTATTGGTAATTTGGCTATATCAGCCAATATGGTGGTTCTCAGGTTGCCCTGGTGCAGGGCGGCAGCCGGGTGATACATGGCGAAGCAAATCAAATCGCCTTGTTTTTCCCACTGGCCGTGAATCCGGCTGATGGCTTTACCGGGGAAAAACCGGTTCATGGAGTATCGGCCGAGAGTGACGATAACCTTAGGTTTAATTATCTCCAATTGCCGGTCCAACCACGGTTTGCAGGCTTCTATTTCCTCCGGCAACGGGTCGCGGTTGCCCGGCGGCCGGCTCTTGATGATGTTGGTGATAAACACATCTTCCCGTTTAAGACCGATTGATTCAATCAATGTGGTCAGGAATTTACCGGCGGCGCCGCAAAAAGGCCGGCCGGTATTGTCCTCATTGAATCCCGGGGCTTCGCCGATAAACATTATCTCTGCCTCCGGATTGCCCTCACCCGGCACGGCACAATTTCGCGTCCCGGCCAAAGCGCATCGCTGACAGCCTTGGATTTCCCGGGCAAGATTATCAAGCAGGCTGGATTGGTCGGTCATGGTTAATTATCTTCTTGAATGCGTTGCCTTTCAGGCATATTAACACCCGTGCCCGTTTGAGTCAATCGGCGGTACCTTTCCGTCAGCTTTTTAAAGACTCAGTTCAGCAGGCTTATAATATAGGATAACTCAGCTGTCTCCTTTTTTATGATATGGTAGAATACATAATTAGTGTTCCAACGTTATACATAGTGAAGTCAGCCCCTTCCGGGAAAAAAAGAGGTTTTTATAAATGTTCAAGAAATTATTTGGCGGCATGGCGGATTCCAACGAAAAGGAAATCAAGAAACTGGGGCCGCTGGTTGAAGCAGTTAACCGGCTTGAGCCGGAATACCATCAACTGACCGATGATGCCTTGAAGGCCAAAACCGCTGAGTTTAAAGCCATGATTCAGGCTGAGTATGCTGACCTGGCGCAGGATATTGAAGTATTAAGAAGCCAGTTGGCAGTTACTGTCGGCCCCAACGAGCGCAATAAAATTAAAGATAAGATTCTCACCCTGGAGAATGCCTGTTTTGAAGCCGTCATGCCCCAGGCCTTTGCCGCTGTGCGGGAAGCCGCCCGGCGCACTTTGGGTCTGCGTCATTATGACGTTCAACTTATCGGGGGTGCGGTGCTGCATGGAGGTAAAATCGCTGAGATGAAGACTGGTGAAGGTAAAACGCTGGTGGCCACGTTGTCGCTGTATCTTAATTCCTTGCTGGGCAAGGGCGCTCATCTGGTCACTCAGAATGATTATCTGGCCCGCCGTGACGCCTACTGGATGGGTCCGGTTTATCACGCCCTGGGCGTCACCGTGGCATCAATCTATCCCATGCAGACGCCGGATGAGCACCAGCCGTCACGCCTTTATGACCCCACGTATAACTCCGGCAAGGACAATGATCCCTGGCTGCACTATCGACCGGTCAAGCGTCAGGAAGCCTATGCTGCCGACATCACTTACGGCACCTCGGCGGAGTTCGGCTTTGATTATTTACGGGATAATATGGTGATGGATCTCACCGGTGTCGTCCAGCGCCCGGAGGGTCCGTATTTCGCCATTGTGGATGAAGTGGATAACCTGTTGATTGATGAGGCGCGTACGCCGCTGATTATCAGTGCCCCGGATGTTGAAGCCGGTAAATTGTACGAATCGTTTGCCAAACTGGTGACCCGGTTACGTTCCGGAGAAGATTATGAGCCCAAGCAGAAAGAACGCCAGGCCGAATTGACCGAAGAAGGCTGGATTAAGTTTGAGAATCTGGTTAAACGTGAGGGACTGCTGAAAGCCGAGAGTGTTTATGACCCCCAGAATGCGCCGCTGATCCGGCACCTGCGTAATGCGCTTGCCGCCAAAGAGTTTTATCAGCGTGACCGGCAATATGTGGTGGACCGCGATCCCGACGGTGGTGTCGGCATCGTAATTGTTGATGAATTTACCGGCCGCAAGATGGTCGGACGCCGTTATTCGGAAGGTTTGCATCAGGCGATTGAAGCTAAAGAAGGGGTGAAAATCCGGCAGGAAACCAAAACCTACGCCTCCATCACTATCCAGAACTACTTTCGGATGTATGACAAGCTCTGCGGCATGACCGGTACCGCTCTGACTGAGGCCGAAGAATTTTCCCGCATTTATAACTTGGAAGTCGTGGCGGTGCCCACCCATCGGCCCATTATCCGCGATGATCATACTGATTATATCTACAAGGATCTGGCCTCCAAGTTCAAAGCGGTGGTGCGTGAAGTAGAAGAAACCCGTGCCGCCGGCCGGCCGGTGCTGCTGGGTACGGTATCCATTGAGAACTCCGACCTTATCTCCGACATGCTCAAACGCAAGGGGATTGCCCATGAAGTCCTGAATGCCAAGAAACATGAACGGGAGGCGGCTATCGTTGCCGAGGCGGGCAAACCCAGTGCCGTCACCGTGGCCACCAACATGGCCGGCCGCGGCGTGGACATCATTCTGGGCGGCAAGCTGGAGGGTTATGAACCCCTGGCTGACCTGAAGGAACATCTGGCCGATGAAATCGCCAAAGTGCCGCAGGTCCGGGAAAAACTGGCCGCATTTGAAGCAGGAATCGCCAAAAACGAAGCGGAAATTGTTCAAATCCAAGGGCAAATCAACACCAAACGCCTGGAGCTTATCCAGGAGATAAAAGCCGATCCTGAAGCGGCGGAACACAGTGGCCGGCTCGCTGAAATTGCCGCCCTTGAAACCCAGCTTGCAGATATTGCCGGGAAATACCTGGCTGACTACAGCGCTCAGGTAGCCGTCCTGGCCGGAGAACTGCCGGAAAGCCCGAAAAAACTGGAGTGCAGTATTGATACCGGGCTTTGCCGGAAAGTCATTGACAAGGAAGGCAAACACTTTAAGGATTGGCTGCAATACTATATTGCCGTCGTCAAGGCCGGCGGCCTGCACGTCATAGGAACGGAGCGCCATGAGGCTCGCCGCATTGACAACCAGCTCCGGGGCCGCGCCGGCCGCCAGGGTGATCCCGGTTCGTCCCGTTTCTTCGTTTCCCTGGAAGATGACATCATGCGTCGTTTCGGCGGCGATATGGTTCGGGGATTGATGGAGCGTTTTGGTTTTGATGAAAATACCCCCATTGAAAATAAAATGATTTCCAACTCCATTGAAAACTCTCAGAAGCGGGTGGAAGGCTACAATTTTGATATTCGCAAGAACCTGGTGGAGTATGACGACGTGGTTAACAAACACCGCGAGATTATCTACGGGGAACGTCACAAGATACTGGCCGGGGCGGATCTCAAGTCCAATATCTTGAACATGGTTCACCAGGAAATTGACGATATTGTGGCGAGCCGCCTGTCCGGGCTGGATTATCAGGACTGGGACATTGACGGACTGACGGCTGATTTGGGAGGCGTTATGCCCCAGCCCGAAGGCTTCACGGCGGACGTCATCGCCCGGATGTCTGCTGAAGAAGTCGCCGATTTTCTTAAGGCCGGTGCTACTGCTTTGTATGACAAGAAGGAGCAGGAACTTACCGCGCCTGTCATGAGGCAAATAGAGCGTCATTTGATGCTCCGGGTTATGGACGGGTTGTGGATAGAGCATTTGACCTACGTTGAACATCTCCGCTTGGAAGCTGGTTGGCAAACGCTCAGGCAGATAAAAGCGGTAGATGCGTATAAAAATCAGGGTTTTGCTGCTTTTCAGGACCTGCTGGACGGTATCAGACATGATGTGGTGCACACCATATTTAAGGTTCAGGTCGTCAAACAGGGTCCGGGCACAGCGATGCCGGCCGGTGCTCAAGCCAAACAAGCACCGCTGGCTGCGGCCGTTTCAGCATCGGCCGCGGCGGTTTCGTCTCCCATGCAGGCGGTGGCTGCGCCTCAGAACGTTACTCGGGCAGTTAAAGATGCTGAAGGTCATAAGGTTGGCCGCAACGATGATTGCCCTTGTGGTTCCGGGAAAAAATTTAAGAAATGCTGCGGCGCCTGATCTGTACGCCGGATTTGAAGGGTCGGCCACACTTTCGGTCGGCCGGCAGCGTTATCAGCGGCCGGAGAAATTAGCGTCATGACCAGGGAAACTGAGCAGAAAACTGAAATTACCCCGAGCGCGGCGGCGGCCGTCAACCGGTTGCGGGCAGCGATTGAAGGCGGGCAGCACTGGTACCCGGCGATACTTGAGGCGGCCGGTTACTGGCCGGAGGGCGACGAGAGTTTTGACGGCCGGGTGTACCGATATCTCATCGCCGGTGAGGCCTTTGATTTGCTGTTGCTGGCGGAGCGGGTCTCCGGTGCAGTGCCTGATCTGATTCCGGAAGCAGAGCAGGTTGACCTGTTGTTTAATTCCCAGCCGCCGATGGATTTAACCGCGGCGGAGATGCGCCGCCTGATGGGGCCGACTCGTTACCAACAGCACCTTAACTATTTTTACGGTGTCACCGTGGAGGAGGCGTTGATTCTGGCGACTCAGGATGAAATCAGGAAAGAAGAACGCTCCCTGGTGATTAAGGGCTACGATACCATTGACGAGAGCTTTTTAAGATTGTATGAAAACTCCCGTCCGGAACTGCTTAAACTGTTTCGCCGGGAACGCGGGGAGCGTCCTAACCGCTCCCTGAAACTGTCTGAAATGCGGGAGTTTACCTACTGGCTATTCAAATTTCGCCTGAGGCGGACCGATAAAGCGCGGGTAGCTTCGGACACCAAAAAGGCGTTAGCCCGGCTGAAAAGATTTCCCGGTAAAAAAGCTGATTTCGGCTTGGGGGCGCTGCTGGGAGTTTAGCAGATTGCTTCCGGCGATGGTGTCGGGTCAGCGTTTCAGTGCCGGCGGTTGCGTCCGGTCAAGCTGTGCCAGAATGATGCCGGTGATACCCAGGGCACCGATCAGGATACTGAACAGCAGGAAGGGGCGGATAGCGCTTTCCACCAGTCCGGGCAACCATAGATGAACCGCAGTCGGTACGCTTCCGAAATCGGTATTGATACCAATGGCGGCGTTGGTGGCCATAACAGTCACAAAACCAACCAATCCGGTGATAAACAAGGTCAAACCGGTGTAGAAATACCATTTACGGCGTTCCCGCAGCACCAGGTATGCCGCGCTGGCCAAAGCGGCAATTGCGACCAGCAGGCCAAGAAAACCGAAACGGTAATAATTGACATAATCTTTAATTTGCGCCAGATCCACTTGTAACTCCATCAGAGCCTGGTTGATGGCTTCCGGAGTGCCTTCAAAGGCGGCCGAATCAATTTCAATCACCGCGGGCAGACCGGCAGTTAATTCATAAAAAAAGAAATCATTGAAGGCCATCTGTCGTTGCAATGGCGTCAGGTTGCTGACCTCCGGCGGCGGGAAACGGTTATAGACGTCAAACAACGTCTGGTACATCACCGCTAGCGGCTCCCCCAGGTCAATGGCAATAGTCAGCGTATCGCGCTGTCCCAGCAAATATTCCTGTAACGGCGTCACTACCTCCCGGAGTGTAGTCTTGAACCAGCCGTCCAGTTTGACGGTGGCATCGTCAATATAGTCGGTCAGGTAGGAAAATACCGGATTAATCTGGTCGCTGATGTTACGCTGAACCATTTCTTCGGTCAGGTCAGCCCAGTCAATACGGTCAGCCAGGGAATACAGTAATTCCGGATCCAAAATAGTTTCGCCCAGAGCAACCGGCAGCTCAAGAGTATCGGTGCGGCCGAGCAGGTAATCGTAGAAGCGGTTAACGGCTTCGGCGACCGCCTCTTTTAACTCGACAGAATATTCCGGAAGTTCTGTTTGCAGAAAATCATGAACTGCCTGTGGGGTTTCACGAAAGGAGCCGCTGGCGAGCACTTCTTCCCGAACTACATCAGCAACATCAAGTTTCTGTATCTGACCGTTGATAAAACCGGGGTTCAGCACGGTAAAATTGGCGTTGATGCTGAGACCCAGTATCAGCACCAATAAAAACAACAAAAAGGCCATGACCCCCAGGCCGATGCCTCTGAAAAATACCATGTTACTCCAGATATGCTGCTAATTCCAAGACTAATTATCACGGCTGATAAGTGTTTAAGTCAAGCTGGCGCTCACTGTTGAACGGTATGCCCGATGTAATTCAGCGGTAATCGTCCCGGCCCTGCCGTTGGTGACCACTGTCCCGCCGATAGACGTAAGAGGCATCACTTCAATCAGGCTGGAGGTAATGAACACCTCATCGGCGTTGGTGAGGTCTTCAAGGGTTATCCGCCCTTCAATCGTCCGGATACCCAGTGTACGGGCTATTTCCAGTATCGTGACACGGGTGATTCCCGGCAGAATACCGGCTTCCGGGTCAGGGGTACGCAGCACTCTGTCTTTGACCAGAAAAATATTACCCCGATTGGTTTCCGCAACCTCGCCGTTCTCATTGAGCAGTATCGCTTCGTCGGCGCCTTGACGGTTTGCCTCAGCCGCCGCCAGGGTGTTTTCAATCTGATTAAGTGTTTTGTAGCGGTATATCGGTGACTTGGAATAGCGGCGGATGGCGACGACGGTTGCCCTCAGTCCGTTTTGGTAGTCTGCTTCCGAAGGTGGCTGATAGGTCTCAACGGTGACTGATACTGTCATCCGGCCGCCATAGCCGGCGGTAATCACCGGCCGGACCCTGGCGGTGGTCAGCCCTGACGCCTGGAGCGTCTGGCCGACGGCGTTTTTGACTGTGGTCATATCAACTGCAATCCTTAAATAGGCGGCGCCGGCCTGCATTCTCTCCAGATGGCTTTCCAGCCGGAATACCCGGCCGTTGTAACCACGCAAAGTCTCAAACACTCCGTAACCCTGGCGAAAGCCGGCGTCGTTGATGCCCACGGTGGCCTCACTTAAAGGCGAGATTATACCGTTGGTCCAGGCTGCATCCGGCATGCAGTTAACTCCCTCCGTATTGCTTTGGTTACGGTTAAAAAATTATACAATAAGTCATGACCGACCACAGTCATGACGGATTCCGGGTGAAACTGGACACCCTCAACCGCAAAATTCTTATGACGGATTCCCATGACCGTATCACCCGATACGGCACTGATTTCTAATGCCTCCGGTAAATTGCCCCGGTCAACTGCCAGTGAATGATAACGCCCGGCTTCAAATGGATCAGGCAAGCCGGCGAATATCGTCTGGCGGTCGTGATAAACCGGAGAACTCTTGCCGTGCGTCGGCGGTGATGCCTTGATGATGTGGCCGCCGTAAACCGCCCCGATACACTGATGCCCCAGGCAGACACCCAGAATTGGGATCCGACCGGCGAAGCTCTTGATGACTGCATTGGATATTCCGGCCGTGTCCGGGGTGCCGGGGCCGGGGGAGATGATCAGATGTCCGGGGTTAAGGTCGCGGATTTCCCTGAGGGTTATCGCATCGTTTCTAAAGACCCGGGGGGTATAGCCTAATTCACCGACATATTGTGCCAGGTTGTAGACAAAGGAATCGTAATTATCAATGATGACCACAGACTTATTCATCGGACGCCCCCAGCGCCTGGAACATTGCCCAGGCCTTGTGCCGCGTTTCCTGGTATTCTGTTTCGGGGTCGGAGTCATAGGTCACCGCCCCGCCTGTTTGAAAAAACGCCTGATTTTTCCTGGTGACGATGGTTCGAATGGCGATATTCAAGTCCATATCGCCGTTGAATCCCAGGTAACCGATGGCCCCGGTATATATACCGCGGCGGTGTGGTTCCAATTCCTCAATTATCTCCATGGCTCTTACCTTGGGGGCACCGGTGATAGAGCCGCCGGGGAAAGCGGCTTTCAACAGGCTGATACCATTTTGGTCTGCCCGCAGACGGCCGGTAACCGAGGAGGTCAGATGAAACACTGATGGGAAGGTTTCCAGCACCGCCAGGTCGGTAACGCTCACTGAACCGTAACAACAGACCCGGCCCAGGTCATTGCGCTCTAGGTCCACGATCATCATATTTTCAGCCCGGTCCTTTTCACTGGCCAGAAGTTCGGCAGAGATTATGGCGTCTTCCGCTGCGTTTTCGCCGCGCCGGCGTGTGCCTTTGATGGGGCGGGTTTCAACAGTATTGCCGCTGAGTTTAATGAAGCGTTCCGGTGAACTGGAGACTACACTGAATCCGCCGCCGTCCAGATAGGTAGCAAACGGGGCTGGATTGATCCGCCGCAGGCGCTGGTATAACTCTGCCGGCGGGATTTTCAGTTCAACAGTAAAACGTTGTGACAGGTTTACCTCAAATATGTCGCCGGAGATGATGTAATCACGAGCCCGGGCCACGGTAGCGAGGTAGTCCTCATAGCTGAAGTTGCTTTCAATTCGGGGGATTGCCGGAACGGATAGGTTGGTGCTGCAGGGAGTAATGACGCTGCTGATGCGCCGTTTGAATTCTGCCGCACGCTCCCGCGCCGCCTGAGTCCGTCCGGCTTCATCTGTTTCCGGGAAGCCGTTGCTGATAATGTAGCCGCGCTGCTCTCGGTGGTCGTAGGCGTAGACTAAGTCATATAAGCCGAAGCGGCATTCCGGGAGTTTAAGGTCGTTTACTGTCCGGCGGGGAATTTTTTCCAGCTGCCGTCCAGCGTCATAACCAAAATAGCCCACTGCCCCGCTGCAAAACGGCACCGGACTGTCCGGTGCCTCCAGAGCGAACGTTTTAAGCACTCGGCCGATCTCGTCAAAGGGATTACCCTGACGATGTTCTATCAATTGATTGTTGCGGGATACGGATATTCGCCGTCCCCGGCTGGTGATAAGTGCGAAAGGCCGGCTGCCGATGAAGGAATACCGGCTTTGCCGGTCACTGGTCAGGGCGCTGTCCAGATAAAAGACACCGGGATCGCCGCTCAGTATCTGAAAAATATCTGCAGGGTCAATGCCGGGATTCCATTCTTCAATCAGCGGCTGTCGTCGTTGGGTCATGGCTGCCCTTCCAGCGGCGTCATTCCCGGCGGCGGTTGGCCAGATGATAGAGTTTCTGGTAAGAGGCCCCAAAGTCCGGATTGGCCGCTTCCAAGGTGTTTTTTAAGTTGCTCATGCGGTTGATAAAATCTTCCCGGCGCCCGTCCCGGACCAGACCTGCCCATTCGACCGCCTTTTCCCCGAAGAGTATTTCCATTTCGGGCAAGGCCGGCAGATTAAGTTGTAGCGAAGCATACAATGCCGGGTCTTCCGACAGGACGCTCTCCACCAGTGTTAACAGCGCTTTATAGGTGATACCGCCGGCATCACTCATTTCGGTCAGTTTATCCAGGCTGACCAGCGCGTCAGCGGTTACAATGGCGATAAAATGGGCCAGTCCCAGCGATATGGACATCAGCCGGTCGTGTTCTTCAGGTGAAGTGATGCGCACTCGGGCTCCGCGGGTGGTCAACCACTCGTCTACCTTAACAGCCAGTAGCTGTTCTTTGTCGTTGGTGGGGGTCAGGATGATATTCTGGCCGTTCAGGCTTTCGGCGCCGGGCCCGAACACCGGATGAACTCCCAGTGTTTGTGTCTGTCCTAAACTGCGTTGCATCGCCGCCACCGGCATGACCTTGACCGAGGTCAGGTCAAAGACCATTTGACCGGCGTGCACATGCGGCGCCAGCTCGCCGCAGACCGTTTCAAAGCTGTCCACCGGCACTGAGATAATGATAATGTCGGCCATGGCCGCGCTGTCTAGCCGGTCGGTCGCCGCCACGCCGATTTCCACCGCAGCGGCCGCCAGTTTGTCCTTATCACGGCCGATAATGCTGACGCGGTGCCCCTGATTTTTCAGCAGCCGGGCAAACCAAGCCCCCATTTTGCCGTAACCACCGACTATCGTGATGTTTTTCAAATTATCGGGCCCTCGGATATGATCCCAGAATCTTAATGAAGAGAACATGGTCTTCCAGCGCCGGCAGGGCGGTCAGAAAACTGGCATCCTGCCGATGCCCCTCAAAATCAAGATAGAAGTTGTATTCCCAGGCTTTTTTGCGGGTCGGGCGGCTTTCAATTTTAGTCAGGTTTATCTTATGTTCTGCCAGCACCCTTAGGAATTCATACAGCGCCCCAGGACGGTGCTTGACGGCGAAGACCACTGAAGTTTTATCATCGCCGGAGGGTGGGGCGTCCTTGCGTCCGATGGCGAAGAAACGGGTAAAGTTGTTGGGGTTGTCCTGGATATCCCGCGCCAGGATTTTCATACCGTAAATGGCCGCGGCGCGTTCGCTGGCGATAGCGGCGCCATCGGCGATATTCTGTTCTTTTATCATTTTAACCGAACCGGCTGTATCGTAAGAGGGCATGAGTTCAAAATTCAGTTGACGTAAGAAATTACCGCACTGCCCCAGTGCCTGCGGGTGCGAATAGATCCGGCGCACCGAGTCCAGTGTTGCGCCGGGGTTGCCGATCAGGCAGTGGTTGACCCGCAGATGCAGCTCGCCGGAAACCATCAGACTGGATTCCAGCATCAGGTCATAGGAACGGGAAATACTGCCTTCAATAGAGTTTTCCATGGGGATGATGCCGAATTGCACCCCGCCGCCTTCAACTTCCCGGAATACGTTCTCCAGTGTTTCGCAAGCCTTGACTGAGGCCCGGGAGCCGAAATACTGAAAAGCCGCCTGCTCGGAGTAAGCCCCCGGTTCCCCCTGAAAGGCAACACTGCGTGACTGCCTTTGCCGGGCCAGTTTGATAATAGACTGATATAATTCCACCACTTCATCGGCGGTCATGCCTCCGGCGGCACCGACCCCGGTCACATGTTCAATGACCAGCCTCTCCCGTCCCAGGTCCTGAGGCGGGACTTCGCCGGCGGCCTTTTCCCGGCCAATGGCTTCGGCGATGGACAAGCGTTCGGCCAGCAGTTTAACGATCCCGTCGTCCAGTTCATCAACCCGGCGACGCAGTTCTTCAAGGCTCATTTGATAATCCTTCCAATAAATCCGCCGCGCAGGGCCAGATCGGCCAGCACCACCGCGGTCATTGATTCGGCGACCACTGCCGCCCGGGGTACTATACATGTATCATGGCGGCCGCCGACTTTAAGCGTTGCCTCTTCACCGCTGGTCAGGTCAACGGTACGCTGCTCCTTGGCGATGGAGGGGGTAGCCTTAACCGCCAGGCGGGCAATCAGCGGCATGCCGTTGCTGATACCGCCGAGAATGCCCCCGGCATTATTGCCGGCAGTCCTGACCCGGCCGTCCACCATCGCAAACGGGTCGTTGCCGTCTGAGCCGCTCATCCGGGCAACCTCAGCCCCGGCCCCGAATTCCACAGCCTTGACCGCCGGGATGGCAAAATAGGCCTTCGCCAGACATCCCTCCAGTGTGTCAAAGACCGGTTCACCCAGGCCGACCGGTAAGCCGGTCGCCCAGGCTTCAATGACGCCGCCGACGGAATCACCGGCGCGCCCGGCGGTTTTAATGGCGTCTATCATCCGGGTTGCCGCTGCGACATCGGCGCAACTGACCTCATTTTCAGCCATGATTCGGCGGATTTCACTAACATCGTCGGGCGGATCAGCCTTGATACCGCCGATTTCCACCACATGAGCCACGGTTTCAATACCGATGGTAGCCAGTAGTTTTTTAGCCACGGCTCCCGCCATGACAAAACCGGCGGTAATCCGGCCGGAGAAGCGGCCGGAGCCGCGCCAGTCGTGAAAACCGCCGTATTTTTCCCAGGCGGTAAAGTCGGCGTGTCCCGGTCGGATAAGCTTGATTACTTTTTCATATTCGGAAGAATCAATATTTCGGTTCCAGATAGACATCATGATCGGCGCTCCGGTCGTCCGTCCGTTAAAAATGCCGGAGAATATCTCCACCCGGTCTTCTTCCTTGCGCGCCGTCGCCAGCGGCCGGTTGCGGCCGCTTTTGCGTTTGTCAGCTTCCTGTTGGATATCTTCAACGGTTAGCGGCAGTCCGGCCGGACAGCCGTCAACGACGATGCCGATGCAGTCACCGTGACTTTCGCCGAAGCTGGTAATGCGGAAAATTTCGCCCAGGGAATTATTCACTCAGAATCACCTTTCCTCCGGCCTGCTGAAAATCCTGCCAAAAGCCGGGATAGGTTTTATTAACACATTCTGCCCCTTCAATGACACTATCCCCGCAGACCGTTGCCAGCATGGCAAAGGCCATGGCGATACGGTGGTCATCAAAACTGTCAATGACCGCACCGTGCGGCCGGCCGCCGGTTATCAGGAGCCGGTCATTGTCCTCAGTAACGGCAATGCCCATACGTTTTAGATTTTCGGCCACCGCTCTTACCCGATCTGATTCCTTTATTCTGGCCCGGCCCAGCCCGGTCAGGATGCTGACGCCATTCGCCGCCGCGGTTAAGCAGGCAATGGTGGGTAGCAGGTCAATGGCCTCGTCAAGGTTAACCGTTAAGGCTTTTAAAGGTGTCGGCGCAACGTTGATTACCTTATTGCCTGTCGTTACTCCGGCCTCCAGCCGTTCAAGGCAGTTTAACATGAAACGGTCGGCCTGAAAACTATCAGGATTCAGCCCGGAGACGCTTATCGGACCGGCAAGGGCGCCCAGTCCCAGGAAATATGATGCCCCGGACCAGTCGCCTTCCACCGTATAATCGGCCGGTTGATAAGTTTGCGGAAGGACGCTGAATGCCGTCATGGCAGCGTCATGTTCTACCTTAACGCCGAAATATTCCAGGTATTCAATGGTCATCCGCAGGTAATCCCTGGACCGGGCCGGGGTCGTCAGGTTGATCTTCAGGCCTTGGACAAACCGCGGCGCCGCAATCAGCAAACCGGAAATAAACTGGGAACTGACGTCGCCCGGCAGCGATACCACCCCGGCTTTGATCCGGTCGCCGGGAACCAGCAGATAATCCAGCCCCTGTTCCGCCGTTATGCCCAGTTGTTTTAAAATAGCCGGCAGCAGGGTCATCGGCCGCCGCGCCAGACCGGGGGCAAAGGTGATTCGGCTGCGGCCGTCAAGCGTGGCGCACAGGGGTGCCAGGAAGCGCAGGGTCGCCGCAGACTGCCGGCAGTTGAGGGGCTGCGGTGACGCTTGCAGCCGGCCGCCGGTTATTATCCAGACTCCAGGTTGCCGTTCAATGCCGGCGCCGAGTTGTTCCAGTACTTCCGCGGCTGCTTCGGTGTCGTCGGATATCAGCGGATTGATGATCCGGCTGGTGCCGGCGGCCAGAGCCGCAGCGAACAACGCCCGGATGGTATAGCTCTTGGACGGCGGGGCGTGGATGGTGCCCGCAACGGTGCTTTTACTGATTCGGGCTTTCATTAATATCCAGTTTCCTGATTATTTCATCAATAACGGCGGCGAAGGGCCGGTTGCCGGTGCGGACGGTAATATCCGCAGCCGCTTCGTACAGCGGTCGTCGGGTCGCTTCCAATTCCCTGATAAACTGTTCCCGGTCCGGCCGGTCCAGCAACGGACGCTTGCGGCTGAACGCCAGCCTGTCGTTGAGGGCGGCGGTGCCGGTCTGGAGGTAGACGACTGTTGCGGCCGACTTCAACCGTTCAATATTTCCCGGCCTGGCCACCACGCCGCCGCCGCAGGCGATAACGGAGTTCTCCGCGATATCGCTCACAGACGTAATCACCGCTGTTTCAAGGTCGCGGAATTCGGTTTCGCCGCCGGACTTGAAGATATTGACGATACTCATCCCGGCCTGCTGTTCAATCAGATGGTCTGTTTCAATAAAATTCCGTCCCAGTCGGCGCGCCAGCCGTTTGCCCACGGTGGATTTACCGGAACCCATAAAGCCGATCAACGCAATATTGCTTTTCATACCAATGCCGCTTCGGCCGCCTGCAGCATTACTGCCAGCGGTGCCGGTTGCCCGGTCCATAGTTCAAATGAGAGCGCCCCCTGAGCTGCCAGCATCTCCAGACCGCCGATGACGGCGCAACCGGCCGCCTCGGCCTCCCGCATTAAACAGGTGCGGCGGGGACGATAAACGGTGTCAAACACGGTCAGATCCGGCCTCAGCCATTCTTGCGGCAAGGGCGTAGCCGCCTCCTCCGGACTCAATCCGACACTGGTGGCGTTGACGACCAGTACCGCGCCTTCAAGAGCCTGCCGATAACCTTCAGCGGACGTTTCAAATGCCCGCGTTCCGGTTTCAGCAGCCAGGGCTCTTGCCGTGCTGAAAGTGCGGTTGATGACCGCTACTTCGGCACCGGCGTCCTTCAGGGCAAAAACAACCGCTCTGGCCGCTCCACCGGCGCCCAGAACAACCGCCTGTCTGCCTTCAGGTTCAAAACCGCTTTTTCTGAGGGCGGCCAGAAATCCCGGCGCATCGGTGTTGTAACCGGTCAGCTTCCCGTTCTGATTGACGATGGTATTGACAGCCCCGATACGCTGCGCGGCGGCGTCCACTGCATCAAGGAGCGACATCACTGCTGTTTTGTGGGGTATAGTAATGTTGGCCCCCCGCAGGTTGGCCCCCCGCAGGCTGCTGACGGCGGCCGCCAGATGGTCGGTCGTTACTCTTAAAGCCTCGTAGGTGTAAGGGAGTTGTCGCTCGCGAAAGGCGGCGTTGTGCATCGCCGGCGAAACTGAATGCGCCACCGGGTCGCCGATCAGAACCACCAATTTGGTATCCGCTGTCATCATGGTTTTAATAAACGGTAGATTTCCGCCAGTTGTGCTGCGGTCAGTTGGCCCGGTGCCGATTCGCGGCCGGATTCCAGCGCCGCATAGGTGAATTCCGCCCCGGCCAGCGGTGCCAGCACCCGGCTGAGCAGCCCTGCTTCCCCCATACCGAAGACGGTCAGCCGGCAGCCCTGGAATTCCTGATAAAGCCGTAGCAGGTTAAGGTTGTCCTCAATGCCGTGAGCCGTACTCACCAGCTTACAGATATCAGCCCCGGCAGCGATGGCTTGGCCGATAATGCCTTTAAGTTCTGCGGGCGGCGGGGTTAATTCAAAATTATGGTACGAAATCAAACAGCGGGTTTTCTTTTTTACCAGTTCCGCCATCTTTTTCAGATTTGGCGTGGCCAGCTCCAGATCAATGATGGCGGCGCCCAGATTCAGCGCCTTCAGCAGTTCTTCCTTGCGCTGAGCTTCACTGCCCTGCCAGGCGCCGCCCTCAGTTGCCAGCCGGTTGCAGGCCAGCCAGGGTTTGTTAAGGTGACGCACCACCTCCGGCCAGGCCTCGCCGATGAGGTCTATTCTGACTTCAAAAAGGTCGGTCGCCGGCGCGGCGGCGGCAATGGCTGCCGTATCGGCCCGGGTGATGACGGTACAGACAACCGGTTTCATCAGCGTAATACCTCGGCAATGATCTCCGGGTTGACATCAGTGCGGGCGGTTACGGTACCGATACCGGTCGGCAGGATGAATTTCAGTTTGCCGTTATCTATTTTTTTGTCGTGAAGCATGGCCCGCATTAAAGCCGGGCTGGCATTTTTGGCAACCATGGACACCGGCAGACCGGCGGCCATGATAACCTTTAAAATACGTTCCAGATCATTCCCGCTGAGCATGCCCAGCCGATAGGCCATCCGGGAGGCAGCCGCCATGCCTATCGCAACTGCTGTGCCGTGGCCGACCTTGAAATTGGACACGCTTTCCACGGCATGGCCGAAGGTATGCCCGAAATTCAGGATGTGCCGCAGTCCCCGGTCACCTTCGTCCTGTTCCACCACGTTTACCTTCACCTCGGCAGCCCGGTGTACGGCGTAGGTCAGGGTTTTGACATCCCGATTCAGCAGTACCGGCATGTTGGCTTCCAGAAAGGCAAACAGCACCGGGTCGTGGATTACCGCACTTTTGATGACCTCAGCCATCCCATTGCGGATTTCCTTGAGCGGCAAGGTCAACAGGGTAGTGGTATCACTGGCCACCAGGCGCGGCTGATAGAAGGCCCCGGCCATATTTTTCAACCGGCCCACGTTCACCGCCACCTTGCCGCCGATACCGGAGTCCACCTGGGCCAGCAGCGTTGTCGGTATCTGCACAAACGGCACGCCGCGCTGATATGTAGCGGCCACGAAACCGGTCAGGTCGCCGATGACACCGCCGCCCAGCGCCAGAATCGGCGTGGTGCGTTCCACCTTTCGGCGCGCCAGGCTTTCATAGAGCTTACCGGCGGTGGTCAGGGATTTACTGGCTTCGCCGTCCGGTACAGTGATCACCTCCGGTTCAAATCCGGAACTTGTCAGGGTTTCGGTCAATCCCGCGGCATAAAGCCGCCCCACCGTCGGATTGGTAATCACCACCACCCGGCCGCTGCTGTTCCGTTCGGCCAGCAAATCGCCTGTTTGCCCCAGCACTCCCTCGCCGATACAGACGGGGTAAGATCGTTCCTTGAGATTAACGTGTATCTGGTAAGTCATAGCCTTATTTTACGGTAATCTGACGTATCTGTCTTGCCAATCCGATGATTTCCTTAAGTTCAGCCGGGCTGATCATCTGGGAGGCATCGCACAGCGCTTCTTCCGGTCGGTCATGCACTTCAATCATCAGCCCGGAGGCTCCGGCAGCCATGGCTGCCAGGCTCATCGGCCTGATCAGGTCGCGCCGGCCGGTAGCGTGGCTGGGGTCAACAATGATAGGCAGGAATGTTTCCTTCTGCACCACCGGGACCGCCGACAGGTCCAATTGGTAGCGGGTGTAATTTTTGCCCTTGCCCACCGGCACGATACCGCGTTCACACAGAATGATGTCTTTGTTGCCCTCGGCGGCGATATATTCGGCGAAGGACAGGAATTCTTCAATTGAGGCGCCGAAATGCCGTTTGAAGATAATGGGCAATTTTGTCCGGGCCGCGGTTTGCAGCAAATCCTGGTCGTACATGTTGCGGGAGCCGATCTGGATAATATCTACATACTGGCTGACCAGAGCCGCCTGGGCCTCGCCGCGCACCTCGGTCACTACCGGCATGCCGAATTTTTCACCGGCCTCTTTGAGCCAGGTCAGCGCCTCAATAGCGCCGGCTTCCCCGGAGGCACCCAGTCCCTGGAAGGAATGCACGCTGGAGCGGGGTTTGAAGACGCCGCCCCTCAGAATATGGGCGCCGGCTTCTTTCGCCTGTTCGGCAATCCGGAACAGCGCATCCCGGTCTTCTACGGCGCAGGGCCCGGCGATAATTACCGGCTCATCGCCGCCCAGTTCCACGTTGCCGATTTTGACGATGTGGGTCCTGGTCTCGCCGTAGGCATTGGAATACTCCCGGTTTATCAATTTGTAGGGCGCTTCAATCATTCTGGCCTCCTTCACTCCCGGTAAGGCTGCCAGATGGGCAAAATCAACCTGCCGCTCATCGCCGACCAATCCGATGACCGTCAGGTGCTGTCCGTGCGACACGTCGGTGCGCAGGCCGACCTTGGTCACCTCGTCAATGACGTGCTGGAGTTGTTCCGGGCTGGCATCCTTTTTCATGATAATCATTTCCTGTTCTCCTTTTTCGTTATCCTCGTAAACTAAAAAATCCTCCCGTTTGGGAGGATTTACTGCCTGAATGCTTCTTATGTTTTAGGTGCTGTTACGCAGAAACGCCAAACCTCCCTGTTGTGCCCTTGGGGCACCAGGTAAAGTAATAATAGGCGTAAAAGCTTTGTGCGACCATTTGAATGAAGAATAACACGAGGCGGGCAGGGTGTCAAGGCAGGGTTGTCGTTGCCATTCTCCAGGCTGGGTATATTAGAATGAAAGTTAAATAAAATCTATTGACAATGGCTTGTATTGTTCCTATGATGATTATCATTAACATAATTGAACAGATATTCAATCTGTTCAAAAAAGAAAGGGGTCCAAATGCGGCGTATACTGGTGTCTCTTGGCGCTGTCCTGCTCGTCTTTGCCTTGGTCTGGTTGTATCTCATTTTTCCCGGCATGGCCAAACTCCCGGCTGATTATGAAAAGGTGTATCGGTTTGAAGGAACGGTTCAGGTTTTTAATCCGGCAACCGGGACCCTGGTGCCGATCAATACCAAAATGGATCGGACTCTGAACGCAACAGAGGTCAACGACAATGATGCCCTGATTCTGCAACAGGTCATTAAGTTCACCGAATCTACTTCAGGCGTGCCTTTGTCGGCGATTAATCCGGCTTTAGCTGCCCTGGACTCTACTGAAACCTACGCGGTGGATCGCACCACTCGCGCCAATGTCGCCGGCGGCGACAAGTCTCGCAGCGGTCAGTTCACCTTCCCGGCTGATACCCAGCAGGAAACCTATCAATTCTGGTCGGCGACCACTGGTAGCTCCCTGCCTGCGACATTCGTCGGTGAAGAGACAATTAATGGCGTTAAAGTCTATGTTTTCAAAATTGACAGCAAGGGGAATGCTTATCCCAACGCTGCCAACGGTGCCCCTCAAACCGTGGACGTAGCCACCACCATCAAGGTTGAGCCGGTCAGCGGAACTCCGGTGTACACTACGTCCAAAACCACTATTATCATGCAGGCCGGGGCGACCACCTTCATCCCGGTGCTGATCAACGAAAGCACCTTTACTCAGGCAACTGTTGACGAAGCCGCGGACGAAGCCGCTTCCAACCGCAGTCTGATTCTGTGGGCCAGTGTCTACGGTTTCTGGGCAGCCATCGGGCTGGGCGTTATTCTGGTTCTGATCGGTTTCCTAAAGAAGTCCTGAAAATCGTTTAGTCAATCAGAAATAGAATGTACGGGGGTTCTCTTCGGAGAGCCCCCGTTTTTATTAGCCAAAAATTGTAATGACTTTTACGAAAAACCGGATATAATTATTGTATATTAAGGGCGGGAGGGGACAGAATGGAACACGACCTGAAGTACCGTAAACTGCGTACCTGGAACCTTATTATGGGTGGGCTCCACCTGATTCAGGCGGCGGTGATATTTGCCCTCAGTCGGGACTTCACCATGCCGGTAACCAGTGCTTTTCTTAATTTTGATCAAGCCACTCAGTCTTTGAAACCGGTGACGGACACGGTTTTTAACCTGCCCTTCGGCGGGGGCGTGGCTTTGTTTCTGCTTATTTCGTCAATCGCCCATTTCACTATTGCCTCGCCAAAAGTATTCCCCTGGTATGCCAGGAACCTGTCCAGAGGCATCAATTACGCCCGGTGGTTTGAGTATTCACTCAGCGCTTCGGTAATGGTGGTGCTGATAGCCTTATTAAGCGGTTTGTCCGATATCGCCGCCTTGTTGAGCGTCTTTACCCTGACCGCGGTGATGAACCTGTGCGGCCTGTTGATGGAAGTGCGTAATCAGACTACTGCCAAAACTGATTGGGCGCCTTTCTGGGTGGGGTCACTGGCCGGGATAATTCCGTGGCTCGCCATCGCCTTCTATTTCTTCGGTTCCATTGCCACTGCCGATGGTGCCGTGCCGACTTTTGTCTATTTCATTCTGCCGATACTCTTTGTCTTTTTTAACCTTTTTGCCATCAATATGTGGCTGCAATACAAAAAAGTTGGCCGCTGGGCGGATTACCTTTACGGTGAGCGGGTTTATATTCTGCTGAGTCTGCTGGCTAAGTCAGCGCTGGCCTGGCAGGTGTTTGCCGGGACGCTGCGGCCTTAAACAATGCCCGATACCACCGCCGCGGCGTAATCTCGGCTGTGGGAGAGACTGACGGCCAGGTCGGTGATGCCTAATTCCAGGGCTCGCGACCTGGCCCGCCCATATAAAGTTATTGCCGGTCGGCCGCCGGGTTCGGCGGTGACTTCAATATCACGATAAATTAGTTCGTTCACTCCCAGCGCCTTGACCGCTGCCTCCTTGGCGGCGAAACGAGCTGCCAGTGACGGTAGTTTTCCGCGGTAAAGCCTGAGTTCCTCGGCAGTATAAACCCGGCCAAGGAAACTGTCTCCCCAGCGGCCGACAGCCTGTTCAATGCGGCTGATTTCTATAATGTCCACGCCCAAATATTGCTTCATGACTTAATCACCTTTATCAGTTTGACCGCCGCCACTTTGTATTCCGGGATCCCGGCCACCGGGTCGGCTGCCGGAGAGGTCAGGATATTGGTGGCGGTTTCCGGGAAATGAAAGGTCATAAAGACCACCCCCTCAGCCAACTGATTCTTTACTTCAGCCTGAGCCGTAATTTCACCGCGGCGGGAACTGACCTTGATGGTATCACCATCACTGATATTGAGTCTGGCGGCATCGTAGGGGGCTATTGCCAGCGTTTCCTGCGGTTGCAGCGTGAGCAGTCCGTTGACCCGCCTGGTCATGGTGCCGGTGTGGAAGTGATACAGACTGCGGCCGGTGGTCAGAATAAAGGGATATTCAGCATCTGTTTGTTCGGTCGATGGCCGGTATTCAATTGCCTTGAACTGTCCCTTGCCACGGGTAAAGCGTTCGGTATGCAGCACCGGCGTCCCCGGATGCGTTGCCTCGGGGCATGGCCATTGCAGTCCGCCATCGTTCAATCGGTCATAGCTGATCCCCGCATATGACGGGGTAAGCGCATTTATTTCGCGGAATATCTCTGCCGGCCCTTCATAATCAAACCCCCGGCCGCCCAGCCGTTTACCCAATTCGGCGGTAATCCACCAGTCCGGCCGGGCATCACCCGCCGGCTTTACGGCGCGGCGGATTCTTTGCACCCGCCGCTCGGTGTTGGTGAAAGTACCGTCTTTCTCCGCGAAACTCACGGCCGGCAGCACCACATGAGCCAGGTCGGTTGTCTCGGTCGGGAATATATCCTGAACAATCAGCAGTTCCAGTTTCGCCAGCGTCTGCCTCACCCGGTTGGAATCGGCGTCGGACAGCGCTAGATTATCACCCACCAGGTACAGGGCTTTGATGCGGCCCCGGTCAATGGCGTCCATGATTTCCGGTATGGTCAGTCCGGGTTGTTGCGGCAGTTTCACCCCCCAGGCGGCTTCAAACTTCTGCCGGCAAGCCTCAACGGCTGTTTCCTGATAGCCGGGATAAACATCGGGCAGTGCCCCCATGTCGCAGGCGCCCTGAACATTATTGTGGCCCCGTAAAGGGTTGACTCCGGCGCCGGCCCGGCCGAGGTTGCCGGTCAGCAGCGCCAGGTTGGCGATGGCTGACACGTTATCGGTGCCGTGAGAGTGCTGGGTGATGCCCATGGCGTAAAAAATACCCGCTGGTTTAGCGGCAGCGTACATTTCGGCCGCCGCCCGTATGTGGTCTAACGGCACGCCGCTGATCGCAGCGGCATGGTCAAGGTCAAAACCCCGCAGTGTTGCGGCCAGGGCCTCAAACCCCTCGGTGCGGTCAGTGATAAAAGCTGAATCGTAAAGCCCCTCATCAATGATCACCTTGCACATGGCCGAAAGCAGCAGCACATCGGTACCCGGTCTCAGCTGAAGAAAGATATCAGCCTGGCTCCCCAGCGGTATCTTTACCGGGTTTATCACGATCAGGCGGGCGCCGCGGCGGACGGCCTTTTTGATCTCAAATCCGATTACCGGGTGCGTTTCAGTGGTATTGGCGCCGATAATCAGCAAACAGCCGGCATCCTTGATATCGCCGATGGAGTTGGTCATGGCGCCGGAGCCGAAGGCCGTAGCCAGTCCGGCCACGGTGGGGCTATGGCACAGCCGGGCGCAATGGTCCACCGTGTTGGTGCCCAGAACCGCCCGGGCCAGCTTCTGAATCAGGTAATTCTCTTCGTTGGTAGCCTTGGCCGAGGCGATGACCGCCGTTTCCTCCGGACGATACCGGATCAGTTTGGAACAGGTATGTTCCAGGGCTTCTTCCCAACCGGTCGCCACCTGGACGCCGTCCCGGTTTTTTACCAGCGGCGTGGTCAGGCGTTCCGCATGGTGGACAAATTCCTTTATCCCGTAGCGGCCTTTGACGCACAATCTGCCGTTGGAAGCCGGATTGGCTTCATCCCCTGTCACTCCGGTAATTCTGCCGCCCCGGATTTGTAGTTTTATACCGCAACCCACGCCGCAATAGGGGCAGATGGTGGCTGTTTCTGAATCAGGTTTTACATAATCTTTAGGCACCAAGGCGGCGGTCGGGCAGTGAGCCACGCATTCGCCGCAGCTCCGGCAGTTGGTTTCAATCAACGGACGGGCGGCGGCCGTCCCCACCCGGCTTTCATAGCCGCGATCAATAAGTTCAATGGCGTTATTGCCGGTTATTTCGTCGCAGGCCCGGGTACAGCGGGCGCACAGGATACAGTAATTGCGGTCCAGGCGGAAAAACGGATTGGAGTCGTCAACGTCCTGAACCCGCCCGGAATGGGGCAGGCAGCGTTCGGTGAAGCCCAGATAGGCCGTCACCCGTTGCAGTTCGCAGTTCAGGTTTTTAACACAGGCCAGACAGTCCAGCGGATGCTCAGCCAGCAGCAGGTCAAGTACCGTCCGGCGGGCATCGGCCAGCGCCGGTGTATCGGTATGCACCACCATGCCTTCGGCCACCGGGGTAGTGCAGGCGGTCGGCAGGCCGCGCATCCGGTCTATCTCCACCACGCAGAGCCGGCAGCCGCCGTAGGGCTTGAGGTCCGGGGCGTAACACAGGTTGGGGATGTAAATCCCGGCGTCCCGCGCCGCTTCCAGCACCGTCTGCCCTTCAACGGCGATGATAGCTTGATCGTCAATACTGAGTTTAATCATCGTTATATCTTCGGTAGGCAACTTTTAGAAGGTCGATAATGAATCCATCGGCATTTATCATGTATTTTACATTCTGACATCTGGATTT
This sequence comes from Dehalogenimonas sp. W, assembly GCF_037094495.1. NCBI lineage: Bacteria > Bacillati > Chloroflexota > Dehalococcoidia > Dehalococcoidales > Dehalococcoidaceae > Dehalogenimonas > Dehalogenimonas loeffleri. Next base: position 1,120,655 of record NZ_CP146612.1, read on the forward strand.
TATCGTACTTCCACCGCTTCCATCTTACACACGTCACGGCAAATACCGCAGCGGTTGCACTGCGCTTCGTCCAATATCACCGGGACGCGTTTGCCGGCAAAGGTAATCGCCTGCGCCGGGCAGGCCTTGACGCAGAGCCGGCAGCCGTTGCACTTGTCATTGACGATGGCATAGGTAATCAAGGCTTTGCACACCCCGGCCGGACAGCGCTTGTGTAAAATATGGGCTTCGTATTCCTCCCGGAAATACTTCAGGGTGGTCAGTACCGGATTGGGCGAAGTGCCGCCCAGGGCGCACAACGAAGTTGCCTTGATCTGTACGGCCAGGTTTTCCAGCGTGGGGAAATCCTCCGGCCGTCCTTCACCGGCGGTTATCCGGTTCAGGATGCCTAGCATCTGCCGGGTGCCTGAGCGGCAGGGCACACATTTGCCGCAGGACTCGGCCTGAACAAATGACAGGAAGTAGCGGGCCACATCCACCATGCAGTTACCCTGATCCATGATGATCATGCCGCCGCTGCCCATGATGGCGCCGGATTTTACCAGCGATTCGTAATCAAGACCGATATCGGACAGTCCCGCCGGTAAACAGCCGCCGGAAGGCCCGCCGATTTGGACCGCTTTCAAACTCCTGCCTTTGGGCACCCCGCCACCGATGCCGAAAACCACTTCCTTCAGCGGCGTACCCATGGGGACTTCAATCAATCCCATATGGTTGATGTTGCCGGCCAGGGCAAAAACACAGGTGCCGCGGCTCCGGTCGGTGCCGATGGCGGCGTATTCTTCGGTATTGCCCGCCAGGATGTAGGAAGCCATCGCCAGCGTTTTGACGTTATTGATATTGGTGGGTTTGCCCCACAAACCGGAAACGGCTGGGAACGGTGGGCGGGGCCGCGGCATACCGCGCCGCCCCTCAATGCTGGCGATAAGCGCCGTTTCCTCACCGCAGACGAAAGCCCCGGCGCCCTCTTTGATGACAATGTCAAAATCAAAACCGGAGCCCATGATATCATGTCCCAGTAAACCGTTTTCACGGGCTTGCAGCACCGCATGCTTAACCGTAGTGACCGCCAACGGGTATTCGGCGCGGACGTAGACATAGCCTTCGGCTGCGCCCACCGCATACCCGGCGATAATCAGACCTTCAATGACTGAATGCGGGTCGCCCTCCAGAATGGATCGGTCCATAAAGGCTCCGGGATCGCCTTCGTCGGCATTGCAAATGACGTATTTCGGTGAGCCGGCAGCATCACGGCAATACTGCCATTTCTGCCCGGTAGGGAAGCCCGCGCCGCCCCGGCCGCGCAGTCCTGAAGCCATCATCTCGTCAATAACCTGTTGCGGGCTGAGCGCCGTCAGTACCCGGTGCAGTCCGGTATAGCCGCCGCGGGCGATGTAGTGGCTGATGCGCAGCGGATTGACGTGACCGCAGTTTCTGAGTGCAATGCGTTTTTGTCCCCTGAGCATGGGCATCTCATCAAGCGTCGGCACGCCGTCTATCCTGCCTTCGCCGACGGTGCATAAGGCCAAATCCGGGCGCGGGTTGCCGTTACCGATGTAGTCTTCAATGATGCTGACGGCTTTTTCCGGGGTCATGAAACCGTAACTGATACGGGGCATGCCGGGTAATACGATATCCATGGTCGGCTCGGCATAACACATGCCGAAGCAGCCCACCTGGGTGATGGTGGCCTTGATATTGGTTTTGTCCAGCGCGGTATTAATGGCATCCAATACGCTCATGGCGCCGGAAACTTTACCGCAGGTGGCGGTGCCGATGAGGATATGGGGTGTCCGGCTTTGAATCAGCCCCTGCCATTCAGCTTTGGCTTCAGTCTGGAGGGTCGTAAAATCCGTTACGGCCGGCATGTGCAGCCCGTTCCGTTCTTCTTCCGGCTGGTCAGCGCATCAAGTATCTTGCCGGCGGAGGTTTTACCATGGATATCTTCGTTCACCAGCACCACCGGCGCCAGGGCACACGCGCCGATACAAGCCACTGTTTCCAGTTCGTATTCCAGGTCGGGGGTGCTTTCGCCGGGTTTGATGTCAAGTTGCCGTTCCAGCTCACTCAAAATGCGTTCCCCGCCGCCGACATGACAGGCAGTGCCGCGGCAAACCTTAATGATATTCCGCCCGGCTGGTTTGAATTTAAACTGGGTGTAAAACGAAGCCACGCTGTAAACCGTGCTTTCCGCCAGCCCCAGTTGCTCCGCTGCAGCAGTGATGGCCTCCGGCGGCAGGTAGCCCAGTTGCTGTTGGAGTGATTGAAGCAGAGGAATCAAATTGGCGCGGTCACGGCTGAAGTGCTCGGTGGCGGCGTTAATGGCCTTTTCGCTTATCGTTGGCTGGGTCAGCTTCATAAACCGCCTGACGGATAAAATATCGTTGGAAGAAACTGGTGAGGACTAAGCTAATTATAATCTATCCCCCCTGAGGCGGCAAAGGCTGAGTCCGGGGATGAATCCTGATTGACAATACCTGCGGCCTAATTATAGAATTACCCTTCAGAAGTTCACCACGGCATCGTAGCTCAGTGGTAGAGCAGGGGACTCATAAGCCCTTGGTCGGTAGTTCAAATCTACCCGATGCCACCAGTAACCCCAAATGTATTAAATCCTTTTTCGTGCGACCAAATCATCTTTCGATCTTCAGTTTATATTATCTCTAGGCACTCAGTTAATGCTTTTCTTTTGGAAATAACTGTTGACAATAAAGTAACACCATGATATATAATGATATAAGATGTTAGAGGTAAATTATGGCCAAGATACAAATTGATCTATCACCTCAGGAAGACAAGATTGTGGAAGTCTATAAGCTTATGAATAATTTGAAGACTAAACAAGAAGCAGTGAAACGTATGATTCAATATTTTAAAGTTGAGATCAAACCCAAGAATGTGGAAGAGAAAGACTATTATTCGGTATAGGAGGCACCATGGACGGTGGAGTTATTGCTTTAACTGTGGCGGTTTTGGCCTTGATTTTGGCGGGTATTCTGGTCCGTCAGTGGGTCTCTGTTTACAACAAATTTCAGTATTGGATCAATCGCGCAAAGAGGAAGTTTGCTGACGTTGATATCATTATGCAGGAAAGGCTGGACAAAATCCAAGCCTTGTCCCAGATAGTCAAAAAGTATGATATTCACGAATGGAAAGTTCTAAAAGATACCATTGAAGCTCGAAGTCAATGGACCAAAGACACTCCTCTTAACGAAATGGTCAAAAACACTTCGGAGATTGAAAACAACTACCTCAAGATTCAAGCAGTTTTTGAGAAGTATCCTCAAATTAAAGCTGATCGACTTCATGCCAGCCTGATGGCCAGTGATGCCGGAGTGGAACGGCGGTTACGGAAGACCAGACTGGAATATAATCGTGTTGCCCAGCAATACAATGAGAGAGTGGCGAGATTTCCAAGAAATTTAGTCGCTAAATTTCATAAATTCTATCCGTTTGAGTATCTGGTATTCCAAGTTCAAGAACGAGAAGAACCACAACAAGCTTTTGATCCCAAAGGAATTTTTGCAGACAACTAGATGAATTTCAGCCACTCTCATGTATCAATCCGGCGCAGGGGTACTGCGATTGTGGAAACTGAACGCGGTATTCTTGTTACTGCCGGTCGGTCTGGAAAATTCCTTTTACCGGGAGGGGGAGCTGAGAGTGGGGAAACAAGAACCAAAGCCGCAGTGAGAGAATTGAGAGAAGAAACCGGGCTGAAAGCAAATTCAGTAAAATTTTTGTTTAGATATCAAGGCTCAATTAACACAAAGAAAAACGGGACACGCTGGCGGGACCATCACACTGTATGTTTAATCAGAGCCTATGGACATGCCACACCAAGACATGAAATCAAACTGGTTGCTTATTATACGCCAGGATGCGACATCAATATTTCCAGGACCACCAAAGCGATAATTGAAAAATATTACCGGGAATTCAGGAATGATTGCATGTTAACAGAGAATTATTAATTGGACAAATATTTCATAGAGATTCGGATTTTAGGGTCAATGAAGTATGAACTTAAATCATTGACCTCCTACATTCGGAGGCAAGTCAAGTTGGGGCGAGGGGTAAAACATGTACCTCATATTTCTATTGTCTATAATCCGACGCCCTCACAAGGACGTAGGTATGAAAAGAGGCTTATATCTGACTTCATCTCAATTTGTTCAAAATATCCATTGATGGAATTCAGATTTAATGGTTATGGGAGGTTCAGAAATTCTTCAGCTAGAGAACCTGCAAAGGACGTCGCTATGGTTAAGATTGACGTACCTGAGTCAATCCTTGCCTTCCGCTGGGACCTTATTTGCAGATTGCGGGATTATTGCGAGCTCCACCCCAAATTTGATCAAAAACGAAATGATTATAGTCCACACGCAACATTGGCTCTGAATTTAAAGCCGCAGACGTGTGACAGAATCGAAAATAAACTCAGACAATTACCGCCACCCCAAAAGCATTACTATTTAGCTCGGGCGACGCTCTTAAAGAACAGCAAAATTTTGTGTGAGTATGACTTTGCTTTACGGAAATCGTTAAATCGGGCTGAAGCTTTGGATAAACGTAAAATGAGGCAGACTCTTGCCGTCATCGGTGAACGTATTGAAGAGAAAAATGGATTCAGGACTGGCTTTCAAAGGAATGTTCTTATTGGCTTGGGCCTCGGCAGTATTCTCTTGGCTGGCCTAAGCTGGGTTTCGCAGGGGCTGTTTGGTTTGAACGCAATGGTGAGCAGTCTGGCGTTGTTGGCCTGCAGTGTAATATTTTTCTATTCTGCTCTGAGCCGGAGAAAAAGCAGATAATTTAAGGCTCAATTCCTGAAAACCATCAGTCAATAACCTGAAATACACGGTATTCAGGTGTTCCATTCAAACAGGGTACTATTATCGTTAATTCCTACGGTATCTCCGCAAAAACCCCCTCGGGTGCAAAGGCAATGCCTACCATGCTGGGTCCTGTATGTGCGCCGAGTACCAGAGACATCGGTCCGCCGGGCAACCAGGTGCACTTGAAGCGGGCATCAATCAGATCATGGAGTTTTGAGGCGCCTTCAGGGTTGAAGGCATGGAGCACCTGAATTCGAAGGGCGCTGCCTTCAGGATGCTGGCGGGCAATCAGATCAACCAGTCCTTCCATAGCTTTGTTAAAAGTGCGTACCCGACCAAGCTGGATATAGGTGCCGCCCTTCTTTTCTACGCCGATCATCGGTTTGATATCCAGTAACGAAGCTATCGTCCCGGTTAGATGGCTGATTCGCCCGCCGTGAATCAGGTATTTTAATTCTTTAAGCGTATAAATGCTGTCACTGGCATCGCTGATACGTTTTAATAGCGCCAAAATTTGGTCTTTTGCCCATCCGGCCTTTGCGGCGGCTGCCGCCGCTTTCACCTGCCAGCCGGCCGCGGCTGATAAAGTCTTGGTATCAATATGGGTAATGTTGGCCTCCGGCACCAGTTTGGCGGCTGCCTGGGCAGAGTTAAGTGTGCCGCTCAAGCCGGATGACATATGGATGGACAGGATGTCGGGGTCGTTAGCCGCGACGCTTTTATACACCTCGGCGAACGCTCCAACCGATGGCTGAGAAGTGATCGGCAACTGTTTTGATGCTTCCAGCAACGGGTAGAATTCTTCCGGAGTGATGTCCAGGCCTTCGCGATAGCTTTTGCCCTCCAGAGTCACCACCAGAGGGGCAACGCTGATATTAAGTTCATTCAGTTGTTCCGAAGACAAACCAAGATCCGTGCCGCTGTCAGTCACAATTCTCATTTATTTACACTCCGGTAATGAATATTCCCGTATCAGTATAGCATAAGAAAATCAAAGACAATATCGGAAGAAATCTTACTCTTGAAATAATTTGGTAGACAGATATTTCTCACCCCGGTCAGGGAAGATGACCACAATGGTGCCGGACTCAATCTTCCGGGCAATTTCAGCAGCGGCATACAGCGCCGCGCCGCTGCTCATGCCCACAAAGATGCCCTCTTGCCGGACTATCTGCCGGGTCATTTCATAGGCGTCTTCGGTCTCTACCATGATAGTGATATCAATCTGTGAGGGGTCGTAGATGCTCGGGACGATAGCTTCGTCCATATTCTTCAGGCCCTGGATGTAATGCCCTTTCACTGGGTGAGCGCTGACGGTTTTAATCTGCGGATTATGCTCCTTCAACACCTTGCCGACCCCCATGATGGTGCCTGATGTCCCCAGCGAGGAGACAAAATAGTCAATTTTACCGCCGGTCTGGCGCCAGATCTCTTCACCGGTGGTGCGGTAGTGGGCCATCTTGTTGTATTCATTGGAGAACTGATCCGGCATGAAATACTTATCGGGATTAGCTTTGGTCAGTTCCCGGGCTTTGAAAATGGCGCCGTCGGTACCCAGCGCGCCGTCAGTTAAGGTGACTTTGGCTCCGTAGGCCTTGATCATCTGCCGGCGCTCCACCGAAACTGCGTCGCTCATGACGATTTCAACATCATAACCTTTGACGATACCAATCATCGCCAGGGCCAGGCCGGTATTGCCGGAAGTTGGTTCAATGATGGTTTTATTTTTGGTCAGCCGCCCTGCAATCTCCGCCTGCTCAATCATGCTCAGGGCAATCCGGTCCTTGATGCTGCCGGAAGGATTAAGCCCCTCCAGCTTGGCATAGATAACGGTATCAGGATTGGGATTAAGCCGGTTAATCCGGACGATAGGGGTATTGCCGATAGTCTGGAGTATGTTTTCGGCCAAATCAGTGTCCTTCCTGAAGTTGATTGCCGGATGTTCCGGCTGCCGACCATCTTTTATTTAACCGGACAGATCTCAGTTCAAAGTGGCAGCTGGTTCAATTCTGCCAGACTCCGGGCCACCTCATCAATGGTTTGCGGCGCGGTGGAAGCTCCGGCGGTAATGCCCACCAGTGCTTTGCCTTCAAACCAGTCCGGGTTTAATTCCCCGGCGGTTTCCACCAGATGAGTTTCGGTTACCGGCCGGCAGAGTTCCACCAGGTGCCGGGTGTTGGCGCTGTGGTGGCCGCCGATGACCAGCATCAGGTCAGCCTTCTCGGCCAGCGCCAGGGTCGCCGCCTGCCGCCGCCGGATATCGTGACAGACGGTATCCACAATGCGTAGTTCTGCGTCCTTGACCAGTGCTTTATCAATCACCGCCTGGGCAAATTTAATAAAGCTGGCCGGAACCTGAGTCGTCTGAGACAGCAGACCCACATGCCGCGGCAACTCAATCCGGTCAAGGTCTGCCAGCGATAAGGTGGCCATGCCGCGCCCTTCCGCCCAGCCCAGGATACCCTTGACCTCCGGATGATTGACATCACCGTAAATGAGCGTAAAGAAGCCGGCCTCGGCCAGTCGGTGGGCTGCTTTCTGTGCCCGCTGCACAAACGGACAGGTAGTATCCACCACTTCAATGCCGCGGGCTTTGATGGCGTCCAGTACCTGGGGTCCGACGCCGTGGGAACTTATAACCACCGTATTACCGGTAACCTCAGTAATGTCCTTGACCACCCGGACTCCCAGGCCCTCCAGGCGGGACATCACCTGCTGGTTATGCACCAGTGCTCCCAGTGTTTCTATGCCGCCCTTTTCCCGGGCCACCTCTTCCAGTGTCGCCAGGGCGCGCTTGACGCCGAAACAAAAACCCAGGTCGGGCGCACGTTCTACCTTCACGGCTGGGGCTCCCCGTAAATGCCCCGGTACTTCGGCGGCAGTAAATCAGCGATGGCTCGCATTATCTGGTCGCCGTAAGCTGCCAGGTCATCCTTGTCCGGTTTTGAGTCGGTCACCGTCATCTTAAATGGTTGACCGATGATGATTTTTACCCGGTGCCGTTTCAAAAACCACCATTTGCCTTTGATCGTCTCAGTCCCGATTAAAGCTACCGGCACTACCGGTGTCTTGAAAGCCGCCGCCAGATAGCCCGCGCCGGGCATGGCCGCGGTCAGCTCGCCGTCGGGATTGCGTTTGCCTTCCGGGAAGATAATCAAGGCACCGCCTTTTTTTATCACCCGGGCTGAAGCCTTAAACGAAGCGCCGGAAGCCCCGTCGCGGTTGAGCGGGATGGCCCCGGAGCCTTGCAGGATTTTGCCGAAGGTGCGGTTTTTGAACAGTTCCTTTTTCGCCAGGAAATATACCCCGTAGCGCGGTAGATGCAGGCCTAACAGCGGCGGATCGGCGGAACTGACATGGTTGGCGCAGATAACCAGCGGCACGCCGTCCGGCATATTTTCCTTGCCGGTTACCTCTACCATGGTCAACAAAAACATGACGCGGGCGCTTAAGCGCACCAGCGGATAATACCATTCTAGTTTCATTGACGGTGATTATAGCTTCTCCCTGCCCGGCTCACAAACTTATCAGATATCGCCCGGTATTGGCGCTTCGGCGTTTGTGCGTTACACTTAAGCAGAGGGATTGCAACAAGGAGAGAGAATAATGTCCAATCATCTGGCCGGTTCCTCCAGTCCGTATCTGTTGCAGCACGCTGATAATCCGGTGGACTGGTACCCCTGGGGTGATGAAGCACTGGCGCGGGCGAAACAAGAAAACAAGCCGATACTGCTGAGTATCGGTTATTCCGCCTGCCACTGGTGCCATGTTATGGCGCACGAGAGCTTTGAAAACGAGGCCACTGCGGCGCTGATGAACCGGCATTTCATCAACATCAAGGTTGACCGGGAAGAACGCCCGGATATTGACAGTATCTACATGGCTGCGGTACAGGCCATGACCGGCCACGGCGGCTGGCCGCTGACCGCCTTTTTAACGCCCGACGGCCGCCCTTTCTACGGCGGTACCTATTATCCGCCGGAAGAGCGTCACGGTTTGCCGGCTTTCTCCACCATTTTAGAGGCGGTGGCCGAAGCCTTCCGCGAACGGCCGTCTGAAGTGGAAAGCAGTGCCGGGAAACTTCTGGCGGCTATTGAAGAAAAACCGGCGGATACCGCCGGGGCGGCACTGTCACCGGATATACTCAACCGGGCTTATCAGGCTTTACAGCGGGCTTTTGATACTAAATTCGCCGGCTTCGGCGGCGCGCCTAAGTTCCCTCAGCCCCTGGTGCTGGATTTTCTGCTGCGGTATTACCTGCGCAGCAACACTCCGCGAGTGCTGGAGCTAGTGGAACAAACGCTGGAAGCGATGTACCGCGGCGGTATCTATGACCACCTGGGCGGCGGCTTTCACCGCTATGCGGTTGACGCCGAGTGGCAGGTGCCGCACTTTGAAAAGATGCTTTACGATAATGCCCTGCTGCCCCGGGTTTATCTGCACGCTTTTCAGCTTACCGGCAAAACGGAGTACCGGCTGGTGGCGGAAGATATCTATGATTACGTGCTTCGGGAAATGACTGACCCGGCCACTGGCGGTTTTTACAGCAGCCAGGATGCGGATTCTGAAGGGGAAGAAGGCAAGTTCTACATCTGGACACCGGATGAGCTGAAATCAGTCCTCGGCGATGGCGCCGCGGCATTCATTCAGCGGTTCGGGGTGACCGAAGCCGGCAACTTTGAAGAGCGTAATATTCTCCACCTGACCGGGGAATTCAAGGCTGACCTGATAACTGCGGACCAAGGTAACAAGGAAAAACTGCGCCGGGAGCGGGAAACCCGGATTCATCCCGGCAAGGATACCAAGGTTCTGGTTTCCTGGAACGCCATGATGCAATCCAGCCTGGCGGAAGCTGGATGTGTGCTGGGTCGGGATGACTATCTGGCGGCGGCAGCCCGGAACGCCGGGTTTATACTGGATAATTTGCGCTCCGGGGAAACCTTACGCCATACCTCCTCCGTCGCTGAGGGGTTCCTGGAAGATTATGCCCTGCTGACCGACAGCCTGCTCTGGCTGCATCAGGCAACCCTGAACCCCCGCTGGCTGTGTCAGGCAGTGGCGCTGGCGGATACCATGCTAGACCGTTTCTGGGACGAAGATGAATCTGTTTTCTACGATACCCCGGCTGGTATGTCCGGTCTTTTCAAACGGCCGCGGAGTTTTCAGGACGGGGCGGTGCCTTCCGGTGCCGCTTCCGGCGCGCTGGCGCTGCTGCGTTTGTCGCGGCTGACTGATGACCGCCGATACTGGCAGACCGGCGGCACAGCTCTTCGCGGCGTGGCGGAATACCTGGGACGTTACCCGTTGGGATTCGGGCAGTGGCTGGCCGCGCTGGACTTTTACCTGGGGCCGCAACAGGAAGTGGCGGTCATCGGCAATACTGCTGATTCAGCCGCACGGGCGCTGGCAAATACCGTCTGCCGCCGTTATCGGCCCAATACCGTCCTTGCTGCCCTGAACCCTGACGACCAGGAAGGTCTGTCTGATTTACCGCTGTTCCAGGACCGCACTCAGATTAACGCCCGCCCAACCGCCTATGTCTGCCGTAATTTCAACTGCTTTCCACCGGTAAACACGCCGGAGGATCTGGAACAGGTGCTGGAGTTATAAGGCCTTGTCATATCAGCTGTTTGTTTATTTGCGTCTCTTGGTAATTATAACGATTGCTAACAACAAGGCCAGTCCGATACCAATACCAACGATGATTTGGAGCCAGTTGGGCTCATCCGGATTTGGGCTGGGACCGATGGATTCGTCCAATGGCGTACCCTCCGTCGTTGGTGGTGGGTCACTTGATGACGGCGGGGGTGCGCTCGTTGTCGGCGGGGGCTCGCTGGTCGGTGGCGGTTCGCTGGTTGCTGGCGGTTGTTGTGGTTCCCCGATTAATGCAAATACCGTGAAGTGATTTATTTCCACCGTTATCGTCTGGTCTTGGGTGTTGAGAGTGCCTTCCAGTTTGACCCAATCACTACCATTCCACCACGCAATATGTAACTTATTTTCATCAATTCCTTGTGGAATAGTTTCGCCGGCATAATTTATTGTGAAGGTGATTGCCGGACTGAAGGTCGCTCCGTTGGGGCCCAGTTCAAACCCTAGTATCAGCGCACTGTCGGAAGGGGCATCGGGCAGAGACGTCGGTTGGCTGGCGAATAGAGAGAACAGGGCATTTCCAGAGGCATTCAATATATAAGTACCGGGTGCAATATGGATAGTCAGGTTTCCGTCATTCGTTGTTAAAGTTCCTCCGGTGATTACATACCCGTTGCCATTGATGACCGGATAGGTGCCTGTGAAACCTGACCCATTCATTTGGACACCCAGTGGACCGCCAGTGGATGGCGGATTAGTTACGTTAATATCCAATGAATCCGAGTTGCTAATAGCGTAGGTTGCGTCGCCGGAATACTCAGCGGTTATGGACCTGTTGCCACTGGCCAACTCAGTCGTGGTAAGAATTGCAACACCGTCGACTATGTCTACTGGTGCGCCAATTATAGCTGTATTATCCCTGAAGGTTACCGTGCCAGTAGGAGTGCCTGATACGGAGGCAACTGTAGCGGTCAGCGTTACTGAATCCCCTCTGATAATAGCCGTTTGACTAGACACCAACTCTACTGTGGTTGGGATTTTATTCACTTCCAGAGTTACCTCAGCACTAGTGCTGTTGAAGTTAGCGGTGTCGGCTGGAGTAAATACAACCGTTAATGTATGTGTGCCGACTGGCAAAACAGTCCCTGTAGCAGGGTCATAGACGAAGGAACCGGCTACCGGGGTATCTGTATCGGTAATAACCGCCTCTGCGTTTAGTTGTGTCTCATCCAATGCCGTTCCGAGAATAATATCCAGTGGGTCTGACCAGACGATAGCCGGTGTGCCTTTGTTGATAGTCAATGTGGCGTTGGCACTTCCATGGTAGTTGGTTTCATTTATTACTGCCGAAACATCATAGCTGTCAACATCAATCGGTAGTGTTGAATTGCCGTCGTATGTGACTGTAACCGTAAGGTCGCTCGGGTCGGTAGTTACTGTTACTGACTTTTCGGTTCCATCATAGTCTTGCGTCAGGTCGTTAATCACTACTGTTGCAGTTGCCTTTTCAATCTCACCAGTGGCGACAGGTGTGAAGGTAACAGTGTAGTTATCGCCGTTATTGCCGTCGGACACAGAGCCGGAAGGAGTAATGGTTTTACCAGTTCCGGCATCGGCTGTATCAAAAGATTGAATAAAACCGGAGGTATCACCGGAAGCCAGTCCCGGGGAAATAGACGGTGTCTCATCGGAAGAAGTGGTACCGTCATAGACCTTGGAGTCGGTAACGGCGGTTACCGTAATTGCTAGGGCGGTAATCTCACCGGAAGTATCGTTGACGAAGGTGACGGCGTAGTTATCGCCGTTATTGCCATCGGAAACAGAGCCGGAAGGAGTGAGTGTTTTGCCGGTACCGACGTTTTCATTATCAAAGGTTTGAGACCAGACGGCAGAATCACTGGAAGCCAGGGAGCCGGAGGTGATGGTGGGCGTACCGTCTGAGGTATTATCGCCGTCATAGACCTTGGAGTCGGTAACAGCAGTTACTGTGATTGCCAGGGCGGTAATATCGGCGGAATCGGTAGCTGAGGTAGAGGTGAGGGAGTAATTCGTGGAGTTGGTACCGGAGATAGAGATACCGGAAACGGTGACGGTTTTACCGGTCCCGACGTTTTTGTCGTTAAAGGTAGCACTGGTAGAAGAAATGGTGATGGTATCCCCCGAGAGTTTATCGGAAGACAGGGCAACAGAAGCGGTATCAGTGCCATCGTAGGTTTTGTTATCGGCGACGGCGGTTACTGTAATTGCTAGGGCGGTAATCTCACCGGAAGTATCGTTGACGAAGGTGACGGCGTAGTTATCGCCGTTATTGCCATCGGAAACAGAGCCGGAAGGAGTGAGTGTTTTGCCGGTACCGACGTTTTCATTATCAAAGGTTTGAGACCAGACGGCAGAATCACTGGAAGCCAGGGAGCCGGAGGTGATGGTGGGCGTACCGTCTGAGGTATTATCGCCGTCATAGACCTTGGAGTCGGTAACAGCAGTTACTGTAATTGTCCGGGTGGTGATCTCGCCGGTGGAGACCGGTGTGAAGGTGACGGCGTAGTTATCGCCGTTATTGCCATCGGAAACAGAGCCGGAAGGAGTGAGTGTTTTGCCGGTACCGACGTTTTCATTATCAAAGGTTTGAGACCAGAGTGCTGAATCACCGGAGGCCAGGGAGCCGGAGGTGATGGTGGGTGTGCCGTCTGAAGTATTGTCGCCGTCATAGACCTTGGAGTCGGTAACGGCAGTGACGGTTATGGCCAGGGTGGTAATCTCACCAGTGGTGACAGGTGTGAGTGTCACGGCGTAGTTATCGCCGTTATTGCCATCGGAGACAGAGCCGGAAGGAGTGAGTGTTTTGCCGGTACCGACGTTTTCATTATCAAAGGTTTGAGACCAGAGTGCTGAATCACCGGAGGCCAGGGAGCCGGAGGTGATGGTGGGTGTGCCGTCTGAAGTATTGTCGCCGTCATAGACCTTGGAGTCGGTAACGGCAGTGACGGTTATGGCCAGGGTGGTAATCTCACCAGTGGTGACAGGTGTGAGTGTCACGGCGTAGTTATCGCCGTTATTGCCATCGGAGACAGAGCCGGAAGGAGTGAGTGTTTTGCCGGTACCGACGTTTTCATTATCAAAGGTTTGAGACCAGAGTGCTGAATCACCGGAGGCCAGGGAGCCGGAGGTGATGGTGGGTGTGCCGTCTGAAGTATTGTCGCCGTCATAGACCTTGGAGTCGGTAACGGCAGTGACGGTTATGGCCAGGGTGGTAATCTCACCAGTGGTGACAGGTGTGAGTGTCACGGCGTAGTTATCGCCGTTATTGCCATCGGAGACAGAGCCGGAAGGAGTGAGTGTTTTGCCGGTACCGACGTTTTCATTATCAAAGGTTTGAGACCAGAGTGCTGAATCACCGGAGGCCAGGGAGCCGGAGGTGATGGTGGGTGTGCCGTCTGAAGTATTGTCGCCGTCATAGACCTTGGAGTCGGTAACGGCAGTGACGGTTATGGCCAGGGTGGTAATCTCACCAGTGGTGACAGGTGTGAGTGTCACGGCGTAGTTATCGCCGTTATTGCCATCGGAGACAGAGCCGGAAGGAGTGAGTGTTTTGCCGGTACCGACGTTTTTAGTATCAAAGGTTTGAGACCAGGCCTCGGAATCACCGGAGATTATGGAGCCGGAGGTGATGGTGGGCGTACCGTCAGAGGTATTATCGCCGTCATAGACCTTGGAGTCGGTAACGGCGGTTACCGTAATTGCCAGGGCAATGATATCAGCGGTAAGACCTGAGGGTTGGGTCAGAGTGTAATTTGCGGCTTCACTGCCGCTCAGAGCCAGGCCGGAAACAGTAACCGGCTTGTCGGAGCCGACGTTTTTATTATCAAAGGCGGCGGAATAACCGGCGGTATCAAGGGTGACGGTATCACCGCTTTCCACGCCGGTAAATGAATAGCCTGAAGTGGTTAGAGTGGTGTCAGCATCCCCGTCGTATGTTTTATCATCGGCGGTGATGCCGTCAACGGTCAGGGTTTTCGGGTTGACGGTCAGGGTAGCTGCGGCGGAGGTGTCGGTACCGGATGTATTAGTGAAAACAGCGCGGTATTGATTGCCGCTGAGGCTGACGGGAGGTTTGGTTACGGTCAGGGAAGATGTGGTTTCGCCGGAGATATCGGACCAGCTACTACCGGAGTCGGTGCTGACCTGCCACTGGATGGTGGGAGAGGGATCACCATTGGCGGCGGCGGAGAACACGGCATCATTGCCGTAAATTACGGTCTGGTCATCCGGGTCATCAGTTACGGCGGGTGCCGGATCATCCAGAATAGTAAAGATGCCGGTATTGTAAGTAATACTGTAATTACCCAAAGCCCCGGCTGGGCTTAAAACCGCACTGATTACATAATCACCGGAAGTCTCTCCATTTTCGCGGGAATAAACGGCAGTAATATTATCAGTTACGATGAAACCGTTGAGAATTCCCGTCAGTACCGGGTCAGCGGCACCGACTATTTTGCTTTTATTGTTAGGTGTCACAGATGATGTTTTGGCGGTAATATTGGCCGAATCGGTAGCTGAGGTAGAGGTGAGGGAGTAATTCGTGGAGTCGGTACCGGAGATAGAGATACCGGAAATGGTGACGGTTTTACCGGTTCCGACGTTTTTATTGTCAAAGGTAGCGCTGGTGGAATCTAATGTGAGAGTATCACCAACAACTTTATCGGAAGACAGAGTAACGGATGCGATATTGTCGCCATCGTATATCTTATCATCGGCGACGGCGGTAACCGTCAAGTCACGGGCGGTAATATTGGCCGAATCGGTAACTGAGGTAGAGGTGAGGGAGTAATTCGTGGAGTCGGTACCGGAGATAGAGATACCGGAAACGGTGACGGTTTTACCGGTCCCGACGTTTTTGTCGTTAAAGGTAGCACTGGTAGAAGAAATGGTGATGGTGTCCCCCGAGAGTTTATCGGAAGACAGGGCAACAGAAGCGGTATCAGTGCCATCGTAGGTTTTGTTATCGGCGACGGCGGTTACTGTAATTGCCAGGGCGGTAATCTCACCGGAAGTATCGTTGACGAAGGTGACGGCGTAGTTATCGCCGTTATTGCCATCGGAAACAGAGCCGGAAGGAGTGAGTGTCTTGCCGGTACCGACGTTTTCATTATCAAAGGTTTGAGACCAGACGGCAGAATCACTGGAAGCCAGGGAGCCGGAGGTGATGGTGGGCGTACCGTCTGAGGTATTATCGCCGTCATAGACCTTGGAGTCGGTAACAGCAGTTACTGTGATTGCCAGGGCGGTAATATCGGCGGAATCGGTAGCTGAGGTATAGGTGAGGGAGTAATTCGTGGAGTCGGTACCGGAGATAGAGATACTGGAAACGGTGACGGTTTTACCGGTCCCGACGTTTTTGTCGTCAAAGGTAGCACTAGCGGAATCCAGTGTGAGAGTATCACCAACAACTTTATCGGAAGACAGAGTAACGGATGCGATATTGTCGCCATCGTATATCTTATCATCGGCGACGGCGGTAACCGTCAAGTCACGGGCGGTAATATTGGCCGAATCGGTAACTGAGGTAGAGGTGAGGGAGTAATTCGTGGAGTCGGTACCGGAGATAGAGATACCGGAAACGGTGACGGTTTTACCGGTCCCGACGTTTTTGTCGTTAAAGGTAGCACTGGTAGAAGAAATGGTGATGGTGTCCCCCGAGAGTTTATCGGAAGACAGGGCAACAGAAGCGGTATCAGTGCCATCGTAGGTTTTGTTATCGGCGACGGCAGTGACTGTCAGGTCACGGACGGTAATAGTGGCGGTAAGACCTGAGGGTTGGGTCAGAGTGTAATTTGCGGCTTCACTGCCGCTCAGAGCCAGGCCGGAAACAGTAACCGGCTTGTCGGAGCCGACGTTTTTATTATCAAAGGCGGCGGAATAACCGGCGGTATCAAGGGTGACGGTATCACCGCTTTCCACGCCGGTAAATGAATAGCCTGAAGTGGTTAGAGTGGTGTCAGCATCCCCGTCGTATGTTTTATCATCGGCGGTGATGCCGTCAACGGTCAGGGTTTTCGGGTTGACGGTCAGGGTAGCTGCGGCGGAGGTGTCGGTACCGGATGTATTAGTGAAAACAGCGCGGTATTGATTGCCGCTGAGGCTGACGGGAGGTTTGGTTACGGTCAGGGAAGATGTGGTTTCGCCGGAGATATCGGACCAGCTACTACCGGAGTCGGTGCTGACCTGCCACTGGATGGTGGGAGAGGGATCACCATTGGCGGCGGCGGAGAACACGGCATCATTGCCGTAAATTACGGTCTGGTCATCCGGGTCATCAGTTACGGCGGGGATGCCGCCGATGTTGAAAACGGCATCTGACGTATCGTTGACTGTTAAATCGGCTATCGCGCTCACTCGTATCAGCGCCTGAGAGGTCACATCACCGGACACGGTCCAGGCGTGGGTGCCATCATTGGCTGTATTGGCCACAATGTCTTCCCAATCGGTGCCATTGTTTCGGGATAACTCAATATGGACATTACCGAGTATTCCGGTAGTAGTCCAGGCAATGGTGTATTCGGAACCGATATTCCATGTTTCCCCGCCGTCAGGGTATGTGACCGTAACATTGGAGGCCGCCCCGGTTCCCTGAATATTGAAATTATAGGGGTTTTCGTTGCTGTCATTGTTGGCAATGCTGATGGTCGCGGTGCGAACGCCGCCGGCACTAGGGTCAAAGGTTATCTGGAAGGTCGTAGTATTCCCGGAGCTGACCGGTGAATCGGGCTGGACGGTGACTGTAAAGTCAGAACTGTGTGTTCCGCTTACAGCCACTTTGGGTGTGCCACTCAGGGTGAGGTCCGCAAATCCGGTATTTTCTACGGTAAAAGTGCGGACTACCGTTCCGCCGGTAACGGCAATGCTTCCGAAGTCGGTATGGTCGGCTGAGGAAGGTGTTGTGTCGCCATCGGCGATACCAACCTCGTTACCTTTTACATTGATTTCAGGCTCAGCCAGCGAATTCGGCAGAAAGATTCTTCCGTTACCGTATATAGAGTCATCACCGGCGGTTCCCATGTCAACGGCGTTTGATTCAAGATATGCCCTGACTTGCGCTGGTGTCCAGTCCGGATTGGCCTGGAGTATCAGCGCCGCCGCGCCAGCGGCAATCGGGGTCGCCATGGAGGTTCCCCCCATTACATAATAGTCGGCGGTGCCACTGTTTCCATTGTTTTTAGTTGAATTATTTTCGTTAGGGCTATTGTTGGAAATCCATGCTGGGTCCGGTGAATTTAGTACGTCACTATCACGTGTCGAAATGATCGCTGTTCCAGGAGCCACAATATCCGGTTTCAGAGGTGCCCCGGTATCTACTCTGGGACCCTGGCTACTAAAAGTCGCAATTTGATTGATGGTCTCTCCAGAAGTGTATGAATAAGGCGTATTAGTGTAATCCCACCAGGTTACTCTTGTCGTATAAGCTCCGACCGCTATGGCTCCATCCGCTTCAGCGGGAGAACCCAGAGTATATGCCGGGTCGGGGCTGGAGAATGTGGCTGTTCCATAACCGTAATAAATAAAATACAAGTGAAAGAACTGGGAGGTAGATGAATTGTTGATGACTTTTAAGTAATAAGTTCCCGCTCCTACTAGAAGGTCAGCCCATGATCGTTCACTTTCGGTACCTCTCGTACTTTCCGTTTGTGATAAGTCAGTTGAAGCCAACAATGTGTGGCTGGAATTGTAATACCGGAGTTCCAGGTCATTGTTAGTGCCCAGACCGTCGAACCACACCATGTTGTAATATAAATCAGTACTCCCACTTGGGACATTTATCTCAATAAAACTGGACTCGCTATTTCCGGCCACAGTTCCCGAATAATGAAATCCATCGTTTGCATCATTCCCCGCTGAGATGAACACCACCGCACCTTGGCTGACGGCATAATCAACCGCCTGACTTTGAGCATCAGTGCCGTCATGATGGTCGCTCCATCCACCATAACTCATGGTAATTATGTCGGCATTATAGATATCTACTGCGGCAATGATCGCATTGACGATTGCCGCCGAAGTTGCACCACTGGTTGCATCACTCCCTACCTTCAGAAATACCATATCCGCTCCAGGCGCCGAACCGGCATAAACGCCGCTGGAAGCGGTGCCTCTGCCTAAAACACTACCGGCAACATGGGTGCCGTGACCGTTGACCGTGTTGGCTACGATATCATCCAATGTCGGGTATGCTGAATAGTCCATGGAGGCGGTTACAGCACCGGCAAAGTCCGGGTGCGTCAGGTCAATCCCGGAATCCAGAACGGCGATGGTGACTCCCGAACCATCAAGACCGTATGTATTCCGTAAATTCAGGACATTTGCGGCCTGAGTACCCAGATCGTTATGAGCTTCATTAGCCCGCTCGGCGGTATCCATCTTGGCTACGTAGTTTTTTTCGGCCAGTTCGGTGATTTTGTCCACCGGGGCATCAGCGGTCAAAAAACCGTTCGGATGGACTCCGACGGGTGGAACCCAGGAGTCCGCATTGACGATGACTCCCATACTTGTCAGTTCCGCCAGTTGTCCGGGCCCCGGCATTTCGTTGAAGTAAAGGAAAATCTTTTGGTTGTGGATACTGGGATTGGGCATGCCCGTAGCTTCCAATATCCGGAGCAGACCGGCGGCTTCAGCATCTGACTGTGCGGCGGCCATTCCTCCCATACTTGTTATCTGTTGTTTGGCATTCACCTGCATGGAAAGCAGGCCGCTGATTTTACTAGCGGCTGCTCCAGGATTAGAGTCGGCACCGAAAGCGGGGGTATATCCACTGCTAAAAAAAACCTGAGCTATCAACAATATCAAGCCCATAACCGCTATCGCTTTGAATTTCATCCGTGGCCTCCTAAATTATCCTGGTTTACTATGCGGCTCTGATTCCCGTTCCGCTGAATCCAGTTTGATTACGTAATCTTTCGCCGCCAGTTCATCTATGTTTTCAACAGGTACTTTCGCGATCAAAAAACCGGCAGGGTGAACTCCTACCGGTGGTATCCATGAATTAAGATACAAAGTAATTCCTAGTGACTCCAGTTCTTGTTGCTGCGTGAGGGTCGGTAGATCATTAAGGTAGATAAACACTCTTTGAATACTGAGATCATCCAAGTTTAAACCTAATTCGCTCATAGTTTTATAGCGGTCTTCGGAAGGTTTTTCTAGTTGTTCCAGTCGCAGATTGATTTCCTGGAGAAGTGTCTCACTGCTTTTAATTTCCAGTATATCGTCGTTATTCTGAATGCAAGACACTGTTGTCAGCATCACAATCGCGATAATCGTGGTAATGACTTTAATAACGTTCCTGTCTCCCGTCGTTATTTGTAACTATATTTAAACCGTATTATCCAATAATGACCATATGTAATTATTGGATAATACTTACCAAAGCCACATAAAACCGGTTCATTGTACTCCTGTTTATGGGGTATGGCAATACTTTTCGTTTGAATGTTGATATTAGAAATGAAATACAACTCTGGTTGTTAGCTCTTCCGTGATTTTACAACCCCCGCCCTCTGGGCTATACTTTTGCTTCAGTATTGATAACCCGCTGTTATTGTTCCCCTGAGTTTCTTTGTAACGGAAGGACACTTCATGGACATCGGTATCTGGCCCTGGATTCTTTTCAATGCCTTCTTGATTACCATGCTGGCGCTGGACCTTTTTGTTTTCCACCGCCATGCTCATGTTATCAAGCTGAAGGAAGCTGTCGGCTGGGTCGGGCTGTGGATCAGCCTGGCTGTCATATTTGGTCTGGGCCTCTGGGTTTTTGCCGGTTCCCATCACGCTTTGAATTATTTCAGCGCCTATGTGGTGGAAGAGGCGTTGTCGGTGGACAATCTCTTCGTCTTCCTGATGCTGTTCACCTATTTTTGTGTGCCCCGGGAATATCGTCACCGGGTGCTGTTCTGGGGTATCATCGGTGCTATTCTTATGCGGGCTGCCTTTATCTTCGGCGGTATTGCGCTGATCAACAGTTTTCATTGGATAATCTATGTCTTCGGCGCTTTCCTGGTGTTCACCGGTATTAAGATGGGGATGAAAAAAGAAGAAGACCCGCATCCGGAAGCCAACCCGGTACTTAAACTCCTGCGCCGCTTCCTGCCGATGAGTCATCAGTATGACGGCGGTAAGTTCTTTACGGTTGAAAACGGCCGAAGGCTGGCTACGCCGCTTCTGGCGGTGCTGGTGGCGGTGGAAACCACCGACATCATCTTCGCCGTAGATTCCATTCCGGCGGTGCTGTCCATCACCACTGACCCGTTCATCGTCTACACCTCCAACATGTTCGCCATCATGGGCCTGCGCAGTATTTATTTTGCCCTGGAAGGTTTTGCCGACCGGCTTTACTACCTGCACTACGGTCTGGCTACCATTCTGGTTTTCCTGGGCTTCAAGATGTTGATTTCCGGCATTTACCACATGCCGACGCTTCTGTCCCTGCTGGTAATTGCCATCGTGCTGGGCATTTCTGTCATCGCCTCGCTGAAACGGCCGCCTCAGCCGGAACTGCCGCCGGAATCACCGTTTTGTGAAACCGGGTTTATGGATGACTTTGAGAAAGATGACCGGTAAACAGTATCTGGATCTGGTGCTGGATAAACTCACGCCGCTCGGTGCGGTGACCGGTAAGAGTATGTTCGGCGGTTTCGGAGTGTTCCGTGACAGCCGGATGTTCGGTCTTATTTCCGGGGACGTGCTCTATCTTAAGGCCGGGCAGACCAACCTCGCGGAATATACCAGTCGTGATTGCCCGCGTTTCAAACTGATGCCTTATTACCAGGTACCGGCGGATGTTTTTGAAGATGATGACCAGCTCAGGCAGTGGGCTCGCCGTTCTATTGAACTGAATCAACTTTAATTTTTCTCGCTATGCCTGTTGTCGGCAGCAGAAATCCACAAAAAATCCATAATTTCCACATATTGTCTCTACCATCAGTCGCTATTATGGGCTAATGAATACATTTGCCCCATTTCGCCGGATTCTATTGTCCCTGGTTCTGACCACGGCCGCGGTTATATTCGCCGCCACTCCACTTCTGGCCTGTGAAATTGCCATTAAGCCGGACAAGACCGGAGGTGCGGTTGGAGAGACCATCAAGCTCAATGTAACTGTTGAGCTGACTCACCGTAATTGTCCGGTACCGATGGAAGATACTCAATTCAAGACTTCAAATAATTTAGCCCTGGTGAGTCAAACACCATGGGTCGCTGCCGGACGCGAAGTATACACGACGGTACTGACTGTTCAGATACTGGCTGCCGGACCGGCCAAACTGGAGATTGTCAGGGACTGTATCAAAGAGGGCGGTTACGCCTCCATAACCCTTAATGCCGGGGCCGGTGGTGAGGCGGACAGTCCGGTTGTAGCCTTGCCGATTTCGGGTGACGGGTCATCCGATACCGGAATCATCACTACCAGCACTGATATGTCGTCAACAGCAGAACTAACATGGCCGGAGGCTTTTAAGAGGGCGTTAAGCCAACCGTTTATTTGGGCTTATCTGGGATTAACCGCCTTTGCCTACGCCGCCCTTTTAATGCGTAAGCGCCGCTGGCGTTTCATTTCACTGGCGTTTTCCATGGTCTATCTGGGATTCTTTCTGGGCCTGTGCCCCTGTACCATCGGCGCTTTACAGAACGTCGTTCTTCACTTAGGTGACGCTAAAGAATATCTGGCTCATTTTATTATTCTGGCTATACCTGTTGTGTCCACCTTATTTTTAGGCCGGATTTTTTGCGGCTGGATCTGCCCCATGGGGGCGGTGCAGCAGTTTCTTTACCGACGGGACTTGAGCTATAAATTACCGGAAGGACTGGGTGCTAAACTCCGGCATCTGCGTTTTGTCGTGCTGGCCGGGATTATCGTTGCCGCCTTATATACCGGCACCACCGCCTTTGCCGAAATAGACCCGTTTAAGTCACTTTTTAATGCACAGATTGCTCCGGTGCCGACGACCTTGCTGGTTGTGTTGATCGCGGCGTCAATCTTCATCTTCACCCCGTGGTGTCGTTTCCTCTGCCCCATGGGCGCCGTTCTGTCGGTCATCGGCCGGTTTGCCCGGCGTGAACTCAGTTTTAAGGCTGAATGCAAAAATTGCGGTGCATGCGCCCGGACGTTTTGTGATTATAAGGCCATCTCACCCGGCACGGCGTTGCCGGTTATCGCCCAGAATGAATGCGCCCGCTGCGGCGAATGTATCTCCCGATGCCCGCGTGACAGTATGGACTATGAGGTTCCACGCCGGTCTTGCGGTGAGGTTGCCAGGGCTCCCGCGGGGGCCGTTCCTGAGTTGGCTTTGAAGGTGGAGGCTGCCGCTTCAGAGTCCGGCTAGACACAAAAATGACCGGGAATATTTTGTTTAAGATTACTTTCACGTTATACTGATTTTAGAGGATGTATTGACATGAAAGTAACTGTTTACACCACCCAGACCTGACCGCACTGCCACACCGTGAAAGGGTTCCTTTCACAGCAGGGTATTCCCTTTACCGAGGTTGATGTTTCGCGTGACCAGGCCGCTGCTCAGGACCTGATGCGCCGCACCGGACAGATGGCGGTACCGGTTACCGACATTGACGGCCATTTGATTGTGGGTTTTGATCGCCGTCAATTGGAATATTATATCGCCCAGTCTAAAGCCGCCGCCCCCCGATTCGGGGCCTCGGTGGCGGATGCCGCCAAATATACCTCAGCTCACGGCATGAAGGTGGAGCAGGGGGCTTATGTCGGAGCCGTGCGCTCCGGACAACCGGCGGCGGAGGCCGGTTTGAAACCTGGCGACATTATCACCGGCATAGACGCTGCCAAAATTAAAAGTGCCGCCGACCTGAACAGCGCCCTCAGTGGTCTGCAACAAGGCGCCAGAGTGCGCATCACTTTCATCCGGGACGGTCAGCCTCGTCAGGCGGAGGGGCGGCTCTAGGGTGAATCCGGCCGTAAAAAATCCAGCGGCTTTTTCCGCCGCCGGTCAATAATATGCGTCAGCGCCATCAACGGGTGGCGCAGGGTCATCCGCGGCCCGGCGTACCTCATTACTTCTCTCACCCGCTGGCGCAATTCCGGCTTGTAACAATGTACCGGGCATAAGGCGCAGACGGTTTTGCCTTCACCGAATGGGCACTTATCCAGTCTCTTTACCGCGTACTCCCCCAGTTCCCGACATTCAAGACAATTGTCGGGTTGCTGATGATGGCTCCGGCAATACATATCTATCATCACCAGGATGGTAATCGTTTCCCGCCTCAGGCGGGGACGTTCCTTGAAAAGTCCCTCGGCATTGACTGTGTATTGCTTTAATTTTCCGGCGCTCACCTTTTGATTATACTGGAAGTGTTTCCGGACGGACAATAACAGCAGTGTGTTAAAATACGCTATTAATCAACGGAGAACTCAATATTATGCTGCGGCGCTTTATCACCGATACCGGATATGAATTGGAACCTATCAGTGTCGCCGTCATGCGGGAGATTGACCGGCTTGCCGTTGAGGAAACCGGTCCTAACCTGTTCCAGATGATGGAAAATGCCGGGCGTAATCTGGCGGAACTAACCCTGAAAATCCTGAGCGGTGAGTGGCCTCAGTCTCGGATTCTTGTCCTCGCCGGCACCGGCGGCAATGGGGGCGGCGGGCTGTGCGCCGGCCGTCACCTGGCCAACCGTGGCATACCGGTCAGCTACTGCCTGACTGATGCGCACGCGCTGTCGGGGGTTACGGCCTGGCAACTAAAACTGCTGGTCGCCGCCGGAGGCCAAGAGGTTGCTCCGGGTGACCCGGAAGCCGGGAAAGCAGATATTATTCTGGATGCGGTCATCGGCTACAGCCTCAAAGGCGCCCCCTCCGGCCGGGCGAAAGAACTCATTGAATGGGCTAATGCCTTACCGGCCAGGAAAATCTCGTTGGACATTCCTTCCGGCGTGGATGCCGACAACGGCGGTTCCCCGGGGGCATATGTCCGGGCGGACTATACGCTGACGCTGGCCTGGCCGAAGACCGGACTCACGCCGGAGAAAACCGGTAATTTGTGGCTGGGTGACCTGGGTATTCCTCCGTCGGTCTACGGCAGAGCGGGGCTGGCTAATTACACCAGTCCCTTTAATCACCGTTATCTGATTCCCTTGACGGAAACACCCCAAGTTTAACCCTTGGCGTTCAGTCCAGCTTGGCCAGCATATCGTGCCGGTATTTTTCGGCACTCTTTTTAACGGTCTCACCGGCCTCTTCGGCGCGTTCTTTGACCTGTTCGCCGAAGTGTTCAGCCCGGTTTCTGAATTCGTGAGCCTGTTTCTGCAGATTCCGGCGAGTTCGCCTGCCGGGTTGAGGTGCATACAACATGCCAATCCCCACTCCGATAGCAGCTCCAGCCAGGAGCCCCAGTACAATGCCTCCCATTGAATCGTTGCTCATTTCAAAGCCTCCTTTCCTGTGATTTGGTTGTTGGTATTCAGGCCGATACCGCGGCCTTTTTAAGGTGGCTCTTCACCTCACAATTAACCTCTTCAAAACGGTCCACCAGATCATCACTGAATTCTTCGGCGCGGTCGCGCAACTCCAGCACCCGGTGTTTAAGGTCTTCTCTGATTTCGCGGCCGGGGCGCGGCGCGTACATTAACCCCAGACTGACGCCGATGGCAATGCCGGTCAACAGACCCGATAGTAAACCACCTGAATTATTATTGGACATTTACGTTCCTCCGTCGCAATTATTTTCACTTTATAAAACGCATTTGAGGCGTCTGAGTTAGTTCTGCCTTTACCGTACATTATAAATCCAATTTACCTTCTTGTGAATCCGTAAAACTACGCAATTCACGGCTTTTGCATACTCAGGCGCCTCATTCCCGCGGTATTTTACTTCACCGTTTTTTGCGATATGATGGTAGAGACAACGTTTGGTTTCAGGAGGTTGGATATGGAACTGCTGCATCGGGAAGATTTGTTGGAACTGTTGAAAAAACCGGCAAGTCCGGCGGTCTCAATCTATCTGCCGACCCACCGCACCGGCGACACCGGGGCGGATGCCATTGCATTCCGGCACCTGCTGGCGGAGGCCGAGCAACGTCTGACAGAAACCGGCGTCAGGGCTCCCGTGGCCCGGAAAATGCTGGCCCCCGCCCATGAACTGTTGTCGGAGGCCTTGTTCTGGCAATACCAGGAAGAAGGCTTGGTTTGTCTGGTGACTCCTTCATCCTTTGGCTATTACAATCTGCCTTTTACGGTGCCGGCGACCGTAGTCGTGGCGGATGAATACTACATCAGGCCGCTGTTGCCGCTTCTGGCCGATGACGGCATTTACTATCTGCTGTCTTTGAGCTTGAACAATGCTGCCTTGTTCCGGGTCCGCTGGCTGGCCGGCCGGGAAATCATCCTTTCGGAAGAGTCGCGGAGCCTGGCTGGGGCTAACCAGCATGATGACTCAGAAAAACCCCTGCAATATCACACCACCGGCTCCGGCCCCGCCGTGTTTCACGGCCAGGCCGACCCGGAAGATTTCAATAAAGTTCATATCACGCACTTTTTACAGAAACTAAGCCGGGAACTGGAAAAAGTATTGGCCGCCCAGCGGGCACCCCTGGTGGTGGCGGGCGTAGAAAACATTCGGGCTATGTTTCGCGCGGAATGTGCCTATGCCAACATTTTACCGGAAGGGATTGAGGGTAATCCCGACCGGATGACGCCGGAGCATCTGCGGAATGAAGCTTGGCAAATCGTCAGCCGTCATTTTGAACGGCGGCGCCGGCAGGTGCTGACCCAGTATCTGGAGGAAGCCCGGCCGGAACGGTCGGTTAACGGGCTGGAACCGGTGTTGTTTGCCGCCGCCGACGGCCGGGTGACCGCCCTTTTCCTGAAGGAAGGGCTGGAGGCCTGGGGGAGCATTGACCTGGGCGAAAGACAAATAGAGACTACCCCAGCTTCGGCCGCCGGCAGTGTGGATCTGGTGGAATACGCCGTAAGGCAAACGCTCATGACCGGCGGTGATATATATATCCTGAAAACCGAAGAACAGCCGGAGGCAGCGGAAATCGCCGCGTTACTGCGGTACTAAACGCCGCCGGAGTCGTAATTATTGCCGGCAGCGGTTGCCCTGGCCGGGGCTTTACTGTTATCATGGGGGCACAATTTAATATCGTTACTGGGGGAGCTGAAAAGCTGAGAGTTCCGGTCTGGCCGGACGACCCTTGGAACCTGGTCTCGGTAATGCGAGCGTAGGGAAGTAGCAGCACTCAGACCGGAAGACCTTTTCTTCTGGTTTTCTTTTTTGAAGCTCCCCTGCCTCCCCCGGTGCCAGGCCTCCGGTAATCTGATGCAGAAGGAGACATTATGAGCGCAGACATGCCTGAAATCGGTAAAATTTCCCCGGATATCTTTCGGGAGATTATTTTCCCCCGTCTGGGAGCACAAAGCGACACTGTGCTGGTGGGGCCGCAGCACGGCGTTGACGTCGGCATCGCCGAGATTGGCGGGCAGGCGGTATCCTTTACCACCGACCCGGTTTTCATCGTGCCGCAGTATGGCTGGGAGCGGGCGGCCTGGTTTGCCATCCATATCATCGCCTCGGACTCTGCCACCAGCGGCCTCAAGCCCAAATACCTGTCTATTGATCTGAATCTGCCGATGGAGATGTCCAAGGCTGAGCTTGAACTCATGTGGGAGGTGATGCACCGGGAATGTCTTAAGATGGACATCAACATCATCACCGGCCATACCGCCCGCTATGAAGGCTGTAATTACCCTATGGTCGGCGGGGCCACCATGATCGGCGTCGGCGGGTTGGATGAATATGTTTCCCCCAGGTTTGCCAAAGCCGGCGATGCCGTTATTATCACCAAAGGCCCGGCCATAGAAGCCTGCGGCATCTTCGCCGCCTTGTTCCCTGGTCGGATAGCCGCTGAGTTCGGGCAGGAGTTAGCCCGCCGGGCTGAAGACATCTTCTATCAGATGTCGGTGGTGGAAGACGCCATGACCGCTGTCGCTGTCGGCGTTCGGGATAACGGTGTTACCTCCATGCACGATGCTACTGAGTGCGGTATCTGGGGCGGTTTGTATGAAGTTGCCCAGGCGGCTGGACTGGGCGCGCGGATTGATAAGGATCGGATTGTGGTTGCCGAGGGCGTGCCGGAAATTTGTCGTTTATTCGGCATTGACCCTTATGCCGCTATCAGTGAGGGTAGCCTGATTATCACCTGCCGCGCCTGCAAAGCCGGCGAGATCGTGGCCGCGCTGGCCGGCAAAGGCATCGCCGCCTCGGTAGTTGGTGAACTGACCCCGGCGGACAAGGGTATGGTGCTGGTGGAACAGGGGCAGGAAAAACAACTGGTCCACCCCATCGTAGACCCCTTCTGGAGGGCCTTCTATGATGCCGCGGCGCAGGGCGATGTCTGATGCGTACCTTGCCAGATACTGATATTTATGCCGTCCTGTCCGATGAGTATTCCCGCGGACGCGGCAATGTGGAGACTGCCCGGTTGCTGCTGGAGGCCGGGGTTAAAATCATTCAGTATCGGGAGAAAAACTTTGCCGTTCAACGCCGGCTTGAGGAATGTACCGCCGTCAAACGGCTCTGTGCCGCCCACGGCGCCTGTTTCATCATCAACGATGATGTTGATTTGGCACGGGCGGTGCAAGCTGACGGCTTGCACCTGGGTCAGTCGGACACTCGTCCGGAGGAAGCCCGGCGCCTGATCGGCGACAAGATGCTGCTGGGTTACTCGGTAACTACGCAGTATGAGATTGACCGGGCAAAAAATATTCCCGGCATTGATTACCTCGGCGTCGGCCCCGTCTTTGCCACCGGCACCAAGCCGGATGCCGCTTCACCCGGCGGCCTGGCATTGCTGGATTATGCCCTGGCTAATTCAGATCGTCCCATTGTCGCTATCGGCGGCATTAAACTGGAACAGGTGACGGCCCTTACCCGCCGCGGTGTCCGTTATCTGGCCATGGTTTCCGAATTGGTGGGGGCTGAAGATATCCGGCAGAAGGTCGTTGACATCCGCGCCGTCATCGCCGGATGCTGACAGGTGTTATTATTGCGGCTGATGTGCCAATTTGGGGAACCTGAAGCAGTCAACCAGATGGTCGTTGACAATACCCACTGCCTGCAGATGGGCATACACGATGGTTGAGCCGACAAACTTGAAACCGCGTTGTTTCAGGTTGGCACTGACCTGATCCGATAGTTCCGTGCGGGCAGGCAGTTGCTCCATCGTTTGCCGGCCGCCGACCATTGGCTGGTTAGCCACAAAACCCCACAAATAGCGGTCAAAACTGCCGTATTCTTGCTGTACTTCCAGAAAACGGCGCGCGTTGTTGATCGTGGCGGTAATTTTAAGACGGTTACGGATTATGCCGGCGTCATTCAACAATTTCTCTATCGCCTTATCATCAAATTCAGCGATGACTGCCGGGTCAAAGTCGGCGAAAGCCGCCGCAAAGTTCCCTCGTTTTTTCAGCACTGTCAGCCAGCTCAGCCCGGCTTGAAAGGCCTCTAACACCAGAAACTCAAAATGTTTCCGGTCATCATGCACCGGAACGCCCCATTCAGTGTCATGATATTGAATCATTAACTCCCCGCCGGTTATAGCCCAGGGACAACGTTTCATAAGCAGCCTGACCTTATTTAATAATTTGTGGAACCAGTGTGCCTCAGTATTATGCTGTCCGAGGGTGTCCTTAGCAAATCCATGGTTAATTTATTCTGTGATATCTTGATATTCAGGTGGAAATCTGTTGACCGCCGCATATACCACTGCTACACTTCAATACATGAAGCTGGTTACTGCCGCAGAAATGAGAGTTCTGGAACGGCGCGCTGTTGAATCCGGCATTTCGTTGCTGGAGTTGATGCGCCGGGCCGGCCGGGCGGTCGCCGAAGATATTACGCGCGTTTTTCCCCTCACCACCGATAAAAGCATAATCGTGCTGGTGGGGCCGGGCAATAACGGCGGGGACGGTCTCGTTGCGGCGCGCCATCTTAAGAAAGCCGGAGCGCTGGTGTCGGTATTTATCACCGGGCAGCGGGCAGCCGATGACATCGTCTATCGTGAAGCGCTGGCCGCCGGGTTAACGCCCATCAGTATAAGTCTGGATATCGGGCTGGAGCGGCTGACTCAGGCACTGACCGAAACGGATTTCGTCGTTGATGCGGTGTTTGGAACCGGCATGCTACGCCCGATTGACGGCAGTCCCGCGGCGGTCCTGACTGCGGTCGCCCGGGAAAAGTGCCGGCGTCCTGAGCTGACGATTGTAGCCGTAGACCTGCCGTCCGGCCTCAATGCCGATACCGGTGCGGTTGACCCGGTGACCCTCAAAGCTGATTTAACCATTACTCTCGCTAATCCCAAGCAGGGTTTGTTTCTGTTTCCCGGGGCGGATTACACCGGTTCGGTTAGTGTTGCCGATATCGGGATTCCGGCCGGTTTGGATGAAGACCTTGCCGTTGAACTCCTCACCGATGAATTGGTTGCCGCTTTACTGCCCTGGCGTCCTGCCGACGCCAATAAAGGCGCCTTCGGCAAGGTGCTGGTCGTAGCCGGGCCGCCGGAGTTTTGCGGCGCCCCCGTTCTGGCCTGTCAGTCAGCGTACCGCAGTGGTGCCGGGCTGGTCACACTGGCCCAGCGCTGTGGCTTACACCCGGTTTTCGCAGCTAAACTGACTGAAGTTACGCATCTCCTCCTGCCGGAAACAGCCGCCGGGGAACCGGCGCCGGAGGCGGTGGAGCTGATTACTGAGCGCCTGGGCGAAATCGCCGCGCTGGTAATCGGTCCCGGTTTAGGTAAAGACCCGGTGACCTCGCTTTTTTTTAACGGTATCCTGTCCGGACTGGATCACCCAATGTCGCCGGATCTCCGGCCCGGCAGCGCCCGGTTGCCTGAAGTGGTGCTTGACGCCGACGCCCTGAATATTTTGGCGGTGACACCGGACTGGTGGCAGGAACTCCAGCCTCATTGTGTCCTGACGCCGCACCCGCGGGAGATGTCCCGGCTGACCGGGCTGGCGGTGGAACTGATTCAGGCCGACCGTGTCGGCACCGCCTGTCGCTACGCTGAACTGTGGCAGCAGATTGTGGTGCTTAAAGGTGCGCATACCGTCGTCGCTGCGCCGGACGGCCGGGTAGCCGTTTCCCCGTTCGCGAATCCGGGTCTGGCTACTGCCGGCACCGGAGATGTCCTGGCCGGGGTCATCGGCGGTCTGCTGGCTCAAGGGCTGACTGCATTCGACGCCGCCCGGGCCGGCGTCTATCTTCACGCTGCGGCAGGGGAATCGGTGCGGGCTGATCTCGGCGAAGCCGGGATGGTCGCGTCTGACCTGTTGCTGCTCATCCCCCGGACCATCAAAGCCCTTAAGGAGAATTTTCATGCTGCTGGTAATTGACATCGGCAATACCAATATTTCCATCGGTGTTTATGACGCGGACCGGCTGGCGCTCAGCCTGCGCGTGGCCACGGTAATTAACCGGATGCCGGATGAATATGCGGCTCTTCTGCTGCAATTGCTTGACATAAACGGTATCAAAGCCGAATCCATCAACAAGGTCGCTCTGTGTTCCGTGGTGCCGCCGCTGACCGATACCTTTGAGGAATTGAGCCGCCGTTACTTTAAGGCCGAGCCGCTGATTGTCGGCGCTGGAACTAAAACCGGCGTTAAGATTCGTATGGACAATCCGCGGGAAGTCGGGGCTGACCGCATCGTCAACGCCGCTGCCGCCTATCAACTTTACAAAACGGCGTGTATCGTTGTTGACCTGGGGACGGCTACCACCTTTGATACCGTTTCCGCCGACGGCGAATATATCGGGGGTGCCATCGCGCCCGGTCTGAATACGGCTGCTGAAGCTCTGACCTCCCGCGCTTCCATGCTGCCCCGTATTGAGCTGCACCGGCCGGAAAAAGCTATCGGCACCTCCACCGTCAAAGCCATGCAGTCCGGTCTGATTTTCGGCTACGTCGGTCTGGTAGAGGCTGTTATCGGGCGGATCCAGGCGGAGCTTCCTTCCCAGGCTACGGTTATTGCCACCGGCGGTCATGCCGACCTTTTGGCCGCCGAAACCCGGATTTTTAATACGATAAACCATGATCTGACGCTCTACGGCCTGCGCCTGATATACTATATGAACCGGGCATGACATGATGAACCGAACATTAATATCAGACTGCCATGTGTTATTGCGAAGCCGCCGAAGCGGCTGTGGCAAACTCGGTTCCTATTTGGGATTTGGCATTTGGGAATTAGAATTTCCCGTAGGGGCGAGGCATGCCTCGCCCGCCAGGTCAACACCTTCTCTCCCCGTCATTGCGAGCCTGCGGCGAAGCAATCTCGGTTTCTTTCCCATCGTGACGCTGAAGTCGGTTTACTCTCGGTCACTCGTCGAAATTCGGAGCAGATTGCTATGATTCACATTATTGACGACTATTTCCTACTCGCCGGTGCGGCGGTTGCCGTCATCTGGGGCATCGTGGCTGTCTATCTCACCCGCTCAATGGTCCGTCGTGCCGCTGAGTCCGGCAATTCTGGTCTGATTACCTCATTATGGCTGGCGCGCAATTTACTGGTAGTCTTCGCCGGTCTGCTGGTTTTCGGTATTATCACCACGCTGGGTACGGAGAACTCCGTTGCCCAACCCTTTGCCATGCTGGCGGGGATGACGATCATCGTGCTGGTGCTTTTAACCGCGCCCCGCGCTTATACCATCATGCCGGTTGCCGGTAAAATAGGGGTGCTTTTGGAACTGCTGGCAGCTATACTGATACTGGTTGGGAGCGTTATATGATTCTAGAGGGTAAAACCGTCGTTCTGGGCGTTACCGGATCAGTAGCTGCCTATAAAGCTGCGGACATCGCCTCCAAACTCACCCAGAACGGCGCCCGGGTGGAAGTGGTCATGACTGATTCCGCTCAGCGCTTTGTCACTCCCCTGACCTTCCGGGCTATTACCAATCGTCCCCCGGTGACTTCCATGTGGGATATGGCCGGAGAATACTCCATTGAGCATGTTTCCCTGGCTGAGGCCGCCGATGTTATTCTTATCGCTCCGGCTACCGCCAACACCATCGCCCGGCTGGCTTACGGTTTCGCCGATGACATGATCTGTTCCACGGTGCTGGCGACCAAAGTCCCCGTCATCATCGCTCCGGCCATGAATTGCACCATGTATGAGAACGCGGCCACTCAGGAGAATATCCGGAAACTGAAAGACCGCGGCGTTATTTTTGTTGAACCGGAAACCGGCCATCTGGCTTGTGGTACCGAGGGTAAAGGGCGGCTGGCTGCTGCGGATGTTATTCTCGGTGTGCTCAGGCATACGCTGGCTCAGGGCGGCACTCTGGCTGGCAAGACGGTGGTCGTCACCGCCGGTGGTACCAGAGAAGCTGTTGACCCGGTCAGATATCTCGGCAACCGGTCATCCGGCAAGATGGGTTATGAACTGGCGCTGGCCGCCCGGGATCAGGGGGCTGCGGTTAAACTGATTGCTACTACGGATTTACCGGCTTCCGCAGGTATTGAGGTCATCCGGGTGGAAACCGCTGCGGAAATGCTTTCGGCGGTTCAGTCAGCCGTCAAAGGCGCTTATGCCCTCGTCATGGCCGCCGCCGTCGCCGATTACCGGCCGGTGGCCGCGGCCACGGATAAAATTAAAAAAGGTAGCGGCGAGTTTGATTTGAAGCTGGAGTCGACGGAGGATATCCTGTCGGCGGTTAAAGGTGATTTCATCCGCATCGGTTTCGCTGCTGAAACCGGGGATTTAATCGCCAATGCCAAGAAGAAACTGGCCGCCAAGAATCTTGACCTCATCGTTGCCAATAATGTCACTGTTCCCGGCGCCGGTTTCGGCGCTGATACCAACAAGGTTACTCTGCTGTTTAAGGACGGGCGGGTTGAAGACCTGCCGCTGATGAGTAAGCGGGAAGTGGCGGAGCGGGTGATGGGGGAGATGGCGCCTGGAGAATGAAAGCAAATTTATTCGAACGTATTTACTACTGGGCAAATATACAGATGACAGTGCAAATAGACCGTAGCTTTCCATCACGCGAAGAGACAATTTTTAGAAACCTTTCCAAACAATTGGATAGAGCCTTTAGCCAATTGCAAACGAAGAATATAATGATGGTCTTACTAAATCGACTACCGAGTGTCGTTTATACCCATATCTCGTAGTTCTTTGTTCTTCTGGATATTCATCAATGTATTGGCATGCTAAGCTTTTATCTCGTAGCAATCGTTCCCATGGATCATACTCCTCATATATTAAACTTTTCCCTGTCGTGGTGTGTGATAGGATGCATTTAATACTGCGAGCGTTCCACAACTCTTCCGCTGGTTCATCCAAAACTAAGGATTGTAAATGGTCTTCATAGTTTTCAACTCTCTCGTTCAATTTTTGTGCATTGTGGGCTAATTCAATCCCAAGTTGTTGAATTTCGCTGTATATTTTGTGCCTAGTCCGAGCTCGATAAATCGACAATACAACACCAATAAACACGAGACATAGTAGTACAATATCAGTAATCATGATTACTCTTATTTCCTCTGAATCAATTTTTGAGTTACCTCAAACAGTTTGGTGTCGTGGTTTGCCATTTGGCTATGTAATGTGTCCATGTGTTTATTAAAGTTTAGCATTTGATCACGAAGTGCTTTGAGTTCTGGAGTTCCATTCCAATTTCTTACAATTTCAACTATCCAATACACTACTATGAATACCCCCGCGGTATTGGCAGATAGTTGAATCCATTCGCTCAGGGTTGATTGCATTGTTATCGTCCTAAATGGGAATTATTTTATGACCCAAATCATTTTTAACTGTTTGAAAAAGGGCTTTTAGTTCCTCTAAATTTGATATAGATTCATCAACATCCTTCTCATCTAACTGGAAACTAACAACGTCATTTTCGCCACTTTCCTTTGAAATTGTCATTTCAACAAGGCCAATGGGAACGTAGCCGATAATTGATTTATCATGGCGCTCTACTGCCCGAAGATCGCATCGTACCTGCATATTGCTGAAAAATGGTAAAATTGAGGTAGCTACAATTTTGGCCATAAGAGTTTTTTCCTGTTTTTCATCGGGGCTGAATAGGGTTTTAAGACGAGCATCACACTTGAGAGATAACGAGTCCGCAAAATCACAAACCTCACGAAAAGCTATGTCGGCGGAAAGGCCAGTAACGAAAGCCCTTGAACGTAAATATTCAGCGACGTTGAACGCACTTCGCGATTTTTCAATAGATAATTTGAGCTTTTCCGCAACGTTCTCAACAAGCTCATCCGAAACATCAAAGGCAGGTTGTTTCAGTATGGTATCGATGACCTCATCAATTTCGTGCTTAGAAAGAGACACCAGCTCCTTGAAATCTCTTTGAAAACCCGAAGACTTAGTGAGGTTTTTAAAAATAAGTTTGTTTTCGGCCATAGATATTCCCTCTTTGGTTCAGGTTAAGTAATTCTTGCATGGGATACCTCCTATGTCAAGATATGATGTGGGTCATAGATGTGTAAATAGAATATGTGATAATTGATTACTTCATCGCGCCGATACCGTTTTAAGTAGTTACTGTTGTTTGTGCAGTAATTTGGAGTTTGCGCTCCCCCTGTTAGTGAGGTAAGGGGGTCTTGACTGAAGGAGTCACCTTGTTTGACTGCAAACTCATACACCAATCCCCGGACGAGGACAGTATAATCCCCCCTTATAAGCGTTTCATTGGGTCTTGGTTACCAGGCCCTATGTACCTTGATGATTTGGCCGGAAAAAAAGCTGGCCTTGCTGGAGAGACCGTGATATGTGGAAGCTTGATATTGCATTAGCTAGAGGCGGCATCAACTGCTGTGTCAGTAATGGCTTATCACTTTGTTTTAACGACGGGTATTCATTTTGAAAAGTTCGTCAAGGCAACAAAATATCAATCTCAATCAACCGAAGTAGCCATCCTCTTCTGCTTATATCCCAGCCCGATAAAATAGAATCCGCCAATCATTGACGCAATATGAAATACCACCGCCGGTATCTGTGACCAGACGGTCAGGCCTTCTTTCGCGGCGACCGCCGCGACAATAGTGCCGGCTCAGACAATGCCGATTACCAGCAGGGTGTAACCTAATCCTTTATAAAATGAACTCATGTCATCCTCTCCTTAAGTCTGTCCCACGGCTTCAATGAACATCCACAGTGCCAGCAGGGCGAAGGTGCCATGGAAGGCGTAGCCGACCATTGAATTCTTGCTGAATGGTTTCTCTTTTTTGCGGAACACGCCCGCCATAATCATGACTATTCAGACAAGCTGTAAGATGAAGAAGAATACTGTGCCAATCCACCAGCCCATATTTGTCGCCTCCCCTTATAGTTATTATCTTTAACCGTTTATGATAATAGTCTTCGGCGAGGCGCAAAGCAATAGACTTTCTTGTAGTTTTTACCTGTTCTTTCAGGCAGGAATGGTTGATTCCGCCGTTTTGGCGAAGCTGTGGTAAACTGAATTAATTGACTTGTTATTGGAGAATAACATGACCGAAAAAGAATCCCTGATATCCAAAGCTCTTGACCTGGCCGAACTTATTGCTTACCAGCCTGGAGCCGTAGTCAGCCGCACGCTGACCGATAAGCCCGCGGGCACTATTACCCTGTTTGCCTTTGATGAGGGGCAGGACTGTCGGAGCATTCCGCGCCCTATGATGCCTTCGTCTATGCCGCGGATGGGACGGCTGACGTCACCATCGCCGGTAAAGTAAACCAGGTCAGCAAGGGGCAGATGATAATCATGCCGGCTAATGACCCTCACGCATTGCGCGCGACCGCGCCGTTCAAGATGCTGCCGGTCAATCAGCTTCATGATCTGATGCTCCTCATCGGCTAGCTCTCTGGGACGATAGTAGTACCCGGAACGGCTGATACCCAAGAGCTCGCACCGGCGGCTGACCGGCAGCTCTTCCCCGGAGATCTCCGGGGCTGCTACTTTGCTGCGTCGTTCCTCGATACTCAGCGACGCAGTACATGCTCTAAAAAATCCTTCTCTACCTTAAGCTGGCCAATCTGCTGGTACAGCTGGGCAACCAGGTTTTCATCCTGTTGCTGCTTACGAGTATGCCCTTCGCTGAAGATACTGGCGGCTTCGTCCTGAAGGGCCTTTTTCCATTTGGTGACCTGAGTCGGATGAATCTGGTGCCGGGCGGCGATTTCAGCAATGGTTTGCTCCCCTTTGAGCGCTTCCAAGGCTACTTTGGCCTTGAAGGCCGGATTGTGGTGTCTGCGGTTTCCTTTCATGTTCTGCTCCTTTTCTTACCTTATTCTAAGAGCAGTTTTCCACCTTAACAACCTGTCCGAATTTTGGGGACCACCTCAATATCCTCGCAATGGCACAATGTTAGCGTCAACCTAAATTTGACGCCGGTCGTGAACTATATTACCATATATTTTGGTTTCTTTGGATTTATTAAACCACAATAGAGTTATCCTGGCAAATGACACGTCTCATGGGAAAGCTATGAAAGTTGTGGAATGGAGGCCAAAGAATCATAAGCAGTAGATAAGGGTTGTATTATTGGATAGCGTATTTCCAGAAAAAAAGATCGGTTTGGCGCTCAGCAGTGGTGCCGCAAGAGGTTTAGCCCATATTGGCGTACTGGCAGTATTAGAAAAAGAAGGGATTCCAATACATATGATTGCTGGCACGAGTATGGGATCCCTTGTAGGTGCTGTTTACGCGGAGGGGCAAGCTATTAATCGGATGAAACAATTAGCAGTAGAATTGGGGCATGAAAAATTCTCCTTCTTCACAGACCCGGCCTTGCCAAAATCCGGTTTGATTCGCGGACGAAAAATAGGGAGCATGTTGAGATCAATTATCGGCGACGTTGAATTTCAAGATTTAAAAATACCGTTTGCCTGTTCAGCCACTGATATAGTTAACAATCAAGAGGTTGTGATCAAGCAGGGTCTGATATGGGAGGCTGTACGGGCCAGTTGTTCAATTCCGATACTATTTACGCCGGCTAAATTTGAAGGCAGGTATCTGGTTGATGGCGCGTTGGTCGATCCGTTGCCGGTGAAAGTATTAAGGGAGATGGGGGCAGATTTCGTTATTGCCGTGAATGTAATACCCGCCGATCAAGATGCGAATTCTGAGATAAGTAATGACACTAGGACGTCAAATTGTCCCAACATCATAAGCATAGCAATCCAAACCGTTAATATTGTTAGTAGTCGAGCATTAATGCAAAGTTTAAATGGAGCGGATGTGATAATCGAACCGCGGGTATCCCATATTAATTTTGGGGCCTTTCACCGTGCCGATGAGTTTATTACCAAAGGTGAACAGGCCGCTCAGGCCTCCATTTTTGAGATAAAAAGATTGTTGACCCGTTGATCTTTCCCTGTGCTAAATTTTCGGTGTATAATGCGCCTAACTGGGGGCAAACAAAGGCTATGAAACTTACGTTTAGGCAGAAGGTATTTCTTAGTAAACTCCTCGACACTTATCGGGACATGCAAGAACCAGTTCATTATAGTGTCATTGCCAATCGCCTGGGTCTCAACAATTCCACAGCTTATGATATGTTAAGGATGCTTGAGCAAAAAGGAATGGTAGTTTCTGTTTACGATACCCCCAAGGAAACTGCCGGACCTGGACGGTCCAGTATACGTTTCCTTCCCACGGCGCAGACTATTGAGCTTTTTTCTCATCTGGCGGGCGACATACGAGAGCAAGAAAAGTGGGACGATATTAAAACCCGTGTTTTGACAAACTTAGGAAAGGGAGAAGGGAAAGATTACAAAGATATCTTAGATGACTTACTTATCAGGATACCTGAACCGAGTTCATCACTTGTGCAATGCGCTGAAGTTATAACGGCCTTATTACTCCAACTCAGGGAATCAAAACAGGATTTGATTGAGCAAGGTTCATTGGATAATCTACTGAAGGCACCAACCAGCAAGCTACGCATGAGTATTCTGGTCGGGCTCATTTTGGGGCTATCATGCGCCGATAAGAGAACCCATGGATTTATGGAACGTTATCAAGCATACGCTGAAAAATATGAAGCGTCGCTTCAGGAATTAAGTCGCGACAGTTTATCCAAACTACATCGGTTTACCCGTGACGTCTGGCATATTCTAAGAACTCCAACGGGTTAATTTTTATTTAATATTTTGGTTTTTTTGGATATTATGTTATTGTAGGTTAACTTCTACATAGCAAAACAATAAATCAGTGGACTTCTCACAGAGTTTTAATGTGAACCAAATTATGAGGTCAGACAATGCCAAGCACCATATCTGAGACCGACAGAATAGCCAAAATAACATCCTACGTGCTGCATCCGTATGTGATCTTTATCCCAATCATAATTTTACTAGCTATTAGGTTTGGCCCTGAAGCCTGGGTTAAGTGGAGCATCATTGCCCTATTTCCAGCCTACTTCGCCCCTCTCTTATACATGCAAGTGAGAGTTGCTATGGCTACGCGTACCTCCGGGACCAGAATAACCCATCGGGCGCTGTTCCGGGAACAACCCAGGGAAATGTTCTTTTTGGTATGCCTATTTAGTTTACCCAGTTCGTTGATACTATACTCTTTTAAGGCTCCTTTGAGCATTATTGCCACCTTGGTGGGGCTTGGCTCGACGGCCTTATTAATAACTTTTATCAATTTACGCTATCGAGCCAGTTTCCACTTGTCTCTTTTTACCAGCGTGGTTACTTCGGTCGTTATTTTATTCGGACTACCGGCGTTAGTTGCCGCCGCTTTTATCCCGCTACTGGGGATTTCCCGTTATCAGTTGGGAGAGCACACTCCTTTACAGTTAGTGACCGGGTTTATCGTTGGATTTGCAATTACTGCGGTCGTTTTTCAGGGAATGAATCTTATCTACTAAGGTAAAAGTCAAGAAAAGGAGCAAAGATGGAACAATTCTTCAGAAAGTTGGGTATGTTCATTGAGAGCAAACGCCTGTTGGTAATCGCTCTCAGTGTCATACTTCTTATAGCAGCCCTCTTTGGTACCTCGCAACTCAAGCTGGCAACCGGTGTTGAAACTTACCTATCCACTGATTCCCAAGCCTACCAGGATTATACGAGGTTCAACCAGCATTTCGGCAGCAACATAGTAGTAGTATTGGTGACGGGTAATGATTTAACACAACTACTTCAGCCTGCCAATATAGCAGCGATGGAATCTATCGAGAACCAGATGGGATTGAATCCAAATGTTGTTTCCGCCCTAGGTCCTACTTTCTTTATAAAACAGGCGGTTGCTCAACAAACTGGTAGCCCCGATTTACCGCTTGACCCCGCAATTCTTCAATCTATTGTCGTAGATCCTCAGAGTGGTCAAATTACCCCGTTTTTTATAAGGGTCTTGCCTGACGCTCAGCATGCTCTTATCGCCATAACCCTGGCAGGGGATTTATCAATCGCTGAACAAAATCTGGTAGCCGGAGAGATTGAGAAACTGGTAGGTGATGCCGGCTTTTCCGGGGTAGAGACTGTGGTCACTGGTATGCCTGTTGTCTTGAGCCAGATAGAAGATATGATGTCCAGCAGCCTGCTAAATATGCTACTGGTATCTACACTATTAATGCTGGTAATCCTGTCCCTTGTCTTCAGTGTTCGTGGGTTATTTGTCTGGAGATGGTTGCCGTTAGGAATTGTTCTTATCGGTATTATATATACCTTTGGCACCATGGGTGTGCTTGGTGTTCCTATAACTATGGTTACCATGGCGGCGTTTCCCATAATAATAGGCCTTGGAGTAGACTACGCCATCCAATTCCATAACAGATACGATGAGGAGGCCAGACGGGGTGAAACTGTAGCCGAAGCTATTGTTGATTCAATTACTCATATTGGTCCGACAATTGGCATCGCTATTATTGCGGCTTCGCTTGGTTTTGCGGCATTGTTCTTCTCACCCGTGCCTATGGTTCGTGATTTTGGTCTTCTGTTGATAATTGGCGTGGTAGCCACCTATCTGGCAGCAATATTTTTACTTATGGGTATCCTGTATATGCATGACCGCCGTAAAGTAAACCAGGCGTCAAAAAACGGCGGGATGATTAAAACCAAGGCAGAGAAGGCCGGCTTTGTGGAAAGAGGCCTCGGAAAACTTGCGCCGTGGGTGATTAAAAATCCGGCAATAATTATCCCACTGGCTTTAGTGCTAACCATAAGCGGCCTGATAAGTGACTCTAAGATTGCTACCGAAACTGAAGAGACAAATTTTATCTCTCAGGACGTTCCTGCGCTGAAAAATCTGATGGCTTTAGGGGAAATAGCTGGTGGTGTCAGTTCGGTTAACATACTAATTGAATCTAGTAATACTACCGACCCGACAGTTTTAGCCTGGATGGTGCAGCTGGAACAGCGCATTGCCTTGGAACAGTCCGATTTTATTACGGATACGGCCAGCATTGCCGACTTAGTCCTTCAGGCTACCGGCGGTATCATGCCTGAAAGCTCAGAGCAAGTCAAACAAATCCTCGCCCAACTCCCTGTACCCATCAAACGCAACTTGATTAACGATGACTACTCTGCCGCGAATCTTGTCATTAATATTGAACAGGTGGAGTTAGTCAGGATACAGGAAGTAAGAAACCAATTGGCTGGGTACATAGTCAATCCGCCTGGTGATGTAAATGTCT
Organism: Dehalogenimonas sp. W; assembly: GCF_037094495.1. Lineage (NCBI taxonomy): Bacteria > Bacillati > Chloroflexota > Dehalococcoidia > Dehalococcoidales > Dehalococcoidaceae > Dehalogenimonas > Dehalogenimonas loeffleri. Next base: position 1,161,742 of record NZ_CP146612.1, read on the forward strand.
TCCTGACAGGAACGCCCATAATCGCGATCGAACTCTTTAACGCCCTGACCGAGGGGCGGATACAGATGACGCTCATCGGAGTTGGTTTGATCTTTTTGGTCCTATTTATCCTCTTCAAATTCAATCTGCTGCGTGCCCTGCTAGCAGTCTTACCGATAGGACTCATCCTAGGCTGGTCAAGCGGAATAATGTATCTCTTCGAGATCAAATACACCCCCCTCACCGCCACCCTCGGTGCGCTGATCATGGGTATCGGGGTGGAATTCACTATCTTGCTGATGATGCGGTATTACGAAGAGAGGCGCAAAGGCGAAGGGCCTGAAGAAGCGATGACCACGGCCATGACCAAGATCGGTCGTGCCATTATCGCCTCAGGTCTTACTGTGATCGGTGGCTTCGGCGCGCTATTAATCGCTAAGGATTTCCTGATATTGCGTGACTTTGGCATAGTCACCATGATCAATGTCTTCTTTGCCTTGGTCAGCACCCTATTCGTATTACCGGCTCTAATCGTCTGGGTAGACTCCCGACGAGAGAAAAAACAACGCCTGGCTGTAAAATCAGGACGAAAATAAGGAGGAGAGTATTAGTAAATACGGTCTGTTTAAGTGGTCAATCAAAATATATAGGAGGGTGCAATGAGGAGAATCAAAGCGGCTTTACGGTGGTTGTTCGACAAGATGATGGATCTCATTGTCAGCTTATGGAATTGGAAGGTAAAGGTTTGGTTTCGCATGGGATGGTCACGACCGCTAAATGTTAAGGGCAAAAAGAAATAATCTGGCTAGATTTAGCGGTATTTGTCGAATATGCCTTTTAGAAGCAAGGATTATTGGTCATATACTAAAATAAAAGGAGTGTTACTATGGCTGTTGTGGTAGTTACTGATAGTACCGCCGATATTCCATCACAATTGGTAAAAGATCTGGGCATTGTGGTAATCCCTTTATACGTGATCTTTGGTAGCAAATCATATCGCGGCGGGGTTGATATAGCCGAGGATGAGTTCTATCGGAAGCTTTTGCACGAGCCTGTGCTGCCAAAAACTTCCCAGCCTACCCCGCAGGATTTCATAGATGCCTATACACAGCTCGCCAAGGAAGCCGACGGGATCCTTTCTATTCATATATCTTCTAAAATGAGCGGCACAATCAATTCCGCCGAACAAGCCAAAATGTTGGCCAAGCTTACGTGCCCTATTGAAGTTATTGATTCCCAAAATCTATCCATGGCGTTAGGTTTGATTGTTATAGCTGCCGCCAGAATGGCCAGGGCGGGCAAGGGACTGACTGAAATCGCCGATGCCGTCAGAAAGACGATGCCCAATACCAGATTGCTGATCCTTTTTGACACACTGGAATACTTAGCTAAGGGCGGGCGGATTGGCAAGGCTAAATCAATGCTCGGCTCAATATTGAATGTTAAACCACTGCTGACACTCAAAGAGGGTGAATTTGTGCCAGCGAGTCAGGCGCACAGTCGCACCAAGGGCAAGGAAAAACTGTTGGAGTTCGTAAAGAGTGTTAAAGATATCCAAGACCTGGCAGTTTTATACAGCACCACTCCTGAAGAGGCTAAAGAACTAGTCGCCAGCATCACGGCAATCTCCAAAGTCTCCATAATCATCGCCCGTGTGGGTCCGGTGTTAGGCGTTCACAGTGGGCCAGGGGCGCTAGGTATCGCATTGCGAACGAAAAGCTAGGTTGCTGTCCTTGGCGGTCATAGTATAAAAAGAGCATCAGTCGATGAGCTAACCTGCGATTTATATATACTTCCTGAAGTTACAACAGGTAGGAGTTGAGAGGTAGTAACAAAAATGGACTTCTTCGGCATGGGTACTTTTGAGATTATTACTATTCTCGTTGTAGCTACTCTTATTTTCGGTCCCAATCGTATCCCCAAATTCGCAAAAAAGGCTGGGGAGTTCATGCGTAGTTTTCGAAAAATGACCAGTGACATGACCAAGGAGTTTGCCAAGGCCGTTGATAGTTCACCATCTAAACCCTCTGGTACTGGCAAATCTCCTGACTCTTCCATCAGCATGGGCTTAGACAAATTTTTTAACCCTAAAGGTAACAAATATAGGGCTTATCCAGTTTAGAAGAGTGGTAAGTTGCCAAAAATTACGGCACTAAAGCACTGTGTCCGCCTGATGATAAACGGCGAAGCTGTGGTAAACTGAATTAATTGACTTATTATTGGAGAACAACATGACCGAAAAAGAATCCCTGATAGCCAAAGCTCTTGACCTCGCCGAACTCATTGCCTATCAGCCGGGAGCCGTAGTCAGCCGGACGCTGACCGATAAACCCGCGGGTACCATTACCCTGTTTGCCTTTGATGAGGGGCAGGGACTGTCGGAGCATTCCGCGCCCTATGATGCCTTCGTCTATGCCGCGGACGGGACGGCTGACGTCACCATTGCCGGTAAAGTAAATCAGGTCAGCAAGGGGCAGATGATAATTATGCCGGCTAATGAGCCTCACGCATTGCGCGCGACCGCGCCATTCAAGATGCTGCTGGTGATGATCCGGTCAAAGTCTGAAGCTTAGAGGTTATTTCATACCGGCAGGGTGACGGTAAAAGTGGTGCCTTTGCCCGGTGTGCTTTGTACGCTGACCCGGCCGTCGTGGGCGGTAACCATCTGTTTGACTATTGCCAGTCCCAGTCCGGCGCCGCCGTCGTCGCGGGAACGTGAGTCCTCCACCCGGTAAAAGCGGTCAAAGATGTGTTTCAGATCTTCGGGCGCGATGCCTTCGCCGGTATCAGATATGCTGACGCTGACCGCCGGTTGGCCATTCAGTTCCCCTTCGCCCAGGTGTACTTCCACAGTGCCGCTGTCCGGCGTATGGCGCAGGGCATTGGACAGCAGGTTGCTTAAGACCTGTTCCAAACGGACCCAATCGCCGGAAATCGCGGGCAGGGTGCCTGGGTCATGGCATCGGAGGGTAATGCCTCTGGCTTCGGCCAGGGAGCGGAACTGCTCCAGTTTGCGGCAGGCCAGCGTGCCCAGGTGGATGGTGGATTTCCCCAATTTCAACTGCCCCGCTTCGGCCAGTGACAGGTCTCGCAGGTCGGCGATGAGCCGGGTCAGTAGTACGGATTCTTCCTTAATGGTGCCCAGTTGATGTTCGTCTGTCGGCAGGACGCCGTCCAGCATCGCGTCTACCGTACCGTTGATGACGGTCAGTGGTGTTCTTAATTCATGGGCCACATCAGCCAGCAGTCTCTTGCGGGATGATTCGCTTTTTTCCAGCGCCTCAGCCATTTCATTGAACGATTCAGCCAGCCTGCCGGTTTCATCGGCTGAAGATACCTTTACCCGGTGAGACAGATTGCCGGATGCCAGTTCCCGTGCTCCGGTGTTGAGGGCCCGGAGAGGCCGGCTGATCTGGGAAGCCAGCACGATGGCTATGACGATAGCGACCGCCACCGCCAGACCGCCGGAAATCCACAGCCAGCGGTTAGTCTGGGTTAGGAAATCTTCTTCAGCGTTGGAGACTACCACGGTGCCGCCGCCGCCGATGCTGCCGGAACCGGGTCCGCTACCCATTCCCGATCCCATACCTGACCCCATGCCGCCGGTACCCCCGGTATGCCCGGCGATATAATAAAACTGGCCGATGACGGTGCGGGGTCGGTACAACTCTACATAATATGGGCCGAACAGACTTGTCTGGCTGACCTTAACGCCGACCAGTTCTCCGCCGGTATCAGCCACGATGGTGCCGCTGCTGTCAGCCAGAATCAGCCGGTCACCGGTAAAGGCCAGGAAGGACGTCATGATTTCACCAACATCTTCCCATGAATTATTGTTCTGCAGGTAATAGACGGCCAGCGTATTGCCAATCGCTTCCGAGAACGACGGATTGGTGGACACATAAGTCTGGAATTCACTTTTAGTGTACTGATTGGTCAGCCCGGCCATAATAGCCACGGCGATGACGGCCACCAGTACCAGGGCTGCCCCCAGCTTCAATGACAGGCTTTTCACCGGCTCGCCTCTAGCTTGTACCCGGCGCCGTATACGGTATGAATATAGGCCGGTCTATCGGGGTCGGGTTCTATTTTCCGGCGCAGGTTTTTAATGTGGCTGTCAATGGTGCGTTCATAACCTTCGTAAGAGTCGCCCTGAAGCCGGTCAAGTATCTCTGAACGGGAAAATACCCGTCCGGGATAAGCCGCCAGGAGTTTTAGCAGGTCAAATTCGGTAGTGGTCAATTCTATCGCTTTGCCGCCGATGTCGGCTTGGCGACGTTCGGTGTCAACGGTCAGTTCTCCGATACGCATGACCGGAATAAATGACCTTTGCTCGGTCCGGCGCAGGATAGCCTTGATCCGGGCTACCAGTTCCCGTCCTTCAAATGGTTTGGTGACATAATCATCAGCCCCCAGTTCCAGCCCGACGATTTTATCGGTAAGTTCGTCGCGGGCAGTCAGCATGACGATCGGGGTGTCGGATTCTTGACGGATAATCCGGCAGAGGTCGTTGCCTGACAATTTGGGCAGCATCAGGTCCAGCACGACCAGGTCCGGTTTTTCCAGCCGGTAGGTTTTCAGTCCGGTTTCTCCGTCGGTTGCTGTCAGCACCCGGTAGCCTTCCTTTTCCAGGTAGGCCCGGACAATGTCTATGATCTTGCGCTCGTCGTCAATGACCAGAATCTTTTTTGTCATATTCATAATATAAACCTGTCTGCCGTCCCAAGGCAATGAAGGGGGACGGTTTTGGTAAACCGACCCCCTTCACTAAGGAGAGAAACCTTCAATTAAGCAGGTTTTACCGTCCCATGCGGCCCATGCCGCCGAAACCGGCGCGGACACCGTCTTCAGCCGGGACTTCACCGGTTAGACAACCGCCGAAGCCTCTGGGACCAATCTGGGAAGTGATTGAGAGCCTGATGCTTTCGCTCATGTTCTGGAGCATCAGTTCAGCCTGTTCCGGGGTTAGCCGTCCGGCTTCCACCGCTGCGGCCAGCACCTCTTCCCGTTCTGCCAGAATGGCAGCTACCAGGGCATCTTCGCTTACGCCTTTGGCCGCGGCGATTTCCGCCAGGGTCTTGCCGTCGGCACGCAGATCGTAGAGTTCTTCCGCAGTCAGGCTCAGGAGGTCGGTGAGTACTGCTGAATTACCGCCGAAACCACCGAAACCACCCATGCCGAAACCCGCACCCGGACCGGCGCACAACAGTTCATCAGTGTCCTCCGCGGCAAAGGCTACGGTACTGAAACCGACACCCAGCGCTACCACGGTCAGGGCTACCGCTGCTATTTTCCAAGTCTTTTTCATCATTGTCACCACCTTTCGTTGTTTATTTCTATGCTTTCATCATAGCAATTGATTGTGGAGGAAATATGGAGGCGGTTTGTTGATTTCAAGGAGAAAAATTGTATTGTTGACTGGCGGCGATGGTGTTATAATTCCTGCAATAAACTTAAGGAGGGGTATCTGGTGACTGTCCGAAAATCTTCATCTGCCGAATCATGCCCCTGCGGGTCTGTCTGAGTTAACCTGTGTTTCATCATTGGACCGTTCCTGCCCGGGAACGGTTTTTTCTTTGTAAAGCCTGTAGGGGATGATTCGGTGCTTTTCGTTATAAAATAAGAAAGAATCGGAGAAATTCCCTGAGATGGAATCATTGAATTCAAAAATAGATTACCCCGCCCTTGGCTGGGATGCCTCTTTCGGCGAATTGCCGACACCGGAAGCCGGTGTTGCCGCCCGCGTCGTGACTGAAAATCGGGGGCATTTTGTGGTGCTCGGTCCGTCCGGTGAGTCTGCCGCCGTGTTGGCCGGGGCACTTCGTAAAAATCCCGAACTCCGGCCGGCGGTTGGTGACTGGGTGGTCATGGGCTTTGAAGGTTGTGCGGGGGTGCCGACCATTCATCGTGTTTTGGCGCGGAAAAGCAAACTGTCCCGGAAGGTAACCGGGCGGATGACCCGCGAGCAGGTAGTCGCCGCCAATCTGGATACGGTGTTTATCGTCAGCGGTCTGGATGGCGGCCGCAATCTGAATCTGCGCCGTATTGAGCGTTACCTGGTTTTTACCTGGAACAGCGGCGCCGTTCCGGTCATTCTGCTCAACAAGGCTGACCTGCACGGCGATAATACCGCCTTTGTCCGGGAGGTTGAAGCCGTTGCCGGAGGTGTGCCGGTTCAGGCCGTTTCGGCGCATGATGGTACCGGGTTGGATTTTGTCCGGAGTTACCTGGGGCCGGGGAGGACGATCGGCTTCGTCGGCTCGTCCGGAGTCGGTAAGTCGGCCCTCACTAATGCATTGATCGGCCAGGTCACTCAACTCACCGGCGATGTCCGGCAGGGGGACCTGACCGGGCGTCATACCACTACCCGGCGGCAGTTGCTGCTCGTGCCGGGCGGCGGCATGATAATTGACACTCCCGGGATGCGGGAGCTGCAACTCTGGTCGGAAGACGAAGATCTGAACGATGCCTTCGGTGATATCGCCGCCGCTTCCCGGCAATGCCGTTTCAAGGATTGTACTCATACGGTAGAGCCGGGGTGCGCCGTGAAAGGGGCTGTAGACGACGGAGATATTCAGACCGCCCGGCTGGAGAGTTATCATAAACTGAGCCAGGAAATTGAGCACCTGGCCCAACGGGAGTCTTATCTGGGCCGGCTGGAAGAAAAAGCGCGGGGGAAAACCTTCGGGAAAATGCTGAAAACCTTCAATAAAACGAATCGGAAGCAAGGCGGGACGCTTTAGTCAATGCAGGTGACATAAGTTACTTACATCACGCCGGCAATACCTTAAAATGGGCTCACCCTGAATTAAAGGTGAAACGGAGGTCGGATGATGTATAAGATTAAGAGTTGCCCCCGCTGTCAGGTTGGTGACGTTTTCGGCTCCAGTGATGAATATGGTGCTTATGAACAGTGTTTTCAATGCGGCTGGGTGAACTACGGGGATAAGGTGTTGAGCCAGAAAGAGGCTGAGGCGGAGAAACTGGAGGCGGTCGGCTCTAAAGATAGGCGCGGCCGTCGCTAGGGTTCATTCAGCGGTGTAGCCCTAAGGGGAGGCAGTTTTAACTGCCTCCCCTTTTTTTTTGGTTAAATCTCAATGACAAAGGCGCCGTTTTTGAACAGCAGATCGCCGTCCACCCGAATCTCCCCGCCCTGCCGCAGATCACAGACCATATCCCAGTGGATGGCGGATTCGTTGACTGAACCGGTTTCCGGGTAACCAGCCCCCAGCGCCAGGTGAAAACTGCCGCCGATCTTTTCGTCAAAAAGTATCTCTCCTGTAAACTTGGTAATTCCTTCATTGGTGCCGATGGCGAATTCGCCCAACCGGCGGGCGCCCTCGTCGGTTTCCAGTGTTTTCAAGAGAAATTCTTCATTCTTTTCGGCGGTAGCCTTAACTACTTTGCCGTTTTCAAACCACAGCCGGATTCCAGCCACTTCACGTCCGCTCTCAATGGCGGGATAGGAAAAATAGACATGACCGTTGGCGGAGTTTTCCACCGGTCCGGTAAAAACCTCGCCATCCGGCATATTAAATCGCCCGTCGCATTTTACAAATGAGCGTCCGGCGATGGACAGGGTCAGATCGGTGCCTGGCGCGGTGATATGAACCTCTTTGCGGCCTTTGAGCCAGTCAATGACCTTTTGCAGTTTATCACTCTGTTTTTGCCAGTAACCGATCGGGTCGCCGGGGTCCGGCAGACAGGCGCCATAGACAAAATCCTCATATTCTTCCAGACTCATTTCGGCGTCCTGGGCCATGGCGTTGGTCGGGAAGGGGGCTACTACCCAGTTGAATTCTCCCGCAGCCGACCGCTTCATCATTGTTTTCATCAGTTCGGTGCGCGCCCGGTCGGAAATTACCATTTTCTCCGGGTCAACCCCGGATAGTTTTTTGGTATTGTCTTCCGCCAGAATGGCGAAACGGGCATCGTAGTGCTCGGTGACATGCCGCTGCGGTTCGTGAATAAACCGGAGTTGCTCATCAGTAGCGTGGCGGTAGAGCAGATCCTCAAAGTCGCCTCGCGGCAATACCAGCGGGTGGCCGCCGGCCTTTAACACCTCCTGATAAATGGCGCGGGCCAGCGGCAGTGCGCTGGTCGGGGCGTTAATGACGGCCTTGTCGCCGGGTTTGATTTTGGTGGAATATTTTACCAGCAGTTCAGCCAGTTGTTGGATTCGCGGGTCAACCATAGATATTGTCTCCTTCTCAATAACGGGTCTCTTTATTTTAATCCGCATGCGGTAGGAAGACAAAAAGACTGTAAATTAAGGAAAATAACACTAGGTAAATATATACTAATAATAAATACGTCAAATGGCGGATAGTAATTGGTCGTAACATCGGATATATTATTCATTGCCCCTAAGGGCGACCTGGTAACGGCTGTGGTCCGCCGGGTATCAGAAAAATTAAATGGAGGAAAAATAGAGTGACCAATTTTCACACAACGGTGTCCCGCCGGGACTTCATGAAGGGCATCGGCCTCGCTGGTGCCGGCCTTGGTGCCGCCGCAGCCGTAGCTCCGGTCTGGCATGACCTGGATGAAGTTACCAGCTCATCAGCCCAGTTCAAGCACCCCTGGTATGTCAAGGAGCGGGAATATGATGATCCCACCTTGGAAGTTGATTGGAACGTTTTTGATCGTATTGACCGGACTGTTTCTGTTCTGGGCGTAAAAGGACGTTTGACCGCTACCAACGCTGCTCATGGTGCCCTTCACCCGGAAATTCAAAAATACATTGACATGAAGAAGAATGGGCGCGATATTGAGTACATGAAAGAGAAATTCCCCTCTTATCAAGGACCGAGCCTAAGAGATTACTCCTTGGCTGATGCTAACATAGCTTCCCGTCGGCTTGGGAGGCCTGATTTTACTGGTAACTATTCCGGATTAACTATTAAGACTCCTGAAGACCGCAATATGACAAAGTGGCAAGGAACCCCGGAAGAAAATCTTCAAACGATCACCAATGCCTTCAAGTTCTTTGGTGCCACTCGCATCCGGGTCATGGAATTGACGGAAAAAGGCAAGAAGTTGGTCTATAAAAACGAATCCTCTGGTAAACCTTATAATTTTAAAGATGCCGCCAAACCTGAAGACACTGGTTCGGAATATGTGATCCCTAATACCGCCAGATACCTTATTAATTACGCCTGTCTGGAGGCGACCGACCACGTTAGACAAGCGCCTGGTCCCACTTATTCAGGTTATTGTCACGGTGAAAAAGTATCCGCAAACGTCCATTACTTTCTGGGTTCCATGGGCTTCATGCACATTGAAGCCGGTGGTTTCACCCCCGCGGCCGGTGTCGGCGCTTTTGCCGGTACCACCGAACATTCCCGCTCCGCCATGGTAGGCACCTCTTACTCTCACGGCAACCTGTTCCGCTGGATGGGCCGTGTTATCACCGATATGCCGCTGTCGCCCACCAAACCGTATGATGCCGGCATCGCCCGCTTCTGCGTGGACTGCATGACCTGTGCCGATAACTGTCCATACGGCAGTATGCCGCTGGGTGATAAAATGTGGGAACATGAGAGCCCTGAAGAAGAAAAAGTCAAGAACTATGTTGCCGGTTACAAGGGCTGGAGGCTTTTCAACTTCCGTTGCCCGCGCTGCAAGGGTTGCCACGGCACGTGTGTATTTAATGGTGGTAATGAGGCGGTAATCCATAATATCGTCAGAACAACCCAGTCTATTACTCCCATTTTCAATGGCTTTTTTGCTGACATGGAAGAAATGTTTGGTTATGGTACCCGCAATCCGGATGTCTGGTGGACTCATGAAGTTCCCACCTTCCAGTTTGACCCGACCTACCTGTTCTAATTCGGCATATCCGGTCTTCCAGGGGGCGGCTCATATGAGCCGCCCCCTTTTTTCTTGCTGATTTACCGTAATCAGGTTAAGATAACCGTGGTCTTGAATTTATTTGGTTCGTTGGAGGGATTATGCCGTCAAAACTCTCCAGAGTGTTGTCAGTTGAACTGAAACTCAGTTATTACCTCATCAAATGGATTTTTCAGCAGGATCGTCTGGCGGCGGATGAATACACCTACCACAAGAAATCCGCCGCCATGGCCCTGACCTTCGCCTTGATTTTCGTGACTCCCGTGGCCATTGTCCTGCTGGCGGTTATTTTGTCTCAGGACTGGCTGACCTGGGTTCTCAGTATTGCGGCAATCTACGGTCTGTATTGGACGGTCGGTTTGTACGCCTCCATGGTGGCCTTGCCGCATAAGCTCGGAGCGGACGCTTTCATTATTCGCTACGGCGCTTTGGCCTCGGTCAATATTCCCTATGCCGATATTGAGACGGCGGAATTAAGCCTTGAGGGGATTGCGCAAGGGGGTGACGGCCTGAAATTTGACGACCGGGCCCCCATCGCCTATTTCAGCGTCGGCAGCACCACCCGCATTAAGCTGTCCCTGCGGCAGCCGGTAACGCCGGAGTTATGGCGCCGCCCGACCCAGCCGGTCAGCACCATTTTCCTGAATGCCGACCGGCCGGACCTTTTGGTGGAACGGCTTCAGGAAAAATCAGGGACTGCGGCGGGCTAAAAGTCAGTCAGTCGTTCGTTAAGCGCCTTTAAGGCGTCTTCCGCCGTGGTCGCCGCACCGACCGGCAGACGGATTATCCGGGCCCGGCCCTTGCTTTCATAATAGTCCAGCAGCGGCAGAGTCCGTTCGTTGAAGATGGTGAGTCGCCGTTTGACCTGCGCCAGCTCGTCATCTGAACGTTCCCGGCGGTCGCCGCCGGTATCCCGGGCAATCCGCTCAAAGACTATCTCCGGTGTACCGTCCAGCACCACAATCGTATTGATGTGAAGCAGTTTCTCCAGCGCCGCCGCCTGACCGGTGTGCCGCGGCAATCCGTTCATGATGATGATGTCGGTCGCCGGGTTCAGACCGTCCGCGATAAACCCGGTCAGCAGTTTCTCGGCAATGCCGAAGTGCCGGTCCTCCAGCAGTGCCCCGCTGCTCAGCGATGCCCGTACTACCGCCAGTTCCTCTTCAGTGAGTATCCCGGAAGGTCTCGCAGCATAGTTTCTCAACCGGCTGCCGAAATCAAAGTGACGGGCTTTGTGTCCGTGGACGCCCCTGACCTCCAGCAACTCCCCCAGCGGGGTCTTGCCGGACCCGGTCGGTCCCAGTATCAATATCGCAGTCGGTAAAGCCAATTGGATCTCCTTGGTCGGCCGGTTGCCGCCCGTACGCCGTGGCCTTGCCGGGCGTAGCTGTCCAATCCTGTTGGTATTTGACACTCAGCTTGCGCCGTGGCATACTCTAGGGCGGTTGAAAGATGGTATTCCAATTCACCGTGGTTTGTCCCGTGATCCGGATGACCAGACCGTAAACCAAAGTATAAACAAAAAAGGAGCACAAGTCATCCATGGCACAAGACAGAACCATCCAATGCGCTGATTGCGGCACCGATTTTATCTTCAGCGCCTCAGAACAGGAATTCTTTGCGTCAAAGGGTTTCACCAATGAGCCCAAGCGCTGCCCGACCTGCCGGCAGACCCGAAAGCAGACTCGCGGTGGAGCCGGGATGGGCGGAGTTCGCCAGATGTTCCCCGCGGTGTGTGCATCCTGCAACCAGGAAACCGAAGTTCCCTTTGAGCCCCGCAACGGTCGCCCGGTCTATTGCAGTGACTGTTTTGCTAAATCCAAGACCGAATAAACAGAATAAAATAATGTTAAAGACAGCCGGAACCCTGACTCAGGGTTCCGGCTTTGCTTTTACCCGGCTTAAATCAATAAAATAGCGTTATGAATATTGTACTGATGATTGGCGTCGCCGGAGCATTGGGAGCGGTCTCCCGATACGCTTTATCCGGTTCGGTTTATGCTTTGTTGGGCCAGAGCTTTGCCTACGGCACTCTGGTGGTCAATGTGCTGGGCAGCCTGGCCATCGGCCTGGTGATGCAGTTGGGTATAGCCACCGATATGTTCTCACCGAATGTCCGCACCGCCGTAGCGGTCGGTTTCCTGGGTGCTTTTACCACCTTTTCTACTTTCAGTTATGAAACCGTGCAGATGATACAGGACGGAGCCTGGGGTCCGGCGCTGCTGAATATTCTGGCTAACGTGACTATTTGCATTATCGCCGTACTGGCCGGCGTTTATCTCGGAAAATTAATCGGCGGAGGTGCCTGATGCGGAAAATAGAAGGCGAACAGGTCCTGATGCGGATTTTTATCGGTGAGTCTGATACTGCTCACGGTAAACCGCTGTATCTGGTGCTGACCGAACTTTTCAAGGAAAAAGGTCTGGCCGGCGCCACGGTACTCCGGGGTATCACCGGCTACGGCGCCCGCAGTCACATTCACTCTACGCACCTGCTGCGGCTGTCCCAGGATTTACCGGTGGTCGTGGAAGTAGTTGATTCTCAGCTACACCTGGATGCGGTCCTGCCGCAAATTGAATCCTTGATGGGTGACGGCCTGATAACCATGGAAAAAGTCAGGGTATTGCGCTACGGGCCGGTTTCAGAGATATAACTGGCCAGAGTCGGTGAGGTTTGGGCCAGGATTGTGGCGGCCGCGGTATCATCTTTCAGGTAAAGGTCAAAGAACGCCAGCGAGTATGTGATAATCACCTGCAGCTGGGAGTCTTCATCAATAGCCGCCGGGACCCAGCCGAGGCCTGAGTCGGTTTCAGAAAAAGTAAAATGGTCGGCGTTTTTGACCACCAGGTCGTAGTAAGGCGGATTAACCCCGTCGTTGAGGTACCAGAAATTGTCTTCCGGCCGGTTCAGCAATACGTCCAGTTCACCCTTCATGGACATGATCGGAATGTGCACATTGCCGTAATTATCCTCAAACGGGTAGGAAGGGGCAGACAGCATCAGTGCGGCTTTGATGCGGCTATCCAGTCGGGACGGGTCGTTGCTGCCGCCGATCAACCCCAGCGTGGTCAGACCGCCGAATGAATGGCCGCCCATAGCGATGGCACCGGTATCAATACTACCGGCAAACAACGAAGCCTCGCGGCCATTTTCCTGAACCATATATTCCAACAAGGCTTCGGCGATGGGGAAACGGTAGGTATTAAAATACTTCTCATATACCTGATGCACATAGTCGTCTACCCCGTTGCTGTTCTGTAAGTTCCCCAGCTTCAGCAGGTCAAAAAATCCGGACCATATATTGTCATCAAAATGCACCGAAGCCACGATGTAGCCTTCCGCGGCCAGGGCTTCCTTGAGATACAAAGACTGCATTTCACTGGCGTTAAAACCGTGATTGAAGATTATCAGCGGGAAAGGTCCTCCGGTCTCAGCCACCGCGCCGTCTTCCGCCAGGTAGCTTTTGGGGCCGTTGCTGTAGGTGTATTCAAAGACTTCATCAGATGTCGGATACCAGACCGCGGCGTCAAAGGTTTTTGAAACGCCTTCAGGGTCGGTGTAGTCAAACTGAAGAGTATGGATGCCGACATCGTAGGTCCGTTCCGGAACCGGATACTCTCCTGCCGCCGGACCGAGCTGAGGCAATAGCAGCACTGCCAGAATGACCGCCAGCCGCTCTGTCGCCGCCAGACCTAATACCAAAGGTAACTTCATGTGATAATTATATCACTAATGTCCCCCGGCTGACATCCGGTACGATTGAGTATGCCGCGGGTACTATCGCGGACGGCGGAGGTAAAGAATTAAAACCTGGTTAGCGCTTGACGCAAATTGTCTAAAATAGTATATTCAGGGCTGGATATATTTCCAATATTAGACGGTTGAGGAGGCCTTGAGATGCCTGAGCTTATGACGGTTAGAGAAGTCGCAGATTACCTGCGGGTAACCCAAAAAACGGTGTACCGCTTGTTACAGAAGGGAACCATCCCGGCGCTGAAGGTCAGCCACAGCTGGCGTTTTGACAAGGCCGCCATTGATGAGTGGCTGAAATCCACAGCGGTCGGGGCCAAGACCTCTATCCTGGTCATTGACGATGACCAAACCATCCGGGACCTTTTCCGGGATATTCTGGAAGACGCCGGGCACCATGTTGTCACCGCCGGCAGCGGCGCTGAAGCGCTGGAATATATCAAAGCCAAGGACTTTGCGCTGGTCTTCCTGGATCTCAAGATGCCGGGTATGAACGGTGCCGATGTTCTCAGAAAAATCCGCACCATTGATCCGGAATTACCGGTCACCATTATCACCGGTTTTCCGGATAGCGAAAATATGGCCCAGGCGCTGTCCCAGGGCCCCTTCGGCGTTATGAACAAGCCTTTCGGTGAAGCTGACGTCTTGAACGCGGTCAAGAGTTTCATCCGCATAGACCGTAGCTGAAACAGCCTTTCAGGATGCATTATTTCACGGAGGACCACTTCGGCCCATGACCAGTAACGGTAATAAAAACCAGTTTTCGCGGGAAGAGATTGAGCAGCGGCTGCTCAGTGACCCCACCATTCTGTTCCGTACCATGTTTGAGCGCTCCGGTACCGCCAAAGCCATTCTGAATAAAGAAGGCATCATCGTGATGGCCAATGAAACCCTGGCCAGACTGGTGGACTTGAGCGTTCGGGATATTGAAGGCAAACATTCCTGGTTTGAGTTCGTCGCTGAACATGACCGCCGCAAGGCTCAGGAGTATCACAATCTGCGGCGCAGCCATCCGGGGCTTGCCCCGGAGCGTTACGAGTTTATTCTGACCGACCGGAACGGTGCCGGCCATGACATTGAAATCAACGTCGCGGTGTTTCCCGGGACCGATCTGTCGCTGTTATCCATGGTGGAGGTTACCCATCTTAAAACCGCCCAGGAAATGGGGCGGTTGACCCGTTTTGCCGTGGAGAACGCCGGCGAAGCCATTTTCTGGCTGGATGCAAAGGGCGCCATTCTCTACGCTAACGGCGCGGCCACCCGCATGTTCGGCTATAATATCGGTGTTTTAATGTCCAAATCCATTCAGGATCTGGATGCCGTGACTGCCAAACGGGACTGGAAGAAGAAGCTGGCGGACCTGAAGCAAACAGACTCGCTGGTGTGGAATACGGAATACCGGCGCAACGACGGCCGGGTATTGCCGGTTGAGGTGCTGTTAAGTTTCATCCAACTGGGCGATAAAGGCTACTACTGGGCGTTTATCCGGGATGTCAGTGAGCGCGTTGAAGCAGCGGAACGCGAAAAGCAGCTTCAATCGGAGCTTAATCTTTCGGGGCGGCTGGCCTCGGTGGGCGAACTGGCCGCCGGCGTCGCCCATGAAATCAATAATCCGCTGACCGGCATTATCGGCTTTTCTGAGCGGCTGCTTCGTAAATCCAGCGATGAAAAAATGACGACCGACCTCAAGCGCATTCATTCAGAAGCGCAGCGGGCAGCCAAGGTGGTGCAGAATCTGCTGACCTTTGCCCGCCAGCGGGAGCCGCGCAAGGAACCGGTGGATGTTAACGAGATACTGGCGGAATCACTGGAACTGCGGGAATATGAACTCAAACAGCTTGGCATTCAGGTGGTTACCCATTTTGCCGACCTGCCCGGCATCAGCGCTGACTATTACCAGCTGGAGCAGGTCTTTGTGAATCTGATAATCAACGCCGAGCAGGCCATCACCACCTCAGGCAAGGGGGATCGGCTGAACATCTCTTCCGGTGAGATGGACGGCTACATCGTGGTTACCGTTGCCGACAATGGCCCGGGCATTAAACCGCGTGACCTGAAAAAGGTTTTTGACCCGTTTTTCACTACCCGGGGTGATGAGGGCGGCACCGGGCTGGGGCTGTCTATCTGCCACGGTATTATTGAAGAGCACGGCGGCCGGATCAGCGTCGCCAGCGAACCGGGTGAAGGGACCACCTTTACCATTTCACTGCCGCTGGAAACCGAAGCAGACCGCGCATCCGAAGGCTAGTCCTCGCCCGCCAGCCGGGCCATGATTTCCGCTTCGGTTAAGCCGCTGACAGCTATCGCTTTTTGACGCGCGGTCTGCCCCCGGATTACCTCAATATTGCTCTTCGGAATACCCAGTACGTCCGCCAGTAGTGCAACCACCGCCTGATTGGCCTTACCGCGTTCCGGCGCGGCGGTCACCCGGAGTTTGAAATAATCTCCAACGCGTCCGGCTACGGCATTCTTTGAAGCGCCGGGTTGCACGCGGATATTGATGATGATTCTATCGTCAGCGGACATTTTATCTCACACTCAGCATAATCAACCGGCGGCGGTTATTCAAGCTTTAATTTCCGTTCTGTTATAATCAACACAACATGAAAAATGACGGGCAGGGTGAATTGAATCTCTCAGAACCGGAAGTCCTGGCCGGTAAGCTGTTGCGGGAAAAGGGGTTAACCATCGGTACGGTGGAGTCGGCCACCGGCGGTCTGCTGGCCGCCCGGATTATTGGCGTCCCCGGGGCCTCGGATTATTGCCGGGGCGGTATCATAGCTTACCACAACGAGGTCAAGATGAGTCTGGCCGGGGTTAAGTACGCCACCCTCCTGGCTTTCGGGGCCGTCTCCGCCCGGGTCGCCGAGGAAATGGCCGCCGGCGGCCGTCAGCGCCTGGGGGTGGATATCTGTATTTCCGATACCGGCATCGCCGGTCCGGGCGGCGGCAATGACAACAAACCAGCCGGTCTTTTCTATCTGGGTCTGGCCACTGCCGAAGGCGTTCGCCATCGCAAGTATATTTTCAAGGGTTCCCGTCAGCAGAACCGGACCGCCGCGGTCAATGCCGCGCTGGAATGGCTTCTGGAAGAATTGGCCTGACCGCTGTTTTCACTAATCAAACAGCCGCGGGTTGAAGTCGCCGACCAGTTTTCATGGTAATCAGCAAAGCGGCCAGAATTATCAGGTCAACGTAGAAAAAATAGTTGCCGAGACTGCGCCAGGCAAAGAACATTGGCAGTATTGAGAGCAACAATCCCGTTTCAGCCAGCCCTCGGCCATGCTGGAAATACCATAACAACCCGCCGGCAAATGCGGCGGCCTCCAGAATGGTGAATAAGGTGGAAGACCCGATGTGAAATATTCCGGTTTCTACCAGGCTGACCAGGCCGACGCCCATGGGGTAAAGTTCGTCAACCATGGGGGCAAATACCGACGACAGCCAGAGTCCCGGACCCGCGAAGATGAACGGCAGGTTGAACGCAATAAAAACACCGGCGGCGATGGCCGCACCTCTGAAAGCTTGTCTCCATCCCCAACGATGATAAACGTAAATCACAGCGAATGGCAACAGGAACCAGGCGGTTTGATAAGCTGCCGTTGCCACCCCGATCAATGCCATGGCGGTTTTGGGTTTTTCAGGAATTAATATCCAGCCCATCATCATAAAAGGCAGTATGATGACTCGTTTATCCAATCCGATAATACCGGAGACCCAGATTTCCGTACTGACCACCAGCGCCAGCGCAAAGATTAGCCTGTTTCTGGAAGGAATGCGCCACAGGGCATATCCGGCTGTAGCGATCAGGAAAATTGCCAAAATCACTTGTAAGGTGTCTATTCCCGCCAGCATGAACGGCGCAGTCAGCAGGAAAGACCCGGCCGGATAGTTAAGGCGGGATTCAAGTTCAACCGGTATGGTGTCCGGCGTCAGGGCTGATTCGTTCCAGAGTTCCAGCAATTGTTCCTGGCTTGGATAGGGGAATACCTCAACAAAGCGCCCTGCCTGCAGCGGGGTCAGGTGAATATAGGGTCCCTCAAATTCATCCATGGCCGTCAGGACGTTGGATACCGCGTAGGGATTTTCACCTTCCATGAAGTTTTCGGTCGCCTGATGGGTAAGGGCCGCGCCATCGGAATACCGGGGTTGAGCTTCCAGCGAGGCCAACAATTCGCTGATTGGTTCGGGGAAATCAGCCGCATGGATGATTTCCGATTTTAAGCCGATGTATGATCCGGCAATGGAAACTCCGATTAATGCCAGCACCAGCACCGCGACCTGGGCTGTCTGCCGTAACCGACTGGCAAATCGGTGCAGATAGACGTCGGTCTGCGGCAGGGTGACCAGCCATAACACCCCAAACCATAGCAGCCAAACCACGATACCCCAGGCTGATTTAGCCTGGGTGACGGAATAGGTGTCCCCGGTCAGTGAGGAATAGCCGAGTTTCAAGATGATGGAAATAAAGAAAAGGCTGATTCTGGGGCTGGCGGATTTGAGAATATTTATTAGAAAACTCCGTTAAGTCTTAACTCTATTTCAATATTATATTCTAAAAATCGGCATACGCAATTATCGTCCTTAGCGTCACCGCTGCTAATCGACATGAGTTCAGTTATTGTAAAACCGGACCGCTGCGGTCAATGCCGCGCTGGAATGGCTGCTGGAAGAACTGGCTGGGGACTAAATTCCGGCCAGTATCGCGTTCTGTATTTCAAAGATTTCCCGGATACCCTTTTCAGCCAGATTAAACACTGAGTCCATGGTGTCGCGGGAAAACGGTTTCTGTTCCGCGGTCCCCTGGATTTCAATAAACTCACCATTGGAGTTCATCACCAGGTTGAAGTCAACATCGGCACCGCCGTCTTCGGCATAAGTCGGGTCCAGCAGGATGGCATTATTTCGGATGACCACGCTGACCGCCGCTACCTGAGTCACCAGCGGCATCTTCTTCAGCACCCCCATTCTGACCAGTTTGTTAAAAGCCAGATACAGGGCGACATAACTGCCGCTGATTGCGGCTGTGCGGGTACCGGCATCGGCCTGGATGACGTCACAATCAACGGTGAAACTGCGCTCGCCCAGCCCCGCCAGATCGGTAACCGCCCGCAGAGAGCGGCCGACCAGTCGCTGAATCTCCTGACTGCGGCCGGACACTTTGCCCTGGGTTGATTCGCGCGGTGTCCGGGAAGAGGTGGCCGCCGGCAGCATGGCATATTCGGCGGTGACCCAGCCGGTTCCGGAATTCCTTAAAAAACCCGGCACCTTTTCTTCCATGGATACCGAGCAGATTACCCGGGTGCGGCCTTGTTCAATCAGCACCGAGCCATCGGCAAAGGCCTGAAATCCGGGAGTGATGGTAATCGGGCGTAAAACCGCTGCTTCGCGGCCGTCAATTCTGGACATAAAACTACCTTCCAATCAAATATTAAAAAATTCTGGTGCGGGAACTTCAGCTTCAGGGGCGGACGGTGCCTGAGCCGTAAACCAGCCATTTGTAGCTGGTGATTTCCTTCAGCCCCAGCGGTCCGCGGGCATGCATCTTCTGGGTGGAGATACCAATCTCCGCCCCCAGACCAAATTGAGCGCCGTCAGTGAAACGGGTGGAGGCGTTGACATAAACCGCCGCGGCGTCCACTTCGTTGAGAAAACGCTGGGCGTTGGAATAATCTTCGGTAACAATGGCCTCGGAGTGGCCGGAGCCATAGGCGGAGATATGCCGGAGTGCCCCGTCCAGGTCATCCACCACCCGGACACCGGCAATCAGCGCCAGGTATTCCCGGCTCCAGTCATCGGGCTCCGCCGCTGCCAGCTTCAGGTTCGGTCGGCCGGACAGGATGGCCAGCGCCCGTTCATCACAACGCATTTCCACGCCCGCCTGCGCCCATTCGGCGGCAATCAGCGGCAGATACTCCTCAGCGACAGCCTGATGGACGATAAGCGTGTCCATGGCATTGCATACCGTCGGGCGCTGCACCTTGGCGTTATAAGCAATAGCCACGGCATCCTTAATTTTGGCAGCAGCATCAACATAGGTGTGGCAGACGCCGATGCCCCCGGCCACCACCGGAATGGTGGAGGTTTCCTTTACCGATTTGATCAGCCCGGCCCCGCCGCGGGGGATTACCAGGTCAATCAGGTCGCTCATATGCAGCAGTACCGGCACCAGGGCCCGGTCGGTGTCATCAATGAATTGCACGGCCTCCGGGCTGATGCCGCTGCGGGTCAGTGCGTCATGAATGATGTTGACCAGTACGCGGTTGGAGTGAATGGTTTCCTTACCGCCGCGCAGAATGACGGCATTACCGGCCTTAAGGCACAGCGCCGTGATATCCACGGTGACGTTCGGCCGGCTTTCGTAGATAGCGGCAATAACCCCCAGCGGCACCCGTTTCTTGCCGATGACCAAGCCGTTGGCGTGGGTGCGCATGTCAAAAATCTCGCCTACCGGGTCGGGCAGGGCGGCCACGGTGCGGACGTCGGCGGCAATAGCCTTGATCCGGCCTTCATCCAATATCAGGCGGTCCAGCATGGCGGCGTTCATGCCGCCGGCGGCCGCTTCGGCCTGATCCCAGGCATTGGCTTCAATAATCGCTCCGGCGTTGTGTTCCAGCGCATCGGCCACGGCCAGCAGGGCGGCGTTTTTAATATCGGTCGGCATACAGGCCAGGCGGGCGCCGGCCGCTTTGGCCTGGCAGCCCTGGTCCCGCAGTTTTTCTTCAGCAGTCATGGCATTTCCCCGTTCATTTATCTGCCAAGTATAGTTTATACGGGGCGGTTCCGGCAATGCGGCAACGTGCCTGAGAGGGTCAGGTTTGCGTAAAGCGGCCCCTTTTTCTATAATAGACCACTTGTGGAGGTGGCGACGTGCTGGAATTCAACGTAGCTCAACTGGAGAAGTCCCCCATCGGCACCACCAGGGAGTATGAACTTGATGACCGGATGGATTACGACGGACAGACGACCCGGGTCACCGGCCGGGTACTGCTGACCCGGACCAACCGTTCAATTCTGGTCAAGGCTGATCTGGCGGCAACGGTGCCGCAGGAGTGCTGCCGCTGTCTCAGCCCGTTTGAAGGCAGGGTGAGCTTCACCATCAATGAGGAATTTTTTCCCTTGATGGATGTTACCAGCGGTCTGCCGTTGGCGCCGGATGAAGAAGGCGGAGACTTCATAATTGATGGACATCATGTGCTGGATTTAACTGAGGCAGTGCGTCAGTACCTCATTTTGTCCCAACCCATGAAGCCGTTGTGCCGCCCGGATTGCCAGGGGATACTGCCTGGTCC
Source organism: Dehalogenimonas sp. W (assembly GCF_037094495.1). Lineage (NCBI taxonomy): Bacteria > Bacillati > Chloroflexota > Dehalococcoidia > Dehalococcoidales > Dehalococcoidaceae > Dehalogenimonas > Dehalogenimonas loeffleri. The sequence continues at coordinate 1,182,615 of NZ_CP146612.1, forward strand.
TGCATGAGCCGGAAGCCCCGGATTTATGGTATATTAAATACTCGTCAAAATAATATTGAAATAAAAGAAAACGGAGACCTAGCACCATGGCCGTACCTAAGAGAAAAGTTACCCCGGTTCGTCAGGGCAATCGCCGCAGTCACCTGGCGCTGAAAGAAAAACAACTGGTTGAGTGTAAGCAGTGCCATCAGCTTACCTTGCCTCATCGCGCCTGCACCGTTTGCGGCAGTTACAACGGCCGCGTTGTTCTGGACATTGAGGGCAAAACCCAGAGAAAAGCTGAAAAAGCCCAGAAGGCCAAGGAACAGCAATAATCGTTCCGGTCATCAGTAACGCTCAGGGGGATATCGGTGGACAAACCTAAACTGGCTTTCGTCTTTCCCGGTCAGGGCGCTCAGGCGCCCGGTATGGGGCAGGACGTATACGATGAATTTGACGCCGCCCGCGCCGTTTTCAAAGCTGCCGATGACCGGCTGGGTTTCGCCATTTCCAAACTGTGTTTTGAAGGCCCGGAAGATAAGTTGAAGGAAACGGCCATCGCCCAACCGGCGATGGTCACCGCCAGCCTGGCTTATCTGGCCGCGGCCCGGGACATGGAAGTACTGCCGCAGCCGGATTTTGTGGCCGGCCACTCGCTGGGTGAGTACACTGCTCTGGCGGCCGCCGGGGCGCTGGAGTTCGCCGATGCCATTCAACTGGCCGCCCTGCGGGGCCGCTTGATGCAGCTGGCGTCTCAGGAATCCCCCGGTACCATGGCCGCAGTCATGGGCATCAGTGAGACTGACCTGGGGGTCATCGCCGCTAACGGCGGTATTTATATCGCCAATTACAACAGTCCCGGCCAACTGGTGATTTCCGGTGCCCGGGAGAATATGGCCGGAGTCATGGAAACCCTCACCGCCAAAGGCGCCCGGGTAATCCCGCTGGCGGTGTCCGGTGCTTTTCACACCCCCCTCATGGCCGGGGCCGCTGATGGCCTGGCCAAAGTGGTGGAGCGGCTGGAGTTCAAGGACGCAGCAGTGCCCATTATTGCCAATACCAGCGGCCAGCCGATAACCGCCGCCGAAGATATCCGGGCGGAACTGCTTAAGCAGTTGACCGAAAGCGTCTACTGGCAGAAATCAGTGGAATACATGATTGCTGAAGGCGTGACCACTTTCGTAGAAATCGGTCCGGGTAAAGTCCTGACCGGTTTGATTCGCCGCATCAGCCGGGACGTCCGCACCATGAATATCGGTGATGCTCAGTCTATCAAGAATATGCAGGCGGGCGCGTGGAATTAGCAAAAAAACTGACCGGTAAGACCGCCGTCGTCACCGGTGCCGGACGCGGTATCGGCCGTGCCGTTGCCCTGCGGCTGGCCGCGGAAGGCGCGTCGATGGTGCTGAACTCACTCAGTGACAGCGCGGCCAATGTCGCCGCGGAAATTACTGCGGCCGGCGGTCAGGCGGTGGCGGTTCGCGGTGACGTTTCCAAAACTGAAGAGGTGACTGCTCTGATTGAGTCAGCCGTGACCGCCTTTGGCCGGCTGGATATTCTGGTTAACAACGCCGGCGTCACCCGGGACAATCTGCTGTTGCGCATGAGTGAAGAAGACTGGGACGCCGTGCTGGACACCAATTTGAAAAGCGTTTATCTCTGTTGTCGCGCCGCTCTGAAACCGTTGCTGAAAAGCCGGGACAGCGGCCGCATCATCAATATTTCCAGTATCATCGGTCTGAGCGGCAATGCCGGTCAGGTTAATTATGCCGCCTCCAAGGCCGGCATCATCGGGCTGACCAAATCGCTGGCTAAGGAACTGGCTTCCCGCCGGATTACCGTCAATGCCGTTGCGCCGGGGTTCATCGTTACCGACATGACGGCCGGTATGAATGAGGAAGCCCGGGAAGCGCTGGTCAAGCGTATCCCGCTGGGCTCGCTGGGGACTCCGGAAGACGTAGCCGCCGCCGTGGCTTTCCTGGCCTCAGAAGAAGCCCGCTACATCACCGGCCAGACACTGACCGTTGACGGCGGCATGACCCTTTAATCGGGGTTTAAGTTATGCCCAAACGCCATCAAGCTCGCATTGTCGCCCTGAAATCCCTCTTTGAAATTGACCTCACCGGGCATCCCGCCGAAGAGGTTATTGACCGGCAACTGGAGACTGCGGAGCTTACCGCGGAGATTGCCTTACTGGCGCGCGCTATGGTGACCGGGACTCTGGAAAATCTGGAAGAAGCCGACGGCATCATTCAGCGGCTGGCGCCAGCCTATCCGGTTACACAGATGGCGCCGGTTGACCGCAACATCCTGAGGCTTGCAATATACGAGGTTTTACACGATAATAATGTCCCGGTACGGGTAGCCATAAACGAAGCGGTGGAGCTGGCCAAGGAGTTTGGCGCTGACAGTTCCGCTAAATTTATAAACGGGGTGCTGAGTACCGTATCTACCCTGACTCAGCGGGAGTAATAACACGGAGGAAAATGGATGGCCGCAATTTTTGAACGGGTTAAGAAAATCGGTGTGGAACAGTTGGGCGTTGAGGAAAAAGACGTCACCATGGAAGCCAGCTTCACCGATGACCTGGGTGCTGATTCACTGGATCTGGTTGAACTGATCATGGCGCTGGAAGAAGAGTTTTCTACCGAAGCCGCCAAGATTGAAATCCCCGATGAGGACGCCGAGACCCTCAAGACCGTCAAGGACGTGGTGGAATACCTCAAGGGCAAAGGCGTTACCGACTAAACCGCCCCCTTTTTTTGACCGGTTTCGTTGGTTGTTCGTTCATTCAATAATTTGTGCAGATGCGACCGGCCCTGGTCGCGGTACCGCTGTTCTGGAATTAAAAGCCCGTCCGGTTAAACCGGACGGGCGCTAGAACTCTATCTGAGGTTTCTGACGGCCGCGCAGGCCGGACAGCCGCCCCCGGCCGTTGAAGGAATACTGGTAGCGTCCGGCTTTGCCTTGCGGCAGGCCGGTAGAACTAATAAAAATGTCGCCGCGGCTGCCGTCTTCAAACTCCATGACGAACTCACCCATGCTCTTCAGTTCCTTGCTGGCCACAAAATCGCCCCACCACTTCATGCGGGTGAATCTGGTGCCCTGGGTGGACATCATCTGGTAGCGGATATCGGCTACCGGCTTGTCAATATCCTTGGCGTACAACCGGGCGGTGCCGCCGCTGTACTGGACGGTCATGCGGCTTCCAGACGGCTGACACCCCGGAAGTAGTAATAATAGCGCGGCGGGATACCGTGAACCGCTTTGTTCACCCGTTTCTTGATAGAGCAGGCGCCGCGCCGTCCGTCGGCCATTTCAATATAATAACCGGCGCCGTCCGGAACGCGGGTGAATTCCATAAATATCAATTCGCCCCACCAGCCGCTCTGATCGTCGCTCTGCAGCCGGTATTCCACTTCACCCAGCAGTTCGCCGCCGCCGTGATTGTACAGTTTGCCTATTTCCATTCTTAAAAAACCCCTTCTAACAGATAACCAGATTATTGTGGTGAATGACCTCAGCGCCGTAACTGCGGCTCAAGGTCTCGGCAATCTTGCCGGAATGCAGGCCTTTGATGCGCTCGGTGTCCGCCGCATCATAATTGGCGATGCCGTAACCCAGTAAGACCCCTTCGCTGTTCAACACCCGAATGATGTCGCCGCGTTTGAAGGTGCCATCCACACCGGTAATGCCCGCCGGCAACAGACTGCCGCAGCGCCCCACCGCCTGAGCCGCCCCCTCGTCTATGCTTACCCGGCCCTTGACCGCCAGACCGGACAACAGCCATCGCCGGCGGGCGTCAGGTTCTCCCTGAGGCAGGAAGTGCGTTCCCGCTGCCTCACCGCCGACAATTCGGCCGATGATGTCCGGTTCCCGGCCGGAGGCGATAACCACCCGTACTCCGGAGGCGGTCGCCAGTCGGGCGGCCTCAATCTTAGTCACCATGCCGCCGGTGGCGGCGTCGCTCCAGGTGCCATCGGCCAGTGCTTCAATATCCGGAGTAATGCGTTCCACCAATGGAATCAGCCGGGCATTTTTATCGCTTCGCGGGTTGCCGGTATATAATCCGTCAATATCGCTGAGCATCAACAGCAGGTCGGCATCAATCAGGTTGGCCACCATGGCCGACAGATTGTCGTTGTCGCCGAACTTGGCTTCTTGAATTTCATCCACGGCCACTACATCGTTTTCGTTGATGATGCTGATGACGCCGAGTTCCATCAGAGCCAGCAGGGTATTGCGGGCATTGAGATAACCGGAACGGTCGTTAAGATCGGTCCGGGTCAACAGCGCCTGGGCTACTGTCAGGCCGTGGGCGTTAAATAAGCCGTCGTAGACATTCATCAGGCGGCTCTGGCCGACCGAGGCCAGCACCTGCCGGTAGGGCATGTCGCGCAGCTTTTTGTATAACCCCAGTTTCTCCTTGCCGGCGGCGATAGCTCCGGACGTCACCACCGCAATTTCGGCCCCGCCGGCCGCCAGCCGGGCAATCTGCGCTACCAGTTCGCCCATGACCAGTTGGTCAAGCCGGCCGCTGCCTCCGGTCAGGAGGTTAGTGCCCAGCTTGATGACGATGCGGCGGTAACAGAGTTTTACGTTCATTTGAATAGCTGATTTGTCCGCTATTATAACAGGATTCCAAATATCATTGCGAGGCTCCGCCAAAGCAGTCCCAATACCAAAGGCTCAAAACACCTGAGTTTCGTTCGTGGTGAGCTTGTCGAACCATGAACGGGCTCCTGAATACTGCCGTCTACTGAAAACTGCATGCTGACCGCTGATAGCTGAAAGCTGATAGCTACCATGGATTTTAGTATTTGATATTGTTTGGGATTTAGAGCTTGGAGCTTGGGATTTCCCGCGCAGCGGGCTATGCCTCGCCCGCCTGGTAAAAAGCTGAAAGCTGACCGCTATTAGGCACTCCGTTCCGTTCGTGGTGAGCTTGCCGAACCATGAACGGGATCCCGAATACTGTTTACTGTCTACTGAAAACTATCCGATCGTCTTTGCGAAAGCGCGCAGCGCTTGTGGCAATCTTGCAAGAACAGTCTGCCAACACCAGTACCCCTTTGGCTTTTGTAATTTTAGTATTTAGAGCTTTGATATTATGATTTTAGGTTATATTCCTTTACAATATTCCTGTTATGGGTAATTCCGAAGAAAAATCATACCAAACCCGCCAGGAACGCCGGGACAAAAAACGCGCCGCCCGGCACTCCCGGATGACCCACCACGGCAAATCCATTGCCCTTATCTACCGTCACAGCGTTGAAAAGCGCACCGGCGGGAAGGAGGCCATATGAATCAGGACAACCACTTTAGCGTGAAAATGTCCGGCCGTCTGGATAACCCCGACCGGATCGCCGAACTGCGAATACCGGAATTACTGGCCGAGGTTGGCTGCGTTGAAGCCGGTATGGTGTGTGTGGACCTCGGCGCCGGTACCGGCACTTTTACCCTGCCGCTGGCCGAACTGGCCGGTCCAACCGGACAAGTCTATGCGGTGGATGATTCCGGGGAATTACTGGATGTCATCAAAGGTAAACACCCGCCGCCGAACGTAACTCTGATTCAGGCTGACTTCACCGCCTCCGGCCTGGCATCCGGAATGGCTGATTTCTGTCTGGCCGCCTTCGTCCTGCATGAAACCAAGTCCCCTGACAAACTGCTGACGGAAGCCTACCGGCTGTTAAAATCCGGCGGCCGGCTGCTGGTGATGGAATGGCGAGCGGAATTTGATTCTCCCGGTCCCCCGCAACACATCCGGGTCTCGGCTTGCCGTTCGGCCCGGCTGTTTCGGGAGGCCGGCTTTACTGAATTCAACTTTCTCAACTGGACATCAAAGCATTACTACAGTACCGCTGAAAAACCCTGATGGCTGATGGTTGACCGCTGCTAGCTGATAGCCCCCCCACCGACGTCATTGCTTGTGGCAATCCGGAGGGTATTAGCCTGCCATCCCCGACACTGAAAACTGTTGACTGTTGACTGTCTACTAAATGCTGACGGCTGAAAGCTGATAGCTACCAGCCCCCGTTTCGGTCATTCGGATTTGGGTATTTGATTTTGGCTGTTATTTGGTGCTTGGAGCTTGAGATTTCCGCAGGGGCGAGGCATGCCTCGCCCGCCTGGTAAACAAGCTGAAAGCTGACAGCTCGTCAGTTTAGATCATTGTAATTTTGGTATTAGATATTGTTTTGGATTTAGAAATTAGGTTTTAGATATTCTTCGCTAGGCTCCCGGCCTCACCACCAGCACCGGCAGGGTGCCGTATTGCACAATCTTTTCGGTAACACTGCCGAATACCCAGCGCGACAGGCCGGACAGCCCGTGAGTGGACATGGCAATCAAGTCAACCCCATTCTCAGCGGCGTAATCGTTAATCAGTTCTGTCGCCGCGCCGGTCTTGACTACGGTGCTGACGCTGATGCCCTTCTCCCGCAGTTCCGCAGCTCGGCGGTTGAGAAAGCCGGTGGCTTCCTCTTCAATCTCGGCATCATTAATCGGCAGGGTATAAGCCCCCAGACCGTCAATACTGGGCATGTAGCGTACCGGTTCCACCACCTGAATCAGCACCACCTCCGCGCCCAGAGCCGGTGCCAGGTAGGCCACCATGTCCAGCGCAGCCTGACCGATGCCGGAGCCGTCCAGCGGCACCAGTATCTTTTTAATCAGCGGTTTTTGATCCGGTGCCGGTGATTTCACCAGCAGCAGCGGTTTTTCCACCGTGGTCAGCATTTTACCGGCGGTCTTGCCGATCTGAGAGGCCCCCTTGCCTGAAACGCCGTGGGCGGAAAGGATAAGCAGGTCGGCATTCTGCTCCTGCATAAAGCGGGGAATCTCGTCCACCGCTTTGCCGCTGATCAGGTGGGTCTGCCATTTGTTCTGCTGTCCGGGGAACCGTTCGGCCAGCCGTTGCGCTAGTAATTCCAGGTAGCTTTGGAACAAATTGGCGGTATCTCCGCCTTCATCAACCGATACCAGGTCCACTTTGGCGTCCAGCGCCTCAATCAACGCTAGCCCGTAGGGCAGGGTGATTTCGGCATCTTCCGAGCCGTCCAGCGGGATGACTACCTGCTTGATCTGTGTCATGGCGGACCTCCAAAGAGTCTTTAATGCTGCTTTAGTATAGCATTATCCAATTAGCCGGCATATCCAGTTTAACGTATAATAGCCTTAATCACCCCGTTTGATAGAAAGTACATGACATAAAATGACGGTTCAATCCTCCGAAATTACCTGTTTCTGTTGCGGCGTCTGCTGTGCCAAATACCAGGTCCAGATGCCGCTGGCGGAAGCTCAGGCTATCGCAACCCGGCTGGGCCTTACCTGGGAGGAGTTTGAGCGTGATTATCTGGACCCTGCCTGGCCCGGCGTCCGCACGGTGATCGCCCGGCATACCGGCGGGCGGTGCGTCTTTCTGGAACCGCAACCGGGCGGGCGGGTCTTTTTTTGCCGCATTCAACCTTTTAAGCCGGCGGCCTGCATTGACTGGCAGGCGGACCTGGCTAAAGGTGACTGTCAGGCCGGCCTGGAGCGTTACTGGCAACTGGGCGTTGACGCCGAAAGCCGCCTTACCGGCACGGCGAAGGACCTGGCGGAGTTTAAGAATCTCCTGAAAAATTTAGCCGGCGGCGCTACTCAAGCTGGTCGTGATTGACCCGGCCGGCCTGGGAACTCAGGTATTTTTTGACCTCATTGGAATCATTGCAGTAGGCGAACAGCGATTTTAATGTTATCTGTCCGGCCTTATATAGGTCAGCCAGTGCTTCGTCCAGGGTAATCATGCCCAGTTCCCGGTGGGTGGTGATGATGTTATGCAGGTGGTGTACTTTGCCTTCGCGCACCAGGTTCTTCACTGCCGGATTGGCCAAGAGTATTTCCACCGCGGCCACCCGGCCCGGCCCGTCGGCCCGCGGCACCAGTGACTGGCAGGCCACCGCGATTAAGAGTGAGGCCAGCCGGGCCTCGGCCAAATGGCGCTCATGCGGTGCAAACAGGTCAATAATCCGTTCCAGCGCCTGAGGCGCGGAAGGTGCGTGGCTGGTGGACAGCACCAGGTGCCCGGTTTCCGCCACCGACAGGGCTGCCGCCGCCGTATCGGCGTCACGGATCTCACCCAGCATGATTACATCGGGGTTCTGCCTCAGCACATGCCGGAGCGCCGCCGTATAAGATTCTGTATCATCGCCCAACTGGCGCTGGGTAATGGCTGACTTGATGCGGTGATGCACGTATTCCACCGGGTCTTCAATAGTGATGATATGCCGGCCGCCGTTCTGGTTCATATGGTGAATCATGGCCGCCAGCGTCGTGCTCTTGCCGCTGCCGGTCGGTCCGGTCACCAGAATCAGTCCCCGGGGCTGGGTGACCAGTTCTTTGAATATCTGAGGTAGTTCCAGTTCGTCAATGGTCATGATTCGGGGCGGTAAAATCCGGATGGCCAGACTGATGCCGTTCATCTGCCGGGCGACATTACAGCGGAGCCGCCCGAAGTCATCCAGGGAATAGGCGAAGTCCAACTCTTTGGTCAGCAGGAATTTCTGACGCTGATCCTCGTCGGTTAACTGAGTCAGGGCGACATCAATGTCGTGCGGCTCCAGTTCCTTTTCGTCGCCAAGCGGTTCCAGCTCACCGTCAATCCGCACCAGAGGCGGACTGTCAATGACCAGTTGCAGGTCGGAGGCGTGAAGCCCACCGGCCTTCCGGATGAGCGCTACAACGTCCATATTTCCAGTGTAGTCCGCCAATGGCCGGAATACAAGGGGTTTTGTAAAAAAATATGATAAAAATATTTGTCCCGGACAGATACAGGTAAAATGACAACATATATCGCCGGTTGCGGCTCATATCTCGTCAGCGATCAGCCGATTTTCCGCTCTGTCAAACTAAAGTAAAATACGTTAGGTGCCAATAAGGTGTGTCGGTAAAAATGAAAATACCGTTGAAATTCGGGCAAGACGTTATAGCGGGGACCCGCGGTTATTCAGAAGGAGGAAACTACCGGGTTTGGAGAGGTGTCAGCTTTCACAGGCCACGATGCCTGAAAGTTGTCAGCCGGAATAACTTGTTAATTATCGGAAGACGTGTCGGTGACTACCCGCCCCCGTCGCCGCCGTTCTTTGATCGGGTCGGATGATATCGGCATAGCCTCAATGGCGTTAATCGTTTTCCCCCGGAAGATTTTACCGTTCAATCCGGCGATGGCGGAATTCCCCTCGTTGATTGACGGCATCTCCACATAGCCGTATCCGGCGGCATGACCGTTGCCCAGGTGCTGATCATTTTTAAGCATTACCCGGGTTACCGCACCGAAACGGGTAAATATGGTGCGCAATTCGCTTTCGGTTACACTGGGGGCCAGGTTGCCCACATAGATATTTATTGTACTCATGATGGTTCTCCTACATCTCAACTGATAAACTGTCAGTTGAGAATTAAAGTAAAACAGGCCGGATTTCTCCGGCCTGTTTTGTTTAACACCTGATTAATTATCGGGCGTTGACTTTGCGGTAGCAGTCGCTGCAATAAACCGGCTTGCCGTTACGGGGTTCAAAAGGAACCTCGGTTGACTTGCCGCAGTCGGAACAGGTGGCCGGGAACATCTGCCGGGCACCGCCGCCAAAGCTGTTGCGTCCGCCGCCGAAGCCGCCGCCGAAACCACCGCCGCTGTTGCCGCGTTCAGCCTTGCGGGCTGTACGACAGCTGGGGCAACGTTTGGGTTCATTGGTGAAGCCTTTTTGCGCGAAAAATTCCTGATCTTCAACACTGAAGGTGAAGGTGGAGCCGCAGTCGCTGCAGGTTAAGGATTTGGGTTGAAAAGCCATAGTATGGATGACCTCCTCTCTTTAATACTCGTTAGGGCTGGTCATCCAATGCTTTTTGAATCTAAGGGCGATTCAGAATTTCGTGTAATAACCTAAACTAACTGTATTCACTATACAGCATCCTGACGGGGATTGCAAATGCTGGTGACTGGCCCGTGCAAAGAGGCCGCTACCGCTTTCGGCGGTCCCTCATATGAGTCATTATGAGACTACGGTGAAGCAATCTCGGTAATTATTTCCCTGCATCATACTCAGCGAAAGACGAGGATCTCTCCATCTAATAACACATCTGTTATTGTAAAACTTGTATGCGAAAGTGCAAATCCTGAAATTGATAACTAATCTTGATATATGTTTGAGTTCATGTAAACGATTCAATCAAGATTGAACTCAGCACCTCTGAGTGGTAAACTCAGCCCAATTTATATCTGGTGATACTAAACTCCAGTGACGGCTGAAATGAATCTTACTGACTACCACGCAAAACTCTATGCCTATGAACTGACTAGGCGCTGCTCCTCCGACAGTGTTGAAAAACTGACTTCAGTCCTCGCCGATGCTCAAGTTGATCTAAACCCACATCAAGTCGAAGCGGCTCTTTTTGCCTTCAGAAACCCCTTTTCGCGTGGCGCCATCCTGGCTGATGAAGTTGGCCTCGGGAAAACGATCGAAGCCGGCCTTCTTCTTTCACAAAAGTGGGCTGAACGTAAACGTCGTCTTTTAGTTATTGTCCCAGCCAACCTTCGCAAACAATGGAGCCAGGAACTTTCAGACAAATTCAATCTACCCTCAGTGATTCTGGAGAACCGCAGTTTTAACGATGTGATCCGCTCCGGCAATCTGAATCCTTTCAAGCAAGAAGCCATTATTTTATGCTCATATCAGTTTGCCAAAAAGATGGAGCCTTACATCCGTCAAATACAATGGGCATTGGTAGTCATAGATGAAGCTCACCGGCTGCGCAACGTATATAAAACCTCCAGCAAAATAGCATCAGTTATCAAACAGGCCGTTGCCCCATTCCCCAAAGTGCTATTGACTGCGACGCCATTGCAAAATTCCTTGCTGGAGCTATATGGGCTTGTCAGTATTATCGACGATTATGCTTTTGGCGATTTGCGCAGCTTCCGAGCCAGGTTTACTCGGCTCAACAATGAAACAGACTTTACCGACCTCAAAGAGCGACTCAAGCCAATCTGCAAACGTACCCTGCGCCGTCAGGTGCTGGAATATATCAAATACACTAACCGCCATGCCATCGTTCAAGAGTTCGTACCGAGCGACCAGGAGCAAAGACTCTACGATTTGGTTACGGAGTATCTTCAGTGCCCGACCTTATACGCACTCCCCGCAAGTCAGCGGCAACTAATGACGTTGATATTACGCAAGCTTCTCGCGTCATCGACATATGCCATCTCTGCAACCCTCGAGGGATTGGCCAACAAACTGGAAGCGGCGGCAACCGTTGCTGAAGCTGTTGATACTTTGCCGGATGATCTGCCAGCTAATCTTGAAGAACTAGACGAGCTGGCGGACGAATGGGACGAGGATGACAATGGCTCGACATCCGGTCAAAAAAGCAAATTAACTCCGGAACAACTCGCAGAGTTACGCCTTGAGATGGCCCAACTGCGTGAATTCCATGCCCTGGCTAAATCAATCGTCAGAAATTCTAAAGGTGAAGTACTCCTTACCGCCCTGAGGAAAGGCTTTGCGGCTGCGTCTCATGCCCAGGAAAAGCAAGGGGCTGCCACCTTACAACAAAAAGCAGTTATATTCACAGAGTCACGGCGCACCCAGGAGTATTTGTTTAACGTTCTGCAACAAACCGAATTCGCCGGAAAGGTTATGCTTTTTAACGGCACCAACACCGATTCCCTCTCAAAGGGAATTCTTCAGCGATGGCTGGAAAAACATGCCGGCACCGATCGTATCAGCGGTTCACCAAGCGCCAATATGCGCGCCGCTCTAGTTGAGCATTTTCGTGATGATGCTTCCATTCTCATTGCTACGGAAGCGGCTGCCGAGGGCATCAACCTGCAGTTTTGCAACCTGGTCGTAAATTATGACCTGCCATGGAATCCGCAACGCATTGAGCAACGGATTGGCCGCTGCCACCGCTACGGGCAAAAATACGACGTCGTGGTAGTCAACTTCTTGAACAAGAGTAACGCCGCTGATCAACGCGTTTATGAACTGCTTGACGAAAAATTCCGTCTTTTCAACGGGGTGTTCGGCGCCAGTGATGAAGTCCTTGGGATTGTTGAATCCGGCGTCGATTTTGAAAAACGCATAGCATCCATTTACCAACAATGCCGGACCCAGGAGCAGATTCAGTTCGAATTCGACCAGCTTCAAAAAGAACTTGAGGTTCAAATAGTTGAGGGCCAGCGGGATGCCAGGGAAAAGCTGTTGGATAACTTCGATCAGGAGGTGGTCGAAAAAGTTCGAATCCAGAGTCACGACTATCTGGATCGTTTCAACGGCCTCCTGTGGATGATTACCCAACACCTTCTTGGGGATTATGCCAATTTTGACGAAACGGCTCATACTTTTACGCTGTTAAAAAATCCTTTCCCTAAGGAAACCATTCACCCGGGCCCCTATTGCATGGGAAAGGCAGTTGATGATGTCAATACTTACCGCGTTGGCCACCCTCTGGCTCAGCGCCTGCTTAGTCGTGCATCCTCGCTACAAACTCCATCTGCGCAAGTAGTTTTCGATTATGCCGGGAGCGGGAAGAATATTACTTGTCTGCAATCGTTTCTCGGAAAGTCTGGTTGGCTTCAATGCTGCCTATGTACCGTAACCGCATTGGAGACTGAAGACCAGCTGGTTTTTGCAGGATTAACCGATGACGGACATCTTCTTGACGATACACAATGCCGCCGCTTGTTTGATTTAGCGGGGCGAACTGAAAACACCTTAGCCTTGCCGGGGGAGATTTCACAACGGCTTGACCAGCAAGTTTCAGCCTGCTCCCAGGAAATACTTACAAGTATGGACACTCGAAACGGGCGGTGGTTTGAAGTGGAGATGGACAAACTGGAAAAATGGGCTGAGGACCGTCGCGTTTCTCTCCGTACTGAGTTAGAAGACCTTGATGATGCGCTTAAAGAAGCTCGCAAGGCAGCCAGGATGGCGCCCAATCTTCCGGACAAATTAGAACGGCAACGAGAAATACGTAAGTTTGAAACCAAGAGAGATGAAGCTTGGCGCAACTACGATCAGGCCAGCCGGGATGTTGATAGACAGAAAGACACGTTGCTGGACGAGATCTGCCAGCGATTACGGCAAGCAACCGAAAAGACGACACTCTTTTCTTTGCATTGGGTACTGACATAGGAGGCAAATGATGGAAGGAATGACGACCTTCACCAGTGACAAGGAGTCTCTGCAGGATGTCCTGAAAGCAATTTCAATCGGGACATACCAGTTGCCAGAATTTCAACGTGGTTGGGTTTGGGATGATGCCCATATCATGAGTCTTTTAGCCAGCGTCTCTTTGTCGTACCCGATTGGCGCCGTCATGATGCTAGAGAATGGGAATAAAGACGTTAGATTCAAACCACGACCTGTCGAAGGTGTTGAACTAGCTTTACCGGTTGAACCTGAACGTTTCATCCTGGACGGACAGCAGCGGCTCACCTCACTCTATCAGGCAATCATACTCAATCGGGCTGTAAAAACAAAGGATATCAGAAAGAAGGAAATCCTCCGTTGGTACTATATTGATATGGTCAAGGCTCTGAACTCAAATGGGGACAGGGAAGACGCTATCAAGAGCCTGCCGGAAGACAGGAAGATAAAGAACTTTAGGAATGAGATAGTCGAAGACTACTCGACTCCTGAAGCCGAATTCGAGCATATGTTATTCCCGCTCTCGTTGGTCCTCGATTGCGCAAAATGGCGTGCTAATTACAACAAGCATTGGAGTTATGACCCGCAGAAAACTGAATTCTTCGACACTTTTGAAAGGGCGGTCGTTGATCGGTTCAAACAATACCAAATCCCGGTTATCAAGTTGTTGAAAGAGACCCCGAAAGTTGCCGTTTGCCAAGTCTTCGAAAAGGTCAACACTGGTGGCGTATCGCTAACGGTTTTTGAACTGGTTACTGCTACTTTTGCCGCCGATGGCTATAACCTTCGAGAAGACTGGGAAGGTAAACACAACGAGCGAGGACACAAGATCGCTAGCGGTCGAAAGGATAGAATACATAGCCAGATTGTATTGCGCTCCATAGGTGCCGATGAATTATTGCAGGTCATTTCTCTTTTATCTGCCTATAGCCGGAAGAAGGAGGACTCAAGTGCAGCTGTTGGTTGCAAACGGACAGATATTTTAAAACTAAAACTGGATGATTACAAAAAGTGGGTAGAATTAGCCACTTCTGGATTTGAAAAAGCCGGACGTTTCATTTTCCAACAAAAAATATTTTCCAATAAAGATGTTCCTTATGGAACGCAACTGGTCCCTTTGGCCGCCATTCTAGCGATTATTGGGGACAAAGCAGATACTGATTTGGTCCGTGAGAAACTAGGCAGATGGTACTGGTGTGGTGTTTTCGGTGAATTATATGGCAGTGCCGTCGAAACACGTTTTGCCCGCGATGTTGTCGAAGTTATGAATTGGGTAAGCGGCGGTCAAGAGCCATCAACAGTCTCAGAAAGTAACTTTTCCCCCGGGCGTTTCGACACTCTGCGCACTCGTAACAGTGCGGCGTATAAAGGATTATACGCATTGCTTATGCAAGACGGTTGCCTGGACTTTCGCACAGGGGAACCCATTCAGGTCCAAACGTATTTTGCAGATATTATCGACATACATCATATCTTCCCTCATGATTGGTGCGTGAAAAAACATATTGAGTCCAAATACTCAGAATCCATTGTTAATAAAACCGCGCTTTCGTACCGCACCAATAGAATCATTGGTGGCAACGCTCCAAGCCAGTACTTGAAAGCCCTACGCGATAAATGTAGTATCGCTGAAAAACGACAGGATCAGATACTTGTCACGCACCTAATTGATCCAGAAACCCTTAAAAAAGATGATTTTAAGAGTTTCTATGATAAGCGCAAAGAAGCTCTGTTGAAGAGAATAGAGCAGGCAACTGGTAAAGCAATCGGCCGACAGGCTCCGTCCCAAATTGAAAATGCGGACGCGGAAGGCGAACTCACCGAAGAAGAGGAACAGGAATGACCGAACAACCAGAACACTTTGACCTGAACTCCCAACATTTATCCGAAGATAAGCAACAGGAACTTCTACGCCTTTTCCCAGAGGTCCGAACCGAAGGCGGTAAAATTGACTTTGAACGCCTCAAGTTGGCATTGGGTGAGACGGTAGACGTAGGTAAAGAACGCTATGGTATGACCTGGCCGGGCAAAGCCGAATGTTTCAAAACCATCCAACAACCAAGTATGGCAACTCTGCGTCCAGCCCCCGAAGAGAGCGTCAACTTTGATACTACTGAAAACTTGATTATTGAAGGCGACAACCTGGAAGTGCTCAAACTGCTCCAGAAGTCATATTTGGGCAAGGTTAAGATGATCTATATTGACCCGCCCTATAATACCGGCAATGACTTCATATACCCGGACAATTACACGGAGTCGCTTCAGACTTACCTTGAATACACCGGGCAAGTGGACTCTGAAGGCAGGAAGTTCGGGAATAATACGGATGCTGATGGCCGTTTTCATTCCAAGTGGATGAATATGATGTATCCGAGATTGTATCTTGCACGGAACCTGCTAACGACAAGTGGCATTGCCTTTATTAGTATTGATGACAATGAAATTGATAACCTTAGAAAGCTCTGTAATGAAGTATTTGGTGAATCAAATTTTCTTGCCCAAATAATTTGGCAGAAAATACATAGCACGAAAAATGATGCCAAGTATTTTTCTGATACTCATGAATATATTTTATGTTATGCAAAAAATATAAATGATGTTGAAATACAATTACTACCAAGAACTGAGAAAATGGATAATAGGTTCTTAAATCCCGATGATGATTCGAGGGGCCCGTGGGCTTCGGGAGATTTGGTTGCCAATGAGATTAGAAAAGATGGAAATTATGATGTGATGGGGCCAACTGGAAAAACCTTTAATGTACCGAGTGGAAAGCACTGGGTATATTCACAAGAAAATATGAAAACGTTAATTAAAGAGAATCGAATCTGGTTTGGTAAAAATGGTGACGCATTTCCAAGGTTAAAGAGGTATTTATCTGAAGTTCAACAAGGAAGAAAAAGTGATACGTTATGGCTGGCAAATGAAGTGGGACATAATCAGGAATCTACCCGCGAAGTCAAATCGATTTTGGGTTATGGGTATTTCGAGACGCCAAAACCAGTTAGATTAATTAATAGATGCGCATTATTAGCCCTTAAACCCACTGATATCTGCATTGATTTTTTTGCTGGCTCTGGAACTACTGCTCATGCTATTCTTGAATTAAACCAAACAGATTTTGGAAATCGCAAATTTATACTTGTTCAACTTCCCGAAAAATGCCCTGATGACTCTGAAGCCCGAAAGGCTGGCTACGAGGATATCAGTAAGATTACTGAAGAGCGTGTTCGACGTGTCATCAAAAAGCTAAACGACCAGGACACAGGAAAATTGGACCTCGATGGTGGAATTAAGCAGGACCGCGGTTTCCGTGTCTTCAAACTTGCGGACTCCAACTTCAAAACATGGGACGCCCACGGTGCCCAGGACACGGTATCGCTGGAAAAACAGCTTGAATTACATATTGACCATATTAAAGACAGCCGCAATGAAGATGACCTATTGTATGAACTGCTGCTTAAGAGTGGATTCCCGTTGACTACGCCTGTTAAAAAACTGACTGTAGCCGGGAAGGATATTTATTCCGTGGCTGAAGGGTTGATGTTCATCTGTCTGGAAAAGGAAATCAGCCTGGAACTCATCAAAGCCATGGCAGACAAGAAACCGGAGCGGGTGGTGTGCCTGGATGCCGGTTTCGCCGGCAATGACCAGTTGAAAGCCAACGCAGTACAGATATTCAAGACAAAAGAGATCAAGAAGTTCGAGACGGTATAAGAATGACAGACAGAAAAAACGACATCATTCCAGCCACAAGCTCGATCCTTCTTTACACCACCCCGGACGGGAACGAAAAAATTGAAGTCCGGCTTGAAAACGAGACGGTATGGTTGACACAGGCGGGTATGGCTGAATTGTTCCAGACCACACCTCAAAACATAACCCTGCATTTGAAGGAAATATTTGCTACCGGCGAATTGGCTGAAGACTCAACTTGTAAGGATAACTTACAAGTTCAAACCGAAGGACAAAGGCAAGTCAGCCGAATCCGCAAATTCTACAATCTGGAAGCTATCATCGCAGTCGGTTACCGTGTACGATCGCACCGGGGTACACAATTCCGCAGATGGGCGACAGAGCGTCTGAATGAATACTTGGTAAAAGGGTTTACCATGGACGATGAACGCCTAAAAAGCGGCATCAACGTGGGTTCTGATTACTTCGATGAAATGCTGGAACGGATTAAAGATATCCGTTCCAGCGAGAAAAGATTCTAT